>CAVRRH010000008.1:25000-434125 GCA_963723565.1 uncultured Gemmatimonadales bacterium | reverse complement strand
GGGCGTTGATCCCACCACGGTAGCGGCCGCCCTCGAACGGATCGACCCACGGCGAGTCCTGGTCAACGTGATCAGCAAGTCAGGCGGAACCGCGGAGACGATGGCGCAATACCTCGTCCTGCGCGAGTGGCTCGATCAGGCACTCGGCTCCGCGGCATCCCGCCACCTCGTGTTCACCACCGACCCTGCCCGCGGCGCGCTGCGCGAGATCGCCCAGCGGGAGCATATCGCCACCCTGGATGTCCCGCCGGAAGTTGGGGGCCGGTTCAGCGTGCTCTCGCCGGTCGGCCTCCTGCCGGCGGCCCTGGTGGGGATAGACGTAGAGGCCTTGCTCGCGGGCGCTCGTCTGGCGGTGGAGCGGTCCGCGTCGGACGATCTGCTTCAGAACCGTGCCGCGCTCTACGCCGCATTGCACTGGGCGGCTGATACCGGCCTGGGGGCCAGGATACACGTCCTGATGCCGTATACCGACCGGCTCCGGGAGTTCGCCGAGTGGTACCGGCAGCTCTGGGCCGAGAGCCTCGGCAAGCGAGTGGACCGGAACGGCAAGCCCGTTTACGTAGGGCCTACTCCGGTCGGGGCCGTCGGCGCCACCGACCAGCACAGTCAGGTGCAGCTCTTTATGGAGGGTCCCTACGACAAGGTTATCACCTTCATGACGGTGGACGATCTCGGTGTGGATGTGCCGATTCCCAGGCAGCCAGACTCTTCGACCAGCTCTGGGCAGGCTCCTTCGGCAGGTTCAGGGCAAGGTCTCCCGGCGGAGCTCGAATACCTTCCTGGCCACACCCTAGGTGAGCTGCTTCGGGCCGAATACGAGGCGACCTCCGCAGCACTCGCGCAGATGGGACGGATGAGCTGCACCTTGGCCCTGCCCGATCTCACCCCGGCCACGCTGGGAGAGGCGATCATGTTCTACCAGCTTGCCACCGGGTACGCCGGCGCGTGGTACGGCATCGATCCGTTCGATCAGCCTGGGGTGGAGTTGGGTAAGCGGCTTACCTACGCTGCCATGGGAAGGCCAGGGTATGAGCCCGACTGCTCCGAAGCGCCCCGCCAGCACCGACGAGGTGTAGACCCGCAACGTGTTGCGGGCCCACATGCGTTGCGGGCCACATGCGTTGCGGGCCTACAGTTCCCGCCCTACCTTTGGCACAGACCGTAGGGGCACTGCTTTCAAGAGGATAGACGTGCATGGCTGATGCAACTCAGCAGGTCATCGATCTATACGGGGGCGGGGTGACGCTCGTCCCCGGCGGAATCACCGTGCGCGATCAGGCCAAGGTTCGTTCTCCGGCCACCGATCGCCTGGTCTGGCAGGCAGTGTTCGGAACTGGAGACGAGCGCGAGGCGGCCCGCTGGCTCCTGTGGGAGCTGGGCCAGCTCACCGGTGCACGTCCCGCTTCCATTAATGACCTGTACCTGGCCCGGGGACGAGGAGAATGCGGTGGGTTTACCGTCCCGGCGATGAACGTCCGCATGCTCGCCTATGACACCGCCCGGGCGATCTTCCGTGCCGCGCGCGCCGCCAAGGCGGGAGCCATTATCCTGGAGATAGCCCGGTCCGAGATCGCTTATACCGAGCAGCGGCCGGCGGAGTATGTCTCGGTGATGATTGCGGCCGCCCTGCGCGAAGGCTACAGCCTTCCGCTCTTCATTCAGGGCGACCACTGCCAGGTAAACCAGAAGAAGTATCAGGCCGACCCGGGCAGCGAAATCGGCGAAGTGAAGAAGCTCATTGCCGAGGAGGTCGGAGCGGGCTTCTACAACATCGACGTGGACACGTCCACGCTGGTGGATCTGTCCCACGAGTCGCTGGAGGAGCAGCAGCGGCTCAACTACGAGCATGCCGCTGAGATTACTGCGTTCATTCGGGAGCAGGAGCCCGAAGGAGTCACGGTATCGGTGGGGGCGGAGATCGGCGAAGTAGGCATGAAGAACAGCACTGTAGAGGAGCTGCACGCCTTCATGCGGGGCTATAACGGTAGTATTGCCGCGCTGGGCGATCACGACGGCATCAGCAAGATCTCGGTGCAGACCGGCACCTCGCATGGCGGCGTCGTGCTTCCGGACGGTACCATGGCCGACGTCAAGTTGGACCTCCAGGCTCTGGCGGCGCTCTCTACCGTGGCTCGGGAGGAGTACGGACTTGCCGGTGCGGTACAGCACGGCGCCAGTACCCTCCCGTCGAACGCCTTCGGTAACTTCCCCCGTATCGAGACCGCAGAGATCCACCTTGCCACCAATTTTCAGAACATCGTGTTTGACCACCCGCGGCTGCCCCCTGGTCTCAAGGAACGGGTTCGGAGCTGGCTGGATGAGAACGCGGTGGGGGAGCGGAAGAGTGGGGATACGAACGAACAGTTTTATTATAAGGCGCGCAAGAAGGCCATCGGACCGTTCAAGCGTGATTTCTGGTCGCTCCCCGAGGAGGTGCGGAGCGCCATAGCAGCCGACCTGGAAAAGACGTTCGCATTCCTGTTCGAGCAGTTGAACGTGAACGGGACTGAGGCACAGGTAAACCGATTCATTCAGGCCCCAATGCAGCATCACGCGGCGCTCAAGCCGGTGCTGGTTGCGGCGGCTGACGACCCGGACGCCGGGGAATAGGAGGACCGCATGCGAGGAAGGCAACGCAAAGAGGTCGTGTACGTGGAGCGGGGTGGGGATACCTCGGCCAAATGGCTCTTCTGGGGGGCGCTGCTTGGCGCCGGACTCGCGCTGCTCTATGCGCCGAGCAGTGGGGAAGAGACCCGCCGAAATCTGCAGCGTAAGCTTTGGAAGCTTCGCGCCATGACCGAGGAGAAGCTGGATGAGTTTACTCAGCAGCTGGGCGGGGCAAAGGACACGCTCGACGGCTTGATGGAAGATGAGGAGGACCTCGAGGGCGACGACGCCGCCGGCGGGGTCTATGGTCGGAGCCCCGGCGCATCGCCCAGGGAAGAGCTCGAACGGCGGCTGGCGGACGCCCGCGCACGCCGGCGGTCACCCGCTGACCTCGAGGAACCGCTCGCCTGAAGGGGTTCCGATCCGGCGGGTGGTACCGTTCACCCGCCGGTTTCCTCGCCCGCACCCTGCAGGCGGCTGACGAAAACAACATCCCGTTCCTCGCCAGCGCCCTGACTTTCGACGCGCTGCTCGCCGCGGTGCCATTTGTCCTGCTGGTGCTGATCGGCCTGACTCACCTGGCCCAGGCGGTTACCCATGGGCCACCGATCGACACCGTTCTCCTCTTCCACCGCTTCCTGCCGCCCCATGCCACGGGGGACGCGAATGGTGATCCCTTTGGCGTCATCGAACGGCTGTTGACCGGGATCAGCCAGAACCGGGGGCAGTTGTCGCTCTACGCTGCGCCTGCCTTCCTGTGGTTCAGCACCCGTTTGTTCGCCGGCATCAGGACGGCGCTCAACGATATTTACGATGTATCGCTCCGGCCTACCCGCCACCGTGCGTTCATCCTGCTGTATCTCCAGGCGAAGCTGCGAGACACCGTCATGGTCATCGGCACCGTCTTCCTCTTTCTGGCCAACACGCTCCTCTCCACCGGACTCGTAATCCTGCAGGCTCGGGGAGCAGAGAGTGTTCCCCAACTGGCGTTCTTTGTGTCCACGGTTGGACGGTTCGTCACCGAGCTACTCGCCTTCGCCTTCTCCGTCTCGCTCTTTTACGTGACCTACCGCTACTCCTCGGTTCGCCGACTTCCCTGGAGTACCGCGTTGCTCGCTTCGACCTTTACTGCGGTGCTCTTCGAGGTTGCCAAACGGCTATACGGCTTGTACCTGGCGAACTTCGCCTCACTAAGTGCCTGGGGTGGGGATGCAAATCTGGGGGCGGCCGCGCTCTTCATCATCTGGGTTTACTACACGGCCATCGTGTTCTTGCTCGGCGCGGTGGTGGCCGAGACCTGGGAGCTCCGGAAAATGCAGGAGCGCCAACGCGCGATTATGTGTTGAACCAGCAACTGATTGCGTTTTGTTCTGCCAATCCGACTATTTCATTCTGAGAGGTTCAATGGCTAGGCTGCCGCGTGCTGTGTTGCTAGGGATACTGGTCGTTCGGAGTGTCGAGCGCGTGCCGCCCCAAAGACGAGGCGACTGATTCCGGCGCCCCGACCGCCATCTCCGCCGGCTGACGAGGCCAAGATCCGCTCCGTCGATTCCACCTTCGCGGCTGCTGCCAATGCAGGCGATGTCGATGGCATTCTCGCCGCGTATGCCAGCGATGCCGCTCTTCTGGCGCCCAATCTGCCGCCGCAGAAGGGCCACGATGCGATCAAGGCGTTCTGGGGCGGATTTCTCGACGCCTATACGGTACAATTCGAGGTTGCCTCCGACACCATCGAGGGGCGGGGGGATCTCGCCTACAATCGGGGCCGCTTTCGATTCACCGCAGTACCGAAGGCCAAGGGCGTCCCCGGCGTCGCAGACGAGGGCAAATTCATCGAGATCCTCAGGAAGCAGCCCGACGGCAACTGGAAGTACGTCGTGGATATGTACAGCTCCAACCTCGCGCTCCAACACTGAGCAGTTTGGTCCGATTCCCTCCGGGGGGCGGTCGGGTTATATTTTAGATGCCTCAGGTCCGAAGGGCGCCGGCGCGTGAACCGCGTCAGGACCTTGCCGGTAGCAGCGCTAAGCGATGCCCGGTGTCGCTTCGGGGTGCCTGAGGCACTTCTTTTTTTGCTTACCGCTTACCGCTTACGCCTTCATGACCATTGCTCTCGCCCGCCGATACCGTCCTAAGCGCTTTTCGGATCTCCTGGTGCAGGACCACGTCGTCGCGGTACTGCGCGGCGCTGTAGCCAGGGGACGGGTCGGCCACGGGTATCTGCTTACCGGGCCGAGGGGCGTCGGCAAGACCACCGCGGCACGCATTCTGGCCATGGCGCTCAATTGCCCGAAGCGCGAAGCATCCGGGGAGCCGTGTGGTGAGTGCGAGAACTGTGTGCGGGTCTGGAACGGATCAGCCAACATCGACGTCGTGGAGATCGACGCGGCGAGTAATCGCGGGGTAGAGGATGCTCGGGACCTGCGTGAGCGCGCCATGTATGCCGCGTCCCAGGAGGGCCACCACAAGGTCTACATCGTGGACGAAGCCCACATGCTCACCCGCGAGGCGTGGAACGCGCTGCTCAAGATCCTCGAGGAGCCACCAGCGGGCGTGGTCTTCGTGTTTGCCACCACTGAGCCCCAGAAGATCGCCGCCGCTGCCGCCCCGGTAATGTCCCGCTTGCAGCGGTTCGACTTCCGCCGGATTGGCCCCACGGCGATTCGGGACCGGCTACGCCAGGTGCTGACGGCCGAACAGATCGCTGCCGACGATGACGCGCTCACCCTCATTGCCCGCCATGCCGACGGCGGCATGCGGGACGCGCTATCGGTGCTGGACCAGTGCCTGAGTTTCGGAGAGGGCGCGGTAACTGCCGATCGGGTCCGCGAGGTGCTGGGCCTGGTGGATGACGAGCTCTATGCCGAGGTGCTCCAACTGGTGGTAGATCGGCGCCCGGCCGCGGTCTTTCCGCTGGTGGACCGCCTGATGGACGCGGGAGTGGACCTCGCAGAGTTCATGGCTGGGGCCGCCGAGGTGCTCAGAGGCCTGCTCATGCTCCAGGTCGGTGCCCGCCCAGAGGGTGTGACCGAGGCGCTCCGGGCTACCCTCGAGAGCTATCGGGGCCGGCTCGAACCGGGCGATGTCTTGCGCATGCTGCGGCTCCTGGCCGAGAACGAGGCCGGGATCCGGCGAAGCGTAAACCCGCGGCTGGTCGTCGAGACTCTGCTTCTGCGCTGGGCAATGCTGGATCGGATCGTGGATCTGCAGGCGGTGCTTGAGGCGGGGAAGCGGGGAAGCGGGGAAGCGGGGAAGGAAAGCAGCGGGGAAGCGGGGAAGCAGGTAGGCGGTGTGCCAGAGAGCCGGACTGCAGTTAGTGGGAGTGCTACGAAGGGGTTGCAACCGAGCCCTCAAGTCCAAGGCGAGCTACCTCCGTCCACGGACTTGGGCGGGCCTGCCTCCCAGCCTCTCCGCCTCCCCGCTTCCCCGCCTTCCCTCGAGTCCCTTCGCGCCGGCTGGCTCGAGGTGGTAGCCGCCGTGCGGGTCCGCAGCCGCTTCTTGGGCGAGGCGCTGGCGGCCAGCGAGCCGGCGGCCCTGGAGCTTCCCTGGCTGACCGTGGTCATGGCTGAGCCGAATCAGCTCTTCGCCGACCGGCTGCACCAGGAGGCCAGTAAGGTGGAGGAGGTGTTGAGCCGAAGCTTGGGTCAAGCGGTGCGGCTCCGGGTGACCGCGGGCCCGGGCTCGGGGCTCCTCCTCCAAGCCGCGCCGAATGTCCGATTCCAGCCTCAAGGCCGAGCGGCTGCGAGAGTTCCGTTCCAAGGACCCGGCCCTCGACACGGCGGCGGATGCGTTAGATTTAGAGATCGTGGATTGAACGGGGTCGAGGGTCTAGGTCCCATATTAGACTGTAAACCCTGGACTGACAGACCCTAGACTATCGACCCTAGACTCTTAGACTGCAGATTGTTGCGGTACTCTAACACTCTTCCTACTTTGGCCTCACATGGCAGGACTACCTGATAGCATGGCAGATCTCCAGCAGCTCTTTCAGCTAGGGCAGCAGATACAGGGCCGGCTGCAGCAATTGCAGACGGAGTTGGCCACCCGCACCATCGAGACTTCCGCCGGAGGCGGAATGGTCAAGGTGACCGCTGATGGGCGGGGCACCGTCCGAGCCGTCTCGATCGATCCCGGCGTCTTCCAGGACCACGACGCCGATTTCCTCAGCGAGCTGGTGCTCACTGCGGTGGCCGAGGCCCAGCGTCGCGCGGCCGAGATGCTCCAGGCCGAGATGCGGAAAGTGCCGCAGCTGCCTTTTACGTCGCCTTTCTGACCGGTGAGCGCCATCGAGGAGCTGATTACCGAACTTGCCAGGCTCCCGGGGATAGGCCGGAAGACGGCTCAACGGCTCACCTTCCATCTGCTCCAGCAATCTCCCGAACAGGCGCAACGCCTCGCTGCCGTCCTCGCCTCGGTGGGCGAGCGGGTGCGGCCCTGCGAGGAGTGCGGGAACCTCACCGAGGAACAGCCCTGCGGCATCTGCAGCGATCCTCGGCGGGACAGCGGGATGGTCTGCGTGGTCGAGGAACCGTCCACCGTTGGGGTGGTGGATCGCTCGACCGATTTCCGGGGCCACTACCACGTGCTTGGTGGCCGTCTCTCACCGCTGGATGGTATCGGTCCCGAGGCATTGCGGCTCGACCGCCTGGTGCAGCGGGTGCGGGACGGTGGTGTCCGTGAGGTGATTCTGGCCACGAACCCCTCGATGGAGGGCGAGGTCACCGCCACCTACATTCAGCAGCTGCTGGCTGGAATGGACGTCCGGGTCACCCGGCTGGCGCGCGGGCTGCCGATGGGCGGTGACCTGGAATACGTCGACGGCGTCACGTTGGCCCACGCGCTGGTGGCGCGGCAGGACGTAGGCTGATGCGCTCCCGCACCTGGGTCTTCGCGGGCGGCATCGTGGCCGGCGTCGACCGGCGGCTGGCTACTGGCCCAGCACCGGTTCAGTTATCATCGGCGCGATCTGTTCAGCCCCCGGCCGCTCCGGCGCCTTGCCGCCCTTGGGCTTTCTGGCCGGGCAGGACGGGGTCGATACGGTGCGGCTGCTGAGAGACTATCTCGCCTGGGAGCGGCAGCCGATGCTGCGCCGGCGGGCCGAGGCGATCGTGCGCCGGATGGAAGCCACCCTCGCATGAGGTGTGTCAGATGAGCGGTGCCTCGAGCTGGTCATTCCGGGAAGACGACGCCAAACAGATTCACACGATCCTTAGCGGCTTTCTCGGAGAGTCCAACGCGCGGACCGCCCTGATCGTCGACCGCACCGGCCAGATGGTCGCCACCGTGGGCGAGGCGCCGGCGTTCGATCCCACTGCCTTCGCCTCCCTCACCGCCGCCGACTTCAGCGCCAACGACCAGCTCGCCCGCATGCTGGGTGAATCGGAGTTCGGCGCCCTGTTTCACCAGGGCGAGCGGGAGTCGATGTACCTGGCCGACATCGCACGGCGAGTGATCCTGGTGGTGCTGTTCGACAATCGTACCACGCTCGGACTGGTGAAGCTGCGGGTCAAGGCAGCAGTGGTGCAGCTGAACTCAGGTGTTCACGGAGATGTTCAACCGCGATGGCACCAGCGCGCCGGGCGTCGAGTCGGAGTTCCTGGGCGAGGCGGAAGACGAGATCGACAAACTCTTCGGGGCCTGAGGGAAACGCCACCCATGTCGATGATCAACTACGCCTCGCGCGAGATCAACTGCAAACTGGTCTACTACGGCCCCGGGCTGGGTGGAAAGACCACCAACCTGGAGCACGTCTACAACAAGGTGGCGCCGGCCGCACGCGGCAAAGATGATCTCCCTGGCCACCGAGACCGAGCGCACCCTGTTCTTCGACTTCCTGCCGGTAGACCTGGGCACCATCCGCGGGTTCAAGGTCAAGTTTCACCTCTACACCGTACCGGGTCAGGTCTATTACAACGCCTCCCGCAAGTTGATCCTCAAGGGCGTGGACGGCGTGGTCTTCGTGGCCGACAGCCAGATCGAGCGGATGGACGCCAACATCGAGGCCATGCAGAATCTCTACGAGAACATGACCCAGCACGGGTACGACGTCACCAAGATCCCCTTTGCCATCCAGTACAACAAGCGCGACCTGCCCAACGCGGCGCCGATCGCCGAGCTGCAGGCGGCGCTCAATCCCGGCTGGCCGGTCACCGACCCGATGAAGCAGCGGCTGCTGGCCGATCCCTACCACGACTCCGAGTTCCTGGTCAGCCAGGAAGACGGACAATGGGTCGAGCGGGCCCCCTACTTCGAGGCCGTCGCGCTGACCGGCGACGGCGTCTTCGATACGCTCAAGGGCATCAGCAAGAACGTCGTCAAGACTCTGGGGTAGGTCGCCATGTGGACCCTCCCAAACATCATCACCCTGGTTCGCATCTGCTTCACGCCGGTCATCGCGCTGCTGCCGTTCATCGAGGGCTACTGGCCCAAGCTCATCGCGTTCATCATTTTCATCATCGCCGCGGTCAGCGACATCTACGACGGGCATCTCGCGCGCAGCCGGAACGAGGTCACCGACCTCGGCAAGATGCTGGATCCTATCGCCGACAAGCTCCTGCTCTTCGCCACCCTCATCCCGATCTACTGGATCTCCCGCCAGCGCCACGATCTCTACGACATCCCGATCTGGGGCAGCATCCCGCTGTGGGTCTGCCTGCTGCTGATCGGCCGCGAGCTGGCCATGACCGGCTTCCGCTGGTGGGCCAGCCGTCGGGGCGTGATCATTCCGGCCGGTAACGCGGGGAAGCTCAAGACCACCATCCAGAACATCTTCGTCGGCGCGATTATTCTGTGGTTCGCATTCCGCGACGCACGCAAGCCCATGGGTTGGGAGCACAACCGCTATGCCCAGTACTGGAACGAGTTCCACGGCGGCTTCGTCGCGGTCACCCTGGCCATAGCTGCCGCTACTCACCGTCTACTCCTTCGCCCTGTATCTCTACCGGAATCGTGGGTTGTTCTTAGACCGGGCGCGGTAGAGGGCTATTGGCTATGAGCAGGACCCGTCATCCTGAGGAGCGCAGCGACGAAGGATCTACTTGGCAACCAGCCAATAGCCAATAGCCTTCATCCGTGGACATCGAGCTCGTCACCATCGGCACCGAGCTGCTGCTCGGGATGACCGTGGACACCAACGGGGCGGAGATCGCGCGCGCCCTGGCCGCTCAGGGCGTCCGGGTTATCCGGCGAACTACAGTGGCGGATCGGGGCGACGAGATCCGTGATGTGGTCGCCGATGCTCTCGGGCGAACCGGTGCCGTGCTCACCACAGGCGGACTGGGACCTACCAGCGACGACATCACCAAGAAAGTGGTAGCCGATCTCTTCAACGCCCCGCTGGAGTTCGACGAGACGATCTGGGCCGGTTTGCTGGCGCGCTTTGCCCGTCTCGAGAGAAAACCTGCCGAAAGCAACCGGAGTCAGGCGGAGGTGCCCCGCGGAGCGACCGTGTTGACCAATCGGTGGGGCACGGCGCCGGGGCTGTGGCTCGAAGGGCCGTCGGGGCTGGTGATCATGCTTCCAGGCGTGCCGCTCGAGATGCGCCGGTTACTGGAGCACGAGGTCGTACCACGGTTGGGTCCCCGCGGCACCGGGTCGGTGATCCGCTCACTGCTCGTACGGACGTCGGGCATTCCGGAGTCCTCCCTGGCCGAGCGTATGGGAGGCATAGAAAGGGAGATCGCGCCGCTGACGTTGGCCTACCTCCCCGGCGTGGAGGGTGTTGATCTCCGGTTGAGCGCATGGGATCTCGCACCTGAGGAAGCCGAGCGGCGGCTGCACGTGGCCGCGGGGCTGTTGCGAGCGCGCGGGGCAGAGAATGTGTACGCCGAGGGCGAGAGCGACCTGGCGGCCCTGGTTCTCAACCAAGCCCGCTCGCAAAGATTACGGCTGGCTGTTGCCGAGTCGTGCACTGGCGGTCTTCTCGGCGTGCGGCTCACCGAGGTCCCGGGCAGCTCGGACGTCTTCGTTGGCGGGGTGATTGCTTACGATAACGCGCTCAAGGTAGAGCTACTCGGGGTATCTGAGACGCTGCTGGCGGAGTACGGCGCGGTGAGTGAGCCGGTCGCCCACGCCATGGCGGAGGCGGCAGCCCGACGATTTGGGGTGGCCGCTGCCATCTCGGTCACCGGAATAGCCGGGCCCGGCGGCGGCACTCCGGAAAAGCCCGTGGGAACTGTCTGGATCGGATGCTCGTACAAGGGGACGGTAGAGACACGGCGCAGCGTCTTTCCCGGATCCCGCCACGAGGTCCGGGCGCGAGCTGCGCAGGCGGCCCTCTTCCTACTCTACCGGCGTTTGTCGGTAGCAGCTCACCCTTCTCCCGGCTGACGCTCGATCGGATTCCTGCCACTCTGACACTCCAACCCGGCACATCAGTTGCTATTATCTTTCTCCAGTCCTACTAGAGTGAGAATTCTCAAGTGACTGAGAAAACCAATTTAGAAGCGATCCCGATGCCGAGCCTCACCCCGACGAGGTGCCTGTGGACCGGGATGCCGATGCTGCCGACCTTGCCTCTACCGACATGAGCGCGGAGCCGTCCTCCCGCGCCGAGGGAACCCAGCCCGCTTTCGGGGGCGGTCGTGAGGCCAAGCTCGAAAATGAAGTGGCCGAGCTGAAGGACCGGCACCTCAGGCTGGCCGCCGAGTTCGACAATTACCGGAAGCGGATCAACCGAGAGCGGTCCGAGCTGAGCCGATCGGGCCCAGGCCAGCTTTGTCGCCAAGCTGCTGGATGTGCTCGACGACATGGACCGGCTGGTGGCCAGTGACACGGCGACGCCGCTAGCCTCCCTTCGCGAAGGCCTTAGCGCGGTGGACCGCAAGCTCTCCAAGGAGCTGGAGGACGCAGGTGTGGAGCGGATCGACCCGGTCGGCACCCCATTCGATCCCAGTCAGCACGAGGCGGTCTCAACCCTGCCGGCTCCGGATCGGTCCAAGGACCAGCAGGTGAGCGCCACCTTCCGCCTGGCTACCGCTTCAAAGGTGTACCTGGTGCGCCCGGCCCGGGTGCAGGTCTACTCCGACCAGGGCCGGCGCTGACGTGGCCGCCAAGGACTTTTACCAGGTCCTCGGCGTTCCGGACTCGGCCAGCCAGGCCGAGATCAAGAAGGCCTACCGCAAGCTGGCGAAGCAGTACCACCCTGACGCCAATCCCGAATAACGCGAGTGCGGCCGAGCGCTTCAAGGAAGTGTCCGAGGCGCACAGCACGCTCTCGGACCCGGAGAAGCGCAAGCAATACGATCAGATGCGCCGCTACGGTGCCTTCGATGGAATGCACCGTCGCCCGTCGGGTGCTGGGGCAGGTGCGGGCAGTCGCCGCGCTGGTGGGATGGGCGGCATGGGAGCCGAGGATCTGGGCGCCCAGGGATTCGAGTTCGGAGATCTCGGCGGATTGGGCGACATCTTCTCATCGATGTTCGGCCGGGGACGGCGCGGGGCCGAGGAGTCTGAGGCCGATACTCTCGAAGCCGTCGTGGAGGTGCCATTCCGGGTGGCTATGCTGGGCGGACAGATTCCGGTGACGTTACCGGTGACCGAAACCTGCCCGACATGCAAGGGGAGCGGTGGCGCTCCGGGAGCCACCTTTCGACCTGCCCGGAATGCGAGGGCCGGGGAACGATCTCGTTCGGTCAGGGCAGCTTTGCCGTGAACCGTCCTTGCCCCCAGTGCCGCGGCCGCGGAAAGATTCCCTCCGAGAAGTGCCCGACCTGTCGAGGCGCCGGGGAGGTTCGCACCGAGCGCCGAATCGTGATTCCCGTTCCTCCCGGCACAGAAACCGGCGCCAGGGTCCGGCTGCGGGGACAAGGGCAGCCCAGCCGCCCCGGTGGTCCTCCCGGCGACCTGATCATCACGTTTCAGGTTCAACCCGATCGCTTCTTCCGCCGTGAGGGACTCGACATCGTGGCGGACGTGCCGATCAATCTCGCCCAGGCGACGCTCGGCACGCGGCTCAGGGTGCGTACCCTCGACGGAAAGAAGGTGCTGCTGCGGATTCCACCCGGAACGCAGCCGGGACGGAAGTTCCGCATCAAGGGTCAGGGTATCGAGAAGAACGGCCGGAAGGGCGACCAGTTGGTGGGAATCCAGGTGACCGTGCCGGACGAGCTGACGCCGGAGCAGCAGGATCTCATGAAGAAATTCGCCGACTCGGCCAAACTACCGTACTGAAGGAGGCTCTCCAGTCGGCGCGTAGGGCCGGGTGGCCTTTCCCGGCAACAAGAGAGACAGCACCATACTCACCAGTCCCACCACCAGACCGCCCCAGAACGCCGGCCAGAACCCCATTACCGTAAAGCCGAGATTCCAGCTATCCGAGAGCCATCCGGTGACCAGGAGCATCAGCGCATTGATGACCAGGGTAAAGAGGCCCAGAGTGATGACGATGAGAGGGCAAGTGAGAATCGTCACCAAAGGCCGCAGGGTGCTGTTGACGATTCCGAAGACCGCTGCAACCAGGAGGAGGCGACCCGGGCCGCCGTTGAACTCCAGGCCTGGAACGATGGCCGCGGCAGCCCAGAGCGCCGCGGCGTTCAACACCCAGTGGAGAATCAGCGAGCGCACGGCTCAGCCGATGACGCCGCCGCCCAGCACGCGGCTCCCGGGTCCGTAGAGGACGCCAGACTGGCCTGGGGTGATGGCGCGGACTGGCGTGGCAAGGGCCAGGCTCAGCGAATCGGCGCATCGCTCCACTACCGTGGCGGGCACGGCGCGGGCCCGATAGCGGATCTGTACCTCGCACTGATCGCCTGGCTCGAGCGAAGGACCGAGCCAGTTCAGCTCGTCGAGACGTAGGCTGTGACCGGCGAGCTCATCGGCGCTGCCTACCACGACCTCTCGGCTTTCCGGCCGGATTGCAACCACGTATCTCGCCGAGTCCGAGCCGCCCGGTAATCCCTTGCGCTGCCCGATGGTGTACCGGGCAAACCCGCGGTGTTCGCCGATCACCTCACCGGTGGTTGTCACCAGCGGCCCGGGGATGAGCGCAGGAGACTCCAGGGGAAGATGGCGCTCGAGCACGGAGGCGTAATCGTCGTTGGGAACGAAGCAGATCTCGACCGACTCCTGCTTCTCCGCGGTCGTCAGTCCCAGCCGCCGGGCATAGGCCCGGGTCTCCGACTTGGACAGCTCACCCACCGGCGTCAGCATCCGCGCTACCACCGCCGGTCGATGCCCCAGAGGAAGTAGCTCTGGTCCTTGTTGGGATCGCTCCCGCGGTAAAGGCCGCCGTCGCGGGCGATGGCGTAGTGGCCGGTGGCGATGTAGTCGCAGCTCGAGCGCATCGGCGTGCGCCAGCAGGTCCCGGAACTTGGTGAACGAGTTGCAGCGGACACAGGGAATCGGCGTCCGGCCACGGCTGTACTCGCTCACGAAATTCTGAATCACGTGCAGGTTGAAGCGGTCCTCCAGATTGAGAACGTAGTGCGGGATCCCGATGGCGTGCGCCGACATCCCGCGCGTCGTTGATCGAATCCAGCGAGCAGCAGGGGCGATCGGGGACATCGTCGCCATAGCAGAAGAGCTTCATGGTGGCGCCCACCACCTCGTAGCCCTGCTCGACCAGACGGGCTGCCGCCACGGAGCTGTCCACCCCGCCGGACATCGCGACCAGAACGCGCGGCTCATCGGCCGTCGAACGGCGGTACGGCGGTACTCGCCGCTTCGCCGGCCGCATTCCCCGCTTTCCGTCCGCACCCCATCGTTCCGCACGCCGCCCCGACCACTCCCGGCAAGCTTCCGCACCTTGGCCACAACCGCCGGGACCACCTCGACGGCGCGGTCGACGTCCTCGGGCGTGCTCTCCCGGCCGAAGCTGAAGCGGATGGCTCCGAGCGCCAGCTCGCGCGGCACACCCATGGCCACCAGCACGTGAGAGGGCTCGACTGCACCGGTTGAGCAGGCGGACCCGCTCGACGCCGCGATGCCGGCAAGGTCGAGGTGCATCAGCAAGGCTTCGCTGTCGGCACCGTGAACCGCAACGCTGAGGAGGTGAGGCGCGCGGACGCGCTCTTCCGCGTTGACTACCAGATCCGGTACCGCTGCCTTGAGCCTGGCCGCCAGCTCGTTGCGCAGCGCACAGAGACGTTCGCGCCAGAGACGCTCTGCTCACTGGCCGCAAGCTGAGCTGCCCGTCCCAGGGCCACCGCGCCGGCCACGTTCTCGGTACCCGGCCGGATGCCGAACTGCTGTCCACCGCCATGGATAATGGCCTCGACCGCCTTTCGGTCGCGCACGATCAGGGCGCCGATGCCCTTGGGCGCTCCGATCTTGTGCCCGGAGAGCGTGAGCAGGGTGCAGGACAGCTGGGCAACCGAGACGGGCACCTTACCGATCGCCTGCACCGCGTCGGTGTGGAAGATGACGCCGGCGTCCCGGCACCGGCCGGCGATCTCGCACACTGGCTGGATGACACCGATCTCGTTGTTGACCCACATCACCGACACCACGGCGGGACCTTCGGCCAGTGCCGCGTCGAGGGCATCGAGATCGACCAGACCGCCGCTGTCCACCGGAAGCAGCACCTCACGGCCGCCCAGATGACAGACCGCGTGAGCGGCTGCGAGCACCGCCTTGTGCTCGATCGCGGACACCACCGCGCACATCGAGCCGCCCCGCTCCCGAGCGGCCAGCGCGGCGCCCACGATGCCAAGGTTGTCCGCCTCGGTACCCCCGGAGGTAAACATCGACCTGGCTGGGCTCCGCGCCCACCGCCTCGGCCACCTGCCGGCGGGCCTGCTCGATTCCGGCTCGCGCGGCCCGCCCAAACCGGTGGGCGCTGGAGGGATTCCCGAACGACTGGGCCGTCAGGTAGGGCAGCATGGCCTCCAGCACCTCGGGGCGAACCGGGGTCGTGGCGGCATGGTCGAGGTAGACCGGTGGACGCATGGGTGGGAAGATAGCGGCGAAGTGGCAGCTTGGGAGTGTCATTTCGAGCGAAGCGAGAAATTGGGTGGACGGGATGACGCGCGAAGGCCTACATACTCTGCACCCCGAGCTTCACGACGTCCTCCACTTCCACCGTCTCGTGGGTGAAGAACGGCTCGCCGTAGCGCTTCCTGATGAGCGATCCGACATGGGCGTTCTGGAGCTCCACCAGGGAGTAGAGGTCCTGGCCGGTCGGAAAGATCTCGCCGGCCGCCTTGGCACCGTCGAATTGGCTGCCGTAGCACTTGATAGCGGCCAGCTTCCGGTCGAACTGTGCGGTGATGTCTACCACCAACGTCGGCTTGATCGGATCCTCGCGGTAGGAGAGGGCATAGAGCAGCTTGTGTGGGCGGTGCGGGGCGCCCTGGGCGTCATAGCGTTCCAGACCCGCCAGATAACAGGCGTCGCGTCCAAGCTCGGATGCAACGCGGTGATCCGGGTGCCGACCCACAGGGAAGGGGAGGATGACGACCCGTGGAGCGAAGTGCCGTATCTGCTGCACTATAGCACGCCTTGTCTCATCTGTGTTGTGAAGGTGGGCATCGGGCAGCCCCGCATTCCGGCGCTCGGCGACCCCAAGAATCCTGGCCGCACGGTCGGCCTCCTCCGCCCGGAGTACGGCACTCCCCCGGGTGCCACTTTCTCCCGCGGTGAGATCGAGGATGCCGGTCCGATAGCCGGCGTCCGCAGCCTTGAGGAGCGTACCGGCGCAGGTGAGCTCGACGTCATCGCGGTGGGCGGCGATTGCCAGGATGTCGACAGGCATGGGGGAAATAAAGCGTGAACGGTGAACGGTGAACAGTGAACGGGGTGGTGAGGGGCCCGTTCTACTGTTCACCGTTTACTGTTCACGCTGTTCTACGTCTATACCTCTTCGCCAGGATCAATGCTCCCCAGCCGAGAATGACGATCGGCACCACGAAGCCGAGCGAGGCAATCCCGCCTGCCAGCACACCCACGAAATTGCGCCAGGCTGTCTTGAACGCCTCGGCGATCACGCTGCGACCCGGGTGAGAGGCGACGATTGGCGGCGGCTCATATAGATTGACCGAGAGCGTGCTCAACTGCGCGCTGGTCTTGAGGAAACGCAGCCGGCCCTCCATTCGCTCGATCTCTTCCCGCACCCGCGCGAGCTCGCGCTCGACCGAGAGTACGTCCTGGAGCTTGCCGGTGCGGGTTCGGAGGAGCTCCACCAGCCGGTCCTCTAGCCGGTGGCCGTTCGCCACCCGCGCAGTCAAATCCACGAACTCTTCGCTCACGTCCTCCGCACCGACATTGACGAATTGCAGCCGTCCGAGCGGCTCCAGCCCTTCAGTCAGCTCGTCGAAGCGGGACGCCGGCACCTTGAGCTCCAGTGTTGCCGAGCGGAGCTGGTTCCGGCCGCTCTGGACCGAGGCGTCCGCTACGAATCCTCCGACTCGCTGTACGATCCGCCTCAGCTCGGCCATTGAAGGCTCGAGCGAATCAACCTCGATGCTCGCCTGACCGGTACGGACGATGAGCCGGGAAGCAGGATCGAAGGCCATAGGGCGGATCCACTGGTCAGTCGGCTGTGCAGCAGGCGAAGCCTCCTCGCGGGATGCCGCACTCTTGCCTATCGCCCCAACGCCACTGGGCTCGCGGCCCTGCTGTAGGCGTGTTGTCCGGGCTTGCCGGTCTGGTTGGCAATCTTCTCGGAACGGTCACACGCCATCAACAAGGCCGCCTGAACCAGCCCAATTACCATCGTCTGCGCTCGCATGGTGCCTCCTTGGGGGAGCACAGGAGATGCGGCTGGTCGCGAGGCTTGCACAGTGCAGGAGATGGCATCGGGGAGAAACAGCGTGTGAACAGTCTCTTTTATGCAGTCCCTCATTCATGCCTCAACGCTTCGACCGGATCCATGCGCGCCGCACGGTTCGCCGGATACAGGCCGAAGATGAGCCCGATCGCGATACTGACGACGCAGGCCAGTGCGGCGCTCCAGAGCGGCACGCCGGATTCCAGACGCAAGCACGTATTTCAGCAGCTCGCCGGCGGCGAGACCGAAGAGAATTCCGACTAGGCCACCTATGAGGGTAAGCGTCGCTGCCTCGACCAGGAACTGCCAGAGAATCTCTCGCCGGGTGGCACCGAGTGCCTTGCGAAGCCCGATCTCCTTGGTGCGGTCCGTCACCGAGACCATCATGATGGCCATGACGCCGATCCCGCCAACCAGGAGGGCGACGCTGGACAGCGCGACCATGGCGATGAAGAAGTAGGAGGTGAAGTTCCCGACGACTTCCAGGATCTGGTCCTGCGAGATGAGATCGAAGGTGTTCGGCACTCCGGGTCGCAGGTTGCGGGTCTGCCGGAGCGCTACGGTCACCAGATCCTGCGCCTCCGCCGCCGGCACGCCCGATCGCGGCTTGACGGCGATGAACAGGCTGTTGGTCTCGTCGTAGCGAAAATTCTGCCGCGCGGTCTCGAACGGAATCACCCCGCCGATTTCCTGGCCCGGCGGCTCGAAGATGTTGTCGGGCTTCTGGTAGATGCCGATTACCCGGAGCGCCTTGCCCCCGATCCGGAGCACACGGTCGAGCGGGTCGATGCGGCCGAAAAGGCGCTCGGCCACATCGGCCTCCAGCACCATGCACGTCGGCTCCCTTCAACTCGCCGAGGGTGAAGAAGCGTCCCCGCAGCAGCGTCCCACCCTGGATCTCCATGTAGCGGGAGTCGGCCCCGAACACGGCTAGGCCTCCGGTTCGCTCGCCCTGATACTCCATGCGTTGAAACAGCTGGACCCACATGGCGCTGTAGCCGATCTCCGGGATCCGGCGGATCGCGTCCGCGTCGCTCGATTGCACGATCGGCCGGATCCGGACTTCGTAGGGCAATCGGTCAGGGTTGAGCGGGGTCTGAGAGAAGAACCGGACGACGTAAAACGCGGTGGGCCCGGCGGTCTCGATGGCGTTAAAGATCTGCGTCCGGATGCCCTGGACCATGGACGCGATGGTCATGACGGTGGTCACGCCGATCACTACGCCCAGGATAGTGAGGGCGGACCGGAGCTTGTTCGCTCTGATCGAGTCCACCGCGATCGCGACCCCTTCACCGACATTCCGGATCATTCTGCTCGAAGGGCGGTGATCGGATCGAGCCGCGCGGCGCGGGTGGCGGGAAACACGCCGAACAGGATGCCGGCTCCGGCGCCCAGCGCCAGGGCCACCGCCACCGACCAGAGCGTCACCCGGGCCGGGAGCGGGGTGAAAGTGGAGACCGCGGCTGCCAGAGCCCACCCCCCGAGCACGCCCTGCAGTCCGCCCAGCGTGGTGAGGACGATGGCTTCGATGAGGAATTGGCGCCGGATATCGGAGCGGGTGGCACCGAGCGATTTGCGGATGCCGATCTCCCGGGTGCGCTCGTTGACCGTCATCAGCATGATATTCATGATCACGATCCCGCCCACCACGATTCCGATGCAGACCACCGCGGGGATCGCGGTAAAGAGAAGACGGGTGAGCTTCCGCCAGAATGCTACCAGGGCGTCGGCCTTGTCTACGCTGAAGTCGTCGGCCTGGCCTGGCCGTAGCCGATGAGCGATTCGCATCGCCTCCTGGGCCCGGGCCATGGCTCCTGGAATCGCATCGGCATCGGCCATCTTGACCGAGACGACAGTTGTCTTCCGCCGCCCGTACAGCGATTCGAACGTGGTGAGCGGCAGGAGGACGAAGCCGTCGAACGACTGGCCCAGCACTCGGCCCTTCCTGGCGATGATGCCTTTGACCCGGACCTCGTTTCCTCCGATCCTGATCTTCCGCCCTATGCCGCTCTCGGGCAGGTCAAAGAGTTTGTCGGCGACGTCGTACCCGATAACCGCCACCGGGCGCCGCTCGCGCACGTCAGGCTCGCTGAGCGGGTCCCCGGCTGCGAAGCGATAATCCTGAACGATCTGATAGGGTGGTGTCACCCCGAAGATGAGGACGGTGCCAACCGTCCGGTTGCGGTAGCCTACATCGCTTACCGGAGTCGGCCATCCCGATTGGAGCGACACGGCCCGGGCCTCGGGTACCGCTCGCCGCACCGCCTCGGCATCCTCGGCGGAGATCACCGGCCGTTTGTTGATCTCCTTGAGCTGCTCCTCATCGAGCAGCCCGACCGAAATGGGGGAGCGCCGGACCTGAAAAGCGTTGGTCCCGATCACCGCCCCGGTCAGGTTTTCCTTCACGTATGCGTTCATCCCCTGAATCACCGCCACGACGACGACCAGGAAACCGACCGAAACGATGATGCCGAGGAGTGTAAAGAAGGAGCGGAGCTTGCTGTGCCAGATGGCTTGGAGGGCAAGGCGGAGGGCTTCGCTGAAGGGCATTCGGCAATTTAGCGGGACAGCGGGACAGCAGGACAGCGGGTAGGTGAGAAGCGAGGTGGGCGACGGCGTCAGCACTCGCGCGTCATCCCGAGCGGAGCGAGGATCGTCTCACGAACGTCGGTTCGAGATCACGCCTACTCGTACCTCAACGCTTCCACGGGATCCAACCGGGACGCCTTGCTGGCAGGGTAAATCCCGAATAGCACTCCGGTCAGAATCGACGCGATCACGGCGGCCACGACCGAAAGGAGCGGCACGGCAGCCGGGATGGGGGTGAAGGACCGGATGCCCCAGGCGATCAATGCGCCGGCCGCCATGCCGACCAGGCATCCGACCAGCGTCAGCGTGGCCGCTTCCACCAGGAACTGGAACATGATCTCACGCCGGGTAGCGCCGAGCGCCTTTCGGACTCCGATTTCCCGGGTGCGCTCGGTAACCGAGATCATCATGATGGCCACGACGCCGATGCCGCCTACCATAAGCCCAACGCTCGACAAGGCGATCATGACCACGAAGAACGCAGCGGTGATCTTGTTGAAGGTGTCGAGGATCCGGTCCTGGCCCACAATGGCGAAGTTGTCGGCCTGGCCGGGACGGAGTCCTCGACTGCTCCGCAGGGCCGCTGTCACCTGGTCCTGCGCTTCCTGCACCGTGGCCGTCTCCGTTGGTAGCACGGCGATATCCAGCCAATCCTTCCAGTACTCCGTCGACTTGGTGAAGGTCGTGTGTGGGACAACTAGTCGTGGCTCGTTGGCGTTGCTGAAGAGCGACGCCGCCTCGGCGTGCATCCCTACCACCTGAAACGGCTGGCCCGAGATCTTGATCCGCTTGCCGACCGGGTCACGGCCCGGAAACAGCGACGCGGCAAGCTTGTCATTGATCACGACGACCCTGGCTCCGGCCGCGTACTCCATGGGGGTGAAGTTGCGTCCCGCCAGGATGTCGCCACCGTTTACCAGGTTCCAGCTGGGACTCATCCCGGCCATGTCGACACTCTTGAGCTCCACTCCCTCGAAGCTCACCGGCCCGCTGGTGTATTCGGCGATGTTGACATCACGGACCGCGGGAAGGCTGCGAATCAGCTCGGCTTCCTGCACCGTCAGCTCTGGCATGTGTCGCCAGGGGGACATCTCCTCCGAGCCGTCGGAGACCTCGAGCCCGCCGGAGAAGTACCGGTAGACGAAGAAGGTCTTGGGTCCGGCGGATTCGAGGATCCTGGTAATGCTGAGGTTGATTCCGGTGATCGCCGAGGCCATGGCGATCACTACCGTCACCCCGATGGCCACGCCGAGGATAGTGAGCGCGGCGCGCACCTTGTTGGCCCGAATGGAGTCGAGGGCGATGGCCGAGCCCTCGAGCATCCGGGTAATCGCGCTGCCTCCGCGTGACCGGATCATTCGGCCCGCAGCGCGACGATTGGATCGAGGCGCGAGGCGCGGCTGGCTGGGTAGACGCCGGCGGCAATCCCCACGCTCACCCCTAACAGCACGCCCACGGCGATGGACCAGGGGGCCACTGCGGCAGGAAGTGGGGTAAAGGCCTTCACTACGAAAGCCAGCGCGATTCCCAGCCCGATGCCGAGCACTGCTCCCACTGCCGAGAGGGTCGCGGACTCCACCACGAACTGCGCCAGGATGTCGCGCCGGCGCGCGCCTAACGCCTTGCGGATCCCGATCTCTCGGGTCCGCTCGCTCACCGCCATGAGCATGATGTTCATGATCACGATCCCGCCCACCACCAGCGAGATGGCCACCAGCCCAGGCAGGGCCACGAAGAGCACCTTCGAGATCTTCTGCCAGGTGCCCAGCGCACCTTCCGCGGTCTGAAACGCGAAGTTGCTTTCCTGCCCAGGCTTGAGCTGGCGGCGGCTCCGCATGAGTGCCTCGGCCTGGCCTAGAGCGACCTGCATCTGGATCGGATCGTCGGTCTGGACGATCAGCGCGTCGAGGATGTTGATGGGGCAGATCAGCCGGCGCCCATGGGCGCTGAACGGCATAATCGCGAACTTGTCCATGGAAATCCCGAAGAGATTCCCCTGCTTGGCTACCACCCCGATCACCCGGTAGGGAAGGCCACCGATCACCACCTTCTTGTCGATCGGGTCGACGCCCTTGAGCAGCTTGTCGGCCAGCTCCTGGCCGATGACTACGACCGGCTGTGCAGTCCTGACCTCCTGGGAGGTGAAGGCGCGGCCCGCGGTGATCTCATAGTTCCTGATCTTGAAGTAGCTCTCTTCGGTCCCCGCCAGTCTGATGCCCTTGGCGACCCTACCGCCGTAGTGCACCGCCACGTAGTCCTCGCAGAACTTGGCGAAGGTTGCCGGCGTGCGGATGCGTTCGCGCACGTAATCGGCGTCGTCATAGCTGATTCGGGGGCGGCGCCGCCAGGCCAGCCAGACATCATCGGGGATGTGGCCGCTGGTGATGCTGGGTCTTTGCCGCAGCTCAAAGGTGTTGGCTCCGACCAGCGTGTTGGCAAACCGCTCCACCATGTACCGGTTCATGCCTTGCACGATCGACACCACGGCAATGAGAAACGTGACCCCGATCAGCACACCGACCAGAGAGAAGAAACTCTTCAGCTTCTGTGCGCGGAGGGTCCCGAGGGCCATCCGGACCGCCTCCAGCAGCCGCATCAGGACGACTTCTCTTCCCGTGTCTTGGTGGTGTCGGCCTGGCGGACCTTGGCACCATCCTTCAGATCCCGGATGGCCTGGTAGGTTCCAGCCACGATCGTCTCGCCCTCACGCAGCCCATCCACCACCTCGAAATACTCGTCGCCCGCCACGCCGACCTTGACGGGCCGGAACGTGGCAACCCCATCCCTTACGATGAATACACCCTCGGCCTCCTTCTTCTGGAATCGGGCGCGCAAGGTGTCCACCGGCTGGCCGGCTTCCGACTCGTTGGGAATTTTCTCGTGGTCGCGCACGGTCAGCGCGATGATGGGAATGCTGAGCGCATCGTTCCGCGTATCGGTCACGATGCGCGCGGTGCAGCTCAGATCGGGCCGAATATCGGCCGGCGGACTCTTCAGGGTGATCTCGACATCGAAGTCTACCGCGCGGTCGTTGGACCCTGAGGCCGTCTGGGTGGGGGTGAGCTTGGCGCTATGGCTCACCTCGGTGACCCGCCCGGAGAATGTGGTGTCGGGATAAGCATCGATGTTGACCTCCACCGAGTCCCGAACCTTCAGGCGCACGATGTCGGTCTCGTCGACCTGCACCTTGGCCAGGATCACCGACAGATCGGCCAGGGTCATCAGCAACCCGGTTTCACGGGAGAAGGTCCCCGGTACGGCGACTTCGCCTTGCTCCACCGCCAGCCGGACCACCCGGCCTGAGATCGGCGCAGTCAAGCGAGTCTTGGCCAGGTTGTCCTTGGCCTCCTGGAGTCCGGCGCGCGCTTGCTCGAGCTGTGCCTGGGTGGACTGATAGTTCGCCTCCGCTACCTCGAGGGCCGTTTGGGCCTGCTCGGCGGTCTCGGGCGCAATCAGGTTTTCGCCCAGCTCGGTCAGCTGTTTCGCGCGGTTCCAGGCCCGCTGGGCCTGGTCCCGGCTGGCCTTGGTCTGCAGGAGGATGGCCTGAGTGGAAGCCACGACGCCCTGCGCGCGGGCAACGGCCGCTTGGTACTGGGCCGGATCGATCTGGAGCAGGAACTGCCCCCGCTTCACGAGATCGCCTTCGCGCACTGCGATCTCGATGATTCGGCCGGTAATGTCGGCGCTGATGTCCACCGAGGTCTTGGCTTCGATCGTCCCGCTGGCGGTGACGGCGCTGACGAGGTCCCGGCGCGCGACCTGCTCCAGCCGAACCTCGGTTGCGGCGTTCCTGCTCTTGTTGATCCGAAACGCCACGATCCCGCCCCCAGCGAGCACCACCACCGCCACAACCAACCAGACCTTGGTCCTGCGCGACATGTCAGTTCCTCTTAGCGGAGTGAGCGGCCGACCGCGGCTTCGAGCGCGGCGATGGCTTTATGGTACGCGTAGACCGCATTGACGTAGTCACCTTCCGTTGCCTGTACGGCGTTCTGCGCGTCGGCCACCTCGAGGGCCGTGCCGGCCCCGAGGCGATAGCGGTCTTGCGCCAGACGGAGTTGGTCCCTGGCTGCGTCACGGCTGGTGCCCTGAACCCCGATGGCCTGAAAGGCGGTTTGAATGCCCAGGTAGCGCGCGTGCACGTCGGTGCGCACCTGGAGCCGCTGCGCCCGCACCTCCTCCTCAACGTCGTCCTCCTGCGCCCGGGCCTGTGAGAGACGGAGAGAGCGGCCAAATCCCGTAAAGATCGGGAGCGAGACCCTCAAGTTGGCCCCGAACGGCTGACTGGTGTACGAAAAAGGGAATGCCTCGTTTTGGCTCTTGATCTGCTGCGCCAGCGGATCGAGCAGCGCAGCACCTCCGTCAACCAGTCCCGCAGCCGCGTAGCAGTTCCCCGTCTGCCCGCCGAGAGAGAGCCCGGTGCGCACCGCATTGTTGTACTGGCAGTCCGCCGCCTCTGCCTGCGCCCTGCTAAGGGTCTGCCCGAGGAGGAGGTCCTGGTCGGTGAATTGCTGGGTGAAGCCGCTCCATCCGGCCCGCAGCGCAAGCGACGGAAGGAACTCGGTCTTGGCTGCCCGAACGTCGACACTGGCGGCGTGCTCTCTGGCACGGAGAGAGCGAAGGCCGGGATTCTGCCGGTCCGACAGCGCGAGGAGGCTGTCGAGCTGAAAGTCGGGCGGCGTTACCGGAAAGGAATCGGACAACACGATACCGTTCGATCGAAACTGGGGGCTCGATGCCCATTCGGCGCAGCAGATCCAGCTTGGCCTCGTTTTCAGCCTGTATCGCGCGCAGCAACGACACGTCGGACGTGCCCTTCGTGACTTCCGCCTGCCGAACATCGAGCAAAATTGCCTGGCCCACCTTATAGCGGGCTTGGGCGAGTGCCAGGAAGTCTTCGTTGCGGCGAACCTGCTGTCGCGCCACCGCCACCTGCGCCCCGGCTTGGAGCGTGGTGAGGTACTGAGTGGAGATCTCCGCCGTGAGCCCAATTCCGGCGGCATCGATGTCTTCGTCGGTTGCACGCTGAAGCGCCCGTTGCTGCGTGGGCGCATACAGGGTGCGCCCGCTCAGCTGCCACTCGATGCCCAGACTGTACCCAGAGGTCAAGAACGCTGAGGTGGGCAGGACAAGGCCGCCCCCGAAGTTGGACTGCCCGGACCCGGTGTAGCCGAAGTCACTGGAGGCGGTCACCGAGGGAAGCAAGCTGCCGTATGCGTTCCGGACGCCCAACTTCGCCGGCCCTGCGTCATTCAGCGCCTGGCGGTACATCGGGCTGTTGGCTCGCGCCTGCTGCAGCGCTTCGGCCAAGGAGAGGCTTACAGATCGCGAGGGAACGGGAGCCTGCGCCGAGTCCTGTGCCGACACCAACGCGGGAGACACGCAGGCGAGCACAAGCAGACCGGACCAACGAATCATGAGAGCGGCCCTTTGTGGTGAGACGTGACGGGCCCAATACGCGGGCCTCGCCGCAGGGGTTTCAACTTGCGACAAAAGCACGTCTTCTGTTGTTGCGTCAAAGAGTTAGAAGAAGGGTATCGACCTGCTGCCCCCCGCGTCAGTCTGGAGCGCGAGTGACCAGTATGCCGGAGCCGGGCAACTCGAGGCGCTGTAAAAGGCCCTTGGGGTCCGTCACCACGGTGCCGTTGATTTCTCCGCTGAGCGTCACTCGAGTCGCCCCACTATTCCCTCCGGCGTCTCGCCGCGCTACGAAGGAGGCTCGTCGGCTGGTGCGGGGGAACACACCCGTCAGGGACTTACCACTGGGTGTGGCAAGGTCGACAACTGCGGTATAAAGGGAATACACCGCCTCGTCGAGCAGCACCACATCCGGTCCTCCCGGGAGCTCACGACCAGCCTCGGAACCCTTGGCCACTGTGCGGACGATCAGGCGTGCGCCGGAGCCGGCCGCGAGGATGACGGTTGTGCCGTTAGGCCCCACGACATCGAGCTGGAACTTGGCCAGCGCCGATTCGGGAGTGCGCTCGAGCGTGGCGGAGAGCTTGAGAAGAGGATTCGTTGCCGGGTAGCGGGCGACCGCAGTCAATGTCGAGCCTGGCGCACCCCTGGCGCGTCCACCCTGGAGCGTGAATTCCTCGCGGCCGGTCTCGCGACCTTCCTGGGTGATCACCAGCTTTGTTTCCAGGGGCTCTTGCGCCGGAGCCTGGGCGGCCGGCAGCAACAGGAGCAGAACCGCAGCAGTGCGCATGGCGACTCCGGTTACATCAGGACGGTATCAGGCAGCGGCCGACCCGTTCGCGGATAAATGTATACAGGACCTCGCCCTTCTGGGGGGATGCCAGGCTGGGGTAACCGACGGAGCCAGGAGACCCCGGCGGGAGGTGTCGGCTCTGCCCAGGCCGATAACGAGCGAGCAGGCCGGGGGAGAGCTCAAAGTCCTTTGCCAGGTCCATGCGGACCAGATCCGGCGCAAGATAGAGCATCAGGGAGGTGTCGAGCTCGCCCCCTTGGATGGGGGCGGGGCGCTCGAGCAGCGAGCCGAAATCGAGACTGAAGACGTCCACCACCTGCACCGTGGCCTGATTGGTCCTGATGGTGCTGAGCGCCTCCAGGTGGGCTTCACTCGACTGGGCGGTGAGAATCAGAAATTCCCTGACGCCTGCCCCGTCCTCCCATGACTCGATAAGTTCATTCATCACACGGTGAAGCGTGCGCCGCCTGAGAGCGGCGCCTCCGGGGAAGGGCCGGGTCGCGGCATGGACACCGTACTCGACCGCCGGGGCGCGCGGGATACCGTACGCCGCAGACAGATCGTCGGCCAACCGTTCTACAATTATGGTATCGCAGCCAAGCGGAAGATGGGGACCGTGCTGCTCGGTCGTGCCTACCGGTACGATGAGCGTCGGCCGCACCCGCAGGCGGTCGCTTACTGCGACGGGGGTCATCTCCTTCAAACGCCAGGGGCGCTGGTCTTGAGTCATCGCGCGCGATCGTGGGTCGGGGTCGTGTTGGCAGCCGTTGGCGCCGCGGCTGAGTGGCTTCGGCAGCCCTCACCCCTTTGGGTGTGGGTTGGCTGGGCGTGTGTTCTGACCGGTGCCGCCGCGCTGTACCCCTTCGAGGGCTGGCGCCGCCGCGCCCTGGCAGCCGCACTCCTCGGACTGGCTCTGAGCCTGGCGCTGGCTCAGCGGCAGCTGCAGGCCATCGAGACCCGCTGGCCCCAGGAGCGGGAAGACCGGGTGACTGCGGCCTCGCAGCGCCTCGCCGGAGACCTGCACTCGGTGCTGCACCGCGCTGAGCGACTCGCTGAGGCAGCCGCCAGCACCTCTCCAGTCGATCGAGCCGCGGCCCTTCAGGTGCTGAGCCGCCTGGTGCCTGGAGGCGGGCCCGAGATGAGCGTGGTGGTGTTCGACGCCGGTGGCGATCCATGGGCCTGGGCTGGACGTCACCGTCTGCCGCCTCGGAGCGAGGGCGATTCGATCGCCTCGCGTGCGAGTGGATATTACGTCGTGCTGGAGGCACGGCGCCACTCGCCGGAGGGTAGGGCGGCGGTTGCGACGGTGCTGGTCTGGGCCCACCCCGCCGTCCCCGACCGGGGCCGCAGCCTGGCGGAGCTCTTCAAGGCACGCACGGAGGTGGGGCTCGCGGTGTATCCCGCCGGCGCCGCTCCGGAGAGCCCCGACGTCTTCGACTACGAGGAGCCCACGACAGCGGGACCGCGGCTGCTCTTCAGCGTTCAGCCGGTACCGCCTGAGCAGGGATCGGCCAAGGAGCTGGCCTTCGAGCGGGGCAGTCGCGCCGTCATCCTGCTCGCGCTCCTGACCTTCGCCGTGGCGCTGGCCCTCGCCTCCAAGCCGGCCGAACGGTTTATTCTGCTTCCAGTGTTGCTGTGGCTTGTCGTTCGCGCGCCGGTGAGCGCCGCTCTCGACGTTCGGCCGCTCTTCTCTCCCGCCACTTTCTTCCGACCGCTGTTGGGTCCCCTGTCGAGCTCCGCCGGCGTGCTTGCGCTCACCGGCATTCTGCTCACGATGGCGGGCGTATGGCTCTGGCGCCGCCGACTGCCGCGCCGCTGGTACGGCGTGGTGATCGGTGCGGCCCTGCTGTTGGCGTCACCGTACCTGATCAGTAGCCTGGGACGCGGGATCACACCTCCGGCCCGAGGGGTCTCTGTGAGCCTCTGGCTCATCTGGCAGCTCACCCTCCTGGCGTCGGTCTCAGCGCTGATCGTCCCCGCCGCGGCGCTCTTTCGCGGCAGCGGGCCCGAGAGCCATACCCGGTGGCGCATCGTCGCCGGTGTGAGCATCGCGTTCGCAGCGGCCCTCATCGGCGTGCTCGTCTGGACTCCCAGGGGTGGTGGTTGGCCTAGCTGGTACACCTTCCTCTGGACCCCCGCGCTCTTGCTAGTCACGCTACCCGCTAGTCGCTGGGCCTCGATCAGCGGAATCGCTCTGGTGGCTGGCAGCTCCGCCGCCCTCGTCACTTGGGGCGCGGAAATGTCAGGTAGGGTGCAGATGGCGCAGCGGGATATTGCCCGTCTCGGGGCCGAACCCGACCCGCTGGCCCTGCCGCTGCTGGAGCGGTTTGGTGAGCAGGTCCGGCGTTCGCCCGCTCCGACGAGCGGGTCGGAGATGTACGCGCTGTGGCATGGCTCCTCGCTCGGCAACCAGGGGTATCCCGCGCACCTTGGTCTGTGGTCGGCAGACGGCGCTCTCCACGATGAGCTGACGCTCGACTCGCTCGACCTCCCGCCTTCACTGCTCTCGACAATCGTGAGGAACCTCCCGGCGATTGACAGTAGTCGCGTGGTGCAGCTGGCTCGCATCCCTGGCGTGCACTATGTGCTCGTGGTCCGGGTAGGCCCCGACCAGGTCATGACGGCCGCGGTGGGACCGCGCTCGGAGCTGATCCTGCCCGGCCGCGTCGGGCGCCTGCTCGACCCCTCCCGGCACCGGGCACCGCTATACACTCTCACGCTCTCGCTGCCCCTCGCGAATGCCGAAGGGCAGATCCGAAGCTCCCGCTGGCGTCGTGAGGGCTGGGCGCTGAGGAGCGAATATCCGCTGGCCGTCGCCGGAGGCACCCGGGCGGTTCACGCTGCGATCGATCTTCGCGGGCCATTACCACTGTTCGTGCGCGGAGTACTGGTCGTCCTTCTCGACGCGGCGGTGCTGGCACTGCTCTGGTTTGTGGCGGAGCTCGTGTCCGGAGCGCGGCCGCGACGGCCGCGTTGGCGGAGCCTCTCCCGATCCTTCCGGGTGCGGCTAGCGGTGACGCTGGGCGCGTTCTTCATCCTACCAGCGGTGGGGTTCGCGGCTTGGAGCTTCGCCCGCCTGGCCGATGAGGCGGAACGAAGCCGCGACTTGCTCATCACCCAGACACTCCGCGATGCAGTGCTTACTTCCGGCGGGATCCTCGGCCGCGACAGCCCAGTGCCGGATCGGCTCCGCGAGTTGAGCCGCCGGATCGACGCCGACCTGGCGTTGTATCGAGGCGGCAGGCTCGTGGGGACGAGCACTCCGGTGCTCGAGGATCTCGGTGTGGTCGGCCAGCTGATGGACCCCAAGGCTTTCCGGTCGCTGGCACTCGAGGGACAGTTCGAGGTCACCCGGGAGGGCTTGCTTCCCCAGCTCGCCGAGAGAGTGGGATATCGCGTGGTTCAGCCGGGGCGGGCCGGCGACATCGCGGTGCTCGCCACGCCCCAGCTGGCGGACGATTCCTCTCTCGGAGCTCGGCAACTCGACCTGGCGCTTGTTCTGCTCCTCGCGACTCTTGCCGGCGTTGCCGCGGCGCTGGCCGGGGCGCGGGTCGCGTCGCGAACGCTCTCCCGACCGGTCGCGGAGCTTCGCCGCTCGGCCCTGGCATTGGGCAAAGGCCAGCCAATGCCCGCGCACTCGGGGCGTCCGCCGCTCGAGTTCGAGCCGGTATTTGGCGCATTCGAGCGCATGGCTGCCGACATCCGGTCCAGCCAGAGCGCGTTGGAAGAGGCCCGACGGCGCACAGCCGCAGTGCTCGCTACGGTGGCCACTGGTGTGGTCGGCGTGGATCCACAGGGCAGGGTGCTGATCGCCAACCGCCAGGCGGTGGATCTTCTCGGAACTCGGCTCGAAGAGGGCGAGCCGTTCCTCGAGCGCCTTGCGCCCGAATGGGCGCCGCTTACCGCCGCGGTGCGACGGTTCCTGGACAATCCGGCGGTGGACGGAACCGCGGAGCTCGAGGTTGGCGGACGCCGGCTGACCCTCCAGCTGGCCTCGCTGGGGTCGGAAGTGCGTGGTGTGGTCATGGCCCTCAACGATATCACCGATGTATCGCGGGCGGAGCGGGTGCTGGCCTGGGGCGAGATGGCGCGCCAGGTGGCGCACGAGATCAAGAACCCGCTCACCCCGATGCGCCTCGGCATGCAGCACCTGCGCCGGGTCTATCGAGACCGCAGAGGGGAGTTCGACCGCACCCTGGAAGAAACCGCCGAGCGGATCCTGGGCGAGATCGATCGGCTCGACACCATAGCCCGGGCCTTCAGCCGCTTCGCCGCACCGGCCGACTTGCATCAGCCATTGGACCGGATCGACCTCAGTACGACCGTCGGTGAAGTGGTGCAGCTGTATCGTCTGGCCGAGGAGGGATGTGAGGTGCGACTCGCAGTGGAGCCCCAGGCGTTCGGGTCCGCACGGTCGGACGAGGTGAAGGAAGTAGTGGTGAACCTGCTCGAGAACGCGCGGAACGCGGGAGCCACGGTCGTGCGGGTCACCGTCGGACCGGCACTCATCCGGGTGGAAGACGACGGCGCGGGCATTCCTTCCGAGCTGCTCCCGCGCGTCTTCGAGCCCCGCTTCTCGACCACCACCAGCGGGTCGGGCCTGGGCCTCGCCATCGTGCGGCGGCTGGTGGAAAGCTGGGGGGGACGGGTCGAAGTGGGGAGTGAATCCGGGCGGGGGACGGTGGTGACTGTGCAGCTGCCTTCGTGATCTACCTCGAGGATGTCTTTGCCCGCTCGGTCTGGGCCACGATCAGCACCTGTTCCTGAGTGCGCCCCCGGCGCAGGAGGCGCACCGCGGCTTGCATCTGGCGGTCGGAGAGCGCCCGTCGTCTGGCTTCAGCCACCGGCCCGAACACGGCCCGCGCAATCTCGTAGCCTAGCTGCTCGTCGACGTAGCCACTGGCGATGTCGAACGTGTCGCGTCCAAGCTCCAGGCCGTTCTGCTTCAACCTCCCGAAGATTTCGTCCCGCATCTCCGGGGTGACGGGAAACGATTCCGACCTCGGAGGGCGGGCCTTCTTCACATCGGCCGCGTACCCCGACAGACACCGAGCGGAACAGGCCCAGGTCCTCGCCCAACGCGCTCAGCAGGGTACGTTCGGCGTCGGAGCGGGGGATACCTCGTACCGGAAGATCCGGGAGAATGCCGCTGGCGTCGGGGATAGGACGCCCTGAGACGGTCTGAAATATCTGCGGCAGCTGGGCCGGGGTCCGGTTGCCCAGGGCACCCTCGCTGTCGGCCTTGGGCCGCTGTACCGTTCGTCCGCTGGGCGTGTACCACCGTGCCGTGGTCAGCTTGAGAGCGATCTCCTCGCCAAGAGGATAGGTGGTCTGGAGCACTCCCTTCCCGAAGCTCGGCGTTCCCAGAATCACGGCGCGATCATGGTCCTGCAAGGCTCCGGCGATCAGCTCCGCGGAGCTGGCCGTTCCATGGTTGACCAGCAGCGCGAGCTTCGAGCCCTCTCCAGCTACCGGAAGTCCCGGCCAGGTAGACCTTCGAGTGGTGTGATGTACGGCCTCGCGACACCGCCACCGTGTCGCCGGGTTTGAGGAACAGGCTGGCGACCCGGACGCCTTCGTTGATGAGCCCCCCGGGATCGCCCCGTAGATCCAGGACGAGTGACGTCATTCCGTCCCCAACGAGCCGGTCCACTGCCTGCCGCAACTCGGTCGCCGCGCCGTCGCTGATCCGGCGGAGTTCAATGTAGCCGACGCCGCCGCCGAGCAGGATCCCTGATGAAGTTGCGGGGACGTGAACCACTGTTCGGGTCAGCCGCCGCACCACCGCCAGGTTGGATCCTTTGGGACGCACTATGACGGTGACAACCGCCCCGGACCCTGCGGAAAGCGCCTCTTCCACCCGGCGGGCCGACCAGCCCCGGGTGCTCTTCCCATCGATGCTCAGAATCTCGTCGCCCGGCCCAAACGCACTCCGGGCATCGCCGTTATGCGCCTCGGTGGTCGATCCCACATCGACCTCAGTGCCTGACATCTGTCGCTGGTATTGGCGGTAGCTCTCGCGAGTGAGAAGCTCGGCATAGGGGTCCCGCAACGAGGCGACCAGCGTTTTCGCCGCGGTCTGGTAGAGGTCCCCCTCTTCCATAGAGTCGATGTAGTGGCTGTGGATGGAGGCGACGACGTTTTCGAACAAGCGGGCCTGCTGGTAGACACTCCCGTCCGGCGCCGCCTTTCGGCGGAGCAGCCAGCCTCCACTGATGATCGCGAGCACGAGGATGGCTATGAGGCCGCCCCAGCGCGCTCTAGTAGAAGGTGTCACCATGACGAGTTGCTCCCGCGAAATGCCAGAAGGTCTGCCGGATGCATCCCCCTCGGGAAGGGGGACACGCGGTTGCGACTACGGTTACAGGATAGGGCAGCAAGATGAGGGCCGCCCAGCTAGCGGGGCCATGCCTTTTGGGTCAGTTTCCCCGCGGATTCCCCGGGTCGAAGGTCAGGGTCGAGTCGCGCCATACCGCCGCGGAAGCTACGTGGCAGGCGTCGACGAACACACTGGACGGATGGCTGCCGCGCTGGAGGAGCGCGTGCAGCATCTCATGGCGCACCAGCCACTCCTGCCCCAGCGCATTGGCGGGCAGATAGATCCGATTGCCCTGCCGGACCCACCAGGCATGGGCCATCTCTCCGGCGAGCTCGATCGCTCCGGAAGGGGCGTCCACCGCGTAGAAACTCACGTCGGTCATTTTGCCCTGGCGGCCCGAGCATGCGACCGTCTTGTCCCACCATTCCTGATACAGTCCTAGTGTGGGGACAGCCCAGGAGCGTCCGAGTGGGGCGAGCGGCGCGCCGGCGGCCCGTGGGGCCGCGCAGGCACTCAACCCGAGCAATAGGAGGACACCGCAGAACAACCTACCCATGTAAGACTCCGGATCTGAAACCCGAGCGGCGGTGGGCCGGGGGTATCTCCGCCAAGTCTGGCGCCGGGAGGCCGGCACCGGCCCTGAATCCGCTGCAGGATTCGGTCCACTCTTGCGGGGGCCGGGTACCCGGAGGCCTATCGGTCCCGGGTAGGTTGCGAGCCCCTGTCCGGAGCCGATCCCATGCTTGCCCGAATTCGCTCCGCCGCCGTCCTCGGGATCGACGCCTACCCGGTGGACGTCGAGGTGGACATCACCAATGGGCTCCCTCCTTCTCCACCGTCGGCCTCCCGCAGGGCGCGGTAAAGGAAGGACGCGAGCGGGTGAGCGCAGCTCTCGCCAACGCGGGCTTTTGCTTTCCTCTCCGCCGCATCACCGTCAACCTCGCGCCCGCGGACATCCGTAAGGACGGCTCGGCCTTCGATCTGCCGATCGCGCTCGGCATTCTCGTCGCCAGCGGGCAGCTGCCGGAGGAGCGGCTGCGAGATCAAGCCGTCATCGGTGAGGTTGGCCTCGAGGGAGACCTCCGCCCGGTGCGCGGCGCGCTCTCCATGGCCCTTGCCGCGCGGACTGCGCGGTACCGCGGCGTTCTGCTGCCCCACGCCAACCTCCCGGAGGCGTCAGTGGTCGAGGGGCTCGACGTGTGCGGCGCGCGCACCCTGCTGGAGGTTTGCGCTCACCTCTCTGGTACCGAATCGATTGCCCCTACCCGCGCCGACATCGCCAGCCCTCATGGCTGATCTCGGCTGCAGCGATGCCGATTTCGCCGATGTCAGGAGCCAGGCCGCGGCCAAACGCGCGCTCGAAGTGGCGGCGGCCGGCGGCCACAACATCTTGATGATCGGCCCGCCGGGAGCCGGAAAGACCATGCTGGCCCGGCGCCTTCCAACGATTCTTCCTTCCATGGGACTCGAGGAAGCACTCGAGACCACCAAGATCCACAGCGTCGCGGGAACGCTGCCGTCAGGCCAGTCGCTACTGACCCAGCGCCCTTTCCGCTCCCCGCACCACACCATCAGCGATGCCGGGCTGATCGGTGGCGGCTCGTCTCCCCGGCCGGGCGAGGTGAGTCTCGCCCACGGCGGTGTGCTGTTCCTCGACGAGCTGCCCGAGTTCCGCCGAAACGTGCTGGAGGTACTGCGGCAACCGCTGGAGGACGGCGTGGTCACGCTGAGTCGTGCCGCCATGAGCTTGACCTACCCAGCCCGGTTCATGCTCGCCGCGGCGATGAACCCCTGTCCCTGCGGTTATCTCGGCGACCCGCTCCATGCCTGCAGTTGCGGACCCCTGGCCATCGAGCGCTACCGCTCCCGGATATCGGGGCCGCTGCTCGACCGCATCGACATTCACCTCGAGGTCCCCGCGGTGGCATATGCCGATCTGGCCGGAGACGCAGTCCGGGGAAGCCAGCGCCGCAGTCCGGAGCAGGGTCGAGCAGGCGCGGGCGGTGCAGCGGACGCGCTTTCGAGACCAGCGGGGGGTCTATGCCAATGCCCATATGAGCGCCCGCGACCTGCGGCGGCACTGCCGGTTGAGTGAGCCGGTGGAATCGGTGCTCCGTCAGGCGGTGACGCGGCTCAGCCTATCCGCTCGGGCCTATCACCGGGTGCTCAAGATCGCGCGGACCATTGCCGACCTGGCCGGGGCGGTCGAGCTGACCACGGCCCACGTCAGCGAAGCGATTCAGTATCGAAGCCTGGATCGGAAACGGGAATTTGCATGAGAAAACGGCCGGGCACAACCGGTCACTCTTAGTCCGCAGACAGCTCCGCGTCAGCCTCGCATTGGGTTGGGGAGAGTGCTAACGTTTCGTCATGACGACCTCTGATCTCGCTGACCGTCAGCGACTCGAAATGCAGCACTGGATACAGTCGGCCACTGAAGGCCCCGACTCCGATCTTGTGCTGAACTTTCTGAAGAAGGCCGGGGATGCACGTATTCTCCTCGACCTCATTGGCCGTTACCGGGCGGTTTTCGAAGGTGCCCATTCGATTCTGGAGCTCGGTGCCGGACAGGGGTGGGCCGCCGCTCTCGTCAAACGGGCCTTCCCTAGCGCCAGAGTAGTCGCAACAGACATCAGTAAGGAGGCGGTCGCTTCGGTCTGGAAATGGGAATATCTCTGCCAGGTCCGGCTGGATGCCGCCTACGCGGCTGTTAGCTATGAACTGAAGGAACCAAAGGAGTCCATCGACCTGATCTTCTGCTTCGCCTCGGCGCACCATTTTGGCGCACACCGCCGCACCCTCCGGGAGGTCGGACGTGTTCTGAAGCCCGGAGGAACGTGCCTGTATCTCTACGAGCCGTCGTGCCCGCGCTACCTGCACGCCCTGGCCTACCGGCGGGTGAATCGCATAAGGCCCACGGTCCCGGAAGACGTGCTCATGTACCAAGAGATCCAGGCACTCGCCGCTCAGCTGGGCTTTCGCTGCCGGGTGCACTTTTACCCCAGCGTCCTCCATCGCAACCCCGTTCCGCTACTGTATTACAGCGCTCTCTCTCGCCTCCCTTTTCTGCAACGGCTTCTGCCCTGCACGGCCAACTACGAGTTTACGAAGCTTTAAACCACGCTTCAGGAACCATTCTGCGGTTTCGATATCACTCCAACCGGTGGACCGAGCTCTGGGAATCTGCCAGACACTACGCAGGCCACCGCTGTGACGCCATGGTGGGCACCGCTATCAGCTTGAACTGATTGAGGATGAGTGATGGCCCGGGATCTGCTAAAGGTCCCTCGGCCCATCAGGTGTGTCACTGAGGCCCAGGCGGCAGGGCCAGATCCTACACCCGCAGAGACGGCGTCGAGCATGCGCGTTTCCCTTGAGCCTGTGTGGGGGTGAGGTTGAGCATCCTGGGTAACTCCCTCTCTCCCTACCAACGTTTCTTTCGCCTGGACACCGTCCGGAGCAGAATCCTCGCGTTTGCTCTGGTGGTGACGCTGGTCCCGACCGGCTTCACCGCGTGGATCTCCTACACCCAGAATCGAAAGGCCTTGGAGGAGAAGATCTCGCAGGAGCTGCTCAGCTCCAGCGCTCAGACCGCGCGCGAGATGGACGTGTGGCTCAAGGAGCGCCTCTACGATCTCCGGGTGTTCGCGAGCTCATATGAAGTCTCCGAGAACCTGGCGCGTGGACCCGGAGCCTCGACGACCCGGGCCCGGCTGAGTGACTACCTCAACTCTGTCCGCGAGCGGTTCAGTGATTACGAGGAGCTGCTGGTCCTGGATCCTCAGGGACGCATGGTCGCGAGCAGCGAGAGGCAGCCCCGGTCGCCCCGGCTTCCCCGGGACTGGAGCCGCGAGCTGGCCTCCACCAACGCGCTTGTCGCTGATGCGTCCTGGGATCGATCGCTCGGCAAGGGAATCCTGCTGGTTGCGGTGCCGGTCCAGCGTGCAGATGGCAGAATGGTGGGTGCTCTGGCAGCCAGACTGAACCTGCGGGGGGCCAGGGAAGGCTTGGAAGCCTTTGCTCCGGGCACGTCGGGACAGGTGTACCTGATGGCAACCGGGGGCAACGTGATGGTCAGCTCCCGGGCGAGCTCCGCCGAGCTCATGAAGGTCACCCTGAGGCCGGCGCTGCTCGAACGGCTCACGGCGCATGAAGGAGCAGTACTCACTTACCAGAGTGTCTCCGGAGACGAGGTGCTGGGGAGTCTCAAGCGCGTCCCTCGTGTGGGCTGGGCGGTCCTGGCGGAGATCCCGGTGGATGCCGCGTACCAACAGGTCAGGCAGTTCCGGGATCTGAGCTTGGCGATAGTGGCGGCTCTGCTCCTCGGCGTCACCGCCATCGCCTACCGCCTCGCCCTGCTTATCGTTCGACCCCTGGAGCGGCTCACCAAGGGGGCGGCCGAAGTTGCCGACGGCGACCTGGCCGTGGACCTTCCGACGGCCACCGGCGAGGTGGGTGACCTGACCTACGTGTTCAATCACATGGTGGATCGGCTCAGGCAAAGCCGGCAAGACCTGGACGCCGTAAACGAAACCTTGCGCCAGCAAAACGAGGAGCTGGAGCGCCAGTCCGCGTCGGACTCTCTGACCGGTCTGTCCAATCGGCGCATTCTGACCCAGCGGCTATCCGAAGAGCTGCTGCGGGCTCAGCGGCAAAGCCATACGTTCACGGTGCTGATGCTGGATGTGGACCACTTCAAGAAATACAACGACGCCCATGGACATCCGGCGGGTGACGAGGTGCTGAAGAAAGTGGCGAACATCCTCCGCAACTGCACCCGCGCGGGTGACTGCACGGCGCGATACGGTGGAGAGGAGTTCGCGGTCCTGCTCTCTGGAAAAGGCGGAGACACAGCGCTACAGCTGGCTCAGCGAATCCGTGAACGAGTGGCAGCCGAGGAGTTCGTGGCGGGCTAAGGTCACGATCAGCGGCGGGATCGCCGAGTTTCCGCACCACGGTCACACTGCGGAAGCCGTCATTTCCAGCGCCGACGAAGCCTTGTACGAGGCCAAGCGCCAGGGTCGAAACCGTGTCGTATGCGCCCGCCGCAAGGAGAAGCAGACCAAACAGGACAGCGCTAGTTAGGGCCGGGCCACGAGACTCCGGAAGATCCACCCGCCTCGGCCGTTGTTGTCGCCGATCCGTATCCACTCATCGACATACGAGTACCCAATCAGCGCGTCACCCGCCTCCACTGCGAACTCGATGCGTGAGCCGGTGCCAGGGCCTGCCCGCACGTTCCCCCGTCCAGCGGCGACCAGCCGAATCGGCAGCGCGAACGCGGTTTCGCCCGGGCGCGGCGCTCCCCGCTCGCCGGCCGACAGTCGGCCCCGGGCCGCTCCGGCGAGCATTTTTGCCTGGTTCGCCAGATACAGGGCGCCACCGTAGTTCTCCTTGTCGAACTCGGCGGAGCTCTCTTTCAATAATCTGGTGGCCTGGGTTCCCTCCGGCGTGGGCGGCTGTCCCGGTGTGGTCCTCGAGCGTCTGGAGGGCCACCTCGGCTTCGGCTATCCCCGACGCGGCCTCGGCCCGGCTGGCCAGCGTCTGGAGTTTGGCCATGGCTCGCACGACTTCCTGCCGGGTGTCATCGAGCCGGGACTGAAGCTCGTCGACCTGCGCTTCCTTTTCCATCAGGCTGAGCTCGAGCCGCGCAATGCGCCTTTCGAGATCGGCGGGAGTAGCGGCCGGCCGTGTGTTCCGGGGCGCTGGACGGGGCGCCGGAGCCGGGTCGGCCTTTGGACGCACACGCGGCTGTCGAGCAGCGTGGCGGAGAGGATCAGGGAGCCTGTGCGCACGTTCTCTCTGCTCCTTTGCATGCGCCCAGTCCGGGCGGGAGAATTAGGAGTCGGATCTGCGACTGCTCCGCGAGCCGAGCCGCGAGCAAGATCCAGTTGAGGCAGGTTCAAAGAACATAACCAAGCAGGGGGGCGCGCTCCTAGTCGTCCCGCTCCCCGGGCCGGCGCCGGTGCCGCTTGGTGGCCGCACGCCGCCGCTTGGCCTCCAGCCTCGCCGCCTTTGCTGCCCGGCTGGGTTTGGTCGGCTTCCTTTTCTTCCGGATGGCAAGAGCGGCCGCAACGACCGCCCGCAACCGCTCGGTCGCAGCCTCCCGATTGCGAAGCTGGCTCCGCGTGGCACTCGATACCAGCCTGAGACGGCCGGTCGAATCCAGCCTCGGCCGCAGGCGCTGCAGCAGCTGCGCTCTCTGCTCAGGGCTCAGACTGGGAGAGCCTGCCACATCCCACCAGAGCTCGATGCGAGTCGATGACGTGTTCACGTGCTGCCCACCCGGTCCGCCTGAACGAGACGCCGCGATACTCGAGCTCCGAGATGGGAAGCTGAAGCTCAGGGGTGATATCCAGAGCGTTGTCATCGGCCATGGGTAAAGCTATTTGAGTTTCGCTTTGGCGGTACCGCCTTACCGCTAACGCTTTTTATCAGTTACGTTACTGCCCATGGCACACTTCGAAACTCTGTGCGCCCATCTGTCGACGTTGGGCCGTGTCGTGCTCGGCTATTCGGGCGGAGTGGACTCCGGGCTCCTGGCCGTTGCGGCCCGCCAGGCCCTGGGCCGCGAAAACTTCCTCGCGGTTACCGGCCGCAGCGCCTCATATCCCGCGGTTCAGGCTGGCGCGGCGGTCGAGCTGGCCCAGCGGTTCGACATTCCCCTGTTGGAGGTCGAGACCCACGAGCTCGAGGATCCGCGATACCTGAGCAACTCCACCGATCGCTGTTACTTCTGTAAGTCGGAGCTCTGGGCTCGGCTTCACGACATCGCCGGGAAGCGCAGCTTCGATACCATCATCGACGGCACCAATGCGGACGATCTCGGGGAGCATCGCCCGGGCATGCGAGCGGCGGCCGAGCGGGACATTCAGGTCGCCACTGGCGGAGCTGGGCTGGACCAAGCAGGATGTCCGCGATGCCGCGCGCGCGCTGGGCTTACCGACCTGGAACGCGCCCGCCGCGCCCTGTCTATCGAGCCGGGTGCGGTACGGCCTGGAGATTACCCCCGAGCGACTCCGTCAGGTGGAGCAGGGCGAGGCGTATCTTCGGAGCCTCGGCGTCATTGGTGATCTCCGGGTCCGGCACCACGGCGGAAAAGCCCGACTGGAGGTTGCTCCCGATCAGATGGAGCGCCTGCGCACAAGCTGGGACACGATCGCGCGCGTTCTTTCGCAGAGCTGGGCTTCGTTACAGTCGAGCTCGACCCGCAACGGCTACCGCCGCGGCGGGCTGCCTCGCCATAGCGCCCCGGTCACCGCGCTGATGCGGCTCTTTGCCGCGGTGCCGATTCCGGAGCCTGCACGGGAGCAGATTCTCAAGCTCCTGGGCAAGCTGCGGGAAGCGGGCTGGCCGGTCAGGTGGGTGCATGACGAAGGTCTCCACATGACTCTCAAGTTCTTCGGAGAGGTCGCTCCTGAGCGGCTGGATGTGATTGCCGAGGCGCTACGCTTTGCGGCCCATGGTGCGGAGACCCTGGCCCTGGAGCTCGGGGAGCTCGGCGCCTTCCCGAGCCGGAACCGACCCCGGGTGCTCTGGGTAGGCGTCCAGGCGCCCGCAGCGCTCGAGCTGCTGCAGGATCGGATCGAGCGGGGCTGCGAGGCCATCGGCTTTCCGCCCGAAGGGGCGCCCTTCCAACCTCACGTCACGCTGGGCCGCGTCCGCGAAGGCCAGCGGCTTCCCGCCGGTAGGATCGAGGATCAGGCCGATGGATTCGATCGGGTATCCGTTCGTGGCTGAGCAGCTGGTGCTGTACGAGAGCCTGCTGACGACCGGCGGGCCTCGCTACGAATCCGCGCCTGACGCTCGACTTCGGGCACTGATGGGCTGCCTGTCGGCGCCCTTCAAGCTGCTGGGCGGTGTTGCCCTGATCGTGGCGCTCGCCATCGGCTGGCTATACCGAGACCGGCTCGGCACCGAGCTCCATCGGGTATTCGGTCCGCCCGCCGCTGGCGAGCCCGCCGACCGCGCCTGGCCGGCCGGGCACACGGGCGTTGGTATCGGCGCAGTCGAAGATCGACTCGCTCAACGGGTGGCGGGCCGATTCGGTCGTCCTCACGCCATCGGAGGTCGCCTCGCTTGATCGGCGCGGGGCTCAACCCCAGCCTCAGGCGCCAGCTCGATTCGCTTCAGGTCGAGCTCCTGGATGGTGAGCTGTGGCAGTCAACGCCAAGCTGGCGACGGCCCGCTTGCCGCGGGAGCTCATCGGCCCGCTGACGGTGGCGCTGCGGGAGAGGGAGCCGGTCCAGGCCGCCGGGCCCGATTCAGGTCGTCGGTGACGGGCAAGGCCGAGTGGGCGGTGCGTTCGTTTCGGATCAGGGAATTTCCCATCCCGCGTGACGCGGTACCCAGGCTGGTTGCCAAGGCGTTCGGTGATTCGCACCCGGCGAACTGTTCCGGTCCGCATTCCGCCCGGTATTCGGGAGATCCGCATACGACCGTCGGGAGCGACCCTGTTTGGAGCGCGCCCATGAGCCATCGGATCCTGATCGTGGACGATGAGGCCGGGATTCGCCAGGCCCTGAAACAGGTGCTGGAGTATGAGGACCTCGTGGTGCGGGTCGCGGCCTCGGGCGGCGAAGCGATTACCGTCTATTCCGACTTCCGCCCGCATCTGGTCTTCCTCGATGTGAAGATGGCCGGACTCGATGGGCTGGAGACGCTGGCTCGGCTCCGAGACCTGGATCCCGATGCCCAGGTCGTCATGATCTCGGGACACGGCACCATCGCCACTGCGGTCGAGGCCACCCAGCGCGGTGCGTTCGATTTCCTGGAGAAGCCGCTCGACACCGACCGGCTGCTGGTCACCGTCCGCAACGCCCTGGCGCACTGCCGAGCTGGTGGGCGAGAACACCCGGCTTCGGGAGGCCAGCGAGAACCGGTACACGATGGTCGGTGAAAGCGCGGCACTCGCAGGCGGTGCGCGCCCTCATCGAGAAGGTGGGCCCGACTTCGGCGCGGGTGCTGATCACCGGCGAGAACGGAACCGGCAAGGAGCTTGTCGCCCGGGCGTTGCACGAGGGCTCTCCCCGGCGTGACAAGCCCTTCGTCGAGGTGAACTGTGCGGCGATTCCCTCGGAGCTGATCGAGAGCGAGCTCTTCGGGCACATGAAGGGCTCGTTCACCGGCGCCTTTGCCGATCGGGCGGGTAAATTCGAGCAGGCGGACGGTGGTACGCTGTTCCTGGACGAGGTCGGCGACATGTCGCTGTCGGCCCAGTCGAAGCTGTTGCGAGTGCTGCAGGAAGGAGTCGTGACCCGGATCGGCGGCTCCAAGTCGATCCAGGTGGACGTGCGGGTTCTGGCGGCAACCAACAAGGACCTGGAATCCGAGATCGCCGAGGGGCGGTTCCGGGAGGATCTGCTGTACCGGCTCAACGTGGTGCCGATCGAGGTTCCTCCTTTGCGGGATCGGGTCGAGGATATTCCGGCACTGGTGGCCCACTTCGCCGAGCAGCTGGCGGCCGGCGCGGGGGTACCCGGGCGACAGTTCGCGGACGAGGCCGTCGCGCGGCTGCAGTCGCGGGCCTGGCCCGGAAACATCCGGGAGCTCCGCAACGCTGTCGAGCGGGCGCTGATCCTCGCGCCGGGCAAGGTGGTCACCGCGGCCGACATCGACCACCTGCTTCCGGGGCCGGCAAGCGGCGGCCCAGCGGGCGAGGCCTCCGGGAGCCAGACCTTCGAGACCTTCAAACAGGAAGCGGAGAAGAACTTTCTCGCCCAAAAACTGCGCGAGCACGACTGGAACGTCTCGGAGACAGCCCGCGCGCTGAAGATGCCGCGATCCAACTCTCTACAAGAAGATCGAGCGCTACGGCCTCAACCGGGAGTCGGTATGACCGAGCAGCCACGTAATTGGGACAAGGAACTCGCCGACATCGACAAGGTGATCGCCAAGCAGCCGGCACCGGCGCCCGCCGCCGCGCCGGAGCCGGGGCAGGGTAACCGTGCTACCCCGGCCACAGCGGCGCTTCGTCGCGCTCGCCTGGTTCTGGACCGGGCTGGCCTCATCCTTGCCGTCGCACTGCCGCTGTGGCCCAACGACAAGAGCTGCGGCCTCAGACTGGTCTTCTATCTCGGTGCCGCCGGCATCGGCATGTTGATGGGTGTGCTTGGCGCGCTGGCCAGCTGGTCATACCGGCGGGGTCTGGCCTACGTGCTCTCCCTGCTGGCCATCCTGTGGGCCGGGGTCATGGCGACGCGGGAGATCCTGCCACGGGTCGGTTATGCCAAGCAGGAGCTCCATTGGACCTGCCCCGAGGCGCCACCCGCGCCGGCGCCACGGCGCCGGCGCCCACCAGTCCTGTCGTCGAGTCGTCGCAACGATGGCGTAGAGGAGACATGGCCAAGACCTTCAAGAACTTCATAGCCGGTGAATGGGTTGCCCCGACCACCGATGGCTACTTCGAAAACCGCAATCCGGCGGACTCGCGCCGACCTGATCGGCCGCTTTCCCGATTCGGACCGGCACGGACGTGGACGCGGCGGTGCGCTCGGCCAAGCGAGGGCTTCGCCGCTCTGGTCCCGGACGCCGGCACCGGCCGCGGCGATGTGCTCCGCCGGGTCGGCGATCTGCTGGTCGAGACGAAAGGAGGCCATTGCCAATGCCATGACGCGCGAGATGGGCAAGGTCCTGGCCGAGACCCGGGGCGATGTGCAGGAAGGCATCGACACCGCGTACTACGCGGCCACCGAAGGGCGCCGGCTCTTCGGCCAGGTCGTTCCTTCCGAGCTACGCTCCAAGTGGGCGATGAGCTATCGCCGGCCGATCGGCGTGGTTGGCCTGATCACGCCGTTCAACTTCCCGCTGGCAATCCCGACCTGGAAAATGTTTCCCGCGCTGCTCTGCGGAAACTCGGTCATCATCAAGCCCTCCGAGGATGTCCCCCACACGGTGCACCTCCTGGTCGAGATCCTGCTCGAGGCCGGTCTCCCTCCGGAAGTCATTCAGCTGGTACACGGCCGGGGTGAGACGGTCGGCAAGGCCCTGGTCGAGCATCCCGAGGTCCCGGTGATCTCCTTCACGGGCTCGACCGAGACCGGCGCCCTGATCGGCGAGACCTGCGGGCGGATGCACAAACGGCTTTCGCTGGAGATGGGCGGCAAGAACGCCATGATCGTCATGGACGACGCCGATCTCGATCTGGCTCTCGAAGGGGTGCTCTGGGGCGCGTTCGGCACGACCGGGCAGCGCTGCACCGCCACCAGCCGCCTGCTCCTCCACCGCAAGGTCCACGATCGCTTCCTCAATCGTCTGGTCCGACGCCGCGGAGGCGCTGAGGCTGGGCGATGGCCGCGAGGACGAAGACCGACGTGGGCCCGCTGATTCACGAGGCCTCGCGCGACAAGGTGGAGCGCGTATGTCGAGATCGGGCAGGAGGAGGGCGCCGAGCTGGTCACCGGGGGCAAGGCTGCCCAGCGGCGACAAGTGGAAGCGACGGATGGTTCTACCGGCCGACGGTCTTCGCCGGGGTCAAGCCGAAGAGCCGCCTGGAGCAGGAGGAGATCTTCGGGCCGGTGTTGAGCGTCATCAAGGTCGGGTCGTTCGACGAAGCGGTGCGGGTCAACAACGACGTGCGCTACGGCCTTTCCAGCTCCATCTACACCGGAAACGTGGACCAGGCGTTCCGGGCGATGCAGGAGCTCGACAACGGCATCACCTACGTCAATGCCCCGACCATCGGCGCCGAGGCGCATCTTCCGTTCGGCGGAGTCAAGGCGACCGGCAACGGCCACCGCGAGGGTGGCTGGGAGGTATACGAGTTCTACTCTGAGACCAAGGTCTGCTACGTGGATTACTCCGGGAAGCTGCAGCGGGCGCAGATGGATAACTACGAGATCTAGTCGGGAGCCGGGAGCCGGGAGTCGGGAGTCAGGAGTCGGGAGTCGGGAGTCAGGACCAGCAGGAGTCGGGAGTCAGAAGTCGGGAGCCAGAAGTTCACCCCGGATTTGAGGCGTGTAGCTCAGACATTGCGTGAGCTTCGTCACACTCGTCCCACTCCCGACTCCCGACTTCTGACTCCCGCCTCCTGACTCCATTGCGCACTCCCTGACCGGAGAGTAAGGTTCGTCAAAGGTTGCTATCACAGGTTGCGATCAAGTAATGGATCGTTTCTCAATGCCTCCGTATTCGAGTGACTCCTCAGATCAGTCCGAGGTCGAGTCGCATGCGTCCAATGCAGGTCGGTTCCGGCAAGCGCGGCCCGTCGTTCGATGAGGGCTCGCTGGACCAGTACCTGCGCGAGATCAGCAAGTATCCGCTGATCCCGCAGGAGGAAGAAGTCAATCTGGCGCAGCGCATCCGCGTCGGGGAGGAGGAGGCGCTCGACAAGCTGGTGCGCAGCAACCTGCGGTTCGTGGTGTCAGTCGCCAAGAAGTATCAGAACCAGGGCGTCTCGCTGGCCGACCTGATCAACGAAGGCAACCTCGGGTCTGATCCGCGCGGCCCACAAGTTCGACGAGACCAAGGGCATCAAGTTCATCTCCTACGCGGTGTGGTGGATCCGCCAGGCGATCCTCCAGGCCCTGGCGGAGCAGAGCCGCATCGTGCGGGTCCCGCTCAACCGCGCCGGCACGCTGCACCGGATCGGCAAACGCTCCTCCGCGCTGCTCCAGGAGCTGGGACGCGAGCCGACGCCGTCGGAGATAGCCGAAGGGATGGACATCTCGATGGAGGAGGTCCAGAAGACCCTGTCCATCTCCCAGAATCACCTCTCGCTGGACGCCCCGCTCACTCCGGGCGAAGACAACAAGCTCCTCGACTACCTGCCCGACACCCAGAACCCCGGCCCCGACTCCGAGACGTTCGAGCACGCGCTCACCGAATCGATCGAGGAGGTGCTCTCCACGCTCAAGGAGCGCGAGGCCAAGATTCTGCGGCTCTACTTCGGCCTCGACGGCCCCGAGCCGATGACCCTGGAGGAAATCGGCAGCCTGCTCGGCATCACCCGCGAGCGGGTGCGGCAGATCAAGGAGAAGGCGCTGAGCCGCCTCCGCCACGTGAGCCGCGCCCGGGCGCTCGAGAGTTTCCTGGCTTGATTGAAGGCTATTGGCTATTCGCTATTCCTAGTCAGGAAGAGCTCCTGTCAAACGCTCAATGGGTCACCGGCGCAGCCAACAGCCAATAGCCCATAGCCTTTTAGGCCCCTCTAATATCCGCTCGACCTGATCCCACTCGATCAAGAAGGCGTCGTGCCCGTAAAGGGACGCGATTTCCCGGTACTCGGCGTTAGCTCCGCCGGCCCGGTAGGCGGAGACCCAGTCGCGCACCTCGGGACGGCAGGTAGAGGATATCGGAATCGATGCCCACGCCGATTACCTGGCCCGGACCCGTCTGAGCGGTCTCCCGCGCGGCAGTCGCTGAAATCTCCTATGTCGTGCAGGTCCATCGTGCGCATCAACGACACGTAGCTGGCGGCGTCGAATCGGGCCACCAGCTTTTCGCCCTGGCGCCGCAGATAGTGCTCGACGTCGAACAGCCCCTCGGATCTGGAGGACAGATCGCCCGAACCGTGCCTGGAACTCGGCCCCGGATCGATAAGTGATCATTGCCACCGCCCGGGCCGCGGCCAGCCCCGCCACCGGCCCTTCGCCCGGCGGGTAGCTGCCGCCGGCCCACGCTGGATCGGCCTCGATGGCCATCCGCTGCACCGCATTCCAGGCGATCGCCTGGGGTGAAGCCGCGGCGGGCGCGGCGAACACTACCAGCCGGTCAGTCGGAACGCTGGCCAGCCGCCCCCAATGCAGCGCCACCATCCGCCCGAGCGACCCGCCCGTTGCCAGCGCCAGGCACCGCACGCCGAGGTGCTCGAGCAGAGGAATGTGCGCCCGAGCCAGATCGGACGGGGTCAGCTCGGGAAACGCCTCACCACGTTCTGTCCTCCACTCGGTCGGTCCGCTCGATCCGTAGCAGCTCCCCAGCAGGTTTGCCGCGAGGACGGCATGGCGGCTGGTGTCGAGTGCCTTGCCCGGACCGATCAGCGGCCCCCACCAGGCGTCCACCTCCGAGCTTCCCGTGAGTGCGTGGAAAATCAGGATCCATCCGTTCTCTGCCGCAGCCCCCACATCTCCAAACACCCGATATCGAAGTCGAAGCCCGGTGAGGCTCCGGCCCTGGGCTGTCGTGAGCTCTTGGAGGACGAAGTCACGGGTGGATGAATCGGCAGTTATAGTCACGCTCATCTAGTGTCGACCGCCGCATGAGTGGCGACCTCGTTCAGTCTGCCGGTCCGAACATCGTAGACGAAGCCGCGGATGGGGACGTCTCTCGGGATCAGAGGGGACGACTGCAGGAATTCGACATCCTCGCGCACGCTCTCTTCGACGTCGGAGAACGGCAGAAAATCGATCGCCGTCGAGTCCGCACCGAGATCCTGCTTCACCTTGGCGTGGAGGACGGAATTGGTAAACGTGAGCATGCCGCAGTCGGTGTGGTGGATGACGGCGATCTCATTGGTACCCAACAGGCGTTGAGAGATCACCAGGGAGCGCAATGCGTCGCGAGCCCTGCCGCCGGCATTGCGGATCACATGGGCGTCTCCCTCCTCCAGCCCCAGCGCGCGCGAGGGAATGATGCGCGGGTCCATGCAGGTAACTATGGCCAGCCGGCGAGCGGGGGGCATGGGAAGGTCCCCACGATCGAACGTACGGGCATACCCTGCGTTGGCCTGAACCAGCTCATCGATGACTGACATGTGTCGTGCCTCCTGCACTGCAGGTTGTGGGTTGCGCTAGGAGCTGGGAAGCCCGACTCCAGACTCCCAGCTCCTAGCTCGTACCCTACTGTGCCGCGCCGACCGTCTCCGCCGCGGTCGCTTTGGTGTCAACGCCGGCCCCGCCGAGCGCCTGATCCAGATCGGCGATCAGATCGCTCACGTCCTCCAGCCCGACCGAGAGACGCACCAGCTCCGGCGTGTAACCCCGGTGGCGCGCTGCTGCTCCGGCCGTGAGCTGCTCGTGGGTGGTCGAGGCCGGGTGGATGATCAGTGACTTGGCGTCGCCCACGTTGGCCAGCAGGGAGAACAGCTTGACCCGGTCGATCAGCGCGCGCGCGACCGCGTGGCCGCCCTTCACCCCGAAGGTGAGAACGCCGCCGAACCCCCCCTTGAGATACTTGATCGCGTTCCGGTGCTCCGGGTGGGTCTCCAGACCGGGATAGGATACCCACTCGACTCGCTTGTCCCGCGCCAGCCACCGGGCGAGGCAAGTGCGTTGTCCGAGTGCCGGCTGGATGCGGAGCGGCAGCGTCTCCAGCACCCTGGAGGAACAGGAACGAATTGAAGGGCGAGAGCGCCGGGCCGAGATCGCGGAGGAGCTGCACCCGGAGCTTGATTATGAACGCGGCGGGCCCGAACGCCTCGGTGTAGACCAGACCGTGGTATGACGGATCGGGGGTGGTGAACTCAGGGAAGCGTGCTCGGGAGGAAGGGCTGGCCCAGTCGAACTTGCCGGCGTCCACTACCACGCCGCCGATTGCCGTGCCATGGCCGCCGATCCACTTGGTCGCCGAATGCACGATGATGTCCGCCCCGTAGTCGATCGGCCGGCTCAGCGTGCCTGCCGCGCCGAAGGTGTTGTCCACCACGAGCGGGATGCCGGCCGCGTGGGCGATGTCGGCCAGCGCCTCGAAGTTGGGCACGTCGAGCCGGGGATTGCCGATGGTCTCGACGAACAGCAGACGGGTGCCGCCGTCGATGGCCGCACGGACCTGATCCAGGTTGTGGATGTCGACGAACTTGGTCTTGATGCCCCACTTGGGCAGGGTGTAGTCGAACAGGTTGTACGTGCCTCCGTACAGTGTCTGCGACGAGACCAGATTGTCCCCGGCACGGGCCAGGTTGAGCATCGCTGAGCGTTGTTGCCGCCTGCCCACTCGCCACTGCCAGGGCCGCCACACCACCCTCGAGCTCCGCGATCCTCTTCTCGAATACGTCGCTCGTGGGATTCATGATCCGGGTGTAGATGTTGCCGAAGACGCGGAGGCCGAAAAGGTCCGCGGCATGCTGCGTGTCGTTGAAGACGTAGCTGCGTGGTGGCGTAAATCGGCACGGCGCGAGCGTTCGTGGTCGGGTCCGGGGCCTGGCCGGCGTGGAGGGCCAGGGTGTCGGGCTGATAGGTCATGGACGTGCTCCTCGAGTATGGGAAATGAAAAGGCCCGGATCACTGTCAGTGGTCCGGGCCTCGGTCGTCTGGTGAAAACGAGAGTGCTAGCTCTCCGCCTCCTGCCGCATGCACGCCGAATGCTCGGTCCACCCCGTAAGGAGGGGACACATGCAAATTCGGCAACACATCTCGGACTGGAAGCGCACCAGCGGACCTCTTTCTGAGTTGCCGGGAGCAAAAAGCCCCCCGGGCTTGAAAAGCGCGGAGGGCAGCGTCCGGCGCTTTAGCTCTTTGGTTCGGACCCTGGGGCCCGGCGGGAGCAAGTGGCCTGAAATCCACCGCCGACAGTTTACACTATACGCAGCCGCCTGGGCTGTCAAGCGGACGGCATCAGGTTACAAAAATGGCGCTTGCTGCATCCCTACCGCCGGGGTAATTCTTCCGGCGACAGCGCCATCACTTACTCTTCGCAGCTCGCATCGACTCCTATGGCCAGCAACGCCTCGTTTGACGTATCCACCGGCGCCGACCTCCAGGAGGTCGACAACGCCGTCAACCAGACGCTGAAGGAGATCGCTCAGCGGTACGACTTCAAGGGCACCCACTGCACCGTCGAGTTCGATCGCCTGAAAGCCGAGATCCGGCTCAGTGCGGATGACGAGTTCCGCATGGATGCGCTGGTGGATGTGCTGAAAACCAAGATGATCAAGCGCGGGGTACCGGTAAAGAATCTGAAGCTCGGCGATCTGGAGCAGGCCACCGGACAGAGCGTCCGGCGCACGCTCACCTTGACCCAGGGCATCCCGCAGGACGTCTCCAAGCGGATCGCCAAGGCGGTCAAGGAAGGCGGCTTCAAGAAAGTTCAGACCAGCATCCAGGGTGACGAGGTGCGGGTGACGGCACCTTCTCGCGACGAGCTGCAAGCCGTTATTGCCTTCCTCAAAGGCCAGGATTTCGAGATCGAGCTGAAGTTTGGCAATTACCGGGGCTAGCCGGCAGCTGCTCGGGCGGCGAGCCGCGGCGCTGCTCGTCGGCGCGCTAGCGGGCTGCACGTCGGGGCCGATGCCGGCCAGGCCCACGGCTGCGCCTACGCCCGCCTCGTCGGAGGTTGAGGTTCGGATCGGTCTGTCGGTAGGCGCTGGCTCTGCCACTGTTGGCGGTGGCGGCGCTGTTGCGGTCAGCGAGCCCGACGGTTCCCGCATCGCCACCATTCCCGGCGGTGAGAGGTGGCAGCTGACGGTTGCCGGCCAGGGTTTGGTGCTGACGAGTCCGAATGGCTGGGTGTCCCCGCAGCTCGAGGCCGCCACCCTTGCGGCGACTGATCCGCGGGCTCCGCTCTGGGTGAACGGCAAGGCATATCGTGGAGTGGGGGAGGTTCTCCGCGACCGGACCGGCCTGACCGTAGTGAATCGCCTGGGCATGGAATCGTACCTGCTCGGTGTGGTCTCGGCGGAGATGGGACGCCGCAGCCCGGTCGAACAGGCGGCGCTCCGGGCGCAGGCGGTCGTTTCCCGTACCTACGCGCTCAAGCACCTTCGCAAGTGGCGCACTGAGGGGTTCGATCTGTACGGCACGGTCGCCGATCAGGCCTACGGAGGAGTGGGTGCGGAAACCGCGGAAGGCCGCGCCGCGGTGAGCGAGACCAGAGGACGGGTGCTCACTTACGACGGTGCCGTGATCGAGGCGTTCTACTTCTCCACCTGCGGTGGTCGGACAGCGGAAGGGTACGAGGTTTTCCGGGGTGCGGTCCGGCCCTACCTCCGATCGGTGTCCGATCTGAATGAGAGTGGCTCGGCCTACTGCAGCATCTCGCCACGCTATCGCTGGCGGGAAGAGTGGAGCGGCGAAGCGCTCCGTGCCACCTTGCAGCACAACTTGCCCCCGCTGGCTGGCGCGGGGAACGCACCCATTGGCACGGTGACCGATGTCAGGATAACTCAGCGCTCGGCCTCTGGGCGGGTGGAGCAGCTCGCGATCGCGGTGAGCGGCTCCGAGGTCCGGGTGGACGGTCACACCAGAATCAGGCAGGTATTGCGCCCTCCCGGCGGCCATCTGTTGCGAAGCACCGTCTTCAGCCTGATGGCAACAGGGGCCGGTCGGAACGTGACCAGCCTGGTGGTAGATGGCATGGGAGCGGGGCACGGCGTCGGTCTTTGCCAGTGGGGCGCGGTCGGTCGGGCCCGCGCGGGACAGGGTTACCAGCAGATTCTTGCGGCCTACTATCCAGGTACCAGATTGGAGCGCCGCTACTGAAGAAGGGGGGACCATGACCGCCGGTCGCAGCGGGGCCACGAGCGAGCGTCTCAAGGTGGGGATCGTCGGTGGTGGTGCGATCACGCAGGTGGCGCATCTGCCCGTGCTGAAGAAGATGCGCAGCGTCGACGTGCAGGCCATCTGCGACACCGACCTTCTAAAGGCCCGGGCGCTGGCTGACCGTTTCAGCATTAAGGACGCATTCGACGACATCGAGGAGCTGTTGCGCTATGAGGCCCTCGATGCCGTCGTCATCTGCTCGCCCAATCACCTGCACGAGTCGCACATCCTGGCGGCGCTGTCGGCCAACCTGCACGTGCTGGTCGAGAGACCGCTCGGCATGTCGGCCATCAGCGTCCAGCGCATTCTCCGCGTGGTCGAGAAGCGCGACCGAGTGGTGATGGTCGGCATGAATCATCGCTATCGTCCCGACGTTCAGATCGTGCGGAGCTTCGTGCAGAGCGGCGAGCTCGGCACCATCGAGAGCATCCGGGGGAGCTGGCACGTCTTTCGGCCAGGGCGAACCCAGCTCGGCTGGCGCCAGCGCCGGGACCAGGCCGGTGGCGGTGCGATGCTCGACTTGGGTCTGGCGATTCTCGATCTGGGACTCTGGCTGGGCGGGAGTTCGCCTCCGGTGCGGGTGAGCGCCAGCCTGGATGCAAGCGGCCGGGATCGGGCTGTCGAACAGTCGGGCAGCGCCTTCGTCATCTGTGAGAACGGCATGTCGATCTTTGTCGACGTCACCTGGCGGCATCTGGGGGAAGGGGAGCGATTCGGCGTCGGACTCCGTGGCAGCAAGGGGACAGCCGGCATCAACCCGCTCAACGTGTGGAAGGAGCTCCACGGCGTTGCGGTGGACGTGTCGCCCACCGGCTCCGTGGGCCGGGAGAATGCATTCACCGCGTCGTATCGCGCGGAATGGGCCCACTTCCAGGCGGCGATCGCCGCGGAAGCGCGAGTGCCCTCGCTCCAGGAGCACCTCATCCTGCACAAGGTTATGGACGCCATTTACCGCTCGGCGCTCGACGGTCGAGACGTGGAGCTGTGAGGCGGGAACGAGGGAAGGAGGGAACGAGGGAAGGGCGTTCGCGTTGGTCACCGGGATGCTTGCTGCTAGCACTGCTGATTGGCACGCCATCGTCGAGTTTGGTAGGCGCTCAGACCGCGTCCGCACGTTCAGCTGTTCCCTCGTTCCCTCGTTCCCTCGTTCCGCTCGAGCCAGGCTCCGAACTGACGGTGTACCTGATGACGATGGGCCCCGGTAAAGCCGTATGGGAGCGGTTCGGGCACAACGCGATCTGGATCCACGATCCGATCCAGGGAACCGATAAGGCCTACAACTACGGTCTCTTCGATCTGCGCCAGGAGAACTTCCTGGTCCGGTTCCTTCAAGGGCGGATGTGGTACTGGATGCAAGGATTCCCCGCGCAGTCATACGTGGAGCTCTACCGCCGGGCCAACCGCTCGGTGTGGATCCAGGAGCTCGAGATGCCGCCGAAGGCCAGGCGCGAGCTCCAGGAGTTCCTCGAGTGGAATGAGCGGCCCGAGAACCGGTTCTACCACTACGACTACTACCGGGACAACTGCTCCACCAGAGTGCGGGACGCGCTCGACCGGGCGCTCGGCGGCCGGATCAGGCAGGGGACGTTCGAGCTCCCCACCGGCAAAACCTATCGCTTTCACACCCAGCGGCTCACCGCGAACGATCCCTTGATTTACACCGGACTGCTGCTGGCGCTCGGGCATCCGGTGGATCGTCCGATCTCTGCCTGGGAAGAGATGTTCCTCCCCCTCGCCCTGCGCGAGCACCTGCGCCGTATCAGCGTCCCGGGGAAGGACCGGCGCCAGGTGCCTCTGGTCCGATCGGAGCGCACCTTATTCGAGTCCACCGGCACTCCTCCGCCGGATCGCCCGCCGTTCTGGCTACCGATTTATCTGGGTATCGGACTCTTCCTGGGTTCGGCGATTTTCCTGCTGGGCGCCGGGGCCCAACGCAGCCGGTTGGCGCGGGCGGGTCTGATCGCGCTGAGCGGAATCTGGGCTCTGGTGGTGGGAACGGTGGGACTCGTGCTGGCTGGTCTCTGGGGGCTCACCGATCACACCGCGACGGACAACAACGAGAATCTGCTTCAGGCCAACTTGCTGGTGCTGGCTCTGATCTGGTTCGTGCCGAAGGCGGCTCGCGGGTCTCTCATCGGTCGCCGTGCGCTGGTTCTTGCTGGCATTGTGGCGGGGCTGTCACAGCTGGGGCTGGTGCTGAAGCTGCTTCCCGAATTCTATCAGGTGAACGGTGAGATCATTGCCCTGGCTCTTCCAGTCCACCTGGGTGTTGCGGCAGCCAGCTGGCAGCTGACCCGCCGCCGGGATCAGCGCAGCCGCTGCATTCCTTCCCGCGCTTCGGAGTAGTCGGGGAAAGTCGTCAGCGCTCGCTGGTAGTGTTCCCCGGCCTTCGTCTTGTCCCCCTGGCTCTCGTAGAGCAGGCCGAGACTGTACTGGGTCAGCGCATCCGTCGGCACGGCGCCCGGGCGCGGGCCGGGTGCATTGCCGGCAGCGGGCAGGTTTACGGCTGCGAGAGCTTTCTCAGCGAGGCTCTGAATGATTCGGGAGAGATCAGCTCGATCCTGAAGATTGGGGTCGTTGTTGGATACGACCTTGAGGATCTGGCCGTTCTCTACGTCCACCACCCGGGCGTCGATGCGGAATTTGCCATAGAAGTCGGCGAAGTTTCCGGTAATCGCATACCGCGCGCCTGCCTCGCTGCCGACTTTTGCGGCGGTTGCAGCATCCACTCGCGCGTTGGGTCCAAGATTCTGCGCCTGCAGCGCCTGGCCGATCCGGGCACGATCCGCGACACGCACTCGGGGGTGCCGGCTCAGCTCAACGGCGAACGTCGCCGGAATTCCTAACTGCAGAGCCCGAAATACTTCCTTGTCCTGCCCATAAGAGCCCCGGTCCTCGAATGGGAGGACGGCTATTACGACAGGCCGGACTGCTGAGCTCCGGCGGTTCTCGCCACAGCCGCCGCGGCGACGATGCCCCAGAGTAGATATCTCATGATCGCTCCCCTCAGAGAGAGAACCGCATCCCTTCCTTGGCCGCCTCGACTAGAAGCCTCGGCGCAACCTGCGCGGCGTATAGCCGGGTGTCGGCGAGCAGGCGGTCCATCGCCTCATCATCGTGCTCTGGCTCGTGGTGAAAAAGCACCAGCCGCACGCAGCGACCTTCAGCGGCCAGATCCACCGCCTGACGCGGGGTGGAATGCCCCCAGCCGGCGCGCGCCTGGATGATCTGATCCAGATACATCGCGTCGTGAATCAAGGTGTCGGCTCCCTCGACAAACTGAACCAGCCTGGCCCGCCAGTCGGGTGGCACCTCGTAACTGCCGCCCGGGCCAAGCTCGTTGTCGGTCACGTATGCAACTTCCCGGCCACCGGACGATGGAGCGAGCCGATAGCCCAGTGTGGTGCCAGGATGCCGTAGCCGAAACGTGCAGACGCGAAAGTCATCGATCTCGAACTCGCCCTCACTGATCTCGATTACGGCGAGTGAGGCGGCTAGGGCATTCAAGGGGACCGGAAAGACCATGGGGTCCATCTGCCGGCCGAGGATATCCTTCAGCGGCACTCCCTCCTGAGCCGCGCCATAGATGTTCACGGACGTGTTGCGGGAGCTGAGCGGTTTGAAGAACGGCAGGCCCTGAATGTGGTCCCAGTGGGTGTGTGTGAGGAGAATGTCGGCTGCGAGCACGCCCTTGCGTTCTTTCATCAGCTGGTGGCCCAAAGGACGCAGGCCGCTGCCGGCGTCCAGGATCACCAGACGGCCGTCCCCGCCACCGATGCTAATGCAAGCGGTATTCCCGCCATAGCGGGCGGTATCGGGACCCGGCGTGGGAATAGAGCCTCGTGTGCCCCAAAATGTCACCGGGTGGGTCACGCTAAGTCGCTAGCGGTGGGAAGGGTCATGCCGCAACCTCTTCGGCGCGCAGGGCGCCGGCAGCGGGGGCAGTCACCAGGGTTCTGTGACGCTGATCACGACCTCCGTGCAGCCAGCATGAGCGAGCGGCGGTCCTTGAGAGTGATGTCCTTGCGGGTGACCTGGATGATGCCTCGCTCGACCAGATTCCGCATCGTTCGGGAAACGGTTTCGCGACTCGAGCCGATCATCTGCGCGATGGTGTGGTGGGTCAGCTTCCGGGTGATGCGATCGCCACCTTCGTCTTCCGCCATCCGCAGCAGCAGGTGAGCCACCCGCCCGTTCACGTCGAGCAGTACCAGGCTGCCGATCTTCTCATCGGCGCGTCGAAGGCGTCGGGAGATCTCCTTGAGCAGTGAAATCGCCACCTCGGGCGAATTCCGAAGCCGGGCATGAAAGTCCTCCCGCCGGAGCACCAGCAGGCTGGAGTCGTCCATGGCGATGACGTGGGCTGACCGTGGCTCCTCGTCGATCACCGCCATCTCCCCGAAGAAGCTCCCTTCTCCGAGGACCGAGAGAATGACCTCCCGCCCATCCTCCGCGATCAGCACTACCTTGACCTGCCCTGCCGCAACCAGAAAGAGTGCGTCTCCAGGATCGTCCTCGAAAACGATCACGCTACCCTTGGGATAGCTGCGTTCCCGGGTCAGCTCGGCGAACGCGGCCAGATCGGCCTCTCCCAGCCCGGAGAACAGGGGAACCTTCCGCAGGACCTCCATCGGGGACAGTGCCACTCGCGCCTCTCGATAGTGGAAGTGTTTGGGGGTAGCATACTTGCGGCCGGAGGTGCTGTCAATCGGATTGAACCGATGGAGGAGGGAACGAGGAACGAGGAAAATGCGGCTCCGAAGATTCCTCACGCCTTCCCTGTTCCGCCTTCCCTCGTTCCCTCGTTCAACCACCTTGCCTGAGCCACCCGAAGCCGTCTAAATTGAAAGGCTTAGCGCCAACCGTGGAGCACCAATGAAGGCCGATCTTCACCCGACATACCGCAAGCTCATGGTTCAGTGCGCCTGCGGCAATCAGTTCGAGACCCGCTCCACCGCCACGTCGATCCACGTGGAGGTGTGCGCCCAGTGCCATCCGTACTTTACGGGCAAGCAGCGTCTGGTGGACACCGCCGGCCGGGTTGACCGGTTCCGCCGGAAGTACCAGACCGAGCCAGCGGCCACGACGCCCAAGGAGTAAGCCATGGAGGCCCGACTCCGCCAGGCACTGCTGCAGGCGGAGGAGGTCGCTCGGGCCCTCGCCGACCCGGGTGTCGCGAAGGATCCGGAGAAGCTGAGGTCCCTCGGCCGGGAACACACCCGGCTGGCCCCGGTGGTCCGGCTCGCCGAACGGCTCGCACGCCTGCAGGACGAACTCGAACAGGCTCGGGAACTGGCCGAAGAGCCGGATCCCGAGCTTGTCGCGCTGGCCAAGGCCGACATGGCCAGGCTTGCCAGCGGAGATTGCCGAGCTGACAGCCGAGCTGCACGAGCTGCTGCTGCCGCGGGATCCGCACGACGACCGCGACGCCATCATGGAAATTCGGGCCGGCACCGGCGGCGATGAAGCCGCGCTCTTTGGCGCCGACCTCTATCGGATGTACCAGCGCTACAGCGAGCGCCACGGTCTGTCCTGGGAGCCGATCTCGTCTCAGCGACGGGATCGCTCGGCGGGATCAAGGAAGCGATCGTGGCGGTGCGCGGTCGCGGAAGCGTACGGCCTGCTGCGCCGCGAGTCCGGCGTGCACCGAGTGCAGCGGGTTCCGGCCACCGAGACGCAGGGCCGGATCCACACCTCCGCTGCCACCGTTGCGGTGCTGCCCGAGGCGGAAGAAGTGGACATCAAGATCGAGCCGCAGGATCTCAAGATCGATGTGTTTCGCTCCTCGGGACCCGGCGGGCAGAGCGTCAACACCACCGACAGCGCGGTCCGCATCACCCACCTGCCTACCGGCGTGGTGGTGAGCCAGCAGGATCAGAAATCCCAGCTCCAGAACAAGATCAAGGCGATGGAGGTGCTGCGCGCCCGGCTGCTCGACCGGATGCTCGCCGAGCAGGAGGCGGCGCGCTCGCGAGACCGCCGCGCCATGGTCGGCACCGGCGACCGCTCGGCCAAGATCCGGACCTACAACTTTCCCCAGAGCCGAATCACCGACCACCGGATCAACCTCTCGGTCCACAACCTGGCCGACGTGCTGAACGGCGACCTCGACGAGATGGTCGACGCGCTGCGCATGGCGAGCCGGCAGGAGCTGCATCGATGCCTGAGCTCGCCGTCATCGCTGAGGGCGTCTGATCTGATCGGGCGCGACCGAGCTAGCTCGCGGTCGGCCGAGCTGGCCGAGCCCCGGCGGCAGGCTCTCCGGATCTGGGCCGAGCTGGCCGGCGCGAGCCCGCCGACGCTTGCTCAGCGCCGAAGGGGCATCCGGTCGACCGGCTGCGGCGGTTCGCTTCGAGGAGGCAATCGCGCGCCGGGGCCGCGGCGAGCCGCTGGCCGCACGTCACCGGCTGCAGCCGGCTTCCGCCGCCTCGTCGCTGCTGATCGACGCGCGGGCGCTGATTCCGCGGCCGGAGACCGAAGGCCTGGTCGATCTGCTGCTCCAGCGGGTGCGCAACGGGCCGGGTCGCTGACATCGGCACCGGCAGCGGCTGCATCGCCCTGAGCCTGGCGCAGGAGGGCGGCTCTACCGATGTGATCGGCCATCGACTGCTCGGCCGACGCGCTGGCCCTGGCCAGGCTGAACCGGCGCATCGCTCGGCCGTCGCCGGTGAGCCTGGTCCGGGCGACCTGTGTCGGCCGCTTGCGGCACGGTCCACTCGACGCGCTGATCTGCGAACCCCCCCTATCTTACAGGGGCCGAGTACGTCGCACTCGACAGCTCGGTACGAGACTGGGAGCCGGCCATGGCGCTGGTGGGCGGGGAGGATGGGATGGCGGCTACGATGCGCCTGCTGGATGAGGGCGTGGTGTGGTGCGGCCGGGAGGATGGCTGGCGCTGGAGGTGGACTGCTCTCGCGCTGCGGCAGCGGCGGACAGGCCTCAGCGTTCGGCTGGCGCGAGGTGACCGTTCATATGGACCTATTCGGCCGCGAGCGCTACCTGCTCGCGCAGAGGAGCGACACAAGGTGATCTGGGACAAGGCGCAGGAGCTGGGCCGTCAGATCGGCCAGTCGGCGGAATACCAGGCGCTCCGGCGGGCTGAAACCTCGCTGCGGGAAGACAAGGACACGGTGGCCAAGCTGGACCAGATCCAGACGCTCGCCCGCAAGGTGGACCAGGTGGTCTCCACGGGCCAGATGCCGGACCAGGCAACGGCCGAAGCGTACGAGGGGGCGGTGCGCGATCTGGAGACGAGCCCCACGGGCCAGGCCTACGTCGTCGCCCGCTCGAACTTCGAGAAGCTGATGCAGCGGGTGAATCAGCAGATCAGCGAGGGGATGGAAAAGGGAGCCACCAGCAGCATCATCACGCTGGGATGAGCCGGCGCGGCTTCTTCGTCGTTCTGGAGGGGCCCGAGGGCTCAGGCAAGTCAACGCTGATCGGCCCACTGGCCGAACGCATGCGCGCGCGGCAGGTCGATCCTGTCGTGGTGCGCGAGCCGGGGGGCACCCGCGCCGCCGAGATTGCGCGGCAGGCGCTGCTCGATCCGGACCACCCCGTGGGACCCGTGGCCGAGCTGTTCTTCTATCTGGCTGCCCGGGCCGACTTGGTGCAGACTGTCATCCAGCCGGCGCTTGCCGCGGGCCGTGTCGTGCTCTCGGACCGCTTTGCCCTCTCGACCGAGGCGTACCAGATGGCGGGGCGTGGACTCGATCCGGCCATGGTCCGGGCAGCGAACCAGGCGGCGACCCAGGGTCTGAGTCCCGATCTGACACTCATCCTGATCTTGCCGCCCGAGATGGGTCAGGCCCGACAGATCGCGGCGGGAAAGCGGCAGGACCGGTTCGAACGGGAAAGCGTGGATTTTCACCAGCGAGTGCTGGAGTACTACCTAGCGGTCAAGGGCAGTGGGGTGCGACATTTAGATGGACGCCTTCCCCCGGACCAGCTCTTGCAGGCCGCCTGGACGGAGATGCGCAAGGCCGCTCCGGAAACCTTCCGGACCGCGGTGGGTTAAGCGTATAGGGAACAGTGCACTGGGGCCGAAGTCGTCTTCCTCCTCGAGTGGGGCTGGACGTGAGGTCCACCCATGTCAATTTGCGAATGAATGTGGCAGCTATTCTGCGGGAGTGGAGGCGAAATATGAAGCAGCGTTGGGGCGTGATCGGATTGGTAGCGTTGATCTCCTTCTTCAGCGGCGGATGGCTGCTGCAGCGGGGCGCTGCCAGTGACGGCAACGTTTACCAGCAGGCGCGACTGTTCGACGACGTCCTCGGTCACGTCAACACCTACTTCGTCGATTCGATCGGCGAGACCGACCTCTACCAGAAGGCCACCCGGGGGATGCTGGAGCAGCTCAAGGATCCCTACTCGGTGCTGCTGACCGGAGACGACTACAAGGCACTCACCGAGCAGACCTCCGGCAACTACGCCGGGCTCGGCATCCAGATCGACGTCCGGGACGGCTGGATCACCGTGGTGGCCCCGCTGCCGGAGACGCCGGCCGAGCGGGCCGGCATCGAGACCGGCGACCAGATCATCGAGGTCGACGGGAAATCGACCGAGGGCTGGAAGAACGATCAGGCGGTGAAGGCGCTGCGGGGCGATGCGGGCTCGAAGATCGCGATCACGATCCGCCGGGGCGGAATCACCGATCCGATCAAGTACCGGCTGACCCGGGCCCAGATCCACATGCGGTCGGTTCCACCCGGCACGATGTTCGACACGCGGGGTCGGCTACATCTCCCTGAATCCGGTGAGCGAAACCTCCGCGGAGGAGCTGCGGCAGGAGATCGCGGGCATGAAGGGCAAGGGGATGAAGTCGCTCATCATGGATCTGCGGAGCAATCCCGGCGGCCTGCTCGACCAGGGAGTCAAGGTCGCGGATCTCTTCCTCGATGCCCGCCAGGAGATCGTCTCGACCCGAGGCCGCGCCCGGGGCTCGACCAAGGAGTTCTTCGATGAAGCCAGGCAGGTCGTGGCCGGATCTGCCGATTGTGGTTCTGGTGAACGATGGAACCGCCAGTGCGGCCGAGATCATCGCAGGCGCGCTGCAGGATCATGACCGGGCCGTTGTGGTGGGCGCTCCTACCTTCGGCAAGGGGCTGGTCCAGACGCTGTTCCCGCTGGGCGAAGGCGTGGCGCTGAAGCTGACCACGGCCCGCTGGTTCACGCCAAGCGGCCGCACCATTCAGCGGATCGCCAAGGACGAGGAAGACCAGGCCGCTCAGGCGGCGATGGCGGTGGTCGCCGATACGGTGCTCGGTGCGCCCGGACAAGGAGTCGACCGACTCGGCCTTGAAGGAGCGGCCGATCTTCCATACCGACGCCGGTCGAGTGGTACGGGGCGGTGGCGGGATCGTGCCGGACCTGGTGATCCGCCCCGACACGTTGACCGCTGCCGAGCGCGACTTTGCCAAGGCGCTTGGCAACGGCCTGCCGCAGTACCGCGACGCGCTCACGACCATCGCACTCGAGGCCAAGAAGACCCACGGGTCAAATCCGAGTCGTTCAAGGTGACCCCGGAGATGCGGCAGCAGGTGTACCAGCGGCTCCGCGCCAAGGACATCCAGATCAGCTCCCGCTGTGTTCAATGGCGCCGGCACTCTGATCGACGAGCAGCTGGGCTATGAGATCGCGCGCTATGTGTTCGGCCGGCCGGCCGAGTTCCGGCGCCGCGCGGCGCAGGACCAGCAGATGCAGACCGCCATGGGGCTTCTTGCGCAAGGCGCAGACCCCGAAGCAGCTGCTGAGCCTGGCCCAAGCGAACGGGTCCGCGGCGTCGGCCCAGAACTAGGGTCGAGGCAGCAGGACGATTACTCTCCGAGCCCGGTCGGCCATTGATGGCCGGCCGGGCTTGCGCGTTTCAACCAAAATGCTATGAGCTCTGAGCTATTAGCTATTGGCTGTTACGGTGAACACCGCCCCTCCCCAGCTGGGGGAAAGGTCGGTCGTCCTGTGAACAAGCCCATAGCCCCTAGCCCATAGCCCCTAGCCTTCAGAGGAGTGTGCGGGTGTCGCAGCCACGGGTCACGATCATCGGGGCAGGCCGAATGGGGCAGGGCCTTGGTCTGGCCTTGAAGCGTCGGGGTTACAAGATCGCATCTGGTGGCTCGAACCCAGCGCGACGTCACGCCTCCCCTGATGCTGCATCAGGGAAGCCGAGCCGAAGCCACCGCCGGGGCCGAGCTCGTCCTGATCGCTACGCCGGATGACGCGATCGGCCAGGTGGCTGCCGAGCTCGCCGCCGAGGGTGCCATCTCGCGGGATCAGGTGGTGCTCCACCTGTCCGGACTGCTGGACCGAAACGCACTGCTGCCGCTGGAGGAGACTGGTGCGGGCTGCGGATCATTCCATCCGCTCCAATCGGTGGCCGAAGCCGGCCACAGCCGCGGAGCGGCTGAAGGGCGCATACGTGGGCATCGAGGGAGACGATCGCGCACTGGTAGCCGCTGAGCGGCTGGCCAACACGCTCCGGATGATTCCGGTACGGATTCCGGCTGCGGCCAAGCCGGCCTATCACGCGGGAGCCGCGTTCGTGGCCAACTATACCGTCGCGCTGGTGGGGGTGGCGGAACGACTCGCACGGGCGGCGGGGGTGCCGGCCGATATTGCCGGCCCGTATCTATCTGCCACTGCTCGGCGGAGCGGTCGCCAATCTGAATGCCCTGGGACCGGCGGCGGCGCTGACCGGCGCGGTGCGGCGGGGTGACGAGCAAACCATTCGGGCTCACCTGAAGGCGCTGAGCGCCGAAGACCGAACCCTTTACCGCACGGTCACCCGGGCGGCGATCACGCTTGCTCGGGAGGCAGGTCTCAGTGAAGGTGCGGCCAAGCGGGTGGACGACGCGCTCGATCAGAAGTAGGGCCGACCCGTCCGTCGCCCGTATCGGCGAGGCACGCCTCGCCCCTACTGATCGACTACCCGGGCGCCGGCGGGAACCTTGAAGCTGAAGGTCTGCTCCGGCACCTTCTGATTCACCCGCAGCCGGGCAAGGCGGAGAGTTCGGGTGGCGCCAGATTGCTCGTGGATCTCGAGCCGGCGGGGCAGGGCGTCTTCCCGGTCGAGCCAGATCGACCGCCTCGGTGAACGGCATGTCCGGCACGGCCGGCACCAGCTTGATTACGTCGGTGGTGCGGCCGCCGACCCGTTCGCTGCGGAGATAGGATGCCCGATATCGCTCGGCCGGGCGGTCGAGCAGCCAGGCCGAGAAGATTGTAGCCGTAGGCCGGGCCGCCGCTGGGCACTTTGAGCCGAAGCACCTGGCCCGGTACGGTGCTCGGAGTGTAGACCCAGATGTGCTTGCCGTCGATGACGATGGCCTCCCCCGGCGGATCGCTGAAGCGCATGGCGAGCTTGGCATTCCCCGCCTGGACCAGCTTCCCTTGCTCTCCGCGCTATCGATCATCGGGTTGTCGATCACCTGCACGAAATCGGCCTGAAGGCTGGCGAGCGATCGATACACCCGCGCCGCACGGCCGATGATCTCTCCTGCATCCTGGGCCTGCGGCTGCCGTCGTGCTGGCCAGGGCAAGCAGGATCAGCAAGCGGCCCATCATGCCCGGACCCCCACCGGCTCGGCCACCCGCCGGCCGATCGCCTCCGCGATGAGCCGAATCTCCTTCATCATGCGCTCGAACTGCTCCGGGTAGAGGCTCTGCGCCCCATCCGATAAGGCACGGTCAGGGCGTCGGGTGCACCTCGACCAGGAGCCCATCGGCGCCGGCGGCAACCGCCGCGCGCGCCATCGGGATGACCATGTCGCGGTGGCCGGTGCCGTGGCTCGGATCGGCGATGATCGGGAGGTGGGAGAGGCCGTGTACCACGGCGATGGCGCTCAGATCGAAGATGTTGCGAGTGGCCGGATCGAAGCCGCGGACCCCCCGCTCGCAGAGAATGACGTTCGGGTTGCCCTCGGCGAGAATGTACTCGGCCGAGAGCAGCAGCTCCTGAATCGTGGCGGAGATGCCTCGCTTCAGCAGAATCGGCTTCCCGGAGCGACCGGCCCGCTTCAGCAGCGAATAGTTCTGCATGTTGCGGGCGCCGAGCTGGATGATGTCCGCGATCTCGGCGACGAAGTCCATCTCCTCGCGCGTCCATCGCCTCGGTGACGATGAGCAGGCCAGTCTCTTCCCGAGCCCGCGCGAGTAGCTTGAGGCCGGCGCGGCCCAGACCCTGAAACGAATAAGGCGAGCTACGCGGCTTGTAGGCGCCCGCGCGAAGCACCGTGGCTCCCGCTTCCCGCACCGCCCAGGCGGCATCGAGGATCTGCTGCTCGCTTTCGACCGAGCAGGGTCCCGCCATGACCACGACATCGTCGCCGCCGACAGTAGAGCCCCCCGGGAAGCCGGATAACGGTGGAGTCCGCCTTCCACTCGCGGGAGACCTGCTTGTACGGCTTGGTGACGTGGATGATTTCCTGCACTCCGGGGAGCGCCGCAAGCCGGGAACCATCCACGCGGCCGTCGTTGCCCACGAGGCCCACCGTGGTGCGCTGCCTGCCAGGCATGGGGCGCGCCTGATAGCCCATCTCCTCGATGGTGGCGGCAACGCGCTGGATCTCTTCTTCCGCTGCGCCGTGGCGCATGACGATGAGCATTCTGGTCAGAACTCCGAAGGGTCGAGGGTCTAGAGTCTAGGGTCTGAAGATGCACGCTGCGTGCCACCTGGACGAGGTCATGGACCGAGCCCTCGAGGTCTTCCTCGACACTTGACCCTAGACCATTGACCATTTTAGACGTGCTCCTTCTCACCCAGCCTGACCCCCACGATCGTGGACACACCGGGCTCCTGCATCGTCACTCCGTAGACCGCATCGGCCGCCTGCATCGTCCGGGGATTGTGAGTGATGACCAGGAACTGGGTGTCCGCCTTGAACTCATCGAGCAGCCGAGTGAACCGGCCGACGTTGGCGTCATCCAGCGGCGCGTCGACCTCGTCCATGAGGCAGAAAGGGCTCGGCTTCGTGAGATAGATGCTGAAGAGGAGGGAGACGGCCACCAGGGTCCGCTCTCCGGAGGAGAGCAGGTGGATCCGCTGGGTTCGCTTGCCGCGGGGTGCAGCATGGATGTCTATCTCGCTCTCGAGAGGGTCGTCCGGAGTCGCCAGTCTCAGCTCGCACTCGCCGCCCCCGAAGAGGGTGTGGAAGACCTTCGAAAAATTGGCTTGCACTGCAATGAAGGTCTCCAGAAACATGGTCCGCGCCGTCCCATCGATCTCGTGGATAGCCTGAAGCAGTGACTGCCGGGCGCTGACCAGGTCATCGCGCTGGGCGGTAAGGAACTCGAGCCGTTTGGACTCTTCGGCGTGTTCCTCCACCGCCAGCGGATTGACCAGCCCGATGGAATCGAGTGCCGCGACTATGCGCGCCGCCTCCGCCTCCAGGGTCTCGAGATCCAGGTCGAGCAGCACGGCCGTTTCCATCAACTGATCGAACGGCTTGTGCCATTCGGCTTCAACTCGCTCCACGATGGATCGCCGCATTCCGGTGGCCTCGGTGAGCCGCACCTGCAAGCCATGGTTCTCTTCACCGGCGGCTTCGAGCTCGGCACGGGTGGCGTCGAGTTCCTGCTCCGCGGCCGCCAGTCTGGCTTCGGCATTCGCGAGGGAGGCTTCGGCCGCCGCGCTCGCAACCTCCAGCTCCTGCAGGGCAATGCGGCGCTCGGCTCGGGCTTCAAGCCATTCAGCCTGCTGTGCCGCCACCGTCGCCGTATCGGCATCGAGCCGGGTGAGCTCCTCCATCAGTGCGCGAGCGCTCTCTTCGGCTTCCGTCCGGGTACGGCCCGCCCGCTCGAGCCGCTCGGTCGCACCACGTAGACTTCCCGCTACATGCGCCTCCTGCACCTGCCAGTGGGCGCGTTGCTCCCGGGCATTTTCCTGATCGGCCTCCAGCTCAGCCAGCAGGCTGCGAGAAGTCCCGAGCTCCTCCTCGACCCGGCCTCGACTCAGGTCGCCCTGTACCAGGGCTGCATCGATCTCCGCCAGCCGCTGCTCCGAGCGGGTGACGCGCTCTGTCATCTGCTCCAGCTGGGTTTCCGAGTCGGCCGCCTCGCGGGCGAGATTGCCGACCACGCGGACCACGTCGTCACGGGTAGCCAATGCCTGCCGCTCCGCGTCGCGGGCCCGCTCAGCGGTGCTGACGGTTTCCGCCAGCATGCGCTCCCGCTCCGCCAGCCGCTCGACGGTGAAGCGCAGTGATTCGTCGGCGTGGGCCAACGATGCCTCCGCCTGGGCCACGTCCTGTGCCAGCGCCGCGAGCTCGGCGCGGCGGCGGAGCGGACCTGACGGCGCGCCGGCGCCAGACAGAAAAATGGCGCCGCTCGCCCGTCGTAGGATCCTGCCCGAGTCGTCGAGAACCTCCGAGCCAGCCAGTGCGGCACGGACCCAACCTGCCGCAGGCTCCTCGGCACGCAACCGTTCGTCCACCGACTGGGCCCCGGCCGGGGTAACCGGTCCCGGATCCAGCGGAAGCAGCACTAGCGCGCCGGGCTGATGCTCGGCGTGCCAGGCCTGAATGGCTGTCACCGTAGCTTCGCTCCGGACCAGCACCGCGTGCATCCAGTCGCCAAGCAACCGCTCAGCCAGCTCGGCGTCCTGCCGGCCGGTGCTCACGAAATCGCTGAGTGGCCCGAGCACCCCACCTTCGAACCTGTCGCGCGCCGCCAGGAGTGCGGCGGCTGCCGGGGCCAGTCCCACGCGGTCTCGCTCCAGCTCCTCCAGAGCCTGTCTGCGAGCCGTCATCTGCGCCAGTGACTCTTCGGCTTGGCGGCGCTCAGCCCGGTTCATCGCCTCATGCTCGCGCGTTTCCGCGAGGGCATGGCGGGCGTGCTCGGCGGCAGCCGACGCGCCCCGGGTTTCCTGGATCAGGAAGCCGGCTCGTTCGACCGCGGTGTCGCGACGCCGTTCGGCCCCGGCCAGCTCCTGCCGGAGATTGGAGCATCGCACGGCGGCTTGTGCGGCACGCTCACGCAGCGAGGCCAGCTCACCTTCGAGCGCGGTGCGCTCGCCCTCGAGCGCCTTCAGCGTCTGCGCGCTGGACTGCAGTTCCTGCTCGAGGCGGCGGACCGTGGTGCGCTGCTCGGCCAGGCGGCGCCGGACGTCCTCCTCCGCCTCGGCCCGGCCGCTCAACTCCTTCAGGATGCGCTCGTGCTCCGCCGCGGCGCTGTGCCGGTGTTCCGTAGCGGCCGCCTGCTCGGTGGCGGCGGTCGCCGCGCGCTGCTCCATACCGGCCCGCTCGTCGGCCGCACGGAGTCGCCGTGCCGCGGCGTTGGCGAGTCGCTCGGCGGCGAGCGCCAGATCGCCATCGAGCTTGCCGAGCTCAACCCGGAGACTGGCGAGGCGGTGGGTCATCTCAGTTCGTTGCGCCTCGGCGGCGGCGCGAGCGAGAGCAGATTCATCGCGGCCGACGTCGCTTTCGGTGAGCCGCTGCCGGGCCGCCGGCAATAGATCGGCCAGCACCTGGAAGCGCATCTCCATGCCTGCGGCCTCTTCCGTGAGGCGGTCGAGCTGGCGCCGGGCGAGCGTGAGCTGGACCGCGAACTTCTCCTCGGACAACTTCGCGTGGCGCTCGGCCTTGCCGCGCTGGCGGGCCAGACTCCGGATCTGAGATTGCACTTCGGCGATCAGGTCCTGTACCCGCTGGAGATCGACGGCGGTTTCCTCCAGGCGCCGCTCGGTGCTGTGCTTCCGATCGCGATAGAGGCCGATCCCGGCGGCCTCCTCGAAGAGGGAGCGGCGCTCCTCGGCCCGGTCGGAGAGCAGGAGATCGATCATCTTGGCTTCGATCACCACGCCGGCATCGCTGCCCAGCCCGGTGCCGCGCAGGAGATCCTGAATGTCCCGGAGCCGCACCGGAGAGCCGTTGAGGAGATAGTCGCTTTGGCCCGACCGAGAGAGCCGCCGGGTGACCACCACCTCACGGTAAGCGATGGGGAGCTCGCCATCGGTGTTATCAAGGAAAAGCGAGACTTCGGTGACGTTGACCGGGCGCCTGGCCGCGGAGCCCTGAAAGATCACGTCCTCCATTTTGCCGCCCCGAAGCAGGCGGGCGGACTGCTCACCCAACACCCAGCGCACCGAGTCGGATACGTTCGATTTGCCGCAGCCATTGGGCCCGACGATGGCGGTGACGCCCTCCTCGAAGGTCATGGTTACGGTATCCGCGAAGGACTTGAAACCGGAGAGTTCCAGCTTGGTGAGCTTCATGCCGTCGATCCCTGTTGGTGGGGAGGGTGAAGCTACTGAGCCGCGGATTGGCCCTGAGTCGTGACGACGAACGACGGCATGCCGATCTTCCGACCGGTGGCCTCCGCCTGCTCGCGTGTCGCGTAAGGCCCGAGCACCACCCGGTAGACCTCCTCCGAGCGGCGCGGGGTGAGCACCGAAGCCGGCAGGCCTGCGGCGCTGAGCTTGGCCGAGAGCTCGTTGGCCCAGGCTGGGTTCTGCGAACTGCTCACCTGGAGATAAACGGTCGGTCGGGCAGGTCCGGTGTCGGCCGCGGCGAGAACCGAGTCAGATTCGAAGGGGAGCTCGGTGTCGTGGGCTGGCTGCCAGGCAAGCGGGAGCCAGAAGTCCGCCGCTCCACCTCGAATGCGCCCCAGCTCGGTGAATCCGGTGGCAGAAAGATCCAGGCCGGCCAGATCGGCCCCCCTGCGGACCAGCAGGGTGTGCGGCGGCGCTACCGCGGGCAGGTCGTCAGTCCAGCGTGCCACGGTAGACCCGACGTACTTCCCCGTCCCCACATCGATCACCCACACCGAATCGCCTTGCTCAGGGCGGACCAGCAGCCATCTGCCGTACATGTCGCCGCGCAGCTCGCGAGCGGGGCCGGGAAGCTCGATCTCGTGCAACTGGGCGCCGTCGACGCGATCGAGCACCAGCAGCGGCGCCGCGGCGCGGGCAACGTAGAGCCGGTGGCCAGAAGGCGAGAACAGCACCGCGCGAGCGTCACCAGACGATCGGGATAGACCGCGGCTCTGATTTTCGCTGCGGAGCGTAGAGCACTACGGCGGTGTCGGCCGCCACGGCCACCAGATCCCCGAGGAAGGTGGCGGCCACCTGCCCCTTGGGGAGCGGCGTGGAGCTTGGAGCCTGGTCCGAGCCCAGGTACTCCAGCGCCGGGCGGTCGCCCCCGAGCCTCGCCACCAACGCGCCCTCCATAGTGCCCTGCAGTTGAGTCGGCTTGCCCTGCAGTTTGGAGCGGAACCGCACCGGGGTCCGCCGGACCAGTTGAGTCACCGCGCTGCCGGTGTCGACGGCGTACAGCGCTCCATCGGGGCCCAGGGTGGCGTAGCGGATATTCTCGAGGTAGGTACGGACCCTGCGGGTATCGAGGTCGAGCGCGACCACGTTGTTCTTGCGGTCCAGGGCGAACACGAGGCCCTGCTCAGGGTCCGCGCCGATCGGGCGCTCTATTGCCGGCAGCTGGTCGGCCGGCTTCCAGGCGGCGGAGTCCAGGGCAGGCACGCGGTAAAGCCGCGCCACGCCACCTTCGCGGGGGATTCTCAGGACGCTGACGCTGGGCACGCCCCGGGATGAAGCTGGAGCGTTGTCCGTGGCCAACTCCTGTCTCCGGCCGCAAGCGGTCAAGAGGGAAGCGGCCACCAGCAAAGTGGTTGTGGGATTCACGGTTGGAAGATAGCGGGAAGCGGGACAGCGGGTAAGCGGGTAGCAGGTCAGGGAAGAGTTGTCACCCTGACGGCCAAGGCCCGAGGGGGCCAAGGCTAGACTGGCTTACCGTCTGATGGCGTCCTGGTAGCCCGCTGTCATCCTGAGCACAGCCAACGAAACAGCTCGACCACATGAGAAGATCGCCGCTGCACCTGACTTGGGCCACCTCGCCTCCGCTGCGCTGCGGCTCAGGGTGACACGCAGACTCGTCGGCCCGCTGTCCCGCTGTCCCGCTGTCTCCGCTGTCCCGCTGTCCCGCTTCCCCGCCTTAGAACGCCGGCCCCAGACTGAACGTCCACAACCCGTTTACGGCGCGCCGCTCCTGGGGGATGGCATAGTCCAGCCTGGCCACCGCGAAGCCGAACAGGTTGGCCCGCAGAGAAAAGCCGATAACCTGGGAGGGGGTGCGAACCTGGAGTGGATCGTCGCCGCTCTGACGGTTCCATTTGAGGGTGTTGCCCTCATCCCAGGTGATGCCGATGTCGTAGAAGATGGCGCCCTCGATCGGGGGAAACCCGTCAGGCAGGAAACCGAATTGCGGGGTAAGGATGGGAAACCGCAGCTCGGCACTGGCGACGCCGACCTGGGTTCCGACCAGCCGGTCGAGCTCGGTGCAACCGGTCTCGGTGCTGGCATCGTTGGAGTTCAAGCACTCATGTTCGCGATAGGAACCCGATGTGTTGCCCCGAATGAGTTCGGTGCTGCCACCGAAGAGCCGGAACTGGTTGGCATCCCGTCCGATTCGTCCGAAATAGAGGAGACGGGAGGCAAAAACGAGTGGGCCCACCCGCTGATAGCGCCGGTAGTCGGCGGTGATCTGGGAGAATCTCCAGTCGCCCACGGTCTGGGCAAACTCGAACCGGTAACGGGACCCGTAGAAGGGTGCGGTGTATCCGAAGAGCGAGTTGTCGAACACCAGCGCCATCGAAGGCTGGAGGTAGGTGATGCCGGGCCGGTTGTTGGTTTCGAGGCTGGCCTCGGCCGTCGGGTTGAGGGTTGTCCGGTCGTAGGCCTCCAGAATCCTCAGCAGCGCATCGTCCACGTTAGCGAGGCGCATGCCGCCCTCGATCCGCTGAAACCGGCTGATCGGATAGCTGGCCTGCCCGAAGGCCATGCGCGTCACTAGGCGCCGCACGTTGGTGACAAAGGTGTTCTGCCCCGGCCCCGGGACGTCGAATAGGACCCGGCTCGGCTCGTAGAAGTAGTAGGGCTCCTGGGAGATTCCGACTGCCCAGTTGATTCGGTGGCTCAAGTTGGCATAGGCGGCTAGCAACTGCGCCTCGGTGACCCGGCCGTTGATGTAGCCGGCAAAGATCAGCTGATGGTTGCCAAGAATGTCACTCAGGGAGACAGCCGTGCCGCCGAAGAACCCCCGCCCGAAGTTATCCCGGGCGTAGCCGATCGAGGGCCGCGCGACGTAATCGGGCGAGAAGTGCGCCCGGTAGGGCTTCACCGTGAACTCGCTCGTGTCGGGTAGGCTATAGGTGGCTGAGTCGAGCAACGCCGCAATGGAAACGGGCGGAGCGACGAACGCACTGTCACCGGTGCGGCCGACCTCGCTCGACGAACGGAAGCCCTGAGGAGTCCGGTAGATCGAGCCGCCCTCGCCGACCTGGGGGCGAACTTCCTCCGGAACCTGCAACGAACGGCTGGTGTCCGCCGGCGGCGCCGCGGTGCTGGCGACCAGCCCGCTGCTGTCCGGCGCCTGCTGCTGATACGGCTGGTGCTTCAGCGAGCGCGGGTTGGACAGCGTGTAGACATCGTACTTTCCCTTCTCGAAGTACACGAACGCCAGACGGTCGGCATCCCGGGCCCAGGAGAGGACGGGGGATAGAGGCGTGATCCCCTGGCTTCCGGTGTAGAAGTCAGTGAGCTGGTAGACGGCCTTCTCGCCCAGATCATACAGGAAGATGTTGCTCACCCCATTGCGGTCGGACACGAAGGCGATGGAGCCGCCGTCGGGGGCCCACTGGGGACTCACGTTCTTGCTGCGGTCCGTCCGGCTCGAGCACCTCGATGGACTCGGTGTCGAGGTCATAGAGGGCAATGCGCATCTTGCCCACAGCCAGGGTCCTGAAGTTGGTCTCTTCCCCCCGGTCCGTCGCGAACGCGATCGACTTCCCGTCGGGCGACCAGACCGGGTGCAGATCGGCGTACTTGTCCTCGGTGAGCCGGCGCAGCCCGCTCCCATCACTCGAAACGACGAAGAGATCGCTCAACCCGCCGTCGTAGCCGGTGAAGACCAGCTGCTTGCCGTCCGGGCTCCATGACGGGGTAGTGACCCCGCTCAGCTTCAGGTTGATGCGCTTGATTTCCTTGTTGCGAGCGACGTCCACGATGACGATGACATCACGGGCGCCTCGCTTGGCCGCAAAGGCGAGGTATTTCCCATCGGGCGACCAGTTGGCCTGGGAGTTGATGAAGCGGTAGGTCTCGTAATTGCTGCTGATTCCCGACTTGAGGATCCGCCGCTTCACCTTGCCGGTGGTCCCGTTGGCCAGGTACAGGTCGACCCAGTAGAAGTCCTTTTCGCTGAAATACGCCACCTGGGACCCGTCGGGCGAGAGAGCAGGGGCGAGGTGCAGGGTGCCGTCCGAGCGCTTCTCGGTCAGCAGGGCGGAGGCCACCGCGCTTGCCTTGGGTCGGGCGCCGATCTCGGGGAGGTACTTCTTCTGAACCGCATCGCGCCATTGGTTGGAGAGCTGGTCGAGGGTAAGGCCGATGGTGCGCCGGAAGGCACCGTCGACGCCGCCGGCGAGCGTCGCCTTGAGGATGGCTCCCACAGCCTCGTCGCCCCACCGCTCCCCGATGTAGGACCACAGTGCGTGGCCGAAGCGATAGGGGAAATACTTGTACGGGTCGAGGGTCATCTGCTCGATGGTGGGCAGATTGCCTTCCAGGGCCGCATCCCGGAGCCACATCGCGGTCTCGGAATTGGTCGGGCCGAGCGACAGATACTCCGCCATGCCCTCGGCGAACCACAGCGGAGGATTGATGGCGATGAGAGTGGACAGCCCGCCCCCGGCACGGCCTCGAGACCAGGTGTCGTACTGGAACTGGTGCACCATCTCGTGCTGCAGGACGTGCTCGAATTCCTCGTAGGAGCCGGTGAACGGCATGACCGCGCGGTTGCGCTGGAAGTCCGTGACCCCGCCGGTGCCTTCGCCCGGTGCCTGGTCCAGCGCATTGGTCTGCTGGAAGTCGGAGTGTGAGGCGTAGAGGATGATCGGCTTGCGTTCGCGGAACTCGTGATTCAGCACCTTGGACAGCCGGGCGTAGCCGCGCTCGGCCATGCGGGCGGCGTCCATGGCAGCCACCCGCTCGCGTTCGTAGTAGTAGATGTCGAAATGCTCGGTCTGGATGATCTTGAAATCGAACGAGTTGTACTGGACCTTGTTCCGCCCGAAATACTGGGCGGATAGCAGTCCCGGCACGAGCAACAGGAGAATCAGTGCCGGGGCGGCGCGTCGGAGCATACCTACCTCGATCTAGGAGGAGCTGATCAGCAGCTCGGGTGCATCGTACCAGAGGCGCTCGAGCTGATAGAATGAGCGAGTCTCGGGATGAAACAGGTGGATCACGAAGTCTACGAAATCGAGCAACACCCAGCGGCCGCCGTTCAATCCCTCCACGTGATGAGTGTGATGGCCCTGGCGGTCCAGCTTGTCCATCACCGACTCCGCGATGCCGCGGACGTGCGCATCCGAAGTGCCGGAGGCAATGACGAAGTAATCGGTGGCGTCGTTAAGCCCACGCAGATCGAGGACCACCAGCTGGCTGCCCTTTAAGTCCTGTATGGCATCCAAGGCAAGGCGAAGCGCTTCAGGGGGCTGCGACATCGCCTGCCGGTCTAATCGTGCGTCTCGAATCATCCGTCCCGGGGTCCTCCCTGGCCGGGCGGGCTGGTGGGCCCGTCCTCGACCTGATAAAAGATGCCCCAGGCTCCCGGACCGACGTGGGTGCCCAGCACCCCGGTTGCCAGAGCTCACGAAGCAATCCTGGGGCTGATATTTCTGCACCAGCGCGGCGCGTATTCGCTCGGCTGCTTCAGGCGCATCGGCATGCGCCACTCCGAAGCGCACCGCGCGAGGCCGAGGTGTCAGTCGCTCATCCAGCAGTGCCAGCACCCGTGTCTCCAGGTTCTCACGCCCTCTCACCCGCTCAACCGGCACGACGTGACCCTCGCTGTCGAACGACAGGATCGGCTTCACGTCCAGCATTCCCGCCAGCCACGCCTTTCCGCGTGAGATTCGCCCCGACCGAAGCAGGTTGTCGTACCGGTCCACCGTCAGAAGCATGCCGGACTGGGACCGAAGTCGGGTTAGCTCCGCCGCGATCCGCTTCCCCGACCACCCCATTTCCGCCAGCTCGGCCCCTCGCAGCGCCAACAGTCCCACCCCCAAGGAAGCTAGCCGGGTGTCTACCAGATGGACGCCCTGTACACCGCCGGCGCGGATGGCTGCCTGGGCCGCGGCGAACGTGCCCGAGAGGTTCGACCCCAGCAGCACGGCCACCACCTCATCCGCTTCCTGCCGAGCGTCCCGGAAGACTTGAATGAAGGCCGCCGGCGTGGGCTGGGACGTCGTGGGGAGCTCTGTCGTGCCCGCGAAGCCGCCGGTAGAACTCCTCGGGCTTGAGCTCCACCCGGTCTCGGAAGGTGGAGCTGCCGAACATCACCTGCAACGGCACCAGGGCGATTCCATGCCGGTCGAGCACCGAGTCCGGCAGGTCGGCAGAGCTGTCGGTCACGATGGCCACTGCCCGCCGGCTGGTGTGCGCCAAGCGACGGTGCTGGACCCGCATGTCTTCGGCCTTGGTGCTATCCACCCTTCCCCAACCGCGACGCATAACTAAAGACGGCATCCGGGGTGTCGGTGTGCACATGGATCTTGAGAATGTCCCCTATGACGGCCACCACCGTGGAGCCGCCGAATGCGTGCATGGCCGCCCGCACCTCGTTGGCCGGCGGGAGACCCTCACCTCGCACCAGGACCTCGGTGCAGTACTGAAAGTCGCGCTCGGCGGCAACGTCTACCCCGGCGGCGGCAGACAGTGGTCGGCTCCACCGGCTCAGCCAGCCCGGCGGCCGCCAGAATCGGATCGCCATGGATGTAACGCACTACGCCCTCCAGCATCCGCACGAAGCCCTTGCCCCCTGCATCCACCACCCCGGCTTCCTTGAGCACGGCCAGCAGCTCGGGTGTACGAGCCAGGGCCGCCTCGCCCTCCTCGAGCAGCCGCTTCATGAATTCGCAGATGTCGCGTGAGTCGCGCGCCACCGGCTCAGCGGCGATGGCGGCATCGCGCGCGACGGTCAGGATGGTGCCTTCACGGGGGTCGTCCAGTGACTCGTAGAGCCGGTCGGCTCCCTGCCTGATGGCTCGGGCGATGTCAGGGGCCGTGGCCGTGACGCGGTCGCCCAACGCCTCGGTAAAGCCGAGCAGGAAGTGCGCCAGCATCATGCCGGAGTTGCCCCGTGCGCCGAGCACGGCGGCGCGGGCCATGGTGCGGGCGGTTTCCGAAAGCGGCGCGTCGCCGAGCGCTCTGAGAGCGTCGGCGACGGCGCGAAGGGTGAGGCTGAAGTTGGTGCCGGTATCCCCATCTGGCACGGGGAACACGTTGATGCGGTTGATTTCATCGCGGCCGGCCGCCACCCAGTCGGCGGCGGCGAAAACGGAGCGCGCCAATCGGGGACCGTCGACGTAAGCGATGCCGACCGTCATGCCCGGCGGGTCACTCCGCGACGACGGAGACGCGCAACTCGGCATGAACCTCGGGGTGCAGCCGAATCGTGACCGCGTGCTCGCCGATGGTCTTGATCGGGTGGTCGAGCTCGATCCGGCGCTTGTCGACTGTGTGGCCCGCACGAGCCAGGGCGTCGGCCATGTCCTGAGACGTGATGGAGCCGAAGAGCTTGCCTTCCTCGCCGGCCTTGCCGGAGAGATTCAGCGTTACCGCGCTCAGTGTGGTGGCGACCTGTTGCGCCTGGACCTTCTCGGCCTGATCGCGGGAAGCGCGGGCCTTGGTCTCGGCGGCGATCCGCTTCTTGTTCCCCTCGGTGGCTTCGTAGGCCAGTCCCTGGGGCAGCAGATAGTTTCGGGCATAGCCGGGCTTCACCCGGACCATCTCCCCGGCCTGGCCAAGCGTTTTCACGTCCTCACGCAGGATCACTTCAATCATGGACTTACCCTCGAGTGGCCGACGTCGGCACGAGGCGACGTCGGAAATCTAGCCAGGTGTCGGCCAGGCCGAGCAGCGTCAGCCCTGCCGCTACGAACGGCAAAAGAAACATGGCGATGATGCTGAGCGTTGCGAGCACCGGGCCGGATACCCGGCCCGACCCGACGGAGAACACGGCCAGCCCGCGCACAGCGTACAGAACTGCCCAGACCAACAACAGATTTCCGCCAGCGAATGCCCACGCCCCGGGAAGGGGCAGCAAGCAGAGTCCCAGTCCCACGACCCATCCCCACACCAGCTGGTCGCTGAACTGGAAGGCCGTAAAGCGGGCAGGCGGCGGACCAATGGGCCGCCGGGCTATCCGGTGGTGCCAGGTCCAGGCGAGCCGGAGACCGCCGATGCCGGCAAGAATCATGAGAGCTGGATAAATCGATCCGATGGTGCGCACCGCCGAAGACATCTCGTCGAGCATCCCCTCGGTTCCCGGCCGGGATCGTGCGGCCTCACTTACCCGTGAGATGAACTCCCGGTTGTAGGTCCAGAGATTGTGCTCCACCGCCCGCTGCGATCTCTCCCCATTCCAGGCCCAGGTGCCACATCCAGATGAATAGCGCCGCTCCGGCGAGAGCAGTGGCGGTCAGCGCTCGGGAGAACCGGGCCGAAGGCCGCCATACCGTCAGGGCCACGAACATTGCCGGCCAACAGCACCGCCCCGGCTCGCGCGAACTGCGCCGCCAACCCACCCGGCTGGTTCAACCAGACAACAGACCAAGTGACGGCGCCCGCGACCCATAGCCACTCCCGCCAGGTGCGGGGGCGGCTGAGGAGCAGCAACCCGGCCAGGGGACCGAACAGCAGGGCCGGCGGAGCCAGGAGCAGATACCCGGCCAGGGCAAAGACGGCCCCCCAGCCTGCCCGTGAAACGGCATTCGGCTGCTCACCCGCCCCGCTGTCCACCCGCCCAGGGGGCACCCGCCCCGCGGTCGTCAGCCGCCGAATCCCTTGATGTACGGCAGCAGCGCCAGCATGCGCGCCCGCTTGATGGCGGTGCTGAGTTGGCGTTGATGCCGGGCGCAGGTGCCCGAGAGCCTGCTGGGCAGGATCTTGCCGCGCTCGGTTAGAAACCGTGACAGGGTGCGCTCGTCCTTGAAATCCACGACCCGCACGCCGGACTCGCAGATGGCGCAGGTCTTCTGCGGCCGCCTCATTCGTCGTCCTCCTCGTCACTCTTGCCTGCGGTCACCGGCACCGGCTGGGCCCCCTCGCTGACTACCACGAGGAACCGGAGCACTCCTTCGTCGAGCTTGATCGCCCGCTCGAACTCGGGCAGGGCAGTGGCATCGGCGTCGAACTTGGACGACGACGTAGTAGCCGGTCTCGTGCTTCTTGACCGGATAGGCAAGCGTCCGCTTGCCCCAGTGGTTCACCTGGGGTGGTTCGATGCCGGGCTGTTGTATCAGGGCATTGAAGCGCGCGAGGCGCTCATTGATGGCGGCCTCTTCGAGCGCACTGTCGAAGATATAGACCACCTCGTACTGACGGGTCATGACACCTTCCTTCGGTCGGGCGCCGGCGGCGTTGGCGTGCCGGCTCGGTTGCCCCGGGTCTGGTGTGGACGCCGGGGAGGAGATATGTGGACGGGAAGATAGACGGGGAGCGCGGTCCAGTCTAGCTGGTGAACCGGAACAGCATCACATCCCCGTCCTGCACGACGTACTCCTTGCCCTCCGCCCGGGCGACCCCCTGCTCCCGCGCCGGCTTCCAGCCGCCCAGCCGCACGAAGTCGCCATACGCCACCGTTTCCGCTCGGATGAACCCCTTCTCGAAGTCGGAGTGAATCACCCCAGCCGCCGCAGGCGCCTTGTCTCCCCGGTGGACGGTCCAGGCGCGTACCTCCTTCTCGCCGGCGGTGAAGTAGCTCTGCAGCCCGAGAAGGTGGTAGGCCGCGTGAGCCAGGCGGTCCAGGCCCGATTCGCTGAGCCCAAGCGACTCCAGAAACTCGCTCCGGTCCTCCGGCGCGAGCTCCGCCAGCTCGGCCTCGACCTTGGCGGAGAAAGTGACGACCTCGGCGGTCTCCTGGTCCCGCTCGAGCGCGGCTCGGAGCGCGTCCACGAACCGATTTCCCGAGCTGATCTCGTCCTCGGCGACGTTGGCGGCGTAGAGCACCGGCTTGGCGGTGAGCAGGTTGAAGGCTGCGGTAGGCCGGCGCCTCCTCCTCGGTCGGCTGACCACGGCCGGGCGGGCCTGCCGGCGGCGAGCTCGCGCTGCAGCGGCTCCAGCAGCCGCAGCTCGAGCTTGGCCTGGGGATCGCCCGACTTGGCGGCGCGGCCGGTCTTGTCCAGCCGCTTCTCCACGCTCGCCAGGTCGGCCAGACCCAGCTCGATGTTGATGATCTCCCGGTCGCGCACCGGATCCACCGCCCCCATCACGTGCTGCACGTCAGGGTCCTCGAAGCAGCGCACCACGTGAACGATCGCGTCCACCTCCCGGATGTTGGCCAGGAACTGGTTGCCCAGCCCCTCGCCTTCGCTGGCGCCCTTCACCAGTCCGGCGATGTCGACGAACTCGACTGCGGCCGGCACGGTCCGCTCCGGGTTCACGATCTTGGCCAGCGCATCCAGCCGGGGATCGGGGACCTGGACGATGCCGGTGTTCGGCTCGATGGTGGCAAACGGATAGTTCGCCACCAGCGCCTTGGCGGACGTGAGGGCGTTGAAGAGCGTGGACTTGCCGACGTTGGGCAGTCCGACAATTCCGAGTCGAAGCATGATCCTGCTACTGTCACCACGAAGGCACAGGAAGGTCACGAAGGACTGACATGTTCGATCTTCGTGGAAGATTACAGTCCGAGTCTGCGAGCCTCGCTGGTCGATAGATCGCTCACCGATTGAACCGGTTCATCGCCTTCTCGATGCCATCCTCGAGCCAGCACTCGACCGCCTCGCTCATCGGATCCAGGAGCTGCAGCGATCGCGTCGTGCTCCTCCTGGCTGAACTGGTCCAGCACGAAGTCCGCCAGGTCATCCATGCCGGACGGGGCCGGGCCCACCCCGATCCGCAGCCGGGCATAGTCCTGCCGCTGCGAGAACGCCTTCGATGCTCTTCAGGCCGTTATGGCCCCCGGCTGACCCGGCTCCACGCAGGCGGAAGCGCCCGACCGGCAGGGCCACGTCGTCCACCAGGATGAGCAGATGTTGGCTGGGGTCGAAGCCGGCGAGGGTGCGGAGCGGGGAGATGGCCGCTCCGCTTCGATTCATGTATGTCTGCGGCTTGAGAACGGCTGACCGGTAAGCCCCTGCCAGGTTCCCTGCGTCTGGCGGGCGCGATCGCCACGGCGGAACGGCGCCAGCTTCCAGCGGGCCACCAGTCGATCGGCGAGGCGGAACCCGGCGTTGTGCCGGGTGTCCTCGTACTCCGGGCCGGGGTTTCCCAGCCCCACGATCGTGTGCAGAGCCTATGCCTTCGACTCGGCTTCGCCCTCGTCCTCGCCCTCCGGCTTCGGCTTCCGGATGAGCTCCGGTTCCACCGGGGCGGCTACCTCCTCGACCACCGCCGGCGCCTCTTCGGCTCGCGGCGCGACCACGGTGCAAACCGGGGTGTCGGGCTCGTTCAGGATCTCGGCCTTCTCGATCCGGATGTCGCGGACGAACAACGAATGGCCGATCGTCAGATTGGTGACGTCCAGCTCTACGTGCTCCGGGATGTCGGCGGGCAGGACCTCGATCTCGAGTTCGCGCAGCGAGTGGTCGAGGACGCCGCCGAAATTACGGACCCCGTCCGGAATGCCGACCAGGTGCACCGGCACCGAAAGGGTGACCGTCTCGTCCGCGCGCACCTCGTAGAGATCGAGGTGCAGGATCTCGGCGGGGCGGACCGAGTCCCGCTGGATCTCGCGGATCAGGGCCTTGACCGCCGGCCGGCCGTCCACCACGACGTCGAGCACCGTGGTGCCCGCGCTGATGCCCACCAGCATCTTGTTGAGGGCAGCAGTGTCGATGGCGACCGCTTCGGCCGCGCGGTTGTGCCCGTAGATGACGCCGGGGACCTTGCCCTGCCGCCGGAGGCTGCGCGCCGCGCCCTTCCCGGTGTTCGGGCGGGTGGCCGCGTGGAGGTTTGCTTGCTGGGCCATGGTTGTTTCTCGCTATGGGCTATGGGCTATGGGCTCTTGGCTGCTCGTTACCGGGCCCTGGCTGGGGAACTCCTCCTCTGACGGAGTAGCCCATAGCTCATAGCCCACAGCCTTCCCCTAATCAAACAACGAACTCACCGACTGATCGCTGTGGGTGTAGCCGATCGCCTTGGCCAGCAAGCCGGCTATCGAAAGCACCTTCAGCCGATCGAATCGCCGCTCGGGCGGAATGGCGATCGTGTTGGTGACCGCCACTTCCTTCACCCCTGAGGCCATCAGCCGGTCCACCGCCGGCCCCGACAGCAGGGCGTGGGTGGCGCAGCAGTACACGTCCTCCGCCCCCAGCCGCTTCAGCGCGGTGACCGCCTCGGCCATGGTGCCGGCGGTATCGATCATGTCGTCCGGGATGATGCAGTCCTTCCCGGTGACCTCGCCCACCACGTTGAGCACCTCGGCGATGTTGGCCGACGGACGCCGCTTGTCGATGATGGCCAGCGACGCATTCAGCCGCTTGGCGAAGCCCCGAGCCATCTTGGCCGAGCCGACGTCCGGGGCCACGATGACCAGGTCGCGCAGCGACTTCTGCCGGTAATGATTGACGAACACCGGCGCGGCGTACAGGTGGTCGACCGGCAGGTCGAAGAACCCCTGGAGCTGGTGCTGATGGAAGTCCATGGCGAGCACCCGGTCCGCCCCCGCCATCGACACCATGTTCGCCATCAGCTTGGCGCTGATTGCCACCCGCGGCTGGTCCTTCCGGTCCTGCCGGGCGTACCCGAAGTAGGGTATGACCGACGTGACCCGGGCCGCGCTGGCCCGCTTGGCGGCATCCATGAGGAGCAGCAGCTCCATCATGTTCTCCGCCGGCGGGTTGGTCGGCTGAATGATGTAGACGTCCCGGCCGCGCACGTTCTCGTCGATCTTGACGAAGATCTCGCCGTCGGCGAAGCGCCGGAGCGTGACCTGGCAGAGGGGCTGCCCCAGATGGGCGGCCACCTCTTCGGCGAGGGGGCGGTTGGCCGACCCGCTCAGGAGCAGCATCTGGCTGCGCGACAGCGACAGGTCCGTCATGGTTACAGCCCGCAAACCTAGCCCGACCAAGGGGCTTGAGTCAACCGCCGCACCCAGCGCTCTTTTAGCTGTGCGGTCAGTCGGCTTTCATGCGATGGTCTGACACGCGTCGCTGGTATGGGGTATGGGCCGCTCGCCACAGTTGTGGGCCTGCCGCACCGTTAGACTGTTTCGTTCAATGCGGCGGGCTAGGTCTATATGGCATCAATTGTTGGGCAGTCGCGTGTGAAGTAGTATCCAGAGCGAATGCCGGCTGGCACGGCTCTGGCGCATGCGGCGGACAGATCGCGTGGAGACCGCGCGCATCACTCCGTCGATTCCCGTGGGCATTCTGTCACTCTTGGCTTGGAAGACTCTATGCGATCAATCCGTATGCTCGCTGTTGCAACCGGAGTGCTGGTGTTAGGCTCGGCTTGCGGTGGCGATGACGGGGGCACTGGCCCCAACACTCCGCCGGTAGCGAGCTTCACCGCGCCGAGCTGCGTCGCCGGCACAGCGTGTACTTTCACGGACGCCAGCACCGATAATGCCGCGGTCACCGGCTGGGACTGGGACTTCGGCGATGGTAGCACGCACGCCACCACGGAAGATGCGGCTCACACGTACACGGCCGCCGGTCCCTACACCGCCATTCTCATCGTCAGCGACGCGGCCGGCCTCAAGGATACCGCGAGCGTCGGTGTGACGGTCACCGCTGCGGCCAACACCCCGCCGACTGCTGGCTTCACGTACAACTGCAGTGGTGGTAATTGCACCTTCAGCAACACCACTACGGACGCTGACGGGACCATCGCTTCAAACGCGTGGGATTTCGGCGAACCGTCTTCCGGGGCAGCCAACCAGTCAAACCAGGCAAACCCAACGCACAGCTACACGGTGACAGGCCCAACCGACTTCACCGTCACTCTCACCGTCACCGACGACGATGGTGCCACGGACGTGGAAACGCAGACGGTCAGGGTGTCTCTGGACCTGGTGTGCACCGGTGGCGATTGCACAATACTCCTGAGCCAGAAATCCACGGTGACGATCACGGTGGATGCGGTGGCCTGCCAGTTTATTGGAAACTCATTCGCAATCACCCAGCCCATTCAGGAGCAGGTGTTCGCGGATGGCTGTACGCTCACGAATGGAGCCAGCTTCACCATCAACGGTGGAGCCGCGTTCAACGCTGGAACCAGTCTCCAGGCGCAATTCACCCAGGGAACGAAACCTCGGCCATCCGACCCGGATCCAGGCCCAGCCTCGACCAGAGTGTCTGGAGCGTTCCCGGAGTGGACCATCGAGTTCGATGATGGTGGAAATGTGGGAGCCCCGGGAGAGCCGGACTACAACGACATCGTTCTGACGGTACACGCGACCGTAGTTCCCTAAGCTCAACACATAGCTGGATGCAGTAACCCGCCGGAGGACCTCCTCCGGCGGGGACGACGGGAGTCTGCGGCCGATCCGCAGCGTAAAACACACCAAACCTTACCCCCTGAGGCGCACCATGAGAGCGGCGATTTGGCTCGCAGTATTAGCTGGGGCGGGCCTGTTCACGGCCTGCAAGGATGAAGGCCGGAGTCTACCGGTGGGCCCGGTGGGCCCCGGCAACGAGGCTCCCAACGCGCAGTTCTCGGCTCAGTGCGCGGCACTCCGTTGCGACTTTACCGATGCCAGCACCGACGACGCGGGCGTGGCCAGCTGGACCTGGGCTTTCGGCGACAACAACGCGTCTGCCACCCGGAGCCCGATTCACAATTACGGCGTCGCTGGCCCCTACACTGTGAGCCTCACAGTCACCGACGCCGAAGGGGAAGTCTCCATCACCAGCAGGCAGGTCCTGGCCAGTAACCCGGCAGTAACCTCGCTCACCTGCGTGGACGGATCGCAGCCCGGCGGGTTCGTGACCTGCACCCTGAGACTGGAGGCGGAGGCCGGGTTCAAGGTGGTGCTCAACAGCACGAGCTGCCAGGCCCACGGCAATCTCTTCCGGGTCACGGCTCCGGTCCAGCAGACCCTGACCGACGACGGATGTTACGACCAGGCAGGGAAAGAGATCGTTTTTTCCGCGGCCTTCCCCGCGGGCACCGAGATCAGCGCGGAGGTAGTCGCTCCGGTGCTGGCGAACGCGCCGAAACTTCGGGTGAGTGGCGGCTACCCCGAGTGGGTCCTCACCTATGAAGACGGGGTGGACGAAGACTTCAACGACCTGATCATGACGCTGACGGCACTGCCGACCGGGAACTAGGGCGGCATTGGGAATCCAGCCTCGGTACCGCCAGGAGTGACGGCGGTGCCGAGGCTTTTCCATATCTTCGCGCCATCCATCGGAGGACCGGTGTCCCGAAAGTGGCTGTTGCCGTGCCTCCTGCTCTGGCTCGGATGCTCCGATGGAGCGGTACAAACCGGCTCACCGGCTGTTGCCGGGGAGGAGGAGCCGACGCTCGTCATCCGCTGCGAGGAAGGCCGAGTCAATGCCTATCTGGTCGTCGGCCCGGCCGGTGAGGCCGAGTCGGACGGGATGGAGAACGGCGTCGTGCGAGTCGATCTCGATTCGGCAATGTCATGCTCTGGGAACTCTCCCTGACCGCGGCCCGCGTGTGGTAGCTTACGCTACCGACCATGAAACAAAAAACCATCCTCATACCAGCCTACGACTTTAAACCCCTCCTGGGAGGAGTGGCGAACTACGGCCATGAATTGGCCGTGCAATTCAGCAAGCGGGCCCGGGTCCACGTGGTCAGCCGCAAGCTTTCGGGGATGGAGGAGTTTGATCAAGACCTCCCCTATGAAATCACTCGCATCCGCACACCACACAGCGCCCTGGTCAGCTTTCCCCTGTTCGCCCGGACCTTGCGACGATTGATTCGAGTCCAACCTCCCGATGCTGTTTTCTGTCCTACGTGGTTACCCGATGGCGCGGCGTGCCGATGGTCTTTGAGACAAGCGCCCATTCCCTATTTTGTGGCGGCCCACGGCACGGAAGTCTTTGACAACTTCGCAAGCAAGAAGAACAGCGTGCGGACCGTTCTGACTCGTAAGCTAAAAAGGAAGGTGTTTCACCAAGCCGAGAAAGTCTTTCCGGTCAGCGAATACACGCGTCGGGCCGTACTCGAGGAGGCGGGCGGCAATGAAAGTAGAACTATCACCGTCAACAACGGTGTGAACCCCGCGATCTTCAAGAGAACGGCTTCGAAGCCAGACGTCGAGGCAAAGTATAGGCCCCGCGGCGAGAGAATCCTCCTCACGGTTACCCGGCTCTACCCGTATAAAGGGGTCGATCGCATGCTGGAGTCGCTGCCGGCCATCTCACGCGCTGTCCCCGGCGTCAGGTACTTGGTTGTTGGCCCCGGTCCGGACCGGCCGCGCTTGCAAGCCTTAACCGCCCGCCTTGGCCTGCAGACCCAGGTAAGCTTTTTGGGGCCCTTGGCCTTATCGGAAATTGTGGAGCTGTATAATTTGGCCGACCTGTTTGTGATGCTGTCCCGGGATGAGCCACCCGATGTCGAGGGCTTTGGCCTGGTATTTCTGGAAGCGGCGGCTTGCGGCCTTCCCTCCGTCGGCGGCCGGAGCGGCGGCATTCCCGATGCCATCGATGAAGGAAAATCCGGCTGGCTGGTGGATCCCTCTAATACTCAAGAAATCGCGGCCACCATCATCGAGTTGCTAAAATCCCCTGAAAGACTCCAGCGCGCTTCGGACTTTTGCCTATCTACGGCCCCCCAAAAAACCTGGGAGCGGGCTGCCGATAGAATCCTGGGGGAAATGTTTGATGGCAGGACCTGAAAGGAGTCGCAACATGAATCTGGACTTGGCCCGGAGTGCCCGCTCTTTGGTAAATCTGAGATCGGAGAGGGTGCGCACGGAGATATCGCGTCTGATGGAGACGTTGCGGGTGACGCGTCATTTCGGGGTTACGAATGGTCAGGTCGAGGAGTGGATTGCGAGCAAGAAGTTTTTCTTTATTCTGGCAATCGGCCGTTCCGGGACGACGTTCCTGGCACATTTGCTGAACATGTCCGCCGATGCCGTCGTGTTTCACGAGCCGGCACGCAGCGATATCGACGCCTACCGACGGGCTTTCTTCAGCCCGGATGATGCCGAGCGCTACATAGCTTCGTTTCGCAAGAAGGAAATGTATCTCCGCGCGCGGGGAGCGGATTTCAGTGTGTATGGCGAGGTCAACTCGCTGCTGCGCCGCCACTTCCATGCCTTGAGCCGCCACTTTCCTGCCGCTGGATTCCTGCATTTGGTGAGGGACGGGCGGGACGTCGTCCGGACCATGATGTCGACGGACGCCCTGATGCCTGGAGACATGTGGACGTGGTGGCTGAGGCCGCATGAATCCGACCCGTTCTTCGCCCGGTGGCGCACGATGGATCGCTTCGCCAAGCTGTGCTGGTACTGGCGCGTGGAGAATCACCACCTCCGTACCAGTATCGGGAACACGGTCAAGTTCGAGGAGATCACCGGCGACTACGAATGCTTCGAGCAACGGATCCTGCGTCCGTTTGGCCTGGTCATACCGCAATCCGTCTGGAAGCAGCAGGGGGGTGTTCAGCGCAACGCCACGGGGACCTATAGGATCGCCCACTGGCGTGAGTGGGATGCCCACCACATCCGAACCTTTGAGACCATTTGCGGCGATGAAATGAGGGCCAACGGGTATCTGCAGTGATCCCAATAGCCGCTCCTGTCTCGGTGCCGTCGTCGGCTCAAGGGACGCAGGCACCGGCGGCAGAGTGGCAGGAGTCCAGCGGCTGAGGCATGCCCCGCGCAAAGCGGTCGGGCTGTCGCGGCGAGGTGATTATCGATTCTCTACATCTGCGAGCCCCCGGATCACACCTGCGATGACCCAGCATTGGCCCAGCGCGATAAGCGGGAGATACCAGAGGAGCGGGCCGATCGCTCCTACCGCAACGTTCTTCGCCACAATACGACCGACGGCCAGCGTGACGTACACCGGGGCCAGCACCGCGGCCGATGTGGGTGTTGTTGGATACCAGCGGCCGAACGGGACGGCGGCGCGGTGCTTCACACGAAACCGGCAGCCATAGCGGCCAATCTTGTACTGGTAACCCAAATAACTGGAGACCGTGGAGCGGGGGTGGCGATGCTCCGAAAGCGCCCTGGGCTCGAACACGACGCGCCATCCAGCTTGGCGCGCGCGCACGCAGAGATCAAAGTCCTCGGCGATTCGGAGACTCGGATCGTAGTAGCCGACCTGCTCGATGACCGTGCGGCGGACGAGCATGTTGGCGCCCACGACATAGGGCACATCGGTCGCGGGCGCCGCTCGATCGACGAGATAGCGGTTTGAGAAGTCGAACGCGGCAGCGGCATAGGTCGCCGTTTGGGGGTTCTGGGGATTGGGGCCACCGACGACCCCGATCGCCGGATCCGTCGAAAGGACGGCGCACAGATTCGCCAGACAATCGGGCATCGGGATACAATCGGCGTCAACGATCCAAAAGTAGTCGGTCGTGACGCGCGGCAAAGCGCGGTTGCGGGCCTCGGCGGGTCCCACATTGTCGGCGAGCTCGATGAGCTCGATGATGGGATCGCGGCGCTCCCGAACCAGCCTGACGGTGTCATCCGTGCTCGCGTCATCGACCACCATGATGGACGCAGCTGGATACGATTGTGCGGCGAGAGCGTCCAGACAAACGTCGATAGTCGGTGAACCGTTGCGAACGGCGATGATCGCGGTGACCGTGGGCCGGGTCATGAGCGCGATCCGCCGGTGAACCGGCTGTTGCTCGGAGCCATCCTCGGGATCGGTCTGATCCCAGTGGTCTGTACCTGCCCGGATTTCGGCCAAACGTGCAAGCACCACCCCCGCTTCAGCATATGGGTTACCAGTGTCAGTAGAGCAGCTCAAGAAGGAATACGCGCGGGCGATCCAGGCTGTAGTGCGCTGGTAACTTGCCCCCCCCGCAGCAGCTTCGCTGCGAGCGCAGCGGCGACCGCGCCGCGGCAGACCCATCCCAGAGTTACGCCGTACATCAAACCGATCAGGCCCCAGCGGGCCCCGAGCCATGACGTGATTACACCTACGCCTGCGCAGGTCCAGCTCACCCAGTTGAGCAACGCGAGTTGCTGAGCGCTGGCGAGTGCCCAGACCATGGTAGTGGCGAACCCGTCAACCAGCCTGACCGCTGCGCTTACCAGTGCCGCGACCATCAGCGCGGTTGAAAGCTCGTACTTGCCGGCAAGCAGCCAGTCGGCAATCCAGGGCGCCGCGAACAAGATGACCGACGCTGCAGCGCCCCCGATCATCATGACGGCCACGGCTTCCCGACGAACTAGCTGCCGGCGCTCTTCTGGAGTCGACGCCGTGCTGAGCCGCGGGAGCAGAGTATACCCGGCTCCCATCTGTAGCATACGGAATGGCGATCCGACTAGGGTAGCCACCACCGCGAAAGTCGCCAGGTGTTCGAGAGTGAGGAGCCGGGGAATAAGTAGACGCTCTAGCTGCATGAGGATCAAGGCGGCCGCGGTTATGCCGAGCAGACTCAGGCCCTCCAAGAGAGAGTGAGCCTCGCTGTGCCCCTGATGCTTCTCGCGGGCCAGTATTCCCCAACCCATGGCCGCCGAGATCACGTAGTATCCGGCTACGAGAGCTGCGAGAAGACGCAGCTGGACCCCCCCGGCAATCACCGCGAGGGCTCCCATGCCGAGCAGCGCCATCGCAAGGCCCTGGGAGAGGCTCAGAGCAAGGCCGAACCGCAGCCGGCTCTGGAATATGGCCGCGGCCACGCGGCTGGAGCCTCCGGCGGTGATGCTGATGACCAGGGCGATGGCCAGGGCCGATTCCATCCGATACAAAGTCGAGGCAACGATGGCGGTGGCGCCCGCCACGATTCCCGAAGTAAGTAGCGCCCGCCCAGGAGGCACCGCGCCACCGGGACGACGGTTTGCCTGACCATCGAGCCCGACCGGTGCGAGGGAGGCTCCGATCTGAACGAGAGCTAAGAAAAGGGTGAACACGCCGAACTGCGCGGGTGGGAGAGCCCGTGCCAGCAGCAAGTTGCCCAAGGCGTATCCGACCCCGCCGAGACCGAAAACCGCTGCGGTCCGAAGCGCCGACGAGTTTTGGAGCAGGCGACGTGGCAGAGCACCCCCCGGGCAGAATCGACTTTAGGCGACTGAAACCTTAAGCCGAGAGGCCCGCAGCATTTGAGGGACCTCGACATCAAGTTCTGGGAGCCGATGAGGGGGAAGGTAGTACAGAAAGGTTGTCCACGAAAAGACAAGGCGGGAAGGTCGGGAAGACGGGAAGGACGGGAAAGGCGGAGAGGTAGGCGAGAAGGTGAGGTTAAACTGGAGGGCTCAGGACGGGCCTCCGCGCGGTGCTCAGGGCAGGCTCTCGGTGCACTCGGGATGCGAGTCCTGCTCTCCCGCCTTACCGCCTACCCGTCCTTCCCGGCTTCCCCGCCTTTCCCGCATCAGTAGCCATAGGGGAACGTGCCCCACGGTTCGTCATGGGGATTGACGTACGTCATGACATAAGGGCCCATCATGGTGACGGAGACGATCGTTGCCCCCTTTGCCGCGGCGTAGTGATGCATTCCGGCCGTTGCCGTACCCGTGTCACCGACGACCATCGGCATCGTCTTCTTGAGATCGAATTTGTCGCCCGTTCCGACAAGAAAGGTGCCTTGCTTCACTTCCACATGCTCGTCGGCAGGGTGAAAGTGGGGTGGCATCCGGTACCCATCCGGCATTGAGAGCAGAACCCTAAGGGGAACTGGTTTGAAGGGGTCTCCTTCCAGCAAGGCCAGCCGTGCGCCGCGGGGGAAGAGGGCTGGCGCGGGAACCCACTGCACACCCAGTTGGATGGGAGCCGAATCTTGAGCAGCCAGGCTCGAAGCGGCCAGAAGGAGCGCTGCCACGGCCGGGCCGCAGGCTCGGGTCCGGGTGGGTAGGTAGTGGTTCAAGGGCTAATCCTCGCTGGATTACGCGCAGTCGTCACACCTCGCAAAGCTCCCCGGTGACACTCCAACCAGCCGTCCGAAAATCCTGGTGAAGTGGCTTTGATCCGAAAAGCCCAGCCTGGCGGCCACCTCTGCGATGGTTGAATCGCGGGTCTGCAGTATGCTCTTGGAGCGCTCAATCCGTACCCGACGCAGGTACCCCATCGGACTCTCACCGGTACTGAGTCGGAACTGTCGGGCGAAGTGGAACCGGCTGACGCCTGCCTGGCGTGCCAGCTCGTCCAGCGAGATGCGCTCGCCGATATGGCCGTCCATGTAGGCCCGCACCCGGCGGAGCGCGCCCCCAGCCAAGCCGCCACGGAACCGGTGTCGCACGGGATTACTGTCTGCTACGAGCCGGAGCGGCGGTCGCCCGTGGTCGCCCCGGAGCTCTCTCGAGATAGACTTGGCCATGACTCCACCGGCAGGCATACCTGGATAGGCTGGGCTTGGCGGCCTTGGCGTTGGAAGGAGATGACTCATCGCGCTTCTCCAATGTGGCAGTGACTTATCGAGGCGGTGCAGCACCTCGTGAACCGACACCAGAGTAGGGCGCGCTGGAAGTGGGGCCTATTGTACGTTGGTATAAATCCTCATTGTACGTTGGTATAACAACGAGCGGTGGGCGATGGAGTTCGCTAGTTAGGCGGGAATAGCCTTGCGTATGGCTTTGAACAGCGCTTCCTCGCTGAAGGGTTTGAGCAGACAATCCACGGCACCATCGGAGAGCACTCGGGGACGGACGTCCTCGTCTCCGTGTGCCGTGATAAACACGATCGGAATGCCACTCCCTCGGCGGATCAACTCACGCTGCAAATCGGGTCCCCGCATACCCGGCATGCGCACATCCAGGATCAGGCAATCGGTTCTATGGAGGCACTCCGAATCGAGGAACGCCTGGGCAGACGGGAAGGTCTCCACGGCAAATCCAATGGATTCGAGCAGCCCCTGCAGGGACTCACGAATGCAGTCATCGTCGTCGACTACGGAAATCAGGGACACCTTGGACCCGGGACTTCCATCAGTAAGGTGGATTTGAACCTCGGGCCAGCCGGGTGCATTCAGGGCAGTCTGCCGGTACTCAGGAGACACTGTCGGCGCTCCGGGGGATGGTGAACAGGAACGTTGCCCCCGGGCCGTCGTTTGATATGGCCCAGAGCCGCCCACCATGGTGTTCCACGATCGAGCGGCTGATCGCTAGGCCCATGCCCATTCCCACACTCTTGCCGGAATAGAAGGCGTCGAAGAGCTTCTCCTTGCCCTGCGGATCCAACCCTACGCCCGAATCCTGCACCGCAACCAACACCTCATCCGCTTCACCCCGCTGGGTACTGATGACGAGCTCTCGGGGCCGGTCTCGCACCTCACTCATCGCCTCCAGGGCATTCATGATCAGGTTCAGCATCAGCTGCTGGAGCTGCACCCGGTCGCCGGTTACCAGCGGGAGATCGTGAGACATCTGCGTTCGCAGGGTGGCTCCTCCGGTCTGTACTTCGACTCGGGTGATGGCGATGACCTCCTGAACCACGTCGTTCATGGCCAGCCGATCCTTCGGCGATCCTTCTCTCCGGAACAGAGAGCGCAGCCGAGTGATGACATCGCCGGCTCGTTGGCCGTCCCGGACGGTGCGACGGGTGGCTTCCCGTGCTTCATCCAGATTGGGCGGGTCGCCGGCCAGCCAACGCAGAGAGGCGTTGCCGTTGAGTACGATGCCGGCAAGCGGCTGGTTGATCTCGTGAGCGATCGACGCCGCCATCTGCCCCAGAGTGCTTATTCGCGATACGTGGGCCAGATCGAGACGCACCTTGTCCAACGCTTCCTCCGAGCGCTTGCGTTCGGTGACATCCATGACGGCACCGACATACTCCACCACCCCGCCGGCTTCGCTCTCGGAGGAATGTGCCATGCTCTGGAGATGCTTGACGGTGCCATCCGGCAGCAGCAGACGGTGCTCGAACGCGAAGTCCTTCCCATCGCGGGTTGCGCGCTCGACGATTTGCTCGTAGAAGGCGACGTCCCCCGGGTGAATCCGCTGACGGATCAGCTCCACCGTCGGCGTAACCGCCGGGTCCAGCTCGAAAATTCGGTAAGTCTCCTCTGACCAGGTGATCTCCCCTGTGGCGGGACGCCAGGAGAAGCTGCCGGTAAGGCTGAGACGCTGGGCTTCCGCCAGATAGGCCTGACTTCGTCGCAAGGCATTCTCGGCCTGCGTCCGCTCGATGGCGATACTGGCAATATCGCGAAACTGCTCGATGACATTGTACTCCTCAGGCGTCGGGCTGCGCGGCTCGCGATAGTACAAGGCAAAGGTTCCCAGCGCGTTACCCTCGAGCGAAAGGATCGGCGTCGACCAACACGCCCGCAGGCCGTGCGCCAGGGCGAGAGCGCGATACTCCTCTGACCAACGCTCATCCGAGCGGAAATCCGAGGCGATGACGGGTTCCTTCGAGAGTAGGGCGTTCCCGCACGGACCGATGCCCAGGGCAATGGCTCTCCCGTCGAGCGCTTGGGTGTACTCGAGTGGAAGACTGGGGGCTCCGCCGGCCCTCAATTGCCTGCCGTTCGGATCCACCAGCAAGATCGAACACAGAGAACCCGCGGCCGTCTCTTCCACCAGCCGGCACAAGGCTTCGAGGAGCCGGGGGAGGGGATCGCCCTTGGCGATCATCTCCAGGAGCCGTTTCTCTCCAGCGAACAGCGCCTCGTCGCGTTTCCGCTCGCTGATATCTCGGTAGATGATGTAGCCTTCGATCGGGCCGGCGGTCAGGACGGGCGAGGCAGTCATGGACACTGCAATGCGGACGCCATCCTTGCGTCTCCGGATGGTCTCCGATTCGACCTTCTGGCCGCTCGAGAGCAGCCTCGCATTGTTCTGGTATTCCGGGAGCCTTTCCTCGGGCGCGACCAGATCGATTAGCGGCCGGTTCACCGCCTCCTCCGGCGTGTAGCCGAACATGCGGGTGAATTCCTTGTTCACCCGAATGACTCGCACCTCGGCATCCACCAGCACGACCGCATGCGGCGCCAGCTCGAACAGCTCGTCGAGATGCGCCGTCTGCTTCTTCAGCTCCTCTTCCGCCCGTTTGCGGTCTTCGATGTCCGTGGTCTCGCCATACCACTTGACCCGGTTTCCCTGATCGTCATACTGCGGCACGGCGCGGAACAGGAACCAACGGTCCACTCCGTCGTGCCGCCGCAAGCGGGCCTCGATCTCGCCCGGCTTACCTGATGCCAAAACCGATCCCCAGTACTCAACCAGGCGGGTCAGGTCATCGGGACAGACTGCCGCTTGCCACCCCCACCCGCTGGCTTGCTCGAGGGTGAGGCCGGTGTACTCCAGCCAGCGCCGATTGAGAAAGTCGATGTGACCGTCCGGTCGGGCGGTCCATACCAGTCCGGGGATCGTGTCGATGGCGAGCCGGAACTGGTCGTTAGAGGCGGCGACATCCGCTCCGTCTCTTGCAATGTCGTAAGCAGCGGAGAGCTGGGCGATGTCGGTCATTGAACGTCCATTCTTACGCTCACCATTGGAACTGGTGCATCGAGCAGATCCTCGCCATGGGAGCGTTGCATGCGTGAGGATGCGTCTTACCCGAACGGCAAGCCATTATACGTTGGTATACGTGTGGTCGTCGCAACAGCCTTAAGGTTTCTCGGCCGGCCTCAGCTTCAGCCTGGCGGCCCGGTTGACCAGGTCCGGCAGGGATGTGGCCCGCATTTTTGCCATTACCCGGCCACGATGGACTTTGATGGTGATCTCGCTGGTCCCGAGCTCGGCGGCGGCCTGCTTGTTGAGCCGGCCCGAGATTACCAGCTCCAGGACCTGCCGCTCGCGTGGCGTCAGGGACGCGTAGCAATCCCGCAGCTCCCGCAGCTCCTCGTCCTCGCCCCGAACGGCCCGATGGCGCTCGATTGCGAGTTGAATGCCGTCCAGCAGATCCTGGTCGACGAACGGCTTGGTGAGAAACTCGACCGCTCCCGCCTTCATCGCCCGTACCGACATGGGGATATCGCCGTGGCCGGTGATGAACACGATGGGAATGTCGCTATGGAGCTCGGCCATCCGGGCCTGCAGGTCGAGACCACTCAGGCCCGGTAATCCAACGTCCAGAACCAGGCAGCTCGGCGCATCGGGCCTGGGACGCCCCAGGAATTCATCCGCCGAGACAAAGACCTCCACATTCCATCCCGCTGAGCGGATCAAGCCGGCCAGCGCCTCGCGGACTGAGGAGTCGTCTTCCACGACAAAAACCATGGGAGTTGCCTCCGGCATGGTGGCTCCTGGCGGCTTTAGGGCAGGGTACGCTGATGGTAAGCCTTAGCTGAATCTGGACCGCGGGGCGACAGATCGCCATGGCACGCTGCTCCTGTCCGCAGCACGCAGGTGCAATCTGGTTTGGCCCGCGAAGGCCATTGTTCCCTTAGACAACATCAAACCTATCAACCCGGCGAAGAGAGCCTGCACGGCAAGGATACCTGAGATGGTCTCGTCCACTTACCCAAAAGACCGAACCGCTTTGCTCTTGGTTGATCCCTACAACGATTTTCTGTCCCAAGGTGGCAAGCTCTGGCCCATGGTCGAAGCTGTGGCTACCGAAGTCGGGTTACTGGACAATCTCCGGGTCATCACCGCAGCCGCCCGCAGGGAGGGCATCACGATCCTCATTGTGCCGCACCATCGCTGGGAACCCGGCGACTATGTGGATTGGAATCATCCAACGCCCTACCAGGTCGCTTCGAGCGTAAGGCAAAGCTTTGCCAAGGGCACCTGGGGCGGAGAATGGCACCCTGACTTCGTGCCCCATCAGGGTGACATCATCGTCAAGGAACACTGGGGAGCCAGCGGCTTTGCCAACACCGATCTCGATTTCCGGCTGAGGCAGCTGGGGATCCGCAACGTGATCGTGATCGGTCTGCTGGCCAATACCTGCATCGAGACCACCGCTCGCTTCGCGACGGAGCTGGGCTATCACGTCACCCTGGTCAAGGACGCAACAGCTGCCTTCAGCGAGGAAATGATGTACGCAGCCCATGATTTGAACGGTCCGACGTTCGCTCATGCCATCCTCACCACTGCAGAGCTGGTCGCGGCGCTGCCTAACAGCGCTCCATTCGGCGCCGGCCTCCAGCATGGAGTCGCGAGGAGATAGCCATGGCGGCCAGCTCCTAGAGAGCACGGAAATTCAAGAAGCGACACCCCTGATTGCCTAGCCTGGAGTACTTCCCAAAAGCCGAATTAGTCGAACTCAGGATCACGGCGAGAGCAACTGGCGAGGAGTTCACCATGCAGGAACTTCAGATCAATGGAAAGAAGCACCGGGTGGATGTGCCACCGGATATGCCGGTGCTCTGGGTGCTCCGTGACGTCGTCGGCCTGACCGGCACCAAGTTCGGCTGCGGCATCGCCGCGTGCGGCGCCTGTACGGTGCACCTAGATGGGCAGCCGATCCGCTCCTGTGTGACGCCGGTGAGCGCGGCGGCCGGCAAGAAGATCACGACGATCGAGGCGATCGGCGAAACGCCGGCCGGCAAGAAGGTCCAGCAGGCCTGGCTGGACCTCGAGGTTGTTCAGTGCGGCTACTGTCAGTCGGGCCAGATCATGTCCGCCTCTGCGCTGCTGGCCAAGAGCCCTAATCCCACCGACGCTGACATCGATACCGCCATGTCAGGAAATATCTGCCGCTGCGGGACCTACACCCGCATTCGTGCGGCCATCAAGCAGGCGTCGCAGACCTCGCGGTCGCCGCAAAGGGAGCCTGACCATGGCCAAGACAATCGCTGACCAGGTCTCGCGCCGGAATTTCGTGGTGGTTCTTGCCTCGGCCGGAGGAGGGCTTCTGCTAGGGTGCCGAGTGGGTGATCGGCTCCAGGGAAAGAGCTCCACCGCCGCGGCGGCTCTGGAACCCCCCGTCTTCGCTCCCAACGCCTTCGTTCGGATCGGCCGGGATGGCCGGGTGACTGTGATCTCGCCACAGGTCGAGATGGGGCAGGGGATGTACACCTCCATGCCCATGCTGGTGGCCGAGGAGCTGGAGGTGGGGCTGGATCAGACTCGAGTCGAGCACGCGCCGCCCGACGACAAGCTGTACGCCAATCCGTTGATCGGCTTCCAGGTGACCGGAGGCTCGACTTCGGTCCGGGCGATGTATCAACCGCTGCGCAACGCGGGTGCCACCGCGCGCACCATGCTCATAGCCGCCGCGGCCCAGAAGTGGAACGTGGACCCGGCGACCTGTCAGGCGAAGAAGGGTACCGTCAGCCATCCGCCGACAGGCCGCACGCTCAGCTACGGTGCCCTAGCGGACGCGGCGGCGAAGCTGCCGGTGCCGGCAAAGGTCACGCTCAAGAGCCCCAAGGACTTCACCTTGATCGGCACGCCGGCCAAGCGGCTCGACAGCCCGGAGAAGGTCAACGGGACGGCGACTTACAGCATCGACGTGCGGATGCCAGGCCTGAAGATCGCCACGCTGGCTGAAAGTCCTGTGCTGGGGGGAAAGGTTGCCAGCCTGGACGACAGCAAGGCCAAGACGATCCCTGGTGTGCGCCAGATCGTGCGTCTGGATGACCTGGTCGCCGTGGTGGCCGACCACATGTGGGCAGCGAAGCAGGGCCTGGCGGCGCTCGCCATCGGCTGGGACGACGGTCCGAACGGCAAGGTCTCGACCGAGGACGTCGTCCAAGGACTGGACGCGGCCTCGCGCAAACCGGGCGTGGTTGCTCGAAAGCAGGGCTCACCCGCCTCGGGGCTCTCCGGCGCCGCAAAGAAGCTCGAAGCGATATACTCGGCGCCGTTCCTGGCCCATGCCGCGCTGGAGCCGGTGAACTGCACAGTTCATGTCCGGAAAGACGGTTGCGAGGTGTGGGCCGGCTCTCAGGTACTGAGTCGGGTGCAGGCAACGGCAGCCCAGGTCACCGGCTTTCCCCCGGAGAAGGTCGTGGTCCACAATCATCTGATAGGGGGTGGGTTCGGTCGCCGCCTCGAGTTCGATTTCGAGACCAAGGCCGTTCGCATCGCGAAGGAGGTGGAGGGGCCGGTGAAAGTCGTCTCGACCCGGGAGGAGGACATCCAGCACGATGTCTATCGCCCGTACTACTACGACCGGATCTCCGCCAACCTCGACCCCCGCGGAAAACCCGTCGCATGGAACCACAGAATCGTCGGGCCGTCGATCCTCGCCCGATGGGCCCCGCCCGCGTTCAAGGACGGGTTGGACGGCGACGCGGTAGACGGCTCCGCGCAGCTACTCTACGAGATTCCGGCAATCCAGGTGGAGTACGTAAGGCACGAGGAGCCGGTCCTGAATACCACCTTCTGGCGTGGGGTTGGCCCCACCCACAACATCTTCGTGGTCGAGAGCTTCATCGACGAGCTTGCCGCTGCCGCCCACGCAGGATCCGCTCGAGCTATCGCCGGGCGCTGCTCGGCAAATCGCCTCGCGCCAGCGCCGTGCTGGATGTCGCGGCCAAGGCGGCCGGGTGGGGCCAGAAGCTGCCGGCGGGACGCGGCCGTGGGCTCTCCCTCCTTTATAGTGGGTGGGATACCTACGTAGCCCAAATCGCTGAGGTGGAGGTCGGAAAATCCGGGAGAGGTGCGGGTGCAGCGGGTGGTCTGCGCGGTGGACTGCGGCACGGTGATCAACCCGGACACGGTGAAGGCCCAAATGGAGGGCGGCATCGTCTACGGCATCAGCGGTGCCTTGTGGGGTGAGATCACGCTTAAGAACGGGCGGGTCGAGCAGTCCAACTTCAATAACTATCGGGTGCTGCGGATCAACGAGACACCCACGATCGAGGTACATCTGGTGCGGAACAACGAGGCTCCGGGCGGCATCGGCGAGCCGGGGACGGCAGCTATGGCCCCCGCGCTGGCCAACGCGATCTTCGCGGCGACGGGAAAACGGATCCGGAGATTGCCGCTCCAGAAGGCCCTACAGAGTTCGAGCTAGCTGGAAAAGAACCGGCAAACACGGAAACACGGAATAGTTCTTTCGTGCTTCCGTGTTTGCTTTTGTTTAGGCCCACCTTGCACTGCTGCCGCGGTCCAACGGCAGTCCTACCAATGCCCCCAGCCTCGATGATGGCCGTAGAAACCCCGCGATCCCCACGAGAAACCAAGGCTGATTCCGCGGCCATAACCCCACCGCGGATCGTAGCCCCACCAGCCGGGGCCGTATGGGTAGGGGTAGGGATAGAGGTCCCGAGCATACTGCTCCGAGACGACGTAGGTCGCGACGTCATAGTCGAAGTGCTGTTCGGGCGTCTTCATCTGCTGGACCAGCTCGAGGAGCCCAGATTCCGCGTCCTCCCGCACCCGCGGGCTGGACAGGGCCCGCGTATCCCAGCGGCCGTTCTGAACGAATTGGTCGACTCGAAACGATGACGCCGAGATGGCGGCGAGCACGGTGCCATGCCCGCTGGTGTCGTCCGCCACGAAGGCCTCTCGGCCCCCGCGACTCTTGAGCTCGTACTTCTTGCCCCCGGTGATCCGCTGATCGGCCTGCGGCTCGAGCGGAAACAGCACCCGGATCCGGCCGGCGCCGTCGGACCGGAGCACAATCAGGTAGCCATCCTGGGCGGACTTGGCGTACACCTTCGCGCGGTCGCCGTACCCATACTCGCCATCGGAGTTGAACCAGACCCGGACGGGAGGATCCTTGCTTGCCACCGGCATCGCCATGGGAGCAGCGGCCGGGAGAGAGGCCAGCAAGAGTAGTGCAGTCAACATATTACCACCTTCTCCATCGTTGGGCGTCGGAGGCCGGGTGACACGCTCGGCTCTGTTCACGACGTCACCAACGGAAGAACAGCGCTCCCTGGGGAGGTGTTCCCCTCGGTCGGAGCAATAGCGTCCAAGCCTCCCAGGGCGGCCGTTGGCATGTTTGGTCACTACGCTGATCTCGAACGGCTAGCTACCTCGGGGGAGCCAAACCCACACGGATGGAAAGGTGATGACAGCATGCTCGCAGTTATGCGGAAGCGCTTGCCGCCTCGGATTGGGTCGGGTTGGCTTTGCGCTCTGACCCTCGGTGCTGGGGTGGCCTGCCGAGACGCCAAGGTCGACCGACCGGCTGCAAGTGACAAAACTCCGCCATCAGCGGACACGTCGAAGCAAGAAGCGAGCATGCCGCAGCAGATCGCGGACGTCATGGTCCAGCTCAACGGCGGCATCCACACCGGATTTCGGTTCGCCCACGCCAAGGGCGTGGTCCTGACAGGGACGTTCACGCCGGCCAAGGGCGCCACGTCGATCAGCCGGGCAGCTCATCTCAAGGGGCCGGCCGTTCCGGTGACGGTCCGGTTGTCAGACGGCACCGGCGTTCCCCAGATCAACGATGACAACCCCAACGCGGCCCCGCGCGGAATGGCGATCCGGTTTGCTTTGCCCGGTGGGGCTTTCACCGATATCGTGGCGAACTCGCATAACGGGTTCTTCGTCGGGACCGGGGAGGATTTCCTGGCGTTGCTCAAGGCCATTGCGGCCACGAAGCCCGACAGCCCGCATCCGTCTCCCATCGAGCAGTTCCTCGGCAGCCACCCCCGCGCGCTGAAGGTCGTCATCGACTCCAAGCCGCTTCCGGTGAGCTTCGCGACGCTCGGCTTCTTCGGCAACAACGCGTTCGTCTTCGTTGACAGCACTGGGACCAAGCGGGCCGGGCGGTATCAGATCCTTCCCATCGCTGGCGTCCATCATCTCGACTCGACCGCTGCGACCAAGGTGTCGCCCAACTACCTCTTCGAAGACCTGACGCGCCGGATCGGGAAAGGTCCGATCAAGTACCGGCTCATGGTGCAGCTGGCCAACCCCGGCGACCCGACCAACGACGGCTCGATCGTGTGGCCGGACGATCGGAAGCGGGTGGAGCTGGGCACGATGAGCCTGACGAAGGTTGCGCCCAACAACGAGGAGCTGCAGCGGTCGCTGACGTTCAACCCCATTTTCCTCACCGACGGCATCCAGCTGTCCGACGATCCGCTCATACCTCTCCGCTCCGCGGTGTACGCCTTATCCGTAGCGCACCGACGCTAACTCACCCAACCTGATCACCGCTCCTGAGGAGGCAACGACATGCCGACGATCACCACCACCGATGGTACCGAGATCTACTACAAGGACTGGGGCACGGGACAACCCGATCGTCTTCAGCCACGGCTGGCCGCTGTCGGCCGATGATTGGGACACGCAGATGCTGTTTTTCCTCAAGCACGGCTATCGCGTCATAGCCCACGACCGGCGCGGCCATGGCCGCTCCAGCCAGACCGGTGGCGGCCATGACATGGATCATTACGCCGACGACCTGGCGGCGCTGACCGCACATCTCGACCTGAAGAAGGCGGTGCATGTCGGCCACTCGACCGGCGGCGGCGAAGTGGTGCACTACCTGGGGCGCCACGGCGAGAGTCGAGTGGCAAAAGCGGTGATCATCAGCGCGGTGCCGCCGCTGATGGTAAAGACGGCGGCCAATCCGGGCGGGCTCCCCAAGGAGGTGTTTGACGGGCTTCAGGCGCAGCTCGCCGCCAACCGAGCCCAGTTCTATTACGATCTGCCGGCTGGACCGTTCTATGGTTATAACCGGCCTGGTGCGAAACCCTCTCAGGCCGTGATCTGGAATTGGTGGCGCCAGAGCATGATGGGAGGCGCAAAGGCGCATTATGACGGCATCGTCGCCTTCTCTCAGACGGACTTCACCGAAGACCTGAAGAAGATCACCGTCCCGGTCCTGGTAATGCATGGCGATGACGACCAGATCGTGCCTTATGCCGATTCGGCACCGCTGTCGGCAAAGCTGCTGAAGAATGGCACGTTGAAGACCTACAAGGGCTTTCCGCACGGCATGCCCACGACTGAGGCCGACACCATTAACGCCGATCTGCTCGCATTCCTCAAGCAACCGTCCGCGCCCGCCGCGGGAGACGGTGTCAGTCTGACTCCAACCGGAGAGGTCCATGATCTTCGACATCACGACGTTCACGCTGATTCACACGCTGATCAGTCTGGTCGCGATCGTCGCAGGGCTGGTCGTGGTGGGAGGACTCATGGCCGGGGCCCGGCTCGACGGCTGGACCGGGCTCTTTCTGGTGACCACCGCACTGACCAGCATGACTGGGTTCGGCTTTCCCTTCACCAAGCTGCTGCCGTCCCACTTCGTCGGGATCCTTTCGCTGGTTGTTCTGGTTCCCGTGATCCTCGCGCGTTACTGGAAGCATCTCGAAGGAGCCTGGCGGGGGTTTTACGTAGTGGGATCGGTTTTGGTGCTCTATCTCAACGTCTTCGTCCTGGTGGACCAGCTGTTCCGCAGGATTCCGGCCCTGATCGTACTGGCGCCGACCCACAAGGAGCCGCCGTACGTGCTGACCCAGCTCCTCGTCATGGCCCTGTTCCTGGTACTGGGGATCGCCGCCTTCAAAGATTCCGTCCGCACGCTGGTCTCGGCACCGAAGCGATCGGGCGCCTGCCGGCTCGAACCGATAGGCAGAAGGCGTCTATCTTCCAGAGGTCACCCATGAAGCTCGGGATCCCGGCCTCGCCGGGATCCCGTCATTCAATAGACCAATGCTGGGAGAATAGCCGGCGGCCAGCGATAACGAAGTTGCCTTTCCCACCCTCGAGCGCCAAGATATCGCGGCATTCGCCGCCCGGGGTCATCCCCGTGAGGTGCGCGCCGGGGAGATCCTGTTCGAGGAAGGCGACCGCAACCGCTCCTTCTTCGTGGTGCTCGAGGGCTCGATCGAGATCGTCGGGCATTCGAAGGGCGTCCCCCACGTCGTCGCGGTGCCCCATCCCGGACAGTTCAGCGGCGACGTCGACATGCTCAGCGGCCGGGCCAGCCTGGTCACCGGCCGGGCGGTCGAAGATGGGCGGGTCATCGAGCTGAGCAACGCCGAGCTCCGGCATGCGGTCGACGAGCTGCCCGAGCTGGGCGAGACCCTGGTCAAGGCGTTCCTCGATGCGCCGCGCGCTCCTCCTCGGCCAGGATGTCGAAGGGGTCACCATCATCGGCTCGCGCTTTTCTCCGGATGCGCATCGGCTGCGCGATTTCGCTGCGTCGGAATGGGGTTCCGGTCAGGTGGATGGACCTCGAGGCCGATGAGCAGGCCGATGCCCTGCTTCGCCAGTTCAACATCCCGGCCTCGGCGACACCGATCGTCCTCGGGAGCGACGGCGAGTGGAGAAGCAATCCCACCATAGCCGACTTCGCCCGCTGCATGGGACTGGAGGCGACGTTGGAGGCCGACCACGTCTACGATCTCGTGGTGGTCGGCGCCGGCCCCGCGGGCCTCGCCGCCTCCGTGTACGCTGCGTCCGAAGGGCTCGAGGTGCTCACTGTGGATGCGCTTGCCGCCGGCGGGCAGGCGGGCACCAGCACGCTGATCGAGAACTATCTCGGCTTTCCCGCGGGCATCTCCGGGGAGGAGCTCACCCGCAATGCATTGCTCCAGGCCCAGAAGTTCGGCGCCCAGATCACCGTGCCGGCCGAGGTTCGGTCACTCGGTCTGGACGGCGGGGAGCGGATCGTCACCCTTGTCGATGGTACCCGGCTCCGCACCCGGTGTGTGCTGGTGGCGAGCGGCGTGGAGTATCGAAAGCTGGACGTGCCCGGCTTCGCCGATTTCGAGGGGGCCGGCATCTACTACGCAGCCACCGAGATGGAGGCGAGCTCTGCCGGGGCGAGGAGGTCGTGGTGGTCGGAGCCGGCAACTCGGCGGGTCAGGCCATCATGTTTTTGTCGAAGTATGCCAGCCGGGTGCATGTGGTGGTGCGGGGTCAGATCTCGGGACCAGCATGTCCCGCTACCTGGTGGACCGGGTGGAGAGGATGGAGAACGTGACGATCCACCCCGGCGCAGTGGTCTCCGGCCTGGAAGGGAACGGGCATCTCAGTGCGGTGCACACCAGAGGCGCGAACGGTGAACAACAGACCTTCACCACCAATTCCCTGTACCTCTTCATCGGTGCGGACCCGAACACCGTTGGCTCCATGGCTGCGTCGACCTGGATCGAAGGGGCTTCGTGCTGACCGGAGACGGGCTCTCGCCTGCCGCGACCGACGCCGAGCGCTGGCGCTCCGCTGGACGAGATCCATTCCTGCTGGAGACCAGCCTGCCCGGGCGTCTTCGCCGCCGGCGATGTCCGAGCGGGGTCGGCCAAGCGGGTGGCCTCCGCGGTGGGTGAAGGGGCGATGGCGGTGGGCTTCGTGCACGCCCACATCGCGCGGCCAGCCTAGGACAAGTGGCCGCACCGAATACTCCTGGCGCAGCGTGGCACCGTGGGGCATGTTAGGATGAGACACTCCCGCATGGGCTCATCGGCAGAGGAGTTCGGCAGATGCAGCTTCCCCACCGTTTTCCTCGCCTCACATTCGCATTAACCATTGCTGCTGCTGCCGTTGGCTGCGGCGAAGGGGAAGGTGTGGCACCTCCAACCACCGGCACTCTGGACATTACGACCTCGACCAGCGGTGCCGAACAGGATGCGGATGGCTATTCCGTCCAGATCGATGCCCAGACCCCTAGGGCGATAGGTCCGGCGGCGACCCTTACGACCACCGAAGTCACACCGGGCAACCACACGGTGCTTCTGGGAGAGGTGGCGGCTAATTGTACTGTTTCAGGCGACAACCCTCGCACGGTCAGCGTCACGGCAGGTGAAATAGCCACGGTCAGTTTCGCCGTCACGTGCAACGCGACCATCCCCACGACAGGAAGCATCCTGGTCACGACCGTCACGACGGGTTCGTCGTTGGATCCCGACGGCTACACGGTGAGTGTCGATGGCGGAGCATCCCAGGCGATCGGGCCGAATACGACGCTCACAGTCGAAGGGCTGGTAGTCGGACCTCACGCCCTCTTGCTCGCGGGAGTTGCCAGCAATTGTCACCTCGCCGGAGAAAACCCGCGTACGGTGGAAGTCTTGCCTGGCTCAACGAACGTGACATTTGACCTGAACTGTTTGGGGGCGAATGCCCTGATCGCGTTCACCTCAAACGCCTTTCAGCTGCTCGCCATTTTTGTCGTAAGCCCGGATGGCACTGGACTGAGAAACCTCACTCCAGCTGGCGCGTTTGAATCGAATCCGACCTGGTCACCGGACGGACGCAAGATCCTCTTTTCCAAAGGTGAGGATCTTTACGTGATGGATGCCGATGGCAGCGGTCGGGTAAAACTTGCTGATGGGGATCAAGGAATACCAGAACACCGCTGGTCGCCTGATGGCGGGATGATCGCCTACGTGGATGCAAGGCAGGTAGGCCAGGACCTCATTAGCGATCTGTGGGTCATGCAGGCAGATGGGACCGGGAAGGTCAAGGTGGCCGAACGAGCTTCTGATTTCTCCTGGTCGGGGGACGGACGCATCGTATATACGAGCGTCCCCGATCTACTCGACGTGCATCTCCGCGTCATCAATGCTGATGGGAGTGGTGATCTGCGCCTGACAAACCGGGCGGCCTTTCAGCCCGCCTGGTCGCCCGATGATACCCGGATTGCGTTCGTCACGTTGGGTGACAAAGACATCTTCCTCATCAACCCCGATGGCACGAGTGAGGTAAACCTGACCCTGGGTCTCAGTGAGGATGACGGTCCGACCTGGTCGCCGGATGGCAGCAGGATTGCCTTCACCGCGGAGCCGCCCGGTCAGGCACTGGAGAGTGAAGTCGCCGTGATGAATCGGGATGGCAGCAGCCGAATGACCCTTACGGATCACCCAGGGTTCGACTTTGAACCGGTGTGGTCTCCGGATGGGACGAAGATTGTGTTCACAAGATCTGAGAATAGCGATACCGAGATTTATGTCATGGACGCCGATGGGGGCAATCAGACGAACGTGAGCAACAGACCAGATACTCGTGAAACCACACCAGACTGGAACGGCCAGGGAGCGGTAATGGTTGCTAGCCGCCACTCGTCATTCTATAAGAGCTGGTTGCGAGCAAATCACTTGGAAGCCAACCATCTACACCGATGAAAGAGGGTTAGCCGTCTAATCGAGCGATCGTCACCAGCGGCAGGAGCGCCCGGGTTATCTCCCGGGCGCTTTGCTTTCCGACCCTTGGATGCACCTGCATGCATCCGATCGCCGGCGCCGGACGTACCCAACATCATAGGCAGTGCTTTGCTGGACTCCGTCTCACCATCGGCAAGGAGAAGTATGGCCATGCTCGCCAGACCGACATCCCGACGCCGGACGCTGGCTGTCGGGCTCGTGGTGCTCGCCGGCGCTGCCGGCGCCGCGGGACTCGCGATCGGCTCCGACCACCAGGACACACCATTCGTAGAGTTGAACCCCAAGACCGACATGACCGATGTCTATGCGTTTCCCGGAACCAGCGCGGGACGCATGGTGCTGGTGATGAACACCCGAGCCTTTCTGACACCAGCTCAGGCCCAGGACCCGGCCCAAGCCTCGTTCGACGATGACCTACTCTACCAGTTCAAGATCGACAACAATGGTGACGCGAGAGAGGACCAGGTCATTCAAGTGAGCTTCACGGGTGAGGGCGCCAGTCAGAGGATCGAAGTTCGTGGTCCCCTCGCGCCACCGGTGCAGGGCGCCATGGCGAATGAAGTTGCAGATGTCACCCCGGTTATCACCGGTGCACTCAACGCCAACCTCGGCGACGCGAACGGCATTCAGGTCTTCGCGGGCCCGCGAGACGATCCCTTCTTCCTCGATCTCGAAGCGTTCTTCTGCATCCTGCCCGATCGGCGCCCGGTAGGAGGTGGGCTGGCCAACTCCTGCGCACTGCAGCCCAGCACGACCGCACCCTTCTACTTTCGAAACCCGGGCGTGAACTATCTCAGCGGATTCAACGTCAACTCGATTGTGATCGAGCTTCCGAGCTCATTGATCGAGAACGGGGCACCCGGCAGGCTGGGCATTTGGGGCTCCATCAGCCAGTGATCACACACCCGACCTGAAAGAGAGGACGTGAACCATGCAGCTCCGTACCTGTACTCTGGCCGGGCGCCGTCTGGTGCTCACCTGGGCAGTAGCGACGGTGGGGTTTGCCGCTGCGTGCAGTGACAACAACAATGACGGCACCGGACCGGGTACCGCGCGTATGTACAACCAGGTCCAGCGTCTGGGCAATCCGCTGGTGAGCGAGGTGCTCCTGGCTAAACGCAGTCACGCGACCCACGGCTCCATCGGGCCACAAGACGACCCGACCCTGGTTGGCCCCGAGATCCTGTCCTTCATCACCGGCCCGGGTAGCGTCGCCGGCCGGTCGTCGGGCTACGCCAACACCCTGGGTTCGGTGCTTCTGCCCGACATGCTGGTGGTTCAGACGGACAAGGACCCCTCCACCGCCAGCTGGCTCAACGTCGTGGATCTGCCGCCGCTCGCTAACGGGTGGGGTGGCCGCAAGCTCCAGGACGATGTGGTGGACCTCGCCCTGCTCGCGGTGTTCGGCGACCCATTTGGAGCCGATCCTGGCGGTGCTGCGGGTAAAGAGGCGCTGACGACGGACAACGTGGCCTTCGATTCGCCGGTCGCCATCACGTTCCCTTACCTGGCGGCCCCGAACTAGCCCCGCGCGTGAGCCTCCGGTTGCCCGTGATCTGTGGCTGGAGACCGGGGTTGCAGGGTGAAAGGATTCCGCTATGCGAAAAGCAGTCGGCTACGCGATTGCAGCCGTCGGAGTTGGGGTCGTCGTGGGCAACGTCTCAGTGGCTCGGTCAAGCGACGGGTCCCCGGCCGCTTTACACCCGGTGCTGGCCGAGGCCAGGATCCGTGACCTGGACATCGACTTCTATCGCCGCCGGTTGGAGCGGGATCCCCGCAGCGCGGGGGACTATACCCAGCTTGCTGGGCTGTATTTGCAGCGGGGCCGGGAGACGGCCGACAACACGGATCTCCTACGGGCCGAGCAGAACGCCCGCCATTCGCTCGACCTTCGCAGCGGTCGAAATGCTGCGGCCTTCGGCGTGCTGGCGTCGAGCCTGCTGGCCCAGCATCGGTTCGCGGAGGCGCTTCGAGTCGCGGAACGTCTCGTGGCATTCGATTCCACGTCGATCGCCGCACGCGGACTCCTGGGTGAGACTCAGCTCGAGATGGGGCACTATGACGAGGCGGCCCGAACATTCGGTACACTAGCCACCTACAGTGGTGACCTGAGCGTCGCGCCGAGGCTGGCCCGGTGGCACGAGCTGCACGGCCGTCCCGAGCAGGCACGCCGGCTGCTCAGGGGGGCTCGCGACGACGCCCGGCGACGACACGGGATGCCGCATGAGCAGCTCGCCTGGTTCCATCTGCGGCTCGGGGACCTCGCTCTTCGGCACGGCCACCTCGGCGAGGCGGAGCGGGAGCTCCACGATGGTCTGCGAGTATCCCCGAACGACTACCGCCTCCTCGGCACCATGGCGCGGCTCGAGGCGACTCGCCACCGCTGGCGAAGCGCCATCGACTATGGGGAGCAGGCGATAACGTACGCACTCGATCTCGCGACCCTGGGCGTGGTGGGCGACGCCTATGCGGCAGTGGGCGACAGGGCAAAGGCGGAGGAGTATTACGAGACTATGGAGATGGCCGTGCTGCATCAGCCCGGGCCGTTCCATCGCGCCTGGAGCCTCTTCCTGCTCGACCACGACCGCGGTATCCCTCGCGTGCTGGCAAAGGTGCGCGAGGAGCTCGAGACGCGCCCTGACATCTACGGCTACGACCTGCTTGCCTGGGCGCTTCACAAGTCGGGGCGCGACGGCGAGGCCCGAGCGGCGATGACCCACGCGCTGGCCCTCGGTACCGGGGATGCCATGCTCCTTTACCATGCTGGAATGATCGAGCGTGCGCTGGGGGATAACGCGGTGGGGCGGGGGCACCTGCAGGCGGCGCTGGACGCCAATCCTTACTGGCACCCGCTGCAGCCGAAGCAGGCGCGCCTGGTGCTGGACTCGATTGGAACCCGGCCATAAGGACAGGCGACCATGCCCGAGTTCCTCAGCTTCGTCCACCTCGGCTTCCGTCACATCGCTGACGTCGGGGCGATGGATCACATCCTGTTCCTGCTCGCGTTGGCGGCGATCTATCGCGGGCCGGATTGGCGAGACAGCCTCTGGGTCATCTCGGCATTCACCATCGGTCACTCGATTACCCTGGCCGTAGCTGCAACCGGGGTGCTCCGCATTCCGACACCGCTGATCGAGTTCCTCATCCCGCTTACCATTGTAGCGACTGGAATCGAGAACGTCGTGGTGCGAAACCGATCGCAGGCCCCGCTCGGCGGACGCTACCGGCCGGTCTTCGCGGGCATCTTCGGTCTGGTTCATGGGGCCGGCTTCGCCACCTATCTGCAGAGCCTCTTCACCGGGTCGATCGTGGTTCCGCTGTTCGGCTTCAACCTAGGGATCGAGTTGGGGCAGCTCGCGATGCTCGCGGCCGCAGCGGTTGTGCTCGCCGGGATCGATAGCCTCGTGACGGCGGTTCGCCAGACCGGCGCCTTGCCCTCCGCGTACCGGCTCCGGGTGCTCGGAGTCTCGCTGGTGGTAGTACTCGTTGCGGCGAGGATGGCGGCGGCACGGAGTCCCTGGTAAATGCTCGCCCTCTTGTTGACACTCCTGCTACTGACCCCAGCAGCAACGCCGCCCACCGCAGCGCACCCGATGCATACAGCCGTGGCCGAGATCAGCTACGACACTGCCAGTCGTACAGCCTCGATTCAAATTCGCGTGTTCGCGGACGATCTCGACGCGGCGGTGACAGAGAGTCCTGCTCTTAGTGGAGCCGACGTGGCGATCTCCCGATACCTGGAAGGAAAGTTCGAGCTGACTGACCAGGTGGGTCGCCCCCTGCCATTGCGTTGGATCGGTGCCGAGCGCGCCGGCGATGTCCTCTTGCTCCGGCTGGCGGTGTGGGTGCCGGGTGGCCTCTCAGGCGTCCGGATCACCAGCGCGGTACTTTGCGAGAGGTTCGCGGATCAGGTCAACATCGTGCGGGCGTCCTACGGCGGCCACACGTCCACGCTGCTCTTTACCCGAGGCGACACGGCAAAGCCGCTGCCGTGACAGCGGCTCCGCCCGCTTGGCCTCGGCTGTCCACTCCCGGACCGCGCCTCCTTCATCTCCGAGCCATACCCCCCGCTTCTCGAAATTCAGAGCCTTCGCGTCGTGAGGTTCTGCCGTGTCCTTCGCTGTGAGGCCCGCCGATCGTACGTCCTGGGGCGATTGACTTGACGTGACGGCACCTCGGGAAAGACCTGAGGGAAAGACCTGAGAGGCTGGACACAGGGAGGACATGCGACAGCAGATACTATGGCGTCCCGTTTGCGATGCCGAGGTGTCCCGATCCGGGAGAACCCAATGAAACGCGTTTCTCCGGCACTTGATGCGCTTCGCGGCAGTCTGGCCCAGTACTTCGAGCTTCTCCTGACGACGATCGGCGTGCTGCTGGCAATCCTGGTCACATTGAGCCAGCTGTCGGCCGGTAAGCAGGACATGACGCTCATCTTTCTCATCTGGCTCCAGGGCCTCATCCTTTGGGCCGTCCATCGCCACGGCTGGTTCCAACGCCGTGCCCTCGTCCAGAAACTGGGTCTCATGCCCTATGACCTGGTGGGCGACCGACTCGCCGTCATGCTCGGCATAGCCGAGCTCCGCACCAGCGGCATCAGCCAAAACGAGAACGCTGCGCGTGCGGCCTCGGTTGAGCTCGAAAAACTCTCCCTCGAGTTCGAGTTGCTCCGTAGTGACTGGGAGCGGCAGCTGGATCTGCTAAAAATCAGCCCATAAGGAGTGGCTCTCGCCGGGTCAACCGGGCGAAGCGAAACGCATCTCCCGAAAAGTGCTGACGGAAAACTCTCTAGGTGGCCCGACGGTCACATCGCAAGCGACCGGAAGGCCTCTCGGCGGCTTTCCTGGTGAGCCTTATCACCTCATGAACCGTGAGAACACCTAGGTTCCGAGGAGGCCCAAGCAAGCACTAAATTCACGTAAACCTTCCGAAAGTGACCAGCTAGCCATTCCCAACCGTTCAATCTGGTCATCACCCGGTTCGCCGCACGCCTGAGCGGCTGCCGAACACCCTAGCCAGCAGTCACGAGGTGAATACGGAAGGACTGGTGCGCCCTTTGGCCAGCAGCGCACTGTGTACGGGAGGAGCGTATGCGCCGAGTACTTCGTGAGAATGGGTTGTCGATCGTGCTCCTGTCATTGTTCCTGCTCTTCTGGTTGGGCCAGAGTGCGGCTGGACATCGTGAGCACAACAGCGAGCAGCGTGAGCACGGGCAGGAGGAGATTGCCTACCTCACCTACCTTCAAAGCACTCACTTCTGGGAAGCGACGGCGGAGAATTGGGAGAGCGAGTTTTTCCAGATGTTTGGTTACGTAATCCTGACCGCGTTCCTGTACCAGAAAGGCTCGTCGGAGTCGAAGAAGCCAGGCGAGCCCGAACCGGTGGATCGGGACCCGGGTCGACGCAAGCGGCGAGATGCCCCCTGGCCCGTCCGTCGAGGCGGGCTCCTTCTCAAGCTCTACGAGAACTCGCTCTCGCTGGCCTTTCTGCTCTTCTTCCTGCTCAGCATAACACTGCATGCGGTAGCGGGGGCTGGCGTGTACAACGAGGAGCAGGCGGCGCACGGCCAGCTGGAACGGCTGTCGTTTCTCCGGTACGCCGGCACGTCTCGGTTCTGGTTCGAGTCGTTGCAGAACTGGCAGAGCGAGTTTCTAGCCCTCGCGGCGATGGTTGTTCTTTCGATCTTTCTGCGACAGCGCGGATCCCCCGAGTCCAAGCCAGTTGACAGTCCACACGGCCAAACGGGTAGTGAGTGATGCTTTGAAGCGCGTTATCCAGGCGCGGGACAAGGGCTACCATGGGATCTGGCGCTAAGTCCAATTGGCCCTGGTGGATTCGAACCACCATTAACGGATCCAAAGTCTCCCCGCGTGAAGGCCCGCTTACGGCATACCCTTAGCAAATCAACGGGTTGGCGGTTGTTTCCCTGTCTCCGTTCAGGCTCAACATGTGGTTTTCGCTGGCCAAACTGGAGCAAACCTGGAGCAGGTGATGCTTCTGCACACCTGTGCGGGCGTGTATCGGTAGCAACTCAGGGAATGTAGGCCTCGTTGGCAAGGGCCGCCGCTGATTGTGCCGTCCCACTCACCGCAAGGATACGCCTCTTTCCCTTCTATCGGCCAAAATTGTCGCAAAACACCCCTCCGTGGCGCAATCGGTCCTTTCCCCAAGTGCACCCAGCCGCAGTCCAAGCTTACGAACGGCGCCGCGCCCCGAGCCGACGAGCGCAAGCGCCCAAGATGCGCTGATACACTCCGGGATTGACGATCCGGTCGGGCTCGGCCCCCCGACCGTAGGTGACCATCAACCCGGCGGCGAGGCTCGGCGAGCGTGAGACGCCAGCCAGGCAGTGCACGACGATCCGACGAGCCGTCAAGTGCCGCTCGACGAACTCAATGACCTGGTCCGCCTGCGCCTCCGTGATGCTGCGGCAGCGCTCCTCCCAACCGGGTTCTGGGTCGTCATCGAACTCCAGGGAAAGCACGGCGAGGAACTGCGGGCTGAGGTCCGGCAGAGGGGCAGCGGGGTCGCGGATTGAAATACACACCTCACGTTCCCCGGGTTCATATGCCTCCGCTGATGCCTCACTCATCCAGATCACCTCCGGTACCATGCCGCCGCTCTCCCCATCGTGGAGCGGAGGGTTGCCTCCGCCGGCATCCTCAGGCGTGCCGCCGGCCCAACTGGGCGTCCGCCCCGGTACAACTCAGTATACTTCAGTATAGTCTGAGACTCCTCTGCCCGGGCCTGCAGTTGAATCCTGTCTCCTACAAGGGCTTCGCCATCACGCCGCGCACCTTTCAGATACGTGGCTCCGGACGCTGGACGCTTGATCTCTTGATCGGCCGTTACTGGGGCTTGCGGGCCTTCAGCGGTCTTAGGACCTACCCCACCGAAGAATCGGCCATCACGGGTTGTTGTGAGTTCGGCCGATACATCATCGACGGACTAGTGCGGAATTGCGCGGTCGATGACTTGTCCTGAGGCTGATGCCTCACCTGCGCTTGTAGCTGGCGGGCTAGGGCAGCCTGCGTTTGCTGTGAGGGCCGCTACTTCCCGCGCTGGTACGTCCCAACCAGCTCGGCCTTCGCCAGGGTGTGCGCTTGCATGGCCCGCTCGAGCAGTGGGGTACGTCTGCTGACACTGGTCAGACACGGTACACAGTTGTAAACTACCTTCGACGTGGGCGCGGATGGGGGTTCTCCCCCGGGGTCATTCGGAGCCTAGCTCCGTTAAAGAGGCCCTCCGGTGTTGAATCACCGGGTCAAGCGCCCCGTTGCCTTCATACCTTCAGGCGCCAGTTCCCCTTCCTGCTTTTCCCGTATCCCCTGTTTGACACTCGGCCCAAGCCCGGTACAAGCCGCTCTTGGCGTCCCGCTACCCAATGCGTACATTCGCACTGAAATCCCTAACCTCAGAAGCGGATGCGCCGTATTTTGGTGGTGAACGACAGGCCTATGGTCCGCGCCCTAATCAACCGGGTGCTGACGGATGCGGGCTATGAGGTCGTTTCGGTCGCGGACGGGCCGGCTGCGCTAGATGCGGTTCGAGGAGCCGAGGTCCCGTTTGATCTGGTCGTTACGAATATCCTCCACGTTGATGACCTTCCCACGGGCGGCCGATCCACGGGCGGATCAGTCCTGCCCGTATGAAAAGCGACCGCGCTACGCCCCCTGCCCATCACAGCCCCGGTCTCAGAGAACGATCCTATGCGCTCCAGTGGGCCAGCCAAGGCCTTCAACAGCACGCCAGGGAGCTACGACGCGAGGCGAACCGCGCCCTTGAGGAATCCCGCCAGCTTCGCGCCTACGTCAAGCTCTTGGTCTCCAGCTCGCCCCCTCTCGCACTCGCGCTGGTTTTCAGTATTCCGTTCTAACTGAAAGGGTATGCATGACCAGCATTGACGTAGCGAAGGTGCGGGGCGTTCTCCTCGCCGATGGGTGGCACGAAGTGAAACCGGGCACCACGTTCGAGGTTGGTACCTACGGTTACATGAAAGGCGGGGCGCCGTTGCAGCTCTACGACCGGAAAGGGAGTTTCACCTTCACGGATAACCACGGACTGGTGACTGAGACCGCTGACCTCCGTTCTCGCAGTTCGGACCAGCGTATAAGCCAAAGAAACGACTGGCTGACCGCTTACTTAAAGTCCCGCCATTCTCAACGTTACATTCAGCAAAGCAAAGCGCCCCCAGCAACAGACCGAGGGCGCAAGGTGGAGCGAGGGTTTCACCCGCAGCTACAGGCGCTGGTACCGCAGCAACAGCCGGTATCGCAACAGCCTTTCGTACAGCCACAGCTAGCAGCCATCTAGGCCTCCTTTGCGGGCCATGCCCGCACCAACTAGGCTACCAACCTCGACCCCCATTCTCAACGTTACGTCAAAACTGAACGCACTCGTCAATTGCGACCCTTGGTTCCCCGTGCCCGCTTGCTGCGAGAGCCTAGGAGACCGTCCCTGTTTCACAATTCATTTTCGCGATGATTGAGCCTACCGGACCGATTCTCAACGTTACGTTTCATACTGGGCCACTAGAGAGAATCTAATCCGAGCTATCGCGCTCATTGACGGGGCCCGTACCGGAGCGTAAGGTGTGGGTACCCAGCCGTCACATCGTTTCGACACGGGCACACCCGGTGGAAGCCGGGGTCGCAAAGCCACGGGTCCTCGCCTCCTCCGCGACGCCGGCCTAAAGACGGCCAGCTACTGACGCCCCGAAGAATCCACGACCGCCGAGCCGCCGACCAGGTGACTCGGCGTTTGCTTTGCAACCCACCGGGGCTGAACCCCAAGAATTCTAACCACCATGCTCACAGGCATGGAGCGGGCGGTCACAAGGGAACCACCGACACTAAACGCGAGTGACGCGGCCCCGCAGTGAGGTTCCGTTAGCGGCGTTGCAGGAAGCCGTTGAGGCGGTGTACGGCGGCACCGCCGCCTACCGCGGCTCTGAGCATGTTCAGGAGGCTTTTGAGGGAAAGACAGTCTGGGAGGGCGATGTGTACGTGTTCGCGCTTTCTGGGCATCCGACAGCGTCAACGTGCTACGCCTGGTCATCGCCGGTCAAAGGATCAGGCCGGCGACGGTTTTTTGCTGTGCTCCATGAAGGCCCAGTAAAGTCCGCCCGAGATGCTGTGCGGGCATCCATCGTGCAAGCCTACCGGGAGGAAACCCGAGGTGCCCACTAGACAGACCAAACCGCTTGCAGTCGTGAAAGTAGGTGCGGGGGAAAGGGAGGAGCTAGTCGTCGTTTGCGAGGATGGATCGGCGTATCACTACAACTGGCGAGAGCGATTCTGGCACGAGCTGAGTCCGATACCGAACACCCCCGCCGCGGCTGCCCGAGCCTAATTGCCAAACTAGGACATGGCTGAATAGCGTGGCCGCCAGCAGTGGAAATGTTGCCTCGTAGTAGTCCGTGGGATGCGGCGCGACGGCTGACCAGTTTCATCGGAGACTCCTCACCTTCAGCATGGTCGCTTCGTCGCAGCACATGCTCAGCATGTGGCCCCCGGCGATACTCCGGGCGGCTGACTTGTCGCGATTATTTCGACTCTGCTCCAAGACACGACGCGTCCCGAGCCGCCTCTTGAAATTCTGGCAAGGCCGGTCATCGTGAAAGGGGCAAAGCGCATCTTGACAACCCCAGGGCGACACCCTAGCGTGAAGCTGCACTAAGCCGTCGTCCCACCGACAAAGGCATACCCGGCAAAAGCCGGGGACGCAAAGCCACGGATCCTCGCCTTCTCCGCGACGCCGGACTCTAAGACGCCACGAAGGACCCCCAAGATCGCCGAGCTGCCGAAAGGGCAGCTCGGCGCGGTGTTTTTGGGGAGGCGATACTGCCAAGCATTTCCACGTGAAGTGTGCCCGGATGCCTGTGCCCCGGCGGCTCTAGGCCGCGAGTGAGAGGCGCAGAAATAGTCGTGTCTCGAGTCAAGGAGGTCACCATGAGAGCCGTAGATCATCACCCGCGCGTACAGGTCCCGCCGTCGCGGCGCAGCGAAGACCCAGGGGGACTGGATTTCTCCCACCAGCGGTACTTCCAGGCGGGAAGAACCGCAGTCCTCGAGCCGATCGCGCCCGAGCCGACCGCGGAGTTCGTTGAAACGCTGAGGAGCCAGCGGGGGATGCCATCGGCGGTGCCCATCCCGATCCCACGCCCCCTTCCGCTCCCGACGGGCTCCAGGTTCTTCATCTGGAAGCAAGACCCATCCGTCGGGGAGCTGGGGCGACGGCTGATTTTCGTTCCCTCGTTGGTCGTCAACGGGCCGAGGGACGCCCGGATCGACACGAGCCTTGCCGGCACGACTCCGGTGAGCCGCAACGTGGATGGCGATTTCCTGTTCCCAGCGGACACACCCGAAGGCGACTGCGCTCACACGTTCGCCATTGTCCGGCAAACGGTGACCATGTTCGAGGGGGCGCGGGGAGGAATCGCGGTCCCCTGGGCTTGGAACGTCGGCGGTAACACGGACGTGCTGACGGCCTATCCCCGTGCGGGGGTGACCCCGAACGCCTACTACAGCCGTGGCCAGAAGGCGTTGAAGTTCTTCCTCTTCACGCCAACCGGTGTTCCCCAGCCGCTGTTCACCTGCCGCTCCGTCGATATCGTGGCTCACCAAACCGGTCACGCGATTCTCGACGGCCTCAAGCCCGGCTGGCTGGGGATCAACAATCCGCCGCAGGGCGCAGGTCTCCACGAGTCGTTCGGTGACCTCACGGCGATCTTCCTGGCGCTCGCGCAACTGGACCAGGCTGAGGCCATGATCGCCATGACGAAGGCTGATCTCCACAGGAAGAACTTCCTGGCCGCCCTCGCGGAGCAGTTCGGCGCCGCCTTGGGGAGGCCGGAAGGCCTTCGCAACGCCGACAACGACCTGAAGCTGAGCCAGGTGAGCAACGAAGTGCACGAGATCTCGCAGGTCTTCACCGGCGCCATCTACGACATCCTGGCCGACATCTTCAGATTCGAGCGGATTCGTCAGAGCAAGACCAAGGATCCCGCGCTGGTTCTGGTCGAAGTCAGCCAGTACCTGTGCCGACTCCTTGTGAGTGCCTTGATCGGGGCGCCCGACACCGGCGCGCTGTATGTTGACGTGGTGAACCAGATGCTGAAGGTGTCCAAGGAGCAGAACGACCCGCTGATCTATCGCACGTTCATCTACGAGCGGTTTGCGGTTCGCGAGGTGATCGCCACCGAGGCTCCGCTCGCGCTGGCTCGGGGTACCCTTGACTGGCTGGATCCCGGATTTGCCAGTCGGAAAGAGGACGAGGCCGACCTCGTCTCAGCGGATCCCCAACACCCGTCGGTGGTGGGCTCCCAGGACCGCTCAGGCTGCTGCGGCACGATGCAGTTGCCGGAGTACGCTCGAGATCGGCAGACGCTCGACGCCGAGCTGCAGCGACTCTCCGAGGAAGGAATGACAATCCCGGAGACGGCCGTACTGGCCGAGGAGGTCGCCGGCTTGGAGCGCGCGTTCAAGTGAGCTCTCACCTCGACCATGGGGGAGGAGGAAGTCGTGATCGTAAGGGTCACCCCCTCTGGCGGTTCGCCGGCGTTCTCGAGGAGCTGGGACCCTTGAGCGGCCGTCACGGGTTGTTGTGACTTCGCACAGCGCATCATCGACGGGCGAGTACGGGATTGCTCAGTCGATGACTTGTAGTGAGACGGAGGCCTGGAACGAGTCAAGGAGTGAGCCGTGACAAGACTGGAGTTGCGCCGCCGACTGGATGATCGTCTGCGGGAGACGTCCGCGGACCTGTGGCCCGCTGTCGGCGAGCGGAAGCAGGTTGTCGATCGCGTGAGCCAGAGGTACCGAGCCGATGCCAGGAAGCATCGGTGGCTCGTGTATGAGCAGGCCGATCTGTACGCAGGCGAGCCCGTGTACGTCGTCCATCGAGCCCTGAGCAAGGTCTTCCAAGACCCGCTCAAGGCACGCGCCGAGGCCGTCAAGGACGCGCTGGACTCTATCGAGCGGGGTGCCGGCTGAGGCGCACGCGGCAGGGAGCGGATTGGCCGACGGATAGCCCGGGGTAGCTCCGCCCCGCTCGCTGACTGCCAGCGGCTCTACATCCACCCCGACGAGTGCATCGACTGCGGGGCGTGCGTGCCCGAGTGCCCAGCGACGGCGATCTTCGACGAGGAGGAGGTCCCGCCCAACTGGGCGTCGTACACCGTGAAGAACCGCGACGTGTTCACAAGCGACAATGCGCCGGGGGCGCCGAAGAGGTAGCGAACCGCGCCACCGTAGTCAGGCCGGGGAATTGGGCGCGGTGCGGCGGACCCGTCGCGGCCCCAGCGGCGAGCGGTGGATCGGCGCGTTGTGTGGCCCCACCGAATCGGCAGCTTGTCTCCACGGCCATCGACAGGTTGCTCGAGCGGGTCGAGGCTGTCCTCTTAGGGCGGTGGCACACCGCCGGCCGGGCGGCGGGCCGCCGATCACCTCGACGCTCACACTCCCCATTGGAGGGCTTGGCAATGGCAAAGGTCCTCTGTGTACTCTACGACGATCCCGTCACCGGGTATCCGAAAACCTACGCACGCGACGACATCCCGAAGCTCGAACGCTATCCCGGAGGCCAGACGCTCCCCACGCCCAAAGCCATCGACTTCACGCCGGGGCAACTGCTCGGCTGCGTCTCCGGCGAACTCGGGCTGCGCAAGTTTCTCGAAGCCCAGGGCCACGCGCTGGTCGTTACCGCCGACAAGGACGGCCCGAACTCGGTCTTCGAGCGCGAGCTGCCGGATGCGGAGATCGTGATCTCGCAGCCGTTCTGGCCCGCCTACCTCACCAAGGAGCGCATCGCCAAGGCACCGAAGCTCAAGCTCGCGATCACGGCGGGGATCGGGTCGGATCACGTCGATCTCCAGGCCGCAATCGAACGGGGGATGACGGTGGCGGAGGTCACCTACTGCAACAGTATCAGCGTGTCCGAGCATGTCGTGATGATGATCCTGGCCCTGGTGCGCAACTACATCCCGTCGTATCAATGGGTCATCGATGGCGGCTGGAACATCGCCGACTGCGTGTCCCGCTCCTACGACCTGGAAGGGATGGCGGTCGGCACGGTGGCCGCCGGACGCATCGGCACGGCGGTCCTGCGCCGGCTCAAGCCGTTCGACGTGAAGCTGCACTACACCGATCGGCATCGGCTACCGGCCGCGGTCGAGCAGGAGCTGAACGTGACCTTCCACCCGACGGCCGAGTCGCTGGTGCGGGTCTGCGATGTGGTAACGATCAATGCTCCGCTGCATCCGGAGACCGAGCATCTGTTTAATGACGCGCTCATCGCCAAGATGAAGCGAGGCGCCTATCTGGTGAATACGGCGCGCGGCAAGATTTGCGACCGCGATGCGGTCGCGCGGGCGCTCGAGAGCGGGCAGCTCGCCGGGTACGCGGGCGACGTCTGGTTTCCGCAGCCGGCCCCGAAGGATCACCCCTGGCGAACCATGCCGCACCACGGGATGACGCCGCATGTGTCCGGTACGAGCTTGTCAGCCCAAGCGCGCTACGCGGCCGGGGTGCGCGAGATCCTGGAATGCTGGTTCGAGGGTCGTCCCATTCGCGAGGAGTACTTGATTGTCGCCGGCGGCCAGCTCGCGGGGGCCGGGGCGCATTCGTACAGCGCTGGCGACGTGACTGGCGGCTCGGAGGAAGCGGCACGATTCAAGAAATAGTCGGGCGTGTGGGGCCTCGTAATGGCCCCCTTTTGTCTAGCGGGCGCTGTCGCCCTTCGGCTGCTGGCTGTTGGGGTATATGGATGTCCAAGCCGCGGCGTGAGTTGGACCTCACCTGATGCCCACACCTGAACAGGCAATCGCCCAGCTCGAAGGTACCGTAGCCGCCCTAGAAGCTGCCGGTGGCAACGAGGCGCTAGTCGCAACGGTCCGAGCACAGCTGGAACAGGCAAGGCGTGCCCTTGCCGAAGGTCGGCCTATCGACCTCGCTCAGATACAGGAACCCGGCCCGCAGTCATCAGGCGAGGGTGCGGCCTAACCCGAGGGTCACCTACTCGCCGCGTCGGCACCAACTTACGTTCCACTCTGCCTTCCGGTCGCGCCCCAGCCGCTCAGAATTTGTTGCTGCTACCTTTTGAGTTCTACCAAGATGAGCTCCAAGCGCTTAGCGCCCAAATTTTCAGGCAAGTGCTCTTCAGCAGGAGTCCAGATCGTTTCCCCGGCCCTGCCACGCGCCCCGTCAAGAAACCGATGCTTGGCGGCACTGGGTCTATTTGATCGTAACAGTCGGAATGGGTAGCCTAAGCCGGTTGACCCCACCCTTCCCACCCGTAGCTTTCCCCCATGCCTAAGAAACGCCCAAGTCTCCGCAAGGATGAAAACGAAACGGCCTACGCGCTCGTCCAGGCCATGATTGGGGAGGGGCCGCGCCCCGAGCCACCAGGGAAGCGGGAGAAGAACCCAGAGGCGGTAGACCGAGGCAGGGCTGGAGGCAAGAAGGGCGGCACTGGAGGTCGATGCGGCGCTGCTCATCGGACACGAGCGAAAGGGGAAGCGGGTATGAGCGACGGGGTCATCGGCACCCTGCGTGATCCGAGCCTCCCGCCCAAGACCGCGCGGTATCCGGCCGAGTGGACCCGCGCGCTGATGCGGCAGGCGGGGTGGCGGCCGAGTGATGGCCACTGCTACCTCACCTGCTACCGGCTCTGCGGCGACCCCGCCCTCGGCCGGTCTTTCCGCTACGTGGAAGGCTGGGTCTGGAACCCCGCCGCCCCGACGGCTGTCCGGCATGCCTGGCTGGAGGACACGGATGGCCGCATCCTCGACCCGACCCCGTGCTGGCGCGACACCCCGGACGCCGCCTATCTCGGCGTCATTGCGCTCACCGTGTCGGAGCTCCTGGTCGCGCAGGACGCGCACCAGCAGCCGCCGTCACTCTCCGCCGGCCCCGACCTCTGGGGTGCGCTCTTACACACCTTTTGAAGCTACCCTCAGGAGGGTGCCAGGATGCCGGAAGTTCGGATGAAGGTTGCGCCCGATACAGTAGCGTACGCTGACGGGGAGAACCATAAGCTCGTAGTGGAGTTCGCCATCCCAGGAGCGCCAGCGGATACCATCGATCTGAAGATCCTGGAAGACAGCGTCCACCTGACAGCGCCAGCAAGGGACATTGAGTATGTCTCCGCGCTGGCTTTAGCATGGCAGGTAAAACCTCACAAAGCCGAAGCGACCTACGAGCACGGCCTGCTCCGAATCGAGGTGCCCTTCAAAGATCCGATGGAAGATGCTGTGAAGGTCGCCATCAAAACAGGTGTCGCGGAAACCAAGACCAAGAGACTTAAAACCTGATGACCCGTTGAGTTGTTAGGCGCTGTGAGGCTTATAGACGAGACAACCCGGACAACAAGGCCGGGTTGTCTCGGTCGATCGTTCCGGGCTTCAGAATGCATGCTTCGAGGTCACAGAAGATCACCTATTCAGACAGGACTGTAAGCTTGCCATAAACGGATCTTGCCGCAGTTTCGCCGCAGTTTCTCTGGACAGAGACGGGCAAATTACTTCAGGGCAGCGGGCACCGATGCTCGTCAAGTGGCCAATTCCCAGCAAGTTGCCGAATTAAGTTGCCTCGGCTGAGGGACTCTGGATCAGGAGAGTTCTTGTTCCTGCATTAGGACGTGGTCGCACCAACGGCGGTTGCAAACAACACGATGGGCGGTAAGGCAGGGACCTGGGTAAGCTGAACGCTTCTCCTACCCTTTCAGTGGAACCAAACTGGAGCAGAAAGTCGTAACTCCAATTGGCCCTGGTGGATTCGAACCACCATTAACGGATCCAAAGTCCGCTGTCCTGCCATTGGACGAAGGGCCAGCTACAGGGTGGGGCCGGTGGTCTGAAGCTAAGCGGTCCCGGAGCCTGGACGAAAGGGACGGCCAGGCGTACCACTTGCTATGCATGTTCCGAGGCCCGTAACTTCGTTCTCCCACTTCCGGCTCCCCGGAACCTGGGTCACCGGCCATGCCACTCTCTACCTTCTCTTGATCGGCTCAGACGCTGCTAATTCAGTGCAACTTGCTGCACACCCCATTCCATGACTGAGACTACGCTCCAGGCCACTCAGCAGTGGTACCGAGCCTTCGGCGAGGTGGCGCCCGGTTTCCTGTGGCTGACCGACCCGAGCGGTCGCATTCTCTACGTCAACCGTACCTGGGAGGATTACACCGGATCGAGCCTCAAGGAGATCAACGAGCGGGGCAGGGCGCATTTCGACCATCCCGACGAGGTCGCCGCTGTCCAGCAGCAGTGGAGCCGGTGCCTCGACCTGGAGCAGCCGTTCGAGATGGAGCTCCGCTATCGCCGGCACGATGGGGTATACCGCTGGATGCTGGCCCGCGTCGTCCCGCTGAGAGACTCCGAGGGACAGTTGCAGCACTGGGTGGGAACCTCGGTGGATATCCACGATCTCAAAGAGGCCGGAGCCGAGCTTCGGCGTCGAGAGCAGGAGCTCACCGATTTCTTCGAGAACGCCGCGGTTCCGATGCACTGGGTCGGGCCCGACGGCACCATCCTCAGGGTCAACCAGGCCGAGCTCGACCTGCTGGGCTACGACCGCGAAGAATTCGTCGGGCAAGAACATCGTCGACTTTCACCAGGACAGGGCGGTCATCGATGATTTCCTGCGGCGGCTTCTCGCCGGTGAGGTGCTGCACGACTACCCGGCCCGGCTGCGGTCCAAGAACGGCTCGACCATACACGTTGTGATCGATTCCAGTGGGTACTTCGAGGACGGGCGCTTCGTTCACACCCGCTGTTTCACTCGAGACGTCACCGCGCATCAGGAAAGGGAGCAGGCAGTCGCCCGGCTGGCGGCCATCGTCGCTTCCTCAGCCGACGGCATCATCGGCAAGACGCTCGACGGCATCGTGACCAGCTGGAACACGGCAGCCGAACGGATCTTCGGCTACAGCGAAACCGAGATGGTCGGCCAGTCGATCTTTCGTCTCATCCCCGACGAGCTCCACGACGCCGAGCGCGACCTCCTGGAACGCCTTGGCCGGGGCCAACGGGTGGATTTCTTCGAGGCCGAGCGGATCCGGAAGGATGGCCAGCGGATCTACATCGCCGTGAGCGTGTCGCCGATTCACAACGCCCATGGGGATGTGGTTGGCGCCTCGTCGATCAAACGGGACGTTACCGAGCAGAAACTGGCGGCCGAAGCGCTGTTGCGGAGCCAGGAGCGGCTTCGTCTTGCGCTCAAGGCCGCGCGGATGGGCACCTGGCAGTGGGACGTTGACAGCAACACGCTGGCCTGGGACGAGCAGCTGCACGAGCTCTATGGAATCGAGCCGGGCCGGCAGGTGACTCAGTACGAGCATTTCATCGAGCGGGTCCACCAGGACGATCGTACGTTCGTCGCCGCCTCGGTCGAGCGCGCCCTCGACGGTGGCGGCGGGCTGGACTACGAATTCCGGATCGTCCTTCCCGATGGAAGGGTGCGTTGGCTCGCCGATCAGGGTCGGGTGGTGCGGGACCAGAGGGGGAAGCCGCTCTACTTGACGGGCGTGTGTCTCGACACGACCGAGCGGAAGCTGACCGAGGAGCGCCTGCGCCAGGCCCAGCGCATGGATTCGGTGGGGCAACTAGCCGGCGGTATCGCGCACGAGGCGAACAACATGATGTCGGTGGTGCTCGGTTGCGCCGACTACGTGCTTCAGCGCACCGACCTCCCCGGCCCGGTCCGCGAGGATGTCGATCAAATCTGGAAAGCGGCCAAGCGCACTGCAGGGATCACCCAACAGCTTCTTGCCTTCAGCCGCCGACAGGTACTCCAACCACAAGTACTCGACCTGAATGCCACTATTCGGGACCTGGAGCCGATTCTCAGCCGGACTCTGGGAGAGATTCGGGGGCTGCGGATGCACCTCTCTCCCCTCCTCGGCCCGGTCAGGGCCGATCCCGGGCAGCTCGAACAGGTCCTGATCAACCTCACTCTGAACGCACGCGATGCGATGCGCGACGAGGGAAGGCTCACCATCGAGACCATGAACGTGGTGCTGGACGAGGCCTACACGGCCGGGAAATCGGTGGGTTCGCTCAGGCCGGGCGAGTACGCAGCACTGGTTGTCAGCGACACCGGCCACGGGATGGACCGTGCCACCCTCGGGCGAATCTTCGAGCCCTTTTTCACCACCAAGGGTGTCGGGCAGGGAACCGGGCTTGGGCTCTCCACCGTCTATGGCATCGTCAAGCAGAGCGGAGGCTTCATCTGGGTCTACAGCGAGCCCGGCCTCGGCACCACCTTCAAGCTCTACTTTCCGGTGGTGCCCACCTCCCCCGGCGCTACGGATCCACGCGAGCCGGCGCCGACCGCGCGCGACAACGAGACCGTGCTGGTGGCTGAAGATGAAGCCATGGTACGCGGGATCATGGCAAGGACCCTGCGAGATTGCGGCTATACCGTTCTGGAAGCCGCGGACGGTCGAGCAGTGCTGGACATCATGGAGGCCGAGGCTGGACGGGTTAGCCTCATTGTGGCCGACGTGGTCATGCCGGATCTTGGTGGTCGCGAGATGGCGGCTCAGCTGGCGGAGCGCTGGCCGGACGTGCCGGTGCTCTTCACCTCCGGGTATACCGGCATGGACGTGGTTCACCGCGGCTTACTCGATGAGGGCCAGGAATTCCTCCAGAAACCGCTGGCCCCGGAAGCGCTGGCCCGCAAAGTTCGCGAGATGGTGGACGCCAGCGTGACCAAGCGCTGAGCTCGGGTCATCGAGTGGGAATCTGGCGGCTCCGGGACAGCCCCTGTAATCATTCTGAATCGCACGCGGATTCCTTCGCTCGGAAGGATCATCCAGCTGGGATGACGACCTATCCCGAGCCAGCCAGGAGACCTGTATGCGCGCCTACCCCGCGCTTGTTCCAATATGTTGTATCACGGCGGCCGGCTTTCTCACCTCCTGCCAGGACGCCTCCCAGTCTCCTCCGATACGACCCGAAGTACCAATCGAGCACGACCCCCCGGGCAGCATGCTGGGATTGCTCGACCTGGTGTACGTCTGCGGCAACAAGTTCCTCGCCACCAACGCCACCTCGTCGGCCGTCCAGGTCTCCTATCGCGTAGTCGGCACCAGCGAGACCGGTGGCCTCACGCTTCGCGAAGGCCCGGGCGAGGACCCGGGCCACAGTGAAACCGAGCTGCAAACAGAGAACCGTGGAGTGGTCGAGCTGTACCAGGACGAGCAACTGGTGGCACGGAGGCAGAACGAGGGTACACCCTGCGGTGCTTCACCGATCTCGGCGTCAGTGGCGTCGGTCGGAACCGAGGCAACCGTCGGAAAATGGAGCGCTCCCTTCGCCTGGCCGAACGTTGCGGTGCACCTCCACCTGCTGCGTAATGGTAAGGTGCTGAGTTGGGGCAAGGCTGGTATCCCATATCTCTGGAACCCATCGACCAAGGCCTTCACAGCGTCGCCCAGTCCCTCCTGGCTCTTCTGCGGTGGACATGCATTCCTTCCCGATGGCCGGCTGCTGGTGAACGGCGGCCATCTGAGTGACCACCACGGCATACCCGACGCCAACGTGTATGATCCCTCCGCCGGAACGTGGACGTCCGTCTCGCCGATGGCGAAGGGACGGTGGTACCCGACCACCACCACCCTCGCCAACGGCCAGCTGGTAACGCTCGCCGGCCGGGACCAGAACCGATTGGTGGTGCGTATCCCGGAGGTTTGGACCGGAACCAGCTGGCGTGCTCTGACCGGCGCGAGCCGCTCGCTTCCTTATTATCCCCGCACCTTCCTGGCACCGAATGGCAAGGTGTTCTACGCTGGGGAGACCCAGTCCACGTACTATCTGTCCACCTCGGGTAGCGGCTCCTGGACCACCGTGGGAAGCCGCCGGTATGGAATCCGTGATTACGGCTCCGCCGTCATGTACGAGCCCGGCAAGGTGCTCTATGCCGGGGGCGGTCTCACCACCAATACGGCGGAGATCATCGATCTCAATCAGGCCAGTCCGACGTGGCAGTGGACCGGATCCATGGCCTACGCCCGACGCCATCTCAATGCCACCATCCTCCCCACCGGCCAGGTCCTAGTCACCGGTGGAACCAGCGGCACCCTGTTCAGCGACGAATCGCGTGCAGTGTACCCGGCAGAGCTGTGGGACCCCGCCACGGGAAGCTGGACCACCCTGGCGAGCAGCTCGGTAATTCGTGTCTATCACGCCACCGCGCTGCTGCTGCGGGACGGACGCGTCCTGGTCACCGGAAGCGGGGACGGTACCGGCGTCACCTCCCAGCGGAACGCGGAGATCTTTTCCCCGCCCTATCTCTTCAAAGGGCCGCGGCCCTCCATCTCGAGCTTGCCCGGTTCGGCGAGATACGGACAGTCCTTCTTTATCAGTACTGCCCAGGCAAGCACCATCGGCGCCGTCACCCTTGTCCGGCTAGGCTCCGTGACGCACGCGTTCGATTCCAACCAGAGATTCAATCGGCTGTCGTTCGTTCCGACTGCTGGTGGGCTTACCGTAACCGCACCCCCCAGCCCCAATCTGGCGCCGCCGGGGTACTATCTGCTGTTCATTATCAACCAGAACGGCGTTCCATCCTACGGGAAGAGCTTTCGCCTCAGGTGAGCGCGGTGCCCGTCTCTGGCGCTGGGGCGGGCGTTGCGATGGTCTCGACCGGTGTAAGGGTGCCGTGCTTCCGGCCGAGCATCATCGCCGCGTCATTCCGGTCCCGCGCCGACCGGTAAATGGCGAAGAGGGTGGATCCCGAGCCACTCATGCGGCAGAGCAGAGGTCTGGTGCCGACCAGCGCCTCGAATGCGTCGCGCACTTCGCTGTAGCGGCCGAAGACCGGAGACTCGAAGTCGTTTCCCGCCATCCGTGCAATGTCTCCCCACCCCGATAGCGCATCGAGATCGAGCGCGACGGCGCCTCGTCGCCCAGCCGATTGTCTGGCGGCATCAACCCATCCGTACGCCTCGGCAGTTGCAACCGCCACCCTGGGCGTGAGCAGCAGGGCAGGGGCTGAAGGCAGAGGCGGGAGCCGAAGCATGCGCTCCCCTCGATTCCAGGCGAGCGCGAGCGGAGCTCCGGTGCAAAAAAAAGGAACGTCGCTACCGATGCGGGCGGCCAGCTGCACCAGCTCGTGGCGCGGGACAGGGTCGCCGGCCAGGCGGTTCGCGGCATGCAGCGCCGCTGCCGCGTCGCTCGAGCCACCCCCCAGGCCCGCGCGGACAGGAATACGCTTGGTGAGCGCGAGATGTATGGCGAACCGGTGGCCGACCGCGTCCAGAACAGCTGTCGCGGCCTTGACCGCCAGGTTCTGCTCCGGCGCTCCGACATCTGCGCCGGAGACCTCGATCGTCACTCCACGCCCCTCCCGCCGCTCCGCTCGAAGGGTGTCCGCCAGGCTCACGAGACAGAGGAGGGTCTCGATGCCGTGAAAGCCATCCCCCTCGCGCGCGAGCACACGAAGAAAGAGGTTGACCTTGGCCAGGGCAGGTAGGCTCACGCTCGTCGCCGTCATGGCGGCGTCCTGCGCAGCACGCCGAATCCCTCAGGAGTCCGAGTCAGCGACCATAGGCCAAGCAGTGTGATGGGCACGAGCGTCGTGACGTGGAAGGCGATCGCGTAGGAAAAAGCCAGGCTGCCCGGTATCCCGTAGAGCGCCAGCACCGCAACGATGACGGCCTCGAAGGGACCGAAGAAGCCGGGGGTCGAGGGCACGGAAATGCCAAGAACCAGGAGCCCCTGCAGCAGAAGCGCTCCGGCATAACTCACCGGAATGCCGAACGCAGCGAAACCCAAGTAGAACGCCGCTGCGTTGACCAGCCAGATCACCATTGACCAGAAGATCACTCCGGCAAGCCGGCCCGGAGAACGGAGGACCGCTAGGCCGTGCCGGACTCCCTCGACCAGGTCTACGATTCGGTCCGCCAGCCGGGTGGAGACTGGCAGCCGCCTGACCAGTTTCTCGGCGGCAACGGGCGCAGCCACGACCATGATCGCCAGCAGCAGAGCCACCATGCTGACTACACCGGCCGCGCGTGCAAGCTGCGTCACAGAGGTGCCGGCGACCCTAACCGAGCTCGGCAGATCCGAGTTGAGGAGAGCGAAGGTCAGCAGGGCAACCACCGTCAGCGCATCGAAGATGCGCTCCACTGCCACGGACGAGATCACGGTCATGAACCGCGCTTGTGCCAGCCGGGCGGCGGTGTAGGAACGGATCAGCTCGCCCGCGCGAAGGGGAAGCAGGTTGTTGGCCGTGAAGCCGAGGGCAATCGCGTGCCAGAGCGGTCCGGAGGGATATGGCTCCCCGCGCTCATCCCTGAGGAGCAGGCGCCAGCGTATCAGCCGGAGAGGATAGGTGAGGGTGGCGAGAATGACGGCCGCGAGGAGCGGGCCCGGCCGTGCGCTGGTGATGTGGTGCAGCACTGCTTCCGCACTGACACCCCGCAGGGCCCAGGCCAACAGCGCTACCGAGACACCGATAGCGAGTGCGGCAGGCAGAGCCCGGCGGACGAAGCTCCGCCGGGCACGTGACTCAGGAGCGGTCAAGCGCGAGAGGAACGAGGTCGAGCAGCTCCTGGAGCAAGGGTTGCAGGGTTTCCAGGCTCGCGTCGCGGAGGAGCGCCGCGTTAATCTCATGGCGCACGGTGGCGGCCCGCTCGAGAGCGGCCTGTCCATTGTAGCACAGAGTGCCGATGGCCACCGCAGTTTCCTCAGGCTCGGGTTCGGACGTACGAGGCGCGGACACCGCCGCGGCCGGCGACACCGGGGTCGGCACCGGGGCGGCGTGGTCCCTAGCAGTGGCTATTCGAACCAGCGCGTCGAGCGATGGAGTGGCCGGCGCGCGCTGGCGAATCAGCAGGTCGAACGTCTTGAAACTGGCTTCGATGCCGCCGGACGCCACCGCAGCCGGTTCGTCCGGCGCGAGGGTCTCGATCGGGATCACGTCCTGGTCGGGCTGGTAGCCGAGTGACTCGATCGGGACCACGTCCTGGTCAGGCTGGTACCCGAGTGACTCGATCGGGACTATTGGCGACTCGGCTGAAGACGCCGGCTCCTTCACCGCTCGCAAACCATCCAGCCGATGTGCGACGTCGAGCAGGCGGCGGGAGATCAACATCCGGTCGTCACTCTCTCCCACAGCGCGGAGCAGCTCGCCCGCTTCGCGCAGCCGTCCAACCAGCTCCACTAGCGAATGGCTTGCCACCCCAGCCGCGAGTGCCTCCTGCGCGGACCGGGCGAAGATGCCCAGAGCGCCCGCCACCGGATCGGGACTGGGGGTGGAGGCGGAGCGAAGCGCGCCGAGCAGGTGGTACAACCGGAGATCTCGTTGGGTGGGGGAGCGGGCAGCGGCGATCAGGTCGGCGGTCTGACACAGGTGCTCACCCTGGCTGACCAGCTCGAGCGGGCCCAGCGGCTCCGGCGAGGTGAACTGAGGCTGCGACAAGGGCCGGGTGAGCGGCTCACGATCGCCGCTGAAATAGAGCGATTCGATTGGCACGACGTCTCGCTCCACGGCAAAGGCGCGGAGCAGCAGCTCGGTGAACCGGCGGGCCTCCTCGGCATCGGGGTCGGGCCTTCCACGCTCGGCAACGTCGCGCGAGATGCGCGTCAGGGCTTGGCCGGCGGACTCCATCACCTGATCGACGTCGGGCGGAGGTGCGAAGAGTCGGGTGAGGTCGCCCACCGCCAGCTCGATACCATCGAGGATTTCGGGCAGCGGCACGAGATCACCCAGCTCGGCCAGGCCCCGAAGCGACTGCATCCGGCGGATGACGTTGTACAGCGGTTCTCGGTCGCCGGGGGTCGCCCGTAGGGCCCGGGCGGCCCGGTCGAGCGCGCTCGCGATCAGGGCCCCTTCACGCGCGACAAACGCCCGTACCCCCGTGTGCAGTTCGGGCCGCTCGGTCTCCGCCGCGCGCTCGGGCACGCTGGTCGTTGTGCGGCCGGCCAGGGTCTCGAGGCCTCGGCCGAGCCGGCCGGCACGGGCGGTGTCGGCCTCGCTCCACTCAGAAACTCGGCGGACGAGAAGACGGAATTCCTCCACCGCCTGCGCCACCTGCTCACGAGTAGCCGCGTCCCAGGGTCGCCGATGCTCGCGATGAGCACGGGCGAGGGCCTCCAACCCGGCCGCTGCCCGGGCAATGTGAGTCTGGGCGGCCATGAGCGCCGAGCCCCGAAGCACGCGGGCGCTGCGAAGGAACTCGTCGGCGGATGGCGGCTCCGGCTGGGAGACGAGCGTCTCCAGGCGGTCCAGACACTCACCAGCCTCCAACGCGAAGAAGTCAGCGGCCCCGAGGGGATTGGTCATGGGGAGCTAGGAGCTGGGAGCTTGGAGCTGGGAGCCAAGGGCTCGAGCATAAGGGCCAAAGGGGTAAGGGCCAAAGGATAAGGGGTCAGGTGTCAGGGGAGACCGCGCTGACGGGTTGGCAGGTACGAGGCGTGGACCATAGCATCAACTCTTTTCCCCGCCGCCAGCTCCCAGCCCACAGCTCCTAGCTCCCGACTCCATCGCCCTTCGCATCTCTGTCACCGCCTGCCTCATCCCGACCATCACGGAACGGCTCACTACACTGTGGCCGATGTTGAGCTCCTCGATCTCCGGAATCGCCGCAATCGGTGCCACGTTGACGTAGGTGAGTCCATGGCCGGCATGCACGAAGAGGCCCATGTCGACCGCGTGCCGGGCCGCACGCTGCAGCTCTTCCAGCGCGGTGTTGCCTTGCCGCCAGCCATTGGCGTAGCGCCCGGTGTGCAGCTCGATGGCGGGAACGCCGAGATCCTTGGCGGCGTCCACTGTCCGGAGGTCTGGATCGATGAAGAGGCTGACCCGGGCCCCGACCTCCTCCAGGCGGCGTATCGTCTCTCGCATTGTTGGATTGGGACGGCTGAGGTCCAACCCTCCCTCCGTGGTAATCTCCTCCCGCCGCTCGGGGACCAGCGTAGCCTGGTAAGGCCGGAGCCGGCAGGCAAGGGCGAGGACGTCGGGACTGGTGGCCAGCTCCAGGTTGAGCACCTGAACGGCGGCCATGAGACGTTCCACGTCGTCGTCCTGGATGTGCCGCCGGTCTTCGCGCAGATGCGCCGTGATGCCCTGCGCGCCCCCCTGTTCGCACAGCAGCGCGGCCTCGACCGGGTCGGGCTCATCGGTGCGGCGTGCCTGACGCACGGTGGCTACGTGGTCGACGTTGATATAGAGCCGTGTCGGAGTCATTGCTCGCTGCTCCGGTGCCAGTTAACTTCGCAACCTAACATTAGCTCAGCGAGAGACTTGTGACTAAGCAACGGTGGCTCGGATCGGTGCTTCTCCTCGCTGCTTGCGGCGGCGGCAGCGCGCCCCAGGCACAACCCGCCAATTCCGCCAAGGATGCCGTGCAGAGTTTTATGCAGGCGGTTGCCGACAGCAACGTGGCTAAGATGGCGAACCTTTGGGGCACCGCCAGCGGACCCGCGGCCAAAACCAATCAGCCTCCCGATTGGCAGCGCCGGATCGCAGTCATGCAGGCCTACCTCCGCAATGACTCGTTTCGGATCACCTCGGACGAGCCGGAAACCGACCAGAATCGCCGGGCGCTGATGGTCGAGATCAAACGCCAGTCTTGCACCTGGGCAGTACCCTTCACTGCAATCAAGATCCGCGACGGTTCCTGGATCGTCACCCAGCTCGACCTGGCTGCGGCAGGGAACCCGGCGCGCCCCTGTCAGGATGGTGCACCGAGAGACAGCGCTCCTCAGGGTTAACCCGGGAACCTTCCTCGCCGGGCGCTGTTATCTTTTAGTCCGCTAGTCGGTCAACTCGAGCAGGATTCCAGCAGTAGCCTTCGGATGCACGAAGGCGATCCTGCGGCCCGCCGCCCCGATTCGTGGCACCTCGTCTACCAGACGGTATCCGGCTGCCCGGCACGCTTCTAGCGCCGCGTCCAGATCGGCAACCCGGTAGCAGATGTGGTGGATGCCCGGGCCTCGGCGGGCCAGGAACTTTCCAATGGGGCTGTCAGGCTGGAGCGGCGTGAGCAGCTCCACCTCCGAGTCTCCCAGTGGAAGCGCCAGGATGGTGGCGCCATCGACGGTTTCGGGCGGATGCGGCACGATGCCAAGGACGTCCCTGTAAAAAGCAAGGGCCGCTTCCAGGTCGGCGACCGCAATTCCGACATGCGCGATACGGGGGAGATCGGCCACTGGTCCCTCCCAAACAGGTTAGGACGGCTGCCCGCTAGTCGAGGCCACCGTCCGGCATAAACACAACAGGAGAATAACCAACATGGGCGCGACGAATACCTTGACTGTGCACGTGAGCGACGCCTCGTTCGCTGCGGAGATCGAGCAAGCGAACGGCCTTGTACTCGTGGATTTCTGGGCGTCGTGGTGCGGGCCGTGCCAGATCGTGGCGCCGATCCTCGACCAGCTCGCCGGCGAATACGTCGGCAAGGCCAAGGTGACCAAGGTCGACGTGGACGCGAACCAGCGGACCGCCATGCGGTTCAACGTCCGCTCGATACCCAGCATTCTCTTCTTCAAGAACGGCCAGCACGTGGACACCGTCATTGGCGCGGTGCCGAAGGCCACGCTCGAAGGGAAGATCAAGCAGCATCTTAGTTAAGGACGGGAAGGACGGGAAGGACGGGAGGTAAGTGGCGGTCAGGATGACAGACGCTCTCCTGCTTCTTCCTCTTTCGCCTGCCCTTCCTTCCCGTCTTTCCCGTACCTCCGCTTCCCGTCCTTCCCGTCTTTCCCGCTAGTATTCCACCATGCCCCCCGGCACCCTGTACGTAGTGGCGACCCCGCTCGGCAACCTTGGTGACCTCTCGACCCGCGCCGCGGAGCTGCTGGCGAAGGTACCAGTCGTTGCCGCCGAGGATACCCGCCGTACCCGGGGGCTGCTGAGCCACCTCGGGGCCCGGCCCAGTCTCCTCAGCTTTCACGCCCATTCGGGTGAGCACCGGCTGGAGGGGCTGCTCGATATCCTGCGCTCAGGTCGGGACATTGCATTAGTCTCGGACGCGGGAACCCCCACGGTAAGCGATCCCGGGACGGAGCTCGTCGCTCAAGCCCGCGACGCCGGAATTCCGATAGTGCCGGTCCCAGGCCCCTCCGCGGTGGCCACGGCGCTTTCAGCCGCCGGGCTTTCAGGCGACCGTTATCTCTTCCTTGGATTCATCCCTCGAAAAGGTAAAGAACGCTCCCGGCTGCTCAGCCGTGCGGCAGCCGAGGAGTGGAGCGTCGTACTTTTTGAGGCGCCGCCGCGACTGGTCGCCTTGCTCGAGGATCTCATTCCGCTGGCGGGCCCGGGCCGGATCGCGGTGGTGTGCCGCGAGTTGACCAAGATGCACGAGGACATCCGTACCGGGACCTTGGGCGAGCTGGTCGACTATTATTCGGCAGTGCCCCCGCGGGGAGAGCTGACGATCGTGCTTCAAGGAACGGGTGAGCCGGCTACCGAGCCGGACCGAACCGAAGACGCCATCGAACAGGCTACCTCGCTCCTGGCCGAGGGCATGAGCCGCCGTGAGGTGGTGCAAAGACTCACCCAGTCTCTCGGCCTTCCGAGAAACGAAGCCTACAAGCTCGTGATGGAGTTGCCGTGATCCCACGGATGCTCTTCGCCCTCGGCATCGCCGTGGGCGCGCCAGCTGCACCGATCGATCCCGCTCCGGTCATGACGATCGGACGTTTGCACTACGATGGTGGCGGCGACTGGTACGCCAATCCCTCGAGTCTTCCGAATCTGCTCTCCGCTATCAGGACCCGCACCAGGCTTCGTGTCGCCACAGAGGAAAAGGTCGTCACCCTGAGCGACGACGATCTCTGGAATGTCCCCTACTTGTACATGACCGGCCACGGCAACGTCCACTGGAGCGACCGGGACCTCGCCACCTTGCGCCGGTATCTCCAGCAGGGAGGGTTTCTCCACGCGGACGACAACTACGGGATGGACGTATCGATCCGGCGTGAGCTGGCGCGACTCTTTCCCGATCACCCGCTGGTGGAGGTCCCGCTCGACCATCCGATCTATCATCTGCTCTACGATCTTCCGAGGGGAATCCCCAAGATTCACGTGCACGACGGCAAACCCGCGCAGGGATTCGGCATCTTCCTGGACGGTCGCCTCGTGGTTTACTACTCGTATCAGACCGACCTCGGGGATGGATGGGAAGATCCCCAGGTCCATCATGACACCCCGGAAAAACGCGAGGCGGCGCTCCGCATGGGGGTGAACCTCTTTGCCTACTCGGTAGGATACGGCGGGTGACCGCACCGGCCACGCAGCGCGCTCTCCAGCGGCTGGGCCGGCCGCTCAGGAGCCGCAACGGGGCGGGATGGGCCGCATTCGGGCTCGGCACCGTTGGCGCTCTGCTTGGGGCATGGGCCTGGACCGTGCGGCTCGGCTGGTTCAGCGCCCCCTATTGGGTGCTGCTCGCCTGGAGCATGGCTCTGCTGGGACTCGCGGCCATTACCTATCTGGCGTGGGGAACTCAGACCCGGCTCTCGACTGCCGCGGCTGGCGCGAAGATTGGAGGAGCTCGGGGCCTGGCGGCACGGTACCCTGACGGCGCTGCTCGATACCGCCGCCGCCGGCACCAGCGGCGAGTTGCTCGATCTGGCTGACCGCGCTCAGGCGGAGGAGGTGGCCCGGCGGGGTGCGGCGGCGGTCGAGCCGATCGCCCGGCCGGTGCGGATGGTCTCGGCGGCCGGTCTAGTTGGCCTCGTCATCGGGGCTGCCGCGTTTACCTCCGCCGGGCCGGTGAGCGGTCCGGCTGCCGCGCTGTGGCATCCGCATCGTGCCTGGGAAGCCACTGTCGCTCCGGTCCGTTTGCGCGCGGCCGAGAAGCTCGTCGACCGGGGGCAGCCGGTAGACCTGCACCTCGAGGCCATGGGCCGTAAGGCAGCGACTCTCTGGTTTCGTGCGCCCGGCGAGGCCTGGAAGGCACGGGGTGTGCGCCTCGATTCCCTCGGACGCGCTACGATCTCGACTCCGCCGCTGCAGAGCGACTTGTTCGCCCGTCTGACCAGCGGGGGTCGCTCTTCCGATACGGTAATCGTACGCGTCCGGCTGCCGGTGTTTCTGGGCACGCTCAACGTGATCGCACGGTACCCGTCCTATCTGGGGCTGGAGAACGAGCCGGTGCCGACTGGGGGAGATACGCTCATCCTCCCCACTGGGACCCGGCTCGAGACCCGCGGAGAGGCGACGGCGCGTCTCGCGAGCGCCGCCTGGCTGTCCAGCGAGAAGACCGAATCGCTGGAGGTGACTGCGACCCGCTTTGCCGGGACCTTCGTTCCCCACCGCTCGGGCGAGTACCGCCTGGCAATCGTAACCACCTCTGGAGCGCCGCTCGCCGGAGATTCGGTCCGGATGCCCATCCGGCTGGTGCCGGATAGCGCCCCGGCGGTCGAGATCCCGGTGCCCGGTGCCGATACCCTGGCTCCGCTGAGCCTTCTGCTGCCACTGATCATCGACGCCAGAGACGACCACGCCATCACCGCCGTCACCCTAGAGAGCCGTCGGATCAGTCGCCTGGGCCTGATCGACTCGGCACGCCGGGAGAGCGTGCCGGTGCCTGCCGAGCGGCCCGATCGTGCCATGCTCACCTTTACTCTCGACCTGAACCGCCGCGGCCTCCTTCCTGGCGACACCGTGCGCTACTTCGCGACCGCCAGGGACAACACGCCACGGGGACAGGTCGGCCGCTCGCGCGAGTTCGTTCTTCGCCTGCCGACGATGAGCGAGGTCAGGGCCGCTCAACGACGGGCCACCGAGAACGTCGCCAGCCAGCTCGATTCGATCACCAACGCGAGCAGGCTGGTGGAACGCCAGACCGACGATCTGGCGCGAGAGCGCGCCAGGCCCGGCGGAGGGGCGGGCGCCAAGGACAGCGAGTCGCTCTCGTACGAAGAGGCGCAGCGGGCCGAAGCCGTCGCCAAGTCTCAGGAGGAGCTCATCCGGCAGGCGGAGTCCGTCGAGAAATCGCTGGAGGCGCTGCGACAAAGCGCCGAGGCGGCCGGAGTGCACGACACGGCATGGCAGCGGCAGCTCTCCGAGATTCGGAACCAGCTGGAGCGCGCGCTCTCGCCCGAGCTCCGGCAAAAGCTCGCCAGCCTGCAGGAGGCCCTTAGGGATCTCGATGCGGAACGCGCCAAAGATGCTCTGCAGCAACTGGCGGAGGCGCAGAAGCAGCTTCGCGAAGCGCTGGAGCGGAGCCGCGAGCTCTTTCGCCGTGCCGCCCTCGAAGGAGATCTGGCAAATCTGAGTCAGGAGTCGAAGGAGCTGGCGCGAGAACAACGGGAATGGAACGACCAAGTCGGCTCGGGCGACAGCGCGCGCTCCGCCATGGCGGAACGGCAGCTCGCCACCAGAACCGACTCCCTGGCAGCCGCGCTGGAGCAGATCGCCAAAGATGCTTCCGCCGAGGGGAAGCCGGCCGCGATGCAGGACCTGGCCCAGCAGGCGGGAAAGGCCTCCGGACAGATGCAGCAGGCAGCGAGGTCGGCCCAGCGAGGGCAGCGCCCCCAGGCCAGACAGCAGGGCGAAGAGGCGTCGCGCTCTCTGGCGCCCTTGAGTGACCAGCTGCAACAACGACGGCAAGAGATGCAGCGGGAGTGGCGGAGGCAGGTCGTGGAAGCGATCGATCAGGCGTTGAGCGAGACCAGCCGGCTCGCCGAACGCCAGCTCGCGGTGCAGGAACAATTGAGTGAGCGGGGCGACCCGAGCGCATCGACCCGGGCCGAACAGGCCGCCATAGAAGAGGGCGTGCAGAGGGTACTGGAGCAAGTCAGGCAGGCGGGCGGAAAGAATGCCCTGGTTCCTCCCCAGATCGGAGCCGCACTCGGGGCGGCCCAGATGCGGATGCAGCAGGCTCGAGAGGCGATTTCTTCGGCCGCTCCAAACAGCCGGGAGGCGGCAGACCAGGCTGGAGGAGCGGTGGACGGGCTCAACGCCGCGGCGCATCAGCTGCTGCGGGCCAGGGGCGACGTCTCAGGCTCGCAGTCCGGGTCCGGGCTGGCCGAGGCGCTCGAGCGCCTTGCGCAACTCGCTCAACAGCAGGGAGGTCTGGGACAGCAGGGCGCCGGCATGCTGCCGATGGCCGGGAGCGGCGCAATCCGGGAACAGCTCCAACGACTGGCGGCCAAGCAGCGTGCTCTCGCTCAGGAGCTGGAGAAACTGCGGGGAGGGGGAAGCATTCCCGGAGCGGGCGACATGGCCGACGAGGCTGCCCAGCTTTCCCGGAGGTTGCAAGGAGGAAGGCTGGAACGTCAGACGGTCGAGAGACAGCAGCGGCTCTTCCGCCGGATGCTCGATGCTGGAAGAACTCTCCAGGGACGGGAGGAGGACGAGAAGAAGGAGCGGCAGAGCACCACCGCCACCGGCGACAGCATCCATCTTCCGCCGGCGCTGCGAGCTCGATTGGAGGATGAGAACCGGAGGCTGCGGGTCCCGACCTGGGAGGAGCTCCAGCAACTCTCTCCGGAGGAGCGACGGCTGGTGGTAGATTACTTCCGCCGCTTATCTCAGCCCTCCGTGAGGTGATCCGATGGCCCTCCTGGCTCGCTCTGCCCTGTGGACCGTCCTGCTTCTGCTCCCAGCGCGTGCGTGGTCGCAGCAGACGAGTATGACCCGGGCATTCGACCTCGAGCGCCGGGGCGACTACGCCGGGGCGGTGGCAGCGTACCGGGCCGTGCTTGCCGGGAAGCCCGCGGATGTATCCGCCCTGCTCGGCTTGGAGCGATCACTGCTGCCCCTCAACCGGAGCGCCGATATTCTGCCGACAGTCAGCGCAGCCCTTGCGGCCGCACCTTCGAGCTCGGCCGTCTATGGCATCGCGCTCAGAGCCTGGGCCGCCGCCGATCAGCCGGACAGCGTGCGTAGCATTGCGGAGCGGTGGGCCAGGATTGCACCAACCGAAGAAGCTCCATACCGCGAGTGGGGCGCTGCGGAGCTTGGGCGGCAGAATCGTTCCGCCGCGCGCACCGCGTACCTCCGCGGCCGCGAGCGCCTGGGCCGGCCCGATGCAATGGCCGCCGAGCTGGCTCAGCTGGCTCTGGCGGAAGCGGACTACCCCAGCGCGCTTCGAGAGTGGCTCCTGGCGGTGCGCCGGCTGCCGGGTTACCGCGCCACCGCAGTCTCGACTCTCGCTCAGGCTCCGGAGGCGGCACGTCCCGATCTCCTGCGCCTTCTCGGCCGCGACTCCGATCTCCTCTCACGGCGGGTTCAAGCCGACCTCCGGGCGCGCTGGGGAGACCCGGCGGGCGGCTTCCGAGTCTTAACGGCGGTGCTGCCGGCCGATCGGGTCCAGGCGATAACGGTGCTTCGCGGCTTTCTCGATCAGCTCCGCACGCTGCGGAGTCAGGGGGCCAGGCGGACGGAGGGTATGGTGCTGGAGGCCATTGCTGCGCGATCGCCCGAGGTCCAGGCATCACGCATTCGGCTCCAGGCTGCTCAGGCATACACCGCCGCGGGCGATAGGGCCGCCGCGCGCCGGATGCTGGGCGGTCTGGCCGATGACAGGGCGGCTCCCCGGTCGGTCGCTGCCGACGCGGCGACCACACTGATCGGAGTACTCATCAGTGAGGGGAAACTGGACGACGCAACCACCCGGCTGGCCGAGCTCCGTCCCAGCTTGCCGGCCGATGACTACGACGCCATTCGCCGGCAAATCACCTTGGGGTGGATGAAGCAGGGCAATCTCGAGCGCGCTGATTCGGCTATCGCGGCGGACAGCAGCGTCGAGGGCCTGGCGCTGAGCGGCCGGATCCGGTTGTATCGGGGCGACATCAGCGGCGCGGTCGAGCTGTTCAAGGCGGCGGGCCCTTACGCCGGAGATCGCGCCGAAGCCACCCACCGCACGACTCTGCTCGCTCTTCTGCAGCCGCTGGAGAGCGACAGCATGCCGGAGTTGGGCCGGGCCCTGCTGCAGCTGGACCAGGGCGATACCGCGCAGGCCACCGCCGGGCTCGAGAGCGTGGCAGCCGAGCTGCCGGCCTCGCATGGTGGGGCGGAGCTGTACCTGCTGGCGGGGCGTCTTTCTGCCGCGTTGGGCAAGGCGGAGGAGGCCGAGCGCCTGTTACGTGCGGCAGCCATAAAGGAAGCGCCGTCCACGGCCGCGGCGGCCGAGCTGGCCCTCGCGGAGTTGCTCCTCTCCGACCACCGTGGAGCAGAGGCGGTAGAGATTCTGGAGCATCTCATTCTGACCTACCCTCAAAGCGCGCTCGTGCCTCAGGCCCGCCGGAAGCTCGATCAGGCGCGTGGAGCGGTGCCGAAGACATGAGGCGCCGCGAGTTCGTCTCCCGCACCTGCGGCGGGTTGCTGGCGCTCTCTCCCGCGGGCTCCCTGGGCACCGGCTTCTGGCGCCTCGGTTCCGCCGCCCCTTGGCTCCTGGTTCCGATGGACGATGCCCAGACGGATCACCTTAAGGCGTATGGGCTTACCTATCGAGCCCTCAAGCGAGGTGTTAAGGCGGAGTGGTTCCTCAACTACCGGAGTGGTGCATTCCTGCTGCCGAGCGATGCCGGCACGGCCCGGGACGCGGCATTGGCCGGGGTGATGGTCGAGCCGCTCGACGATGGTCAGCTGGTCCAGATCCGGGGCGGGCTGCAGGGCGGAAACATGGACGCGGTGCCACTGGAGAAGCCACCGAAAGTGGCAGTCTACGCGCCGCCGAACGCCCCGCCGTGGGACGATGCCGTCACCATGGCGCTGAACTACGCCGGTATCGAGTTCGAGAAGGTGTGGGACCCCGAGGTGCTGAGCCAGAAGCTGAAGACGTATGACTGGCTCCACCTGCACCACGAGGACTTCACCGGCCAGTACTCCAAGTTCTTTCTGAACTACGCGGGCTCGGCCTGGCTGGTGGACATGGTCGAGCGCAACCGGGCCATGGCGCGGTCGCTGGGTTTTCCCTCGGTGCCGGCGGAGAAGCGCGCTGTTGCGGTCGCGATCGCCGACTTCGTCGAGAAGGGCGGATTTCTGTTCGCCATGTGCACCGCCACCGAGACCCTCGATCTGGCTCTGGCGGGCGACGGGGTCGACATCGCGGCCTCCTACGCCGATGGCGATCCGATGGACCCCAACGCGACTGCCAGAATGAAGTGGAACCGGGCGTTTGCCTTTCACAACGCGCACTTGGAGCTCAGCCCCACCACGCCGGTCTATTCCGATATCGACGGACATCAGGTCAACTCTCCCGACCGGCGCCAGCCCCTCGGCTCTTACACCCTGTTCAACTTCAGCGCCAAGATCGATCCCGTCGCCACGATGCTGGTTCAGAACCACCGGCAAGTGATCCCCGACTTCTACGGTCTCACCACTTCATTTACCCGGAAGACGCTGAAGCCAAGCGTCACCGTCCTGGCCGAAGAACCCGGCGCGCCTTGGGTCAAGTACATCCATGGCGAGCACGGACAGGGCACCTGGACCTTCTTTGGCGGGCACGATCCGGAAGACCCCCAGCACCAGATAGGCGACGCGCCTACCGATCTCTCCCTGCATCCGCACTCGCCGGGATACCGGCTGATTCTGAACAACGTCCTCTTTCCGGCGGCGAAGAAGAAAGAGCTGAAGACTTGAGCGAGCGAATCGCCCCCGGCGTCCGGGCTTACCTCGCGAACGAGATCTCTTTGGCCGGCGGGAGGGAGGTCTGCTTCGTGGCTCAGATCGACCGTGATGGCGTGATCACCGGTGCCAGAGCCCTGGCCCGGGGTACCGCTGACATGGTGCTCGCCCTCCCTGGCGGCGCCTGCCGGGGCGAAGTCCTGCTCCACAACCACCCCAGTGGCCTGCTCGAACCCTCCGCGGCCGATCTCAACATTGCCGCGCGGTTGCACGATGCCGGCGTGGGATTCGGCATCCTGAACAACGGCGCGACCGATCTCTACATGGTTGTAGAGGTCCCCCGTGACCGGCCTGTCGTGGCCATCGATCCGTTCGACGTCATCGACACGCTGGGAGAGAAGGGATCGGTGGCGAAGGAGCTCAGCCGTTACGAGGACCGCCGCAGCCAGCGCGACATGGCAGCGCACATCGCCGATGGCTATAACGACGGCGGTGTGCAGCTGCTGGAGGCAGGGACCGGGGTAGGGAAGTCGTTCGCTTATCTGGTTCCGGCGCTGGCCTGGGCGCGCGCCAACGATGAGCGCACCGTCGTGAGCACCAACACGATCAACCTCCAGGAGCAGCTGGTCGGCAAGGACCTGCCTTTGCTGCGGAGGGCGCTGAGCACCGACGGCTACACCCCCACCTTCGCCCTGCTCAAGGGCTGGCGCAACTATCTCTGTCTGGCGCGTATGCACCAGGCGGTGACGGCGCAGCGAACCCTGCTGGAACAGGACAAGCTGGACGAGCTGATCTCCATTGCGGAATGGGCCGGTCACACCGCCGACGGCACCCTGAGCGATTTGCCGGTTAGCCCGAGCCCGGAGGTGTGGGACGAGGTCAGCGCCGAGCCCGATCTCTGTGCCCGACTCAAATGCCCCGAATTCGACCGCTGCTTTTTGTTTCGCGCCCGGCGGCGCGCGGCCGAGGCCGATGTCGTCGTGGTGAACCATCACTTGCTCGCGGCCGATCTGTCCGTGCGGCAGGCGCAGGACAATTGGCAGGACGCCGCGGTGCTGCCGCCGTACCAGCGATTGATCCTGGACGAGGCTCATCATCTGGAGGACGTCGCGGCGAATCACCTCGGCATTCAGGTCACCAGCCGGGCGGTGCGCCGCCTGTTGGCCCGGTTCGAGCGGAACGGCAGGGGACTGGCTCCCACCCTTTCCTACGAGCTCCAGAGCCGGACCGATCTTCTGAGTCGAGCCAGCCTGGATCTGCTTCAGCAGCGGCTCCTCCCGGCCATCGGCGATGCCCGCCGGGCCAGCGAAGCCCTCTTCCTCCGTCTCCATCAACGGCTGGAGGATGTTCCCGGTGGACAGCAGCGTCTTGACGACAACTTCGCCGGCGATCCGATCTGGGGCGAGGGACTCGGCTTCGATCTCGATTCCGCGCTGGGCGCATTCCGCTCGCTGCGGGACACAGTGGAGACCATTGCGGATCGTCTGTCCCAAGCGGAGGAGACCGAGCGCCGGGGGCAGCTCCTCCAGGAGCTGCGTGGAGTGATGCGGCGGCTCGAATCGGTCTCCGACGGGCTCAACCGGACCCTTCGGCCCGCCTCCGGCGGCTCACCAACGGTGCGATGGATGGAACGCACCTCCCGCGGCCAGCACGTCAGCCTCTCGGCAGTGCCTCTCGATCTGGCTCCCGTGCTGCGCGAGCTGCTGTTCGATCGCCTGCGGACGGTGGTGCTCACCAGCGCCACTCTGGCCGCGGCGGGCGAGTTCACCTTTCTAGAGTCGCGTCTCGGCCTGAGCGGAGAGTCGTCACCGGTGACGGTGCGGGAGATCTTCCCGTCGCCGTTCGACTATCCCTCCCAGTGCATCTTCGGTGTTCCCAACGATCTCCCCGAGCCTCGGGAAGACGAGCCGGCCCATGGCGCCGCAGTGGTGCAGGTGGTCACCGATCTGGCCTACGCCTCGGACGGCGGCATGTTCGTGCTCTTCACCAGCCACGCCGCCCTGCGACGGGCGGCGCAGGAGCTCCGAATAGTGCTGGGAGACCGCTGGCCGATCCTGGTGCAAGGCGAGTCACCCCGGGACGCCCTCCTTCGCCGCTTCCGCGAGCTGGAGAACGCAATCCTGCTTGGCACCGACTCGTTCTGGGAGGGTGTCGACGTACCGGGCCGTGCGCTCCGTACCCTGGTCCTGAACAAACTGCCCTTTAAAGTGCCCTCCGAGCCGATCACAGCGGCGCGTTTGGAGCGCCTGGCTGAGGAGGGATTCGACGGGTTCATGAGCTACCTGCTTCCCCATGCCGCGCTCAAGCTGAAGCAGGGTTTCGGCCGCTTGATCCGGAGCCGGCAGGACACCGGGGTGGTGATACTGCTCGATAGCCGGGTCGTCACCAAGCGCTATGGACCGTTGCTTCTGAGCGGCCTTCCACGGGCCGAGCGGGTAATCGGAAGCTGGGCCCAGGTCCGCACCAAGTGCGAGGACTTTTTCGCCCGCCAAGGAATTGGAGCGGCGGTATGATGCCGGTGCGTCCGTCGAAGATCATAGGCATCGGGCGGAACTACCTGGCGCACGCCCGGGAGCTGGGTAACGAAATACCCGCGGTGCCGATCCTTTTCTTCAAGCCGCCCACGGCCCTGATCGGCAGCGGTGACAACATCCTCCTTCCGAGCGTCTCCACCCGGGTGGAGTTCGAGGCGGAGATCGGCATCGTGATTGGGAAGCGGGTCAGGAACGTGGATCAGGCCGCAGCCGAGCGAGCCATCGGCGGATTCGTGTGCGTCAACGACGTCACCTGCCGCGATCTTCAGAAGACCGATGGGCAGTGGGGGCGGGCGAAAGGATTCGACACCTTCTGTCCGGTTGGGCCGAAAGTGGTCGCGGGGCTCGACTGGCGCTCACTCGAGCTGATCTGCCGGGTGAATGGCGTCCAGCGTCAGCGAGCCCGTTCAACCGACATGCACTTCTCGATTCCCGAGTTGATCTCGTTTCTGAGCGGCATCATGACCCTGGAGCCGGGAGACCTCATCGCCACCGGCACGCCGGCCGGAACCGCGCCGCTGCAGCACGGCGACGTCGTCGAGGTGGAGATCCCCGGCGTGGGCATTCTTTCCAACCCCGTTCGCGGTGCCGACAACCAATGATCAACTACAGCAAGCGGCTACAGAGTTTGCCTGGCTACCCACTGGCCGAGATTCCCGCCATCAAGCGGCGGCTCATCGAAGCCGGCGTGGACGTCATCGACCTGGGCGCGGGCGATAACGACACACCTCCGCCCGAGATCGCGGTCGAAGCGTTAAGAGCCGCCGTCCGTAACCCCGCGCTCAGCAAGTATGGCTTCCAGCAGGGCCTGCCCGAATTCAGGCAGGCGGCGTCCCGCTGGATGGAGCGGCGCTTTGGCGTCACCTTCGATCCTGCCGCGGAGACCCTCCCCCTGATCGGCTCGAAGGAAGGGCTGTCGCACCTGCCGCTGACGGTGATCGATCCGGGCGACGTGGCCATCGTGCCGGAGCCGGGTTATCAGGCATACCTCGGGGGAGCACTTCTGGCTGGTGCAGAACCGTACATCGCCCCCCTGCGTGCCGGAGAACGGGTTTCTTCTCCGAATGGACCAGATTCCGGAGGACGTCCTGCGCCGGACCAGGATCGCGTTCGTGAACTATCCCAATAACCCGACAGCGGCCGTGGCCACCCCGGCCTATCTTGAGCGTACGGTGGCTATCTGCCGGGCGCACGGGATCCTGTTGGCCTACGACAACGCCTACTGCGACCTGACGTTCGACGGGTACCGTGCACCGAGCATTTTCGAGTTTGCCGGAGCTCGCGATGTTGCGGTCGAGTTCTTCTCGCTGTCGAAGAGCTATTCGATGACCGGCTGGCGGTTGGGGTTCGCGGCCGGACGCCCGGAGCTGATCGGAGCGCTCACCCGGGTGAAGTCTTACGTGGATACCGGACCGTTCCTGGCGGTGCAGAAGGCCGGGGCCGCCGCCCTCGATCAAGGCGAGAGCCTGGTCGAACCGATCCGGGCCGAGCTGCAGCGGCGTAGGGACGCCGCGGTTATGGCTCTCCGGCAGGCCGGCTTCACGGTCGAGTCGCCCAGCGCGGCCATGTATCTCTGGGTCCCGTTGCCCGCCGGTGTGCTGTCGGCGGTATTCGCCCGGAACGCTCTCGAGGAGACTGGGTGTCGTGGTTCTGCCAGGAAGCGGATTCGGGCCGGCAGGGGAGGGTTTCTTCCGCATTGCCCTAACGGTCGGTGCCGATCGGCTGCGCCTGGCGGCCGAACGGCTGGGTCGCGCGCTTGAAGGCGCGCGCAGAGGCGCACTTGCCACCACAGTTTGAGTTCCACCTTCGGAAACGCCCGCCCTGGCCCTGGATTGCTGTCACGGTCAGCATCCTGGTGCACGGCCTCCTGCTGTTCGGGTGGATCACCGGACGGTTGCCAGATGTTCCGCGGTTTCCTCGCCAGCTGATCGTGATTTCTCAGCCTGCCGACGGCCACGACCAGATCACCATGCGTTATCAGCTGCCGGAACGGGTGGGAGAGCGGGGGACCAGCGAGGTGCCGGCCCCTGGCCGCGGCACCGCCCGCGTGCGCGCTACCCGACCAGTGCTGCCCACCGTACCGGAGGCCGTCACTGTGTTGCCGAGGCCGGAAACGCCCGACCTGCCGGCTGACAGCGGCAGCACCCCCGCCGCAGTGACTCGTGCCTCCCGAATCGGTCCTGGTCTGGCGGATGGCAGGCTCTGGGTTCGTCCGCTGCCGCTGCCCCCGCGAGAGTTGGCGCAGCGGCTCTCGCAGAGCCGGGCCGAGCTGCTGGATAGCGCCGTCTCGACCATCGTGCAGGCCTATCTGGATTCGATCGCCAATGATCCGGCCAGCAAGAACGTGGGTCTGCCGAGCTGGACTACCGAGGTTGCCGGAAAGAAATTCGGCCTCGACTCGAAAAACATCTATATCGCGGGACTCAAGATCCCCGCCGCTGTGCTGGCGTTGCTTCCGATATCAGGAGGCAACATCGATCAGAACCGGGCGTACAGTCACCTGATGGACCTTCGCGCCGACCTGCTGTACGCGGCGCAACGGGCGCAGACGTTGGAGGAATTCAAGCAGGTCATCCGCGAAATCCGGCTTCGCAAAGAGCGCGAGCGCGAATTCGAAAGAAACCAGCGCACGGCTCCGCCTCCCGAGACCCCGGCCACGCCTTGAAACTCGTCGATACCGACGAAACCGTCGTGCTTGTCACCGGCTCTTCGCTGACCGCCGAGGAGCGGGACCGGCCTGTGGCGTACCGGCTCAAGTCGGAGATAGATCGCCGCGGCGCAGGACACGCGTACCGTCGCGCCGTAGTTGTGGCCGATCTCTGGTATCTGCAGAACCGGATCTTCCATCTCAACCCCACCATTGGGATCGGTGGCCCCGGGGCAAATGGCGTCTCCCGCGATTTCTCCGAGACGCTGCCGACGGTCTATTCCAGGGATGAGCGGGTGTTCGTGCAGGCGGATTTCGAGGCCGAGCTGAAGCGGGCGAGCCTGTGGGGAGTCGATGCGTCCTGCACGGCGGCGGCGGTCGACGTGTTCATGACCGAGGGTTACCTGGACGATCTGCTCAGCCGGATCTGGCGATTCCGAACCGGGGTTTTTGTGTGAGAAGTGAGAAGTGAGAAGTGAGAAGGCGTGAGGGCTGGCGAGCTTAGGGTGCACTCTGCCGATTCGAGTGGGCATCCTTCGCTCAAGTGCAGGCAGCCCTACGCCGTTGTCGATCAACTCCAAAGGGCAGCTCTATCAGTACAACTCAATATCGCCGAAGGATATGCGTTTAGATCGCCACGACGGTTTCGGAATCACCTGGATATTGCTTATGCGTCCGCCGTCGAGACCGCTGAGCTCCTTGAGCTCTCGGACGATCTGAACCTCTTCCCTGGCGAGCTCGCCCGAGACGCACTGCAACATCGCCGGCAATGTCAGCGATTACTCAGGGGCCTCATAAACCGGCTTCGCGGAGCCTGACTTACTCCCCCTCTTACTTCTCACCTCTCACTTCTCACCTCTCACTTCTTACTTTTCACCCATTTACAGACCCAGGAGATCCGACAACGCGCGGTCCACCACTTCCGACGTTCCTCCCTCGATAATCTTCTTCAGCACATCGGCGGTCTCGAGCGGCAGGCTCTCGGGATGCACCCGGTCACTCTGAAATCGCACGATGTTACCGAGTGGGATGGGAGTCACCTGGGGGTCGTCCTGCTGATCCGCCTCGGACTCCAGCACTGACTCGTAGGACGAGCTCGGAACGCTGGCAGCCCAGGGCTCTTCCGGCTCTTCCATCTCATCATCCGGAATCGGCACCATGGCGAAGAGCTGGCACTGGAGGCCGGGCGGTGCGAGCCGCGCAACCAGCACCACCTGCAGCGGCTCGTCGAAGAATCCGTGCTCCTCGATCTGGGCCCATGCCTCGGGCGACAGCACCGCGCGAGCAACCAGGCGGCCGTTGCGATAGGTGCCCATGCAGACCATCCCGGAAGGCACCCGTTCGTCTTCCACCAGACCTACCTCGAGTTGGACTGGCGCTTCGGTAGTGGCGATCGCCGCCGGGGTGGGGACCGCGTTGCCTTCAGCGGGCTCGGGTGCATCGGCTGTCATGTGGAATTGTAGACCCGCAACGCGTTGCGGGTCTACCCCGGCGGGTTGCAGAGCAACCCCCCACAGCATTGCGGGTCTACCTCGGCGGCAGGATTTCCCCCGCCTCGGTGATCACCGCCGCGGTCGCACCAAAATCTTCCGCGGACAGCCGACGGACGAGATGGATCGCTGCTCTGCCGGGATCGGGGAAGGGACCTTGCTGGGGGAGCTGCTTCATCGGAACGAGGCGCGCGGCTCGGAGCGTGCGCTCTCCGGAAAACTCCAGCTGCAGCACGCCGGTGACACCGAGTGGGCCGGTCAGGTTAAAGCCGCGATAGGTGGCAAAGTTGCCCAGTGAGTAGGCTATGAGCCGCCCCCGGTAGAATTCCATCCCTCGAAGCACGTGCGGTCCGTGTCCGATCACCGCGTCGGCGCCGGCATCGATCACCGCGCGGGCCCAGCGCCGGAGATCGCCCCGGGGCTCGCGCCCGAGCGATTCGGCGACCTCGCTGGTGCGGAGCGCTCGTACTCCCTCGGTCCCCCCGTGAAAAGTCACCAACAGCAGATCCACGAGCGGCCGCACCGAGTCCACCACCGCCGCGCTGCGTTCGATATCCAGAAGATTGTAGGCATAGGGATAGGTGGTGAAGCCAACGAGCCCAACCGTGGTGAGACCGTCGCCTCTCCGGATCGTGTCCACCGTGATCCGCCCCACGGGGCCGTAGAGCCGAACTCCCAGGCCCTCGAGCACTTCCTCGGTCGATTTCCGTCCGGCCGGCCCCAGATCATTGGCGTGGTTGTTCGCCAGGTTCATGTGGGTGAAGCCGGCCTCGACCAGCCGGGGCGCCAACATCGTGGGCGTCCGGAAGGCGTAGCAGTTTGGGCGCGTCGCTGGAGCCAGTGTGTCCCCCCTGATCCGCTTCCGGTGCTGCTCCTTCGGGGTGAGACGCACCAGGCATTTCACCGACGTACCGGTGTCGGCCAGCACCCCCTCGAAGTTTCCGACGACGAGGTCACCACGGAGGCTGGGGCGCGCTTGATCGAGCAGGCCGCGTCCGCTGTCAGGCGGGACGCCGTCGGGGAGGGTCTCGGTGCCCAGGTTGATATCCCCGACAAAGGCAAGGCGCACCGGCGCGTACAGACGGGCTGGGGGAGGAGGGGCAGGCTCGAGCAGCGGTGAGGGTGGTGGCACGAGCGTGTCGGCGCGTTGGACGGGCGGGAGCGGCTCTGGTTGGGGCGGTGGCGGAGTCTTGGCGCATGCCAGGGCCGTTAGAAGGACCAGCCAACGCAGGCTGACCCTCACGCGGCGCCCACACCTCCGCCAGAACGGGTGGCGGTCTCCTTGAGGCGACGGAGACTGTTCTCCCGGCCCACCACCGCCAGCAGCTCGTTCACTGGCTCCGACACGGTCGACCCTGTCAATGCCACCCGTATCGGTTGCATCACGTCGCCCAGCTTCAGGCCTTCCGACTCCGCGAGCGATCGGAGGGTTTCCAGCAGCCGATCAGCATTCCACTCGTCCGCCGTCAGCGCTTCGAGTGCGGCGGCCCCGAGGCCGAGATTTCTACCGAAGCCGGCCGCCATCTTCCGGATCAACGCCTCACCCTTGGGATCGAGCTTCGATCGCGCGGGGTCCAATCGCACCGCCACCTGTTCGGCCACGTGGAGAATGGTCCGGGAACGGGCCTTCACCGAATTGATCAAGGGGCGCAGATCGCGAGCGTGGTCCACGCTCATACGAGCGAGCTGGCGCTGCACCGGCTCGAGCATCTCGTCGGCGGGAAGCGCGGAGAGATATTGGCCGTTCATCCACTCGAGCTTGGTGGTGTCGAAGACCGCCGCCTTCTTCTGAATGCCGTCGAGGGTGAACAGCCGTATCATCTCGTCTTCCGGCATAATCTCGCGGTCGCCGCCGGGAGACCAGCCGAGCAGTGCCAGAAAATTGCGCATGGCAGCGGGGAAGATCCCTTGCTCCTGATAGTCGCCGACTGCCGTGGCCCCGTGCCGCTTCGAGAGCTTCTTCCCGTCCGCTCCCAGGATCATGGGCACGTGGGCGAAGATCGGTGGCTCGTGGCCCAGCGCCCGGTAGAGCGCGATCTGCTTCGGAGTATTGGAGATGTGATCGTCGCCGCGGATGACATGGGTAATGCCCATGGCGATGTCGTCGGAGACGACGGCCAGGTTGTAGATGGCACTGTTGTCGCTTCGCAGAATGACGAAATCGTCCAGGTCTCTCCCCTGGAAACTGATGCGGCCGTGAACCGCGTCCTCCCAGGCGATCTCCTCGTCCTGCAGCAGAAACCGGATCGTTGAGGGGATACCGGCGCGGATCCGCTCCTCGACCTCGGCCGGGCTGAGCCGGTGGCAGCGGCGGTCGTAGCGAAAGCCCACCCCGGACGCTTCGACCTTGCGTCGTTGAGCGTCGAGCTCCTCCCGGGTGCAGAAGCAACGGTACGCTTTCCCCGCGCCCAGCAGCCGCTCGGCATCCACCTGATGGCGGGACCCGTACTCACCCTGGAAGTACGGACCTTCGTCCCACGAGATCCCAAGCCAGGTGAGCCCATCGAGAATGACCCGGGTGTGCTCCGGCGTGCTCCGCTCGCGGTCGGTATCCTCGATGCGCAGAACGTGAGTACCACCGGTGTGACGGGCAAAGAGCCAGTTGAATAGGGCGGTGCGGGCACCCCCCACGTGGAGGTACCCGGTAGGCGAAGGGGCGAAGCGGACGCGGGGTGGTGTCATGGAATCTCGAGAAGTAAGCGGTAAGAAGTGAACGGGAGGCGTTGGCTGCGACCCGCTCACCGCTCACTGCTCACCTCTCACGCTTCGCGAATCGAACGGAGCGGGAGGGATTCGAACCCTCGATAGGGGTTGACCCCCTATGCCGGTTTAGCAAACCGGTGCCTTCAGCCACTCGGCCACCACTCCACGACCTCCAACGAGCGCGGAAATTCACACCGCGCCCGGGCTCGCGCATCCCGGGTGCCGGATTGCTGCAAGCCAGGGTGCACGATTGATTAAGCTGGCAGGTGCGTTCGACCATCCGCTCACCCGTGGAGCCAATATGCAGCGGCTGCGCAGCCTTGGGCCAATTGTGGCCGTGCTGGGGATCTCTGGAGCCCTTCCCCCCGGTGGGCCGGTCCATGCACCACCCACCCTGTCAGTGGAAAACCTCCGCTGGCTCGCCGGCTGCCTGGAGATGCGGTCGGGCGATCGGGTAGTCGAAGAACATCGTATGGATCTCCGCGCGGGCTCAATGCTGGGCATGGCGCGCACCACGACCTCGAAGGGCCTGCTGGAGTACGAGCTTACGCTGATTCACGAGAAGGCAAGCAAGATTGTATTTGAAGCCCACCCCAGCGGCCAGCCAGCGGCGGTCTTTTCCGCCACCAGCGCCAATCCAGACAGCGTCGTCTTCGAGGCTCCCGAGCACGACTACCCTCAAGTCGTAGGCTACCGCCGGTCCGGCCCGGATTCCGTGATAGGGTGGATCGATGGGAGACAGGGAGGCAAGCGCCAGCGGATCGAGTTTCGCTATCGCAGGGTTGCGTGCCCCGGGGAACTGTAGGGGCGAGGCGTGCCTCGCCCCTGGGCGGGCGACCCACGGGTCGCCCCTACGTTTAGATGCGGGCTGAAGCTAGAGGCTGGTAGTACTGGCGAGTCAGGCTGAGGATCTCGCTGGCTGAACCCGGGAGGTTGTTGCGGAGCCAGAGGATTATCGCCTCGGATCTTGGAACCTCTCCCCATGACGGGCGGTGGTTGGCCTTGATCAGCGCCCGGAGGCCGGCGACTCGTTCTCCAAGAACCTCATTCATGGCTCGGTTCAACGCGAACTCGAGTTCGTCGTCTATCGGGACCATGTGGGTATGCGCGCACAGCAGCGCATCTACGTGCTCCACCTGGAACTCCTCGCCGAAAACATCGATGGGGTAGGCACAGAACAGGCTGATGTTGCTCGAGTGGAGCAGGCTGTTCCAGTACTCCTCCAGGCGGACCGCTGACGCGCGCTGCCCCGCCTTCCACAGGAGGCCCACCATCTCACCATAGGCGCGAATTCCCATGTGTCCCGCCCGCGCCTGCACGCCTTTCAGAGCATCTCCGACCACATTGTCGAACAGCTCTCGATCGGGCTGGCCGGCAACCATCAAGCGGTCCAGCGTCGCCTGGGCGTCGAGAAAGACCAGCCTGCCCTCGAGCACGGCCCTGGAATAGCCGGGCTCCACGCGGAGTTGCCGAGCTACTGACCCGCTGTGCTCCGGCGACGCGATTGCGAGAAGCCCGTCGCCGCGCCGCAGGCCTTCAGCCATGAATCGGCCGACGTTCCTGGTGAGGAGACGATCATCCTTGCCGTAGAGCTGCACCAGATGCCCTTCCGGATTAACATTGTCCAGCAGCTCTGCACACGAGGTCATTGGGCTCCTTACCAGGCTAATACTCTGAAAGCCGGGACAACGGCACGATGCGCCGCCGGGGAAACAATACGACGGCACCGGCCCGAGGCGCAACATCCGCTACTTCACCCGGGCCAACGGAACTGCCTGTGGAATATGGTTCTAGGCTCTGGTCCGGTTAGTGTTCCAGGTCACACAATCAGGCTTGCGGCTCCGAGCGAAAGAGCCATACTTCGCATGCGCGGCTCACCTTAGACAAGCCTCGGACGATATGGCGCTGCAGGGCTCGACCCGAACCAACTCGGCTAACACCGGGCGCCCGCCAGGGGGCTATACGATTCTGGTAGTGGACGACGAGGAGGCGGTGCGTCACCTGGCCTGTCGAATGCTGACCTTTACCGGCTATCAGGCACTCGAGGCCAGCCACGGCCGAGAGGCTATCGCCACTCTCGAACAGCACGCAGGGGCCATTCATCTGGTCCTGACCGATATCAAGATGCCGGGGATGAATGGGCGGGAGCTCGGCCGCCATGTGGAGCAGCGCTGGCCTGGCAAACCGATCCTGTACATGTCGGGGTTTGCTTCCGAGGTGTTCCAGGGCGGTCTGCTGGAACCGGGAGCGCCGTTTCTCTCCAAGCCGTTCACCCAGGACGATCTCGCCCATAAGGTGCGGGCCCTTCTGGGTGCCTGAGTGCACCCGGCGCGGGCGGTCGGCCCGCAACTCGCCCATGAGTCCGGCAGGTCTGGTATCCGACCCCTTACCGCACCTCCCCGGAGGCCAAGTATCCATATCGTTGCGAGATCCGGGGCACTCAGGCAGCACATCCTGTTGCACGCACTCCTCAATCGCCCCCGTTCCGCGGCATAATTCCACCGGTGAAGGGGGGTCCAGGTGGCATAATTGTTGATCTTTACAGACCGTTCTTCTAGCCTTTAGCTCAGCAGCTATCTTCTGAAATGACCATGTCATGACTGCAGGGGGACTGGTGGTCGCAGCACCGCAGAAGTCCCCTCGCCGACTCGGGGGGCTGGGAACTCCGTTGCGGATTATTTGTCCCACCTATTGGTATCCGCAGCACGCCAGCGACACTCAGGCCACTTACGTTCACGACATCAACCGCCACCTGGTGCGCCGGGGACTTTCGGTTACGGTGGTGACGCCGGGAGATCCTTCGCTTGCCCGGGAGGACACGTTCGATGGCGTGAGGATCGTGCGCTTCCCGCTCGAGCTCCCTCCTGACCTGACATACGGACGCGTGGCTCAGAGCCGGGTGACCTGGCTGGGAAAATTTGCCCGGCTCGCGGTGATGGCGAACTATCTCGAGGCGCAGTACCGAGCCATCCTGGCGGAGGCACGCGAGGGCCAGGCCGATGTGGTCCACGCCCACTGGGCGATACCGACCGGTCCCGCCGCTGTCGCGGCCGCGCGCAAGCTCGGGGTTCCCAGCATCATCACCATGCACGGCGGCGACGTCTACGTAAACCCAGAGCAAGGGTACGATTTTCCAACCCGATGGTACGTTCGGCCGGCGCTGCGCTGGACGCTTCGCCATGCCGGCGCGTTGACCGCAATTACCGAGGACTGCCGGCAGCACGCGTTGCGCGCCGGTGCGCCCGCCGACCGCATCCGGTTGGTCTTCAACGGGACCGACCTCCGCCGTTTCAGTCCGGATGAGAATGGAGACCGTCGTAGTCCACGTTTCGGGCCCAATATGATCTTCGCCTGCCGCCAGCTGTTTCCCCGGAAAGGCATTCGCTTTCTCCTGGAGGCCGCCGCGCAGCTGAAGCCCAGGTTCCCCGACCTCAAGGTCGTTCTCGCGGGGGATGGCTTCGAGCGCCCGGAGCTTGCCCGGCTCGCTGCCGATCTCGGGATCGCTGCCGACGTAACCTTTCTGGGCTGGGTACCCAACACCGAGTTGCCGCCCTACTATCGTGCTGCCGCTGTCTCAGTGATTCCCTCTCTGGAAGAGGGGTTCGGCATTCCAGCGGCGGAGGCCATGGGGTGCGAGGTTGCCGTGGTGGCAAGTGACGCCGGCGGCCTGCCCGAGGTAGTCGAAAACGGGGTAACCGGTCTGGTGGTGCCCCGCGGTGACTCTACGGCCCTGGCCCAGGCGATCGGATCCCTGCTGGCGGATCCGGAGCGGCGACGCGCGATGGGCCAGGCAGGCCGGGCCCGGGCGCTCCGGCTGTTCGACTGGGACCGATCGGCGGAGCAGTTCGAGCAGATCTATCACGACGTCGCCGCCAGGACGGCACGGTGACGGAACGGCTGTTCGCGTTTCGCTGGGATGTCGATCATCGCGTCTGCGCCACTGACGGCATCCCGAAGATCCGGGCGGTGTGTCGTGACTTCGGGGTCCCCAACACGTTCTTCGTCAACATGGGCCGGTCCACTAACCTGTTCGAGTGGATTGGCGCCGGAGCCGCGCGCTCCAAGGCCAAACTCGCCGACCGCGATGCGGTGCATCTCATCAAGAAGACCGGCTGGCCCCGTTTCCTGATCGAGACCGCACTGTCCCGCCCAGTTGGGCTCTCGTTTGTCCCGCTGCTCCAGTCTCTTCAGGCCGAGGGACACGAGCTCGGCCTTCACGGCGGGATGGACCATGTGATCTGGAGCCGCCGGTTTCACGAGCTGCCCGACCGTACTCTCCAGGCCGATGTGGAACAGGCGTACCGTCATTTCGTGCGGCACTTCGGAAAGCCGGCCGGCTTCTCCTCGCCCGGGTTCTACTCCGACGAGCGCGTCATGGCGCTCCTTGATAAGCTGGGGTTCGAATACAACGGCGATGCCATCGGCGGCGAGCCTGGCCGGGCTACGGTCGCGGGCAGTCCGGTGCGGCACTGGACCATTCCAGTGACGTTGTCCGGTCCCCGCACCATCCCTTTCCTCGAGTTCCACGGCGCGCGTGGCACCCCCGAGCCCGAAATGCTTCGCCAGCTGAACCAGCACCTCGACGAGCATGAGTCGGTGGTCCTCTACGGCCACCCATGCTATGAAGGCGTGCGGGACCGCATCCTGCGCCAGGTGTTTGCCACAGTGCTCGAGCGGGGTTTTCGCTTCGTCACCATGCACACCCTTGCCGAGCGGTTGGGGGCGGTCACCCCCAGACAATGATTCGGGTTCTCAGCGTCTTCGGGACCCGCCCGGAGGCGATCAAGATGGCGCCGGTGGTGCAGGCGCTTCAGAACGCGCCCGACCGTTTCGAGAGCGTCGTCTGTGTCTCGGCCCAGCATCGTGCGATGCTCGACCAGGTGCTCGAGGTCTTCGGACTCGGGGCGGATCACGATCTCGATCTGATGGTCGCCGGGCAATCGCCCGCCGGCGTCGTTGCCCGCGTGCTGCAGCGGCTGCCGCCGCTGCTGCAGAAAATCCGTCCCGACGTCCTCCTGGTTCAGGGCGACACCATGACCAGCTTCGCGGCCGCCTTCGCGGCTTACCTCGAAGGAATCCCCTCGGGGCACGTCGAAGCAGGGCTCCGCACCGGCGACCGCTATCAGCCGTTCCCAGAGGAGATGAACCGGGTGTTGACCACCCGGCTGGCCTCAATTCACTTCGCTCCCACGGCACAGGCGCGCACGGCGCTGCTCCAGGAGGGAGTGCCGGCCGCGGACGTGCACCTCACCGGGAACACCGTTATCGATGCGCTGCTCCAGACCCTCCGGCCAGATTACACCTTCCGGTCCCCGCAATTAGGCTCGCTCGACCCATCACGCCGGCTGCTGCTCGTTACCACGCACCGGCGCGAGAGCTTCGGGGCACCGCTGCAATCCACCTGCGCCGCCATTCGCGAGCTCGCGAGGCGCCACCCGGATCTGCAGTTCGTGCTGCCGGTGCACCCCAACCCCGAGGTAAAGACCACGGTCGAGCGCCTGCTTTGCGACGTGCCGGGGATGCATCTGATCGAGCCGGTCGATTACGTCGAGTTCGTGCACCTGATGAACCGCGCCTACCTGATCCTCACCGACAGCGGCGGTGTCCAGGAGGAGGCCCCTTCGCTGGGCAAGCCTGTCCTCGTGCTTCGCGAAGTGACCGAGCGCCCGGAGGGCGTTGAGGCCGGCACAGCGGTCGTGGTGGGCACCGACCGGGACCGGATCGTGAATGTCGCCAGCGAGCTGCTCACCTCGCGCACCGCCTACGAGCGTATGGCCAAGGCGGTGAACCCCTATGGCGACGGGCTGGCGAGCGGCCGCATCGTTGCCGCTCTGGCGGAGCGCTTCGGATGAGGCTGCTGGTCACCGGAGGAACCGGCTTCATCGGCTCGCACCTCGCCCAGGAAGGCAGGCGGCGCGGCGCCGAGGTCGTCGTGCTCGGCCTGACTGGACGGGCCGAGGAACAGGCCAACGCCGAGCTGCTGTCCGGCATAGGGGCGGAGGTTCTCTCGGGCAGCATCACCGATGCCGGATCTCTGCCGCCGGGCTGCCCAGGGCGCCACCCACATCTTTCATCTCGCGGTGGCCATGCGGGAGGGCGGCAAGAGCGACGAGTTCTTCGAGTCGATCAATCTCGATGGGACTCGCCACTTGCTCCAGGCGGCGACGGCGCAGCGGGTCGAGCGCTTCGTCTATTGCAGCACCATCGGGATCTACGGCCATCGCGCTCCCGGCGTCACCACCGAAGAGTCTCCCCTCTCGCCCGGCAACATTTACGAACGCACTAAGGTCACGGCGGAACGGCTGGTGCGCGACTTCGCCGAGAACTGCGGGCTGCCCGCCGTGGTCCTCCGCCCGGCCGACGTCTATGGCCCCCGCGATCAGCGCCTGCTGAAGCTGTTCCAGGGGGTGAGCCGGGGACGGTTCCCGCTCTTCGGCTCGGGGAACGGGCGCCGTCATATGGTGTACGTGGACGACGTGGTATCGGCCTTCTTCAACGCCTGTCAGCGAAACGAAGCGGTGGGCGAAGGGCTGATCGTGGCTGGGCCCCGGGCATGCACCCTGCGCGAGCTGCTCGACGAGGTCACCGCCGCCACCGGCAGCTCCCGCTATGGAATCCGGCTTCCGCTCGGCCCGATGCTCGCGCTGGCCGCCGTGGTGGAAGACGTCTGTGCCTCTCTGGCCATCGATCCGCCGATCTACCGGCGGCGAATGGATTTCTTCCACAGCGATTCGGAGTTCGACACTTCGAGAGCCCGGCGGGCGCTCGCCTGGGAACCCAAGGTAGATTTGCGGGAAGGGATTCGGCGGACGTTTGAGGACTATCAGCGGAGTGGAGCTATTGGCTAAGGGCTATGGGCTATGGCTATGCTGCTCCCCGCACCGATTAGCCCATAGCCCGTAGCGAGTAGCTCATAGCCATCGACCACTGGAGATCATCGTTGACTGAACCCTGGCAATTACAGCTATACCATCGCTCGCTCAAGAAGAAGCTCACGGTGAACGCGCTGATGGGGCACCTGCCGCCGGCCGAGGGACGTCTGTGCCTGGAAGTGGGATGCGGCACCGGTCTCACATCGCATTTCCTCCGTGGGCGGGGCGGCACCTGGGTCAGCACCGACTTCGAGCGCGACCACGTCCGTTCGGCCAACCAGTTGGTGGGCGATCGCGTGCTCCAGACCAGCGATGCCGAGTTGCCGTTTCGGACCGGCGTGTTTGATGTGGTCGCGGCCATCAACTTTCTGGAGCACATCGAAGACGACGACACCTTCTTCCGCGAGATGGTGCGGGTGCTGAAACCGGGTGGCGACTTCCTCTTCATGGCTCCCAAGGGCGAGACCGGGCGGCCGGGGTACGCCCTGAAGAAGCTGCTTGGCTTCACCGCGGACAGCGAAGGCTTCGGCCATGCCCGTGACGGGTATCCGCCCGCCGCCGCCCGGGCGTTGATGGAGCGTCACGGTCTGGCCGTGGCCGGGATCGACGATTACTGCCGCTTTTTCACCGAATCGATTGAAGACCTGCTCAACTACGCATACCACAAGAAGTCCATGAAAGGGAAGAGCACGGAGCAACAGGACTTCCACGGAGACACCGCGCCGATGTCGGCCGAGGCACTGAACAAGGTGGGCACGGCCTATAAGCTGTACTCCGCGGTCTATCCCGCCCTGCGGGCCTGGACCATGCTCGACAAGCTGATCCCGTTCTCACCCGGCTACATGATGGTGGCCTGGGGCAGGAAGAAGGCAGCCTGACATGTGCGGCATCGCGGGTAAGGCCGGCACGGCGCGGGTAAACGAGGCGGAGATCCTCCGGATGTGCGATGCCATTGCGCATCGGGGACCCGACGACTGGGGCACCTTCGTGGAAGGCGGCCTGGGGCTCGGCATGCGCCGGCTCAGCATCATCGACCTGGCGGGAGGGCACCAGCCGCTCGCGAATGAAGACGGCAGCGTGGTCGTGGTCTTCAATGGCGAGCTGTACAACTACGAGAGCCTCTACGCTGAGCTGGTGGCCAAGGGACACCGCTTCAGCACCCGCAGCGATACCGAAATCCTGGTGCACCTCTATGAGGACGAAGGCGAGAAGATGGTCGCCCGGCTGCGCGGCATGTTCGCCTTTGCCATCTGGGATCGAAACCGGCATCGGTTGCTGCTGGCGCGCGACCATTTCGGCCAGAAGCCGCTGTTCTACACCGAGTCAGGCGGGAAGATCACTTTCGCCTCCGAGATCAAGGCGCTCCTGGCCGACGACCCCTCATTGGCTGAGCTCTCGCCCCGGGCACTCGATCAGTACCTCACCATGAGGTTCGTCCATGCGCCCGAGACATTCTTCTCTCGCGTCCGTGCTCTTCCACCGGCGCACTACATGGTGTGGGAGAACGGCCGCGGCCGCATCGAGCGGTACTGGGACCTGAGCTACGGGCCCAAGTGGAGCTATTCGGAGGCCGAGACGCTGGAACGGATTGACGAACTGCTGGCGGAGACGGTGAAGCTACACCTGCTGAGCGATGTGCCGGTTGGCGCGTTCCTGAGCGGCGGACTGGACTCCACCCTGATCGCCTCGTATGCCGCCCGAACGCTCGGCTCCGAGCTCCGGACGTTTTCGATGGGCATTCCGTATCGAGATCTCAACGAGCTGCCGTATGCCGCGGCCGTGGCGGCCCGCTATGGGACCCGTCACTTCGCCGAGGAGGTCACCCCCAGCGTGGTGGACGATCTGCCGCGGCTGGTGTCGGCGCTGGATGAGCCGGCCGATCCGCTCTCCATTTGTCTGCTCCACCTGGCCAAAATGACCGCCCGCCACGTGAAGGTCGTGCTCGGTGGGGACGGAGGTGACGAGCTGTTCGGTGGCTACGACCGTTATGCGGCCGATCGCTGGCTCGACGGCTACCGGGCGGTGCCAGAGGCTATCCGGAACGTGGTTGCCAGCCAGGTGCTTCGGCGGTTGCCCGACCAGTTCACCTTCAAGAGCCTCACCCACAAGCTCCGCTGGGTCGACCTGATGGCCCGGAAGACCGGCGGCGAGCGGTATGCCGAGAGTCTCCAGTTCTTCTGGTTCAATGAGGCGCACCGAAGCGAGCTGTACGCCCCCGGCTTCCGGGACCAGTTGCTCGGCACGCGGCCGGATGCCTGTCTGCTCGAGCTCTATGCCGCCCCGAATGCCGAGGCGCCGATCGACCGGATGATGTACGTGGACTCGATGTCGCGCCTGCCTGGTCAGTCGCTCACCATTCTCGACCGGGCAACGATGGCCTACAGCCTCGAGTCCCGCTCGCCGTTCCTGGATCCACGTTTCGCCGAGTTCATGGCCCGGGTGCCCACGGCGCTCAAGATCCGCGGCCGCCGGCTCCGCTACCTGGAGCGGCGCTTGGGTGAGCGCTACCTGCCACCCGAAGTGCTTCGCCGGAAGAAGCAGGGTTTTGCCTCGCCCTTGATGTATATCCTGGAGGGCGAGGTCAGATCTCTGGCGCCTCGGCTCCTCCATGAGAGTGAGCTGGTGCGGGACGGCTATCTCCAGGGTGGGCGGGTGAAGCAGATCGTGGACGAGCATCTCGCCCGGCGCTACGACCACGGGAACAGAATCTGGTTGCTGCTGAGCGCGGAAGTCTGGTACCGGCGTTACATCAGCCGGCGGTCGGAGGCCGATCTCGAGATCGAGCTGGCGGACCGGCTCGCCGAGCCCGGTGTGGGTGCCTTGTCCCGGAGAGCCTCGTGAGCTCGCGGCTTCATTCACCCTCGGCCTCGATTTCGGGCCCGGAAGTGGACCGGAGCACCGGGGCCGCGCTCCTGATCTCCTCGTACGACTGGGAGCGCGATCGCGAATCCATCACCCTGGGTGACGCGATCGCGCGGTTTCGCGACGTGAACGGGTACGTGGGACTGCCGATCCCGGCCAAGCCGCATTTCCTCAAGCTCTTTCGCAAGCTGATCAACGGCTCACGAGCGCCGGAGAAGATTTACCTGGTACACGACGCGTCGCACGTGCTGACCGGCACGACATTTACTCACGACGAGCCGCCGTTGGTGTTGCTCGCCGGCGAGGCGGCGGAGCAGGGGCTCTACTTCGGCTCCAGAGGCGTACCGAAGGCGGTGGGCTGGATCCTGTTTTATGGCGGTGCGTTCGTGGAATGCGCCCGGCGGATCGCCTCCTTCCGCCAGGTCGGCCGGGGCATCCAGCTGGGCATCTTCAACGCCGCGTACGATTACGCCCGCCGGGCGCGGCTGACCAACCTGTTCGAGATCCCGGTAGACGAGCTGTGGAACCTGCCAGTTGCAGAGGCGCGGCGCCGATTGGGCATGCCTGAAGCCGGCGTGGCGGCCGAGCTCTACTACAAGATCCCGATCGGGCCCAAGCAGGCTGCGGCGCTCCGGCGGGAGTGGGAGGGCTTCAATGTGAGAAGGTAGTGGCTGCACCGAGAGGAACGCAGTGGCAACGGATCCCCACCCGCAGCAGCAGCAAACCTCAATCAAATCAGTTCTTTGGCTTATGGCGGGTGGACCCCCGCGACTGATGGCACTGCTTGACAAGCCACCAACAGTGCCGAACATTGCACTCGACCCCATCGCCGGACGGATGGGTCGGCGTCGACGTGTCAGCGCGCCAAGGCCCATTTGACCCCCCCTGGCTCTATGGACGGATGGACTAAGCGGGACTTGAAGTGATCGGGCCCCTCTCCCTGGCCCGAGGTGCCGTTGGTCTTAACGGCCCCTTGCTCATGCTTTTGGCACTTCTCTTTGGGGCTTGCGGTGGCGGAGAGCCCCTGGTGTTCTCGGCTCCGCAAGTCCCGATCGACTCGACCCAACCTCCCGGCGATTCGATCCAGCCACCACCAAGTCCGGATACTACGGTCCCGCCGCCGGTCCCGCCGCCACCACCACCGGCAGACTCCACGGCGCCGCCTCCAGCTGGACCGCCCAGTCATGTCGGAATCCCGTTCGGGCCGGCGCAGCTACCACCAGAGATGTTCACGGACGAATACACCGCCTCGCTCATCCCAGCGATCCCCGACAGCCTGATGCTTGCCTTGGACAAGGCGAGGCGGCTCAATCTCCGTATCTTGGTGAACTTCACCGGCCATTCATCGCATATGCGCGATCCCGATGGCTTCAGCATGGTCAAATGGAAGGCGCGGGTCGATCGTTTTCGCGGGCTGGACCTCTCGTCCTACATAGACGACGGGACCATTGTCGGCCATTTCCTCTTGGACGAAGCAACCGATCCGTCAAACTGGAACGGTGACCAGGTCACGCCGTCGGAGATTGAGGAGCTGGCCAAGTACAGCAAGGAGATCTGGCCCTCGATGGCGACCATCATCCGCACCTACCCGGTGTACCTGCTGGGGCGTGAGTACAAGTATCTGGACGCGGTTCGGGTCCACTATGTCGAGCGCCTAGGGCCCATCCAGGCCTACAACGATACGCATGTCCGCGATGCCAAGGCACTTGGCTTGGCATTGATTAACGGCCTGAACGTGCTCAATGGGAGCAAGTCGAGCGGGATCCCGGGACGTCACCAAGGCAGGTTCGCGATGAGTGCCAGTGAGATCAGGTCTTGGGGCGGGCTGCTCTTATCCGATCCCTATATTTGTGCATTCTTCGTATGGGAGTGGGATCCTTATCTGTCGCGACCAGAGATCAAGGAGGCGCTCCACGAGTTGCAGAAGAAGGCAGAGAGTTATCCTAAGAAAACTTGCAAGACAAAGTGACAGCAGGATCGGCCGGGGTGGGAAACCGCGCTCGTCCCGCCTCTGGCTTGGGTTGTCTGCAGCGGCGTGGGTGAGATTCGAACTCACGGAACGGTTTCCCGTTCGGCGGTTTTCAAGACCGCTGCATTCAACCACTCTGCCACCACGCCTCTCCCCTCAAACCTCTTCTCGTACACGGGCTTGCGCAAGCGCCTTTCGAGTCGTTTCTGACTGAGCCAGCAGCTCGCCTCCTTTGCCCCGCCCACTACCAGAAGAACCTAGGTCCTCCCCGGCACAGTCCGTGGGGTCTGGAGGCTCACATCTTGCCTTTGTCCCACCGCTCATCACTCAGGATCTGTCTTCGACTCTCTGCCGGACAGGGCTGGTATGCGACTCCACCGGACACCGACTACGCTGCCGGCCCTCGTCACGGTCATCGTGGCGCCCCTCACCTCATTCCCAGCGCACGACTTAGACGCCAACACCGGGCGGGCTCATCGGGTCCTCCAGGCTGAGAAACTCAGCGGGGCAGGCTGGGGCATCCGCACCGTTCATTCCCCGGAAATCCGCAGTCTGCTCTTGCTCTTTGCGGTTCCCATCCTGTCCCACAACCACTGGGTAGCCGCTTGACCGTCGAGTCGACCGTCATCGTGGCCGTTGCCACGCTTGGCATCATCGGACTCGCCCTGGGCGGTGGAGCCATCGAGCGCTGGCTCAGAGGGCGAGCTCATGAAGCCGGGCGCCTGCACCGGTTCTACGACGCGTTGTCGTGCGGGATCATCGTGCAGGACGCCGCCGGAAAAGTGGTGCACGCGAACCAGGCTGCCCGAGACCTGCTCGGCACCACGGACGTGGTCCTGGCCGGCTCTCCCGAGGCCGATCACCGGGTGGTACACGAAGACGGCAGCTCCGCGGAGGGTGATGCTCATCCGCTGAGCCGTGCGCGACGGACCGGCGAGCCGGTTCGCGGAGTGGTGCACGGCGTGTTCACCGGCACACCTTCGGAGCGCTGGTGCCTGGTGGACGCGGTTCCGGTATTCGACCCCGCAACCGGACAGTTGGTGGAGGCGATTGCGAGCCTTACCGACATCACTCAACGTCGTCGCGCCGAGACCGCGCTCCGGAACACCAGCGACACCTTGTCGGCCCTGATCCAGGCCTCTCCGCTCGCCATCTTTGCGTTCGATCCGGCCGGCAAGGTCACCAGCTGGAATGCCGCGGCCGAGCGGCTGTTCGGCTGGAGAGCATCGGAGGTTTTGGGACACATGCTGCCCGCCATCGCTCCCGGCGAGCTGGGAGAATTCCGTGAGCACCATCGGGACGTGCTGGAGGGACGATCGTTCATCGATCTCGAGGTGCCTTGGCAGAGGCGGGACGGGACATCGCTCACCTTGAGCCTTGCCCTCGCGCCGCTCTATGGCGGATTGTCCGAAGTTCGCGGCGTGATCGCCCTGGCGGCGGATCTGACCGAGCGGAAGAAGCTGGAGAGTCAGCTGCGGCAGTCGCAGAAGATGGAAGCGGTCGGACAGCTGGCCGGCGGAGTAGCGCACGACTTCAACAACCTGCTGACTGCCATCATCGGTTACACCAGCCTCTTGCTGAAGGCGGTTCCGCCGGAAGACCCGAAGCACGACGACCTGCTCGAAATCGACCGGGCCGCCGCCCGCGCCACCGAGCTCACGCAACAGCTTCTGGCGTTCAGCCGCCGACAGATGCTGCAGCCCACCCCGCTCGATCTCAACGCTGTCCTCTCCGACACGATGCGGATGCTGGGCCGGCTGCTGGGAGAGCACATCGAGTTGGTGATTCTTCCGGAGACGGGTCTCGGTGTGGTCAGGGCGGATCGGGGGCAGATCGAGCAGGTGATCATCAACCTGGCGGTCAATGCCCGCGACGCGATGGAGGTGGGCGGCAAGCTTACCCTGGAGACGCGGAACGTCCATCTGGACCGCGCCTACGCCAGCCAGCATCCGGGCGCCACCGAGGGCGAATTCGTCATGCTGGCCGTGACCGACACCGGCATCGGAATGAACGCCGCCACCCAGGCGAGGATCTTCGAGCCGTTCTTCACCACCAAGGAGCGGGGTAAGGGCACCGGGTTGGGCCTCTCCACGGTGTACGGCATCATCAAGCAGAGCGGCGGCACCATCTATGTGTACAGCGAGCCGGAGCGGGGGACCACCTTCAAGATCTATCTCCCGAAAGTGATCGCGCCGGGCCTGACGGAGCTACCGGTTCCAGTGAGACCAGCCAACGTGCGCGGGACTGAGACGGTGCTGGTGGTCGAGGACGAGGATGGCGTTCGCTCGCTCACCTGCCGGGTGCTGCAGACCTATGGATACAGGGTGCTCGAAGCGGAGAACGGCGGGGAGGCTCTGCTTATCGCGGAGCAGCATCCGGCGCCGATCCATCTCCTGCTCACCGATCTGGTGCTCCCGAGGATGAGCGGACAAAAATTGGCCGACCGCCTGGTCCGCACCCACTCTGATCTGCGCGTTCTCTACATGTCCGGCTACACCCATGGCTCCATCGTCAACCACGGCGCCTTGGATCCGGGCACGGCGTTCATTCAGAAACCGTTCACTCCGGAAGCGCTCGCGCAGAAGCTGCGTGAGGTGCTGGATTCTCCCGCCGCTTCAGTCCCATCCACCTGATGCCGATACCAGAAAAGCCCCCCTGAAGGCACTACGGGTTACTGGCTGTCGGAGGAAGAATGGAACGGAGATGGGCTCCGGCCCGCCTGCTCTATGCGGCCGGACTACTGCTGGCGCTGACCGGATGCGGCTTCGATCCCGAAGGGGACGTGCCGCTCGATCCGCCGCAAATCTATCGTGAGTGGTTTGCCAAGACGGAAGCCTGCTCCGGCCTTACGGGAGACTTCGACCGGCTGAGTTGGTCCGTCATAGAAGGGCACAGCTTTCCCTGCTCCAGCGGCGAGTGCGCCGGACATTGGCGCACCAATCACCACATCTTCCTTGCGGGCGACTGGGTCATGGATGAGATGGTGGTTCGACACGAGATGTTGCACGACCTTCTCGGGCGTACCGGCCACCCCGATCCACCGTTCGGCGATGGCTGTCCGCTGACCTGGGCGACCTGGAACGGCGGCGGGGCCGGGCTCTACGTTGCCCAGGTGAGGCCGCGACACATCGACTAGAACGGTGAGCCGGGGTTGAGGTTCTGCTGCACTCCCCGGGCCACTGAATCGGCGCGCGCGGCCAGCGCGCTCTGCCCCGCGTTTGCAAAGGCCTTCGCCGCCCCGCCGTACACCACCGCATACAGTTGAAGAATCGATCCCGATGGCCGGTCCACCCAGCCTCGGGGCCGGTCGCGCGCAGCCGCCGGCCAGTGGTACACGTCCCACAGCAGCTTCTCGGTCCGGGGCAGGTTGAGAAAGCCCAGGCTGGGGCTCAGTACGATCGAGTCGTTGGCAACCACCGGCTTGGGCATCAGCTTGCGGACGAATCCCTGAGACACGAGGTAGGGGCTGAGGCCCAGAGTCTGATCCGGGTAGCCGCCGTCGCTCCAGCTGAAGAAGATCGGCCGCTTGCCCATGTTGTCGCGAATGAGAAAGATCGTGGCCAGATCCTGCAACATCAGGTAGTCCTGGCCGAAGGCAATCTTCAAACTATCGAACGCCACTCCTCCGTTGGCCGGCACCTGCATCGCCTCCGGCAGGCTGTCGAGCTGAACGGCGCTGAGGCTGAAGACCGGCTCCGTGGGGTAACGCCAACCCGGCAGCGCGGGTTTGCTGCCCCGGGTGGAATCGGTGAGCGGCACACCCGACTCCGCCGGGCTCGGCTTCCAGAGCGCCGCAGCCGCAGCCGCGTCGAACTGGGGTGTCTGGCGGCGCCGGAGCTGCCGCAGATGCCAGCGGGTATTCATCAGCGACAGGTTGGCCAGGGTCACGTCACGCCGGATGCCCTCGACCTCCTGGGCGTACCAGAGCGGGAACGTGTCGTTGTCGCCTGCCGTGATCAGAATCCCGTAGGGCTCGACCGACTGAAGGATGTCGTGGGCAAAGTCACGGGGCAGGGTCTCGTGGGCCCGGCTGGCGGTAATCCGATTGCCGAGGAGCGGAATGAGCGCCAGGGCGAGCACCAGGCTGGCGACGGCCCAGCGGCTGGTGGAGCTGCCCGCATCGCGGAGGAACTCCACGATGGCACGCATGAGCGCCCCGAGCCCCAGAGCCACGAACACACCGAACACCGCGAATGAACCGATGAAGAAGTAGTCGCGCTCGCGAACCTCACGAGGCAGAGACTCTTCACCGGGGAACTGGGAGAACCCGTACTTGAAGTTCATGTAGTACACCAGCCCGAGCGACAGCGTGCCGAGCAGGGCGAGCGCGGCCAACCCTGCGCGGCGATCGCTCTTCCAGAGGGCCCAGAGACCGCTCAGCCCCAGAACGGTGAACACTGCCGTCGCGATCGCAGCGAATCGCTCCCAGTCCTTGGCGAACTGCCACGAGTAATACTGCCAGAAGTTGGCCAGCTGGGCGGTGAAGGTCGCCTGGCGCTGCGAGAGCGGCGGCTTCCCGTACTGCACCCGATTCAGCACGTCCTGGAGTGCCTGGCTCAGGAAGCCCACCGGCTCACCTTCATTGATCGCGGGATACTGGGCGGCGCGGAGTGGAAGCCAGACATAGTTGAGAGAGATGCCGATGATGACCGCGGTGAGGCCGAGGTACACCAGCGGATCCTTGGGCGACTTCCAAGCTGCGTAGCTGAAGACCGCCAGTGTGGCCACGATCAGCGGCACCTGCAGCGGCCCACCCAGGACCATGTCGCTCCACTTCCCTGTGACGGCCAGGAGCAGGGCCCAGAAGGTCACCACCGCCCACGGGCGCAGCACGGTGCGCCAGTCGGTCCAGAGGACGTACACCGCCAGGGCGGGGAGCGCGAGCACCCCCATCAGATGATTGGTCGAGGTCAGCGCCATCACGTAGGCAATGAGCACCAGCCAGCGGTCTCGGTGCGTGCCCGGCTCGTCGTCGCCCCAGCGCACCACCAGCCACATCACCACCGCGATCGACAGCAGCGAGAGGGTGTACACCTTCTCGTTGACAGTGGATTGGTTCCACACCGTCCAGGATGTGGCGCTGACCAGTATGCCGGCGAACGCCGCACCATACCGAGCCCACCGATGCGGCACGATGCCCCGCAGCCACCGCTCGGCCACCAGGAACCAGAGACCCGCGGAGGCGGCGCTGGTTACCGCGGCGAAGAGATTGATGCGAACCGCGTAGGAGGCCGCGAGCGGCAGGAGTCCGAAGACGTGGGCCAGAATGACGAAGAGCGGATTGCCGGGCGGGTGAGGAATTCCCAGCACCTTGGCGGCGGCGATGTATTCGGAGGTATCCCAGAACGCGGTCGTAGGCGCCAGCGTAGCGAGATAGATCGCGAATACGACCACAGCCGTAACCAGTGCCCACAGGTACGGGGGACGTTCGGAAGCTACTGGATTCAATGACCGCTCACCGCTCACCGCTCACCTCTCACCGCTTAGTGTCTGAATTGCCGCTTGCCGGTCATGACCATCGCCATGCCGTGACGGTCGGCCGCATCCACGACCTCGGCGTCACGGACGGAGCCCCCGGGCTGAATGATCGCGGTCACACCCGCAGCGGCGGCGAGCTCGACGCCGTCGGCAAAGGGAAAGAATGCGTCGGAGGCGATGACACTGCCGGCCGGGTCGTGGCCCTGCTGCCGGGCTTTGTGCACCGCCAGGAAAACGCTATCCACCCGGCTCATCTGGCCGGCGCCGATGCCGATTGCCGCCTCGTCGCGCGCCAGCAGGATGGCGTTCGATTTGACCGGGGCGACCGCGGCCCAAGCGAACCGAAGGTCGTTCCACTCTGGCTCGCTTGGTTGCCGCTTGGTGGCGACCGTCCACTCCAGCTCGGAGGACTCGAACTGGAACTGGTCCTGCACCAGAAAGCCTCCCCGGACTCGCTTGTAATCAAGGGTTCCGCCGCCCTTGCTCACCGGCAGCTCAACCACACGCAGCTGTTTCTTGGCCGCGAACACCGTCAGCGCCTCGGCATGGAACGACGGGCGCTACGACTACCTCGACGAACAGATCGCTCATGGCTTCGGCCGTGGCCTTGTCCACCACCGTATTGAAGGCGACCACCGAGCCGAAGGCGGAGACCGGGTCGGTGGCGCGGGCCCTCCGGAACGCCTCCACTGCCGATGGGGCCACCGCAATGCCGCAAGGGGTCGTGTGCTTGATGATGGCGCACGCCGGCCGGTTGCTCCAACACGCCACAGCCCACATGCCGGCATCGACGTCGAGCAGGTTGTTGAACGACAGCTCCTTGCCCTGGCGCTGGGCGAGGTCCCGCATGCCACGGGGTTCCTCGGTCACATAGAGCGCGGCTCGCTGGGCGGGGTTCTCGCCGTAGCGCAGCGCCTGGACCCGCTCCATTGCCACCCCGAGGCGGCGGGGAAGACCATCCTCGCTGGGCGTGAGATAGGCGGCAACCGCCGCATCGTAGTCGGAGGTGTGGGTAAACACCTTGGCCGCGAATTCACGCCGGATTTCCGGAGTGAGCCCGTCCTCCCGCAGCAGCTCGAGTACGACCGGGTAGTCCGTCGGGTCAACCACCGGCAGGACGGCCTCATGGTTCTTGGCTGCCGACCGCAGCATCGATGGGCCGCCGACATCGATGTTCTCCAGCGCATCCTCCATTGATGCCCCTTCCTGGGCAATCGTCGCCTGGAATGGATACAGGTTCACCGCCACCAGATCGATCGGGACGATGCGGTGCTGCTTGAGTGCAGCGACGTGCTCCGGTAAGTGGCGTCGGGCCAGCAGCGCGGCATGAATGGCCGGGTGCAGGGTCTTGACCCGTCCATCGAGCAACTCGGGAAACTGGGTGACATGCTCCACCTCCATGACTGGCACCTTGGCGGCGCGAAGAGCCGCCGCAGTGCCCCCGGTCGAGATGATCTCCCAGCCAAGGTCGACCAGGGCCTGGGCAAAGGGAACCACTCCGCGCTTGTCGCTGACCGAGATCAGTGCCCGGGGCATGGAACCAGTCGCCAGTCGCGAGTCGGCAGTCGGGTCAGTCGAGCGTCACAAGTCGCCGAGTCGGGAGCCTGTTTTCTGGGTCACGAGTTGCCGGCCGATCGGGAATTGGGAGTCTGAACTCGGGGACGTGACTCGTAACTCTCGACTCGTGACTCCTCTAAAGGAACCGGACGGCCCGCGGCCGCGGCCGCAAGCACCGCGGCGGGTAACAAACGGTGCTCGACCTCGAGCACGCGGGCAGCGAGCCGCTCGGCGGTGTCGTCGCGCAGGACCGGAACTCGTAATTGGGCCAGTATCGCTCCTCGATCGTAGACCTCGTCCACCAGGTGAATCGTGACCCCCGTTTCCCGGGCGCCGCTTTCCAGGACCGCCTGATGCACTCGTTCCCCGTACATGCCCTTGCCGCCAAAGGCAGGAAGCAGTGAAGGGTGAGTGTTGATGATGCGGCCGCGATATGCCGCGACGACCGGGGCGGGGACCAGTCTCAAGTACCCCGCCAGCACCAGCAGATCGATCCGGTATCCTCGCAGCAGCTCGAGCCACGCTGCTGCATCGGCCGGGTCGGGAAGCACCATCGCCGGAATCTCACGGCTGCGGGCATGGGCCAGACCCACCGCTGCCGCACGATCGCTCACCACGAGGACGACTTCGGCGGGCGCACCGGGTTGGAGAGCGCGAAGCAGCGCCTCGAGATTGCTGCCGCGCCCTGAAATAGCCACGGCTATGCGCATCGTCATGGCGGGGGAAACTAATCGGGACTATGCTATGGGCTATTGGCCATTGGCTCTTGGCTAAAAGGAAGGTGTCATCCTGAGGCACAGCACTGTCATCCTGATCGCAGCGAAGATCTCAATCCTGCAGGATCAGCTCCACCGCCTCAGCAAGATCCTTTGCCTGCACGAATCTGCGGTTCCATCGTCGTTGCCTCAGCCTCGCCCGCGCCGCTGAGTACCAGAATGCCACGACCGCCAAGTGTGTCGGCCGGCAGCACATCACGCATGCGATCGCCCACCCACCAGCTTCGGCCGAGCTCGATATGGAACTGCTCCGCCGCCTGGCGGTAGAGCAGCGCTCCGGGTTTCCGGCAGTCACAGGGTCCGGTGAGCTCGGGCAGGTGAGGACAGAAGTAGTGCGCATCCAGCTGCGCGCCATCCCGCGCCAGCAGCTCGTCCACCCGTCGCTCGGTCAGCTGGTAGTCATTGCGGGAGAGAAGCCCGCGGGCGATGCCCGACTGGTTGGTGACGACGATGGCGAGGAAGCCGCTCGCGTTCAGCCGCTTGATCGCATTCGCTGCTCCGGGCAGGAGACGAACCTGCTCGGTGTTCCGCAGGTAGGCTACGTCTTCGATGATGGTGCCGTCACGATCGAGAAAAACGGCGCGCCGGCCATGGGAGTCGGCCGCCGCGTGGGGGTCGGCCGCCGACCTCATGGGGCGAGCGCCTGCTCGATGGCGGCCGCCACTACCGGGAAGCTGTCTTCCGGGAGTGTCCGGGGATCGAGCAGCACCCTATCGCTCGCCACCCGGGCCACGATGGAAGGCTGGCCGAGACGAAGACGGAGCGCCAACCCATCAGGGCCGAGGGAGCCGGCGTCGAGGGCCACGAGGGTCGTGGCAAGCACGGCACCCGGAAACGAGCCGCCGCCTACCGCCGACTCACCGGGAACAGCGCCGGCTCGCACCGCCGCCGGACACACTGCGGCAAGCCGCTCGGCCCGGCGGGCCAGCTCACCTGGGTCCAGCGTCAGCATCGCTAGCACCGGAACCAGCCGGACCGCGGCTTCCGGATCCTGGTAGAGACTGAGCGTGGCCGCGAGCGCAGCCAAGGTCAGCTTGTCGGCCCGCATCGCTCGCGCGATTGGGTTTTCCCGGCAGCGGGCGACGAGCTCTCGTCGTCCGACCAAGCAGCCCGCCTGGGGGCCGCCGAGCAGCTTGTCTCCACTGAATAGAACGAGGCCGGCCCCTGCGCCCAGCGCCTCTGCCACCCGAGGCTCGCCCGTGAGCCCCCAGGGCGAGAGATCCGGGATCAGGCCGCTGCCGATGTCGTAGAGGTAGGGAATCTCCGCCCCGGCGGCGAGCTGCGCGAGCTTTACCGGTTCAGGCGATGCCACGAACCCGCGCTGCTCGAAGTTGGAGCGATGGACCGTCAGGATGGCGGCCACACCGCCGTCGAGTGCCCGCTGATAGTCCTGGAGGTGGGTGCGGTTGGTGGTGCCGACCTCGCGGAGGCGGGCGCCACTCTTAGCCATGATGTCCGGGATTCGAAACGAGCCGCCGATCTCGATCAGCTCACCGCGTGAGATCAGGACGTCCCGGCCTTCAGCGAGCGCGTTGAGCGCCAGGAGCAGCGCGCCGGCGGCATTGTTCACGACGAGGCCGTCTTCCGCACCAGTGGCGATCCGAAGCAGAGCACGGCAATGATCGCTGCGGCTGCCGCGGATACCTGAGGAAAGATCGAGCTCGAGGTTGCTGTAGCCGCCGGCCACCGCCAGCATCGCTCGAATGGCGGCATCCGCCAGTGGGGCACGGCCCAGATTGGTGTGCAGTACGACGCCGGTGGCGTTGAGCACCGGGCGTAACTCGGAGCCGGTTCGCCGCACCAGCCGTTCCCGGATGTCCTCTTCCCACTGCTCCGGTGGCCCGGCTCGCCGGGTCCGGGCTGCGTCGAGCGACTCTCGCACGGCGGCTATCACGGCACCACGGGGCGCAATGTGCAGCAGCTCCTGAACCGCGGGCTGATGCATGAGACGGTCCACCGAAGGGAGCTGCCGCCTGGGGTCGGTCACTGCTTCTTCTTCAGCGAGTCGGCGGGGGCACGCCCGGGATTGGTCGGGCGGACGCTGTCGCCCGGTTGACGTCTCTTCAGGCTGTCCCGGGGCTGCCGGCCTTTCACGCTGTCCTTCGGCGCCACCTTGGGCTTCTCCGGAACCGCCGACCACACCGACGGCGTTGCCGGCGACGCCGGTCACGTTCTTCACCCCGCGCACCTCGAGCGCCATACGTGAGCCGGGAGCCCAGGGCCTCGGGACGCGGAGCACCAGCCGATCGTACAAGGGCGGTCGTGTCAGCAGGGGTTCCTCCGCGGCTTGGCGGCGCGGTCCCGGTAGCGATTGGTCGGCCGGCGCGACTGGTATCGACCCGCGCCGTCGAGTCCTCAACCTCGGTCGAATCCCGGGCCGGTGCCCGCGTTCTATGAATACTGTCATCCACCGGCTGGGGTAGGATCGACGACACCGCGACGGGTGTCGAGTCCGGCAGGAGGCGGAGGGTCACGTCTCTGGCGCTGAGCCGTTGCCGGGGGTCCAGCTTCTGGGTGAAGGTGATGGTTGCCTTCACGCTATCGTTCACGGCGACCGTCTGAATCCGGGGAGCGCTGGTGTCGTGCACGAAGGCCCAGAGCTCGCCGACCGCAGACTTGCCCCGGGCAACGCGAGCAGTGCCGTACGCTTCGCGCGGATCTTGCCGGTGGTCGGTGTTTTGGTCGAGCACGCCGCTCACGAGGTATTCCCCCTGGGGAAGCGGCCCCAGGGAGAAGCGGCCGCTGGAATCGGCCACTCCGCGATACGGCAGACTGTCGGGCAGCAGGGAAGCGATGACGAGTGCGCCCGGTGCGGGCCGGCTGGTCGACCAATCCACCACCTGTCCCTCGAGCGTGGTCTGGGGTCGGGGCGCACCGGTACTGAAGGTGAGCACCGCGCCTTCCTCGGTCCGGTTATTCCTGAGGTCGGTCACTCCCGGAAGAAGCTCGACCCGATACACCCGGTTGGGCCGCCAGCCCTCCCGGGGTCGGACGGTGATCCGGTTCCGCCGCCAGCTCACCTCCGGTACCCGGTTGCTGGGAGAAAGAATTACCAGCCGCTCGAGGCCGCCGGTCCCTTCGCCCCGATTGGGCGTGCCGCCTTCGGAGACCACCTCGTCGAACTGAAATTCGGCACTCCCCTTGAAGGGCGTCAGCCGTGCGAAGGAGTCGGGCCTGGTGAGCGATCAGCCTGGGCGGTGCCGCATCGGGCGGGCCTCCCGGCGGCGGCTCGATACGGGCGCATGCGGGAAAGGCGGGCAGGACGGGAAGGACGGGAAGGCGGAAGAGGCCATGAGGGTTCTTCGCGCGAACCTTCCGCCTTTCCGCCTTTCCCGTCCCGTCTCACGAACACCCCAGCAGCTCTCGCTTCTTGACCAGCACGTCGCGCTGCTCCTTCCATGTGGTGAGCTTCTGTCGCTCCCGGTCTACCACATCAGCCGGGGCGCGGGACACGAACTGCTCGTTCCCCAGCTTTTTCTCCTGCGACTCCACCAGACGCAGCAGCCGGTCGACCTCCGTGCCCAGCCGCCCGCATTCGCGCCCGATGTCTATGGCATCGCCGAGCGGCACAAACACGGCGGTGCGGTCGGAGAGCACCGCATGTCCGCCCACGCGCTCGTGGTTCTGGGCGAAGGAGAGTGCCGATAGCTTGGCCAGACGGATGATGGTGGCGCGCTCCTGCTCCAGTGCGGCCGACGTCGCACCGTCGCTTCCGCTCACTACGGCGCGCACCACCTGCCCCGGCTGCACTCCGTACTCCGCCCGAATGCCGCGAATGGCTCCGATGAGCTCCTGTACCAGCCCAAAGTCGCGGAGCGCGCCAGGATCCTGTGCCCGGCGGTCGGGGCGAGGCCAGGGAGCAATCGAAATCGAGGCGGTCTCCGGCCGGCCCGGAAAGCGCCGCCAGAGCGCCTCGGTGATGAACGGCATCACCGGGTGCAAGAGTCGCAGCGCCACGTCGAACGTCTGCGTCACCACTGCCCGGGCAACCTCGCCCCCGGGCTGCTCGCCATACAGCCGGGGCTTCACTTGCTCGATGTACCAGTCGGCGAGATCGCTCCAGATGAACCGATAGACGGCGCCCGCCGCCTCGTTGAGTCTGAAGCGTTCGTACGCTTCGGTCGCCTCCACCACGGTCGCGTCGCAGCGCGCGATGATCCATCGGTCGGCCAGGGTGAGCTCCTCGCGGCGCACCACACCGGCGTGGGGCCCGGCGAGCGGCCGGGTGGGGCCCTCGAGATTCGACAGAATGAACCGCCCCGCATTCCACAGCTTGTTGGCAAAGTTGCGCGCCGGAGCGAAAGTGGATTCGAGGTCCCGAGGATCGAGGATGACGTCGGTCCCCACCGACATACCCGAGATCAGAGAGTAGCGCAGGGCGTCGGCGCCGTAGCGCTCCACTACCTCGAGTGGATCGATCCCGTTGCCCAGCGACTTCGACATCTTGCGGTGCTGCGTGTCGCGCACCACACCGTGCAGATAGATCCGGGTGTACGGCACTTTCCCCATGAAATGGAGGCCGGACATGATCATCCGTGCCACCCAGAAGAACAGGATATCGGGCGACGAGACCAGGGTGTGCCCGGGGTAGTACGTCGCGAGGTCCTTGGTCCGCGCTGGCCACCCCAGGCTGGAGAACGGCACCAGCCAGGATGAGAACCAGGTGTCCAGCACGTCGTCGTCCTGACGCACCGGACCGCCGCAGCCGGGGCAGGCGGTGAGGTCGGTTCGGCTCACGCTGGTCATGCCGCAGCCATCGGCGTCGCAGTACCAGACCGGAATCCGGTGACCCCACCAGAGCTGCCGGGAGATGCACCAGTCGCGGATCCCTTCCAGCCAGCTGGTATAGTCTTCGCCCCGACGCTCCGGCACGAAGCGAAGCGTTCCGTCGCGGTAGGCAGCCAGCGCCGGACGCGCCAGCGGCTCCATCCGCACGAACCACTGATCCGAGAGCCGCGGCTCGATCACGGTTGCGCACCGGTAGCAGTGACCCACGGCATGACGGTGCTCCTCGACCCGCTCCACCAGGCCGGATCCCTCGAGCTCCGCCAGCACCTGCCGTCGCGCCTCGTACCGGTCCAGTCCCTGGAAACGGTCCGGCGCCGCAAGGCTGATGCGTGCCTCGGGCGTCATGACATCGATGGTCGGGAGCCTGTGCCGCTGGCCGATCTCGAAGTCGAGCGGGTCGTGCGCCGGAGTGACTTTGACCGCTCCCGAGCCGAATTCGGGATCCACCGCCTCGTCCGCCACCACGGGAATTTTCCGTCCCACGACCGGCAACAGCACCTCGCGGCCGACCAGGTGCTGGTACCGCTCATCTTCGGGGTGGACCGCGATGGCCGTGTCTCCCAGCATTGTCTCGGGACGGGTGGTGGCCACGGTGAGATAGCCGGTGCCGTCGGCGAGGGGGTACCGCAGATGCCAGATCCGCCCGTCCACTTCCTCTTTGTCCACTTCCTCGTTCGAGAGGGCGGTCAGGCAGCGGGGACACCAGTTGATGATGTAGTGTCCGCGGTAGACCAGCCCTTCTTCATACAGGCGCACGAACGTCTCCCGCACGGCGCTGGAGAGTCCTTCATCCAGAGTGAAGTAGGTGCGGGACCAGTCGGCCGAGCTGCCGATGGCTTTCAGCTGCTCGAGGATTACCGCCCCGGTTTCCCGGACGTGGGCCCAGACCCGTTCGACGAACGCGTCGCGGCCCAGATCGAAGCGAGTAAGCCCCTCCTCCGCGAGCAGCCGCTCGACCACGTTCTGGGTGGCGATACCTGCGTGATCGGTACCTGGAACCCACAACGCCCGCCGTCCGCGCATGCGCTCGAAGCGGATCAGCACGTCCTGCACGGTGTTGTTGAGGCCGTGACCCATGTGCAACACCGCCGTGACGTTGGGCGGTGGCATCTGGATCACATAGGGCCCGCCGGATCCGGGGGCGTGGGCGTCGGGCGAGAAGAGTCCGCGTTCGGTCCACCAGCGGTAGAGCTCGGACTCGATCGTAGATGGATTGTATTGCGGGGCGAGCGGTTCGCTCATGCGCTCTGGTCGGTCACGCGCTTGCCGCCGGGAACGACCCGGTCGTCCTCGCCGCGAACCAGAATGCTGTTGATTACGGTCTCCACGCCAGGCACCGCGCTCGCCACCCGGGCGGCGAGGGTGCGAGCGGGACGGTCTCCCACCCAGCCGCGGAGCTCGACACTCCTGCGGCTGATCGGCACCACCTCGAGGGCGCAGCCGGCCAGACGCGGCTCGGCCCCGAGCGCCGTTTCGACCGCCCGGGCCGACGCAGCCGAGGTGTGATGCAGCACTCCGGATCCCAGACTCTTGGCCACCCGGCGGACGCGGCTCTGGTTCACCCCACCGACCCACTCGCCCAGGGCAAAACCGGCCAGCAGACCGGTGCCCACGCCGAACGTGGTCCAGAGCAAAATCTGAGTACCGCTCAAACCTTTGTTTCGCTGCACGCGGAGTCCTCTTACAGAAGGATTTACACTTCGATTAAGTTAACCTTTTTCCGGTCCGAAAGCAGAAATCTCTCATCACCAGGCACCTCATGGATCACGATCGCGTAACACTCAGCGGGTCGGAGCTGATCCGGTGGCTCGTCGTGGCCGCGCTGATCATCGCTGGGATCGGGCTCTTCTTCTACTTCGCGCCCTCGACCGAGCCGGTGGTGCGGCCCTCGGTCGAGGAATCTGGTCAATGACCACTCTCCGGGTGACGCTGCCGGACGGCAGTCAACGCGAAGCGCCGGCCGGCACCACGCCTCGCCAAATCGCCGAAGCCATCGGCCCCGGCCTGGCGCGGGCAGCGCTTGCCGCTCGGGTGAATGGTGAGATTCGGGATCTCGACCGGCCTCTGGAGTCGGACGCGTCGATCGCCATTCTGACCGACCGAGATCCCGAAGCGCTCGAGCTTCTGCGGCATTCCTCGGCCCACATCCTCGCGACGGCGGTGCGCGAGCTGTTTCCCAGCGCGGGGATCGGCTTCGGCCCGCCGATCGAGGACGGGTTCTATTACGACTTCCAGGTGGATCGGCCCTTCACCCCCGAGGACCTGGAACGCCTGGAAGCCAAGATGGCCGAAGTCGCCGCGCGGGATTTTCCCTTTGTCCGCGAGGTGGTCGATCGAGCCGAGGCCCGGCGCCGCTTCGCCGATGACCCCCTCAAGCTCGAGCGGATCGAGGAGCTGGGCGACCACGAGACCATCACGGTGTACACCGATGGCCCGTTCGTCGATCTCTGCCGTGGCCCGCACATCCCGCGGACCGGCCGGCTCAAACACTTCAAGCTGCTGCATGCCGCGGGGGCCTACTGGAGGGGTGACGAGAAGCGGCAGATGCTTCAGCGGATCTACGGGACCGCCTGGTTCAAGCGGGAGGACCTCGACGCCTATCTCAACCGGTTGGAGGAGGCCCGCAAGCGGGACCATCGTGTGCTTGGAAAGCAGCTCGATCTCTTCTCGATCCAGGAGACGGTCGGGCCCGGGCTGGCGTTCTGGCATCCCAAGGGAGCCATGATCAAGTGGCTTCTGACCCGGGCGGTCGAAGACGACAACCTTCGCAGCGGGTACGACCTGGTCTACACCCCCAACATCACCCGTGAGGAGCTGTTCAAGATCTCGGGTCACCTGCCGCTGTACGAGGCCAATCAGTATCCCCCGATGGCCGCGGGTCACGAGGAGGCCGAGGACGTGCGCTATCGGGTTAAGCCGATGAACTGCCCGATGCACGCACTCATCTACAAGAGTCAGCAGCGGAGCTATCGTGACCTGCCGGTCCGGCTCTCGGAGGTGGCCAACGTCTATCGCAACGAGCGATCCGGCGTGTTGCACGGCCTGCTGCGGGTCCGCGGGCTTTCGATGGACGACGCCCACATCTTCTGCACCCTCGATCAGGTGGAGGATGAGATCTTCCTCTGCCTGGGCCAGGTAGACCGGCTGGTGCGAGAGACGTTCGGCTTCGAGCTCGACTTCGAGGTCTCGACCCGCCCTACCGAGCGCCTGGGTGACGACGCCATCTGGGACCGCGCCGAGGCAACACTGCAGCGTGCGCTCGACCGAAAGGGCATCCCCTACCGGATCGAGGCGGGCGGCGGAGCGTTCTACGGCCCCAAGATCGACATCAAGTTTCGCGACGCGATCGGCCGGCTCTGGCAGGGCCCCACCATCCAGCTCGACTTCAACCTTCCTGAGCGGTTCGAGCTGGAGTACACCGGCCCGGACAACCGGCCCCACCGTCCGGTGATGATCCACCGCGCCATCTTCGGCACCCTGGAACGGTTCATCGGGAATCTCATCGAGCACTTCGCTGGGGCGTTCCCCGTGTGGCTTGCGCCGGAGCAGGTCCGCGTCATCCCCATCTCGGATGCGCAGGCCCAGGCGTCGCACCGGGTCGCCGACCGGCTCAAGCTGGCCGGCATTCCGGGCGCATGTAGATGATCGGAACGAGACCCTCAACTACCGGATTCGCGAGGGCGAGGTGCAGAAGGTGCCGTACATGGCCGTCATCGGACAGCGAGAGGCCGAGTCGGACAGCCTGGCGCTTCGAGTGCGTGGGGCGGGGAAGAAGCAGGAGGTAATGACTGTGGAGGCGTTTCTGGAGCGTCTCGGGGAAGAGGTGCGCACCCGTCGCATGGTTCCGTAGCGTCTCGAAACCGATGGCAACTGGCATTATCGCGGAGCTTCGTCAGCGAGACCGGGAAGGCACTGCGTTCTCTTATCCGCTACGAAGCTCCTGGAACTTGGTGACCTGCGGCGGTGTTCAAGGTGACAAACGGCAACTTCGCGCCTAATTTGCCCCCAGCTTGAACCCGAACCGGACCAGTACACCGTGAGCGATAACACCACACCAATCATCGTCTCTGCCGTGCGTACCCCCATCGGCCGCTACCTCGGTGGTCTCTCTTCGTTCACCGCCCCCCAGCTCGGCGCCATGGTTATCCGCGACGCGGTCTCTCGCGCCGGTATCGATCCGACCGCCGTGGAAGAAGTCATCATGGGGCAGGTAGTGCAGGGTGGCTCGGGACAAGCTCCCGCCCGACAGGCGCTCATCCATGCCGGACTCCCGGCCTCGATTCCCGCGCTCACCATCAATAAGGTCTGCGGCTCCGGACTCAAGGCGGTGATGCTCGCGTCCCAGGCCATCAAGGCGGGCGACGCCGAGTGTATCGTCGCCGGCGGCCAGGAGGCCATGTCCAGCGCTCCGCACTACGTCTATGGCATGCGGGCCGGGATCAAGGCCGGCAATCAGACCATGGTAGACGGCATGATCCACGACGGCCTGTGGGACTCGTTCGGCTGCTGCCACATGGGAGAATACGCCGAGTACACTGCGGACAAGGCCGGCGTGAGCCGGGCCGACCAGGATGCCTTCGCCTACGACAGTCATCGCAAGGCCGTTGCGGCCACCGACACCGGGAAGTTCAAGGCGGAGATTCTGCCGGTGCCGGTGCCCGGCAAGGGCGGCCCGACGACGGTGTCCGCCGACGAGTCGCCGCGGCGCGATACCTCAGCGGAAACTCTGGCCAAGCTGAAGCCCGCTTTCCGGAAAGACGGCGGGACCGTCACTGCCGGCAACGCGCCGGGGTTGAACGACGGCGCGAGCGCGCTGGTTGTCACCTCGCTTGCCTTTGCCCGCGCGCACGGACTCAAGCCGCTGGCCCGGGTTACGGGGTATGCTACCGGCGGCGGCGAGCCGCGCGAGATCTTCTTCGCTCCGGTCCTCGCCGTGCGGGCACTGATGGAAAAGGCAGGCACCAGGATCGGCGACTACGACCTGATCGAGGCCAATGAGGCCTTCGCGGTTCAGGCTCTGGCCGATGGCCGTGAGCTCGGCTGGGATTGGGATCGAGTCAATGTGCACGGCGGCGCCGTGGCACTGGGCCATCCCATCGGCGCAAGCGGCGCTCGGGTACTCACGACGCTGTTGTATGCTCTCCGGGACCGGGGTGGTAGCACCGGTCTCGCCACCCTCTGCCTCGGCGGCGGGAATGCGGTTGCCCTCAGTGTGGAGCTGCTGTGATAAATCCTGAATCTGGCCCTGTGGGCCCGCACGGCCGTGCGGGCACTGGCGTCTCGGGCTCGCAAGCTCGGGCGGGCACTGGAGTTCTGGTCGCCCGGCGCAGTCTGGCCATCGGCCTCGGCGCCCTTCTCGTCGCGCTCGCGGCGCAGGCTCGGGTGCCGGTGCCATTCAGTCCGGTACCCATGACACTCCAGCCGCTGGCCGTGCTCGCTGTCGGCGGCTTTCTGGGAGCGGCCGGTGGACTCAGCGCACTCGTGCTCTACCTGTTACTGGGCATCCTCGGACTCCCGGTCTTTGCCGGGGGCGGGTCAGGCGCGTGGCACCTGCTCGGACCAACGGGCGGCTACCTGCTCGCGTTCCCGGTTGCGGCCGCGGTCACCGGTGCACTGGCCGGCTCGGTGCTGGCGTCTCCTGGACGGGCGGTGCTTCGAGTGCTGCTGTCCTGCGCATTCGGAATGGCCATCATCCACATCGGGGGGGTGGCGCAGCTCGCCCTGCTGGGCGGTGACCCCGCGCTCGCGTTCCGAATCGGCTTCGTCCCCTTTCTTACCGGCGACCTGCTCAAAGTCGGTCTGGCCGCTGCCCTGATCCTCGCCGCCGGCCCGAAGATCCGCTCGTTGCTTTGACCTCGGCAGAGATCGGTCCGGCCAGAGTGTCCCCGTGGAAGGCGATCGGATGGACGGTCGCCTTCATGTTACTGGGCCTGAGCGCCAGCGGGACGGTCATGGCGCTTTGGGCTCTGGCAAGGTACGGCAGCGTGGCCGATGGCTTGACCAGGATTCTGGCGGCGGGCCCGGAGCAGATCGTCGTTACCGGAACCAGCCAGCTTCTCGGTTTCGGCTTCGCCACCTGGGTGATTGGGTTTCGGGCGCTCGGCCTCAAGCGGTGGGATCTACGCTGGGCGCGTCCCCGCCTTGGCCTCAGAGGGTTCGCCATCGGCCTGACCATCGGGGCTGCCTCGGCAGGATTGGCCATGCTGGGTGCCGTTGTCCTCGCCCATTCCCACTGGTCGCCTGACGACGGTGGGCTGAAGGACTACCTCACCCAGGTGGCGAAGACCTTCGTGGTACTGGCGCCCGCCGCCCTGAGTGAGGAGATCATGTTTCGGGGAGTCCCACTCGTTGTGATGGCGGCGGCACTGGGCCGTGGGAGCGCGCTCGTCCTGATTGCGGGATTGGTTTTCGCACTCTTCCACACCCTGAACCCCGGCGCTACCCCGCTGGGTCTCGGGAACATCGCTCTCGCGGGAATCTTCCTCGGCGTGGCCTTCTACGCCCCCGGCGGACTGTGGACGGCGTTCGGTGCCCACCTCGGCTGGAACGCAACCCTCGCCGCGCTCGACGCGCCGGTCAGCGGTCTGCCCTTCGACATCCCGCTCCTCGATTACTGTCCCGGCGATCCGGTCTGGCTGTCGGGCGGCCGGTTTGGGCCGGAGGGCGGCCTGCTGGCAACTGTTGCCATCACCGCCGCCTTGCTCGTGATCATGCGCTGGGCCCGAAAGGAGGCCTCGTGAAGCGGGCGGCAGTGGTTGGTGCCGGCACCATGGGCAACGGTATTGCCCACGTCTTCGCCCAGAACGGCTGGGAAGTGGCGCTCATCGACAGCGCCCCAACCGCACTGGACAAGGCAACCGCGACAATCAAGGGCAATCTCGAGCGCCAGGTCAAGAAGGGCACGCTGCCCCCGGAAGCACCGGCACAGGTACTCGGACGTATCAGCATCGGGTCGAAGCTGGACGCGGCGGCCGGGGCCGAGATCGTCGTAGAGGCCGCCAGCGAGAATCCGGCAGTGAAATTCTCCCTGTTCGAACAGCTCGACCGGATAGCGGCGCCGGGCGCCATCCTCGCCAGCAACACCAGCTCGATCTCGATTACCGAGATCGCCGCCCGCACCGGACGACCGGAGCAGGTCATCGGCATGCACTTTATGAATCCGGTGCCGGTGATGCAGCTGGTCGAGGTCATCCGGGGACACGCCACCAGCGACGCCACCACAGCCACGGTCATGGAAGCGGCCCAAGCTCTTGGCAAGACGCCGGTCGAGGTGAACGACTATCCGGGGTTCGTTTCCAATCGGGTGCTGATGCCGATGATCAACGAGGCCATCTTCTGTGTGATGGAGGGAGTGGCCACTGCCGAATCGATCGATACCGTGATGAAGCTGGGCATGGCTCATCCCATGGGCCCGCTGGCCTTGGCCGATTTCATTGGGCTCGATGTTTGCCTGGCCATCCTGGATGTGCTCCAGAAAGGCTTGGGCGATGACAAATACCGTGCCGCGCCGCTGCTACGAAAGATGGTGGCGGCAGGATACCTGGGGCGGAAGAGTGGACGAGGATTCTATGACTATAAGCAAAAACGCGAGCAGTAAGCAGTCAGCGGTAAGCGGAGCGGCTGCAGCGACCCAACCAGCTGGTCCCGCTCACCGCTCACCGCTCACCGCTCACGCTGGTGGGACTGGAACCGACCTCTTCGCGGCGATGCAGTCGCTGGGACACGAGCAGGTTCTGCTCTCCCATGATCCCTCCTGCGGGTACTTCGGCATCATCGCGATCCACGACACCACCCTGGGCCCCGCGCTCGGCGGGACCCGCTTCTGGCAGTACGGGAGCACCGATGAGGCGATTACCGACGCGCTGCGGCTGGCGCGCGGTATGACCTACAAGTCGGCGGTGGCGGGGATCAACCTGGGCGGCGGCAAGTCGGTCATCATCGGCGACAACAAGCGGGCCGACCGGGAGGCGCTCTTCCGCGCCCACGGCCGCTTCATCGAGACCCTCGGTGGCCGCTACATCACTGCTGAAGACATCGGCACCAGCCCCGCCGACATGGAGTACATCAAGCTGGAGACCGATCACGTTGCGGGACTCCTTGGCCTGTCGGGCGACCCATCGCCGGTCACCGGCTACGGGGTGTATGTCGGGATGAAGGCGGCGGCCAGGGAGCGATGGGGAAGCGACAGCCTGGCGGGGAAGACGGTGGCGGTGCAGGGGGCCGGCAAGGTGGCGTATTACCTGATGCAGCATCTGCACGCGGACGGCGCCACGATCATCGTGACCGACATCGATGCGGAGAAGGTGAGGCGCGCGGTGCAGGAATTTGGTGCCCGCCCGGTTTCGCCTGATGTCATCTACGACCAGGACGCCGACATCTTCTCTCCCAATGCTCTGGGTGCCACGATCAATGACGAGACCTTGCCGCGTCTCAAGGCGCAGGTCATAGCCGGGGGGGCCAACAACCAGCTGGCCGAGGATCGTCACGGCGATGAGCTGGAGAAGCGCGGGATCCTTTATGCCCCAGACTACGTGATCAACGGCGGCGGGGTCATCAACGTCTATGGCGAGCTGCATCGTTGGCCGGTCGAGCGGGCCAAGAAAAAGGCCGGAGAGATCTACGAGACCCTGCTCCGCATTTTCGAGATCGCCAGGCGGGAGCGGATACCGACCTATCGCGCGGCCGACCGGCTCGCCGAGCAGCGGATTGCGGCGGTGGGCGGGCTGGACCGGATGTGGATGGGGGAGAGGCGGGCAGGCGGGTGAGCGGGGAAGCGGGTAGGATGGTCTTCTGGTCTTCCTGGATTGACTTTTTGCGTACCCGCTTAGCGGCTTATCCACCATCTTCTCCCTTCCCACCTTCCCGCCTTTCCCGCTTTCTCTTACCTTGAACTCAATGGCCGAAGTCATTCCAATAGGATCGGACCACGCCGGCTTCCAGCTGAAGGAGCGGTTGGTTGAGGAGTTGCGGGCGCTCGGCTACGAACCGTTGGACCTCGGCACGCACAGTCCTGAATCCGCCGACTATCCGGATTACGCGCACAGCGTCGCGTCCAAGGTGGAGCACCACGACGCGAGTCGTGGGGTCCTGCTGTGTGGGACCGGGCTCGGGATGTCGTATGCGGCTAACCGGCACCCTGGCGTCCGTGCCGCGGTAGCTTGGTCGCCCGAGCTTGCCAGGCTCGCCCGCCAGCACAACGATGCCAATATCCTCATCCTTCCGGCCCGCTTCGTGAGCGAAGAAGAGGGAGTCGAGATCCTGAGGACGTGGCTAGACACCGGATTTGTCGGTGGCCGGCACAGTCGCCGGGTAGAGAAGATCGACCAGGAGCGCGAATGACCCTCGACCACAACGCTTCACTCCGCGAAGCCGACCCGACCGTCGCGCGGCTGATCGATGCCGAGCTGCGGCGCCAGCAGGACGGGCTGGAGCTCATCGCCAGCGAAAACTTCGCCAGCCGGGCGGTAATCGATGCCATGGGCACGCCGCTGACGAACAAGTACGCTGAAGGATTGCCGGGCAAGCGGTACTACGGCGGCTGCGAGGTGGTAGATCAAGGTGGAGCAGCTGGCCATCGACCGGCTCAAGCAGCTGTTCGGCGCGCAACACGCCAACGTACAGCCCCACTCGGGGGCCCAGGCCAACTTCGCCGCGTTCATGGCGCTGATCCGTCCGGGTGAGCTGCTGATGGGCATGTCGCTGCCGCACGGGGGCCATTTGTCCCATGGTGCCGCGGTCAACCATAGTGGGACCGTCTGGCGGGCAGTGCATTACGGCGTGGACCCCAGCACCGGCCGGATCGATTACGACAAGGTGCGCGAGCAGGCAGTCCAGGAGCGCCCGCGGCTGATCATCGCCGGTGGCAGCGCCTACGCCCGGATCATCGACTTCGCCGCCTTCCGATCGATCGCGGACGAGGTGGGCGCCTTCTTCCTAGTGGACATGGCGCACTTCGCCGGGCTGGTGGCGGGCGGGGTCTATCCCTCACCAGTTCCAGCACGCCCAGGTCGTCACCAGCACCACCCACAAGACGCTGCGCGGCCCTCGGGCGGGCCTTATCCTGTGCACCGCGGAGCACGCGAAGGCGATCGACAAGTCGGTGTTCCCCGGCACTCAGGGTGGACCGCTGGAGCATGTCATCGCTGCCAAGGCGGTGGCGTTCGGCGAGGCGCTGACCGACGATTTCAAGGCCTACGCCAGGCAGGTGGTGGAGAACGCCAAAGCCCTGGCCGACTGGGCTCATTGATCGCGGCTTTGACATCGTGTCGGGCGGCACCGACTCGCACCTCATGCTGGTGGACCTGCGGCCCAAGAACCTGACCGGGAAGGCGGCGGAGAAGATCCTGGGCCAGGCGGGCATCACCGTGAACAAGAACACGATCCCCGACGACCCGCAGTCGCCGTTCGTGACCAGCGGGATCCGGATCGGCACCCCGGCTGTCACCACCCGCGGCATGGGCGTCGGCGAGATGCGTCGCGATCGCAGAGCTGATCGATCGGGCGCTGACCCGTCCGGACGAGGACACCCTCGCCGGGATCAAGGCAGAAGTCGAGGAGCTGGCCGGCGCCTTTCCGCTTTACGCATCGAAGCCGAGTTCGAGCCGGATCCGACGGCGCGCGCAAGGTGCGGGTGGCTTCTCCAGTGGGAGCGCATCGGTGAACGATCTGCAGTTCGCGGACGACATCATGGCCCGCATTCGCGCTCGTGGCGGTCAGTACCACGAGCGGGCGTATCTCTTCGTCCTCGGGACGATCGAGTTTCTTCAGACCAGCCTCGAGGCGCGGCGGCACGTGACCGGCGCGGAGCTGGCCTGGGCCTGCCGTGACTTCGCCCGCAAGCAGTTCGGTCTGCTGGCCCCGGTCGTGCTGGCTCACTGGGGCATCAACCCGCACCGAGGACATCGGCCGCATCGTCTTCACCCTGGTGGAGGTCGGGCTGCTGGTGACCCAGCCGGGTGACGCAGAATCCGACTTCGAGGCGGTGTACCAGTTCGCCGACGCCTTCGGTGTTTCCTATGAATGGCCAGGGCTGCGCGGCGCCTAGTCCTCGATCCGGCACCGGGAGGAAGTATGGAAACGAAAGAGTGGCCGGGCTGCCAGAAATGCTCGCAGGGAACCCTCATCCCGCTATCCGACTACGGCCGCGAAGGCGCGCCCATCACCTACAAGGCGTGGGTCTGCACCAATCCAGACTGTGGTTTCAATCTGCGAATCGACAACGGCGAGATCAGCTTCGGCCGGGCGATAGGGCAATCGTATAAGTAGGCTATTGGCTATTGGCTGCGTCGGGGCACATGCCCGCATCCAGTTCATGGTCGTAGCAGTGCCAGACTGAGTAAGCCCATAGCCAATAGGCAATAGCCACTCGCCTTCATGATCCCCGTCCTCACCCCCGAACAATCCAACAGCTGGGACCGTCTCGCCGTCAGCTGCCGGCGTCGAGCTCGCCACGCTGATGGAGAGTGCCGGGCGTGCGGTGGCCGTTGCGCTGGCGGATCGCTACCCACATCTGCTTCGTGCCGGCGTGCTCGTGGCGGCGGGGCCGGGCAACAACGGTGGTGATGGCTGGGTGGTCGCGAGGGCCCTCCATCACGTCGAGGTTCCAGTGTGGGTGGCCTCGGCTGGGACGGGATCGGAGCTGTGTCGAGCGAATGGCGAAGCTCGCCCGCGCCGAGGGGGTGCGCGAAGTCGGTCCCGACGGGCCCTGGCCCAGCGTTGGTCTCGCGATCGACGCGCTGCTCGGCACCGGTGCGTCTGGTGCACCTCGTCCGGAGCTGGCTGCGCTGCTCGCCCGCACCTCGATCTCGAGGTTCCCGTCGTGGCCATCGACGGTCCCACCGGTGTCGACCTGTTGACCGGCATGGTGCACGGCGTGACCCGGGCGGAACTCACCGTGACCTTCGGCGGGTTCCGCCGGGGCCACCTCCTGGCCCGCGACGAGGTGGGCGACCTCATCGTCGTCGGACATCGGTCACCCGCCTCCCGATCCGGGTTGGCCTGCCGCTGGTCACCGACCTCCAGGCCGCGCAGTGGCTGCGCCGGCTCCGGGCTCGGGACCACAAGGGTGACCGTGGCCGTGTGGTCGTCGTCGGCGGCGACGCCGGCATGAGCGGTGCCGTGCGAATGGCGGCGCGGGCCGCGTTCGGTGCAGGAGCGGGCCTGGTACACGCGGTGGCGCCACCGGATACCGTCGCCGCGCTGATGCAGGCAGAGCCGGACTTCAGACCTTCGCTCATCGTTTCGATCAGCCGCCGTCGGCCGCGCTGCTCGAGCTGATTGCCCGAGCCGACTGCGGTTATCATCGGGCCCGGGCTCGGTCGCGAGCCGGGTCGCCGCAAACTCGTCCTCGCACTGGTCGAGGCCGCCCGCGCGGTGGTGCTTGACGCCGACGCTCTGGTTGCCTTCGGGGGTGCCGCCGCTGAGCTGGCTCCGCTTGCCGCTGGACGGGCCCTGGTCCTCACCCCCCATCCCGGCGAGTTCCGCACCCTGTTTCCGGCGCTCGCAGCCACCCGCGAGCTCGATCCCTGGGCCGCCGCAGCGGCTGCGGCGCAGCGAAACCGGGGCCGCAATTCTGCTCAAGGGCGTTCCCACCGTCATCGCTGCTCATGCGCCGCAGCTTCTTACCATCGTCGCCGGCAATCCCGGCCTGGCTACCGGCGGAAGCGGTGACGTGCTGAGCGGGCTGGTTGGCACCAACCTCGCCAGCGGGCTCGAGCCTGAAGTCGCCGCGGCGCTGGGCGCGCAGGTGCTGGGGCGAGCAGCCGATCTCGCAGCCCGACGCTACACCGCTCGGAGTCTCCGGCCCATGGACGTGGTCCAGGCGCTACCCGATCTCTGGCGCGAATGGGAAGGACTCCGAACCGCCCGGCCGGCGCCAAGGCCTCCCGTCCTGTTCGAGTTGCCCCGGCCCCAAACGACGTAATAGCTGACCATATAGATTCCTCGATGCGTCATCTCCTGGCGGTCCTCGCGACACTGTGCCTGGCATCTCCCACTGCTGCTCAGTCATTCACTCGGGATTGGCGTCCCGAGGAACGCACGGTCATCGGCGACTTCAGCCGCATTAACGCGATCGCCGCCTCGTCCGATCGCGTTTACATTGTGGCTCCCTCCGCGGTGTTGATCTGGAACCCGCAGTTCCGGCGCTGGGAAGGCTCGTTCGATCCTCCCGATCCCTCGCTGCTCGCACGGGTCTTTACCGGCCTCGGCGATCCGCTGGACAACTCCTTGTGGCTGGCCCGTCCCGACGGATGGGTGCACTATCAGGCCGATATCCAGCTCTGGGACCAGGGTGTGGTGCCCGACGGGGTCGTGGCGATCGCCTTCGATCAGGACAATCCCGGCACCGGGCTGTATCTCCGCACCCGCGCGGGACTGGCAGCTGCTGCCTCGCGGTGGAACGGTGCCCCTGCCGGCTCAGTCGCCGCGGCACCCGGTCGTAGCCGCAGCGCGTCGAGGAGGCGATCCGCAGCAACCCCTCTCTCCAGGCCAATGCGGCGGCAATTCTCACCGACAATCGCCTGCGTAATGTCCGCTACACTGCGGCTGCGCGCTCGTTCGACAATCGGGGCTGGTATCTCGGCACCTCCGGCATCGGCGCGCTGTACCTGCAGACGACGGAGTCGGCCCTTCCCCAGCGGCTCAACTTCGGACTGCCATCGGAGAGCGGTCGGCGCGGTGTTCAGCTGGCCCGGCGGGGTCTGGGCGGCCACTGACCGAACCCAGCTCGCCGACGCCTCGCTCACCTTCGTTGCCGGCGAGCTCGATGAGTTCCAATCGCTTCCCGGGTCCGTCGGCCACCGGGAACCCCGTTCGATCAGGTGCGCGAGCTGGCTGGTCAGGGGAAGGCCGTCTGGGCCGCGACCGACCTCGGGGTGGCGCGAGTCGACCCGGCCGTCGGCCGCGTTGAGCTGGTGGACGAGCAGCCGTGGCCTGCCCGACAGCCGGGTGTACTCGATCGCCTCGCGTGGCGGCCGCATCACGGTTGGTACGGCACGGGGAGTCGCCCGGATCGACGAGTCCCTCCAGGTGGAGCGGGTAGCGCCGTCCTACAGTGACGCGGCGTACGCGGTGTTCCCGGCAGGCGACTCGGTCTGGGTCGGAACTCCGTCCGGCCTGCTCCTCGCACTGCCAGGGCTGGCGGATCTGGTGCGACCTGCGGGCCTGGCCTCACCCAGCTTTCAGGCTCCGCGTCGTGGACCTCGCTACTCTGGGCGATACGCTCGTGGCGCTCACAGGTGACGGCTTTCCTCTGGCGCGATCCCCGAAGACCCGGCGATGGACCCTGGGACCCAACCTCTCCGCCTTGCTCGGCCGGCTTCGTCGCTTGGTGCCCGATGGTGCTGGGTTTCTGGGTCGCGGGGGATCGAGGCTCTCGGATTCGCGCGGCTCGGCACGCCGCCGCTCCGTCCCCTGCGCGACGCCGACCTGCCCGGCGTCATCAACGATCTCGCGGTGGACGACGACTATCTCTGGGTCGCCACCGACCGTGGACTGGTGCGCTTCCGGCTGAGTGTGATCCGCCCATGATGCGGGCGCGTCCGGGGCAGAGGCTCGCGCTTGGTCCCGGGCCCGAGTTCGATCGCATCCGGAAAATCGCCCAGGTGCTGGGAGAACAGGGAACCGGACTGGGCGATGACTGCGGCCTCGTGAGCGAGGGAGAGGAATTCATCGCGCTCAGCACCGACGTCAGCGTGGAAGGCGTGCACTTCCGGCCGAGATTGGATCTCGCTCCGAGGAGGTCGGCTGGCGCGCTACCGCCGCCGCGCTCTCCGATCTGGCGGCCGAGGGTGCCGAGCCCATCGGTCTCCTCTGCGCGGTCACTATGCCGGCGAAAGCCACGGAGGCCGAGCTGCTCCAGGTGATGGCGGGCGTGGGTGCGGCAGCGCGATCGGTGCGCTCGATGGTTTTGGGGGGTGACCTCGCGTCCGGGCCCTGCTTGGAGCGTGACCGTCACCGTCGTCGGGCGCACCCGGGCGCCTGTCACCCGCGGCGGCGCAGAGCCTGGCGACCGGCTCTGGGTCACGGGGAATCTGGGCGGAGCTCGCGCGGCGCTCGAAGCGTGGCGGCGAGGGGCGGTGCCGTTGCCGGGGGCACGGACACGCTTCGCGCATCCCGAGCCCAGGATCGCGGCCGGCCGATGGCTGGCTCGGCATGGAGCACGCGCGATGATCGATCTGAGCGACGGACTCGGCGGCGACACCTGGCACCTCGCGGCCGCGTCTGGAGTCGCGCTGGAGATCGATCTGAACACGATACCTGTGGCGCCCGAGGTCGCGGAGGAAGCCGGGCGGCTGGGTATGCCGTCCCAGCAGTTCGCCGCCGAGGGCGGCGAGGACTACGAGCTCCTGGTGGCACTGCCGGCCCGGTTTGACGCCATGGACCTGTTCGTACGGGAGTGTGGCATCTCGCTGACTCGCATCGGCTTGGCGGCGGAAGGGAGCGGCGTCGCGTTCCGGCTGGCAGGCCGCACTCTCGAGCTCCACGGATTCAACCACTTCGGTTGACGTGGTCCGGTGAGGCCCGCTAGCTTCGGGGCCGAGTCGGGCGTCAGTGGACGGGCGGACGGGGCGCTGGACAGCCTGACCGTGTGACGCCAGAGAATCTATCCCGTCCATCTGTCGCCCGCCCAACCGTCCAAACGGTCCAACCGTCCGTCCGTCCGCCTGTCCACCCGTCCACCGGATCTACATGTCCACCATCATTGAAGTGCACGCTCGCGAGATCCTGGATAGCCGGGGCAACCCGACCGTCGAAACCGATGTGGTCCTGTCGAGCGGCGCGCAGGGACGGGCGGCGGTGCCCAGCGGCGCGTCAACCGGCGAGCACGAGGCGGTGGAGCTGCGGGACGGCGATTCGAAGCGCTACGCCGGGAAGGGCGTGACCGAGGCGGTGCGCAACGTGAACGAGGTGCTCGGCCCGCGGCTGGAGGGCAGGGCAGCGGCCGACCAGATCGAGGTCGACGCCGAGATGATGGACGCCGACGGCACCCCCAACAAGAGCAAGCTCGGCGCCAACGCCATCCTCAGCGTGTCGCTCGCGGTTGCGCGCGCGGCGGCCGCAGGATTCCGGGCTGCCGCTCTACCGCTATCTCGGCGGACCGATGGCGCGGGTGCTCCCGGTCCCCATGATGAACATCCTGAACGGCGGGGCCCACGCGTCGAACAACGTGGATGCGCAGGAGTTCATGGTCGTGCCCATCGGGGCCGACACCTTTCCCGAGGCGCCTGCGCATGGGGGTCGAGGTCTTCCACGCGCTCAAGAAGGTGTTGAGCAAGATGGGGCTCTCGACCGCGGTGGGAGACGAAGGCGGCTTCGCCCCGATGCTGCCGTCCAACGAGGCGGCGCTCGATGTGGTGATGCAGGCGATCAAGGCGGCGGGCTACGAGCCCGGCGGGACGTGGCCATCGCGCTCGACGTCGCGGCGTCGGAGCTGTATCAGGACGGCGAGTACGTCTTCAAGAAGGGCGACGGCAGCCGGCAGTCGGCCGAGCACATGGTGGATCTGTATGCCGGATGGGTGGACCGCTACCCCATCGTCTCGATCGAGGATGGCCTGGCGGAGAACGACTGGGCGGGCTGGGCCCTGCTGACCGAGCGGCTGCACGACCGGGTCCAGCTGGTGGGCGACGATCTCTTCGTCACCAACGTGGACCGGCTGGGCCGCGGTATCGAGGAGGGCGTGGGCAACGCGGTCCTGGTCAAGGTGAACCAGATCGGCACGCTGACCGAGACGCTGCAGTGCATCGAGCTGGCCAAGGGCAGCGCCTACGGCGTGGTCATCTCGCACCGGTCGGGCGAGACCGAGGACACCTTCATCGCCGATCTCGCCGTGGCGACCGGGGCGGGGCAGATCAAGACCGGCAGCGCCAGCCGGACCGATCGGACGGCCAAGTACAACCAGCTGCTCCGGATCGCCGAGGAGCTGGGCGATCTGGCTCACTATCCGGGCCGGGACCTCTACCCGCTGTGACCGCCGGCCGCTGGGCCAGATCATCGGCCTGGTTGCTCTGCGCTGTACTTTGCGTTTCAGGGCGGGGAGTACGGCACGCTGGATCTACTGCAGCTGCGGCGGGAAGAGGCGGAGGAGACGGGCCGACGTGGTGCGGCTCCAGCAGTTGGTGGACTCACTGACCAAGGCGGCCATTGCCATCGAGCTGGATCCCCGGGTGCAGGAGCGGGTGGCGCGGGAACGGTTCGGGATGATGAAGAAGGGCGAGTTTCTGTACCGGCTGGTCCCCTCAGGCGGACACCGTGAGCGGTAAGCGGGAAAACAAAAGCGTAAGCGGTGAGCGGTAAGCTGCAAGCGGGAAACGGTTAGCGGTGAAATCCAGCCTGATAGGCGGATTATGTTTCGCCTGGTGCGAGTGCGGATCAGTTCCCGCTCACCGCTCACGCTTTTGTCGTTACCGCTTACGCTGTTCAAAAGACGGCAGGGTAGCTCAGCTGGTTAGAGCACGGCACTCATAATGCCGGGGTCGCGGGTTCGAGTCCCGCCCCTGCTATGCCCCTGGAGGGATCTCCGGCCTCCTTGGCACTCGGCCTTCGGTTCGAGTCCCGCCCCTGCAACAGTGAAAGAACCACTTGGGCGGTTCAGCTCAAGTGGTTCCTACACTTCACATCTTTCACCGATTGGCACTATTGCTTGACTGCATTCCCAGCGGGGGCGATCTCCGCATCACACTAAGGTACCGGGAAGGGTGAGGTTAGTAAGCTGGGTCGTGGTTTCGGCCCTTCCAATACCTTCGGCGGGTCAGGCTGGAGGACCCATTATCGGTCCGACACCCCTCTTGGCCGGCGCAATGCGCTCTTCCAGTTCCTCAACGCTTAATTCAACCGTTTCAGCATCCTGGCCGGTCGCGGCCCTGACCTGCGCCTTCTGCGCCTCAGTCAGTTGGATCTCTACTCGCTTCTGCTTATCCATTTGATCCTCCGGGTGGTGGGGACGCGGCGCAAGTTATGGGCACATCGTGAATCTCTCGTGAATTCGCGCGCCCTGGAACACAGTGGAGTCCTGCCTCACTTCGGCCGGTAGCTTGGCAGTACGGGCGCAACGATCCCGCTGTGGGGATGCACCGTGCTGTGCGATAAGCAGGTGGAGCAGGGCGAGGAGCGCACCAGCCCTCATAAGCGGGGTCGCGGGTTCGAGTCCCGTCCCTGCTATTTGTCCGAAATTAGCTTGCGCCGTTCACTTCGCGTCCTTTCTCATCTTTGGCGCCCCTGATTCGGCGACTAGACGAGTTTATTGCGTTAGGCCAGAACAGCCCGCCGCAGCCTGCCCGATTTCTTATCCAACCGCCGATAGACCATGGGTCACCTGACCGGAAACGGAAACGACGTAAAAAAGATCCGGTTACTGGTGGATGCTCGGTGCCGCGCGGCACCAGCCCCTGGTCCCTGCTCAGTACCTTTCTGATTCTGACAACCACCGCGCCCACCTAAGGCGGGTTGCCAGAGCTCACGCTGGCCCCCCACGGACGGGCGCCACCCCTCCGCGTCCAGCCCTTCCCTAACCGAAGCAGAGTTGCCATCATTCGCACGCCCCTATAACAAGCGAGATTTTATGTGGCAGCTCTGGAACGACGATTCCGGCCAGGGACTGGCCGAGTACGCCCTGCTGTTGGGCTTGATCGTTATCGGCGTCATCGTGTTCATACAGGGAATGGGAGGCCACGTTAAAAACCTCTTCGGCAAGGCCAACAACGAGCTGACCACCGCCGACATGTGATCCGCACTTCCTGCTCGAGCAGGAACTTGAAAGGCGTCCCAGCGGAACCCCATGCTGCCAACTCCGGCGTCCGGTCTGCCTGGTCCATCGGCCTCAGGACCAGCCGCAGACCGGTGGCCGGTGAGCGGTGGGTAGTCAGCGCGACCAGGCCGGGTCGTGCTGACTTCCACCCTGACCTGGCCTTCTGGGGAAATCGGCCTCCGCTGGGGCACAGTGGCCCGCTGGGCCCACTCCTCCGACCAGGCCGCCACCTCCCTCAGCCGGTAGCGCACCAGCGGCCGATCCTTCGGCCCGTTCCCCGGCAGGAGCACCTTGGGGCACGAGGTCGCCCGGAGGTAGGTTCTCGGAGACGGGCAGGAACGCTGCGACCTCCTTCTGAGCGGTTCGGGTTCTGCTGCCGTTGACGGTTCGTTGATTGGAGGATGGTAGGTTGCCCCCATGCCTCACCCTCCCGCTCCTCATCCACCGTCGTTTGCTCTGGAGCCACCAGCGATCACAAACTCGTCCAGCGACTCTAAGTAGCTTGGCGACTATGGCTTTGAGCAGAGAACCGAAGTACTTTCTCAGGTCCGTGAGGGGCTGATCCAGGGAGACCTGCTGTGTTGACGGCCATCACAGCGCCGTCCCCCCTCTGCCGAGTAGGCTAATGCCCTCCGTGTGGCTCGCGACCACGCGCTGAACCGGAAACACCTCTCTTCGTGGGGAGGGGCAACGGTGGCGACGACTCGCTGCCAGGAGCCCAAGCATGCCCTCGAGGAGAGACCGAAGATCCCGCTTCTCCACCGAACCCACGGTGCTGATTGTGGACGACGAGGAGACACCCCGCTCGGTCACCTGCCGAATGGTACGTGCGCTGGGATACCAGGCGCAGAGCGCGCGTGATGGTCGCGAGGCTCTTCGCTATCTCCAGCAGCACCCCGGCGAAGTCCGCCTCCTTCTCACCGACGTAGTCATGCCCTACATGGACGGCGGCGAGCTCGCCGAGCGGGCGCGCGACCTCCATCCTCGGCTGCCCATCGTTTTGATGTCGTCTCACCCGGTCGAGAACATCGGGGAGCTGCTCGCCGGGTATCCCGAGCTGCCGTTCCTGGCCAAGCCGTTCACAACCGAGAAGCTCCACCAGGTCCTCACGCCGCTGTTGGGAGCGGCACCCAAGCTACGCGGGCGGGCGACCGACCGGGTCGCGTATCGTGACCGCACGAGGCAATCGAGTTGATCCATCATGCCGCCGTTCAGAATCTTCCTCCTCTCCCCGGCACACTGTGGCGGAAAACGCGCAGAGCTCCTGCTCAGCGAGCGAGCCGCTTTCCCTCTGGCCGTCCGACTCCGCTCCGCACCAGGCGTCTCACTGGGTGAAGCGTTCAGCTTCCTCAGTGGACTCTATTTCCGGGGTAAGCTGACCTACGCAGAGCGCTTTGCCCGTCCCCCGGCGGGTGCGCGTGGGGTGCAGGTGATCACCACCGATCGAGGACTTCTCTCCGGCGACGCGCCCGTGGGTGTCGAAGACCTGCGGAGGTTTGGAACGGTAGACATCAGCCAGGAGCACCCGGCCTACCGCGTTCCGCTTGAGCGGGACACGAGGCTCCTCCGGCAACTCGAGAACGTTGAGGTCGTCCTGCTCGGCAGCGTAGCGACGGGCAAGTATGTGGATGTTCTGCTCGACATCATGGGGGATCGATTGCTCTTTCCCACCGATTTCGTGGGCCGGGGCGACATGAGCCGGGGTGCGTTGTTGCTTCGCGCCGTGAGGAACGACGCCGAGCTGACCTACCAGCCGGTGGCCGGTGCCATCCGGCGTGGGGCCCGCGCCCGAAGGGCGAGTGTCGAGCGATGACCGCAACCCGCACAGCCCCCTCGCGGATACAGATCCCGGAAGGAGAGAACGTCTTGCTCCTGGTGGGAGGCCACAAGGTACAGCTCACCAACCTCGACAAGGTGTTCTGGCCCGAGCACGGCCACACCAAGCGGGACCTCCTCCAGTACTACGCCGATGTCTCCTCAGCCCTGCTACCTCACCTGAAGGACCGGGCCATGGTGATGAAGCGCTACCCGAACGGGATTCACGGGAAGTGGTTCTTCATGAAGCGGACCCCGTCCCCCCGGCCGGAATGGCTGCAGACCTGCGAAATCACGCACAAGTCGAACAACGTAATCGCGTTTCCGATGGTACAGGACCTGGCCTCGCTGCTCTGGGTGGTGAACCTCGGCTGCATCGATCTCAATCCCTGGTACGCCCGTTGCGACGATGTTGACCGGCCCGACTATCTGCACTTCGATCTCGATCCGGTCGAGGGCACGGAGTTCGCATCGGGTGCGCAAGACCGCCCTTGTTCTGCGTGATGCGCTCAAGTCACTGGGCATGAATCCGCTGGCAAAGACGAGCGGCTCCAAGGGCATGCACGTCTACGTTCCGATCGTCCGCGGACCGGTGCAGAAGGACGTCTGGTGGTTCGCCAAGGCGCTGGCGCAGCAGCTGGACAAGTTGTATCCCGACTTGATCACCGCCGAGTATCGAATTGCCAACCGGCCCCGGGGGCGGGTGCTGGTGGACTACAACCAGAACGCCTGGGGCCGCACTCTCGCGTCGGTGTACTCCGTCAGACCTACGGTACGGGCTACGGTCTCCGTGCCGGTCACATGGGATGAGGTCGAGTCCGGCTTCGAGATCGAGGATTTCCGGATGGACAACGTGCCCCAGCGGGTCCGAAAGCTGGGAGACCTCTGGAAGCCGCTGCTTGGATCGCGTGGGCGGTTTCAGCTGGAGCGGATGCTGTGACGCTGCCACTTGCTTCACCGATGGAAGCCGATTCAGCGAACCCGCTCCCTGATGGCGACGCTTGGCTGCATGAGCCTAAATGGGACTGGTTCCGCTTTCTCGGGTTCAACGGACCAGGATGGGGTGCGGATCCAGTGACGTGATTGCAAACACAGCGACTGGGGTGATGCTGTCCCACCTTGTCGGTGGGAGGTGAGGAGAATGCCTGAGAAGACCACAGTAGAGAAGGCAAGGGCGGACCTTCGCGCCGGGAAAAGCCCGACGACGGCGGCGGGTGAATTCGTGCGAGAGGAGATTGAGCACATCCGGCAGGGCAAGCATGGTGCGCGGTCACCAGAGCAGGCCATCGCCATCGGGCTGTCAAAGGCACGTCGGGCCGGGGTGCCGCTGAAGCCGCCCAAGAAGGGCCAAACCAAGAAGAGCACCCGCCGGTCGGCGGCGCGTGACTACGAGGTGGGACAAGGGAAGCGCAAGCCTCGTCGGGCGTCTCGAAAACGCACTACGGCGACGCGACGAGCTCTGAAGCGGGAGCCGAAGTCCACCGTCTCGAAGCGCGCGTTGTCACGCCATGCAAAGAGCGTGGCAAGGAAGCGAAAGAGAGCCTGATGCCGAAAAAGGTCCCCAGAAAGGGCTCCCCAGACGCAGCATCCGCCAAGCGTTCCAAGCCGGGGTCCAGTCGAGAGCAGCAGCTCGAGGAATACCGTCGCAAGCGAGACTTCTCTCGCACCGCCGAGCCTGAAGGTGGGGGCACCCGCTCAGCGCACAAGCCGGCCTTTGTCATCCAGAAGCATGCCGCCAGGAACATGCACTACGACCTCCGTCTGGAGCACGACGGGGTGATGAGGAGCTGGGCCGTTCCCAAGGGGCCCAGCCTGGATCCCTCGGTGAAACGTCTGGCGATGGAGGTGGAAGACCACCCGATCGAGTACAACAAATTCGAGGGGACCATTCCTCAAGGCGAGTACGGCGGCGGCACGGTCATGCTCTGGGATCGGGGGACCTACACCTACGGGGGCAGCAACCCCGACCCCGAGCAGGGGATCCGTCAGGGCCTGCAGAAGGGCGACTTCAAGTTCGTGCTAAACGGCAAGCGTCTCAAGGGCTCCTGGGCCCTGGTGCGCATGCGCCGGGACCAACGGGGCAAGCCGCAGTGGTTACTCATCAAGCACAAGGACGAGTATGCGGTGCCAGGCTCTGATGTCGCGGCCGAGCACCTGACGTCGGTGGCAACCGGCCGCAGCATGGAGGAGATCGCCGGAGGAGAGAGCCGGGTCTGGCACTCGAACCGGTCGGAAAAACAGAACGCCGACGATCAGGTCAGATCCGGTACCGGCGCCAAGCCGCGGGGCAGGGAGTTAGCAGGCTCCGCTTACGAACGGTTGATGGCCACGCGCACCCGCTGACTCTTCACCCCATCCGAGACGTCCAGATCGATCTCTCCCTTTGAGGTCCATACCCGCGCGTTGCCCCCGCGCCCGAAGGTGAGGACCTCTCCGGTATCCCGGTCCCGCACGACGATCAGTGGATACGCTCGAGCGTTCCAGCGCAGCGCCACCGACTGCCCATCGCGTTGTGCGACGATGGAATCGTCCCCTCCCTGGGCCTGCAACAAGGCCGTTGTTCTCGAGTTGGTGGCCACCCCCCCTCCGCCGACCAGCTGGACGCTGGCCAGGCGCGAGACTCGTGCCTGGTCTACCGGGACCGCAAACGCGAAATGCCGGCTGCCCTGCGGATTATCCGCCGCAATCGGCGCGTCGAACGACAGTGAGAAAAGCTGCGAGCCATCGTCTGCAGTGCCGGTCACGCTGTAGGGACCTGGCCGCGTCGGCAGGCTGGGACGGGTGACGATTTGCACGGCGGGCTCGAGCACCGGCCGCCCATTCTCAATGCGTCCCCAGATCAACAGTGACGGCTGTGGGACTGCACTCACTCCCGCTTGGACGGCGCTCGACTGCCGGAACGTCATGACCCGCCGGTACGTGTAGTCGCTGATCCACGGGTTCGTGCAGTAGCCCATGATGTCGGGCAACGAAGGCGCCTTCAAGGTTCCCGCCGTCACATCGAACCCGTACACCCCGATTCCGTTCCCGTGAGGGTATCCACCGTCAACGTTGGGTGGATTACCACACGGAGTGTGCAGCTGGTCCCAGGTGTGCCCCAGCTCATGCGCCACTACTCGACCGGCGTCGGTCGCATCGTCCCAGCCCACCGCGGTCGGTACTCCCTGAAATGCGAGGCCCACCAATCCTTCGGTACGCGAGTACGGGAGTTTCACCACTCCGAAATAGGTCCGGTTGGTTCCTTCGTCCACGCGCAGCGCATCGATATCGCCCAGTAGTTGGCCCCACCCGGCGCCGTCGGCCTGCAAGGGTGCGCTGGCCGTGAATACGGTGGAGTGGACATCGGTGTCGACCTCGTCCAGCGGGTGCATCCGGCGGGCCAGGGCCATTAGCTGGCCGGGATTGGAGACATTCCCCGCGGGGCTTGACCCCTGCTGAACCGAGACGAAACGAATCCTGGCCATCGGCACCGTCCGAACGGTCATTGCCTTTGTGCTGCCGTTGTCATTCTCGTTGCTTTCAGGGATCGAGTTACCAGGATCAACCGTTGCCTCGATCGAGAGCCCTGGCTGGATCCGCGCGGCATCCACCGGCAGGTTCCACGAACTCCCCAACGTGCCCTCCTGCACCGTGCTCGGCGTGGACCCGCCAGGGGCGTTAATGGTTTGAGTGGTGGTTGATGATCCGTTACGGAAGCGCACCCGCACAGTCGGCGTCGCAGTATTGTTGCTTTCATTGGCGACCACGAAGACCCGGAGAAATCCGTCGCGTCCAGCCACCAGCGGCACGGTGCCGTCGAGAGTCTGGGTGCTCTGGGTGAGGTACATGCCTGCGATACTGAGGTTAACAGACGATCCGGTTGCGACGCAGGTGATGGCGAACGCGACCGTCGCTGTCTGCCCGGCGGCGATGGTCACTGTGCGGGGATTGTTCCCAGCGATCGTGCAGTTGGCGGCCACCCCGCTGAGCTGCACCGAGTGCGGCCCCACGGTAAGGCTGGCCACGGTCACGCTGCCATTGATCCCAAGCGACTGCGCGGTACTGCCCTCCACCGTCACCGTGTAACCGTCGGGATCGAGCGAGCTACCCGTGGTAGCGGCAGTGATGCTCGCACTTCCGGTACCTGGTTGAGGGGCGGCGCACGTGATGGTGAACGCGACCGTCGCCGTCTGTCCGGCTACGATCGTCACTGCGCGTGGGTTGCTTCCAGCGACCGTGCAGTTGGGCGCCACTCCGCTCAGCTGTACCGAGTGCGACCCTACGGTAAGGCTGCCGACGGTCACACTGCCACTGATCCCAAGCGACTGCGCGGTACTGCCCTGTACCGTCACCGTGTAACCGTCGGGGTCGAGCGCGCTGCCCGTGGTGGCAGCAGTGATCCTCGCACTTCCGGTACCTGGCTGAGGGGTGGCGCAGGTGATGGCGTACGCGACCGTTGCGGTCAGCCCAGCCGTGACTGCGACCGTCCGGGGGTTGTCTCCCGACACCGTGCAGCTTCGCCGCCATGCCACTGAGCTGCACCGAATGCGGGCCGGGCGCGAGGTTATCGAATGTTAGGGTGTCGTTGACGGTGATGGCTTGCGCGTTGCCACCATCAAGAGTCACCGTGTACCCATCCGGGTCTATGGAGCTGCCGGTGGTGGCTGTCGTGATTTGCACCCTGCCGGTGCCCGCTGGAGGAGGCACACAGGTGATCTCGAAAGCCATCGTGACAGTGCCACCCGCAGGTACGGTGGCTTGCCTCGGGTTGGCTCCGGCAACGGTGCAGTTCGTCGCCAGGCCAAGGAGCTGCACCGCGTGCGGACCGACGGAGACATTGACTATGCTGAGCGTGGCATTTACAGCGATCGGTTGGCTAGCGGCGGCACCCTCCACACTCACGCTGTAGCCGTCAGGATCCAGATTCGCGCCACCGGTAGTGGTGGTGATCTGGAGGGTACCTGAGTTCGGTGCCGGGCTGGCGCAAATCACCGCAAACGACACCTCAGCGGCCTGGCCCGGCGTGACGGTCACGCTGCGTGGATTGTCGTCGCTGATCTGGCAGTTAGCCGCCAAACCAGTCAGTCCCACCAGGTGCGCACCGGTTGTGATACCCGCGAGATTGGCTGTGGCGTTTACCCCGATGGAGCCCCGATCGGCGCCGTCCAGCGTGAGCGAGAAGCCATCGGGATCCGAGCCCGTGCCGCTGGTTGTGGTGGTCACGGCGATGGTGCCGCTGCTAGCTCCGCAGGTAACCGCGAACGCTGCAGTGGCAGTCACTCCGGTACTGACGGTCACGGTCCTGGGATTGTCCAAAGCCGAGCAGTTCGGAGCCAAGTCCGCCAGCTCCACGGTGTGTTGGCCCTCGGCTAATCGCTCAACCGTGAGGGTGGCGTTCGAGGCCATTGGCTGACCCGCCTGCCCGTCGATTGAAACGCTATAGCCGTCGGGATCGATCTCGACACCACTCGTAGCTGTGGTGATGCTCAGTGCGGGCAGAACGATATTGGTTCCGCCATCTCCGCCGCATGCCAGCCCGGCCAGAGGTGCCGCCCAGAGAATAAGCTTCTTGAGGTGCAGACGAGCTGCAGGAAACATCGAGCAGCCCTCCAGGGGCCGCGGCGCGGGGAAGGGGGCCCCCGCGAGGATGGAACCAAGCGGAACAACGTTCACATAGCAAGACTCATTAAGCTTCGATATATGCCGTTCACCGAGGTTTTCCGCCGTCATATGGCGAGCCTGGGCCTGTCCCCGGGGGCAGCCGTGGTCGCTGTATCGGGTGGGCCCGATTCCGTCGCCCTGCTCGATCTGCTGATTCGGACCCGGGACAGCCACCAGGCTCGACCTGATCGTCGGTCATGTGGACCACGGCATCCATCCCGACAGCGGCCGTGTGGCGGAGCAGGTGCAGGCGCTTGCGAGCTCATACGGGCTCCCGGTCCACGTCGGCCGGCTGGCGCTTGGTCCGGAGGCGGGGAGACCCGGGCCCGGACGGAGCGGTACGCCTGGCTCGAGGGGCTCCGTACCCGGCTTGGTGCGGGAGTCATCTTCACCGCGCACCACGCCGACGACCAGGTCGAAACCGTGCTGATGCGAGTGCTTGGTGGCTCCGGACCGGCTGGTCTGGCCGGCATGGCGACCGTCCGGGGGGAGGTGGTTCGGCCGCTCCTCTCATTCCCGCGGGCCGAGCTGCTTCGCCATCTGGAGGAAACCGGCCTGCAATTCTGGGAGGATCCGGCCAATACAGACCCCCGGCATCTCCGTTCGTGGATTCGCGACCAGCTGCTCCCGATGCTGCGCCGGCAGCTCCCCGACGTGGATACGAAAATCCAGCGAACCTCGCGTCAAGCCGGTCGCGACCGTGCTGCCTGGGACTCGGTACTCGACGCCTTGCCGGAGCTCGATTTTCTCTCCGAAGGCGACGGGATTTCCGTTGCTGCCCTGTCCCTCGGGGGCTATGATTCACCCCTGACGCAGGCGGTCATTCTGGCCGCGGCTCGGCGAGCAGGCTGCCAACTGGGCCCCTCGCGCGTCGGCCGAGTTCTTGCTCTGGTCAAGAGCGGCATCAGCGGTGCGAGGGTGCCCTTGGGTGGCGAATGGACGGCTGAGCTTTCATTCGGACGCCTCCGCATTGGGCGGGACGTGCAGGGCTTGGGCCAGCAGGCATTGCTCCTCGAGGGCCAGAGCGGGCAGGGCAGCTGGGGTCGGTGGAACTTCCGCTGGTCGCGCGCTACAGTACCCGAGCAACAGGACCGGGCTGCCATGAGCGCCTGGTTTACGTTCGAGCCCCTGACGGTGCGAGCCTGGTCGCCTGGCGAGAAGCTGAAGCCACTGGGAGGCACTGGGCGCCGGCTGGTCGTACGGTGTTTTCAGGAGGTGCGGGTGCCACGAAGCCGGCGGGTATCCTGGCCGGTGTTGGCGCAGAATCAGGAAATCATCTGGATTCCGGGCGTCTGCCGCTCCGATGCCCTGCTCCCGGCCCCTGGAACGGAGGCGCTGCGGGTCGATGCTGAGTACGCCTGAGGTACTGCGCCGGACCGGGGGGCGGCCGGTCAAGTCCATCGTCTTCGACGAGGGCACCATAGCGGCGCGGGTTCGGGCGCTGGCCGAGGAGATCACCCAGGCTTACCCCGACGGCGAGCTCCTGGTCCTGGGGCTCCTCAAGGGGAGCTTCATCTTCCTCAGTGATCTGGTTCGCAGCATTCGAGCGGCCGATGCAGGTCGATTTCCTGGTGGCCAGCTCCTACGGGGATGGAAAGGTGTCGAGCGGCACGGTCCGGCTGCTGTACGATCCGGAGACCAGGCTCGAAGGCAAACATATCCTGCTGGTGGAGGATATTATTGATACTGGCAAGACGCTCCAGCGCCTGATGGTGCTGCTGGCCGCGCGGCAGCCGCGAAGCCTCGCGATCTGCGCGCTACTGGATAAACAGCTGGCGTCCGAGCCGCGCCCGGAGCTCCGTTTCGTAGGGTTCCGGGCCCCACCGGCCTTTCTGGTCGGATACGGACTCGACCACGCCGAGAATTTTCGTCATCTCCCGTTCATTGCGGACTTGGAATAAATGGCAGACCGAATCCCAACCCGATCCCCTCGCACCAACTGGGGAAACTTCAGCAAGAACCTGGCTCTCTGGCTGGTGGTGGGCCTGCTGGCGCTCGCCTTGTTCCAGATGATGAGCCGGCAGCGCAACCCGACTCAGGAATTCTCCTACACCGAGTTCAGCAAGCAGCTCGATCAGGGCAACGTGGCTCGGGTCGAAGTGTTCGACGGCAAGCGGCTGGAAGGAGACTTCCGGAACCCGGTGACCCAGGAAGGCCGTAGCGCCAAGAGCTTCCAGGTGCTTCTGCCCGTGGCCAACAGCGAGGCGTTCATCAAGCGGCTCGAGGATGCCAACGTCCCCATCCTGGCCAAGGAGCCCAAGGGCGGGATCACGGCCATCATCATCGCCGCGCTTCCCTGGATCGTGATCCTCGGGCTCTGGTTCTTCCTTCTGCGCCAGCTCCAGGCAGGTGGCAGCCGGGCCTTTGCCTTCGGGAAGTCCAAGGCCAAGCTCCTGGCCGGCGATACGCCCAAGGTGACCTTCGCCGATGTGGCCGGAGCCGACGAGGCCAAGGTGGAGCTCCAGGAGATCATCGAGTTCCTGAAGGACCCGCAGAAATTCACCCGGCTGGGCGGCCGGCTCCCCAAGGGGGCCTTGCTGGTGGGTCCGCCGGGAACCGGCAAGACGCTCCTGGCCAAGGCCGTCGCCGGCGAGGCAGGCCGGCCCTTCTTCTCGATGTCGGGATCCGACTTCGTCGAGATGTTCGTCGGCGTGGGTGCGAGCCGGGTGCGCGATCTCTTCGAGCAGGGCAAGTCGCATGCGCCCTGCATCATCTTCATCGACGAGATCGACGCCGTGGGACGGCATCGCGGCGCCGGTCTCGGCGGCGGGCATGACGAGCGGGAGCAGACCCTGAATCAGTTGCTGGTCGAGATGGATGGGTTCGAATCCAACGACGGTGTCATCCTGGTAGCGGCCACCAACCGGCCGGACGTGCTCGATCCGGCGCTGCTTCGCCCCGGCCGTTTCGACCGCACGATCGTGGTCGATGCGCCGGACGTGCGGGGCAGGGAAGGCATCCTCCGGGTCCACACCCGGAAGATTCCCCTCTCGGGTGACGTACGGCTCGACGTGATCGCCAAAGGCACGCCGGGAATGGCCGGGGCCGATCTGGCCAATCTGGTCAACGAGGCGGCAGTGCTCGCGGCCCGGCGCAACAAGACCCTGGTGGACATGTCGGACTTCGAGGACGCCAAGGACAAGGTCATGCTCGGCGTCGAGCGCAGAAGTCTGGTGCTCACCGAAGAGCGAGCGCACGTTGACGGCGTATCACGAGGCCGGACACGCCATCGTGGCCATCAAGATTCCCGGGAGTGATCCTATCCATAAGGTCACCATCGTCCCCCGCGGGCGCGCCCTGGGCCTCACCGCCTCGCTCCCGGAGGTGGACCGGCACAATTACAGCAAGGATTGGCTCATCGGCAGCCTCGCTATGTTCTTTGGCGGGCGCGTGGCCGAGGAGCTTGTCTTCGGTCCGGACAAGATCACTACCGGGGCGGGGAACGACATCGAGCGCGCCACCGGTCTGGCGCGCCGGATGGTCACCCAGTTCGGCATGAGCGAGCTGATCGGCCCGCTTGCCGTCGGAGACAAGGAGCAGGAAATCTTCCTTGGCCGGGAGTTTGCCCAGCGGAGGGAGATCTCCGAGCGCACCGCGCAGATGGTGGATGGCGAGGTAAAGCGCCTGATCGACGAGGCCTACGCCCGCGCCAGCAGTATCCTGAGCGCCAACCGTGAGCTGCTCGATCGGATTGCTCAGGCACTGCTCGATCGCGAGACCATTGATCGCGAGGACCTCGACCGGCTGGCGAAGAACCAGCCGCTTCCACCCCGTACCCTGCCTCCGGTGGAGCCCAGCTCGGCCGCGACCGGGCAGGCAGCCAAGCCGGGCGCGGCTCCGGCCCGCGCCCCGATTCTAGGAGCGCCTCCGGCCGAACCCGCCGGCGCGTGAATGTCACACCGCTGGCGCTTCACTCACCTCGGGCGGTCCGTGAAGCGCTTCGCTCCCATGGCTGGGAGGAAGCGCTAGCGGACACCGCCGCTGAAGGAATCCACACCTCAGCATTTCATCTCACCGGACTGGACCAGAGCGCACTCGAGGCTCTGGTCCCGTTCGCAGGTGGACTGGGGCTCGAGGTCCTCACCGGGGAGAACTGGGCGATCCTGGCGGGCAGCCGGTCACGGCTCAGCGCACTGGCGCGCCCGTGGACGGTTCCCGAGCCTCTCGCGCAGATCGCGGTAGGAATCGGGATGGCCTTGCCGCCGGCTGCGGCGACCTCGTGGCAGACGGCACGCGGCTCCGTGTTTCTCGACCGCCCGGTTCTGGTTGGGATTCTCAATGTCACGCCCGACAGCTTCAGCGACGGGGGCCGGTTCGCCGGAACCGAGGCGGCCCTGGCGCACGCAGAGGAGTTGCTCGCCGCCGGCGCAACCATCCTCGATGTGGGTGGCGAGTCCACCCGGCCCGGCCGAACCGAGGACGTTCCGGCAGAGGAAGAGCTGCGCCGGGTCGTGCCGGTAGTGGAGGCGCTCACCCGGAGATATCCGGACCTGGTCGTCTCCATAGACACGGTGAAGGCCAGCGTGGCCCGCGCGGCGCTGGACGCCGGGGCGGCGGCCGTGAACGACGTGTCCGCGCTCCGGCTGGATCCAGACATGGCGCCCACGGTGGCGGCCGCGAAAGCGGGTGTCATCCTGATGCACTCGCGCGGCTCCATTCTCGAGGTCTCTTCGTACCGCCACGCGGATTACGCTGGCGACGTCGTTGGCGGCGTGATGACCGAGCTGCGAGAGGCGCTGGACCTGGCTACCGGCGCCGGGGTCGGCCTCGACTCGACCGTCATCGACCCCGGCTTCGGCTTCTCCAAAACGGCCGAGCAGAATCTGCTCCTGTTCGATCAGCTGCCGGCACTCCAGGCGTTGGGTCGGCCGCTGCTGGTCGGGCCATCGCGCAAGCGCTTCCTCGGCGCCGTCACCGGTGTCCCGGTGGAGGACCGCGACCGGGCCACGGCCACGGCGTGTGCTCTGGCGTACGAGCGTGGAGCCCGGCTCTTCCGGGTGCACGACGTCGCTGGAGCGCGCGAGGCACTCGCCGTAGCGCACGCAGTAGAATGCGGGCAGTGAGCGACCCAGTCGTGGAGCGTCCACCCTACCGTAGTGCTCTCGCGGTTGCGGCGCTGGTGCTGGCAGTCTTCGTCCTTACCCTGGCTCCGACGGTCACCTTCTGGGATGCTGGTGAGCTCATTGCGGCCGCCAAGACTCTGGGTATTCCGCATCCACCCGGCACTCCGCTCTTCGTCATGATCGCTCACGTCTGGGCGATGGTGCTCCCATTCGGCGAATACGCGGTCCGAACCAACCTGCTCAGCGCGGTCCTGAGCGCCGCGGCCGCGGGCCTGTTCTTCCTCGTCACCCATGAGTCCATCCGGCTGTTCACCGACGGCCTCGAGGGCCGTACGGCACGGCTGCTTTCCCTGGGCGGCGCGGCGGCGGCCGCGATGCTGGGCGCCTTCACCTTTACCAACTGGCAGAACTCGAACGAGACCGAGGTCTATACGGTCGCCACGTTCACCATCGCCGCCATCAGCTGGCTGCTGCACGTCTGGCGCCGGGAGCGGGGAACCGATCGCGCTCCTCGGATACTGCTCTTGATCGTGTATCTGGCCGGGATCTCTATCGGCAACCACCTGCTTGCCCTCCTGGCCGGCCCCGCTGTCGTGATGTTTCGTGGCAACCACGTTACGGAGCGCTCCGGCAACAGACCCGGATCAGCGGAGAGCGGAATGGGGCCAGCTCGCTGTTATCGCCGGAGTCTGGGCGTTGCTCATCGGTACCGGCCTCGGAAGCACAGGTCTGGTGGTGGTGGGGATCCTCTGCTTCGCCGCCGCGGCGATCTACGCCGTGATGGGGAGGACCGGCAGCTTCGCGGCGCTCAGCCTGATCATCGCCTGCATCGCGGTAACGCCGTATCTCTACATCTTCATCAGATCGGCACAGAATCCACCGATCAACGAGGCCGCGCCCGCGGTCTACGACCTGGGGCGCCGCATTGACGCCCTGCTCGATGTGATCCGCCGTGCTCAGTACCCGCCCCGTACGCCGCTGGACGATCCGACAGTGGCACACGGGCCTGACAACCCAGGACGTACCCTGGGCTTGATGGCCATCCAATTGTGGGACTACGTCGTGTACTTCACCTGGCAATGGGCGAAGGCGGTGAGCGTCTGGGTCCAGGTGCCGGTAACGCTGCTCTTCCTCGGGCTCGGGCTGCGGGGCTCCTATGCCCAGCGCCGGACCGATCGTCCTGCCTGGTGGTTGCTCGTCATGCTGTTCCTGGTCACCGGGCTGGGACTGGTGGCCTACATGAACTTCAAACCCGGTTTCGGGCGCTGGTTCGACTACTACCCACAGGGAGGCAATCACGAAGTCCGAGAGCGCGACTACTTCTTTGTGGTCAGCTTTATCGTGTGGGGACTGTGGGCCGGGATGGGACTGGTCGTCGTTGCCCGACAGCTGATCGAACGTGCCGGGCAGCTGCGCCACCTGGCTCCGGCTGCGTTCATGGTCGCGGCGGTTCCGCTGGCGCTGAATTGGTCGGCCGCCTCCAGGCGCCACGGTCCCGATGCCACCTTGGCGGCCGACTTCGCCTACGATCTGCTGAATACCACGCCACCATACGGGATCCTCTTTACCTATGGCGACAACGACACCTTCCCTCTCTGGTGGGCTCAGGAGGTGGCGGGAATCCGGCAAGATGTAACGGTGGTCTGCCTGGCGCTGGGCAACACCGACTGGTACATGCGCCAGCTGCGCGACGCTCCGGTGCGCCCGGTCGACCAGGCGGCGCTCCCCCTCGTCTGGCGGGGCGCCGTCAAACCGCCGCCCAACTGGCCGCTGCACACCATGTCCGACTCGGCGATAGCCATCGCCATGATGGGCTACGGCGTACCCCAGACTCAGGAGGTCAAGCTGGGGCCGCTCACCAGGAAGCTCGAAGCCGGGACCTACCTCCTGCCCAACGAGATTCTGACACTCAGCATTGTGCAGCAGAACGTGGGACGGCGATCGATAGTGTGGGCCCTTACCGCCGGGCGCGAGTATGCGGGCCTGAGCGAGTACGTGATCCAGCAGGGGCTCGGCTTCGCGCTTCAGACCGGCAAGCCGGACACCACGTCTCGGTCGCTCGATCTCCGCCGCCTTGCGACTGCTCCGCTCGACATTCCTCTCACCGAGCGGCTGGTCTGGGAGACGTATCGCTACGCCGGATTGCTCGAGGGCGATGTCACCCGGCTGGAGAGCACCAGCGCCGGCATCGCCGCCACCCTGTCCTTCCCCTTCGTTCAGCTCGCCTACGCATACAGCGATCGTGGTCAGACCGACAAGATGCAGCGAGCGCTGGAGTACGCGTTGAAGCTCTCACCCAATCCCGCGCTGCGCGCCGCCCTGACCGAATTGCGGATTCGGGGGATCGACAGCGGGAAGGACTAGAAGGCGGGAGAGACGGGAAGGACGGGAAAGTGAAGGCAGGAAGGACGGGAGGGCGGGAAAGCGGTACAGCCGATCGCATCCTGCTAATGCCAATAATGCGCATGCCCAGGAAAAAAGGCGCTAGCGCTGAGAGCAACTAAATTAGCCGCCTCCGTCCTGTCCTCGTCCTTCCCGTCCTTCCCGCCTCTCTGCCCGCTTCAATAACCAAGCATCCTGCGGTAAATTAGAGGGTTATGGACTTCCCAGGCCTTCCGGCTCGGTTGGCCCTTGTGCGCGAGACGGTGGCCAGAAGCCAGGCAGCCCGCGGGTGGCGGCATCCGGTACGCATCGTGGGGGTCACCAAGACCCATGGTCCCGAAGCCGTCAGGGCGGCGGTTGCCGCTGGACTCCGGGATGTGGGTGAGAATCGGGTCCAGGAGGCCCTCCAGAAACAGCAGGCGCTGACTGATCTATCCGTCGAGTGGCACCTGATCGGCACCCTGCAGCGCAATAAGGCACGGAATGCCGTAGGGCGGTTCGCCATCATCCATTCAGTCGATCGCGTGGACCTTGCGGCTGAGCTCGACCGGCGCTCCACTGGCGGGGGCCGGCAACGAGTGTTGGTGCAGGTGAACTGCTCGGCCGAGCCGCAGAAAGGTGGCGTCTCGGCCCAGTCGCTTCCGGCCCTGCTCGACGAGCTCCAGAGGCTCGACCGGCTCGAGGTTCAGGGGCTGATGACCATGAGTGCGCTGACCGACGATCAGGCGGAGCAACGCCGCGCATTTCGGCTCCTCCGGGAGCTGCGCGAGGCGGCCGAGCGGTCCGGCCACCGGCTTCCCGAGCTGTCGATGGGGATGTCCGGGGACTATGCCATTGCCGTGGAGGAGGGCGCAACAATGATCAGGCTGGGCACCGTCCTGTTTGGAGTGCGGGAAACATGAGCGAAGATCACGCCTTCCATTTGACGCCGCTCGACGTGCGGTCGCAGGAGTTCACCCGGACGCTGCGGGGCTACGATCGGAATCAGGTGAACGAATTCAAGCTCGCTATTTCCGAGGAGCTCGAGCGCCTGCTGCGCGACCGTGCCCAGAACGAAGAGCGGCTTCGGAGCGTGCAGGAACAGCTGCGTGCGTTCCGTGACCGGGAGCGAGCGATGAACGAGGCCCTGGTGGCCGCTCAACAACTCAGGGTAGACAGCAGGGTACAGGCTGAGCGTGAAGCCGAGTTGGTGCTGCGCGATGCCAAGGCGGAGGCGGAACGGATCCTCGAGCGGGCTCGTCAGGAGGAGGCGGCGGTGCGTGAGCGCTCCGACGGGGCCGTGCGTCAGTTCACCTCGTACATCGCCAGCTTCCGCACTCTGCTGGAGAGACATCTGGGTGAGGTGGACGGTCTGCAACGCCGTACCAGTCCCGAGGTGACCGACCCCCGGGGCAAGGCCGCTACGGGAGGCCCGCAGTGACGGCGGCGCCGCCCCTGTTCGACCAGATCGAGACCGCTGCAGCAGTCGTGCGGAAACGCAGCTCCGTAAGTCCTGAGGTGGGCATCATCCTTGGCACCGGCCTCGGCGGCCTGGCCGAGCAGATCGACGTGGAAGCCGCGATTCCGTACGAGCAGATTCCGGGATTTCCCCTGTCCACTGTCGAGACCCACGCCGGCCGGCTTCTGCTTGGGCGGCTGGGAAAGCGATCGGTCGTGGCGATGCAGGGCCGCTTCCATCGGTACGAGGGATATGGCCTTGCCGAGGTGACCTTCCCCGTGCGCGTACTCCGCGCCCTGGGGGCCGGAAGCTTGATCGTCTCCAATGCCTGTGGAGGCATGAATCCGCTCTGGGGGCCGGGTGATCTCGTTCTCCTCAGTGATCATATCAACCTGCTGGGGGACAATCCGCTGGTCGGGTCCAATGACGAGCGGTTGGGACCGCGATTCCCCGATATGTCCGCCGCCTACGATCCCGAGCTCCGTGTGTTGGCGCGAGCCGCGGCCCTCGACCTCGGCATCGTGCTCCGTGAGGGAGTTTACGTAGCGGTACCGGGACCCAGTCTCGAGACTCGGGCCGAGTACCGCATGCTGCGCACGATGGGCGCGGACGTCGTCGGGATGTCTACCGTGCCCGAAGTGATCGTGGCCAATCACGTCGGCATGAGGACCCTGGGAATCTCGATCATCACCGATCAGTGTCTGCCGGACGCGCTCGAGCCCGCCGACATCGGTCGCATCATCGCCACCGCTGTACGGGCAGAACCCTCCCTCACCCGGCTCATCGGCGCGCTGGTGGAGCGCCTTCCCTGATGGCGTTCCCGTCCTGGCCTGATCTGACTCCCGACCAGCTCGAGCAGCGCCAGCTCGAGCTATGGAAGTCCGAGGATCTCTTCCGGCAGACGATGGAGGCCCGCCGCGGTGGACGCCCCTTTGTGTTCTACGAAGGCCCTCCCACCGCCAACGGTCTCCCGGGTATCCATCACGTCTTCTCCCGCACGATCAAGGATCTGGTGTGCCGGTTCCACTCGATGCAGGGAGAGTCGGTAACCCGCATTGCCGGCTGGGATACTCACGGGCTACCGGTCGAGATCGAAGTGGAAAAGGAGCTGAAGCTCACCGGCAAAAAGGACATCGAGCGGTTCGGTGTGGAGGAGTTCAACGCCCGCGCCCGCAAGAGTGTCTTCAAGTATCAGGCTGAGTGGGAGAACCTCTCCGATCGGATCGGCTACTGGCTGGACTATGAGCACCCGTACGTCACGCTGAGCAATGACTACATCGAGAGTGTCTGGTGGCTCCTCCAGCGGATGCATCAGCGTGACCTGCTCTATCGCGGCCATAGGGTGTTGCCCTACTGTCCCCGCTGTGGAACGGTGCTGTCGAGCCACGAGCTTGCGCTCGGCTATGAGAACGTCACCACCAATTCGGTCTATGTGACCTTTCCGCTTCAGGACGATCCCGCCCGTCAGCTGTTGGTCTGGACCACTACGCCGTGGACGCTGTTGTCCAACGTGGCCGTCGCGGTGAACCCCGACCTGGAATACGGCGAGTACGTGGTCGGCGACCGCCGAATCGTCGTGGCTACCGAACGGGCCTCCCTTCCCAGCAGCAGCCAGGCGGGCGCTCCCAGCTTCAGCGAGCTTGGCGCCAGCCGCACTTTCAAGGGGCGCGAGCTGATCGGGCTTCACTACCAAAGGCCCCTGGACGTGGTCCCGCTCCCCGATGATCGGGCTTCGCGCCTGATAGTCGCCGCTGATTTCGTGACGGCGGCCGATGGATCGGGCCTGGTGCACCTGGCTCCGGCGTTCGGGGCCGATGACTACCAGGCCGGCGTCGAGCACGGCCTTGCCCTGGTACGGCCGGTGGCGCCGGACGGAACGCTGACCGGCACCACCTGGCCGGAAATCGAAGGGCGGCTGGTCACCGCGCGGGAGACCAACGATCTCATCATCCAGCGGCTTAAGCGGGACGGTCGCTGGCATCTGACCGCGCCCTACGAGCACAGCTACCCGCACTGCTGGCGTTGCGCCAGTCCGCTGATCTACTACGCGCGCGACTCCTGGTTCGTCCGCACCTCCTCGGTTAAGGAGCGGATGCTGGAGCTCAACCGTGAAGTAGACTGGCACCCGCCCGAGGTCGGGGCCGGACGCTTCGGCGAGTGGCTGGAGAACAACGTCGACTGGGCGCTCTCGCGCGACCGGTACTGGGGCACGCCGCTTCCGGTGTGGGTCTGTGACGACGACCCGTCTCACATCGAGGTGATCGGGAGCTACGCCGAGCTGAGCCAGCGCTGGGGACGTGCTCTGCCGGAGGGGTTCGACCCACACAAGCCGTTTATCGATCAGTACACCTGGGCCTGCCACTGCGGTGGACTGATGCGGCGCACACCGGAGGTGATTGACACCTGGTTCGACTCCGGCTCCATGCCGTACGCCCAGTGGCACTATCCCTTCGAGAATCAGGAGGAGTTTGCCCGGCATTTCCCGGCCGACTTCATCTGCGAGGGCGTCGACCAGACCCGTGGCTGGTTCTACTCCCTCCTGGCGATCGCCACCGCCGCGTTCGACAGCCTGGCCTACCGTCACGTCATCGTGAACGATCTGATCCAGGATGCGCAGGGCCAGAAGATGTCGAAGACCAAGGGCAATGTGGTCGATCCCTGGACCATGATCGAACAGTATGGGGCGGATACGATCAGGCTGTACCTTCTGGCGTCGAGCCAGGTCTGGCTGCCCAAGCGTTTCGATGCTCGGACCATTCCCGAGGTGGCGGGCAAGTTCTTCAACGCCCTGAAGAACAGCTACACCTTCTTTGCCGGCTACGCGGGCGACTGGACTCCGCTAGATTCGCCTCCCGCAGACCAGCGGCCGCTGGTGGATCGCTGGCTGCTGAGCCGGCTGGACGCGACCGTGGAAACGGTGGCGCAGGCGTGGGGGCGGTACGACGTCACCGCGGGTGTACGAACCATTTTGGACTTCGTCGTCGACGACGTGTCACAATGGTACGTCCGGGTCAACCGGGCACGCTTCTGGGCACCCGACTCCGTGGCCGATCCGGCGGCGCTGGCCACTCTATACCAGGCGCTGACCACCGTCAGCCGGCTGCTCGCGCCGGCCGCCCCGTTCGTGAGCGATTGGCTCCACCGAGCGCTGGCGGGAACATCCGTGCACCTGGCCGGGTTTCCTGTTCCGCGCAGCGCCCGGATGCCGGACCTCGAAGCGGCTATGGACGCTGTGCGCCGGCTGGCCTCCCTGGCCCGCTCCGCCCGGGAGGAACAGAACCTGCGGGTGCGGCAACCTCTCGGGCGGATGCAGGTGGCCGTTCCCGCGACGGTACGGGGGCCGGTGCTGCAGCAGCTGCTGGAGCTGTTGCGGCTGGAAGTAAACGTCAAAGAGATCGAAGTCGTGGCCTCCGACACCGATCTGGTTCGGCTCCGTCCCAAGCCGAACTTCCGCACCCTCGGCAAGCGCTACGGTAAGCGCACCCCGGCGGTTGCTGCCGCCGCCGCCACGCTGACGCCGGGGCAGCTCCGGAGCTTGGAGGGGGGAACCCCGGCTACGCTCGAGCTGGAGGGCGGGGCCGTCACTTATCTGCCCGAGGACGTTGCAGTCGAGCGTGAAGTGGCCAGTGACTGGCTGGTGCAGAGCAGTGGCCCGTTCGTGGCTGCGTTGGATCCGCGTCTCGATGAAGAGCTCAGACGCGAAGGCCTGGCTCGGGAGGTGGTGAACCGGGTGCAGCGGATCCGGAAGGAGGCGGGATATCTGTATACCGATCGCATCTGGCTCTGGATCGATGGCGACTCCTCGGTGCTCGATGCGGTGCGGGCGCACGCCGGGTTTATCCGGGGTGAGACGCTGGCGCGGGGGCTGGAGATGGTAGGGCGAGCGCCGGCGCCCGATCTGGAGCAGCAGTTGGACATCGATGGGCACGGGGTGGTGGTGGGAGTGCAACGACATCAGGACGGCCGGCACGGGGCCGGCCCTCAACCCATGGACGCGTAATGAACAAGAAACAGCTGTCGCACCTGGAAAAGCGCCTGATGGAGGAGCGAGCCCGTGTGATGAAGGAGTTGGGCTACTACGACGAATCCTTCAACGCCACGCTACAGTCATCCGACGGCGATCTCTCCTCCTATTCCTTCCACATGGCGGACCAGGGTACCGACGCCATGGAGCGTGAGAAGCAATTTCTTTTTGCCTCGCAGGAAGGCCGCTATCTCTGGCACGTGAACGAGGCGCTCCGCCGCCTCTACGGCACACCCGACAAGTTCGGACATTGCCATCAGTGCGGGCAGGAGATCAACTTCGAGCGGCTCGACGCCCTGCCGCATGCGCGGCTCTGCATCACCTGCAAAGAGAAAGAGGAAGATGGCAAGCGACGCTGATACCACGATGGCCGGCTCTCCCCGCCGGCTGTTTGTTCTGGCGGCGCTGGCAACGGTGGCGCTCGACCTGGTCACCAAGCTGATTGCCGAGGCCACGCTTCTCCGCACGCCGGGTGTCTCGGTGTTCGGCGACTGGTTTCAGCTGCGTCTGGTTTACAACCAGGGCGCGGCCTTTGGCCTTCACGTGGGCCCCTATTCCCGCTGGATCTTCTTCGCCGTTGCCCTGGTGGCGGTGTTCGTCCTGGCCCGGATGTCACGCAGCAGTCCCGCCGCCGACCGCTTCCGCCAACTCGCGCTGGGGTTGGTTGCCGGGGGCGCCGCGGGAAACCTGATCGATCGGATCCGCAGCGCGCGGGGCGTGGTGGACTTCCTCGACGTCGGCATCGGTGCCTACCGCTGGCCGACATTCAACGTGGCGGACATTGCCGTCAGCTGCGGCGCCATCGCACTTGCCATCTCGCTGTGGCGGGAGGACGCCCGCCGGGCGGAGGCGGAGTCGGTTTCGGCCGCCTGAGGTGAAGGCGGGACACCAAATCGAATTCACTGTTGTTAGTCTGGAAACCGAGCGCCTCGATCGGTTTCTCGCCGACCAGATGGCGATCTCCCGGACCCAGGCAGCCCGTCTGGTGGCAGACAAGCGGGTGGCAGTCGATGGAAAACTCGCTCGCGCTTCGCGACTCCTTGCCCGGGGTGAGGTCGTAACAGTCCAGATCCCGGACCACGAACCACCCCGAACCCTCCAACCTGCCGCCATCCCCCTCACGCTCGTGTTCGAGGACGAGCACCTTGGCATCATCGACAAGCCTGCCGGTCTGGTAGTTCATCCCGCCCCTGGCCATTGGGACGACACCCTAGTCAACGCGTTGGTCGCTCGGGGCACAACCCTGGCCGGGGGCGCTGAAGGACGTCCGGGCATCGTCCATCGGCTCGACCGGGACACGTCCGGTCTCATGATCATTGCCAAGACCGATCTTGCCCACCGGAAGCTCGGCGCCGCCATCGCAGGGCGCCGGGTACATCGGAGCTACGCGGCGCTGGCCTGGGGGCATCTGGACCCCAGTCCGGTCCGCATCGAGGCGCCTATTGCAAGGCACCAGCGGGACCGGAAGCGAATGCGTGTTTCTCCGGAGGGCCGCCCGGCCCGTACCGACGCCTCGGTGGTGGCGCGGTTCGCCGTGGCAGATCTGCTCCGGCTGGAGCTGCACACCGGCCGGACCCACCAGATCCGGGTGCATCTCGAGCACCTGGGACACCCGATTGTGGGTGACTCCGTCTACGCCGGGGGAGGCAGCCGGAGGATCTCCGGGGCGGCCCGGCGGGGGGCCGAGCTCCTGGAGCGCGCTACCCCCCGCCAGGCACTTCACGCCGCGGCTCTGGCATTCCGCCATCCTGTGAGCGGAGCACCACTTGAGTTTCACTCCGAGTGGCCCGCTGATTTGAGAGATGCACTCATTGTAGCGGGTGGCGAAGAACTGGTTGCCCGATCTGAGCCCCTGAGCTATCTTCGTTTCTTTAATAGAGATGGCTAACTCTCCCGCGCTTCACGCCGTAGTCTTTCGAATCGGTGAGGTTATCTGCGCGGCCCCGGCAGGGATCGTGCGTGAGATCCTCCCTCGCCTGCCGGCTACCCGGATCCCTGGCGTGCCGGACGCGGTCGAAGGGCTGGTGAACGTCCGCGGCAGCCTGCTCACCGTGATCGACGGTCACCTGCTGCTGGACCAGCAGCGACGTCCCAGCCGACGAGGGCGCCATCGTGGTCCTCGAGGTGAAGGGCCGGGGCTATGGATTGGGGGTCGGTCAGGTACTCGACTTCCTCGAGGTCCCTGCAGGGTCGGTCGTCGAACGCCGGGACCTGCCCGGGGTCGACCCCCGACTGGTGAAGGCGGTGGGCCACGGAGCCGACCAGCACTTCATCCTGCTCGACGTGGACGCCTTGTTTGCGCCGATCATCGGAGCCTAGATGGTCGCTGCCCCGCTAACACGCACGGAGGAAGTCTGTGAATCAAACTGTGCTCGTCTGCGACGACGCCATCTTCATGCGCACAATGATCAGCGACATCCTGAGCCAGGCCGGATTCGAGGTCGTGGGCGAAGCCGAGTCCGGGCTGCAGGCGGTCGAGAAGTACCGCATGCTGAAACCCGACCTCGTTACCATGGACATCGTCATGCCGGACATGGGCGGCATCGAGGCCGTGCGTGAGATCTGCAAGAACGATCCCGAAGCCAAGATCCTGATGTGCAGCGCGATGGGACAGCAAGCCCTGGTCGTGGAAGCAATCCAGGCCGGAGCCAAGGACTTCGTGGTCAAGCCGTTCCAGCCATCCCGCGTACTCGAGGCGGTCCAGCGCGTCCTGGCTTGATCCATGGACCTGTCCAAGTATGCAGCCCTCTTTCTCGCCGAAAGCCGCGAGCATCTCAATGCCTGCAATGGGTCGCTGCTTGAATGGGAACGTGCACCGGCCGCGGTCGAGCCGGTGGACCGGCTCTTCCGCTCCATCCACACGATCAAGGGCATGGCCGCCACGATGGGTTACACCGCCGTGGCCCAGCTGGCGCATTCAGCGGAAAACCTGCTCGACGCGTTGCGGCATGAACGGGTAACCGCTACACCCTCTGTCTTCCAGCTTCTCTTCCGCGCGGTCGACACGCTCGGCGGAGCGGTCGAGGGGGCAGCGGCAGGGACCGAGGCTGAGGCAGACGGGGGACTGATCGCGGAGCTGGACGCGGCTGCGGCCGGACCTGCTCCCGGAGTTGCGGGCCCACCAGCAGCCGATGCAGGCCCACAACGCCCTTCGGCAGGCTCAGGGCAGGCTGTTGCGGGCCCACTGTCTCGGCGGGCGTCCGATGCTCCCCGCTCCCGCCCAGTGCAGGTGACGATCCGGCCGGGTGCCGTGATGCGCGGCGCGCGCGCGGCACTGGTGCTGCGGCGCGCGGAGAAGCTCGGGGCGGTGAGCGGCCTGCGGCCGCCCGCCGCTCAGCTCGAGCGAGATGAGTTCGAAGGCCATTTTTTCTTCCGGCTTCAGACCAGGCTGCCCGATGCGGAGATCGCCGCTGCGCTTGGAGCCGTTGGGGATGTGGAGGCGGTGCGGCTGGAGGAGGCGGCCGCCGAAGCAGACGCAGGTGGCCGTGGTCGCCAGATCCGGGTGGATCTCCGCCGGCTCGACGCGCTGATGAAGCATGTGGGTGAGCTGGTGGTCGCCAAGAACCGGCTGACAGCACTCTCCGGTGAGGCGGGCGACCCCACGCTGGTCGAGCTCAGCGAGCGCGTTGCACGGCTGGTCTCCGCCATGCAGAGCGAGGTGCTCGCCGCGCGGATGACGCCGGTGGGTGAGGTGTTCGAGCGGTTCCCCCGGCTGGCGCGTGACCTGTCCCGCGATCTGGGAAAACGGATCCGCTTCGACATGGAAGGCGAGGAGATCGAGCTGGATCGATCCATCCTGGACGAGATCGGCGACCCGCTGCTGCATCTCATCCGCAATGCCGCCGACCACGGTATCGAGCCACCGGAGCAGCGTGTCAGCGCGGGCAAGTCGGCAGAGGGACGCATCCTGCTATCGGCAACACGGGAGCGGAACACGGTGGCGCTCCGGGTGGTGGATGATGGCCGTGGCATCGACCGCGAGCGGATTCTGGCCAAGGCGCGCCACGAAGGCGTAGCGACCGGCGACCTCGACACTCTGACGGACGATCTGCTGCTCCGGGTGCTCGCCCGCCCGGGGTTCAGCACCGCGAGGTCGGTCAGCGGAGTATCCGGTCGCGGGGTAGGGGTGGACGTCGCGATGACTCGGGTGCGGGCGCTGGGCGGAACGCTCGAGGTACGCAGCGAGCTGGGTCGGGGCAGCACCTTTCTGATCCGGGTGCCTCTCACCCTCGCCATCGTCCGTGCCTTGCTGGCGGAAGCGGGTGGCGAGCGGTATGCGGTGCCTCTGGCCTACGTGGCCGAGACCGTGGAGTTCGACCGGCGCGCGGTCACGGCGGTGCGGGATCGAGAGGCCCTGGTAGTCCGCGACCAGGTCATTCCTACGGTCCACCTGAGGGATCTGGTTTCCGCGACATCGGAGACGCGATCGGCTCGGCAGCCGGCCGTTATTCTGGAAGTCGGCGAGCGGCGCACCGCCCTGGTGGTCGATGCGTTGCTGGGCCAGCAGGATATCGTGGTCGAGCCCTTCGATGCCCCTCGGGGGATGCCGCCCTTCATCGGAGGGGCGACGATTCTCGCCGATGGGAAACCGGCGCTCATTCTGGACGCCGCGGCGCTCCTGTAGGAGGAAAGCATGGAAGACGTGCGTGACCTGAAGGAGTCCCAGCTCGACGCCATCCGCGAGGTGGCCAACATCGGCGCCGGGCCACGCGGCGACCGCGCTGTCGCAGATGACCAATCGCACGATCATGATCACCGTGCCTCGGGTCAACATACGTCCGCTGGAAGACGCCTGCGATATCGGTCGGGACGGCGGACGAAGTCATGGCGGGAATTCTCATGCACATGATGGGCGACCTCACGGGGCGAGCGTTGCTGCTGTTCCCCCAGCGTTCGGCACGGACGCTGTGCGACTTCCTGTTGCGGCGCGAGATCGGCACCACTCAGGATTTCGGGGAAATGGAGCAGTCCGCCCTGAAGGAAGCCGGGAACATTCTCGCCAGCGCCTATCTGAACGCGCTCAGTGATTTCATGGGGATGATGCTGGTGCCGTCGGTTCCCAGTCTGGTCATCGATCTGACCGGGGCGGTGCTGACCACCGCCCATGTGAACTTCGGGCACGACCGCGACTACGCCTTCTGCGTGGAGACCTCGTTCCGGCTCGAAGGCGCCACCGAGCCGCTGGGAGGACACTTCCTGCTGCTGCCTGACATGGCGTCCCTGCGGTCCATTTTCGACGCCATCCGACTGCCCTGATCGATGCCGGCCCCAGCGCTCTCGGAGCGCGATCTCACGGTGCTCCGCTCCTTTGCCCGTCGGATCGACCCATCCGACGCGGGGGCGCACAACAACCTCGGGGTCCTCTACTATCAAAAAGGCCTGATCGAAGAGGCCATCGCCGAGTTCGCTCGCGCGCTCGAGCTCGACTCCAAGATGCAGGTCGCCCAGACGAACCTGGAGATCGCCTATCGGGATAGCGGCCACTACGATCGCCGGATAGCGCAGCTGAGCGAAGCAGCCCGAAGCCGGCCCCACGATCGCGACGCGCGCTGGGAGCTTGGCCGCGCCTACGCAACCGTGGGCCGCCACGAAGAGGCGATCGTTGAGTTCGAAGCCCTGCTCGCCGACCACCCGACCGATGTTCCCGCCCTCATTCAGCTGGGCTTATCCGACAAGGCGCGAGGGCGGCTCGACGCGGCCAGCGAGTGGCTGGCTCGGGCCTGCGCTGAGGACCCCTCCAACGCGGTAGCCCGATTCCATCACGGCGAAGTTCTCTACAACCGTGGCCTCAGCGAACCGGCCCTGGCGTCGCTGAAGGACGCGATTGCGCGGAACCCCGATTACGCCGAAGCCCACTACCTGCTCGCCTTCGTGTACGGAGATCTGGGCCAACACGAAGCGGCCCGCGCAGCCACCAAGCGTGCGGTGGCACTCAACCCGATGCTGGCCCGCGCCCAGGCCAACCTCGCGCTCGAGCGGACGGGACAGCGGGGCAGCGGGGCGGGTGCCCTCGGGGCGGGTGGGCAGCAGAATGGAGTGAATCCAAGTCACCGCGCGACTGATAAGGCTCCCGCGAGCCGCCTCAACGGCCCGCAGCCAGTGGCAGGCGCCCCACTGGCGCACTACAACCTCGGAGTCGCGCTCCGGCAGAAGGGGTATCACGAGGAGGCCTTGCGCGAGTACAAGGCGGGTTTGGCGGCGGGCGAGGATCGCCGGCTCAACCTGCAGGCCATGGCCGAGGTGCACCTGCTGCGCCGGGAGCTCACCGCGGCGCTCGAGCTCTACGACGCGCTGGTGGAGGAGTTCCCCGAATCTCCCAAGATGTGGAACGAGCGGGGGGTCTGTCTCCACCAGGCGGGAAAGCGGGCTGAGGCGCTCGCCTCGTATGAGAAGGCGGTCGGCGCTGACTCGGCCTACCAGCTGGCGTGGAACAACGTAGGCGTCATCCGGGCCAGTGAGGCCTCGAGCGATGGCGCCGTGGCAGCCTTCCGCCAGGCGCTGGGCGGCTCGCGGCCGCTCTTTACGGCCCGGCTGAATCTGGCGCTCCTCTTGTTCCAGCGCCGGCAGAACAAGGCCGCCTTGGAAGAGTATCAGCGGGCCCTCACCGAGCAGCCGTCCAGCGCCATCGGGTGGAACGGAATCGGCCTGGTGCTGGTGGAGCTCAAGCGCTTCGAGGATGCACGGAATGCGTTCGGCCGCGCGGTCGATGCTGACGAGGATTTCGCGGCCGCCCACTACAACCTGAGCTTCGTCCTGAGCCAGTTGGGTGACTTCGACGGAGCCTTGCGCGAAACCCGCCGCGCGCTGGAGCTGGAGCCGTTGTACGTGCCCCAGAAGTTCTCACTGACGATCGATCTTCAGTACGAAGACCCGACGATCGCGATCGCGCCCGAGCTGGTGGCTGATGTGAGCGGTGAGGAGCTGGCCGGAGAATTCAGCTTCGATCCCCCCGCGCTCGACCGGCTCTTCGACGAGCTCGCGCCGTCTCAGTCGGTGCCACCGGTGGAGCCGGCTGATGACGCTCTCGGCCACCGCACGTGATCTCATCGCCAAGGGGCTGCTCGATCTGGCCACCGCGGAGCTGCATCGGGCGGCGGCTCGCAATGCGCCCCGCGGCGCCACGGCGGTGCTGCTGGGCGACATCTTCGCCAAGCGCGGTCTCTATGGTGAGGCGCTGGAGCGGTATCGGGAAGCGCGAGCGATGGTTCCCACCGATCGCGATGCCACGCTGGGCGAGATTCGCGCGCTCCTGGCTCTCGGCTGGGCCAAGGATGCGGCTCCGCTGGCCGATGACCTCGCCGCTCGGGTGCGCGGCGATGTCGACGTCCTGGCCGCTCGGGCCCGGGTTCGGCTGGCTATGGGCGATGCCATCGCAGCGCTCGACTCCCTTCGGGAGGCACAGTCCCTGGCTCCCAGTCGGCCCGATCTGTTCCATCTCCAGGCTCAGGTTTCGGCGCGTCTTGGAGACCGTGCCGCCGCACTGACGGCCTTCAACGCCGCGCTGCAGCTCGACCCATCCCTGGTCCGGGTCTGGTGTGAGCTGGGCGCTATGGAAGAGGAGCGGCGCAACTGGACGGCGGCTCGAGCCGCCTACGAACGCGCTCTCGACCTGTTGCCTACGTACGGGGCCGCCGCGCTCGCGTTGGCCGATCTGATTCGCCGGACCGAGTCTCCTCGCGCGGCCATTCCGGTCCTGGTTGGGCTACTCGAGGCGGATCCGTACGAGCTGGAGGCACTGACGGCGCTGGGACGGGCTCTCCTGGAAGACGGTCGTACCGACCAGGCTCTCGAGGCCTTCACCCGGGTGCTGCGTTTCGACCCGGAGCACGCCGCGGCGCTCTACAACCAGGGCACCTGTTTCGCGCGGCAACGGCGGTTCGATGTGGCGGTGCAGGTCTGGGAGCGGGTTATCAAGCTTGACCCCGACGGCCCCTTTGCCACGGAGGCTCGCAGCCGGGCTCGTTCCGCGCGCGACTTGCAACACATCTTTGCCGCGGCGGGGTGAACGGTGGCACTCGAAGGACCGCTTAAGGAATTCCACATTCAGGACGTCTTCCAGTTGCTGGACCTCGGCCGGAAGAGCGGGGTGCTGCGGGTCACGTCCGAGCTGCGCCAGACCGCCGGCACCGTGTCGTTCGAACGGGGCGGGGTCGTGGCGGCAACCCTGGGTCGGGATCCACAGCTAATCGGGGCACGTCTGGTCCGAATGGGCAAGATCTCGGCGGACGAGCTTCAGCGAGCCCTGGCGCTACAGCACTCGGGTGACTCGCGCCGGCTGGGTGACATTCTCGTCGATAGCGGCGCCTTAGCGCGGCGCGAGCTCGACCGCCAGCTCAAGGCTCAGATAGAAGAAGCCATCTTCGAGCTGCTCGGCTGGTCCGAGGGCTACTTCCGCTTCGAGGACGGCGCGCCCTGCGAAGGGGTCGTCGAAGCCCCGGTCCGGATTCCGACCGAGGGTCTCCTCATGGAAGCGGCCCGCCGCAGTGACGAGTGGTCTCGGATCGAGGCCAAGGTGCCGCACCTGCGCGTGGTCCCTCGGCTGCCGCCGGCCGACGCGGCCGCCGGTGAGCGACTCGATCTGACGCCGTTGGAATGGGAGGTTCTCGCGGCGGTGGATGGGGAGTGTGACCTGCACGCGCTCGCCGCCGCCCTGGGGCGGTCGGAGTTCGATGTCGCCCGCACGGTATACACGCTGACTGTGGCCGGCGTGATCGTGGTCGATAGCGGCGCTGGCGCGCCGGGGAAAGACAACGGTGGGCCTCAGATCATGCTCGGGCCTGCCCGGCAGGCGCTGGCGATGGGCGAGTACGAGAAAGCCGCCAGTGCACTCCAGGAACTATTGCGCTCCGACCCGCTCATGCCGGAGGCGCGCCGGCTGTTTGGCGTCTGTCAGGCCGCCCTGGGCCGCTTTCGCAGCGCAGCGGAAACCTGGAAAGCTTGGGCTCGGCTGGGCACGCACACTTCTGCTGAGGAGGCGCTCTCACCGGCGGTTGAGCGGCTGAGGCAAGCGGCAGAGACATTAGCTGAAGAGCTGGAGAGTTACCGTGACTGATGACATACGCACGTTGACCGCACGGCTGGCCGATGAGCCGTCCAGTCTTGCCTTCCTCGAGCTGGGTGAAGCCTTGAGGCGCCGGGGCCAGCTCGAGGCCGCCTACAAGGTCGTTCGTGGAGGACTGAGCCGGTATCCGGGGCTGGCCGATGCCCACGATCTTCTGGGCCGCATTCTCGGCGACCAGGGCGACCTCGCGGGCGCATTCGACGCCTGGGCCGATGCCTTGCGCTTCGACCCGATGCGTAGCGGCGCGTTGAAGGGGATCGGGTTTCTCTACTTCCGCGCCGGCGACGTCAATGCCGCCCTGGAACATCTCCGGCGCGCCGCCGAGATCGATCCCGAGGATGAATCGATTGCCCAGGCTCTCGCTCGCCTGCGGGCCGGGGCCAGGGCCGCGCCGGCGGAAGGGCCGGAGCAGACAGGCACGTTGGCACCAGCTCCGGAGCTGGCCGCACAAGTAGAGAGCGCCACGGCGGGGGCGACATCACTGTTCTCTGGATCCGAGAACGGGGATCAAGGGGTGATGCTGGTCGACGGTAACGGTCTCCGGCTTAGTGGCAGTCTGCGCAGCCCGAGCAACGAGGACGTGGGTGATCGCGTGGCCGCGGAGCTGGCCGGTGTGTCAAAGGAGGCATCCCGCACCACCAAACTTCTCGGACTCGGTGCCTGGGAGGCAATCGCGGTCGAATCGCCCGAGGGCAACCTGTTCCTCGTAGCTCCCACGCCGCACACGTTGCTGTTGACGATGCGGGATCCCTCGCTTCCCATGGCGCGGCTGGGTCTGATCGCCGAGCGGGCCGCGCGCGACGCACGGGCCTGGCTCGGGGGGCAGAAATGAGTCCGGCAAACGCGGCACTCGAGCGGCTGACTAGGGTGCCGGGCGTCCGCGGCTCGTTGCTGATCTCCGCCACGGATGGGCTGGTCGTCGCGGAACGACTGATGGACGGCATTGATGGTCGCGCCATCGCGGCGCTGGCGGCCAATCTGCTTCAGCGGCTGGTTCGCGCCACCGAGGGGGCCGGGATGCGGATCCCGACCTTCGTACATCTACGCGGCAATACCGGGTCGGTGCTTGCTGCACCGGGCCGGAACGACCTCGTGCTGGTGGCCCTGGCGGGAGTAGACGCCAATCTGGGGCTCGCCCGCGTCGAGATGCTCGACGCGGTCGGTCGCCTCGCCTGATGCGTGCGCTCGAGCCATGGGTTGAGGCGCCGCTGCAGACGTTCCTCACCGAGTCGTCGGCCAGGCTCATCCTGCTGATGACGATGTCGGGTCAGGTCGTGGCCCAACACGGATTCTCACGGTCCTTCGAGGTGATGACGGCGGCGGCGCTGGGCTCGGCGATCGTGGCGTCGACCGAGGAACTGGCTCGCATCATGGGTGCGCCGCGCTTCGGGGTCCTGGTGCATGGAGGTAGCCGGCAAAGTTGCATGCTGTCGGCGTTCGGAACTCCGCGAGGCCGCTGGATCGGTCTGGTGGTCTTCGGGACCGAGACGTCGATCGGAATCGTTCAGCTGTTCTTCGACCAGATGGTCGAGGAGTTGGTGGGGGCGGCGCCACGGGAACAACCGGCTCCGGCGCTTCTGGCGGAGAATTTCGAGCACGAGCTCAATGCGAGCCTCAAAGAGCTATTCGGACGGTAACATAAATGTCACTGGTCAACTTCACCGCGCGTGAAATCACCTGCAAGATCGTCTACTACGGGCCGGGCCGGTCCGGCAAGACGACGAACTTGCAGTACGTCTACGGCCGGGTTCCCGAAGCCCGGCGCGGCCGGATGGTGTCGCTCGCCACCCAGACCGACCGGACGCTCTTCTTCGATTTCCTGCCCTTGGAGCTGGGTAGTATCTCCGGCTTCAGTACCAAGTTTCAGCTCTATACCGTGCCGGGGCAGAGCTACTACAACGCCACCCGGAAGCTGGTGCTCCAGGGAGCCGATGGAGTCGTCTTCGTGGCGGACAGCCAGGCTCGGCGATTCGACGACAATCTCGAGAGTCTGCAGAACCTCCAGGACAATCTCCTGGGGCAGGGAGTTGACATCCGTCACCTGCCGGTCGTGTTCCAGTACAACAAGCAGGACCTGCCGCGCGATCTGATCCTGACCCAGGACGAGATGGACGATGCGCTGAACTTTCGCGCGGTCCACAGCTTCTCCGCCGACGCGCTGCACGGCACCGGCGTGTTCGAGACCCTCAAGGGCGTGTCGGAGCTGGTGCTCAAGAAACTGGCTGCCGGAAGCCAGGTCGCATGACCGCCACGCTGAATCCGCTATACCGATTCGACACCCTGGTAGTCGGGGCGGCGAACCGTTTGGCTTTTACCGCGGCCAAAGCGGTGGCTGAGTCACCGGGCACGGTCTACAACCCCCTCTTCGTCTACGCCCGCCCCGGCCTGGGCAAGACCCACCTGCTCATGGGCATCGGGCACGCAGCCCGGGCGATCAACCCCCGACTGTCGGTCGAGTATCTCACACTCGACGAATTCGTGGAGTCATTCCACGCCGCTATCGCGGCGGGGCAGGGTGAGGCATACCGGAGGCGGTTCATCGACGTCGATCTGCTTGCTGGTGGACGACGTGCAGTTCCTGACGCACCGCCGGGAGATGCAGTCCGAGCTCCTGCGACTCACCGACGCACTCCAGTCGGCCAATCGGCAGATCGTTCTCACCAGCGACCGGCCCCCCGCTGAGATCGAAGCGCTGGACGAGCGTCTGATCCGGCGATTTGCCGGAGGCCTCGTCATTGACGTGGCTCCGCCCGACTACGAGACACGGGTGGCGATTCTGCGGCGCAAAGCGGAGGAGCGGAGGGCGACGTTCGGTCGAGGGTGTGCTGGAAGCTGTCGCCTCGCTTGCCATTGACAACGTGCGCGAGCTGCTGGGTGCGCTCAACCGCCTGGTCGCGTTCCAGGCGGTGAGCGACACTCCCCTCCAGCCGTCACAGGCGCGGGCACTGGCCGGCGGGATCCGACGCAGTCGACAGCTGCCGCCCCGGCGCAGCAGGCTCCAGACGAGTTCAGCGACTTCCTCTCCGACGTCTCCGCCACGGTTGCTCAGCAGGTGGACTCGTGGCGCACCAAGGTCGCCGCGGCCATCCTCCGCTGGGAAGGCGAGGGATTCAGCACCACCCGGATCGAGGCCCTCCTGCAGCAGGAGATGACCGTCGATCCGGAAGAGGTGCTGCACAAGTTCGAGGCTGACGTCGCCCGGCTCCAGGCCCTTCACGCGGAGGCGGCGGAGCTGGCTCCCGACCTGGCCGGTTCGACCGCCTTCCGAGATCCGGACGACATCGCCGGGGCAGAGGCCCTCACCAATCGGGCCCGCCAGGGGGCGCACCCACCACCGTCTCCGTCGCCTCTCTGGAAGTTGGATGACCTGGTCGAGGCCGCCGGCAATCGCATGGCCCTGCAGGCGGGCCGCGCGGTTGTGGCCGAGCCAGCCACTCGCTACAACCCGCTCGTCATCGTAGGTGCCAGCGGAGTGGGCAAGACCCACCTGCTTCACGCCCTGGGCAATGCCCTGGCCGGCGCGGGCAAGAGTCCGGTTGCCTGCCTGAGCGCCCACGAGCTCACCAGCGAGCTGATCGATGCCATCGATCGCAATGCCGTTGGCGCCTGGCGCGCAAGGTACCGCACGGCCGCGGCGTTCCTGCTGGACGATGTGCATCTCCTGGCCGACAAGGACCGGAGCCAGGACGAGCTGTTCGTGCTGTTCAACTTCCTGATCGAGTCCGGCCGTCAGATGATTTTCACCTCGACAGTCCCGCTGTCGGACTTGGCTGGGGTGGAAGCGCGCCTTAGGACCCGGCTCGAGGGGGGCCTGGTCGTCGATCTGCCGGCCCCGGATCGGGAGATCAAGCAACAGGTGCTCGAGCGACTGCTCCAAACGAAAATTGGAGCCGCCGACGCTGAGCTCGTGGATTATCTCGGATCCCGCCCGGCAGAATCGGTGCGTGCGGTGCACGGGCTCTTTCAGCGGGTGCTCAATGCGGCCGAGTCGCAGGGTGCCACTCCAACCGTGGCGCTCGCACGCGAGGTGCTGGAGGCTCCGCCACCCAAGCCGCCCCGGCGTCCGCTCGCGACTCGAGCCAGCGGCATAGTTGCGCCGGCCAGCGGGGCCAGAAGCCGGGAGAAGATCGTCTGGGACTGGCCTGACGTGGGTGACCGCATCGTCGAGGAGTGGCGCTGATGGCCATCAAGGGCAGCCTCAAGGAGGCGAGTCTCCCGGACGTGATCCAGCTGCTGTTCCTGGGTCGCCGCACCGGCTGTCTTGCCCTGGCCGACCGGCACAACTTCGGCACCATCTATCTGGACGAGGGGCAGATCACCTTTGCCACCATCGTTAACCGCCGGGATCGCCTGGGAGACTTGCTGATGCGGAAGGGCCGGATCACCGCGGAGCAGCTCCAGCAGGCCATCGCGGCTCAGGAGGATGACCGGCAGCACAAGCTGGGCGAGATCCTCATTGGGCTGGGTACGCTGACCCGGGCCGAGCTGGAAGACTACATGCGCATCCAGATCGAGGAGGCGGTGTACTACCTGTTCACCTGGACATCGGGAACCTTCAACTTCGAGGCCGGCCTTCGGCCCGAGAGCGAGGACTTCCTGGTCCGTATCAGTCCCGAGGCGTTGCTGCTCGAGGGGGCGCGGAGGGTGGACGAGTGGAGCCTCATCGAGAAGAAGGTTCCCTCATTCGATCTGATCTTCTCGGTTGACCAGGACCACGTCGGCCAGTCGGCCCCGACCCTATCGATGGAGCAGCAGCGGCTGCTGCCGCTGATCGACGGCACCCGCGATGTGCAGCAGATCATCGACCAATCGGGGCTGGTCGAGTTCGAAGTTGGGAAGGCTCTCTACGGTCTGATCACTGCTGGGTTCGCTCACCGCGTGGGCACTTCCGCGGCGGCGGCGCCGAAGGCCAATGACAGCCGGGTGGAGGAGCACCGAAATCTGGGTGTCGCCTTCTACAAGGCTGGGATGTTGGACGAAGCGCTGCGGGAGTTCCGGCGGGTCACCGATCTGCGTCCCGCCGACAGCAGCGCCCCCCTGTTCCTTGGCTTGATCGCCATCCGTCAGGCTCGATGGGAGGAGGCAGCCGAGGCGTTGCGCCAGGCATCCGACTCCGGGGTACCGAAGCCGGCGGCACTCCACAATCTGGGCTTTGCCCTGGAGCAGCTGGGGCGATTGGACGAGGCAGAGGCCGCCTACGGCGACGCCGCCGGCCGGGCGCGTGAAGATCCGCGCATCATGCTGGGCTGGAGCATCGTGGCGCTGAAGCGAGGCGACCACCAGGTGGCCGACACCCGGCTGGTGCGTACCCGCGAGCTGCTCAAGGGGAAAGCGGCCCCGGCTCTCTGGTATTGGGCAACCAGTCTGGCCTGCGCCGGTCTGGATGACGGCGAGGGAGCCCTGAAGGCCGCTCGAGACGGCGTAGCGGCGTTTCCCAGCAATGCCGTGCTGCAGAACAATCTCGCGGTGCTGCTCGAGCTGAGCGGCGATGCCGTCGGAGCCGAGGCCATGCTGCGGGCGGCCCTGGCGGAGGATCCCGCGCTGCCCCAGGTCTCCAAGAACCTGGCCGACATTCTGTACCGCAACGGCCGCTACGAAGAGGCCGCCGAAGCCTACGAGCGGGCGGCCAAGCTCAACCCGGAGCTGGGCGACGACCTCTACTTCAAGCTGGGCAACATCGCCTACAAGAAGCGGGATCATGCCCGAGCCCGGGAGAGCTGGGCCCAGGCCACGTCCCTCAATCCGGGGCATCAGCTCGCGCGGGCCAACCTCGAGATGCTGGACCTGGCGCAATGATCTCCGCCGGATGACGCAGCCTTCGCCGCGCTCACCCGGAAAATCTCGCGCGAGGCGGGTCTCTCCCTCGATGCCTACAAGGACAAGTGTCTTCGCCGGCGCATCGCGGTTCGGATGCGCGCCTGCGGCGTCCATACCTTTGCGGACTATCAGACGCGTTCTCGATCGCAGTCCGGCAGAGTATGAGCGGCTGAAGGACGCCATCACCATCAACGTCACCCGTTTCTATCGAAACGCGGACACCTGGAACCTGCTCCGGGCCGGACTGCTGCGCGAGGTCTGCGAGGGGGACGGCGGTGAAGTGCGCGCCTGGAGCGCCGGCTGCTCGTCGGGCGAAGAGCCTTATACCCTGGCCGTTCTCATGGCCGATCACTTCGACCGCCAGGGTCGGCCGGACCGTCTCGGCACGGCGACAGTGGATGCAACCGACATCGACCGCCAATGTCTCGAGCGGGCCCAGGCCGGGCGCTATCCGTCGCGAAGCCCTCGCCGATGTTCCGGCCGATCTCGCCAGGCCGCTACTTCGAGGACGACGGAGGCGATTGCCGGGTGATCGAGCGGGTGCGCCGCCGGGTCGTCGTGCGGGCGCTCGACCTCAGCACCGAGCCGCCACCCCGGCGGAACTACCAGCTCATCCTGTGCCGCAACGTGGTCATCTACTTCGGACGCGCCACCCAGGAACGGGTATTCCTGGCGTTCGCCCAAGCGCTCGCGCCAGGCGGTATTCTGGTGCTGGGAAAGGTCGAAACCCTGTTCGGGCCCCGCCCGGAACTGCTCACCCTGCTGGATCCGCGCGAGCGGGTCTACCGGCGGACCGCATGAGCGGGCGAGAGTTGGTTGTGCGGGTGGCGGATCTCCGTAGCGGGCTGGCCGATGACACCCTCATTACGGTAGGCCTCGGCAGCTGCGTCGCAATCCTGCTCCACGATGCGGAGGCCAGGTTGGCGGCATGGCGCATATCCTCCTTCCCTCGCCCGCCTTGAGCCGCAAGGACAGCAACCCGGCCAAATTCCCCCAGACTGCGGTGCCGCGGCTGCTCGAGCTGATGGCCGCCAATGGAGCCCAGCGACAGCGGATTACGGCCCGATTGGCAGGCGGGGCCAGCATGTTCGCGGCTCTGGCGCCGCCCGGAACCATCCAGATGGGCGAGCGCAACCTGGTCGCCGCAAGGCAAGTGCTGAATACCCATCGGCGTTCCCCTGGTAGGCGAAGCGGTAGGCGGCGATTTCGGCCGAACGGTGCGGCTTCGAGTCTGCGACGGACGGGTCGAGAGTCAGCACGGTGGCGCATGGCATCCAGCATCTCTGATCCGGGCCGAGTACTCGTGGTGGACGACAGTCCCTTCTTCCGCCGCCTCCTCACCGATGTGGTGGACGGCTCGGGCGAGTTCCGGGTGGTGGCCACGGCTCGAGACGGCATGGATGCGCTGCGGAAAGTACGGGCCCACGCACCTGACCTCGTCCTGATGGACATCGAGATGCCGGAGCTCGATGGTCTCGGCGCCATCGGGTACATCATGGCCGAGTCCCCCCGCGCCATTGTGGTGGTCAGCGCTCACGTTGGCCCCGGAGCCGTCGCCGCCATTCGAGCTCTGGAGCTGGGCGCGGTGGATCTGGTGGCCAAGGAAGACGAGCGCGGGACGGCGGCCAACGCCCGCTTCGCCGAGCGGCTGATGATCGTGCTCCGGCGCCGCGCGTGCCGCCGAGATCAAGCGAGTGGCGGCGCCGGAGCGCCGCCAGCGCGAGATGCGTCTCGGGCCACGCAGTCCACCGCGACCGGTGCAGCCCGGCTCTGCGTCGCGATCGCAGCGTCGACCGGCGGCCCGCGCGCCCTGGCCGAGATTGTGCCCCAGCTGCCGATCGGACTGGATGCCGCGGTCTCATCGTGCAGCACATGCCGCCGAAGTTCACCCGGAGCCTGGCCGAGCGGCTGGCGTCCCAAAGTCGGCTTCAGCGTGGTCGAAGCGCAGCACGGCATGCCGCTCCTCGCGGATACGGCCTATGTGGCGCCGGGAGACTATCACATGCGGGTGAGTCCTTGGCACCCGACGGCTGCTGCCTCACCCTTGATCAGGAGCCCAGCGTGTGGGGAGTACGTCCTGCCGCGGATCCACTGTTCGGCAGCGTCGCCAGTCAGTTCGGCCCCCGGGCCATCGGAGTCGTTCTGACCGGCATCGGGCGGGACGGCGCCGACGGGCTGCGCAAGATCCATGATGCCGGCGGAATCGGCATCGCCCAGGATCGGGAAACGGCCACGGTTTATGGAATGCCTGGGGCGGCGCTGCATGCCGGTGGCGCCCGTTACGTCCTGCCAGTAACCGAGATCGCGGGGCGGATCGCCACCGAGCTGGGCCGGATGAAGCCGCGATGAGCCGCGCCGGAGGAGGTTTTCTTCTGGTGCTTGCCGGGGGCCGCCGGGTCGGGCTCGAGCTGGCGCATGTTGTCGAGGTGATCCAGATCGGGTCGGTGCACCCGGTCCCCTCGCGTGAGCCTGCCGTGCGAGGCGTCACCGCCGCTGCACGGGCGCATGTGTCCGATAGTGCACCTGGGCGCCCTGCTGGAGGCGGCCACATGTCCGGCTAGCGTCGGGGATCTTGTCGTGGTGGTGACCGTAGATGGGCGGCGGATCGGTCTCGAGATCGACGAGGCCGAAGTGGTGGTGCGGGAGCCGGCGCTTCCGGTGCCCTCCGGGTGCGACGCTTTCCCTGGGCCATCGGCGTGGCCCGGCATCCCGAGGGATTGGTTCCGCTGCTGGATCTGGCCGCGCTCAGCTCGCGCTTCATGGAGGCTTCATCGGCATGAACACCGGCGACGATATCCAGGTCGTGACCTTCCGGGTGGGACGGCAGGAGTTCGCCTTCGACATCCTTCAGGTCGAGCGCATTCTCCGTTACAGCGAACCCTCTCCGCTGCCCAAAGCACCCGAGTTCCTCGAGGGCGTGATGCCGTACGGAGACGGAGCCGTCCCGGTGCTCGATCTGCGCAAGCGGTTCGAGCTCGAGGCGCCCATTCGCGAGGAGACCCGGCTCATGGTGCTGGAGCTCGAGACCCAGCGGGTCGCGGTACTGGTGGATGAGGTCCGCGAGGTCATGCGGGTGGACACGACGACCATCACGGCTCCCGGCCCGATGGTGAGTGGGCTGGCGGCAGCTTACATCTCCGGCATCATCACCCGCCCCGGGCGGACCATCATCATCCTCAACGCACGCAAGCTGCTCTCGGCCACCGAGCGGCTGGCGCTGGAAAAGCTCGGAGCGGCGTAGATGAGCGATCAGTGGCTCGCTGAACTTCGGACCCAGCTGAAGGAGATTGCCGGCCGCCTCGACGTGCTCGGCGCGCCCGCCGAGCGGGAGGCGCTCAAGCGGGAGATCATCGCTCTGTTCAAGCGGGTGGACGGCGTGCTCACCGATCTGACCCAGATCAAGGACGACATCCGGGTGCTGGTGGAGCGCTACAAGCAGGCAAGCAGCGTGGCCGACACCAGCCCGGCGCCACAGTTCAACGGCGACCGCCCGGCGGTGCACGCCGACCACCTCGGCGCCTCCACCTACATAGAGAAGGGCTGGAGCCTGATTTCCCTGGGCGATTATGGTGGGGCCATTCAGGCGCTCGACAAGGCGCTGACCCTTTCACCCGGTGCGGTGCAGGCGCAGTCGCTGCTGGGCTGGGCCCAGATGCTCAACGAGGACTACGACGAAGCGCTGGGGAACTTCTCCAAGGTGCTGATGAAAGAGCCGGCAAACGCTCTGGCTCGAATCAATGTGGGATATATCTGCCTCAAGAAGGGCATCTTCGGTGAGGCCATCGAGCATCTGTCGAAAGCCATACGGCTGGATAACGACCGCAAGGCCACCCTGTATGCGCATTATTATCTGGGACTGGTGTACCTTGAACGGGAGATGTATGAGGACGCGCAGTCGTTTCTCCGGAAGACTCTGAAGCTGGGTCCCAACCTGATCGAGGCCTATTTCGAGCTTGGTCGCGCTCTCTGGCTCGGTGGAGAGCGGGAAGAGGCGGTGGGTAGTCTGGACCGACGGTTACAAGGCCAACAAGTTCAACCCCTGGGCCAAGCGGTGCCAGGAGATGTTGGATGTGGCTTCCGCTGGAGGTGAAGTCCCGCGCAGCCCCCTCGCCTAGCAGCACTCCGCTCGTTGCTGGTCTGGCTTCTCCTTTACGATGATGCTCGGGAACAGTCTCGCGGCGCTTCAGGGAGAGCCCACCGCGGTGCGTGTCGGGCAGGTGACCGCGGTAGCGTGGCCCGGCCAGCGCGATCTGGCCATCGACTTGGCCCGAGCGCGCAGAGCCGCCCCACCGAATGGCCCGGTCTCGGCCGCCGGGTGCCCGGTCCGCTTCAGCTCATCGTTGTTCCCGATGGCCGCCAGCTCGACTCTCTCTCCACCGGACGCGCGCCCGGCTGGGGTGCCGGGGTTGCCCTGCCTGGTACCCGCACGATCCTGCTTCGCGCCGATCGCGATGACCTCTACGGAACGCTTCGGCACGAGCTGGCTCACCTGGCGCTGCATCAGGCGGTGAAGGGCCGGGTGCCGCTCTGGTTCGACGAGGGCTATGCGTCTGGGCCGCAGGCGAGTGGGAGCGGCTGGGTACGCTCGACCTCAACCTGGCCGTGGTACGGGGGGCGGTGCCGGACCTCCGCGCGCTTGATGGTGCGCTTCGCGGCTCGGCCACCACGGCCGACGCCGCTTATGCCCTGGCCGCGTCGGCCGTGACCGAGCTCGCGCGGAGAAATCCTTCCGGGTCCCTGACGCCGCTGCTCCACGGCTGAGGCGGGCGAGGATTTCGATGCGGCTGTGCTGGCCACTACCGGGCTTACGATGTCACAGTTCGATACCGAGTGGCGGCGGACCATTCGCCGACGCTACAGCCTGGCAACCTGGCTGCTGGCCGGGGGCGGATGGGGAGTGCTGGCTTTCTCGCTGTGGGCGCTGGTGCGGCTCCGCCGGAGAGCCGATCTGCCGCGCCGTGCGGCCCTCGATGAGGGTTGGGAGATCCCCCCGGAAGCTACAGAGCCGCCTGAACTTGACCGAATCCAGGAACCGTAGTAGCCTCAATCCTTATGTCTAATCCGCGCCCTTCCGCACCGCAGCGGCATTTTGTGCTGGCGCCGCGGAACCTCATCATCCTGGCGGTGGCGGTGCTGGTGCTGGTAGCAGGGTACCTGACCCTGCAGGCTGGTCACCCCAGTGCGGCGGCAGTGCTCCTGGTCATCGGCTACTGCGTGCTGTTTCCGATCGGCATCGCGTCATAGCGAGAGTGTCGGTCATCACGGCACGGTCCCTGCGATGTCGCTAAAACGAAGTGGGCCCGCGTCGCTCCCGGGCGAATAGCTCAGCTGGTTCAGAGCGCCTGCCTTACACGCAGGATGTCGGGGGTTCGAATCCCTCTTCGCCCATCTGTACCCGCGCGATAACGCGGGGCTGTTCCTGGCCCACAAGGCCGTCCTGCTGGGGAGATCGAGGAATGTATCTGCTGCGTCTCGTTCTGATCGCGCTCGTCGGTGTGGTGTTCGGCCGCGCCGGTTGCGGCGCAAGGCATACCCCGTGGTGCCCGCACATCTCAAACCGTGAACACGCTCCGCGACTCATGGTCGCCAACCCGTTTGCCTTTGCCCCCGCTGACTCGGCCACCGCTGTCAGGATCGGCAGCTGCGGCCCGAAGGAGATGAAGGACATCGCCGGGCGGAACTTTAACGTCGTCGAGCAGTCGCAAATGAACGACGCGCTGAAGCAATACGGCTATCCGGTCGACGCGATTCTGAGCCCACCAGCTGGCCACGACGCTGGCCAAGAACATTCAGGCCCGCGTGCTCGATGACGGGGACCATGGCTCGGGGCGACGGGGGCCGCACGGTCGGTGACCGCCCGACTCACCGGGGTGAACGACGACGCCGGCAACGTAGTAACGCTGACCCAGCAGCAGGGCGCAGAGCCTGGAGGACTTCGGGAAGAAGGTGGCCCAGGCGCTCGCACCCGCGGTCAAGTCGCTTCCCGACGCCAAGGCGTGCATCGACCAGCGGACCAGCAAGCCGGACAAGGCCACGGAGGCCGCCAATAAGGCCATCAAGACGCTGCCCAACCACGGTCTGGCCCATTTCTGCCTGGCCCAGATTGCCATGGACAAGAAGGCGCCGCGGGCCGAGGTGGTGAAGCACCTCCAGGCCTCAGTCAAGGGCGATCCCCTGAGCCTGCCGGCCTGGACCGCACTGGCCGACTCAGTACCAGCAGGCCAATGACACCGCCAATACGCTGGTGGCATTCAAGCAGATGCTCCGCGTGGCACCGACCAACCAGAAGCTCCGGGAAGAGCTGTTCAAGTACTTCCTGCCAGTCAGGCCATCCGGAGACTGCGCGTGAGGTGGCCGACGAAGGCCTCAAGCTCGATCCCATACAACGCCGACCTGTATGACCTGAAGAGCAACGCCTGTCTCTTTCTCAGCGACTTCAAGTGCGCGGTCGATGCGCTGGAGACGATGTACGCCACCGACTCCACCAAGGCGGACACGCTCTTCTTACCAAGATCTCCGCGGCAGCCGCGGAAGGTGAGAAGCCCGATACCGTTCGCTTGCTCAAGTGGACCCAGGCCGGGGTAAAGAAGTACCCCGATAACTTTACGCTGTTGGGCTACCTCAACCGGGCGTACTCTCTGTCCGGACCGGTGGACAGTGTTATCTCGGTCACCAATCGGATCATCGCCAAAGACACCACTGAGACCGGAGTAGTGGCGGCCCTGTCGGCAGCCAAGGCATTGATTGCGCCACCCAGATCCGGCAGCACCCGCGAGCAGAACCGACTCCGTCGGTGCGGCCGCCATCAGCACTGAAGCTCTCCCAAGTTCGACACCGAGGCCGAAGGAAGCTGTGCCATTCCTCGAGTTCGCCATTAAGCACGGGGACGCGCAGGCCAAGGAAAATGCCGCGGCGCTGCTCTACACCGGGGCGCGCCCCGCTGCTGCAGGAACCTCAGGATCTCCCGGGGCGCCGAGCAGATGCTACGAATGTCGATTCAGGCCGCAAACCCAGCGGGGAAAGTGTACCCGGCCGCGAACTATCTGCTTGGGCTCGCCACGCTGTTCCAGGTACCGCAGATCGATCCGAAAGCCGAAAAGCAGAAGTCGTGCGACCTGGCCAAGCAGGAGCAGGCGCTGCTCGCAGCTTCGGACTCCGCTCTTACGGCTGGTCGCGTCGGTTAATCCGGAGGCAGTGACAAGAACCTCGGCATCATCAAGAAGTACCAGCCGCGGATCGCGTCGATGTTGAAGGCGTACTGTAAGAAGAAGTGAGTGAGCAGCATTACGGCCAATGGCCCATGGCCCAGAGCCCATAGCTAATGGCCAATACCCCATAGCCCTTATATATTGCGCCCTCCGTTCAGGGGGCTGTAGCTCAGCTTGGTTAGAGTGCCGCACTGTCACTGCGGAGGTCGCGGGTTCGAGCCCCGTCAGCCCCGCTCGCCCTGATAAAACCCTCACCCCGTCCGAACGGACGGGGTGTTGTGTTTCGGCCAGTCAGAGGCGCTCATGCCCGATCATGGTTCTTCCTTCCATGTACCAGTGCTCCTGGCCCCGATTCTCGCGGCGGCTGGTGGAGCCCGCCGAGCGGTGGACGCCACCCTGGGCGATGGCGGGCACGCGGCAGCGCTTCTGGGCCAGGGGATCGAAGTGCTTGGTATCGACCGGGATCCCGGATGCCTTGGCGGTGAGTCGGGCCCGGCTGGGTGACAGAGGTATTCGGTACCTGCAGGCCTCGTATGCCTCGACCGAAGCGCTGGCGGCAGTCGCGGGCTTTGAGCCGGATTTCATTTTGCTCGACCTGGGGGTCTCCTCGCGGCAACTGGACGAAGAGGCACGCGGATTTACCTTCCGTCCTGGTGCGCCGTTGGACATGCGCATGGGACCGACCAGAAGCTCCGCGGCGGACATACTGAACACAGCCGACGACCGGACTCTCGAGGCCATCTTCAGGGAGTATGGAGACGAGCGGCGGGCGCGCCGTCTGGCCTCCGAGATCGTGCGGCGCCGAGCGCGACATCCGTTCGCCATCAGTGACGATCTGGTCAATGCCATCCGCGCCACGCTGGGAGCCAAGGCTGGGCCATCCGAATTTGCCCGGCTTTTTCAGGCGGTGCGGATGGCCGTCAACGATGAGCCAGGAGAGCTTGAGCGGGCCCTGACAGCGTTTCGTGACGCCCTCAAGCCAGGTGGCCGCCTGTCGATCATTACATATCACTCCGGTGAAGACCGATTGGTGAAACAATCGTTTCGAGATTGGGCTCGAAGCTGCGTGTGCCCTCCGGAGTTTCCGATCTGCATCTGCCGCGGCCGGTCACTGGGCCGGGTGGAGCCCCGCAAGCCAATCGTGCCCGAGCCGGCCGAGTTGGCTGTCAACCCGCGAGCCAGGAGCGCCAAACTGCGAACCTTTCAGGTTGATGAAGCAGCTTAAAGGCCGGCACTGGGTGTTGCTCTGGCTCTTGATCTTTCTGGGAGGGGCCGTGGCAGTGGTGACTCGCCAGACCGCCGCGCTGCACACGGCGCGCCGCCTCCACGATCTGCGTGTGGATCGCGCCAGTCTCGAAGCCCGCCGTGCCGAGCTCGAGCGCCGGATCCGGATTGCCTCCAGCCGCCAGGTCCTGGTGCCGATGGCGAAGCGCACCTTTGGCCTGCATGAGCCGGCCGATTCGGAGTTCGTGCTGTTTCCGGTTCCGGCGGTATCGGGGGAAAGCGTACCATGATGGCCCGACCCCAGGCGCGTATCGCCGCAATCCAGTTCGGCTTCGCCCTGGGCGTCATCGCCATTCTCGCGCGGGCGGCGCAGCTCCAGCTAATGCAGGGCGGCCGCTGGGCGGAGCAGGCTCAGCGGCAGCGAACCGAACGCGCCATACTTCCCGCCCGGCGTGGCGCCTTGTTCGATCGCAACGGGGTACCGCTCGCGGTCAGCCAGGAGTTCTACCACGTTGGGGTGGCGCCGAACGAGCTGGCTGATGCACGAGCCGTCCAGCTGCTGAGCCGGCATCTTGGCGTATCCAGGGCCGCGCTCGAGCGAGATCTCCGAACCGGGAAGCGGTGGATCTACTTCCACGGGCCCTTCACCGCCACGCGGGTGCAGCCGCTGCGCCGGCTCGCCGGTGTCCATCTCACTGGGGATTTCCAGCGGTTCTATCCCTCCCGAGCGCTGGCGCGCCCGATCATCGGTGGACTCTCGCCCGACGGTCCCGTTGGAGCCGCCGGACTGGAGCTCGCACTGGACTCGATTCTCACCGGCCAGCCAGGTGAGGCAGTGCTGCTCAAGGACCGGGCAGGCCGAAGGTACGACTCGCCTGCTCGGCTGGTCCGCGAGCCGGTACCGGGAAGCGATGTGGTCCTCACCCTGGACGCGGAACTGCAGGAGATCGCCGAGCGCGGCCTCGCTGACGCGCTGGCGGAGATGAAGGCCGATGGGGGAGACGTCGTCTTCCTTGACCCGGCCAACGGTGAGCTGCTGGCTCTGGCGTCGCGCCAGGGGCGCGGATCCCGCTTCGGGTCGGTGCGTGCCTCCACCTTTACCGACCCATTCGAGCCCGGCTCCACCGCCAAGCTGTTTACCGCGGCGGCCCTTCTGAAGCACCGAAAGGTGAACAGCAGCGACGCGGTCTTCGTTGAGGGCGGCAGGTGGCAGATGCCGATCACCAGCAGTGGCCGAACCCGGTTGATCACCGACGTGCACAAGACGACTGGAAACCTCACCCTGGCGCAGACGGTGCAGATTTCCAGCAATGTGGGAATGGCCAAGTTCTCGTCGCGACTCTCACCTGAAGAGCAGTTCGATATGCTGCGCGACTTCGGTTTCGGGACACCGACCGGCGCGGAGTTTCCTTCCGAATCAAGAGGGCGTCTGGCCAGGCCAGACAAATGGCAGCCCATGTATACCCGGGCGAGCATGGCCATGGGCTATGAGTTCGGTGTGACTCCGGTTCAGCTCGCGGCGGCGTATGGCGCAATCGCCAACGACGGCCTGCTGCTCACGCCCACGCTGGTGCGTGAGATCCGAGATCCAGCCGGCGGTCTGCTGCTATCGCCACCAGCCCGAGCCGGTTCGGCGGGTGATTACGCCTCAGGTCGCCGCACAGCTTCGCGAGTTCATGAAGGGTGCCGTGGGGGAGGGGGGCACCGGTGGTGGAGCCCAGCTCGTCAACTATTCCCTCCTGGGCAAAACGGGCACCGCGGTACGATTCGAGGGAGGACGGTACGTGAGGGGTGAGTACACCGCCTCGTTTGCCGCGCTCTTTCCAGCAGACAATCCTCAACTGGTGGTGGTGGTCAAGATCGACAATCCCACCGGCAAGTACTACGGCGGCCTCACGGCTGCTCCGGTGACCCGTACCATGCTGCAGCAAGCGCTCGCCTCACGCCGGGTCGCCATCGACCGCAGCCGCCTCACTCCCCGTGACAGCACCGCTCCCCGGGTCCAGCGGCGGGCGGCCACTCCGGCCGGGATGGCTCGCGTGGTGCTCCCCTGGCCGTACCAGCCCGACCGTCAGAGCGCAGTCACTCGGGCGGTGCCCGATGTTGCTGGCCGGTCGGTGCGAGAAGCAGCGCTCGCGCTCCATCGCCGCGGATTCCGGGTGAGCCTCCGTGGCTTGGGACGGGTGAGCCGTACCCAGCCGGCCGGCGGGCGAAAGCGCGAAGGCCGGAACAGCAGTGATCGTGTGGGCCGACGAGTGACGACTTCGATGCCGCTGACCTGGACCGCCGTCCTCGATGAGCTTCGTCGGGCCGATCTGCTCACTGCCGCTCCGCCCAAGGGTGACGACCCGACTGGCGTCGGCGTCGACAGCCGAACCCTCCGTCCCGGGAATGATCTATGTGGCGGTTCGCGGCTCCCAGGCGGACGGTCACCGGTTTGTGGGCGATGCGGTTGGCCGGGGCGCGAAGCCATCGTGGTGGAAGCGCCGCAGCAGTCGGACGTTCCCGAGATTGTGGTGCGGGACAGCCACCGAGCTGCCCTGGTGCTTGGCAGCGCATGGTATGGCCACCCCGCCCAAGCCGTCACCCTGATCGGAGTGACCGGGACCAACGGAAAGACCACGACCACCGGGCTGATCCGTCACCTCTTCAACCAGCGAGAAACCGCGGGGAGCATCGGCACCCTGGGCGCCTTTGATGGGACGGGTCAGCCGATCACCTCCACAGCCGGTTCGTTGACCACCCCGGGTCCGATCGACTTGCAGGCCACCCTTGCAGCCATGGTGGACCGAGGGGTTACGCATGTCGCCATGGAAACGTCTTCGCACAGTCTGGACCAGCGACGCCTTGACGGGCTGACGTTTGCGGCCGGCGTGTTTACCAACCTCACTCGCGATCATCTCGATTATCACGGGACGATGGAGGCGTACCTCGCATCCAAGCTTCGGCTGAGCACACTGCTCGGGCTGAACGGCATCGAGGTAGTCAACCTGGATGATGTTGCCTGGCAGGTAATGCCGGCCCGCGTCGCCCAGGCTGACCTTCGGGCTTCACCCCGCTGCCGACGTTCGGGCCAGCGCTCTCGTCCTCGACGCCGGCTGGATCCCGATTCCAGATCAGCGGTAGGTTCGGGTGTGCCGAGGTATCGCTGCCGCTGCTAGGCGATTTCAACGTCGCCAACGCCCTCGCGGCCGCGGCTACCGCGCTGGCGCTCGGTCGGCCTTTGGCTGAAGTGGCCGAACGACTCTCTTCGGCGCCCCAGGTGCCTGGCCGGATGGAACGCATCAGCGACACACCGTGCATTGTGCTGCGGGACTACGCCCATACCCCGGACGCGTTGGAACGAGCCCTGACATCGTTGCGCCCCCTGACCAGCGGGACGTCTCATCGTGGTGTTCGGATGTGGCGGAGACCGAGATCGGGGCAAGCGGCCGATCATGGGCCGAATCGCCGCGGAGCTCTCTGATCTGGCCATCGCGACCTCCGACAACCCCCGCACGGAGGATCCGGACGCCATCATTGATGACATCGAGCGGGGAATGGGAGGTATGCCCCACCTGCGGATCTCAGACCGGCTGGCTGCCATCCACGCAGCGCTGAACGAGGGACGGGCCGGTGACACGATCCTTCTCGCCGGCAAGGGTCATGAGACCTACCAGGTCATCGGCACCGAGAAGGTCGACTTCGACGAGCGGGAGATCGTCCAGAGCGCGGTGAGAGGTAAGCGGTGAGCGGTAAGCGGGCGGTTGGGGTGACGCCGCCGTGGTCGGAGAGTGCGGTACGGGAAGCCCTGGGTCTCGAATTGCCTCGCGCTCGTTCTCCCGCCACGTTTTCCGGCATCAGCACCGACAGCCGTTCCATTTCTCCCGATGCCCTGTTCGTGGCCCTCGCAGGGTGAGCGGTTCGATGGACACGATCATCTGTCGTCCGCCGCCGGCGGCGGGGGCGACCGGGGCCGTTGTGCGCCAGGGAACGCCGCCGGTTCCGGGCCTCGTGCTGTTCGAGGTTCCGGACCCGCTGCGCGCCTTCGGACTCCTGGCTCGCGCCCGGCGGCGGACCCTCAAGGGCCCGGTCATCGCGGTCACCGGGACGAATGGAAAGACGAGCACCAAGGAGATGCTGGCGGCGGTGCTGCGCACCCGCTACCGCACCTACGCCACCCGCGCCAATCTGAATAATCTGGTCGGCGTTCCGCTCACGATTCTGGAGGCTCCTGCCGACACAGAGGCGCTGATTGTCGAGGCCGGGGCCAACCTGCCGGGGGAGATTGCGCGATATCGTGATATCATCGAGCCTTCGCTCACCATTGTCACTAACGCGGTCGCGGGACACCTGGAAGGCTTCGGATCACTGGCGGGCGTCGTGGAGGAGAAGCTGTCCCTCACCGACGATGTGCCCATGGCCGTGGTGGGTATCGACCCTGCGGACTTGGCCACTGGAGCCCGAAAGCGGGCACGGCCGGGTCCGCACCGCGGCGCTCCGCAAGCGCCGATCTTGCTCCGGAGCGCGTGACCCTCGACGATTCCGCCCGGCCGGTTATCACCATCGGAGGACACACGTTTGTGCTGGCGGCCCGCGGCCTGCATCAGGCCGATAATGCGATCCGGGTCTGGGCGGTGGTGGAGGCGCTGGGTCTCGAGCCGAAGGTAGCCGCGCGAGCCCTGGAGACAGTTCGCGATGCCGGGCGGCCGCGGCGAGCTGATACAGGAGGGCGCGCTGACGATCCTGAACGACTGCTACAACGCCAACCCCCAGTCATTCCGCGCCGCAATCGCTACGGCGGCGGCGCTGCGGGGCAAGCGTCGGTTGGTCTTCGTCGCCGGAACCATGCGGGAGCTGGGTGAGGATTCCGCGCGCGCTGCACTAGGAGGTTGCCGACGCGCTGGTGGAGCTGCAGCCCGACCTTCTGGCGGTGGTAGGGGATTTCGTTCCGGCGCTGGAGCCTCACGCCGGCGCGCTGGGCGAGCGGCTGATCACGGCGGCCGATCCGTCGACGCTGGCACCGCTGCTGACTCCCCGTCTCAGGGCGACGAGATCGTCGTGCTGAAAGCATCCCGGGGAGTGGCCCTGGAGCGTATACTTCCGGCGCTCGCGGCCCGCGCGAAGCACCCGGGTGCTCCCCCGGCACCCCTCCGTTCCCGCTGAGGACTGATGTTCTATCACTGGCTCGCCCCGCTCGGCAAGCAGTACATCATCTTCAATCTCTTCAACTACATCAGCTTCCGCGCCGCGGGCGCCACCGTCACCGCGCTGCTGCTGGCATTCGTGCTTGGGCCCCTCGGTGATCCGCCGGCTCCGGGCCCGGAAAGTCGGACAGGTCATCCGGGCGGAGGGTCCGGCGAGCCATCAGACCAAGCGTGGCACGCCGACGATGGGTGGGCTGATCATCCTCTTCGCCACCATTGTGCCCACGCTGCTCTGGGCGCCGCTCACCAACCGCTACGTGGTGGTCGCAATGCTCTCGACGCTCTGGATGGGGTGCATCGGCTTCCTCGATGACTACCTCAAGATCGTTCAGGGCAAATCCCGCGGCCTGGTCGCCACGGTGGAAGCTGGCGGGGCAGTGTCAGCTTCGGCCTCCTGCTCGGCCTGTTCCTCGCGTTCAACCCGGTCGTGCCGGCAGACACCCTCCCCGCCACCGCTACCACGCTCCCGTTCTTCAAGTATCTGGTGGTCAACTTTGCCCCCTGGCTCTTCGTGGTGTTCGTCACGGTGGTCATCACCGGAGCCAGCAACGCGGTCAATCTTACCGACGGGCTCGACGGGCTGGCCACCGGGCTGGCGGGAATCGCCGCGGCGGCGTTTGCGGTGTTCGCCTACCTCTTTGGCCGGGTGGATGTCACCACGTACCTCAACGTCTTCTATCTCCCCGGCGCGGGGGAGCTGGCCGTCTTCTGTGCGGCCCTCATGGGCGCCACGATCGGTTTCCTCTGGTTCAACGCGCATCCCGCGGAGGTCTTCATGGGTGACACCGGCAGCCTCGCGATCGGCGGCGCGCTGGGAACGGTGGCCATCCTGCTCAAAGCCGAGTTTCTCCTGCTGGTCATCGGTGGAGTATTCGCGGCGGAGGCGATCTCGGTGCTGATCCAGACCGGCGCATACAAATGGTTCAAACGCACCCGGGGGAAGGAATACGCCGATGCCCACCGGGTGTTCCGAATGGCTCCGCTCCACCACCACTTCGAAAAGCTCGGCTGGGCCGAGACCACCGTGGTCACCCGCTTCTATATCCTCGGGCTTGCTGTGCGCGCTCGTGGCCCTCTCGACGCTCAAGGTGCGATGATGGTGGCGACCGGGCGTGGCCTCTTCGACCGCTGGCGCGGCAGCGGCAGAGAAGTGGCAGTGGTAGGGTTGGGAAAGAGCGGTGTCTCCGCGACCCTGCTGCTCCGTTCGCAGGGTCTTCCGGTTTACGCGTCCGACAGCGGTGCTGGCCCGACGTTCGACGCCTGGGCGCGCACCCTGCGTGAGGCTGATGCCGTGGTCGAGCTAGGCGGGCACGACCTCGAGCGAATCTCCCGGTCGGCGGCCGTGGTGGTTGCACCCGGCGTACCACCGGATGTGCCGGCCCTCGAAGCTGCGCGCGACGCCGGGCTCGATATTCATGCCGAGGTAGACATCGGCTTTGTCGCCCTCCGCGGGACCCGCTGCGTGGGTATCACCGGGACCAACGGCAAAACCACCACCACGTCGCTGATCGCCCACGTGCTCGCCACTGCCGGGGCTGCGCGACCGAGACGGCGGGGAATATCGGGCGGCCGTTGTGTGAGGTTGCCCGGTCGAGCAACCGCCGGACTGGCTGGCGCTGGAGCTCTCGTCGTTTCAGCTGCACGATGCACCGAATCTCAAGCCCGCCATAGGCGTGCTCACCAATCTGGCGCCCAACCACCTCGACCGTTACAGGACACTCGATCAGTATTACGGTGACAAGGCGCTGCTGTTCCGCAACGCGGATTCCACCTCCTTCTGGGTGACCAACGCGGATGACCCTGCCGTCGAGGAGATGACGCGTGCCAGTCCTGGCCGCCGGGTTCGATTCTCGATCGAGCGCCGAGCGGATGCCTGGTATGACCGCGCGGGCCAGCGGCTGATGCTGGGCGACACGGGTGTCTTGCCCCGGGCCGAGCTTCCGCTGCTGGGTGACCACAACGTGGCCAATGCGTTGGCTGCGCTACTGGTGGCTTCCCGCGTTGGCTGCTCCAACGAGCGAATCGCCGAGGGATTGCGCTCGTTCCGGGCGATTCCTCACCGGGTCGAGCCGGTTCGTGAGGTCGACGGCGTCCTCTGGATCAATGACTCGAAGTCCACCAACATCACCTCGACCGAGGTAGCCGTCGCGGCCCTCGATCGGAGCTTCGTGCTCCTGCTGGGCGGGCGGCACAAAGGAGAGCCGTATACCCGTCTCGCCGACCGCGCTCCAGGATCGGTGCCGCGCGGTGGTAGCGTATGGAGAAGCGGGTCCCCTCATCGTGCAGGATCTGGGCTCCGAGCCTCAAGGTGGTACCGGCCGGCACGTTCGCCGACGTGCTCACGACGGCGCGGGAGCTGGCGCGACCGGGCGATGCCGTGCTGCTGTCACCGGCCTGCTCCAGCTACGACATGTTCAGGAACTACGAGGAGCGGGGAGACCGCTTCCGCGCCGCGGTCGAGGCCCTATGAGTCCCGCGCGCGGTCGGCCACCCCGGCGAGATGCGCTGGGAGACGCGGCTCCTCGGCATGGTGACCGTCGTGCTGGTGGTCTTTGGAGTTGCGGCCACCTACGGGGCGGCAAGCCTGGTAACCCTGCAGGGCCAGAACGCAGGACTCGGCTTTGCGCTGCGCCAGCTCTCCGGCGCCGCCATGGGTGGCGTCCTGCTACTGCTTGCGTCACGGCTGGACTATTACCGGTGGCGTCAGCTCGGCGTGGCCGCTCCTCCTTGTGACCCTGATTCTTCTGCTGATCCCGCTGCTTCCATTCACACTCGCCATAGCCCCGCCGGTCAACGGAGCACGGCGCTGGCTGGATCTGGGTCCGATCAACTTTCAGCCGTCCGAGCTCGCCCGGCTCGTGGTGGTGATCTGGTGCGCCATGCTGGCCTCGAAGAAGGGCATCCAGGTCCGCGAGTTCAAGAAGGGTGTGCTGCCGTTCATGCTGATTCTGGGTCTCGTCTCGGTCCTGATTCTGCTCGAGCCCAATCTCTCCATGGCAACGCTCGTGGCACTGCTCGGAGGCCTGGTGCTCTTTACCTCGGGTGCCAAGATCGGCCACTTCTTGCTCCTGGTCGGCGCCGGCATGATCCTGGTGTTTCACCAGATCCGGGATGCCCAGTACCGCCTGGCTCGTCTGCTGACGTTCCTGAATCCGGGAGATGCAACGGGCGATGCAGGCTTTCAGATCCACCAATCTCTCGTAGGCATCGGGTCGGGGCAGCTCTTCGGGGTTGGGTTCGGCGAGGGGCAGCAGAAGCTGGGCTATCTGCCGTATGCCTACTCCGATTTCCTGTTCAGCACCATCGGAGAGGAATGGGGGTTTCTCGGCGTGCTGGTGGTCGTGACTCTCTTCTCCCTGTTCTGCTGGCTGGGGTTTCGCATCGCCAAGACGGCAGCCGATCCGTTTGGGCAGTATCTCGCCGTGGGACTCACCGCGACCATCGGCCTCACCGCATTCATGCACATGGCCGTTTCGCTGGGTCTGATGCCGACCACAGGGCTGACGCTTCCGTTCATGTCGTACGGACGGTCGAGCCAGGTAATCTCGCTGCTCGGCACCGGGATACTCATCAACATTGGGCGGCTGCGAGGAAGCTCGCGTGCGGCGGGACCGCGGGAGAGGCGGAACGAGGGGACGGACGGACGGACAGGGCGGACAGGCGGAACGGCGGACGAGCGGAGGACAGAACGGGGACGACGGAGCGAGAGAGCGAGGCGAAGCGACACGCAACGCGCAGGAAGACGAGGTCGATAACCCCGTGCCTGCCCCCGCCAGCGTCCCGCCGTTCCGCCGCGCTGCCGTCATCCTCATCGCCGGCGGCGGCACTGGCGGACACCTCATGCCCGCCCTCGCCATCGCTAATGCCCTCCAGGAGCATGCGCCGGAGGTCGAGCCGGTCCTGATCGGCGCCACACGCGGAGTCGAGGCCCGCCTACTTCCCAGCCGGGATTTTCGCTTCCACCTGCTGCCCACCGAGCCGATTTACCGTCGGGCGTGGTGGAGAAACCTCCGCTGGCCTTTCGTTGCCGGCCGTCTGCTTCGCGAGGTCGGGCGCGTCTTCGAGACCGAGCGGCCGGCAGCAGTGTTGGGAACTGGAGGATATGCCTCGGGGCCGGTGGTCTGGTGGGCGGCCGGGCATGGGATTCCGACCGCCATTCAGGAACAGAATGCCTATCCCGGCCTCGCGAGTCGGTGGCTCAGCCGCCGAGTACGTCACGTCTATCTCGGCCTACCGGAGGCTCAGCGGCTGCTCCACTTCGGCGCGAACACCCAGGTATTCGATACCGGCAACCCGATCACTCCTCCCACGCCAGACCGAAGGAGCGCAGCGGCGGCCAAGTTCGGGCTCGATGGCTCACGCCCGGTGGTCCTCGTTACGGGAGGGAGTCAGGGGGCTCTGGCCATCAATCGTGCCGTGGCCGGATGGCTCGACACGGGCGGACCCGCCGAATGCAATCCTGATCTGGGTGACTGGTCGAGGGACCTACGACGAGTTCGCTCGCTACCACCGCCCACCCCACGTGCAGGTCCTCGATTTCCTGGATCCGATGGGTGAAGGATACGCCGTGGCCGATCTCGTGGTGTCCCGCGCCGGGATGATCACGGTGGCCGAGCTCTGCGCGTGGGGGCTTGCCAACGTTCTCGTGCCACTACCCACGGCCGCGGCCGATCACCAGACCCACAACGCCCGGGTGCTCGCGGCCTCGGGGGCCTCGGTCCTGCTTCCCCAAGCCGAGCTAACGCCGGATCGTTTGCGCGATGTCATCACGGAATTATTGAACGATCCAGATCGCCCGGAAACAGATGGGCGAGCGGGCCTTGGCGCGAGGAAGACCGCAGGCAGCTCGAGATATAGTGTCGAACTTGTTGACACTCATCTCCTGAGATGGCGCACTTTCGGAACTTGCAGCAACATCTTACAATTAGCGCATCAATCATGGCTTTGTTCAATCCCTCGGATAAGCGCACTGTCCACTTCATGGGAATCGGCGGGGCCGGGATGAGTGCGCTCGCACTGATCGCGTGTCGCCGGGGGGTTGCCGTGAGCGGATGCGATATGGACCCCACGGGTGCCGCCGATCTGGCGGCGCTGGGTGTTCGAATCGCGCAGGGTCACGACCCGGCGCATTTGGCAGGGGTCCGGGCCGTCGTGGTCACCGCCGCCGTCCCTCCCGGGCATCCCGAGCTGGAGCGGGCACGGGAGTTGGGTCTGCCCATCGTGCCCCGGAAGGTGGCGCTCGCCGAGCTGATCGAAGGGGCGCGCGCGGTGGGGATCTCGGGCACCCACGGGAAGACCACCACGACCGTTATGACTACGGAGGCGCTGACCGCTGCCGGGCTGAACCCGACCGGTATTGCGGGGGGCCGGGTGAGCAGCTTGGGGCGGCAACGCTCGGGTGGCCGGTGACGACCTGTTCGTGGTCGAAGCCGATGAGTTCGACAAGGCGTTTCTGACGCTTTATCCAACCGTGGCGGTGGTCAACAACGTGGAGCCGGATCATCTCGAGTGCTATGGCTCGATGGCGGCACTCGAGGACGCCTTTGTGAGTTTGCCGGCCGGGCGCGCGATCGCGATCATCAACGCGGACGACCCTGGTGCACAGCAGAATAGGCGCACGGGTCGGCGCTACGGTGTCGCAGGTTCGGCTGTGCCAGCGACGCGGACATCCGGATCAGCGACGTGGTCCAGCAGGCTGTCTCGACCGAGGCGCGGATCGCATGGGCGTGACGGCCGCACGGTGCAGCTTCGGCTGAAGGTACCCGGTCTCCACAACCTGCGTAACGCCGTAGCGGCGCTCGCGGCCGTCGACGCGCTCGGTGGAGGGCTCGAGCCCGCCGTCCGCAGCTCTGGGCGACTTCGACGGTGTGGGTCGCCGCTTCGAGCGATTGGGAGAGTTCGGCGGCGTTGCCGTGGTAGACGACTACGCTCACCACCCGTCGGAGCTCGCCGCCACCCTCTCGGCGGCCCGTCAAGCCTTTCCCGGGCGGCGGCTGGTGGCGGTTTTTCAGCCCCATCTCTACTCGCGGACCGCGGCGCACGGGCAGGCCATGGGTGAGGCGCTGGCGGTGGCTGATGTAGTCTTCGTTACCGAGATCTATCCGGCACGGGAGCAGCCGATCGCGGGAGTCAGCGGCCAGCAGGTGGCTGACGCCGCGGAGCGAGCAGGTGCCGACACGCGGTTCGAGCCGACCCGAGCCGAGGTGGGCCGCAACGTGTACCAGGAGCTTCGAGCCGGGCGACGTGGTCCTCACGCTCGGCGCCGGCGACATCACCAGGGTGGCTCCAGAGCTGGTGCGTTGGCTGAGCGCCGCCTGAGAGCGCGGCCAGCCCAGTCATCCGCGCCGTCGGCTCGGGTTGCAGGTGCTGGGTGTCCTGCCTACAGTCGGCCTGGTCTGGTTCGGCGCCCCCGAGGTTGCTGCACCGGCTCGAGTTCTTCCGGATCAGACGGGTGGAAATCGCCGGACTTCAGTATCTTGCTCCGGCCAAGGTGATCGCAGTCCTGGGCCTGGGTTCCCGAGGCCAGTGTTTTCGACGACCTGGTGCTGCCGGCAGCCGGTTGCGCGCGCTGCCTGGTGTGGCATCGGCAGTGGTGCAGACGCCGGCTTCCGGGCACGCTGGAGATCGTACTCGTGGAGGCCGTCGCCGGTGGCGCTTGCGCCCCGGAGCGGCGGGATGGCGCTGCTGGACTCGAGCGGCAGGGTGCTTCCCTTCGACCCCGCCGCAACCGCGCCCGATCTGCCGGTCGCCGCGAGCGCCGACGCGATGGTGGCTCGAGTGCTGGCCAGCGTGCAGGAGCATCGATCCGGCGCTGTTCGCTCGGGTTCGGACGGCATGGCGGGTGCAGAATGACGTGACTCCTCGATGTGGACGGGCGTCGGTTCTGGTTCGGCCCGGCGGTGACGGCGGAGGATATACGAGCGGTGATGGCGGTGGCAGCAGGACCTGGCCCGGCAGGGGCGCAAATATCACGGAGCTCGATGGACGTTACGCGGGCCAGGTGATCGTCCGCTGGGCGGGCGCATGAGTAGCCAGCCACAGCGGCTCGTTGCCGCACTCGATCTCGGCTCTACCAAAGTCGTTGCCTTGATCGCTGAGGTGACCGGTGACGCACGCGACCCCGGTGCCAAGATCCTGGGACTGGGGGTGGAGCGGAGCGGCGGCATACGGCGCGGCGTAGTGCGCGACATCGAGGAGACCACCCGGGCGATCGACAAGGCCATGAAGAGCGCCCAGCGCATGGCGGGCGTCGAAGTCGGCGTCGCATCTACTGCGGCATTGCAGGCGAGCACGTGGCGGGCCGCAGCTCCCATGGCATGGTGCTCGGTGACCGGCGACGAGATCCGCACCAGTGACGTGGCCCGGGTCAACGACATGGCGAGCAACGTCAGCTTCGGCCGCGACCACGAGCTGCTGCACGCTATTCCCCAGGACTACCTGATCGACCAGCAGGGGGGAATCAGCGAGCCGATTGGAATGACCGGCTCCCGTCTCGAAGCCGAAGTCTACCTGGTGACCGTGCTCTCGAGCGTGCTCCAGAACCTCCGGAAATGCGTCGAGCGGGCCGGCTACCAGGTCGCCGAGTTTGTCCTCGAGCCGCTGGCGGCCTCCCTGGCGGTGCTCACCCCGGACGAGATCGAGCTGGGCTGCGCCATCGTCGAGCTGGGCGGCGGCTCCACCAACGTGTCGATCTTCCACAGCGGGAAGATCCGGCACACGGGCTCGCTGCTCTGCGCCGGCGGACATGTGACCGCCGATATCGTGCACGGCCTTCAGGTCACCCAGCACGATGCCGAGCGGCTGAAGGAGCGGTTCGGAGCCGCCTTCGAGCCGCTGGTTCCCGAGAGTGATGTGTTCGATCTCCCCAGCACACCGGGACAGGGCGCGCGCAACGCGCAACGTCGTGTTCTCGCGCACATCATGCACATGCGGCTGCAGGAAGTGCTGGAGTACGCGCTCGACGAGATCACCCGGGCTGGGTATCATCAACGCTTACCCGCAGGCGTCATCGTTACCGGTGGTGGGGCGTTGGCACCGGGCATCGTGGAGCTGGCTCGCGAGGTGTTCGCGATGCCGGCGCGGTGCGGCGTTCCCGGGCAGCGGCTGCGGGGTCTGGCGGACAGCGTGGAATCACCGCGCATGGCAGTACCGGCAGGCCTGGTGCTCTACGGGGCCAGGCAGGTCGCAGTCAGCGGCGGGTTGGGAACGGGTACCCGGAAGTCGCCGGCGGTGGAGAAAGTGCTTGCTCCAGTGAGGCGGTGGCTTCAAGACTTCTTCTGAGTCGGGCCGAGGAACATGACCATGATCTTTGAGCTGGAAGAGGGCGCGGCACAGACCGCGCGGATGAAGGTGGTCGGCGTCGGCGGCGGTGGCGGCAACGCCGTCAATCGGATGATCGAGGACCAGCTTGGCGGGGTCGAGTTCATCTCGGTGAACACCGATTCCCAGGCGCTCGCGATGTCCAAGTCCGACGTCAAGATCCAGATCGGCCGGAAACTCACCCGGGGACTCGGCGCCGGGGCCCGGCCGGAGATCGGTCGGCAGGCCATCGAGGAGAACCGGGACGAGGTGCTGCACGCGGTGCAGGGCGCCGACATGGTCTTCGTCACCTGCGGCATGGGCGGCGGCACCGGCACCGGCGCCGCGCCGGTCGTGGCGCAGATGGCCCGGGAGGCGGGCGCGCTCACGGTCGGGCATCGTCACCAAGCCCTTCCTGTTCGAGGGTCGGCGCCGGATGAAGCAGGCCGAAGGCGGCATCACCGAGATGCGCAAGAACGTAGACACCATGATTGTGGTGCCCAATGAGCGGCTTCTCGCTGTGGTCGGAAAAGGAATTCCCTTCCAGGAAGCGCTGAAGAAGGCCGACGAAGTCCTCCTCCACGCCACCCAGGGTATCGCCAGCCCTCATCACCTCCACCGGCATCATCAACGTTGACTTCGCCGACGTACGGACCGTCATGCAGAACGGCGGGGCAGCGTTGATGGGCACCGGCATCGGACGGGGCGAGAATCGCGCGCTCGAGGCAGCCCAGCAGGCCATTTCCAGCCCGCTGCTCGACAACATCTCCATCGCGGGGGCCATGGGCGTCCTCATCAACATCATCGGCGGCGACGACCTCACGCTGGGTGAGACCACCCAGATCAACGACATCATTCACGATGCGGTAGGCGACGACGCGGAGATCATCTTCGGGGCGGGGAACGACCCGGCCATGCACGGCGAGGTCCGGGTCACCGTCATCGCAACCGGCTTCGACCGTCCGGTCAGCGCTGAGCTGCCGCTGGGGCGGGTGTCGGGCGCCGCCGGCGTCATCAATTTTCCCTCTCAAAGACAGCAGCGGCCTTCGACTCCGGTCCCGGTGGCAGCACCGGTCATTACCCGATCGCAGCCTCGGATTCATCAGACCCCGGCGGCAAGCACGCCGACCGACGTACCCGAGATGGAGATCCCGACGTTCATCCGACGGCAGATGGATTGATGCTGCGGGGACTCGGCCTCTCCATCGCTGCCCTGGTCTTCGGCGCGGCGGCCTTCTTTGGCCTGAGCGGTGCCTGGCCCTGGCATCGACTGCCGGCGTCCCCCACCGATCCGGCCAGCGCTGCACCTCCTCCCGCTGTGTTCATCGAAACGATGGATACGCTGCACCGGGGCGAGACGCTGTCGGATCTCTTTGCCCGCCACAACGTCGCCGGGATCGATTTCCACCGACTGGATCCCGCCCTCGCGCTCAACCCCCGGAGGCTGCGCCCGGGCCTGGTCTTCAGCTTCCGCCAGACTGCGGCTGACTCTGCACCGACCCATATCGTGGTGCGCACGACGCCGGAGCAGCGGGTCACCTTTCGCCGGATCTCCGATGGCTGGAACGTGGAGGCGCAGCCGATTCGGTGGCGGCCTCAGGAGATACGCATCGAAGGCGCCATCGACAACTCTCTGTACGAGGCACTCGACGCGGGTGTCAGCGACGAGCAGCTCGACAGCGGCAATCGCCAGCGGCTGGCCTGGGACCTGGCAGATGTCTATGCCTGGGAGATCGACTTTACCCGCGACATCCGCCCAGGCGACCGCTTCCAGGTGGTTTTCGAACGGCTGGTCTCCGAAGACGGTGAGGTCCGCTTCGGTCGGGTTCTGGCCAGCGATCTCACGATCGCGGGAAAGAGTCTGACGGCAATCCGCTTCACCCCGTCTACGTCACGAGGCGCTCTCTATTTCGATGCTGACGGTGGCTCGCTCCGGCGGGCCTTCCTGCGTGCTCCGGTCGAGTTTCGCCGAATCTCCTCCAATTTTGCCAACCGACGGTTTCATCCCGTGCTCGGCCGTACTCGCCGGCATGAGGGCACCGATTACGCGGCTCGACCCGGAACGCCGGTCATGGCTGCGGGGGACGGCGTTGTGCTCCGGGCAGGGTGGGTAGGGGGCTATGGTAATCTGGTCGAGCTTCGCCACCTCAACGGAATCACCACCCGCTATGGACATCTCCGTGGAGTCGCGCGCAAGGTCCATCGGGGGACGCGGGTCGAGCAGGGACAGGTCATCGGGTATGTCGGCTCAACCGGCCTGGCCAGCGGTCCTCACCTCCATTACGAGTTCCGAATGAACGGTGTGGCCAAAGACTCTAGGCGGGTCAAGATCGGCGGAGGCGCGCCTGTACCCAAGGCGGATTGGGCCGCCTTCGAACAGGAGCGAGACCGCCTCCTCGCCGCTCTCCGCGAGCCAACCAGCGCCGTCGCTCAGCCCGACGCGATCGCGCAGGAAGCCGCTGACACCTCCAGGCGGTGGCTGCCGTAACGCCCGAGTAGTGGATCTCCTTCCCGCCATCGACATTCGAAACGGCCGCGTCGTTCGCCTGAGCCAGGGTGAGCGGGCGCGGCAAACCGTTTATGGCGATGATCCCGTCGCGGTCGCGGAGCGTTTTCTCGAGCAAGGTGCTCGGTGGATTCATGTGGTGGACCTGGACCGCGCGTTTGGGACCGGGGACAACCTGCGGGTGGTTCACCTGATCGCCGAGCGGGTAGCTGCGAAACTGCAGCTTCAGCTTGGAGGTGGATTGCGGAGTAAGGATCTGATCCGCGAAGCTCTGGACCTGGGATTTGCTCGCGCGGTGATCGGAACCGCGGCGGCGGCCGATGCGAGATTTGTCCCGGAGATGCTGGCCGCTGTGGGCCCGGCGCGGCTTGCGGTGGGAATCGATGTCCGGAACGGCTTGGTCGCAGTACGAGGCTGGACCGAGACGTCTACCACCCTCGCGGAGGATCTGGCCCATCGGGTCGTGCATGCCGGTATCGAGACGGTGATCTATACCGACATCGATCGAGACGGCATGCTGAGCGGCCCCGACCTGGCTGGCGCGGTCTCGCTGCGGAGGGTGGCTGCCCGTGTGATCGTGAGCGGTGGCATCTCGGGCAGCGCCGACATTCGCGCCGCCTGCCAGACAGGTCTCGACGGAGTCATCGTAGGACGCGCTCTGTACGAGGGACGGCTGACGCTCCCCGAGGCCCTGCAGGCGGCAGCATGCTCATCCTCCTCGTAGTCCTCGCCGCCTCTGGGTTGGCCGCCTTCACCTATCTCCATCTCGAGCGGCTGGGGCGCCGCGCCTGGATCCCTCTTGCCTGCCGCGCGATCGCCTGGTCCGCACTGGGGCTCCTGCTGGTGAACGTAAGCTGCCCGGTTTCCGGCGCACCCTTGCGGCCTCTTGTCCTGCTCGATGCCTCGCTCAGCATGGGCGCGGCCGGCGGCCGTTGGGCCGAGGCCAAGGACTCGGCGGCTCGCTGGGGGGAAGTACGCCAGTTCGGCGATGTGCGCTCCAGAACTGACTCGACCCCAACCAGGGGACGTTCGTTGCTCGGGCCTGCGCTCCTTGCCGCCTCGGCGTCTGATCGGCCCCTTCTCGTCGTAACCGACGGGGAGATCGAGGACGTTCGCGAGGTCCCCCCGGATCTTCTCACCCGAAGTGGTATCCGGCTATTTCAGCGCGCTCCTCAGCCCGATCTGGCGCTCACGCGGGTAACGGGACCCGGCCGGGTGAGCGAAGGGGATTCGATTGCTCTCGAGGTCGACGTTCAACCGATGGGTGGGACTGTCGGCGACAGTGTCGGAGTCGAGGTGCTCTCGGGGACCAAACGCCTCGCCTTCAGAATCGTGCGGCTTCGAGGTGAAGCTGGAGGTCGGGGACGGATCGTGGTCTCATCCGGGTCCCTCTCCTCAGGCGACCACCTGCTGCGAGTTGCCCTCGCGCGCAGCGGCGACGCCGAGCCTCGCACTGATGCCCGGCTACATCTCGTCACCGTGGCGCCCACCCCGGGCGTGGTTTTCCTGGCAGCCCCAGCGGACTGGGATAGCCGGTTCCTCCATCGGACCCTTCGCGAGGTCGGGCAGCTTCCCATCCGGGGGTATGTCCGCCTGGACGGCGCCCGCTGGCGTTCCATGACCGATCTCCGCTCGGTCCCGAACGACCTCGTCAGGCGAGCGGCGCGACGGGCCGATCTGCTGATCCTCAAAGGTGGGATCACCGACCTTGCCCAGGGAACCACGGCTCGCGGCATCTGGACCTGGCCGAGCGGTGAAGGCGGTGAGACCCAGGTCCCCGGCGATTGGTATCTGACCCAAGCGGATGCTTCACCGGTGGCCGGAGCATTTCTGGGTCAGCCGGTGGACTCCTTCCCCCCTGCCTTCCTGCTCACACCCATAGAAACTGGCCCGCGCGACTGGGTGGCGCTCTACGCCCAGCTCGGCCGCCGGGGACCCCGGCGGCCCGCCGTGTTCGGACGGCAGGAGGGCCGGGTTCGCCGCGTCACGGTGGGGGTGGAGGGTCTCTGGCGCTGGCCCTTTCGCGGCGGATCGAGCGAGCAAAGCTACCGCTCCTGGGTAGCGGCAACGACGAGCTGGCTACTCGGCGGCGTGGACTCGGCGCGAGGGGTAGCGAGACCCGTCCAGGCGGTCGTCCAGAACGGCCGTCCCCTCATCTTCGAGTGGCTGGCCTCGAGCTCCGCTGTTCCGCAGGTCGTGGTCTGGTCGAGCACTGCCGGGCAGCGGACCGACACTCTCCACTTCGACGGGGACGGCCGAGCTCCGGTTTGGCTCCAACCGGGCGAGTACCGCTATCGACTCTCTGGTGGCGGAGGCGGGACCGTTGCCGTGGAGCAGTACTCTGACGAACTGCTTCCCCGCTCGGTCACCCTGACTGCACGCGAGGCACGGGACGCTCGCTCGACTGCGCGCACCACGGCCCGTAATTGGCTCTGGCTGTTCGGAATCTGCGTCCTGGCACTCTCTGGCGAATGGCTGGCTCGCCGGCGTCTCGGACTTCGCTGAGATGGTAGATTCCCGAAGGGTCCCGAGCGAAAAGCCCCGCACACCACCTGGATGATGAGTGGATGAAGCCGAGCAGACTGGGGAGCAACGAGAAGCAGAGTCTGTGGTCGCGGATCAAGCAGGTTGCGCTGACCGACGTGGGCGCGCTCATGCGTGGACTCAACGCCGACGATCTCGAGAACATGGAGCGAGTGTTGATCGAGGCAGACTTCGGAGTGCCCGCTACAGTCGAGCTTACCACTGCCCTGGAGGACGAGGTCCGGCGGGGCAAGCTCAAGACGGAGGCCGATCTTAAGCGCGCCCTCCGGGAGCGCCTTAGCGCAATGCTCGCCGGACCGGAGAATCCTGGCGCCATAGCCCGGGCCCAGTCCGGGTCCAACCGTCATCCTGCTGGTCGGCGTGAACGGGACCGGGAAGACCACGACTGCAGCCAAACTCGCAGCGCGGCTTCAGCAAGAGGGACGCACGGTTCTGCTGGCGGCAGCGGACACCTATCGCGCCGGGGCGATTGCTCAACTTCAGATCTGGGCCAACCGTCTGGATCTGCCCTGTGTCGCCGGGTCACCGGGAGGCGATCCTGCATCGGTGGCCTTCGACGCGATCGACGCGGCCGTCTCCCGGGCACATCGATACCGTCATCATCGACACCGCCGGGCCGCCTACACACCCAGGAAGGACTGATGGAGGAGCTCCGGAAGGTCACCCGGGTCATAGGCCGGCGGCTCCCGGGCGCTCCTCATGAGACGTTCCTGGTGCTCGACGGGACAGTAGGTCAAAACGCAATCCAGCAGGGCAAGCTCTTTTCGCAGGCGGTCTCTCCCACCGGGATCGTGGTGACCAAGCTCGACGGCAGCGCCCGCGGCGGCGCGGTCGCCGCGCTCCGGCGGGAGCTCGGGCTGCCGGTCCGATTCATCGGGCTGGGCGAGGCAGTGGAAGACCTGGAACCCTTCGACCCTGAGCGCTTCGCCGACAATCTGCTGGCGGAAACACCGGTCGAGGCCTCCTGACCGCGGATGCCTCCCCGCGCCGCTCCGGCCGCCTTCCGCTTAGAGACGCCCGTCAAGTTCCTCAAGGGAATCGGAGAGCGGCGCGCCGAGTCGTTGGAGCGATTGGGCATCCGCACGGCGCGTGACCTTCTCTGGCATCTTCCCCACCGTTATGTAGACGCATCCACCGTGACTCCGCTGGCCAAGGCGGAGCTGGGCCAGGAGGTCGCCTGCGTCGGGCCGGGTCGTGGCCAAGGGTGTGCTTCCGACCCGCCGCGGGCTGCGGATCTTCCATGCCGTGCTGCGAGATGAGAGTGGTGTCCTGGAGTGCGTCTGGCCGGGGCAGGCGTTTCTCGATCGCACCATCGCGATCGGCCAGACGTTGCTCGTGTCGGGTCCGGTCCGCTTTTATCATGGCCGCCAGATGGCCCCCCGGGAGTATGTGATTCTGGCCGATGCCGACAGCGATGCCGATCCCCTCACGGCGGGGAAGGTGCTCCCGGTCTATCCCGCCACCGAAGGCCTGAGCCACAAGGTCATCCGGTCCCTCATTGACCGGCATCTGGACCAGTTGATCTCGCTGTCCCATGACGGTCTCCCCGAAGCGCTGCGACGAGTCTCGATTTGCCGGCCCTACCGGAGGCGCTGCGTGCGGTACATCGGCCGGGATCAGCGGAGGAGGCCGAGCGGGGAAGACGGCGGCTGGCGTTTGATGAGCTGTTCGATCTCCAGCTGATGCTGATCCGGGCTCGCGCCGTCGCCAAACGCCATCGGAGCGGGGTGGCCTTCACCGTCAGGCGACAGCTTACGACCCAGCTCAAGCAGCAGCTGCCCTGGGAGCTGACCGCAGATCAGCAGCAGGCGCTGCGCGAGATCACAGCCGACATGACAGCGCCGGAGCGGATGCACCGGCTGCTCATGGGCGACGTAGGGACCGGCAAGACGGTCGTGGCGCTCTTCGCCATGCTGCTGGCCGTCGAGAACGACTTCCAGGCCGCACTCATGGCCCCGACTGAGCTGCTGGCCGAGCAGCACGGAGCCACTCTGGAGGCACTGTTGGCTCCGCTCGATCTCAAGCCCGAGCTGCTACTTGGCCGGCAGACCGCGGCCCAGAAGGCGGCGGTGCGGAAGCGTATCGCGACTGGCCAGGCCCGAGTGATAGTGGGAACCCACGCGTTGCTTCAGGAGAGCGTCTCGTTTCAACGGCTCGGCCTGGTGGTGATCGACGAGCAGCACCGCTTCGGGGTCGAGCAGCGGGCCGCTTTGATCGGGAAAGGGGCGGCCCCCGACGTGCTGCTCCTGACCGCCACCCCGATTCCGCGCTCGCTCGCCCTGACGCTCTATGGCGACCTCGACGTTTCCACCCTTAAGCAGCGTCCGCCGGGGCGCGGCACGGTGCGCACCGCGGTTCGGAGCAGCGGTCAACGGGAGCGGGTGCTCGAATTCGTCCGCGGCGAGTGTTCGGAGGGGAGGCAGGCCTATATCGTCCTGCCCGTCATCGAAGAATCTGAGCGTGCCGATCTGCGGGCGGCGACGACTATGGCGCAGAGTCTCGCTGCTCGCTGGCCCGAGCTGGAAGTGGGGCTGGTTCACGGCCGGCTCAAGGCCGAGGAACGCGATGCGGTGATGCGGCGCTTCCGTGGCGGCGAGCTAAAGGTCCTGGTAGCAACCACCGTGATCGAGGTGGGGATCGACGTGCCCGACGCGACCATCATGGTGATCGAGCATCCTGAGCGTTTCGGCCTGGCGCAGCTTCACCAGCTGCGAGGTCGAGTTGGGCGAGGGGCCGAAGAGAGCTACTGCATTCTCCTGGCGGAGGGAGCCGCGCCGGACCGGCTGAATGGGTTCGCGGCCACGCAGGACGGATTCAAGATCGCTGAACTGGATCTGGCAGAACGGGGAATGGGGGACCTGATCGGGGCAAGGCAATCCGGTGGGTTCGAGGTCCGTCACGCGCAGCTGCCAGGCGATGCCGACCTACTGGCGCGGGCCCGAGAGCTGGCGATAAAGATCATCGCGGCCGATCCGGCGTTGCAGCGGCGGGAGAACCAGCAGCTGCGCGAGCGGGCGGTGGCGCGTTATCCGCGGGCCGTGGAGTTGTTCCGCGTGGGCTAACTGGTACTCCCGGCGTTCGTTGGGTTACTGCAACCGCTTCGGGTTCGGCAACCTTCGACCGCGTCATTTCGAGCGCAGCGAGAAATCGGCCCGCTTACGTTCGGGCACCACCTCTGTGCCTCTGTGGTGAAAACCTGTCAGGATGATTTTAGTTCGCACGTACCCCCGCACGTACCATTGAAGAGCCATATTAGAACCCGAACCGCAACCCCAAACCGGTACCACCCGCGCGCAAACTTCGCACCTCGGGCTCGAACGGGATGTTATCGGGCCGGCCCTTCGGGCGGGTCAGCTCCCAGACGAACAACGCCGCCGCGCCGGCAAGCGCGGTCTCGCCGCCGATCAGCCACAGCCGAGCCTGGCTATCGTAGTGAAGCGAGGTCTGATAGAGATCCTCGATCTCAGGATCGGCATAGGTGCCACCGGGCCCGAGGGCGCAACGGCTCGTGAGCCTGGCCACAACTGGATTCCAGAGCATCGAAACTGTCCTCAGCCTGGTTGTGGGCCCGCACCGCCAGATAGTTCATCCCGATCGAGCCGGCTAGCAGGACCCACTTTCCATACTTGACCGCGGGGCTGAGTCCCTGACCCTCTGCGCGCCCGGCGAGGAGAAGAAGGAGGGGCCAGGGCAGGCAGATCCGCGCCTTCATCTGCGGTACCGGTGAAGGTCGCCGTTTCCACCGATGGCGAGAAGGCCGTCAGCCAGCGGCACCGGGCCGAGTTCGACCGGGCGCCAGACCCGCACCCGCCAGATCTCGCGTGCCGTCCGGCCGCAGTGCGCGAATGGTCCCGTCGGCCCCGCCCAGAAGAATCTGTCCTCTCAAGATCGTCACCGGCGCGGTGACCGGCCAGTCTAGGCTGACGATCCGCTCCGCTCTTGGCTCAGAGTCGGGATCGACCCGGTAGATGGTGCCGATCCGGGTGGCCAGGAACAGGGTATCTCCGATGGCAGCGAGCGAGCCGAGCACCGGGGCGTCCACCGCTAAAGTCCAGATGCGCCGCAGGTCCGCCGGACGGATCGACACCACCTGCGAATCGGTCGTTCCCGCCAGCAACGCTCCATTGTGCGGTAGCCACGGAGCCATGATCGGTGCCGGGCGAGGCGATCTGATGGGTGACCTTTCCGTCCGCGACCTCGAGTCGAAAGAGAGAATCGGTGGTGGAGACCAGGACCCCGCCGTCACCGGCCGGTGCCGGCCGGGGCCCGGGCGACTCCCACCCGGCGACGCCACCGGACCTTCCCAGTCGCGGGATCCAGCGCCAGCACCTCGCCCCGCTGGGTTTGGGCCACGAGCACGCCTCCGACCATGGCCAGCGGGGCAGCGACCGGAGCGGTGGAGACGCGCCAGATCTGCTTGCCGTCGGTCCGATGCAGCGCTTGCACCTGCCCTTCGGGACGGGAGCTCGCCACGAAGACCGTATCGTCCGACAGGAGCACACCCCCGACGATCATGCCCGAGAGCCGCGCTGACCAGCGTACCTCGCCACTGGCCAGATCCACCGCGTAGACCTTCCGGTCCATGCCGCCGCGATACAGAGTGTTGTCCCGCACTCCCACCAGGCCTGTCAACCGCCTGCCCGCCCGCGAGGTCCAGACCGGCGTTGGCGCATCGCCGGCGGCAGCGGCCGCAATCTGGGCCGGTGGCGGCCGAAAGTTCACGCAGGCCGCGTTGACGCTTCCGAGGAGGAGGGCTAGACTCAACGCTCCTCGGCTCAGCCTCATTCTCCCATCGGATATGGCATGGCGGCAGTACAGATCAGCGGGCTCCGCGCGCACGTCGGCGAGACGGTCACGGTCCGCGGCTGGGTGGTCACCACCCGGTCGAGCGGCAAGATCGCCTTCGTAGTGGTACGAGACGGCTCCGGAACAGTGCAAGGGGTCCTGTCCAAGAAAGAGGTGCCTGAGTCGACCTGGGCGGCCTTCGAAGCACTGACTCAGGAGACCAGCGTCGCCCTCACCGGGATCGTGCGGGAGGAGGCCGCGCTCGCCCGGTGGTTACGAGCTGGCGGTTCAGAATGTAGAGGTGCTCGGCTCCAGCCCGGAGTACCCGATCACTCCTAAAGAGCATGGGACGACTTTCCTCTTCGAGCATAGACACCTGTGGCTCCGAAGCCGGCGCCAGGCGGCAGTGGCCCGGGTGCGCCATGAAGTTGTCCAGGCAATCCGCGACTTCTTCTACCAGCGCGACTTCGTTCTGGTCGATACCCCGATCCTGACCGGCGCCATCGGCGAGGAGGCCGGCAATCTCTTCGCCACCGAATACTTCGACCTCGGCAAGGCCTATCTGGCCCAGACCGGGCAGCTCTACGTTGAAGCTGCCGCGGCCGCGCATGGCAAGGTCTACTGCTTCGGTCCCACGTTCCGCGCCGAAAAGTCGAAAACCAGGCGCCACCTCACCGAATTCTGGATGGTCGAGCCCGAGGTGGCGTTCAACGATTCGGACGCCAATATGCGGCTCCAGGAAGAGTTCGTGAGCTACATCGTGGGCCGGGCGCTCGACCGCCGGAAGGAGGAGCTGAAGGAGCTCGAGCGCGACACCGCACCGCTGGAGCGGGTCCTCGCCCCGTTTCCCCGTATCTCCTACACCGAGGCGGTCGCCCGACTCAACGCGCTGGGGTCCGACATAAGCTGGGGCAGCGACCTCGGCGGGCGATGACGAGACACTGCTGGCGAAGGAGTTCGACCGTCCTGTCTTCGTATATAACTATCCCAAGGCAGGTGAAGGCCTTCTACATGAAGGAAAACCCTGATGACCCCCGGACGGTGCTCAACAACGACTGCCTGGCCCCCGAAGGCTACGGCGAGATCATCGGCGGGTCTCAGCGGGAAGACAACTACGACAAGCTGCTTGCCCGAATCAAGGAGCAGGGACTCGACCCGGAGGTTTATCGCTGGTACCTCGACCTTCGCAAGTACGGGACCTTTGTCCACTCAGGCTTCGGGCTGGGCATCGAGCGCACCGTGGCCTGGATCTGCGGGATTCCCCACATTCGCGAGGCGATCGCGTTCCCAAGACAGATCCATCGGCTATACCCGTAGGAAGTGGCAGCGGGACAGCACCGTGGCCTCCCCGCTAAGGAGCACCAGGTGCCATCGGGCCAACTGCCCCGCTGCCCGCTGCCCCGCTGCTTCACCTCATTCCAGAGTCCATCCAACACCTCCAGCCCCGCCGACGAAACATCGATTCCGCGGTCCGCTGCCAGCCGTTCGATCTGCTCGAAACGCTGGCGGAACTTTCGATTGGCTCCGTCGAGCGCAAGGCCGGGCTGAACACCGGCCTTTCGCGCGAGATTGACCACCGCAAACAACAGGTCACCGATCTCGTTCACCAGCTCTTCGCGTGGTGCTCGACCGGGAGCGTTGGGGTCGGTATCCGCGCGGCGCGTCGCCGGCAGTTCCGGCGGTACGCAGCTCGTGCTCGACCTCGGCGAGCTCCTCGCGAACCTTGTCGAGTGGCCCTTTCACGTCGGGCCAATCGAAGCCGACCGAGGCGGCGCGCTCCTGGAGCCGGTACGCCATCAGCAGGGGCGGCAAGGTGGGAATGAGTCCGCCGAGCACGTGGCCCCTGCCGTTCCCTGCGCTTGATGCGCTCCCATGGCTCAGCGTCGCCCAGCTCGAACAGGTGGGGGTGGCGCCGGCGCATCTTGTTCTCCAGCTCGCCGGCTACGTCGTCGCTGGTGAACTCGCCCAGCTCTTCGGCGATGACGAGCTGAAAGGCCAGGTGAAGCAGCAAGTCGCTGACTTCTCCGCGGATCTCACCGGGCTCTCCTTCGCCGAGCGCGTGGTCCAGCTCCAGCACCTCCTCGACCAGGTAGGGCCGCAACGTCTCGCGGGTTTGCGCCCGATCCCAGGCGCACCGATTTCGAAGTTCCCGCACCATCGCCATCGCACGTCCAAGCGCTGAATTGTCTTGCATTCATCCCCCGCGGCGAATATCATACCGCCGGCTCGCCCATGACCTTTTCCCCGAGACGACACGCGCCTGGGTGGACGTTGACCTGGCAGCGCTGGTGGCGAATGCGCGCACGGTGGCCGCGGTCTCCGGCAGCCGGTTGTTGCCGATGGTCAAAGCTAACGGCTATGGGTTGGGTGCGACGGAAGTGGCGCGCGCGCTCGAGTCGGTTGATCCATGGGGCTTCGGCGTAGCCTCGCTCGACGAAGCACGAGCTGCTGCGCGACTGCCGGCATCACCCGGCCGATCCTGGTTCTGACGCCACTCATGCCGCAGTGGATCGACCGTACCTCGATCTCGACCTGCGGCCTTCGATCGGCGATGTCTGCGGCCCTCGAGAGCTGGATCGCCCGCGGCGACCGACCGTTCCACGTCGAGATCGATACCGGCATGAGCAGGGCCGGGTGTACGGTGGGACGATCGGGCCAGCCTCGACCGGTTCGCCACCCTGCTCCGAGACCGCCAACCGGCTGGGAAGGGGCCTTCACCCACTTCCTCGCCGCGGAGTCGGACGCGATACCACGACGCGGCGTCAGTGGGATCGGTTCCAGGAAGTGCTCGCAGCCTTTCCGCGGCGACCCACCCTTGGTCCATGCGGCCAACAGCGCCGCGGCGCTTCAGGGAAAGATCGTTCGCCGGTGACTTCGGTACGGCCGGGGATCTATCCTGTATGGTGGCGCCGCGGGATGCATCGAACCGCAGCCGGTCGCGGCCTCGCGGGCTCGGGTCGTGGCGGTCCGGCTCATCGCCGCCGGAGACAGCGTCGGATACGGCGCCACCTGGCGCGCCGACCGGCCCATGACGGTCGCAACGATGGGCCTGGGGTATGCGGACGGATTTCCTCGGGGAAGCCCCGCCGCCGGATCCGAGAGCGTTCGCGACGTCAAATCGAGTTGCAACGGCAGGCTCGTACCGGTCGTCGGACGGGTCACCATGGACATGTGTATGGTCGGCCGTGGGCGACGAGGTCGCGGTCGGGCGATGTTGCCACGGTCTTCGGCGGCCTGGTCTCGCTCGACCAGCAGGCTGAAGCTGCCGGGACGATCTCCTACGAGCTGCTCACCCGGCTGGGTGCCGCGAGTTATCCGCCGGTACGCGAGCAGAACCGTGAACCCCCACTTCGCGTCGCTGGTTCTGGGGCTGTCGCACCAGGCCGAGGCGGCACTTGGGGGCGAGCTGCCGCCGGGCGCGGAAGGAGTCGGCCGACGCGCGCCAGCTGGCGCAGACCCTGATCGACACGCTCGGCATGCTGGCCGAGAAGACCTCAGGGCACCTCGAGCCTGATGAAAAGCAGCTGCTGGATCAGGCAGTCACGGCGCTTCGCTTCCGCTTCGTGCAGACCATGCCGAAGGCCTGATGCGGCGCGCGGCCATCATCGTTCTCGATGGACTGGGTATCGGTCCAGCCCATGATGCCAAGGCGTACGGAGATGCCGGGAGCAATACTCTCGGCAACGTGGCTCGGCAGTCGGAGGGCTTTCGGTTCCCGCGGCTCGAGGGCTTGGGCCTGGGCCGCTGCGCCACCGTGCCGGGGCTGTGCCGAGTACGGTCACGCCCGGGGCAGCCTACGGGGTGTGCGAGCCAGCCAGTCCGGGGAAGGACAGCACGACCGGCCACTGGGAAATCTGCGGCCTGCTGCTGCAGCCACCGTTTCCCACGTACCCGCGGGGATTTCCCTCGGCGGTCCTCGATGAGTTCAGCCCGGCGCACCGGGCGCGGCGTGCTTGGCAACAAGCCGGCATCCGGAACCGCGGTGCTGGACGAGTACGGCGCGGAGCATCGGCGGACCGGAAGCTGGATCGTGTACACCTCGGCGGACAGCGTCTTCCAGATTGCCGCCCACGAGGCCACCAGTTCCGCTGCGCGAGCTCTATGCGGCCTGCGCAACTGCGCGGGAGATCCTCGCGGGCGAGCACGGCGTGTCCCGGGTCATCGCTCGCCCCTTCGTGGGGCAGCCCGGCGCTTGGAAGCGGACCCCGCACCGCCGCGACTTCAGTCTGCCGCCACCGGGTCCCACCCTGCTGGACCGGCTGGCGAGCGGCAGATACCGCGGGTCGGCGTCGGCAAGGTGGACGATCTGTTCGCCGGCGGGGCATCAGCAGCATCCACGCCGAGACCAACGCGGACGCCTACGCGCTGATCGAGGGAGCTGCTCGGGGCGATGAACCGGGGACTCCTTCTGGCCAACGTGATCGAGTTCGACCAGACCTGGGGTCACCGTAATGATGTGCGAGGGTTTCGACGCGGGCTGGAGCAGCTCGACCGTAGTCCTTCCCCGCCTGCTGAGCGCGGTCCGCGAGCACGACCTCGTTATCTTTACCGCCGATCACGGCAACGACCCACCACGCCGTCCACCGATCATTCGCGCGAGATCGTTCCGCTGCTCGTGTTCGGGCCCAAGGTCCGGCCGGTCGGATCTGGGCCGCCGTCGCACATTCGCCGACATCGGTCAGACCGTGGCCGAGTTTCTCGGGGTACCGGCGCTGCGGTGCGGGCACCTCGTTTCTACCCTGAGGTTTGGCTTGACTGATTCCCTGATCTCTGCCGCCCGCAACGCCCAGGCTCGCGCCTATGCGCCCTACTCGAATTTCCGGGTGGGCGCCGCGCTGGAGAGCTAGGACGGGGCTGTCTTCCTCGGGTGCAATGTCGAGAACGCCTCGTACGGGCTGACCATCTGCGCCGAACGGGCGGCGATCTGCGCCGCGGTGAGCGCGGGCGTGACCCGATTCCGGCGCGCAGTCGTGGTCTCCGATGTCGACCCGCCGGCGGCACCGTGTGGCGCCTGCCGCCAGGTGCTGGCGGAGTTCGGCCTGGATCTGCCGATCGATGGAGTGGGGTCACGAGGGGACCGTCCGCTGGCGACTGTCCGATCTGCTCCCGGCGGCATTCGGTCCGGAGCAGCTGCGGTGACGTGGCGATTCATGGCGGTGCTGGCAGCGTAGTTCTCGCCGGCTGCCAGGAGAAGTTGACCACCCCGGGCTGACTGTCCCGCGCTCTGCCCGGGCGGGCAGCCACAGATTTTCGACGAAGTATTCACCGCCATCAACGGGGCCGATAGCAGTTTCGTCGGGTACGTCCAGCCGTCATCAGGCGCGCTGACGCTCCTGGTGTCCAACGGGCTTCAGGGCTTCGAGGAGCGCGGGCTGGTGCGGTTCCTTGCCCGGGCCGACTCGGTGAGCGTGCGAGACACCCTGCGGGCCTACACCATCGATTCGGTCGCCCTCAGCTTCACGGTCGCCGCTCGCGACACCAACCTCGATCGGCTCCATCTCCTGCTCTACCGGCTGGCACCGTCGTTCGATTCCGCGCACAGCTTCGCCGATGTCGCTCCCGCGTTCGTTCCGGAGAACCTCATCGCTACGCTGTCGATGTGCCCGACACTGCTGAACACCGGTATGGTCCGCAGGCTGTGTTCCAGGGCGCCGATCTCAGCCGGGTGCAGATTCCAGCCCGCCGATAGCGGCGGCTGGCGCTCGGGGTCCGCCTCGCCTCACCCACGGCCTACCGGTGTGCGCTCTGGGCGCGCTGGCGGCGGGAATGGTCCTATCTTCACGACCTACGCCACCCTCGACGTTCCGGACACCGGCACCGCCAAGCTGAGAACGTTGGCGCTGAGCGCCGCGTTCAACACCTACGTCTCCGAGGTTCCTCAGGTGGCAGTCGATACGACTCTGCTGGCCGTGGGCGGAGCGCCCGTCGGCGCGGGCGCTGCTCCGCTTCAACTGCCCTCGCCGAATCCGGACTCGGCCACGATCGTTCGCGCCACGCTCGAGCTGACTCCCGGTCACGCCTATTACCGGTCTGCCGACCGATCCTGCCGGCTCCTCAGGCCCGGGCGGTCCTGGCCGATGTCGGGCGCCAAATCGCCGGTGAGCACGATTCGCGGCCGGGTGCCGGAGGATACGCTGGAGACTGGAGCCACTGCCGTGAGCATGGAGGCAGTTCGGATTGGTCGAGCTCTGGCTGGGTCAGTCCACTGGCCCGCCTGCGGCTCTGGTCCTGTCGCTCACGCCGGAGGCCGCCAGCTTCTCCCGTCCGGTGTTCTACTCGACACGAGCGGCCGACCCGGCGCTTCGGCCGCGGCTCCGGCTCAGCTACCTGCTCTCCTTCCCCTTCGAGACTCCCTAGTGCGCCGCGCCCTGGTCGTTTTCCTATTGGCCGTCGTGCCGGCACCGTGGCGGCACAATCGTCCAGTTCGGTGTCCGCGGCCTGGGTTTCCCGGGCGCGGGCTTCGCGGTGCGGGCGATCGGTACTGGTGGCGCTTTCGGGCTCTTCGATCCGGAGTCCAGCCAGAACCCGGCGGCGCTGGCCGGCGTTCAGCGCGCTGACTAGCGTATTCACGATCATGCAAGCTTTCGAACGGTAGAGAATCCGGCGGGCACGGCCTCGATCCGGGAGACCCGATTTCCCCAGTTCATGGTGGCGGGGCCAGTCCGTCGCTATCCGGCAGCGGTGGGTTTCAGTTTCTCCAACTACACCAGCCGCGACTTCACCCTCGCAACCTCCGGCACGATCAACCTGCGGGGCATCCCGTTGGCGTGAGCGACACGCTGTCCTCGCGTGGCGGCCTGAATGATTTCCGGATCGCCGGGTCCTACCGGCTCGGCGACCACTGGGCGGTCGGGGCCGGGTTCCACATCATCACCGGCTCCAACCGGCTCACGTCCACCCGGGTCTTCGACGATCCCGGTTATCTCTCCAGCCGGCAGGAAGCAGAGCTCTCGTTCGCCGGCATCGGAGTCTCCGTCGGCGTCATGCGCCAGTTCGGACCTAACTTCGCCGTCTCCGCGATGGCCCGCATCGACGGCCACCTGAACGTGGACCGTCGATTCCACCCGGGTGGGTACCAGTCGACTTGCCGTACAGCGTTGGGCTTGGGCATGACGTGGCATCCGGCCCCAACGCTCGATGTCGCGGGTCAGGCTCTGTTTCGGACCTGGTCGGCGCCAACAGTGATCTGCTCGCCCTGGGCGGGACCGGCGCGGAGAACACGCTCGAGGCCGTCGGCCGGCGCGGAATACACGTCCGACCCGCGGCGGCCCTACCAGCGCCCGATCCGGTTTGGCGCCCGCTATGCCACGCTGCCCGTTTCCCTTGGTCCCGGGCAGGAGCAGGGCCATGAATTCGGGGTCTCGGCCGGCAGCGGGCTGCGCTTCGCCCAACAGCGCGCCGGGCTGGACCTGGCGTCGAATACGTCTGGCGCTCGGAAGGCGTGTACTCCGAAAACGGCTTCATCTGTCGCTGGGGATTCTGGTGAGGCCGTGATCGTCGAGAAGCCGTGAGCGGTACAAAGGCGTAAGCGGTGAGCCGGCCTGCCGCGTCTGGTTCGTCGGAGGCTAGGCGCGAATCCTGCTCTCGCTCTGCCGCTCACGCTGCCCCGCTATAATCTGCCGTCATGTCTGAAGACGCGTCTATATCGAGACCTACGGCTGCCAGATGAACGTGGCCGACTCCGAGCTGATGTTCGGGGTGCTGGGGCGCGACGGGTACGTGCGAACGGAAACGCCCGGACGATGCCGACGTGATGCTGGTCAACACCTGTGCCGTGCGCGACAACGCCGAGCAGCGGGTGATCGGCCGGATGGGCGAGCTGCAGCGGCACAAGCGAGCCGGAGAGCGTGCTGGGTGTGGTAGGGTGCATGGCTCAGCGGCTGGGCCCCGCACTGCTGGCCCGGGTCCCCGGGTGGACCTGGTCGTGGGTCCCGATGCCTACCGAAACCTGCCCTGACTGATCAACCTGGCACACGGTGGACAGCGGGTGACGCGACACCGAGTTTCGGTCCTGGGAGCATTACGAGGACGTGCCCGCCGGTGCGGGAAAATGGACCCGACCGCTTTCGTCACGGTACAGCGCGGCTGCGACTACCGCTGCACCTTCTGCATCGTTCCGACACACGCGGGGGCCGGAGCGGAGCCGGCAGCCTGGCAGACGTCGTACGAGAAGTGGCGGGCCTGGTGGAGCAGGGCACTCACCGAAGTCACGCTGCTGGGGCAAACCGTCAACAGCTATCACGACGGCGAGCACGACTTTGCCGACCTTGCTCCGCGCCGTCGGGCGGCTCGACGGTCTCCGACGTCTCCGGTTTACCAGCCCATACCCAACCGATTTCACGCCGCGGGTCATCGAGGCCATGGCGACGACGCCCGCGGTATGTGAGCACGTCCATCTGCCGGTACAGAGCGGATCCAACGCCGTGCTCAGGCGCATGCTCCGGCGCTACACCCGGGAGCGGTATCTGGAAGTCATGGCAGAGCTGCGCCGGGCCATTCCCGGGCATTACCTTCTCGACCGATATCATCGTCGGCTTCCCGGGCGAGACCGACGCCCAATTCCGGAAACCCTCGATCTCGTCACACGAGGCCGATTTCGACGACGCCTACACTTTCAAGTACTCGGTGCGGGAAGGCACTCCTGCGGTTCGCCTGCGGGATCATGTTGCCGATGAGGTCGCCTCGACCGGCTGGACCGGCTCATCGAGGTGGTGCGCAGCATCGTGCGGCCGAAAGAACATGGCCCGTATCGGCCAGACTCATGAAGCCCTGGTCGAGCGGCCGGCCCGGCGGGGCGATCTCATGCTGGCCCGCACCCGGACAATCATCTGGTCCTGCTGGACCTGCCGGCTCAGCGCCATCGGCGAGTACCATAGTGTTCGCCTCACGGGCACTACCGGATCGACCTTCACGGGGCGTGGTCCGGCCTTTCGCTGGCGCTCAGGGCAGGCCCAGCTGGCGGTCCTGTGATCAAGAATCTGGTCGAAGACCACGTTACCGCCGCATACGATACTCTGCGACCGCTTTTTCCAGCGTACTGCGGCTGCGACCTCTGCCGGGACGACGTGCTGACCTTCGCGCTCAACCGGGTTCCGCCCCGCTACGTCTCTCGGCGGGAGGGTGCGGTGGTGACCGAAGTGAGCCTGGAGAAGGAGCAGAGCCGTGCCGCCATCGAGGTGGTGGTCATGGAAGCGCTGCGCAAGATCTCCGTCGCGCCGCGGTGTGGCAGGCGAGGAGGCGTCGCCCCCGGCTAGTCGGATGGCCGCAGTGAGACTGCGGCCCGCCGATTCTGCTTACAGTGCCTACGGGGCCGGTCTCGCGACCGGCCTTTTGCATTTTCGTGGACCCGCTCGGCGTGGTCGGGGTCACGCTGCTGCCGCGGCATCTCCTGGCGCGGAAGCCGCTCGTTACGCATCCTTACTCGCCGCGCTCTGCTCTCTGGGTCGCCTCAGCGGCGAGCTCGCCTGGCTACGGGAGGCAGACCAGTGTGCCGCGCGGCTGCCGGCAGGGCACTGGCTCTTTCCGCCCGTCTGCTTGAGCCGGCGGATTCGATCGGCGGCCGCTTGGCGGTGCAACCCTTGCACGCCGGCTGCCGCGGATCCGGTCTCCTCGCCGTTGGCCGCCGGTCACCCACTGGACGCGGGTCTGGTGGTCAAGCCTGACCGGACAGTGGATCCCACGGCCCGGGGTGGCCCACCGGCCCTCCGGCACCTCCTGGTCGGAACGTCGCAGGCGGCGCCGGACATGTCACCTGCGGCAGCACGACTTCGTACTGCACTCGCCCACGCAGCCGAACGCTGTATGGGCACCGGGCGCCCATGGTAGACGCTCTCATCCTGGGCCGGCGTGGCGGCATCGACCGCACGCTTCAGGATCGGTTCGCCCAATCGGGTCTGGTCCACCTCCTCTCGATTTCCGGGTTCCACGTCGGAGTCATCACCGCCTGGGTCTTCCTCCTCTGCCGGATCCCGGTCGCGGAAGAGGGCGTGCCCTCGTCACTGGCGGCCGGAGCCAGTGTCGCCTATGTGGCCTTTCTCGGCTGGCCCGCCCCGGCCACCCGCGCTGCCGCACTTGGCAGTCGCTCCTGGCGCTGAGCCGGGGACGACAGCGCCGGGTCGAGGCCAACTCGCTTCTGTCGGCAACCTGCCTCTGTGTGCTTCTGGTGGATCCCTGGGCGGTACTCGATCTGGGTGGCATGGCTGTCGGCTGCCGCACTGTGGGGCGCCACCACGTTCAGCCGGTGGACCGACCGGACCCTCGGGAGGCCGCCTGGTGGAGAACGCTGGGCTCTTCCGTCGGCGCCACGCTGGCAACTGCGCCGATTACGGCTGCAACGCTCGGGGCCGTCGCGGTGATTGGGGTCGTTCTCAACTTTCTTGCCATTCCGCTGGCAGCGGTGGCGGTGCCCGGGCGTACTGGCCAGTCTCCTGGTCTTTCCCCTGTGGCCTGGGCTTGCCGGGTCGCTGGCGGGCGGCGCAGGCCTGGCGCTGCATCTGCTGGAGCTTCTTGCCACCGCGGGGCTGTGGTGCCAGGCGGGCACTCGATCGAGGCCGCCGAGATACGGTCGGCCGTTCCCTGGATCGCTCGGGCTCTCCATCGAGTCTCTGGTGCATCGGCAAGCGGAATACCCTGGCTGAAGCCATCCGGCGGTGGAGCTGGGCTGGAGTGGTGGTACTGTGGGTCAGTCTGTTCTGGTCCTGCCCGCGGCGGCTAACACGCGGTTCAGGACTCGCGTTACATTTTCTCGATGTGGGGCAGGGCGATGGTGCGGTGCTGCGTACGCCGGGGGGGCGTTGGGTGCTGATCGACGCGGGTCCGCGAGGCAGCCACAGCGATGCCGGCCGCCGGGTGGTCGTGCCGTTCCTGGCAAGCCAAGGGCCCGGGAGCTGGCGATGCGTCGTCGTCTCCCACGCGCACGCTGACCATCTTGGCGGGGTTCCCAGCGTGCTGGACAGGTTCGCGGCCAGATAGTGATCGAGCCGGGTGAGCGGGTGGCCGACCCGCTCTACTATGCCTTTCTCGACGAGCTCGCTGGCCGGTGCCGTTCGGTGGCACATTGCCCGCCGTGATGAGCGCTTCGTTCTGGACGGCGTCGCCTTCACCGTTCTGCATCCCGATCCGGCCTGGCACGGATGGGGCGAGGACGTCAACGAAGACTCGCTCGTCCTGCTGGTGGAGTACGGCTCCTTCCAGGCCCTGTTCGCCGGTGATGCGGGTTTCCCGCGGAGGCCGAGATGCGGAGCCGCACCCGGGCGGTGGACCTGCTCAAGGTGGGTCATCACGGAAGCCGCGGCAGCACGGGCGACGAATGGCTTGATTCGTTGCGGCCCCGGGCCGCAGTGATCTCGGTGGGACAGAACAAGTACGGCCATCCCTCGCCCCCCACGCTCGCACCGGCTGCGACGCCATCGGGTGGATGTTTGGCGGACCGATCGCGATGGGCCGTAACCGTCACGACCGATGGAACGGAAATGACGCTGCAGTCGAAGGGTCGGTCGACCACGTATGACGTGCGGTGAAACAGCGTGAACAGTGAACCGTGAACGGTACGGGAGGTCACAGTCACCGGAACTTCCTGTTCACCGTTTACCGTTCACGTTCTTGTCAGGAGGTCAATTGAATTCGCACGTCACCACCATCGAGCGCTTCATCCTCGATCAGGAAGACCGCTATCCCGAGGCAACGGGAGAGCTGTCCAATCTGCTCTATGACATCTGCCTTGCCGCCAAGATCATTGCCGCGTCCATCCGGCGGGCGGGCCTGGTCAATATTCTGGGCGCGGCCGGCGTCCAGAACGTGCAGGGCGAGGAACAGCAGAAGCTCGACATTTTCGCTAACGAGACTTTGAAGAACTGCCTGAAGCACACCGGGCGGGTCTGCGTGATGGGCTCGGAGGAAGACGACGACATTATTCCGGTTCCGCCCGAGTATCCAGTCGGCAAGTACGCTGTCCTCTTCGATCCCGCTGGACGGCTCCTCCAACATCGACGTCAATTCAGCGGTCGGTACCATCTTCAGTATCTACCGTCGGGTCAGCATGCATGGCCGGGGCACGGCGGCTGACGTGCTCCAGCCCGGGTGCAAGCAGGTGGCCGCCGGCTACGTGATGTACGGCTCCAGCACGATGCTGGTGTACACCACCGGGCAGGGGGCGCACGGGTTTACCCTCGACCCCACCATCGGCGAGTTCCTGCTCTCCCACCCGAGGATCATCACTCCCCGCGTCGGCAAGTACTACAGCGTGAACGAGAGCAACTTCCCCCGCTGGGATAAGGGGATGCAGGCAGCGGTGCGTGGGCTCAAGGGCGAACCTGCCCGAGGGGCTGGGGCCCAACGGCGTGACGCCGAAGAACAGTCGCTACATCGGCTCGCTGGTGGGCGATTTTCACCGCAACCTCATCGCCGGCGGCATTTTCCTCTACCCGGCCGACACCAAGAATCCCCGAGGGAAGCTCCGGCTGCTGTACGAGGCCAGCCCCATGGCGTTCCTGGCCGAGCAGGCCGAGGGATCCGCCACCGATGGGGTCAACCGGATCCTCGACATCGTGCCCGACAAGCTGCACCAGCGCACGCCACTGGTGATCGGCTCGCGGGAAGATGTGGGCTTCGTCGCCGACACGCTGCGGCGGGTGGCCGCGCGAGCGAGCGGAGCCGTTTCTCAGCCGGCCTTGTGAAGACCATCTACGGACCCGAGGACTGGACCGGCGATCCGGCCCGCGATCTCGGACGCCCAGGCGAGTTCCCCTTCACCCGCGGTCCCTATCCCAACATGTACACCGGCCGGCTCTGGACCATGCGCCAGTACGCCGGCTTCGGAACCGCGCAGGAGACCAACCGGCGGTTCCGACAGCTTCTTGCCGCGGGCCAGATGGGCCTTTCGACCGCGTTCGATCTTCCCACCCAGATGGGGTACGACTCGGATCACCCGATGGCGGAGGGAGAGGTCGGACGGGTGGGCGTCGCCATCGATACGGTGGAGGATCTCAAGACGCTTTTTCGGGAGATCCCGCTGGACCGGGTTTCCACTTCGATGACCATCAACGCAACCGCTGCCATTCTCCTTGCCATGTATGTCGTGGCAGGAGAGGAGCAGCGCGTGACGCGGAGCAAGCTCACCGGAACCGTGCAGAACGATGTGCTCAAGGAGTACATCGCGCGGGGCACGTACATCTACCCGGCAGCGCCGTCGCTGAGGCTGGTGGCGGACATCTTCCGCTTCGTAGCGGATGAAGGGATGAGCTTCAATCCGATCTCCATCAGTGGCTATCACATGCGCGAGGCCGGTGCCACGGCGGTGCAGGAGGTCGGGTTCACCCTGGCCAATGCGCTGGAATATGTGCGGGTCGCGGTCAGCGCTGGGCTCAACGTCGACAGCTTTGGACCCCGGCTCTCGTTCTTCTTCGCGAGCCACAACGATCTCTTCGAGGAGGCTGCCAAGTTTCGGGCCGCGCGACGGCTTTGGGCCCGGGTGGTGCGGGAGCGGTTTCGGGGCGGGCGATGCCACGGCACGCATGCGGTTCCACACCCAGACCGGCGGAGTGACCCTCCAGGCGCAGCAGCCGCTCAACAACGTCGTGCGAGTGACGGTGCAGGCGCTTGCGGCCGTGCTTGGCGGTACCCAGTCGCTCCACACCAACGGGTACGACGAGGCGCTGTCCCTGCCGAGCTCGGAGTCGGCAACACTGGCCCTTCGGACCCAGCAGATTCTGGGTTTCGAGTCCGGCGTTGCCGAGGTGGTCGATCCGCTCGCCGGCAGTTACTACGTCGAGGCTCTCACCGATTCGATCGAGGCGGGGCCGCGAGCTGATAGCCGTGAGGTCGATGGCGCTGGGTGGGGCGGCTCGGGCGATCGAGCGCGGCTTCTTCCAGGAGGCCATCGCTCGGAGCGCCTACGAGCTGCAGAAAGCCCAGGAATCGGGCGACCGGGTGGTGGTGGGGTCAACCGCTATGCCGACGACTCTCCGCCGCTCCCCGATCCAGACTCCGGATTTCTCCGCTCTGGAGAGCGAACAACGCGCCCGCCTGGGCCAGTCAAGCGCGGGCGTAACGCCGACAGCGGTGGCGCAGCTGCCCTTGACGACAGGTCACGGAATGCCGCGAGTGGCACGGATCCGCTCTCATGCCGTCCATCATCGACGCGGTCCGGGCCCGGGCCACCCTCGGCGAGATCAGCGACACCCTCCGCGACGTTTGGGGCGTGTATCGGCCTGCGTGAGGCGATCTTAGTAGCGCAGGTTCGGTTGGGCTCAGTGCAGGCATACCCGCACTGTAATACACATGTTCACCACGAAGGACACGAAGGCTTCGTCTGATCGCCTCTCTTACGACATCGTTGGCGCAGCGATCGAGGTGCATAGGCGGCTGGGCCCCGGGCTGCTCGAGTCTGCTTATGAAGCATGCATCTGTAGAGAGCTTGCTTTCCGGGGCATCAAGTTTGACCGGCAAGTCGCCCTTCCACTGCGGTATCGAGATATGGCGGTGGAGTGTGGCTACCGTCTCGACTTGATAGTTGGTGGGTTGGTCATTGTAGAGGTTAAGTCAGTCTCCAAGGTTCTTCCAATTCATCGTGCTCAAGTCTTGACATACTTAAGGCTTCTGAAGCTCAACTTGGGGTTTATTATCAACTTCAACGTCGAAAGGCTACGCATGGGGCTACATCGAATCGTCTTGGGCTAACGGAACCTTCGTGTCCTTCGTGGTAAACTCTCTCCGTAGCCGGTTCGCGCTTGTACGCTCCCCCGGGGCTCGGTAAGTTTAGTAGCTGATTTCGTTTACCTCAGACGGAGACCATGCCGACCTATGAGTACCAGTGCCCGGAAGGGCACGAGTTCGAGCTCATTCCAGAAGATGAGCGAGAAGCCCCGCGCCAAGTGTCCGGTGTGCGGGAAAACTCGCCGACGCGCCAGATCTCCGGTGGGGCAGGGCTGGTATTCAAGGGCAGCGGCTTCTACATCACCGACTACGGCAAGGACGGCAAAGGTCCGCGGAATGATCCGTCGGAGAAATCCGACAGCGGAGGATCCAAGGAGGCGAAGCCTGCAGCCGAATCCAAGGCTGACACCTCCTCGAAGTCGGAGGCCAAACCCGCCGCCAAACCAGAAGCCAAGTCCGGCAAGCATCCGCCTAGCAAAAGCCACGGGAAGGCCGCTCCAGAGTGAGCGAAACGCTTCGCGCCGAGCTGTCGCGGGTAGCCTCGCGGCTCGGCGCCGACGGAATCGAGTTCGTGCTGGAGCGTCCGCGCGACGCGGGCCACGGCGACCTGGCGACCAACCTCGCCATGGTGCTCGCGCGGCGGGAGCGCACCAACCCCCGTAAGACCGCCGAGCGCGTGCTCCAGGAACTTCATCTCTCACCTGATCTGGTCGAGAAGGCAGAGATCGCGGGTCCCGGCTTCATCAACTTCTGGCTAGCGGGCGACCAGCTCGCCAGCGTGCACAGCCGCATCATCTCCCAGGGAGCGGATTACGGACGGAGTGACCTCGGCCAGGGACACGACGTCAACGTGGAGTTCGTCTCCGCGAATCCCACCGGACCCCTGCACGTCGGTCACGGCCGGCAGGCGGCCCTGGGCGACGCTATCGCGGCTCTGCTTCAGTGGACCGGTCACAAGGTGGTGCGCGAGTTCTACTACAATGACGCCGGGGCCCAGATCGCCAATCTGGGCGATAGCGTGCAGGCAAGGGTACGCGAGGCGCGCGGCGAGTCGGTGTCGATCCCCGAAGGTGGTTATCACGGCGAGTACATCAAGGAGATCGCGGCCACCTACGTCCGGGAGCATCCCGACGATCCCCGCGCCGAGCGGGTCGAGGATGTCCGCCGCCTGGCTGTGCGAGAGCTGCGGAAGGAGCAGGACCGGGATCTGAAAGCCCTGGGTGTCGTGTTCGACGTCTACTTTCTGGAGTCTTCGCTCTACTCGGGAGGAAAGGTAGACGCCGTGGTCGGGGCGCTCAGTGCCCGGGGCCAGACCTACGAGAACGAAGGCGCGCTCTGGCTCCGCACGACAGCATACGGTGACGACAAGGACCGGGTGATGCGGAAGTCCGACGGCACCTTCACGTACTTCGTGCCTGACGTGGCGTACCACGTCAGCAAGTGGGAGCGCGGCTTCCGGCGGGCCATCAACGTTCAGGGGGCCGATCACCACAGCACGGTCACCCGCGTTCGCGCCGGCCTCCAAGCTCTCGGGATGGGAGTGCCCCCCGACTACCCCGAATACGTGCTGCACCAGATGGTGACCGTGATGAAGGGGGGCGAGGAGGTCAAGATCTCCAAGCGCGCCGGCAGCTACGTGACCGTTCGGGAGCTCATCGACGATGTCGGGATCGACGCGGTGCGCTACTTCTTCCTCATGCGGAAGGGCGACTCGCAGCTCATCTTCGATGTGGACCTTGCCCGGGAGCAGAGCGACAAGAATCCGGTTTTCTACGTGCAGATGGCGCACGCCCGTCTCAGCGGGATCTTCCGCACCGCCGATCGGGATCCTGCCACGGTCAGCGGCGATCTCGATGTGGGTGCGCTCCCGGCGCCGCAGGACATCGAGCTGCTCAAGAAGCTGGCAGCATTCCCCGATGTAGCGGAGGGAGCGGCGCGCGAGCGTGAGCCGCACCGGATTACGACCTATTTGCACGAGCTGGCCGCCGTGGTACACGGCTGGTATCACCACACCCGAGCGGTGGGCGCCCCCGAGGGCGAGGCAACGGAGCAGGCGCGCCTCCTGCTCGCCCGAGCGGCGCGAATCGTCCTGGCCAATGCGCTTGGCCTGCTCGGTATTTCCGCCCCTGACAGGATGTGACCTGATGAGCTTGCTCGTGGTCGGAAGCATAGCGCTCGACTCCATCTTTACGCCGTTCGGCGAGACCGCTGACGCGCTGGGTGGCTCGGCCGTCTATTTCAGTGTAGCCGGTTCCATTCTGCATCCGGTGCAGGTGGTCGGTGTGGTCGGGGAGGACTATCCCTACGCCGAACTGGAGCGGCTTGCTCTCCGGGGCATCGACTGGTCCGGAGTCGAGAAGGCGCCAGGGGAAAGCTTCCGTTGGAAGGGGAAATACTCATACGACCTTCAGAGCCGAGAGACGCTGGAAACCCGGCTGGGTGTTTTCGCCGACTTCCAGCCCAAGCTCCCGGCCTCCTTCCGGTCGTCGCGTTTCCTGTTCCTGGGCAACATCGATCCCGAGCTTCAGCTCGGTGTGCTGGAGCAGGTTCAGCAGCCCGAGCTGGTGGTGTGCGACACCATGAACTACTGGATTCAGAGCAAGAAGGCCGCGCTACTCCGGCTGCTGAGCCGGGTGGATGTGCTCATGGTGAACGACGGTGAAGCCCGTGAGCTGAGTGGCGACTGGAACATCCACCGGGCGGGGCGCTGGATCCTGGCCCACGGTCCCAAGCGGGTGGTCATCAAGCAGGGCGAGCATGGAGCGCTTCTGATCGAGGCGAGCCGCACCTTCTATGTGCCAGCCTTCCCGCTGGAGACGGTCTTCGACCCCACCGGCGCCGGCGACGCCTTCGCCGGTGGGTTCATGGCCTACCTGGCTCGGACCGGAACGGTCACAGAAGACAACCTGCGCCGTGCGATGGTGTACGGCGCGGCCATGGGCTCGTATGCAGTAGAGCAGTTCGGCATCCGCGGTTTCGACCATATCACTCTGGCCGACGTGGAAACTCGGGTTCGCACCTTCCAGGACCTCACCCACGTCCCTCTGGCCCAGGTCGCTCGCGTGAAGAAGGCTGCCGGCGCCCGGGAGTACGCCGCGGCCGGCGTAGATCTCGAGACCGCGGAGGCGGCCAAGGCCCGGATCGGCGACCTGGTGGCGGGCACCCGCACCGCACTCTCCACCGGCAAGGTCGGGGCATTCGGGGGAATGGTGCGCATTCCCGCCGGGCATGCAGCGGCCCACGCTGGTCTTGAGCACCGATGGTGTCGGCACCAAGGTGCTGGTGGCGTTGCAGGCGGGACGCTTCGATACAGTGGGCGAGGACCTCGTCAACCACAGCGTGAACGACATCCTGGTGCACGGGGCGGCGCCGATTGCCTTCATGGATTACATCGCTGGCTCCGGGCTCGGCGTCGAGCAGATTGCGCAGATCGTGGAGGGTATCGCCCGCGGGTGCCGTGCCCACGGCATGGCACTCGCCGGCGGCGAGACGGCGCAGATGCCCGATCTTTACCAGCCTGGGACATACGATCTGGCCGGGACCATCATCGGCGTGGTGGAGGAAGATCGCGCGCTCCACGGTGACGCGATCACGGCCGGGGACGTGCTGCTGGGCTACGCGTCCACCGGTCTGCATACCAACGGCTATACGCTGGCCCGGCGAATCGTCTTCCAACACATGGGCCTCGACCTGTCGGATCGGCTGGGGGACACCGGGCAGACCGTCGCTCAGGCGCTGCTGGCCGTCCACCGGAGCTACTACCGGAGTGTCGCACCGGTTCTCGACCGGATCCACGGTCTGGCACACATCACAGGGGGAGGTATTGGGGGTAATCTGGTGCGGATATTGCCTGCTGAGAGCCAAGCGACGGTGGACCCCGATAGCTGGGAGCTGCCGCCGCTTTTCATGACGCTGCAGCAGGCAGGACGGGTCTCCACCGGGGAAATGCGGGACGTTTTCAACCTTGGAGTGGGCCTCATCGCCGTGCTGCCCCCCAGTGCCGTAGCGGCCGCCCGGAGCGCCGCCACGGCCGACGGGGTCCCCACTTGGGTGATGGGCGAGATTCATCGCGGCAGCCGCAGCGTGCGTTTCGCCCGTCCGTAACGGAGATCATGATGCGCGCCGATCCGCTCCTTGCCGGTCTGTCCCTGGTCGCAATTGTCTCGCCGGTAATAGCCCAGACGCCTGAGTGCTCCGGATACGTCGCCAACGCTCAGCGCGTCTGAGGAAGGATCAGAATCTGTCCACCGATTTCGAGGACTTTGATACCACAAAGGGGAAGTTCTTCGCCGGCCTCGGCCTGCGAGTGGGCTTCTAGCCCGGGAGTGGACGAGCGGGAGGCAATGGCCCGCGCACTCGACCTCGCCTGGCGGGGTTGGGGAATGGTCCAGCAGGATCCACTGGTTGGAGCGGTGATCCTCAGAGATGGTGAGATGGTGGGCGAGGGATGGCATCCGGAGTACGGTGACCGGCACGCCGAAACCGTGGCGTTGGCCGACGCCGGCGAACGGGCTCGAGGGGCGACGCTGGTCGTCACCCTCGAGCCCTGCTCGCATCAAGGCAAGCAGCCGCCGTGCACCGAGGCGATCATCCGCTCGGGTGTGGCCCGGGTCGTCGCCGCCATGCGCGATCCCAATCCGCTCGCGGCCGGTGGCTCCGAGCGACTCCGCCAGGCGGGAGTGGAGGTCGAGATTGGGCCTCTAGGAGACGCCGCAGCCGTTCAAAACGCGATCTTCCTCCATGGCCTACGCGACGGCACCCGTCCGTTCGTCGCTCTCAAGCTGGCCGCCACGCTGGACGGCCGAATCGCGGACGGCTTCGGCCGGTCCCGATGGATCTCGGGTGAAGTCGCACGCGACTACGTGCAGTGGCTTCGCGCCGGCTTCGATGCCCTCGCCGTTGGTGGGCGCACCGCGCGGCTGGACGACCCCGCTCTCACGGTCCGCGGATCGGTTCGCCCCCGAACAGCCCCCCGGCGGGTGGTCTTCGACCGGGTGGCGGATCTGGGACCTCATCTCACCCTCGTCCGTACTGCCGGCGAGACCCCGACGGTGGTCGTGGTGTCCCCCGAAGCCGATCCGACCCGAGTAAAACGCCTGCAAACCACGGGGGTTACGGTGGTGGAAGCAGCCAGCCTGGCCGAGGCGCTTGGCCTGCTGAGAAAACAGGGCGTCGCCTCTCTCCTGGTGGAAGGTGGCGGCCAGCTTGCCGGGGCGCTACTCGCCGCCGGGCTGGTTGACCGCTATTACTGGATTCAGGCCCCGCTCTGGCTGGGCGAGGGCGGGGTCCCTGCCTTAGCCGGGCTCCCGACCCGCGACCTGGACCAGACAGATCGTTGGCGGGTGGTGGAGCGCAGGCCCCTGGGAGACGACACGTTGCTCGTCCTGGATCGACGCTGATGTTCACCGGAATCGTCACCGGGATCGGCACGGTGCGGAAGGTAGTCAACCGGGAGGGCGGGCTCGAGCTCACCATCCAGTCACCCTACGGCCGCTTGGAGCCCGGTGAGAGCGTGGCGGTCGATGGAGCCTGCCTGACCATCGAAGCGGCCACCCCTGATGCCTTTAGTGTGCATGTCATCCGAACAACGCTTGACCGGACCCGTTTCGGGGAGTATGCCACTGGTCAACGAGTCAATCTGGAACGGGCGCTACAGGCGGGCGACCGGCTGGGCGGGCATCTCGTCCAGGCGCACGTGGACGGCGTAGGGAAGGTCGAACTGGTAACCCAGCGGGAGGACGCCAGGCTGCTGGATCTACGGGTTCCAGAGGAGGTCGGGCGGGTTACAGTGCTGCTGGGGTCGATAACTGTAGACGGTGTCAGCCTTACGGTGAACGCGAAGCCGGGCTCGGGATGTAATCCAGATCTCCCTCATCCCGTTTACTTTACAGCATACGACGCTGGGCGAGCGAGTGGTGGGCGATCGGCTACATCTCGAGGCCGATGCCATTGGAAAATATGTGGCGGCGCTGCTTCAGGAAGAGCGTAAGCGGTAAGCAGTAAGCGGCGGCAGACCTCCATCCCGCTCTTCCCGCTTACCTCTCACCGCTCACCGTTCACGTTTTTGGGAGAGCCATGACGACTTTCGGGACCATCGAGCAGGCGATCGACGATCTGCGCAATGGTAAGATCGTGATCGTGGCCGACGACGAGGATCGCGAGAACGAGGGCGATCTCGTCTGCGCCGCCGAGCTTGCTACGCCCGAGATGATCAACTTCATGACCCTGCACGGGCGTGGGCTGATCTGCCTGGCTCTCACCGGCGAGCGTTGCGACCACCTGGGTCTTCCCCAGATGACCGAGCGCAACACCGAGGAGCTGTCTACCGCCTTCACCGTCAGCATCGATGCCCAGCGCCGGTTCGGGGTGACCACCGGCATCTCGGCCACCGATCGTGCGACCACGATCCACGTCGCCATTAACCCCGCCACCGTCCCCTCCGACCTTCGTCGCCCGGGGCACATCTTTCCACTGCGTGCCCGGCCCGGCGGCGTTCTTCAGCGAGTCGGGCAGACCGAAGCCAGTGTCGATCTTGCCCGGTTGGCCGGACTCAACCCCGCCGGGGTCATTTGCGAGATCCTCAATGCCGACGGCTCCATGGCGCGCCGACCCCAGCTCCAGGAGATCGCGCGGCAGCACGGGCTGACGTTCATCACGGTGTCTCAGCTGGTGGCGTACCGCCTGCGGACTGAGCAGCTGGTTCACCGGGTGGCCGAGGCCCGCGTCCCGACCCGGTTCGGTGAGTTCACGATCATCGGGTATCGCAATGACGTGGATTCGGCCGAGCATGTGGCGCTGGTCTACGGGGATATCAGCGGGCAGCCCAATATTCTGGTCCGCATGCACTCGAAGTGCCTGACGGGCGACGTGTTCGGCTCTCAGCGCTGCGACTGCGGCTTTCAGCTGAATCGAGCCATGGAGCTCATCGCCAACGAAGGAAAGGGAGCTGTCGTTTACCTCGATCAGGAAGGGCGGGGCATCGGGCTTCTCAACAAGCTTCGCGCCTACTGCACTCCAGGACAGCGGCGCCGATACGGTGCAGGCCAATGAGCGCCTCGGCTTTGCTCCTGATCTCCGAAACTACGGCATCGGCGCACAGATCCTCCGAGACCTGGGGCTCTCCTCCATTCGTATCATGACCAACAACCCACGCAAGCTGGTCGGGCCTGGACGGCTATGGCTTGGAGATCGTGGAGCGTGTCCCTCTTCTCGCCGACCCCAATCACGAGAACCGCACCTACCTTCAGGTCAAGCGCGACAAGCTCGGCCACCTCTTCACCCACTGATCCCGTGCCCGACTTCTCCGGCCGCCTCCGCGCCTCCGGGCGAGTGGCGATCCTGGTAAGCCGCTATAACGAGTTGATCACGACCAAGCTTCTCGAGGGGGCCCTCGCCTGCTGCCGGGAGGCGGGGCTTTCGCGCGAGGAGGTGGACGTGGTTTGGCTCCCCGGTGCGTTCGAGCTCCCTGTGGCGGCGGCGGCGGCGGCGGAAACCGGCCGCTATTCCTGTCTGGTTGCACTGGGAGCGGTCATCCGGGGAGAAACCCCTCATTTCGACTACGTCGCCGGCGAGACCTCCCGAGGCTTGAGCGCTGTGGCCGTGCGCCATGCGCTCCCGGTCGGCTTCGGCGTGCTGACGGTGGACACGCTACAGCAGGCGGCGGACCGAGCCGGCGGAAGCGCGGGCAACAAGGGTCACGAAGCAGCCGCAGCGGCACTCCGGGCGGCAGACGCGCTGGCCCAGCTGCGGGCCCACCATGAGAGTTGAGACCAAGAGCCGGGCGCGCGCGCTCCAGATCCTGTATGCCTGGGAGCTGCAGGGCGGAAGCCGGCCCATTCCCGCCGTGGTCGAACGGTGTCGCCCGCCTTACCGGACCGGAGCCACGAATCCTGGATCGGGCCGAGGAGTTGGCCGCGGGCGTGGTCGGTGAAGTCGATACCCTGGACGCCGAAGTTGCCCAGGCGGCGGAGAACTGGCGAATGAGCCGAATCGCGGTGGTCGAGCGGAATATTCTGCGGCTCGGTATCCACGAGCTTCGCCGGGGTGAGGTACCGCCCAAGGTGGCTATCGACGAGGCGGTGCAGCTGGCCCATTGGTTCGGAGGGGTCCGCGCGCCCGGCTTTGTGAACGGTATTCTCGATGGTGTTGCTCACTCGCTGGGGCGGCTGTAGGCTTGCCCTGACCATCGCGAAGGAATCCGCGCTCCTCACTATCGTCACTCTCGTCATCGTGAACATCCTCCTGGTCAACTGGCAGGACCGCGCCAATCCGCAGGCAGGTGGGGCGGAGATCCATCTGTTCGAGATCTTCGGCCGGTTGGCGGCGGCGGGTCACCGCGTGCGACTGATCTGTTCGGGCTGGACCGGCGGGCCCCGGACGGCCAGAATCGACGGAATCGACATCGAGCGGGTTGGGGGTCGCAACAGCTTCGCTTTGCTGGGCCGCGGGGCGGTGCAACGAGCCATAGTAGCCGAGCGGCCCGACATCCTGGTCGAGGACATCAATAAGCTGCCGCTCTTTCTCACCACCGGCACCCGGCTGCCGTTCTGCGCCATTGTTCCGCACCTGTTCGGCGCCACGGCGTTCGCCGAGGCTCCCTGGCCAGTCGCCGCGATCGTGTGGGCGTCTGAGCGGCCGCTTCCCTGGGCTTACCGCCGTGCCGGATTCCATGCCATCAGTGAGAGTACCCGGGACGATCTGGTTGCCCGCGGGATTCCTTCGGAGCGGATCCGAGTCATTCATCCCGGGGTGGATAGCAGCCGATTCACCCCGGGCCCGCCGGGGCGCCGCTCGGCCACACCCACCTTCTTGTATGTTGGACGGTTGAAGCGTTATAAAGGAATAGGGTTCGCCATTCGGGCTCTGGCGCTCGCGCGGCGTCATCGGCCCGATCTTCGGTTGGAGATTGCCGGGACCGGCGATCAGCGGGCCGAGCTGGAGCAGTTGGCCGCCAGCCTCGGACTGCGACCGGTCAGTCGTTTTCCACGGATTCGTGAGCGAGGAGCGCAAAATCGACCTGATGCGCAGTGCGTGGGCCAACATTTTCCCCTCCCCGAAGGAAGGATGGGGGATCACGGTCATCGAAGCGGCGGCGTGCGCAACGCTGTCGCTTGCGTCGGATAGCCCGGGGCTGCGCGACTCGGTGTGTCACGGCGAGACCGGTTTTCTGGTCCCCCATGGCGACATCGACGCGCTGGCTGCCCGCATGGTGGAGTTGGCCGACTCGCCATCTCTGGTGACGCACCTGGGAGATCGGGCGCGTCGTTTTGCTGAAGGGCTGACCTGGGAGCGCACGGCGCTGCAAACCGACCATCACCTGAAGGACATCATCGAGGGCTCGGCCATCGGCTGAGCTCGGAGGAGCTGTCATGCACACGCACCATCACCGCCCGCCACTGTGAAGTTTCCGATGCCCTGCGGGAGCGCGCGATTACGGTCGTGGAGCGGCTGGGGAACCTGGCCTCTGCGGCCCATCGAAATGACGGTCGTGTTCGATGTCGATGGCATCCAGCGGACTGTTGAGCTGCGGCTGCACGTGGCCCGCGGCGAGATCCTGGTGGCCAAGGGCGAGGGCGCCGACCACCGCACCGCGCTCGATCGGGCCGAGGAGAAGCTGCGGCGGCAGGTGGAGCGAGTGTCCGACCGGCCGGCCGGATCCGGTCCACCCAGCCCAACAACCCGCTCTGATGCTGCGACTCGGCGACTTCCTCACCCGGCGGGGAGATCCTCTGCAGCTGGAGGCGCTCACCGGCGACCTGGGGCTCGACCGGCAGATCCCCGACGCCGAGGTGGCCAGCCCGGGCCTGGCGCTGGCCGGCTATACCGGCCGTTTCGCCGCCAACCGGCTGCACGTGCTGGGCGAGACCGAGATCACCTATCTCAACTCCCTGCCGCCGGAGCAGAGGCAGCAGTCGCTCGCCACGTTCTTCAGCTTCGACCTGCCCTGCATCTTCGTGACCAAAGGCCAGGAAGTGCCGGCCGAGCTGCTCGAGTTCGCCCGGGGAAGGGCGTTCCGCTGCTGCGGAGCAAGCTCAAGACCGCTGAGTTCTACCGCCGGATCAAGCCCATCGTCGAGGAGGCCTTCGCCCCGCGCACCACCCTGCACGGCTCACTCGCTGACGTCTACGGCGTGGGCCTGCTGTTCGTGGGCCGCTCCGGAATCGGCAAGAGCGAGTGCGTGCTCGACCTGGTGGAGCGAGGGCACCGGCTGGTGGCCGACGACGTGGTGCAGATCACCCGCCGTGGCCACGACGTACTCATCGGTCGTGGACATGAGCTCGCCGCGCACCACATGGAGATTCGCGGCATCGGGCTCATTGATATTCCGGCCCTCTTCGGGGTGCGCGCCGTGCGGCAGCAAAAACGCATCGAGGTGGTAGTTCAGCTCGAGGACTGGGAGACTGCCAAGGACAGCGACAGGAGCGGCCTGTCCCTGGAGGAGACCACGATCCTCGAAGTAGCCGTGCCCCGGGTGGTGGTACCGCTCAACCCCGGCAAGAACATCACGGTCATTTCGGAGGTGGTCGCCATGATGCATCTCCTCCGCTACTCCGGCGTGGATGTCGCGGCGGCCTTCAACGCGCGCCTGATCAAGCGGATGAAAGAGCAGCGTGGGGTCAAGGAGTACCTCCAGGAAGACTATGAGTGAAGAGTTGCGAGGCGTGGTGGTGTGCCATGGCGCTTTAGCCGGCGCCCTGGTACAGGCCGCGGAGCAAATCAGCGGTTTGGGAGGTGCATTGGTACCGGTCTCGAATATGGGCTGCGACCGTGACGCGCTGGAGGACCGGATTCTCGCCGCCGTGGACCGCCATCCAGCGGTGGTGTTCGTGGATCTGGCAAGCGGATCCTGTCTCGTCGCCGTGCTCAAGCGCCTCCGGAGCGAGCAGTTGGTAAAGGTCGTCACTGGAGTCAATCTGGCGATGTTGGTGGATTTCGTTTTCCACCGCACGCTCTCGCCTGCGGAGGCCGCCACCCGGGCGGCAGCCGCCGGGGAGAAGTCCATCAGGATCCCCTGATGTCCATCGTTCTTTGCCGCATCGATGACCGTCTCATCCACGGGCAGGTGGTGATTGGCTGGGGACGCGCCATGGGCATCGACCTCATCATACTCGTGGACGACCAGGTTGCAGCCAGCGATTGGGAGCAGGAGCTCTATCGAATGGCGGTGTCGCCCGAGATCGAGGTGAGGTTCGTCACGATGTCCGACGCAGCCCGGCAGATGTCCGAATGGCAGTCCAACGGGAAGCGCGGTCTGGTGCTAACCGGCGATCTGGAGACTATGGCTGCTCTCCGGGCATCCAGCCCCGACGTGGTGCAACGAATCAACCTGGGTGGCATCCACCACCGGGCCGGCCGTCGTGAGCGCCTGCCATTCATCTATCTGACCGATCAGGAGCTGAGTACGCTTAAGGCACTCGAGGCCGGCGGCGCCGTTATCACGGCGCAGGATCTGCCCACCATGGCCCCGGTTGCTTTGAGGGCTCTGGGATGAACGAGTTCTCGCCTCACGTGGTTCTTCCGCTCCTGGTCTGGGGCACCCTCGTCGGCCTCGATCTGGTGAGCGTTCCTCAGGCGATGATCTCGCGGCCTCTCGTGACCGGAACCGTGGCCGGCTGGCTCGTGGGTGACGTGGAGGCAGGGCTCAGAATCGGAGTCGCTCTTCGAGCTGTTCGCCTTGGATGTGCTCCCCGTCGGGGCAGTGAGGTACCCTGACTATGGGCCGGCCACCGTCGCGGCGGTGGCGCTAGGTGCCGGTGCTCCCTGGGAGCTCAGCCTGGGCCTCAGCGTGGCGTTGGGCCTGGTGCTGGCGGTGCTCGGAGGGTGGAGTCTTCAGATTGTCCGCCGGTGGAATGCCCGGGCCATTCAGCGGCGCGCGGCAGCGCTGGCCGCAGGCGAGAGCAATGCCATCCGCCGCCTGCAGTACGGTGGGCTGCTGCGTGATGCGGCACGGGGATTCATCCTCACGCTGCTGGGCATCGGTGCTCGCCTCCACCATCAAGGACACGGTGCATCTCGACCGGCAAACCGCGGTGGCCCTCACATTAGTAGCGATCGGGTCCGCAGCTCGCGGCTGCGGTCAACGGCGCCTTTCGCAGCTCCGGCCGCAGCGCCAGGCTCAAGTGGCTCCTTGCCGGAGCGGGTGTGGGAGTCCTCCTCGCGGGGATCGCGTGACCGGACGGCTGCGGGCTATGCTCCGGCTCTTTGCGGTCCAGGGAACCTGGAACTATGAGCGAATGCTCGGGGTGGGCATGGGGTACGCCGCCGAGCCGCTGCTTGGAGGATTTGAAGGCGGTGGACCCGGTGCGTCACGGGGAAGCCGTCGTCCGGTCGGCGGAGTTCTTCAACTGCAATCCCAACCTGGCGGGACTGGCGCTGGGTGCCACCGCTCGCGCGGAATACGAGGCGCTACCTGGTCGCTCAGATCGTGCGGCTTCGCACCGCACTCTGCAGTCCGCTTGGCGCCATGGGAGACGAGCTCTTCTGGGCCGGACTGGTGCCGGCACTTGTGGGCGCCGCGCTGGTAGGTGTAGTGCTGGGTGCGGGATGGTGGGCCATCGCCGGTTTCATTCTCATCTACAACGGTATTCGCCTGTGGACCAGTTATTGGTCGCTTCGGACCGGGATGGAGTCGGGCATGCGCGTCGGGGCAGCTATCGGGACTTCCTGGCTTCCGAGGGCCATCGAGCGGGTTGGCCCAGCCGCCGCCTTCGCGGTTGGCGCTGCCATCCCTGTGGTCGCAGCGTGGTATTTGAAGCCATTCGGCTTCTCAGCCGCCATCGGGGCGGCCGGGGTGGTAATGGCTGGCATCGCCCTCACGCGGTGGTTCGCACCCTTCCTGACAACGGTCCGCTTTGCTCTCGCGGCCATGATCTTCCTCCTGGTTCTACGGAGGGTGGGATGTGATCGAGCGCGAAGCCACTATCGTGAACATGGAGGGCCTCCATGCCCGCCCCGCCGCACGGATCGTGCGCCTGGCCAGCTCGTTCGATTCCGAGATCGAGATCTACAAGGATGGAGTGGGAGTGAACGGCAAGAGTATCATGGGCGTCATGATGTTGGCGGCCGAGTGCGGCAGCTCGATCACCATCCGGGCCACTGGCCCTGATGCGGAACAGGCGGCGGAGGCACTCGCTGCCCTCGTAGCCGACGGCTTCGGGGAAGAGTGAGCGTGCCCCGGCTGTTTCGCGGTATCGGGGTATCGCCCGGCGTCGCCTGCGGTCCGGCGCTGGTCATCCGCTGGGACTTTCCCGCGGTGCCCGATCGAACCGTCCGCGCCGACCAGGTCGAGAACGAGGTGCGGCGGCTCCGCGAGGCAGTCGAGTACCTGGTCTCCCACCTGCGCGAATTCGGGGGACCGCGTCCTTCAACGGGCCGGGCCCGAAGAGTCACGCATTTTCGACGCCCAGATCTTGATGGCGCAGGACAAGGACTTCCTCGCCTCGGTGGAGACTCTGATCCGCAATAACCAGCTCAGCGCAGAGACCGCGTATGAGTTCAAGGCGCTGGAGCTGCGGGCGCTCTGGTCCGGTGCCGCCAGACTGCGGGAGCGCCTTGCCGACCTGCATGCCATCCAGATGCGAATGATTCACCGCCTCATGGGCGGCACCGACAGCGAGATCTGGTCGATCCCCGCCGATGAGCAGGTGATCGTGGTGGCCCACGAGCTGTCTCCCGGCCTGACGGTTCAGCTCGATCGTGAGCATGTGGTGGGCCTCGTCAGTGAGGAAGGGACCCGCACATCGCACGCAGCGATTCTCGCTCACTCATTGGGTATTCCGGCGGTGATGGGCGCCGCGGGCGTGCTCGCCGGGATCCCCAACGGCACGATGCTCCTCCTCGATGGCCAGAGCGGTACCATCGTACTCGATCCCAACCGGGACGAGCTGGAAGAGGCCAAGATCCAGGTCAGCCGCCGGCACAAGCTCGAGCTGCAGCTCGAGGCGGTTGTCGGCGAGCCGGCAGTCACTCCCTCGGGTCGCGCCATCGTCCTGATGGGGAACGTCGACCTTCCGGAGGAGATCGAGGCCGCGAGCCGCCACGGCGCTCAGGGTGTGGGACTGCTGCGCACCGAGTTCCTGCTCACTGGCCGTGCCAGCCTGCCGACCGAAGACGAGCAGGCCGACTACTTCCGCCGGGTGGCGCGGGCATTCCCCAATCAGACGGTGGTGATCCGGTCGTTTGACCTGGGCGGGGACAAGTTCCCTGCGGCCTTCAAGGCGCCGGTGGAGGCCAATCCGTTCCTGGGCTGGCGCTCCATTCGGGTCTGCCTCGATCAACCGGAGGTCTTCCGCCCGCAGATCCGGGCTGTGTTGCGCGTGGCGGCGAGTTACGACATTCAGTTGATGCTCCCCTTGGTGACTACGGTTCAGGAGGTGCGGGACACCCTCGAGATCGTGGCGGAGGAGGCGAGGGCATTGAAGAAGGCGGGGACAAAGAGCGCCGACTCGGTCCCGGTCGGAGTGATGATCGAGACCCCTGCGGCGGTTCTCATGGCGGATCGTCTGGCCGAGGTGAGCGCGTTCTTCAGCGTGGGGACCAACGACCTGACCCAGTACACCATGGCGGTGGATCGGGGAAACGCCAGGCTGGCCAACCGGTTCAATCCCCACGACCCTTCCATCGTACGGCAGCTTCACCGGGTACTGGAGGTCGGCAAAGCGGCCGGATTGCCGGTGAGTGTCTGCGGCGAGATGGCGTCGGAGCCGCTGAGCGCCGTCCTCCTGCTTGGGCTCGGCTACGACCGCCTGAGCGTGTCGCCTCCTGCGCTACCGCTGGTCAAGTGGGTGATCCGGAGCATTCCAGAGGAAGCGGCACGGCGGGCTGCCGAGGCGGCGCTCAGCGCGGCTGGGGCCGCCGATGTCTCCGCCGCACTGCGGGAAGCGGTCGGGGAGTACATCGATATTCGTCTCCTCGATCCCCAGTCGGCGTTGCCTGGCCGTGGTCGGGTGGCTACTTTGCCCCCCGGCAAGCGTGCGTAGCCAAGGCGGGGCAGCGGGGCAGCTGGGCCATGGTCTGGTGCACCGGATGGCACTCCGGGGGTACCAACGACCGGCGCCCCTGTCCTGCTGCCCCTCGTCCCAATAAGAGAGACTAACCGACATGGCAGGATCCAGGCATCACGTCTTCACTTCCGAATCGGTTACCGAAGGCCACCCGGACAAGGTGGCCGATCAGATTTCCGATGCGGTACTCGATGCGATTCTCGCGCGCGATCCCGCCGGACGGGTGGCCTGTGAGACCCTGGTGACGACTGGCATGGCAGTGGTCGCCGGAGAAATCACCACCAACACCTACGTCCACATCCCCGACCTGGTCCGCGAGACCGTCGAGTCGATCGGGTATACCGACGCCTCCTATGGCTTCGACGGTCGCACCTGCGCCGTGCTCACCACCATCGACCGGCAGTCTCCGGATATCGCGATGGGTGTGGATGCCAAGAACAAGAAGGAGCAGGGTGCCGGCGACCAGGGCATGATGTTCGGCTACGCCACCAACGAGACCAAGGAGCGGATGCCGCTGCCCATCGTTCTGGCGCACCGGATCGCCGAGCGGCTGGCCGCGGTGCGGAAGGGGCTCAATGGACACTCGGCGATCGAATGGCTCCGTCCAGACGGCAAGTCTCAAGTCTCAGTCGAATATGAGGACGACCGTCCCGTCGGAGTGAGAACGGTGGTAGTGTCCACCCAGCACGCGGAACGCAACGGCTCCCGGCAGCTCGCCTATGGAACCATCCGGCAGACGGTTATCGATGAGGTCATCAGGCCGGTGCTGGAAGAGGCCGGTATCGACCACCGGCGGACCAAGTTCCTTATCAACCCCACGGGGCGTTTCGTGATCGGTGGTCCCCATGGCGACGCCGGACTCACCGGCCGGAAAATCATCGTGGATACTTACGGCGGCATGGCCCGGCATGGGGGCGGCGCTTTCAGCGGCAAGGACCCCTCGAAGGTGGATCGCTCGGCGGCGTATGCGGCCAGGTGGGTGGCCAAGAACATCGTGGAGGCCAAGTTTGCCCGGCGCTGCGAGGTGCAAGTAGCCTATGCCATCGGCGTCGCCCATCCGGTCTCGGTGATGGTGCAGACGTTCGGCACCGGTGTGCTCCCCGACACGGAACTGGAGAGGATGGTCCATGAAGTATTCGATCTCACACCCAAGGGCATCATTGACGTGCTGAAGCTGAAGCGGCCAATTTACAGACCGACCGCAAGTTACGGTCATTTCGGCCGGAAGCCCAAGAGCGGCGTATACGATGGAAAGAAGGTCGACTTTTTCACCTGGGAGCAGACCGACCGCGTGAAGGCCCTGCTGTCGGCTGCCCGTTGAGGAGCGCAATGACCGTCACTGCCACGGCAAAGTACGACATCAAAGACCTGGCGCTCGCCGATGAGGGCAAACGTCGGACCGAGTGGTCCGAGCGGTCCATGCCGGTTCTCCGGCAGATCCGCGCCCGCTTTGCCAAGGAGCAGCCGCTGAAAGGGATCAAGCTTTCGGCCTGCCTCCACGTCACCACCGAAACCGCCAATCTGATGATCACCCTGCGGGCGGCGGGCGCCGAGATCGCCCTGTGCGCCTCGAATCCGCTCTCCACCCAGGACGATGTGGCCGCGCACCTGGCGCGCGACCATGGCGTGCACGTCTACGCCATCAAGGGCGAGGATCATCACACCTACTACACCCACATCGCCCAGGCCCTGGCCTTCGGTCCGCAGATGACCCAGGATGACGGGGCCGACCTGGTGGGTGCGCTGCACATGATTGCGCTCAACCGGCTGGACGACCTAGCGCCGCCCATCCGGAGCTGGGTCGAGGGGCTCTCCCAAGCCGAGCGAAAGGCGCTGGTAGCGGCGGTCAGGGGCTCAACCGAGGAAACCACCACCGGCGTCATCCGGCTCAAGGCCATGGCGAAAGAGGGGATCCTCCAGTTTCCGATCATCGCGGTGAACGACTCGAACACCAAGCACATGTTCGACAACCGCTACGGCACCGGCCAGTCCACCCTGGATGGGGTGGTCCGCGCCACCAACCTGCTGCTCGCCGGTAGCACGGTCGTCGTCGCGGGCTACGGCTGGTGCGGGCGCGGAGTAGCCAGCCGGGCGCGTGGCGCCGGCGCGCACGTGATCGTCACCGAGATCGATCCCCTCCCCGCGCTCGAGGCGAGGATGGACGGATTCCAGGTCATGACCATGGCCGATGCGGCAATGTTGGGCGATCTTTTCATCACTCTGACCGGTAATATCCATGTGATCCGGCCGGAGCATTTCTCGACCATGAAGGACGGGGCCATTGTCTGCAATTCGGGGCACTTCAACGTCGAGCTCGATCTCGAAGGCCTGGCCAAGATCTCCTCGGCCCGCCGGCATGTACGCGAGATGGTCGAGGAGTTCACCGTGAAGGGTCGGCGCATCATGGTGCTTGGTGAGGGCCGGCTGATCAATCTGGCCGCGGCGGAGGGCCACCCGGCCAGCGTCATGGACATGTCGTTCGCCAACCAGGCTCTCGCGGCGGAAGTCCTGGCCAAGGAGGCGGGCAAGATGAGCAAAGCGGTCCATCGCCTCCCGCCTGCGATTGACCAGGAGATCGCACGGCTCAAGCTGCAAGCCATGGGCATCGCGATAGACACCTTGACCGCCGAACAGGTGCATTACCTGGCGAGTTGGGATGCAGGGACGTAAGCGGATGAACCGATGATCGAAGTGACGGTCGCACATCTCGGCCTCGATCGAACAACGAACACGCCGGTCGTAATCCTGCGGGAGAAGGACGGCAGTCGAGTCCTCCCGATCTGGATCGGTCCGGCTGAGGCGAGCGCGATCGCGATGGAGCTGCAAGGCATGAAGGCCCAGCGCCCCCTCACCCACGATCTGCTCAAGCAGATTCTCGTGGGGCTTGGGGGCGACCTCCGCCGGGTCGTGATCAGCTCGGTCAAGGAGAACACCTACTTCGCGGAGCTGCTGATCCGCCGCGAGGACCACGTTTTTCAGGTGGACGCGCGGCCCTCGGACAGCATCGCCCTGGCACTGCGGATGCGGGCGCCGATCTTCACCAGCGACCAGCTTCTGGACCAGAGCGGCGTCGAGACTGACGAACCCTCCCCCAACCCATCGCTCGAGGCGGACAAGCTGAAGGACTACCTCGAGAAGATGGACCCCCAGGATTTCGGGAAGTTCAATCCGTAGCACGGGAAACGCGGGAAGGACAGGAATGACGGGAAGGGCGGGAAAGTGGTTCCGTAATCACCTTCCCGCCCTTGTTGCGTTCATTATCCTTCCCGTCTTTCCCGTCTTCTCCGTCCCTCTCGCTGCCCAAACCATCCGCGCCGGGGGCGCGGTGCTGAAGGCCGACTCTACGCCCGTCCCCGGCACCCGGGTGGTGTTGCACCAGGTGGGCCGGGCGCTGCAGGGGCCGCTGGACTCCACCAGAACCGACCGGCGTGGTCGCTTCCGCTTCGCCTTCCGTCCCGATACGTCTGCTCTCTATCTGCTCAGCGCCCGCCATGCGGGCATCGAGTATTTCTCGCCGCCGGTGCACACCAACCCGGAGCGGCCGGACACCACCATTCGCGTGATCGTATACGACACGTCCAGCACCGCTCCCGTCTCGCTGGAGGCACGGCACCTGGTGCTCACGCGGCCGGGCGAGGACGGCTCCCGCAGCGTGCTTGACCTGATTGTGTTGCTCAACAGCGGACAGCGAACGCGGGTAGCCCCCGATAGTGACGGTGCATCCTGGAGTGGGCTGCTGCCCCGCGGGACGATCGGCCTCGAATTGGGCGAGAGCGACGTCTCCCCCGACGCGGTAACCAGGCGAGGAGACTCGCTCCTTGTGGCGGCACCACTCGCTCCGGGAGAGAAGCAGGTCACTGTCCAGTATGTGGTTCCCGCTGGCCGCAGGTCCTCGAGCTCCGGCTTCACCGAGCCGCTTCCTATGCTCAACGTGCTGGCCGAAGAAAACGACATCGTGGTAAGCGGCGGCAGCCTGGCGCTGGCCGACAGTCAGGTGCTCCAGGGGCGTTCGTTCCGGCGCTGGACCGGTGCCGTGCCGGCGGGTGGCACGTTGCGAGTAACGCTGCCGGGCCGGGCCCGCGTTCCTGAGTGGTTGCTGCCGTCGCTCGTTGCCGCCGTTGTCCTCGTACTCGGCGGGGCCGGCATGGCATTTCGTTGCGCGTCGGTCTGGATCGCCCGCTGTCTCGCCGGCCGGCCTGCTCGACGCGATCGCCGGGCTGGACGCTCGCTACCTGGGACGGGAAGGGGAGACCTCCGACGAGGATTGGGGCTCGTACCAGGCGGAGCGGCGCAGACTCAAGGCCCAGCTCGAGGCGGCCCTTGCGGCCGGAGCGCCAGCCCCATAGACTAGCCGCTGCTGAACAACTGAAGACCACACGAACGGGGATACTCGGAAGCCGGTGCAAATCCGGCACGGCCCCGCCACTGTAACGGGTACCTGGCCCTCGAGGCCAGGCTCTCCACTCAGAACGCCACTGGGAAACCGGGAAGGCGAGTGGAGTCCCGAAGCCAGGAGACCTCGCCGTTCGTGCCACCATGAAGCCCTCGGGGGAGGGTTGGTGGCGTGCCCGGCAGCCTCTTCGGCTCTCGCTCATCGCCCATCCTCCGAGTCCAGGAAGATGGGCGTTATGATTTTCCGCCTCCTGATCACCGCGATCATCGCACGGGGCCGCGTGCCGCGCATGCACCGGCGGTCGACGCCGCAGCATCAGTCTGGTCGACGATGCAGGCGACACGGTCAGGCTCGCCGCGCCGGCTCGGCGAGTCGTCTCGCTCATTCCGGCCTCGACCGAGCTGCTCTTTGCCATCGGCGCCGATTCTGCCGTCGTAGGACGGACCAGCTATTGCGACTATCCCGCCGCCGCCAAAGCCGTTCCCAATCTGGGCGACGGCATCAAGCCCAACATCGAAGCGGTGATCGCCCAGCGGCCGGATCTGGTGGTGCTCTACAACTCCGGCCAGAACGCCGCCGTCGCCGGCCGGCTCCGCGAGCTGGGCATAGCAGCGCTCCGGGTCAACACCGACGCCCTGAGCAGTGTCCCCCGGGTGGCGCGGATCCTCGGTAAGCTCACCGGGCATGAAAGAGCCGCCGACTCGGTCGCTGCTGTATTCGATACCGCCCTGACCTCCGCAACCCGGCCACGACCAGCTCGACGACCCAAGGTGCTGCTCCTCGTGTGGGAACAGCCCCCCATGACCATCGGGCGGGGAAGCTTCCTGAGCGAGCTGGTGGAGCGCGCCGGCGGCGAGAACCTCTTCGCCGATGTGGCCTCGTCCTCCGGCGTTGTGAGCATCGAGGCTGTGGCGGCGCGCGATCCGGATCTGATCTTCACCACGGTGGAGGGGCCGTCCGCCTTCGCCTCCCGTCCCGAGTGGCAAGTCGTGCCCGCCGTGCGCCAACACCGTTTCCTCCATGTGAGCGGCTCCGAGTTCAACCGGCCGAGTCCCCGCTCGCCCGCAGGCGATCCGTGAGCTCACCGCGAAGCTGAACGAGGCCAGGCCGTGAGCGCCGCACGGATCTGGAGCCTGGCACTCCTCGTGATCGTTTGCCTTCTGATCGGCCTGAGTGCAGGAGCGGTTCCGCTCCCGCTACGGCGCGGTCTGGGACGGGTTATGGCACGCCGATGCGGACGCCGCCTGCCATCGTGCGGGACCTGCGGGCTCCCCGGGTGGTGCTTGCCTTTCTGGTTGGGGGCAGCCTCGGCATCTGTGGTGCCGCCCTTCAGGCCATGATCCGGAACCCGCTGGCCGAGCCGTACCTCCTCGGCCTCTCGAGCGGGGCCGGCCTCGGTGCCGTGATCGCGATCGCCACTCGCGCAGGCGGTGCCTGGGCCGTGCCGGTTGCTGCCTTCATGGGCGCACTCTCTGCGGTGGCACTGGTGTACCGGCTGAGCCTGGTTTCCGGCCGGCGCCTCGATCCCCATGTGCTGCTGCTCTCCGGCGTGGTCGTGGGCTCCTTCGCCGGCGCGCTGATGAGCGCCGTCATGGTGCTCTCCGACGCGCCCGGGGTCCGCAATGCCTTCCTCTGGCTGCTGGGTGGCTTCGGCGCGTGCATCCTGGCGCGCCCTCGCCGTGTTTACGGTCTACGCCTCGATTCCGGTTGCACTGCTCCTGTTTCATGCCCGCTCGCTCGATCTGATCGCTCTGGGTGATGAGCCGGCCCACCATCTGGGGGCGGAGGTCGATCGGCTGCGACGGGTGGTCTACCTCTCGACCGCTCTCCTGACCGCGGCGAGCGTGGCGACCTGTGGCATCATCGGCTTCGTCGGCCTGGTCGTCCCGCATGCCGTGCGCACCGTATTCCGTCCGCTGCATCGAACCCTGCTCCCGCTCGTGTTCCTTGTCGGTGGCTGCTTCCTGGTGCTGGCCGACGTGGTGTCCCGCACCGTCGGTGCGGCCACTGGAGCTTCCGGTGGGGGTCATCACCGCCCTGATCGGCGTTCCGCTCTTCGCGCTTTTGCTCCGGAGGACACTGGCGTGATCCTCGAGGCGCGGGCGATCACGGTGCGCTATCGCCGCGGGCGCTCCCGTCGCGCTCGACCGGGTGGACTGCCAGGTGGCGGGCTCCGAGCTCGTGGCGGTGGTCGGACCAAACGGCAGTGGAAAGACGACTCTGGTGCGCGCACTCCTGGGGCTGCTCCCGCTGGAACAAGGAAGTGTGGCGGTTGATGGCCGGGCAGTGGAGACCTGGCCTCGCGGCGCCCTCGCTCGAGTAGTAGGAGTCGTGGGTCAGCAGGAAGAGGCGGTCTTCCGGCTCAACGTCGCCGAGACGGTCATGCTGGGCCGTTATGCCCGACTCGGTCCGCTGGCGGCGCCCCGGGCCGAGGATCGGAACGCGGTACGGGCGGCGCTTGAGCGCTGCGACATCGTGGGACTGGCGGAGCGATCGATCGACTCACTGTCGGGGGGTGAGTGGAAGCGGGTGCGGGTCGCGCGAGCGCTCGCTCAGGAGCCCCGCGCCCTCGTGCTCGATGAGCCGACCGCTTCGCTCGACGTGCGTCACGAGATGGAGCTGTTCGAGCTCGTACGCCAGCTGGTCGACGGTGGGCTCGCGGGCCTCGTTATCACCCATCACCTCAACCTCGCTGCCCGTTTTGCCGATCGGATCATCCTCCTGGATCGCGGCGTGGTGGTCGCCGAGGGGACTCCAGCGGAGGTGATGAACCGGGAGACGCTCTCCCGGGTCTTCGAGTGGCCGGTAGCGGTTACGACCTGGACGGACGGGTCACCCCAAGTGGTGCCATTACGGGTGGGGGAGAAGAGTCAGAGAACCATCAACGATCACTTGTCATCCTGAGCCCTTGATGCGCCAGGACAGCTTCGCGACCTGAGAGCGAGCCGATCCTTCGGTCGCGGAGCCTGCCCTGAGCAAGCCGAAGGGCTCCCTCAGGATGACACCCAGTGTCCGGAGAGCTTCCCATGAAAGCACGTCGGTTCGCGCTAGCCATTGCCGCTGTCCATGTACTCACCAGATCGACCGCCGTCACTGCACAGGAAGCACAGGACACAACTCGGCTGCCGGAGCTGGTCGTGACGCCTACCCGGCTGCCGACGCCCCCGGACGCCGTGGTGTCCTCAGTCACCGTCATTAAGGGTGATGACCTCCGAGCTCGCGGTGTTCACTTCGTGCAGGACGCGCTGCGCGAGGTTCCTGGCGCGGCGGTGGTGCAGGTAGGCTCCTTCGGGGGAGTCACCTCGCTGTTCCTGCGAGGAGGTGAGAGCGATTACGTCAAGGTGCTCATCGACGGAGTACCCGCGAATCAATCCGGTGGGTCGTTCAACTGGGCCAATCTCACCACCGACAACGTGGACCGAATCGAGATTCTGCGTGGACCCGGAAGCGTGCTCTACGGGTCGGATGCGGTGAGCGGGGTGGTGCAGATCTTCACCCGGCGAGGTGAAGGAGGCTTCTCGGTCGAAGGTGGAGCGGAGGCGGGCACCTTCGGGACCTTGAATGGACGCGGTGCGGTCCTCGGTGGGACTCCCCGCCTTACCTACTCGGCGGATGCTGGCCGGTTCGCCACCGACGGCACCTATCCGTTCAACAACGACTACGGCAACACCGCGGTCAGTGGTTCGGTACGAGGCCTCCCCGATGCCCAAACCGACGCGTCGCTTTCCGTTCGGTTCACCGACAGCCGCTATCATTTCCCCACTGACTTCGCCGGAGTGCTGGCCGACAGCAATCAGTCGAGCGCCGAAGAAATGCTCACCCTCGCCGCCGATGTTGGCCGCCGGCTGGGTCACCGCTACGATCTCCGGCTCACAGCGGGAGGGAACCGGACAGTAAGCGAGTTCGATGACCGCTCCGACAACGCGGCAGACACTCTCGGGTTCGGCTTTGCCTCCCACCGGGACTCGCGGGCGCAACGGGGCAACCTTGACGCACGGATCAATGGGACCCTGAGCCCGGTGCTGACCGTCACCGGGGGAGTGCAGGTGGAACGGGAGACCGAGCGGCAGTCGGGCGAGACCACCTCGAACTTCGGCGGGATCGCGACCACTCCCGACACGCCCTTCGACCGGGGCCGCACCACCGTCGGATTTTACGCTCAGGGGGTCCTCGATCTCGCCTCGGGCCTGGCCCTCAACCTCAATGCTCGCGCTGGACGACAATAGCGCTTTCGGAACCTTCTTCACCTATCGCGCGGGAGCCATGTATCGCTTGGCTTCGAGCACGCGAATCCGCGCTTCGCTGGGGCGCTCGTTCAAGGCGCCGACCTTTTGCGAGCAGTTCTGCGACGCCCCATTTGTGGTGGGCGACTCGACCTTGCGGCCCGAGGAATCTACCAGCTGGGAGGCTGGTCTCGAACAGGGATTGGCCGGCGGCCGCGTGTCGCTCTGGGCCACGTACTTCGATCAGCGCTTCCGCGACATGATCGTCTACGACGGCAGCGGGGCCCCGGGGGAGCCCACCTACTTCAACGGTGCCGCCGCCAAGTCGCGGGGCATCGAAACCGGTCTTACCACCTCGCTCGGGCGCGATGTGAAGGCGTCGGCGTCGTACACCTACCTCGCTGGCGGAGGCGACCGACGATGCTGGATTGCCGTCAGCCACGTTCGCCGCCGGCCAACGCTTGATCCGGAGGCCCACCCACTCGGCCGAGCTGGCGGTGCGTGGCCGGGTGCTCGACCGCGTTACGCTGGGGGGCTCGGTCATCTACGTGGGTCGACGAGACGATGTGGACTTCAACCAATTTCCGGCTCAGAGGGTGGAGCTCCCGGGCTACGCCACCGCGGACCTGGCCACCGAGATTGAGCTCGTCCGCGCCGGCCCCGGACGCCCCGGCTTTTCCGGTGTACTGCGGGTCGAGAATCTGTTCAACCAGGACTACGACCAGGTGGTAGGCTTTGCCGGCCGGCGGAGAGGAGTATTCGGCGGAGCAAAGTTTCGGTTCTAACCGAAGGCGACTGGCGGCGCGGACCGGGTGGTTCGATCTTTCGAGGATGACGCCTTCCCGAACCGCTGTCCGCTTGGCCCTGGCTTTGCTCATGGCTGGGGCCTGGTCGTGTGCCGAGACGTCGGCGCCGCTTCCTCCACCGGAGGAGGTCGTGGTCGTTCTCAACACTACCGCCGCCACCCTGAGCCTGGTACCGGTTGCCGCGCCAACCCAGGTTTCGACTATCCCGCTTGGAGCTTCGGATGTGCTGCCGGCTAGCGTGGCCACCCGGGGAGCCACCGCGGTGGTGCCTCTTCGCGGGAGGGACGCCCTGGCCGTCGTGGACCTGCGGGAAGGGACGTTGGTGAATACCATCGCTCTTGCCCCGGGCTCCGGTGTGGCGGGTGCCACGCTGATCAGTGATTCTATTGCCTACGTCTCCAATTCCACCCTCAATACGGTTACCCGAGTCGATCTGGCGACCGGCGACACCGCCAGCACCGTCGTCGGTCCCAGCCCGCAGCATCTGACCTTCACCCGCGGCAGGGTGCTGGTGATGAACTCCAATCTCGATTCGCTTGGTAAGCCTGCCGGAGAGAGCTCGATCAGTGTGATCGACCCGGCTAACGACCCTGCGTCCGGCCCGATCGATCTCATCGCACTCGTCGGACCTGGAAATGCCCGGTTCAGCACCGTAGCCGGAGACGGTCTGGTATATGTCATACAGGAGGGAGACCCCGCCGTGGACGAGGGGCGGCTCTCGATCGTAGACCCGGTTGATCGGCTTGAGCTGGCAAGTTTCGGTGGGTTCGGCTTCGGCCCAGGCGACCTGACCGCGGACAACGGTGAGCAGCTTCTGATCAGCTCCCGCACCGAAGGGCTGATGCAGTTTGACACCGAGGAGCGCACCGTGATTCGGGGAGAAGGAGATGGGGTCGTGATACCGGCTAACACAGGCGTGGCGGTGGATTCCCAGGGACGGATTTATGCCCTGGAGGCAGGCTGCTCCGGGAATGGGATCGTTCATGTGCTTCGGCCCGACTTCAGCGAGATACGGTCGGTGCCGGTCGGACGATGCGCCAGTCAGGCGCTGCTCGCGCGGGTCCCGGCCGCCGGTACCGAAGCGACAGACGAGCCGCCGATGTAGCGGCCGGAGGTACTGCCTTGGGGCTACATTCCCCCCATGCCCCCGGTCTCCACTCCCGCGATCGTGCTTTCCACGCTCAGATACAGCGAGACATCCAAAATCGTTCGGCTGGCTACCCGGGACTACGGTGTGCAGAGCGTCATCGCGAAAGGTGCCTTGCGTCCGAAGAGCCGCTTCGGGGCCGCTCTCCAGCTCCTGAGTGAAGGGCAGGCGCAGTTTGTTATGAAGGAGCACCGGGAGCTGCACCTTCTCACCAGCTTTGATCTCAGGCGGCTCCACGTCGGGCTCGCGACTGAGCTGGAGCGGTATGCCGTGGCCTGTGCACTCGGGGAAGTCATGCTCCGCTTTGCCCCGCCGGATCCCCACCCTGAGAGCTTCGATCTGCTGCGGCACGCGCTTGAAGAATTGGAGGTCAGCCTCCTGTCGAGCATCGAGGCTCTGGGTTACCGCCTGCTATGGCAGATGGTGAGCGTGCTTGGCTTCGAGCCCTCGCTCGACGCCTGCGTGATCGATGGTACCCCGCTGGCCGAGAGCGGACCACTCCCGTTCAGTACCCGCGACGGAGGAGCCCTGTGTCCGGTCTGCGCCGCCCAACACGGTGCGACTCAGCTTCCGGAGCAAGCCCGGGCTGACCTCCAGGCGTTGATGGACCCCGGCACGGCGCTACCGGTGCTCGATGCGAAACACGGCGCGGCCCATCGCCGGTTGCTGGCCCGGTACATACGCTATCACCTGGCCGAGGGTGCCGAGCTTCCGGCCCTCGAGTTCTGGACTCAGCGTCCCTGGGTGGCAGCATGATCATCGGTACCGCGGGTCATATCGATCATGGAAAGTCCGCCCTGGTAAGCGCTCTCACGGGCAGACCGATGGACCGTCTTATGGAGGAGAGGCGGCGGGAGATCACCATCGAGCTCAACTTCGCGCCGCTCGACCTGGGATCCGGCCGGATTGCGGGAGTAGTGGATGTCCCCGGCCATGAGGACTTCGTCCGCACCATGGTGGCCGGGGCATCAGGAATCGATCTGGTGCTGCTGGTGATTGCCGCTGACGAGGGAGTCATGCCCCAGACCGAGGAGCATCTCGCCATCCTGGAGCAGCTGGAAGTGCCGGCCGGAATTCCGGTCATTACCAAGGCCGACCTGGCCGACAGCGAGTGGCTTCAGCTGGTGACCAGCGAGGTAACCGAGCGATTGGCCGCCTCTCCTATCAACTTCGAGCCACCCCTCGCGGTGTCCGCCAGGAACGGCAGCGGGATAGAGGCTCTTCGCGAGCGGCTCGTCGCCCGTGCAATTGCCCTGCCGCCGAGGCTTTCCGGCGACGGCTTCAGGATGCCGATCGACCGGAGTTTTTCCCTGTCGGGTGTCGGCACCGTCGTGACCGGGACGACGTGGTCTGGCCGAGTCGGCATCGGCGACCCGGTCGTCGTGCTGCCGGCGGGTCTCCGGGCTCGGGTGCGATCGCTCGAGAGCTACGGGCATGCGGTCGAGCGAAGCGATCCCAGGGCCCGAACCGCGGTCGGCCTCGCCGGTATTGAGCGACGCGCCGTCGGCCGGGGAGACGTCCTGGTCACCGATGAGCTTCCCTGGGCCGCCGCGTCTGCGTTGGATGTCGAAATCACGGTCCTGCCTGGTGCAGCGCGGCCGTTGAAACCGCGAACCCGCGTTCGCCTGCATCTCGGTACCGCGGAGGTAATGGCGCGAGTGCTGCCGCGTCTGCCGATTGAGCCGGGCGGAACCGGGATGGCTCGGCTCTCACTCGAGAAGGCTCTGGTAGCCCGCGCCGAGGACCGGTTCGTCCTCCGGAGCTACAGCCCTGTCACCACCATCGGTGGCGGTCGGGTGCTCGACCCGTTCCCTCCGGGTCGTCGAAGCGCGTGGCCGGGCGGGTTCGCCTCTCGCGATTCCGCCGAGCGTTTCCGGGCTGCGCTGGTACGCCGCGCCGAGGGGATTCACGCCGCCGCCCTCCCGCTCCTGCTCGGCCTCCCCCGAGCAGCGGCCGCAGAGGTGGCGCGTGCCGAGGCCACTGCTCGTCTGGTGGGTGACTTCTGGGTGACGACCAGCGCGGTAGATGAGGTCGGCACCCGGGCCCTCGCGGCGCTGCGGGACTATCACCGGCAGCACATCAGTGATCCCGGGATGCCGCTGGAGACGCTCAGACATTCGCTCCACGCGCGGGATGTCGTGGTGGAGGCCGCCTTGAGCGACTTCGCTCGAGCTGGTCGGTTGCGCCGCATCGACGGAGTCGTGGCCCTGGCCGGCTTCGTACCCCGAGTGGCAGGTGGAGACGCGGAGATCGATCGCGTCGTTCGTATCCTGCTCGAGGCCCACCTCAATCCACCCTCCATTCCGGAGCTGGAGCGTACCACAGGCCGTCGCGATCTCCTGGCGGTTCTGCGTCTGGCCGCGGCGCGGGGACAGGTCGAGGCCGTTGAGCGGGACCGCTACTATGCTCGTGAGGCACTCGATCAGTTCACCTCGGTCCTGAACGATCTGGGCCAGCAAGGTGAGATCATTCCGGCTGCCATCCGCGAACGGCTGGGCATCACCCGGAAGTACCTGATTCCCCTTCTCGAATGGGCGGACGGGAAGGGGATTACGGTCAGGGTAGGCGAAGGGAGGAGGCTGAAGGGAAAGTCAGGAGTCGGGAGCTCTCCAGCTCCCAGCTCCTAGCGCGCCACGCCCTTGACTCTAGACTCTAGACCTTCACCTTAGAGGGTACCGACGCAGTATTCCGACCATCACGGAGGTGCCACTACCGTTCCACACGTTGTTTGAAGAGGAGCGCCCATGGTCCGCTTTTCGTGGCCGGGGTGGTGGCTCGGGCTTCTGGTGGGAGCAGGCCCCCCGGTAGCGGCACAGGCGAACGTGCTCCCTCCGCGGGTCGAGCTGAAGGAGAACTACCCCAATCCGTTTTTCCCGGCGACGACGATCCCGTTCGAAATTTCCCGGGAGGTGTGCGCGAGGGGTCATCAGCCGGTGGTCAGCTTGAAGATCTACAATGTGCTGGTGCAGGTGGTCGCGATTCCGACCCTGGCGCATGGATCGAGCGAACGGCTGGATAGCCTTCGCTTGCGCTGTGGAGAGTATCGAGCCTTCTGGGATGGACAGTACCTGGATGGAAAGCGAGAGGCCACTCCAGGAGTCTACTACTACCAGCTCACCGTGGATGGCGAGCGGTTTACCAGGAAGATGATCGCACAGAGGAAGATCGCCAGCCAGAAGTAACCGCACGAGGCAGCCGCTGAGGCTGCCTCTTTGCGTGTCAGGGAAGGAGCAATGAAGGGAGGCCGGCCGCCGAAGGCTGCCAAACAGGCAGGGTTCTGGGGTATAGGGCTTGCCAACTCATATGCTGTCTCTGAGGTTCCACCGAACCCGCCGGCCCCGGACTCAAATGGGACGCCGGATTGTGCCCACGTGAGGGCGTGATGATCCGACCAGAGCGATTGACGATAAAGGCGCAGGAAGCGCTCCGCGATGCCGGCGAGTTGGCCCGGTCGCGGGGCAATCCGGTCGTAAACGACGCCCATCTCCTCGCCGTGCTGCTGGCGCAGGATGAAGGGGTGGTGCGGCCGCTGCTCCAGAAGGCCGGTCTCAATCTGACTGCCGTGGCCGAGGCAGTCGAGCGGGAGGTGGCCCGCTTTCCCACTCAATCCGGTGGTGGCGCGGAGCCGAGCTTCAGCCGGGAGCTGCAAAGGATCTTCGACCGGGCCGATGCGGAGGCCAGGAAACTTGGTGATCAGTACATCTCCACCGAGCACCTGCTCCTGGCCATGGCCGACGAGAAGGGCACCACGCTCCGTAACATTCTCACCACCCAGAACGTTTCAGCTGACGAATTGCGCCGGGCGCTGCAGGAAGTCCGGGGGTCGCATCGGGTCACCGACCAGTCGCCCGAGGAGAAGTATCAGGCCCTGGAGAAGTACACCCGCAACCTGACCGAGGAGGCCAGGAAGGGAAAGCTCGATCCCGTCATCGGCCGGGACGAGGAGATTCGCCGCTGCATGCAGGTGCTATCCCGTCGGACCAAGAACAACCCCGTGTTGATCGGCGAGCCGGGCGTTGGCAAGACCGCCATCGTGGAGGGGCTGGCCCAGCGGATCGTGAACGGCGACGTGCCCGAGTCGTTGCGCAACCGTGAGCTGGTGGCACTGGATGTCGGCTCCCTTCTGGCCGGAGCCAAGTTCCGGGGCGAATTCGAGGAACGGCTGAAAGCGGTGGTGAAGGAGCTGACCGAGAGCCAGGGCAAGTACATCACCTTCATCGACGAGCTGCACACGATCGTCGGTGCCGGAGCGGCCGAAGGCGCCATGGACGCCAGCAATATGCTCAAGCCGCCCCTGGCCCGGGGCGAGCTTCACGTGATCGGCGCTACCACGCTGGATGAGTACCGAAAGCACGTCGAGAAGGATCCGGCCCTCGAGCGCCGCTTCCAACCGGTCATGGTGCCGGAGCCCACCGTCGAAGACACTATCGCCATTCTGCGTGGCCTCAAGGAGAGGTACGAGGTCCACCACGGTGTAAGAATCACCGACAACGCCATCATCGCCGCGGCTACACTCTCCGATCGCTATATCGGCGATCGTTTCCTTCCCGACAAGGCCATCGACCTCATTGACGAAGCGGCCAGCCGGCTGCGGATCGAGATCGACAGTCTGCCGCAGGAGATCGACGAGGTGGAGCGTCGCATCGTCCAGCTTGAGATCGAACGGCAGGCGCTGCTCAAGGAGAAGGACAAGGCCGCGGTCGAGCGGCGCGAGGCACTCGAGCGCGAGATCTCCACGCTCCGGGAGAAGGCCAACGCGATGAAGGCGCAGTGGCAGGCTGAAAAGGCCGCACTCCAGGAGATGCAGCAGCTCAAGGCGGAGATCGAGAGCGTGCGGGCGGAGATCGAGCAAGCCACGCGCCGGGGTGATCTCCAGCGGGCTGCGGAGCTACGCTATTCCAAGCTTCCGGATCTGGAGCGCCGGCTGGCCGAGGATGAGCGCCGGCTGCACGAGGTTCAGGCTGGCGCCATGTATCTGAAGGAAGCGGTAGACGCCGAGGACATCGCCGAGATCGTCTCCAAGTGGACCGGAATCCCGGTGTCCAAGATGATGGAGTCGGAGCGCGAGCGGCTGACCAAGCTGGAGGATGAGCTCGCCCGGCGGGTCATTGGCCAGCGTCCCGCGGTCACTGCCGTCGCCAATGCGGTGCGGCGGAGCCGCGCGGGCCTCCAGGATCCGAACCGGCCACTCGGCTCATTCATCTTCCTCGGTCCCACCGGCGTAGGCAAGACCGAGACCGCGCGGGCGCTGGCCGAGTTTCTGTTCGACAACGAGCGCGCCATGGTCCGGATCGACATGTCGGAGTACATGGAGAAGCATTCGGTCGCCCGGCTGATCGGTGCGCCTCCAGGGTACGTCGGCTACGAGGAGGGTGGCCAGCTCACCGAAGCAGTCCGGCGCCGGCCGTACAGCGTCATCCTCTTCGATGAGATCGAGAAGGGTCACCCGGACGTCTTCAACGTGCTGCTCCAGATTCTCGACGATGGCCGGCTCACCGACAGCCAGGGCCGGCTGGTTGACTTCCGTAACTCCGTGATCATCATGACCTCCAACATCGGCAGCCAGTACATCGTCGATGCCGGGGCGCAGCTGGATCCACGCGGGTGGGAGAGGGTGGAGCAGCGCGTGCGCGACGAGCTCCGCAATCACTTCCGTCCCGAGTTCCTCAACCGGGTAGACGACATCATTGTGTTCCGGCAGCTCAGCCGGGAAGACCTGGTGCAGATCGTGGATCTCCAGCTGGAGAAGCTCACGAAGACACTGGAGGATCGCCACATCCACCTCGAGGTGACGCCCCAGGCCAAAGCGCTCATTGCCGCCGAGGGATACGATCCGGTGTATGGAGCTCGCCCGCTGAAGCGGGTGATTCAGCGCCTGCTCCAGAATCCCATCGCGTTGGAGCTGCTGGAGGGCAACTTCCACGAAGGCGACATCGTCCGGGTTGAGCGGGACGGAGACGTGTTGCGCTTTGAAAGAGTCGAACGGGGCGCGGCCGCGGTGCCAGAGATGGCCGGTGCGTAGGGGCACCCCTTCGCCCAGTGATCTCGCTGGAATGCAGGCCGCCCTCCGGCTCGCCCGAGCGGCCTCGGTTCGTGAAGAGGTGCCAGTCGGTGCGGTGGTAATTGCCGAAGGCGAGGTACTGGGCGAGGCCCACAACGAGACGGTGCAGCGTCGCGATCCAACCGCTCACGCCGAGCTGCTCGCCCTCCATCGCGCGCTGCAGAATGGGGGAGAGGACCGGCTCCTGATGACCACGATGTATGTGACGCTGGAGCCGTGCGCCCAGTGCGCTGGCGCCATCGTGCTGGCCAAGGTGGGACGGGTGGTGTTCGGTGCGTACGATGCGAGCTGCGGAATGGCCGGCTCGGTGTACGACCTGCTCCGCAACCCGAGATTGAATCACCGGCCGGAGGTCGTGGGAGGCCTCATGGCCGAGGAGTGCGGAGACCTTCTCAAGCGGTTTTTTCTGAGCAAGCGGTAGACTCAAACGGCGTAAACGGTAAACAGTGAACGGGGTGATTCCATGCCGCCCGCTCACCGTTCACGCTGTCCATTTCACTCCCTCCTGTGCCAGTCGTGCCCACTGCCGCATCTCCAGAGGACATCCCACGCTGAATCCACTGGGGCGGGATGCAATCCTCTGCATTTCGGAGATGCGCTATGCGACTGCTCGATCCGTTTTCCGGCCGGCTCGTGCCGGGGCTTGCTCTGTTTCTTCTGATCACTCTCACCACTACTGCTGCCGCTCCGATCCTGCGAGTGCCGACCACCGGCCGGGTGGAGGGCCACGTCCGGGATCAACAGGGAGCCCCGATTGCGAACGTCGCAGGTCTTCGTTGTCGGGACCGCGCTCAACGTGCTGACCGACAGCGCCGGCGGCTACGTATTTCCCGCCGTGTCGGAAGGCCGGGCAACCATTCGCGCTGCCTTCATCGGTTACCGGTCGGCAGAGGCGATAGTCGCGGTTCGGGCGGGCCGCACAACTACCCAGGACTTCGCGCTCCAGCAATCAGCAGTGCAGTTGAACGAGATTACCGTGCAGCCGGGCGCGGCAGCGGCGGCCTCCAAGAGTCGTGACTCGCAGCAGAGCGGTCTCATGGCCCGGGGAGCCAAGGCGGCGGAGCGCCAGAATCCTTCGCATGACCAGGCCGCCATCGTGCCCCGGGCGGAGAGCCGCAAGCCCTACGTGGACGGCGTCCCGTACGAGCCATGGCGGGTGCAGCGCGAGCCGGGCAACACCGAGGCCTATGCGCGTATCGACGAGAACCGGTTTCTGGCAGCCGTGGCGCAACCCGCTCTCGACCTTCTCGATCGATGTGGACGCGGCATCGTACAGCAACGTGCGGCGCTTCCTCAGCGAGGGCACGCTTCCGCCGGCCGACGCGGTGCGGCTGGAGGAGCTGGTGAACTATTTCCCCTACACCTACCCCGATCGTACCGGCAGGCATCCGTTTGCCGTGACGACCGAGGTGGGACCGAGCCCGTGGGCTCCCGAGCATCGCCTGGTGCGCATAGGACTCCAGGCCAAACGCTTCGCAACCCGTGACCTGCCTCCGAGCAACCTGGTGTTCCTTATCGATGTGTCCGGCTCGATGAAGTCATGGGACAAGCTCCCCCTGGTGAAGCAGGCATTCTGTGCCCTGGTTGAGAAGCTCCGCCCCCAGGATCGGGTCGCCATCGTGGTGTACGCTGGTGCGGCCGGGCTGGTGCTCCCGTCCACCTCGGGCGCCGACAAGGCTACCATTCTCGCCGCCATCGATCGGCTCGAGGCCGGAGGCTCGACGGCCGGTGGAGCCGGAATCAAGCTGGCCTACGACGTGGCTCGAGAGAACTACTTCCCGGAAGGGAACAACCGCCTGATCCTGGCCACCGACGGCGACTTCAACGTGGGCGTGAGCTCCGACGCGGAGATGATCCGTCTGGTAGAGACTCGCCGCGAGGAGGGGACCTTCCTCACAGTGCTGGGCTTCGGCACCGGGAATCTGAAGGACACCAAGATGGAGCAGATGGCCGACAAGGGAAACGGCCACTATGCCTACATCGACAGCTTTCGGGAGGCCCAGAAGGTTTTCGTGCGGGAGTTCGGCGGCACGTTGTTCACCGTGGCCAAGGACGTGAAGATTCAGGTCGAATTCAATCCCGCCAGGGTGCAGGCGTACCGGCTGCTAGGCTACGAGAACCGGCTCCTGGCAAAGGAAGACTTCGCCGACGACAGGAAGGATGCGGGCGAGATGGGTGCGGGGCACGCGGTCACCGCATTGTACGAGGTGGTGCCGATTGGTGCACCGCCGGTGGCGCTCGGCAGCGACAGCCTCACCTACCAGAAGGTCTCGTTGCGGCCATCCGCCAGCCGGAGCCCCGAGCTCATGACGGTTCGGCTCCGCTACAAGGATCCCGACGGGCACCCGGAGCCGGCTGCTCTCCACCCCAGTCGTGGACCGTGGGGGCTCGATCGCCTCGCGGGATCTACGCTTTGCCTCCGCGGTTGCGGCCTTCGCGCTCGTTCTCAGAAACTCGGATAACAAGGGAGAGGCAAGCTACGACATGGTGCTGGCTCTCGCCCGCGATGCTCGGGGAGAGGATCCCGAAGGGTACCGGGGTGAGTTCATCAGCATGGTGGAGCGGGCCAGAACGCTGAGCGGCATGGCCGACACCGCCATGGAATAGCTGCTGCGGGGTTGGCTCCCTCACCTTGACCATCTAATTTTCCCGCCTCCTGAGACTCTCCCAGATCTCGGGAGGCGGGAATCGTTTGGGCAGGGCAATGGACAGGTGTCCGAGTGGCTGAAGGAGCCGGTCTCGAAAACCGGTATACCCGCAAGGGTATCGTGGGTTCGAATCCCACCCTGTCCGCTGTGTTATCATCACTTACGTCCCCTTACCTAAAGTTTTTTATTAGCTTGGTTGCCTCCGCGTGAGCTACCTCGACGACCATCTCCTGGGCGGAGAGCGAATCGTTTACCGCGCCAAGCTCCACTGGACCATCTTCCTCACCTCGATCGTCGTGGTGCTGCTCGGCATCGCCCTGGCCATACTGCTTCAGGTGGTCCAGCCGGCCTACTCCTACGCCGGTCTGGGCCTCGCCGGGGTCGGACTGCTTCTCGCCATCGGCCCTGCCATACAGTACGTCACCTCTGAGTTTGCCGTCACCGACAAACGGGTGCTCGGGAAGGTCGGCTTCATCGAACGGGAGTCGGACGAGACACTACTGAGTAAGGTCGAGGCGATCGCGGTGGATCAGGGAGTCCTGGGGCGCGTCTTCGGGTTCGGCACGGTGACCATCACCGGTACCGGGGGCACGCAGGAGGTCTTTTCGCGCATCTCCGAACCACTGGAGTTCCGCCGGCAGATCCAGAGCCAGATCATCGCACAAGAGGAGCGCAGAGGCAGCCAGCAGGGCACGGCGGCGCCCGCGAGCGCGGGAGACCCACGGGTCGAGCGTGAATGCCCTTACTGCGCCGAGCGGATCCTCGCACGCGCCCGCGTGTGCAAGCACTGCGGACGGGATGTGGCACCGGCCCCAGGGTGACGGCTGATCGGCTGGCCGGCTCGATTCTAGGCCAGGCGCTGGGCGATGCGCTAGGATTCGTGGTCGAGGCTCAGGCACCGGAAGTAGCCCGGGTTTACGTCGAGGGATGGCTTCGAGCCGGGCGCGCCGGAGAGTGGCCCCACCCGCAGTTCCCCTTCGGTCAATACAGTGACGACACTCAGCTCGCCAGAGAGTTGCTGCGCAGCTTCTCGGATGCTGGCGGATGGCAGCCGCCGGTTTTCGCCGCCCGGCTCGCCGAGTTGTTTCGCGAGCGGCGTGATGTGGGAGCGGGGCGGGGTACACGTTCTGCCGCGCTCCGGCTGCTCATGGGCGTGCCTTGGCATGAGTCCGGTACCCCAGCGCCCTATGCCGGCAACGGCGCCGCCATGCGAGCCGGCCCCCTTGGTCTGCTCTTGCCCGATCAGCAGGCGATGTGCCGGGCCGCTCGGGAACAGGCGAGGATCACGCATCTCGATCCGCGGTGTGCGGCGGGAGCTGCTGCCGTCGCGCGTGCGGTCGCGGTCGCGGCTGCCCGGACGCCGATCGAGACTGCCGGATTTCTGGCCGAGGTCGCCGACTGCGCGGAAGCGGATGAGGTGTCGGTGGGGGAGGCGATTCGGGGGCTCGGTGAGTGGGTGGCGCTTTCGCCATGCAACCGGCCGCGCGCCATGTGCACGAGTCAGGCCTCGATCCGGCTCACATGGACCGCTGGCAAGGAATCTCGGCGTTTGTGACCCCCAGCTTGCTCTGGAGCCTCTACGCCTTCCTCCGCTCACCCGATGATTACTGGGAGACGATCTGTACCGCGATCGGGGTTGGTGGCGACACCGATACCATGGCCGCGATCGCCGGCGCCATCAGCGGAGCACGGCTTGGGGTAGAGGCTCTTCCCACCGAGTTGTTGGGCCGCCTGAATGACCGAGGAGAGTGGGGCGCCGACGCGCTGGTGGAGCTTGCAAACTCGTGCGCTGCGATTGTCGGATCGCGCTGAAGGAGTCTGCCCCACCGCCCCGCTGCGAGCAGGCGCTCCCACTGCCGCACAAAAGAACGCAGTGCTTCAGTGGGACCTCCTGCCCGCAGCAACCCCACCCCAGTAAGGGGCTGCGTGTAGGTCAGGGGGAGCAGTGGCCCGGTCGGCTCGCCGAAGCACTGCGTTCTTTTGTGCGGAGGCGAGCGCACCGGGACACTGCGGATGGGTGGGGTAAAGGTCGAGATCCCTGGGGCATGCCGGGTGGGTCCGAGCGTATTATTCTTGCCAGAGCAGATCCAGCGATTCAGGTCGGGCACGAGACGAGGTACCCATGCCACACGGCAAGATCTACCAGGACGTTACGGAGACCGTCGGAAATACACCCCTGATCCGGCTCAACCGGATGGCCGCGGGCTTGCCGGCCCGTATCGCGGTGAAGCACGAAGGCTACAATCCGTTCAACTCGGTGAAGGACAGGATCGGGGCGGCGATGATCAACGACGCGGTCGAGAAGGGTCGGCTGCGTCCAGGCATGATCATCGTGGAGCCCACCAGCGGAAACACCGGCATCGGGCTGGCCTACGTCGCCGCGGCACGCGGTTACCGCTGCATCTTCACCATGCCGGATACCATGACCTACGAGCGGCGCAACCTGCTGCGCGCACTCGGTGCCAAGGTCGTGCTCACCGAAGGCGCCAAGGGCATGAAGGGCGCCATTGCCCGGGCGGAGGAGATCCTGGCTCGCCTCGGCGACCGCGCCTGGATGCCCCGCCAGTTCGATAATCCGGCCAACCCCGCCATCCATTACAGCACCACCGGCCCCGAGATCTGGACCGACACCGATGGCGCGGTGGACATCTTCGTTTCCGGAGTGGGCACTGGTGGCACGATCACCGGCGCCGGGCGCTATCTCCGGGAACGGAAGCCAGGTATTCGGATTGTCGCGGTCGAGCCCGCGGAGAGCCCGGTTCTCTCCGGCGGCCAGCCCTCTCCTCACAAGCAGCAGGGTATCGGCGCCGGCTTCATCCCTTCTATCCTCGATACCAAGATCTACGATGAAGTCATCCGGGTCACCAACGACGACGCCATCGCGACGACGCGCCGGCTCGCCCGCGAAGAAGCGATTTTCGCCGGAATCTCGAGCGGCTCCATCACCTGGGCGGCGCTGCAGCTCGCCGGCACGGCGCGAGAACGCGGGCAAGCTCATCGTCTCGATCGTCTGCGACTTCGGCGAGCGCTACCTCTCCCACCCGGTTTATACCGAGTTGGCTGACCCGGACATCTCCGACCTCGAAGCAAGCCCTGACGGCGCCGACCGCGGCGGTCTGATCTCTTTTCCCGAACTTTGACCATTCTCACTTCTCACCTCCTCCACTACGCACGAGGCACGAGCACCTGTGACCACCCCTGCGCGTCTCCTGAATGGCAGCACCGAACCGGACCGAACGGGTCGACAGCATCTTCGGCTGCGACGTCTTCTCTCGCAGCACCATGCGGCAGCGGCTTCCCAAGGAGGTATATCGCAGCCTTCTTCGAACCATCGATCAGGGCGAGCCGCTCGATCCCGCCGTGGCCGACGTGGTGGCGGCGTCGATGAAGGACTGGGCCATCGAGAACGGTGCGAGTCACTACACCCACTGGTTCCAGCCGCTGACGGGCCTCACCGCCGAGAAGCACGATTCGCTCGCCGGCCCCGACGGGAGTGGTGGTGTGGTCTTCAACTTCTCCGGGATCCGAGCTGGTGCAGGGCGAACCGGATGCATCCAGTTTTCCATCCGGCGGCCTGCGGGCCACCTTCGAGGCCCGCGGCTACACTGCCTGGGACGCGACCAGCCCGGCCTTCCTGATGCGGGGTGAGAACAACGTGACGCTCTGCATTCCGACCGCGTTCGTCTCCTGGACCGGCGAGGCGCTGGATACCAAGATCCCGCTGCTTCGCTCGGTCCAGGCTCTCTCCAAACAGGCCCTTCGGATCCTGCGGATCTTCGGCACCGACGCAGGCGTCTCCCGAATCGTTACGACGGTCGGCCCGGAGCAGGAGTACTTCCTGGTGGATCGGGAGCTGTACTACCAGCGGCCCGACTTGCTCATCTGCGAGCGGACCCTGTTCGGCGCCAAGCCCCCAAAGGGACAGCAGCTCGAGGATCACTACTTCGGCACTATCCCGCCGCGGGTGCTCGCCTTCATGGCCGAGTCCGAGCAGGAGCTCTACCGGCTCGGCGTACCGGTGAAGACCCGGCACAACGAGGTGGCGCCGGGCCAGTATGAGATCGCGCCCCTGTTCGAGGCCAGCCACATCGCCAGCGACCACCAGATGCTGCTGATGGAGACGCTCAAGCGAGTTGCACCGCGGTACGGCCTCCAGGCGCTGCTGCATGAGAAGCCGTTCGCCGGCGTGAACGGTTCAGGCAAGCACAACAACTGGTCGATGTCCACCGATACCGGGCGTCAATCTCGCTGGATCCTCAGGACGAGACCCACACCAACATGCAGTTCCTGGTGTTCCTGGTCGCCACGCATCCGGGCGGTGGATATCCACGCCGATCTGCTTCGGGCCTCCATCGCCTCGGCGGCCAACGACCACCGTCTCGGCGCCAACGAAGCGCCGCCGGCGATCATCTCGATCTTTCTCGGGAGAGATGCTGTCCGACATCCTGGAGCAGGTCGAGCGAGGCCTTCCGAAGCGCACCATCCAGGGTGGAGTGCTCGACCTCGGCGCCACGACGCTGCCCATGCTTCCGCGCCATTCGGGCGACCGCAACCGCACGTCGCCGTTCGCCTTCACCGGCAACAAGTTCGAGTTTCAGCGCGGTGGGCTCCAGCGCCAGCATCGCCTGGCCCAACACGGTCCTGAACACCATCGTGGCGGAGTCGCTGGATTACGTGGCCGACCAGCTGGAGAAGTGCCGTCGGGGCCAACCCCACGCCAGCCAAGCTGCAGGCTGGCGCGTGATCGCGGTGCTGAAGGAGCTGATCACCGAGCACAAGCGGGTGATCTTCGACGGCGACAACTACTCCGAGGAATGGCACGCCGAGGCGGAGCGGCGCGGGCTGCCCAACCTCAAGGATTCAGTGGACGGCCTTTGGGGTGCTTCGGGCCAAGAAGAATGTGGAGCTGTTCAAGAAGTACGGGTACTGAGTCAGGCCGAGCACGACTCGCGTACCCACATCATGATCGAGAAATACATCAAGCAGATTGCCATCGAGGCGGAGACCATGGTCTCGATCGCACGAGAACCAGATCCTGCCTGCCGCCCTCCGCATCAGCAGCGGTTGGCGGAGACGGTCGCGGCGACCAAGGCTGCCGGAGTGGATTGCGCCGATACCACGGCCGCGCTCCGAAGCTTCGTGGATCTGGTCACCGGCTCCGGAACGCCACGGCCGCGGTGGAGCAGGCCGCGGCCCACCACGATGCTGATCCGATCAAGCACGCCACCCAGATCAGCCGTGAGCTCAAGCCGGCCATGGCCGAGCTGCGCGAGCACGGTGGACACGCTGGAAACCCTCGTAGCAGCGGATCTGTGGCCGCTGCCGACGTATAGAGATCTTGTTGTTTTTGAAGTAGGTGCGAGAGCAGGTGACAGGCTATCAGCGGCTACGGGCTGATGCTGAGTGCATCGAGGAGTGTGCTGAGGATCTAGTACTTAGGAGTCGGCCACTAGCCAATAGCGCACTAGCCACTAGCTGCTCTAGATCGGCCAACCACTAGGTCTTTGTTTCGTCAGAAGGAACAGTTCGGAGGGGAGGGTACTCGGGGGTCAGCGTGCCGGCCATCGCCTGGAATCTCTCGCATTCCGCCTGCGATGCGTTCGGATCGAAACACACCGCGAGCGCTTCGACCAAGGGTGGCCGGTCCGGCCGCTCCAGCGCATCCAGCCAGGGGTGACATTGGGTTACCTGCCTGCACGCCAGCCGGACCCGGACCGCGCCGTCCAGCCAGCAGGGCCCTTCCGACAGTCCCGCCAGGAGCGGCTGGCTCAGGAGCAGGCTTTCTCCGCCGGAGTCACCGCCCCAAATCGCAATTTGCCTCGCTCGTTACGCTGGTGCAGCACCACACCCCAGCTAAAGGCCGGCCGCTGCTGCCGATACCAGTCCAGCACTCTGACAAGCTGTTCGCGTAACGCTTCGACGACGAGTGGAGATGGCATGGTTCCGACTGGCGGAAAAGGTTACCGCATCGGCCCGGGAAGGGCGCGGTCGCCTTCTAGATAGGTATGCAGAATATGGGCCATCGAGCGGGGCCCAGGACTGGGAGCCCTGGCGGGCCCCCACAGACCAGCAGCACATTCCGCGATCCATCCATGAGCCATAGATACCCCTCCTCCCACTGTCTTTTACCGGAAGCTGACTCGGGAGTACCCCCGCATCGTCCGGGGAGAAGGCTGCTATCTCTACGACGACCGGGGGCGGCGGTACCTGGACGGCTCGGGCGGCGCGTACGTGGTCAACGTGGGCCACGGGGTCAGCGAAATCGCGGAGGCGCTCGCCTGCCAGGCCGGACAGAGTCGCCTACGTGAGCGGGACGCGTTTCACCCATGACGCGGTGGAAGAGCTGGCCGCCGAGCTCGCGCAGCTCTCGCCAGGAGATCTCGACCTGGTCTATCCCCTGGGCAGCGGCTCCGAGGCGGTCGAGGCCGCGCTCAAGCTCGCGCGGCAATACTGGGTGGAGTCCGGACGCTCGGAAAGCACAAGGTGCTGGCCTTGGCACCCCTCGTATCACGGCAACACACTGCTCGCGCTATCGGCCTCGTCGAGAGAACAATATCAGACCTATTATCGGGAGTGGCTGGTTCAGGTGGTCCGAGCTCCCGCACTATACCCGTATCGCTGCGAATGCGGGGGTATGGCTCCCTCTGTGCCCGGCGTGCAGCGGCGACGCCATCGAGGCGGCGATTCTGCGCGAGGGTCCCGAGACCGTCGCGGCGCTCATCGCTGAGCCGGTGGGCGGCTCGTCCACCGGCGCCTCGGTCCCCGGCGCCGACTACTGGCGCCGGGTGCGTGAGATCTGTGATCGTACGAGGTGCTTGCTCGTGGCCGACGAGATACTCACCGGCGCCGGCAGGACCGGCACCTGGTCGGCGCTGGAACCCTACGGCGTGGTGCCCGACATCATGGTGCTCGGCAAAGGGCATCGCGGGCGGCTACGCGCCGCTCTCGGCGGTGGTGGCGCCGCGCCGGCTGGTCGATGTTCTGGCGCGGGGCTCCGGCGCGTTCCTCCATGCCCAGACGTTCTCCCATCATGCCACCGCTGTGCGCCGCGGGAGCCGCCACCATCAGGTATCTCGCGCGCGACACCGGCTGGTCGAGCGCTGCGCCGCGATGGGCGCGGTGCTGCATCAGCAGCCTGCAGAGCCTGCGCGCGTCCGCCCTGCGTCGGGGACGTCCGGGGACGGGGACTGCTGGCGGCAATCGAATTCGTGGAGGACAAGGCGACCCGCCGGCCCTTTCCGCCGTCGGCGCGCTTCGCCGAGTCGTTCGCGGCGGCCGCGCTGGACCTGGGGCTGATCGTCTGGCCCAACTGCCGGCCAACTGGAGGACGGGACCGGAGACCTGGCCATGCTCGCGCCGCCCTTTGTGATCACCGAGGAGCAGATCGACGAGATGGTAGAGCTCGGCAGGCGCGCGGTGGAACGAAACCGTTCAGCCGGGGTCGCAGCCGGACGATGACCGCACCTACCAAGATCACCTACACCTCCGCCAGCGGCGATCTCGAGGAGTTTCACCGGCTTTTCGACGCCGCCGCTGCGAGGATGTCCGGCGCGCAGGCCGGGCGGATCTCACCCGTTCTATATCGACGGCCAGCCGGTCGAGACCGCCGTCCGAGCCGCTGGTGGACCGCTCGCCGATCGACACCAGCCTGGTGCTGGGCCGGTTCGCGGCGGCGGCACCCGACGCACGTCGAGCGCCGCGGTCGCCAGCAGCCGCGAGGCGCAGCGGGACTGGGCGCGGCGGCCCTGGCGCGGAGCGCGTCGCGATGCTGCGCCGGGCCGCCACCATCATTCGCGATCGCAAGTACGCAGCTGGCCGCCCTCATGAGCCTGGAGGTGGGGAAGAGCCGGCTCGAAGCCATGGGCGACGCCGAAGAGTCGGCCGATCTGATCGACTACTACTGCCAGCAGGTGGAGGACGCCGACGGCTTCGTCCGGACCGATGAACCGGATCACGCCGGTGGAGCGGAACACCGACGTGCTCCGCCCCTACGGCGTCTTTGCCTGCATCGCGCCCGTTCAACTTTCCGCTGGCCCTCTCGGCCGGCATGTCGTCGGCCGCGCTGGCGGCCGGGCAACGCCGTGGTGTACAAGCCGGCCGAGGATACGCCCTGGACCGGGCTCAAGCTCTATCGAGATCTATCGCGACGCCGGGCTGCCGTCCGGGCGTGTTCAACATCTTGATCGGGCGGCGCGAGGACATCGGCGACCCGCTCTGGCAGCACCCCGGGATCGACGGCGTCGTGTTCACCGGGTCGAAGCAGGTGGGCATGCGCATCCACGCGGGGCTGAGCGGCCGCTGGATCAAGCCCGTGTCTCCTGGAGCTGGGCGGAAAGAACGCCGCGGTGGTGCTGGCCAGCGCCGATCTCGATGCCGCGGCCGAAGGCGTCATGCGCTCCGCATTCAGTCTTCAGAATCAGAAATGCAGCGCCACGTCTCGGGTCTATGTGCAGCGCGAGGTCGATGGCGCCGTTCCTGGAACGGCTGCTCGAGAAGACCCGGGCCATCCGCATGGGCGATCCCTCCGAGCGGGACGTCTTCTTCGGACCGGTGATCAACGAGCGGTCGGTGGAGCGCTTCGAGCGCGCCGTGGCCCAGGCCCGAGCGCGAGGGCACGCGTGCTGCTCGGCGGCGCGCGGCTCCGGGGCGAGCGTCTTCGATCGAGGCCACTTCGTGGCACCCACCATCGCGCAGCTTGCCGCTCGAGCACGTCGCTCTTCCAGGAGGAGCTGTTCGTGCCCTTTCTCGCCGTCGGCGAGGTGGCCGGCCTGGACCAGGCGATCGCGGAGACCAACCGGGTAGAGTACGGGCTCACCGCCGGCATCTTCTCGAGGAACCCGGCCGAGGTCGCCCGGTTCTTCGACGAGGTCGAAGCCGGGGTGTGCTACGCCAACAAGCGCACCGGGTGCCACCACCGGCGCCTGGCCGGGAGCCCAGCCGTTCTGCGGCTGGAAGGGCTCGGGCTCCACCGGCAAGGGCGGCTGCGGGCCCTACTATGTCGCGCAGTTCATGCGAGAGCAGAGCCGAACCGTCATCGAAGGATGAGAAGGGACCATCCATGAGCCGCAGCGCGACTATCCCGAGATCGTCGTGCCGCCTCCGGGCCCCAAGGCCCAGGCGATCGTGGCCCGCGACGCCGAGTGGACCTCCACCTGCTACATCAAGGAGTACCCGCTGGTGGTCGTCGCGGGGCCAGGGCGTCGATGGTCGAGGACGTCGACGGCAACCGCTACCTCGACTTCATGGCCGGCATCGCGGTCTCCTCCACCGGCTACGGGCACCCCAAGGTCGTGGCGGCGGTGCAAGGACGCCGCCGACCGGTTCCTGCACATCTGCGGGTCCGATTTCTACTACGAGGGCATGGCCGCGCTGTGCGAGCGGCTGGCCAAGGCTGGCGCCGGGCAGCGTCGAAGAAGCGGGTGTTTCTCACCAACTCGGGCACCGAGGCGGTCGAGGCGCGCCATCAAGCTGGCCCGCCACGCCACCGGCCGCACCGCGATCATCGCCTTCCGGGGCGCGTTTCACGGCCGCACCACCGGCGCGCGTGACGCTCACCTCGAGCAAGGCGCGCCAGCACGCCGGCTTCGGCCCGCTGCTGCCCGACGTGCACCACGTCCCGTTCGCCTACCGCTACCGCTGCCAGTTCTGCGGCGACGAGCCGGCGTGCAACCGCGGCTGCATCGAGGTGATCGAGCAGGACCTGTTCACCCGCCACCTCGATCCCCACGGATGTCGCCGCCATCTTCGTCGAGCCGATCCAGGGCGAGGGCGGCTACATCGTGCCGCCGGCCGGCTACCTGCCGGCGCTCCGCGAGCTCTGCGACCGCCACGGCATCCTCCTGGTCGCCGACGAGGTCCAGTCCGGCGTCGGCCGCACCGGCAAGATGTTCGCCTGCGAGCACGAGGGCGTCGAGCCCGACATCCTGCTCACCGCCAAGGGGCTCGGCTCGGGCATGCCGATCGGCGCCATGATCGCCAAGGAGTCGATCACGACCTGGGAGAGCGGGTCGCACGGCTCGACGTTCGGCGGCAACCCGGTCTGCTGCGCCGCCGCGCTGGCGACGCTCGACCTGGTCGAGGGCGGGCTGATGGCCAACGCCGCGCGGCATGGGCGAGCGGCTGATGGCCGGCGCCTGCCGGCTGCATGAACAAGCATCCGCTGCATCGGCGACGTGCGCGGCCGCGGGCTCATGATCGGGATCGAGTTCGTGAAGGACCGCAGCACCCGTGAGCGGCCGCGCCGGAGCTGGTGCACGAGCTGGTGCAGCGCGCCTTCCGCCAGGGGCTGCTGCTGCTGGGGGCGGGCAAGAGCACGCTCCGTCTGGCGCCACCGCTGGTGGTCGATCGAGCACGACGTGGATACGGCCATGGACATGATCGACGCCTGCCTGGCCGAGATCGATTGAGCGGTCGCTCCAAAGTCGTCAGCATGCGCGAGGCGATCGCCGCGCACGTGCATGACGGCGACACCGTGGTCATCGAAGGCTTCACCCACCTCATCTGCTTCGCCGCCGGCGCACGAGATCATCCGCCAGGGCGGCGGGACCTCACCCTCTGCCGGCTGACTCCCGACCTCATCTACGACCAGATGATCGCCGCCGGCTGCGCCCGGAAGCTGGTGTTCTCCTGGGCGGGAAATCCGGGCGCCGGCTCGCTGCATGCCTTTCGGCGAGCGGTAGAAGGGAAGGGACCGCCGCTGGAGCTGGAGGAGTACTCCCACTTCGGCATGGTGGCCCGGCTGAGCGCGGGCGCGGCCCGGCTGCCGTTCTGGACCCTGCGCAACTACATGGGCACCGATCTGCCGGCGGTGAATCCCGCTGATCCGCACGGTGACCTGTCCCTACACCGGCGAGACTCTCGCCACCGTGCCCGGCGCTCAATCCCGGACGTCACCATCGTCCACGCCCAGCGCGCCGATCGCGAGGGCAACACCCAGATCTGGGGACTGCTCGGCGTGCAGAAGGAGGCCGCGTTTGCCTCAAGCCGGGTCATCGTCGTGGTGGAGGAGCTGGTGGATCGAGTCGGTGATCCGGGCCGATCCCAACCGGCACGCTGATCCCGGGACTGATCGTGGATGCCGTGGTGGTCGAGCCCTGGGGTGCTCATCCCTCCTACGCGCAGGGCTATTACGACCGGGACAACGAGTTCTACATCGGCTGGGAGCCGATCTCGCGCGATCCGGCGGCGCTGGAGCGGTATCTGGACGAATTCGTGTACGGGGTCGAGGACCGAGCGGAGTACGTGGAGCGGTGCGGCGGACTCGATCGGCTCAGGGCTCGCAGCGGGTGTGTGCGGGGGTGAACTATGGGTTCTATGAGTCACCGAGAGCGGAGCGAGTCACCCGAGCGTGAAGCGAATGGCACGTCGCCAGAACTCTATGCGGCTGGCCGCCTCGTCTGCGCTCGGGCGTGACAGGCGCGGTGACTCGCGACTCGACTACACCCCCGCCGAAATGATGACCGCCGTCGCCGCGCGGGAGCTGCGCGATGGCGAAGTCGTGTTCGTCGGCATCGGACTGCCCAACCTGGCCTGCAACCTGGCCCGCGCGACGCACGCGCCCAATCTGGTGCTGATCTATGAATCCGGCGCAGTGGGCGCCGTGCCCGAGCGCCTGCCGGTCTCGATTGGCGATCCGGCGCTGGTCACCGGCTCGCTGATGGTCTGCAGCATGGCGGACGTGTTTCAGTGCTCTGCTCCAGAATGGCCGGATCGAGGTCGGCTTTCTCGGTGGCGCGCAGATCGACCGCTACGGCAACATCAACACCACCGTGGTGGGCGATTACGCCCGCCCGGCAGTGCGTCTGCCCGGCAGCGGAGGCGCGGCGGAGATTGCCATCCACGCCCGGCGAACCGTGGTGATCAGCCGGCTGGACCGGCGGGTCTTTCCGGAGCGGGTGGACTTCGTCACCAGCCCGGGTCATCGAGAGCAAGGGCCGGAGCCGGCGGGAGCTGGGCATGCCCGGCGCCGGGCCCACCACGGGTGGTCACCGACAAGGCGATTCTGGAGGCCGATCCGCGAGACGGGCGAGCTGGTGCTCTCGCGCTCTCTACCCCGGCGTTGAGGCCGCCGAGGTGGCGGCGGAGGTCGGCTGGCCGCTCCGGAGCAGGAGCCAGCTGAGCTGAGGTAGAGCCGCCGACCGATCGCGAGCTTCACCTCTTGCGCGAGGTGCTGGATCCCAAGCGGTTGTACCTCAAGCAATGATCATCCGAGGCGTCGAAGCTCTCGCACCCTCGACGCTACGCCCCAAGATGACAGATAGCTCGGCTGCTCCCGCATGACTAGACCGAGCACATTCCGGACCGCGCGGAACTGCACCGGTCGAGCTGCCGCGGGTGCTGACCCTTCGGGACCTGGTGCTGTTCAACATCGTGGCCATCCTCAGCCTGCGCTGGACCGCCACGGCCGCGGCCGCGGGGCCCAGCTCGCTGACGCATGTGGGTGCTGGCGGCGCTGTTCTTCTTCATTCCCCAGGGCCTGGCGGTCAGCTATCTCTCCGCCCGCTTTCCCCAGGAGGGCGGGATCTACTTCTGGACCAAGCGGACCTTCGGGGAGGGCCACGGGTTTCTCTGCGGCTGGTGCTACTGGGTCAACAACATCCTGTACTACCCCAACCTGCTGATGTCGACCGCGGTCATCGGCACCTACGCGATCGGGCGGGGCGACACCGGCCTGATGGACAACTGGACCTACATCCTCGTCGCCACGCTGACCGCGCTCTGGCTGGCGGTGCTGCTTGAACGTGGTCGGACTCAAGACCGGCCGGTGGCTGCAGAACCTGGGCGCCGTGGGCACCTACCTGCCCGGCGCGGTGCTGATCGGCTTCGGCATTCACGCAGCGCTCACCCGGGCCGCCGGCCACGCCGATCACTCTGGACACGATCACGCCCGATCTCGGCAACATGTCGCAGCTGAATCTCTGGGCCTCGATCGCCTTTGCCTATGCCGGGCTCGAGCTCTGCGCCGTGATGGGCGACGAGATCAAGGATCCGCGCCGCACCTTGCCGCGCTCGATCTATATCGCAGCACCGTTCATCGCTTTCCTGTATATCGCCGGCACGGCTTCACTGCTCTGGCTGGTGCCGAGCTCCGAGGTGCACATCGTCTCGGGATTCTTCCAGGCGATGGCCGCGGGCGCGCGCGACCTCGGCGGCCTGGCCTGGCTCATTCCGCTGCCGCGGCGCTGTACGTGCTGGGCAACATCGGCGGCATCGGGGCCTGGCTCACCGGCCCGGCGCGGGTGGCGTTCGTCATCGGACTCGACCGGTACTTCCCGCCGGCGTTCGGCCGGGTGCATCCCCGGTGGAAGACGCCCTACGTCGCCATCCTCACTCAGGCGGTGCTCGCCACCGTCTTCCTGCTGCTGTCGGTGCTGGGAAGAGGCACCACGGTGGAACGAGCGTACCTGATTCTGCTCGACACGATGCTGCTGATCTACTTCATTCCCTACCTCTACCTGTTCTCTTACCTATGTGATGTCCGCCTGCGGGAGCCGCTGCCCGATTCAGGCTCCTGGCGTAGAGGGAGGGCGACCGCAGTCGGCCGTCGGCGCCGGCGGCCTTCTGCTCACCACGTTGGCCATGATCGTGGCCACCATTCCACCATCGGACACCGCGCAGCCCTGGCTCTTCCGGCTCAAGGTCATCGGCGGCGCCGCGCTGTTCGTCCTTCTGGGCGGCGTGGTGTACTGGCGCGCGCGCCGGCGCCAGCGTGCTGGCTGCCTGCAATCGTCTTACCGAGCCTGCGGTGATCGCTCGAGCCTCGGACTTGCGTGCATGCGTCGCCGTCAGGTACCTGCTGTGTGTGGACTCCTCGTCCCCGGGCTTCTGCTCCGGCCGGCCATGGCCCAGCGCGAGCCGGTGCTGCGGCAGATCAAGGTCCCCCACAGCTACTACTACCGCGAGATGTACCTCCCGCAGCTCACCAGCGGGCCCAGCGCGTGTGACCTGGTCACCCGATGGCCAGGAGCTGATCTACTCGATGCAGGGCTCGCTCTGGCGCCAGCGGCTCGGCAGCAAGGAAGCACGCCAGCTCACCTCGGGTCCGGGATACGCCTATCAGCCCGATTGGTCTCCCGACGGCCGCCATGTCGTGTACGCGTCGTATCGACAACGACGCCATCGAGCTCCGCCTGCTGGACCTCTCGAGCGGCGAGACCCGGCCGCTGGTCGCCGACGGCAGCGGTCAACGTCGAGCCGCGCTGGTCTCCCGACGGCACGCGGCTCGCCTTCGTCTCCATCGGCTTCGAGGGCCGCTGGCACATCTTCATCGCCACCGGTGCACGGAGACGGTACGCTCGGCCACGGCGGAGCGGATCACCGAAGACCGGCACAGCCGGCTGCCACGCTACTACTATGGCGCCTACGACCAGTATCTCTCACCGACGCTGGTCGCCCGACGGCAAGGACCTGATCTTCATCTCCAACCGGGGCCACATCTGGGGCTCCGGCGGGTTCTGGCGGATGGCGGCGCAGCGCGGAGGCGCGCGCCGCGGAGCTTCGCTACGAGGAAACCACCTGGAAGGCTCGGCCCGACTGGAGCCGCGACGGCAAGCGGGTGGTCTACAGCTCCTATCTCGGCGGCCAGTGGCATCAGCTCTGGCTCATGACCGCCGATGGCGGCGATCCGTTTCAGCTCACCTATCGGCGAGGGCGACGCCACCGGCCCCCGCTGGTCTCCCGACGGCCGAGCGGATCGCCTACATCTCCAACGAAGATGGCAACACCGAGCTTCGGATCGTCGAGCGTCCCGGGCGGAGCGATCGAGCGGCTGCGCAGCGGAGCGGCGGATCTACCAGGAGCCGGTGGCGACGGCTCGCGATCACTGTGATCGATCGGATGACCGGTCGCAGCGATGCCCGCGCGAGTCTCGATCACCGGGACCGGATGGCCGAAGCTTCGCGCCGGACGATGCCTGGCGCCACGCCGACGACGGCTTCGATCGCGAGCAGCGGAGCTTCGAGTACGGCTACTTCCATACCACCGGCGCGTCGGCGGTTACGGTCCCGCCGGCCGGCTCGACGGTCGAGGTCTCTCGCGGACCGGAGTACCGGGTCGGGCGGCGCACGCTGACAGTGCGGCCCGATTCGACGGCTCCGCTCCGGATCGTGCTCAACCGGCTGGTCGATCTGCCGGCCGCCGGCTGGTACAGTGGCGATCTTCACGTGCACATGAACTACGGCGGCGCCTACCGCAACACCCCGAGCAACTCGCGCTCCAGGCCCGAGCCGAAGACCTCCACCTGGTGGAAAACCTGATCGTCAACAAGGAAGGGCGGGTTCCGGACGTCGGCTATTTCACCGGCCGGCCGGACCCGGTATCCACGCGCCGCGACGATCATCGTGCACGATCAGGAGTACCACACCAGCTTCTGGGGACACACTGGGCTGCTGGGCCTTCGACGCCGAACCTCCTGCTGCCCGGGCTACGCCGGGTACGCGAACACTGCCGCCGCGAGTCTCTATCCCACCAATGCCGGCGTCGTGCGACCTGGCCCACGAGCAGGGCGCCATCACCGGGTACGTCCATCCCTTTGACAGCTATCCCGACCCGCGGGACTCGACCAAGCCGCTCACCCACGAGCTGCCGGTGGACGTCGCTCTCGGCAAGGTGGACTACTACGAGGCCATGGGCTTCGTGGACGACTATGATCGCCACGGCGCAGGGTGTGGTACCAGCTGCTCAACTGCGGGTTCCGGCTTCCTGCCGGTGCGGGTACCGATGCCATGGCCAACTTCGCCTCGCTGCGGGGGCCGGTCGGGATGAACCGCGTCTTCGCCGAAGATTGCCGGCCCGCTGAATCACCGACGGCTGGCTGGCGGCACTGAAGGCGGGGCGCAGCTTTGCGACCAATGGACCGCTGCTCGGTTTCACGCTCAACGGAAAGGAGCTCGGCAGTGAGCTGCGCCATCGGAAACCGTGCGGCGCGAGCTGGCTGGCCAGGGTGACGCCTGAACTCGATCGTGCCGGTGGACCATCTGGAGATTGTGCGCAACGGAGAGGTGCTGATCGCAGATACCGCTCTCCGGGCGATCGGACCAGGGTGTCAACCAGTGTGCGGCTGCCGGTGCGGGGAAGCGGGTGGTATCTGCTGCGCGCCCGAGGGAACGGTCCGGCATATCCGATTCTCGATGTCTATCCCTACGCGACCACCAGTCCGATCTATGTACGGTGGCTGGGCAGCCGATCCGCTCGCCCGCGCGATGCCGACTACTTCCTCGCCTGGATCGCGCGCCTGGAGGCTGCCGCCCGGCCAGCAAGGACTGGAACACCGAGGAAGAGAAGGCGAGCGCACTGACGAGCATCCGTCAGGCACGCGCCGAGTTCGAGCAGCGAGGAGGCACGCCTTAGCGGGTGGATTCGACGATCACCGCGATGCCCTGACCGACGCCGATGCACATCGTTGCAAGACCATAGCGGCCGCCGGTGCGGCGCAATGCGTGGACGAGCGTGGTGAGGATGCCGGGCACCGCTCGCCCCCAGCGGGTGCCCCAGCGCGATCGCTCCGCCGTAGATGTTCACCCGGGCGCGTCGAGCTCGAGCTCGCGCATGCAGGCAATGGCCTGAACGGCAAACGCCTCGTTCAGCTCGACGAGGTCGAGCTGCGACGCCGGAATGCCCGCTCGCTCCAGTGCCTTCCGGGTAGCGGGCACGGGGCCCAGTCCCATGCAGCTCGGATCGACACCCGCCACAGCAGTGGCGACGACCCGCGCCAGTGGCTCGAGTCCCAGGTCAGCGAGAGCCCGAGCGCTTGCCATGGATAATGCTGCGGCACCGTCATTGATCCCGCTGGAGGTGGCGGCGGTTACGGTACCTTCCGAACAAACGCGGGCTCGAGCCTGGCCAGCGCCTCGAGAGTGAGCCCCGACCGGGGCGACTCATCCGCGGCAGACCGTCGCGGGTCCCGAAGGCCGTCGGCACCTCCAGTCGGGGCTATCTCGTCGGCAAAGTGCCCGCGGCCGCGGCGGCGAGCGCGCGGCGCTGGCTCTCCAGGGCGAACTCTTCCTGTTCCGCTCCGGCCGATCCCGTAGTCTCGGCCACCCGCTCCGCCGTCTCGCCCAGTGAGATGGTCCACTCGGCCGGCATGCGAGGATTGACGAATCGCCATCCGACGGTTGAATCGGCGACGACCGGCGCTGAGCGATCCCACGGGCGCCCGCTCTTGAGCAGCACCTGGGGGGCGCGGGTCATGCTCTCGACTCCGCCGGCCACGAATAGGTCTCCCTCGCCGGGCCGAATGGCATGAGCTGCCGAAACGACCGCCTGCAGGCCGGAGCCGCAGAGCCGGTTCACCGTTTGCCCCGGCACGTCGACCGGCAGGCCGGCCAGGAGCGCTGCCATGCGGGCGACGTTGCGGTTGTCCTCACCCGCCTGATTGGCGCAGCCGAGAATCACGTCGTCGATCCGCTCGGGTGGGATCCGGCTTCGTTGGATCAGCGAGCGGATCGCGGCGGCCGCCAGATCGTCGGGACGCAGGTCGGCCAAGGCGCCGCCGGCGCGCCCAATCGGCGTGCGCACTGCGGCGGTGATGAAGGCCTCGCTCACCGGTTCAGCCTCACGTTGACCTCCCTCTGCTAGGCCGCTAAGTTGCGGCCCGACAACGATTCAGGACAGGTGGCCGAGTGGTTGAAGGCACCACCCTGGAAAGGTGGCATACCTGTAAGGGTATCGAGGGTTCGAATCCCTCCCTGTCCGTCCTGGGAACCGCTTCTTCACCCGGCGTATCTTCAGGATACCCACACTGCGTCCGGGATGAGGAGGTGTTAGCCGGTCGTAATCAATTGCGTCCTTTCGCTCCGGTACTCCTAGGCCTATGTTCTTGGCCATGACCGCGCTTCTCCGACGCAGCCGAGTCATGGCGCTCGCCCTGTTGCTCCTCGCTCCCGGGGATCTCCGGCACCGCGGTGCAATGGCTGCACGCCTGCCCGGCCCAGGCGACGGCTGCGCCGATCATCAGCACCACGACTCGAGCCCCTCCGAGACGGGCCACTCGCAGGGCTGTCATTGCATAGGCTCCTGCAACACCGCCGGTGTGATTCGCCGGTAAAGCCGCTCACCATCGTCGTGGCCGTGGTTCAGCCGGATCAGCACGTCATTCTGCCCACCGACGCCGCCTTCGTCCCGGTCGACACTCCCTCGGATCTCCTTCCGCCCGCTACCGCTCCACCAGCCTGAAGCGCGCAGACATTAAGCGCGCACTCTCCCAGTACCGTTAGGCGCATTCCGCGCCGGTCGGTTCGGACCAGTCCCCGCCTAGCAGCGGGATTCAGCGATGGAGATCTACAATGACATGCGAGACAAGCTGTCCTGTGCGGCGCGCTGTTAATGCTGGGCACCACCGTCGTGCCCACTCGCGCCCGGGCCCAAGATACCCGAGCAGCATTCGAGGGGTCGTGCTCAACGCCCAGGGAACACCTCTGGCTCGCGCCTCGGTCGGCATTCCGGAGCTTGGCCGTTCCATGACCTCCGATTCTGCCGGACGGTTCCGGCTGGGGGGAGTGAGATTCGGGAGCCATCTGGTCGAGGCCACGCGCCATCGGCTACCGGCCCGCCCGGCAGTCGGTCACGAGTCTACCCGGGGATTCCGCCAGGCTGGAGTTCCGAGCTCAAGCCCGCCGTCGTCACCTTGCCCGAAGTGGTGGTGAGCACCAGTCGCGAAGAACAGCTCGCCTCCTCCACGCCGCTCAGCGTGGGCGTGATCCGTGAGGAGGAGATCCGGGAGACCCGGGGGCACCATCCCTCCGAGCTGGTGAACCACACGTCCCGGCGTCTACGTCAGCAACTTTGGAGGGGAGGGCCACGCCACCGCCATCCGCCAACCGATCACGACCAAGGCGCTGTATGCCTACCTGGAAGACGGAGTCCCCATCCGTTCAACCGGATTCTTCAACCACAACGCCCTCTACGAGATCAACATCCCTCAGGCCGGGCGGCTGGAGATTATCAAAGGGCCGGGGACAGCGGTCTACGGCAGCGACGCGGTGGGCGGCGTGATCAACTCATTTACCCGCGAGCCGACGGCCCAGTCTGAAGCCGAGCTGTTTGTCGAAGGCGGGAGCAGTAGGTATGTGCGGGGGCTGGGATCGGCCAGCAACTCCTTCGGGCGGACAGGGGTGCGGCTGGATGCCAACGTCACCCGGTCGGATGGGTGGCGGAACGATACCCCCTACGATCGCCAGAGCGGCACCTTGCGGTGGGACTATCATCTCAGCGACCGCGCTCGCATCAAGACAGTGGCGGCAGTCTCTCATATCGATCAACCGGGAGACGGCGGCAGCGATCTCACCGCCACGGACTTCCAAACCGCGCCGTTCCTGAACTACACCCCGATCGCGTTTCGCCGGGTGTGGGCGACTCGGCTCTCGTCGGAGCTCCAGGTACGGACCGAGCAATCGTCCTTTCGGGGGACGCTGTATGCGCGGTACAACAGCATGGATCTGCTTCCCTCCTGGCAGTTGAGCTTCGATCCACAGACCTGGGAGAGCCGTAACTATTCGATCGGGCTGCTGACCCACTACCGCCGGACCTTGCCCCAGCTCCGCACCAATTTCAGCACCGGCCTGGACCTGGAGTACAGCCCCGGCAGCAGGCTGGAGACCGAGATCCAGCCTCAGCGTGCCGGGCAGGTATTCACCGCCTACACGACCGGCGAGGTGCAGTACGACTACGATGTCGCGTTCTGGCAAGCTTCGCCCTACGCCCAGGCGGACGTGTCCCTGCCGGGCAGGGTGCAGCTCAGCGCCGGCGCGCGGTACGACCAGCTCGGCTACGAGTACGACAACCGGCTGAGTGTGCTGGAGACCGGCTCCCATCGGCGGCCCGCCTCCACCGGCGTCGGCTTCAACCGGCTTAGTCCCAAGCTCGGTGCCACCTGGGAGATCGCGCCCAACGCGAGCGTGTTCGCCTCCTATCGCGAGGCGTTTCGGGCGCCTTCCGAGAGCCAACTCTTCCGCCAGGGCTCCGCCGAGAGCACGGTGGATCTCAAACCGGTTCGGGCAGCGAGTTGGGAGGCCGGTTTCAGAACGGCACTCGGCGGGGTGGTGACCCTGCGAGGCCACCGGGTACAGCATGCGCTTGCGGGACGACATCCTGACATTCTTCGATCCGACCAACGGCCTTAGACTCACCCAGAACGCCGGCGCGACGAATCACCGGGGAGTAGAGCTCGGCGTCGGGCTTGCCGTGGTAGCCGGCTTGCGGCTGGACGGCGCGGTGTCCTACGCCGAACACACCTACGTCGCCTGGAGCCCGAGAGCGGGCGTCGACTACAGTGGCAACGAGATGGAGCTGGCGCCCCGCTTCCTGGGCAACGCTCGGCTCAGTTACCGGCCGGCTTTCCTCTCGTCAGGCCTCATCGCGTTCGAGTGGACCCGGTTGGGGTCCTACTGGATGGATCCGGACAACACCCACAAGTACGCCGGACACAGTCTGTTCAATGTCTACGGCACGGTGCCGGTGGTGGCCCATTTGGAGCTCACTGGCCGGGTCACCAACCTGGGCAACCGCACCTTCGCCGAGACTTCGTCCTTCAATGCGCAGCAGGGCGAGCGGTTCCGTCCCGGCGCGCCGCGCCAGTTCTACCTCGGCGCGCAGTATCGGTTCAACTGATGCATACCCGATCATTCGCGGTCGAGATCGTGGCGGCCCTGCGTGCTGCACAGCCTGCGGTGCTCAATCGAGAGGTCCGGCTCTGGATTTCACGCCGGCCCTGGTGGTCTCGCAGGAGACCGAAAACGGCGCGACACCGATGTTCCTCTCGACACCCCGGGACCGCGTGGTGTCATGGGTGTCTGCACCGGATGGGGGCTCCGGACGGCAGCCTCAACCTGTCGGTGACGCCGGCTGGCGCCGCGCACCCCGCTACCCACCGTACCGTGCGCGATCCGCTGGGGCCATCGAGGCGCACGGCGAGGCCCCGCCCCAGCTCGCGGCCGACTCGGCGGGGCGATATCGGTGTTGTACGCAGTGGGGAAGGAGGTGCCGGGCAAGCGTTTTCCCGTCAGCGCGCTGCGCTTCATTCGCTCGACCGACCAGGGACGGACCTGGAGCAACCCGTCACCGTCAACGATGGGCACGAGTTCGGCTCCCACAACTTCCACGCGCTCACCGCGCCGCCGAACGGCTCCTGTTGGCTACCTGGCTCGACGCCCGCGAGGGCCATTCCGGCGTGTGGATGAGCCGGTCCCATGACGGCGGGCGGACTTGGGAGGCCAACCGGCCGATCTACTCCGATCCCACCTGTCCCTGCTGCCGGACCTCAGTGGCGGTCGCCGCGGATGGCACCATCTACGTGGCCTGGCGAGCGATTCTGCCGGACGACGTTCGCGACGTCGTGGTGACCCGGTCCTCGGACGGTGGCAGACCTGGACCCGCCGGTGCGGCCCCGGCAGGATGACTGGGTCTATCCTGGCTGCCCGCACGCGGGGCCCTCGCTCCAGGTGGACGCCCAGGGCGCGGGTTCATGTGGCCTGGTGGACGGGAAGGAAGGCGAGGCGGGCGTGTACTATGCCCGATCCGACGACAGGGAAGACATTCACCGGCCCAACCGATCGCAACCGGCGACCGGGCCCGCCCGCGCACATACAGCTGGCGCTGGCGCCGGCAGGAGGAGTGTATGTCGTCTGGGACGATGGGCTGAGCGACATGCCACGGGTCTCTGGCACGCCGGTCGGCGGACAGCGGGCGGAGCTTCGGCCGAGAGAGCGTGCTCAGCGACCCCGGTGTCGCGGCGAGCTTCCCGGTAGTTGCGGTGTATGGCGACTCGGTGGCGGTTGCCTGGAGCCAGACGACGGCCGCGGAGCACAGGGCCCAGATGGCGGCGCGGGTGGACATGAGTGATCCCAAGGCGGTCCAGCAGCTTCCCCGGGTGGGGCAGTCAGAGATCCTGCTTCGCGCTGGCCGGTTATAGCCGAAGGCCAAGTCGGAAGTCCTTCCGAGCGGAGTGGGGAATCGTCCGGGCGGCCGTTAGGACTCCGATGCCAGACGTCAGGCCACCCGATTCCTCGCTCCGCTCGGAATGACGCGCGGGGGCCCCTACCGCTCGCGGTTCGGACTCCTTCCGTCACCAGCCCTCCACGCTAGCTTCCCGCCCCGATGCCCTCCCGTACGCCTCTTCTCGACGACCGCGCTTTCGGCCGCACGCTGGCGCGCATGGCGAGTGAGATCGTCGAGCGAAGCCGGGGCACCGACGAGCTCGTCCTCGTCGGGATCCAGCGCCGAGGAGTCGAGCTGGCTGACCGATTGAAGCGCCTGATCGACGCCTCCGAAGGCTCGAACCTCCCCTGCGGCAAGCTCGACATCACCCTCTATAGAGATGATCTCCAGACCATCGGCCCTCGGCCGGTGGTGGGCGAGACCAGGCTGCCCGACCTCGACGGCAAGACCGTCGTCATCGTGGACGACGTGCTCTACACCGGTCGGACGGTTCGGGCGGCGCTCGACGAGTTCGCCGACTTCGGACGCCCGCGACGGGTTCTGCTGTGTGTGCTCATCGACCGGGGAGGCCGCGAGCTGCCGATCCAGGCCGACATCGTCGGTACCAGCGTCAGCACCGGCCCCAAGGATCGGGTAGATGTCTTCGTCTCCGAGCTCGATGGCCGGGACGCGGTCGAGCTGGTGAGGGGGTAAATGAGCACGCCCAGCCTTGGCAAGGACCTGGTCGGCCTCGAGCCGCTGAGCGCGGAGCAGATCCTGCTCATCCTCGACACCGCGGAGCCGTTCAAGGAGGTCAGCGAGCGGGCCATCAAGAAGGTGCCGGCGCTGCGGGGCAAGACGATCGTCAACCTCTTCTTCGAGGCTTCCACCCGCACCCGCATTTCGTTCGAGTTCGCCGAGAAGCGACTCTCGGCGGACACGGTGAACGTCGCGGCCGCCGGCTCCTCGGTGAGCAAAGGCGAGACGCTGGTCGACACCGCCAAGAATCTCGAGGCCATGCGGATCGACATGGTGGTGATCCGGCACGAAGCCTCGGGCGCGGCCCAGTTTCTGGGGCAGCGGATCCGATCCAACGTCATCAATGCGGGAGACGGCAAGCACGAGCATCCGACGCAGGGACTGCTCGACATGCTCACGCTGCGTGACCGGTTCAAGCGAATCAAGGGACTGAAGGTGGCGATCTGTGGTGATATCCTGCACAGCCGGGTGGCCCGCAGCAACATCTGGGGCCTGACCAAGCTGGGCGCGGAAGTGGGAGTCTGCGGACCCGCGTCGCTGCTGCCACGCAACGTCCAGGATCTCGGCGTCACCATCCTGCCCCGGATCGAAGACGCGATTCAGTGGGCCGACGCGCTCAACGTGCTCCGGCTCCAGCTCGAGCGCATGGAGGCGGGTTTCTTCCCCTCGCTGCGGGAATACAACCGGGTGTTCGGTGTCACCAAAGAACGCCTCGCCCGGGCCCCGAAGGATCTGCTCATTCTGCACCCGGGACCGATGAACCGGGGTGTCGAGATCGATAGCGACGTCGCCGATGGTCCTCACAGCGTCATCCTGCCGCAAGTGACTAACGGCGTCGCGGTTCGCATGGCGGTGCTGTATCTGCTCGCGGGCGGATCTCCCGATTGGGCCCAGAGCGGAGCGGACGACCGATGAAGCCGATCCTGATACGGGGTGGGCGGGTCATCGACCCTTCGCGTGGTACCGACGGCGTCGCCGATGTCTATCTCGAAGGAGGCAAGGTCGCTGCGGTGGGACGCGATATCGGCACACCCGACGGCGCACTGGTGATCGATGCGTCCGGCAAGATCGTCACTCCCGGACTGATCGATCTCCACGTGCACCTGCGCGAGCCGGGCCAGGAGGAGCTGGAGACGGTGGCGACCGGCGCCATGGCCGCCGCGGCCGGTGGATTCACCGCCGTCTGCGCCATGCCCAACACCGATCCGGTTACCGACAACCAGGCCGCCATCGGATTCATCGTGAGCCAGGCCCAGCGTGCCGGCAAGGCGCGAGTGTACCCGATCGGGGCGATCTCGCTGGGTTCGAAGGGACAGCAGCTCGCCGAGTTCGGAGAGCTGGTCGGTGCCGGGGCGGTAGCCGTCAGTGACGACGGCAAGCCGGTGGTCTCCAGCCACCTGATGCGCACTGCCCTGGAGTATGCCCGCACGTTCGGGATTCCGGTGGCCGACCACTGCGAGGATCCCACACTCGCGGCCGGTGGCGCCATGCATGAAGGGATCGTCTCGACCCGGCTTGGCCTGAAGGGCATACCCGCTGCGGCCGAAGAGATCATGGTCGCACGCGACATCCTGCTCGCGGAGCTGACCGGGGGACATGTCCACCTGTGCCACATGTCGACCCGCGGATCCGTGGAGCTGATTCGCCGCGGCAAGGAAAAGGGAATCCGGATTACCGCCGAGGCCTGCCCCCACCATTTCACGCTGACGCATGAGCGTTGTGAAGGCTACGACACCAACGCCAAGATGAATCCACCATTGCGAGAGCCGGAGGATCGTGAAGCCATCCGCCAGGCACTCCGAGACGGAACGATCGATGCGATCTGCACCGACCACGCTCCGCACCATTACGACGCCAAGGAGCGAGAATTCGACAACGCACCCAACGGGATCCTCGGCCTGGAGACGGCGCTCGGCCTGGCCATCAGCGAGCTGGTGGAGCCGGGCCTCCTGACTCTTCCCGACCTGGTGAATCGCATGAGTACCGTGCCGGCGCGGATTTTCAATCTCCCGGGGGGCACGCTCGCGGCCGGCTGTCCCGCCGACGTGCTCATCGCCGATCCCAAGGCGGAGTGGGTCGTCGACCCGGCCGAGTTCTTCTCCAAGAGCCGTAACACACCCTTCACCGGACGCCGGCTCACCGGCCGGGCCGAAGTGACGATCGTCAGGGGGCAGGTCGTGTTCCAGCGAGCCCGCTGAGAGTGGGCATCCGGGCCCGAGAGGCCGGGGCGGGTTGACCTGGGTGGGAGCCGCACCAGAGGCTGTCGGGAGCCCACGACCGAATTAGATTTGCATCTGAGGGTGTATCGACTTCCGGAGCTCAAGCCCGAATCCGAATGAAGGTCTGGAGCATGGCGCCCGGATTCTGCTTATAGCCCGTGCTCTCGGCAGGGTGAATCAGCTCACCCGGCATCAGATCGACGTCTTAGAGCGGATGAGAGGAAACCCTTCCCATGGCCAAAACGATCACGGATACTGAAGTGACGATCGAAGCGCTGCTGGAGCAACGCTCGCAGTACGAAGAGTGGATCCTCCGCCTCGACACGTCTGGTGACAAGGCCTCACCCGCGGTGCGCCAGCGGGTCCGGGGCGACTACGAGGCTCGGCTCGAGTCGGTGATGGAGCAGCTGCGAGGGCGTAGCGCGGCCATCGCGGAGGAGCTCGAGCGGCAGCACGCGTCCCAGGCCGAGCTCGATCGTGAACGGCGTTCCGCGGAAGAGGCGCTCGCGGAGGCGGAAGTGCGGCACTCCGTAGGTGAGTACAGTGAGGAGGAGTGGCGGCGCCATAGTGAGCAGAGCAAGAGAGGCATCGAACAGCTCCGCACTCAGCTCCGCGCTATTGGAAGCGAGATCAGTCGGCTCAGTGAGATCCAGGCCCTGATCGCGGGGCCACGCACCACCGCGGCGGCGCCACCGCCGCCGCCGGCTCCTCGCGCCCCGCGTCCCGAGGTGCTCGAGCAGGCGCCCATGTTTAGCCACGTCGCCGACGAGCCGGTGGAGCCGACCCCCCCGGCTGCGAGGCCGCGGAGCCAGCCCGAGCCTGCGGCAGTCCCGGTGGACGAGATGGCCTTTCTCAAGTCGGTGTCTGACGATGAACCATCCCGGCTGAGTACCCGCCGTCCCAGCAATCCAGGAATGCCTGCTGTTACCACGACCGCCACGCCGCGGGAAACCTCCGCGCCCAACCCGGCCGCAGCAGCGGGAGGAGGTGGCAAGGCGGCATCCGGTGTCGCCAAGACGTTGAAGTGCGGTGAGTGCGGGACGCTCAACCGTCCTACGGAATGGTATTGCGAACGCTGTGGGGCGGAGCTGGCCGGGGTCTGAAAAGTAAGAAGTGAGAAGTAAAAAGTAAGAAGTGAGAAGTAAGAGGTGAGAAGGTGAGAAGTCGGAGTGGAAGCAACACTTTACTAGCACAAAGCTTATGTACTAGACTTAAAGTAGTTTCTTAGGTCTGTCCCCTCAAACTGAAAGGGCGCCCTTCAACCCAGGCGCCCCGATTGATTTCCCCTCTTACTTCTCACTTCTTACCTCTCACTTCTCACCTCTCACTTCTTACTCGCCACCAGCTTCGCCAACCGACTCTTCTGGCGGGCCGCGGCATTCTTGTGGACGATGCTCTTCTGGGCGGCGCGGTCAAGAAGCTTCACCGCCTCGGCGTAGGCGGTCGCCGCCTCGGCTCCGGTGGCAGCACGTACCTTCCTGAGCGCCGTCCGTAGCTCGCTTCGATGGGTGCGGTTCTGTATGGCACGGGTACGACCCTGACGCATACGCTTGGCAGCAGACTTGATACGGGGCACGGCAACCTCGGTAACTGGGAAGTTCGTTCCGGAAACGCTCCGGAAGCTGAGCCGGAAAGAATAGGCCACCGAGTGCGCAAGGTCAAGCGGCACGCGGTTTTGACTTTGTCCTTGTCGCGCGTGTAACCTTCGGCGCCCCCAAATAGAGGCGGTCTCCTGGATCGACAACTCGGCGATTTTGTGCTGGCCTTCCCCATGCTGGTTTTCGCTATGTGCGCTCATGAATATGCCCACGCGGCAACCGCGCTCCGGCAGGGAGACGACACGGCATACCGGCTTGGCCGGGTCACCCTCAATCCGCTGCCACACATCGATCCCTGGATGAGCATTCTCATGCCCGCGCTGATCTGGTTTGGCTCCCACGGGCAATACACCTTCGGCGGTGCCAAGCCGGTGCCGGTGGACTCGCGCAAGTTCAAGGACTATGTCAAAGGAGATCTGTTGGTCTCCGTGGCCGGAGTCGCCACCAATCTGATGATCGCCTTGACCTGCTCGGTGGTGTTCGTGCTTCTCGGTCTCCTGGCCGCGTCGTTGCCCTCCGCGATTCCGGTGCTCGACACGGCCCAGCGCATGATGGTGTACGGGATCTGGCTCAACCTGGTGCTCTGCTTCTTCAACCTGATTCCAGTTCCGCCGCTCGATGGCTCACATCTTCTCTATCATGCGCTGCCGCCCAAGGCGGGCAGCTGGTACCGCGGGTTGCAGCGATTCGGCTATCTCCCCCTATTCATCCTCCTGTTCCTGTTCCCTCCGGTGGTCTCGGTCCTCCTGACGCCCGCGTACGCGATCCGGAATGCTCTGCTGCGGGTGATCCTGCCGTTCCATGTGGGGGACGGGTGGAACATCTTTCAGTCATGACCGCGACTGAACCCACCACCTATCCCGAGGCGCCGACCAGCGCCTTGAGTGCGGGCTCGGGCTTTGTGGTCGAGCTCGAGGCGTTCTCTGGACCGCTTGATCTCTTGCTGCACCTCCTGCGGGAGGAACAGCTCGAGATCGCCGATATCCCCATTGCGAGGATCGCCGATCAATTTCTTCAGGCAGTCCACGAGCTCGGTCTCAACCAGGCGGCGGACTACCTCGACATGGCGAGCCGCCTGGTGCGGCTTAAGGCGCAGATGCTGCTGCCGCGCGGGGCCGAGGAGGATGGCTGGGAGGATCCGCGGGCGGAGCTGGTGCGGCGGCTTCTGGAATACCAGCAGATCCGGGAGGTGGCGGTCTGGTTGGGCCGGGCCGCCGAGAAGCGGGCCGAGCAGTTTGCCCGGGGCTACCTGCCGCCGCCACCAGCCCTCCCCCCACCGCCGCTCACGCTCAACCTGTTCGATATGCTCGCCGCAATCGACCGGGTGATTGCCGGGATCCCTTCACCGGTGTTGCACCGGGTCGTCGCCCGGCCGCTGGACGTGGAATCGGCGACCCGGCGCATCGAAGACCTCCTCCTCGACCAGGAGGAGATCCGCTGGCTCGACGCGCTCGGTTCACGGGGCACGATCGTCGACGTGCTCTCTACGCTGTTGGCTCTGCTGGAGCTGGCCAAGCGGGGAAGTCTCCGCCTCCTCCAGCCCACTCCTTTCTGCCCGATGGTGATCGCTCGTGAGTCCCCTCGCCCAGCTGCTTGAAGCGGCGCTGTTCTCCGCCTGCCGGCCGCTGACGGCCGAGGAGTTGGCAACCCTCGACTCCGATGCCAACGCGGCCGACGTACGGGTGGCGCTGGAGCAGCTTCGCGAGCACTACGACTTCAACCAGCACGGGGTGGAGCTGGTCGAGCTGGCCGGTGGATACCAGATCCTCACTCGGCCAGTGCATGCCGCAGCCATCGAGCGGGCCCAGTTCTCGGTTCGCACTCCCAAGCTCACGGCTGCGACGCTGGAGACGCTCGCGGTCATCGCGTACCGGCAGCCGGTGGGGCGGGTGGAGATCGAGGAGATTCGCGGGGTCTCAGCCGGCGGCGTGCTGCGCTCGCTCCAGGAGCGAGGCCTGATCGAAGTCGTCGGACGCAGTGAAGCCCTCGGGCGGCCACTCCTGTATGGGACGACGGCCCTTTTCCTCGAGCTGCTGGGGATGGGAGATCTCGCCGATCTTCCCAAGGCCGAGGAGCTCACCATTGCTCTGCGGCCGCATCGTGCCGTGGCGGAAGGGGCGGATGACGCGGCGGCGTATGTCGAGGCGGAGTATGAGTGAGATGCGGCTCCAGCGTGCGCTGGCCCGGGCCGGGGTGGCATCCAGGCGAGCCGCGGAGAAGCTGATCGAGGATGGCCAGGTGAAGGTCGACGGTAAACCGGCAACACTCGGCATGAAGGTGGATCCCGAGCGTCAGCGAATCACGGTCGGGAGGAAGGCAGTGAAGACGCAGGAGCGCAGGTGGCTCGCGTTCCACAAGCCGCTCGGCGTCGTCACCACGGCAGACGACGAAGAGGGGCGTCGCACCGTGCTCGACTTCATTCCCAATCCGGCCGCTCTCACCTATGTCGGCCGGCTCGATGTCATGACGACCGGGCTGCTGATCCTGACCACCGACGGGGAAGCGGTGCACCGCCTTACCCATCCGCGTTACCGGATACCTCGCCGTTACACGGCCCTGGTCCACGGCCGGCCCACGGCCGAAATAGCGGCCTTGGCGCGGGAGCGTATCGTGATCGACGGTCGCCCCGTGGTGCCGACCGACGTCAAGGTCAGGCCAGGTAAGGAGGGGCGAAGCATTCTGGACCTTACGCTCGAGGAGGGGCGCAATCGCATCGTTCGCCGCTGGTGTGAGGCCATGGGACTCAAGGTCGAGCGACTGGCTCGTCTCTCGTACGGGCCCGTCAGGTTGGGCGATCTCCCGCCGGGCCGGTACCGGCCACTGACACCGCGTGAGGAGGCGGCGCTCTATAAGGCGGTCCATCTCAATCCCGAAGACACTGAAACCGCTCCCGCCGAGAGGCCGTCGGGAAAACGGTCCCGCCATACATCGAGGAGCACGAGGTGAGCGCCACCAAGCTGAGCCCCAAGCCCGCCGAGCTGCTACCGGTTCAGCGGATCCTGAAGGAAGTGTCTCGGCGCATCGTGGGGCAGGATGCCATGGTGGAGCGGCTACTGGTCGGGCTGCTGACCGGTGGTCACATCCTGCTCGAGGGTGTGCCCGGCCTGGCCAAGACCCTCGCGGTGCGGACGCTCGCGGAGATCATTCACGCCTCGTTCTCCCGCATTCAGTTCACCCCCGATCTTCTCCCAGCCGACGTGATCGGTACGATGGTCTTCAACCAGAAGAGCCAGGAGTTTCACGTCAAGAAGGGACCGCTCTTCGCCCAGATCATTCTGGCGGACGAGATCAACCGGGCACCGGCCAAGGTGCAGGCGGCGTTGTTGGAGGCGATGCAGGAACACCAGGTGACCATCGGCGGCACCACCTACCCGCTCCAGGAGCCGTTCCTCGTACTCGCCACCCAGAACCCGATCGAGAGCGAGGGTACTTATCCTCTTCCCGAGGCGCAGCTCGACCGGTTCATGCTGAAGGTGCGAGTTGGCTATCCTACGCGTGACGAGGAGAAAGAGGTCTTGTTGCGGATGAGCGGGGGCCAGGAGATCACCGTTGAGCGGGTGCTCGCTCCCGACGACATTCTCGCTGCGCGCAGCGCCATCGCCGGACTTTACATGGATCAGAAGGTGGTGGACTACATCGTCGATCTGGTCCGCGCCACCCGCGACCCTGGCCTGGTGGGTCTCAATGATCTCAAGCCCCTGGTTGCCTTCGGCGGGTCGCCCCGGGCGTCCATTGCCCTGGCTCAGGCGGCGCGGGCGCACGCATTTCTGCGGGAGCGCGCCTACGTGGTTCCCGAAGACGTCCGGGCTCTGGCTCCCGACGTGCTCCGGCACCGGATCGTGCTCACGTTCGAAGCCGAAGCCGAGGACGTGACCACCGATGATGTGGTGACGCGGGTGCTGGGGGCGTTGAGGGTGCCATGAGAAGCGTGAACGGTAAACGGTGAACAGTAAACCGGCCCTGCTGCCCACCTCCCGTTTACGGTTCACGGTTCACGGTTCACTTTTTTAACCATGCCAGCCGTCTCTCCCGAGATTCTCAAACAGGTCAAATCCATCGAGCTCCGAACGCGTGGGCTCGTGGGCTCGCTGTTCGCGGGTGAGTACCGTTCCGTGTTTCGAGGGCAGGGAATGGAATTCGCCGAGGTGCGCGCGTACGAGCACGGCGACGATTTCCGCTCCATCGACTGGAACGTCTCCGCCCGCCTGGCGAGTCCGTATGTGAAGACCTTCACCGAGGAGCGAGAGCTCACCGTCATGCTGGTGGTGGATCAGTCCGGATCGACTCGTTTCGGTGAGCCGGTTACCAAGGCTGGACTCTCGGTGGAGATCGCCGCTGTCCTGGCGCTCGCCGCGGCGCACCACAACGACCGGGTGGGAGCGCTCCTGTTCTCCGACACGGTCGAGCGGGTAATCCCGCCGCGGAAAGGCCGCCGCCACGCCCTTCGGGTGATCCGCGACCTGGTCGCGTTTCAGCCGGCAGGCCGGCGCACCAACCTGGGCGCCAGTCTCTCCTACGCCAGTCGGGTTCTGCGGCATCGCAGCATTGTGGTAGTACTCTCCGATTTCATTGCCGAAGGCTGGGAGCGGCCGCTGCGCCGGCTCGGTGCGCGACACGATGTCGTGGCGATCACGGTGGACGATCCGCGGGAGCATGACCTGCCAGAGTCCGGTTGGATCGAGATCGTGGACGCCGAGTCCGACCGCCGAGTGCTGGTCGATACCGGGAGCAGGGAAGTGCGAGCGCGAGTTGCGCTCCTCGCCGGACGCCGCCGAGAAGATCGAGCCCGGGCTCTCGCCGCCTCGGGGGCCGATCACGTCAGGCTGGAGACCGGCAAGGATTACTCCATCCCCTTGCGTCGCGCCTTCGCGCGCCGGGCGCGCCGGATCAATCGCGCGTGATCAACCTGCTCGGATATCTGGCCGCAGCTTTGCTGCTCCCCGCATGGCTCGGGACGAGCCTCCTGCTCCAAGGGACGGCACCAAGCGTCGGTGACACCGTGTGGCTCAGTCGAACGGTTCGCGTCCCGACGGGGCATGCCGTCCGGGCCACAGAGTGGGAGCCCTCCGACCCGGTCGAGCTGCTCGGACCGGGCCGCGTGGTCCTGACCGGAGACTCAGCCGAGATCTCGTATCCGGTTGTGCTCTGGCGAACGGGGCACCACACCATCGAGCTCCCTGGACCGCTACTCCTCGGACCGGGAGGAACAGTCGACTCCCTGGCAGGCGAGCGACTGAGCGTCGAGGTCAGAAGCGTCCTCCCTCGGGTACCCCCAGACTCGGTCCTGGCGCCACAGCCCCGGGCCAGCCTCGTCCCCCGAAGGGTGGTGAGCCTGGCACCAATCGCCGTTCTCTGGCTCGCGTCGCTGGCCCTGCTCTTACCAGTTCACCTCTGGTGGCGTCGGCGCGGCAAGCCGGCAGGCACGGCAGCACCCGCCCTCCGGCGCCGATGCGCTCGAACTTCCACTGGCGCGCTGGGCCGACGCCGGCGAATACCGCGCCGTCGCTAACGTGGCGGCAGCCCGGCTCCGCGCTGCCGTGGAGCAGCGAGTGGCTTCTGCGCACCTTGGGCTGGACACCGAACGAGTCCTGGCCGAGATCGCGGCGGCACGGCCGAAGTGGCCGTTGCAGGAACTGAGCGAGCTCCTTCGGGGGCTCGATGGTGTGCGCTTCGGGCTGCTGCCCTCCTCCGAAGCGCTGAGACTCTCCCGTTCGACCATCGAGATGCGCGACCGTCTGTTGCGCGATGCCGCATGACCTTCGCCCGCCCCTGGCTGCTGTTGTTGCTCCTGCTCGCCCTGACCATATGGTGGTGGCGTCGCCGCCGGGGAGAGAGTCCCGCAGCAAGGTACAGCGACGTCAGCTTGCCTGCGGAGGCGGTGAGACGGCCCTGGTGGGTGATGCTTCCACCTGCGCTGCGAGCGCTTGCGTTGACGGGCCTGCTCTTCGCGGCAGCGGGCCCGCGGCTCGGGGGCGATCTTGTCGAGGTGAAGCAGGAGGGAATCGCGATTGTCATCACGATCGACATCTCCAGCAGCATGCTCGCCGAGGACTTCGCTCCCTCCAATCGGCTGGAGGTAGCCAAGCGGCAGGCGGTTGGCTTCATCCGCGGGCGGAGCGCGGACCGGATCGGACTGGTGGCATTCGCCGGCGAGGCGCTCACCCAGGTGCCGGTGACTCTGGACTACCCCGTCATCGAACAGGCCGTCATGGACCTCAAGATCGGCAGTCTGGAAGACGGCACGGCCATCGGGAGTGGTCTGGCGACCGCCGTGAACCGGCTGCGCCGGGCGCCCGACAAGTCCAAAGTGATCCTGCTGCTGACCGATGGGGAGAACAACAAGGGGCTGATCGATCCTCGGACCGCGGCGGCGACGGCAGCTGCTTTTGGTATCAAGGTGTACACCATAGGCGTCGGCACCATAGGGGAGGCGCCCATTCCAACCGGCCGCGGCTTGGGCGGCTTTCGCTACGAGCTGCTCCCGGTGCGCATCGATGAGCCATTGCTGCAGGAGATCGCCCAGAAGACCGGCGGGCGCTACTTCAGGGCCAAGGACAGCGAGGCTCTCAGCCGAATCTTCCGCCAGATCGATGCACTGGAGAAGACCCCGATTCAGGTGACCCGGTACACCCGTTACGATGAGACCACTCGGCCACTGATCCTGCTGGGACTCGGCGCGCTCGCGCTCGAGCTCCTCATCGCAACGACCCTCGTGGTGCGGGTTCCATGACGTTCGATGCACCGCTGGTTCTCTTTCTCGCCCCGGTGCTTGCGGTGGCGTTCGGGTGCGCGGCCTGGCTCGCGCGCCGCCGCCGTATCCAGTTGGCCCGAAGGTGGTCCCCTTCGCTGGGCCGGCTGGCTCGAGCCCGCGGGGGGTGGGCTCCGGCGGTAGCTCGGGGTGGCGGCGCTATTGGCCGCCATCGGTTTGGCGGGGCCGCGCTCCGGCCGCACCGAGGTCAAGACCGAGACCCGAGCGCTGAGTCTGGTCTTTGCCATGGATATCAGCAGATCGATGCTGGCGGAGGACGTGGCGCCGAGTCGTTTGCAGCGCGCCTCGCGCGAAGCGCGACGACTGATTCAGGATCTCGAGGGCGATCGACTCGGAATGATCGCATTCGCCGGGAGAAGCTACATCCTGGCTCCGCTGACCACCGATGGTGGCGCCATCCGGATGTATCTCGATGCCCTGGATCCCGATCTGGCCAGCGAAGGCGGCACCAATCTTACGGCGGTTCTCACCCAGGGCGCCCAGCTCCTTGCCGCCGCCACCGACGCGGCCGATCGAGTGCTGGTTCTCTTCACCGACGGCGAAGGGCACGACACGCTGCCGGGGGCGATTGCGGCGGCCGAGGCGCTCAAGGACGCCGGAGTGCGCCTGATCGTGGTGGCACAGGGACGCGCCCTGCCGACGCGGATACCGCTCCGGGATTCGTCCGGGACCTTGTTGGAGTACAAGCAGGACGAAGAGGGAACCGTGATCCGGACCCAGCGGCGAGACGATATGCTCCGCGCCGTAGTGGACGCGGCCGAAGGCACGCTGGTCCCCAACGAGCTACCTGACCAGGCCGGCGCGGTCCGCGACGTGGTGGCCGCCATGAAGCGAAGTCCCACATCGGACACCCGGACCAGCGATCTGGTGCCTCGCGCCTGGATCCCCGTGCTTGCGGCTGGGTTCCTGCTACTGGGGTACACCATCCTTCGACCAGGTCCGGCGTTGGTCAGCCTCGGAGGTCTGCTGCTGCTGTCGACCTCAGCCGGTGCGCAGCGACCGACGGCCGGCACCCGCGCCATGGCAGCCGGCGATCCCGCCGGAGCGGCTGCGGCATTCCTACAGGAGGCACGGGGTAGTGCACGCGACACCGCATTCTATAACGCGGGCACGGCAGCTTTGGATGCGCGGCGGTTCGAGGTTGCTCGGGGCGCCCTGACCGAAGCTGCCAAGTCCCTCGATCCCGACCTGAGGTACCGCGCTCTGTACAATCTCGGCCTTGTCGCCTTGCTGGCCGCGAGTGCCGACACCACCAAGCGGGATGAGCTCCTCGGTCAGGCTGCCGACCGGCTGCGCGAGGCATTGCTGCTGCAACCCTCCTCGGCTCGCGCCAAATGGAATCTCGAGCTGACCGAGCGCCGGCGGCCTCCGCCGGCAGCAGGCGGCGGCGGCGGCGGCGGCGGTGGAAAGCCGCCTGCAGGTGGAGGTGGTGGCTCGCAATCGCCGGAGCCCACGCGGCCCGAGAACCAGGATCAGGGGCTCAGTCAAAGCCAGGCGGAGCAAATCCTGAGCTCGATGGAGCGTCGCGAACGGGAGACCCGGGCGGACCAGCAGCGCCGGCTCAAGGGCAATTCTGCTGATGGAGTCAAGGACTGGTGATCGCGTTCGTCCTGCTGGTCCTGCTGCAGTCGGGGCCACCCGAGCTACACGTGTCGGTCGATCAGGATCGAATCTCGGTGGGAGACGAGCTGGTGTATACCGCCCGGGCGGTGAGCCAGTCGTCGGAGCCGATGAGCCTGACCATCGCGCCGTTCAACGGATTCGAGATCGTCTCGCGGAGCGAGCGCACCGAAGTCTCACTTTCCGGCGGTCCGACCCGCACCACCGTGTTGGAGGTCCGCCTCCGCGCGTTGCGCCCCGGGCGTTGGCAAATCGGTCCGGCCCGAGCCACCCAGGGGGGCGAGACGGCCGAGGCCCCGGCCCTTGTGGTGGACATCGAGCCGAGCGGGGCCGTGACCGCCACTACGCTTAACCCCAAGCTCCGGACCCTGTTGGAGCGCACCCCGCCACCGCCGCGAGGCAAAGCCGCGGTGGCGCTGGTGGTATCGGCTGATACGGTTAGAGTCGGCGAACAGGTCGACGTCGTTACCGCTGCCTGGTTTCCCCGCGACCTGCGCTTGCAGCTCCGCCGCCCGCCGACGCTGCAACCGCCGGTGATCGACGGTGTCTGGAGCTATCCGCAGGCAGCACCCTCCGGCATCGCCGTAACCCGCAACATCGGCGGGATCGCCTACGACCTCTTCGTAGCTCACCAGGTGGTATTCCCCCTGGTCGCCGGAACGATTGCGATCCCGCGCGCCATGTTGAAGTACAGTACGCCGCTCGCTCTCCAGTTCTTCAGTCAGGAGGAACGCTTTGCCCTGACCAGCCTGCCCGAGTCACTGACCGTGCAGCCGCTTCCGACCCAGGGCCGTCCGGCTGACTTCAACGGCGCGGTAGGCTCGGAACTGCGAGTGGAGCGCAGGATCACCCCTCCCACTGCGCACCCGGGTGAAGGTGTGGTCGTGGAGCTGATGCTCACCGGTGCAGGAAACTCGGCGCTCTGGCCGCCTCCTGCTTTCCGATGGCCGCGCACCGCTCGCGCGTACGCGGATCGGGTCGATGAACAGGTGACCACCAGCGACGGCCGTGTGGGCGGGCTCAAGACTTTCAGGTATCTGCTCGTGCCGGATTCGATAGGACCCCTCACGTTGCCGCCGGTCAGCTACTCGTACTACGACCTGGCGGCGCGGGCATACCGGTCGGCAGGCACCGCTGCGGCCTCGCTGCCGGTTGCGGCGGGCGGCGAGTCGACGAGTTCAGCGGCACTGCCACCCCCACTGCTCCCGAGTGGGTCACCGGCTCTCGCTCGACGAGTCGCACAGGCGGTTCCGGATTGGGGGTGGGCAGCGATTCTGTTGCTGCCCCCGCTCGCCGTTTTCGGCCGCGCGTGGCGGCCCCGCCGCCGCCGGCGGCGCGCCATTCCTCCAGTAACAGGACTCCGGGGCGCGGAGGAAGAGCTCAATGCGGTAGTGCGGAGCCTGGTGCCGGACCCCGACCATCGCTCGCGCAGCGGACTCGCGGCCGCAGTGCGGGCGGCGGGGGCTGATGCCGACACGGCCTGGAGATTGGCTGCGGCTCGGGAACAGCTTCTGGCTCGGCGGTATGGTCCCGGCCACCCCTCCGAAGAGGATGCCGCGCTGGTCTCCGAGGTCGAGGAGTTGATGCGCCGGCTAGGGGGCTCACTCCGCGGTTGGCGCAGACGGGGAACCGTCGCCGGTCTGATCGTGAGTTTCCTTGCCGGGGGGCTCGGGGCGCAGTCTCCCCCGCCCGAGCAACTCTACGAGAGCGGGGCTCTTCACGCCGCCGCCGAGGGGTTTGCTCGCAGGGCCGAGCTCGAGCCAACCGTCGGCGCCCACTGGTACGATCTCGGTGCAGCCTACTACCGGCTCGGCCAGGAGGGTCGCGCAGCCGCGGCCTGGCAGCGGGCTCGGCGGCTGGAGCCGCGCGAGCCCACGATTCAGCGTGCACTTCGGCTCACGCCGCCACCGGACGCGACCTCGGCGCGGTGGACCTGGTCTCCTCCAGTCACACCGGAGGAGCTGCTACTTATGGGGGCGTTGGGCTGGCTGGTGGGCTGGGTCGCCTGGGTACTCCGCCCTCGGCAGCGCGACCGGTGGGCAATCCTGCTCCTGTTCTCCGCTGCGACCACAGCGGCCGGTTTCGGGCTTCGCGCCTGGTACCGGCGACCGGTCGGGATCGTTCTGGATCAAACCACGTTGCGGCTCTCGCCTCATGGGCGCGCTCCAGCGCTGGGGCCGCTCGACGCCGGAGGAGCGGTGCAGATCCTGAGAACAAACGATCGAGGATGGGTATTGGTGCGCGTTGCGGGCTCGCGAGAGGGGTGGGTTGCCTCGGACGCCATCGCTGCCATCGGTGGGTAGATTTCTCCGATGTCCCGCCGCATCGCAATCCTGCCCGATGCCGTCGCCGATCAGATCGCCGCCGGCGAAGTGGTCGAGCGACCGGCGTCCGTGGTTAAGGAGTTGGTCGAGAACTCACTCGACGCCGGAGCCAGGCATGTGCGGGTGGAGCTGGAGAACGGCGGCAAGGTGTTGATCGAAGTCAGCGACGACGGCAGTGGCATGGGACGGGAGGACGCCGTGCTGGCCCTCGACCGGCATGCGACCAGCAAGGTTCGTAGCGCCGCGGACCTCGTGGGCGTAGCGACGTTTGGTTTCCGCGGCGAGGCACTTCCCGCGATTGCGTCGGTATCCCGTCTCGGTCTGGTCACCCACGATGGCGAAGGCGAAGGGTCGGAGCTCACCGTGGTTGGTGGACGGTTGGAGCGAGTCATCGCCGCGGCGCGGCAGCGGGGAACCACTGTTACGATCCGAGGTCTGTTCTTCAACACGCCGGCCCGGCGCAAGTTTCTTCGCTCCGCATCGAGCGAAACTCGCGCGGCGCAGGAGGCCGTCGCCACGCTGGCGCTGGCGCATTCCGAGTCTGGCTTCGAGCTCCACGTCGACGGCACTTGCCGTCTTGCCGTGCCCTCCGGGCAGGATCCGGCAGAGCGGCTCGCGGCGGTCTGGGGACGCGACCTCGCGGGCACCCTGGTGCCGGTGGAATACGCTGCCGGTGCGTTCCAGGTCAGCGGATACGTCCAGCGGCCTGGTGACGCGCAGCCGACCGGGCGACGGACGCAGCTGTTCGTCAATGGCCGCCCATTCAAGGACCCTTTCCTGGTCCGGGCAGCAGAGGCAGGCTACCGTGCTGCTATCCATCCCGGTGACCGGCCCTCGATCTACCTTCGCATTCAGGTTGCTCCCGAAGACGTCGACGTGAACGTCCATCCTGCCAAGCTCGAGGTTCGCTTTCGTGACCGGATTGGTGTGGAGCGCGTCGTCGAGGAAGCAGTTCGCTTTGCAATCGGTGCGCTGGTGGCGGCGGCTCCGGTGGGCGATTGGCGACCGTTGCCTGGCGTCAGCGGAGCCGGGCACACGGCTGATTCGATCCGGCAGTTGGTCGATCTGGGCCAGCTCTTCCCGCCGGAGGCTCCGACTATCTCCGGCACTGAGGCAGCCGAGGCGAGAGTCGGCTTCGACGTGCCACTGGTCCAGGTGTTCGACAGCTACATCGTGTACGAGGGTCCGGATGGGGTGATCATCGTGGATCAGCATTCGGCTCACGAGCGGGTGCTCTACGAGGCAGTTCTGGTCCAGCTCAGTGGTGTCGGGGCGCCGGCTCAGCGGCTCCTGCTTCCGCTCACCCTGGAGTTGACCGACGAGGAGCTCGACGCCTTCGAGGCGCACGGAGAGGAGCTGCGGCGGGTCGGGTTCGAGGCCGAAGCGTTCGGCGGCCGGGCCGTCGTAGTGCACGCGGTGCCCACACCGCATCCGCGCTTCGACGCCGGGGCCTGTTTCCGGGAGATCATCGCCGACCTGGCACGGGGGCGGTTCGGTGGCTGGGCCAACCGGCTGGAGCGGTTCGCGGCCACCTACGCGTGCCGCGCCGCGGTTAAAGCCGGGCAGCGGCTCGACGAGCGCGAGATGCGTGAGCTGCTTCTCCGGCTATTCGCGACCGATCTGCCGCCGCACGATGTGCACGGCCGCGCGACAATCGTGCAGCTTCCCCGGGAGGAGTTGGAGCGCCGGTTTGGCCGGCGGTAGGGTCCCGGTGCTGGTCGGCCCGACGGCCGTCGGAAAGACCGCGGTTGCGATGGCGCTCGCGGCGCATTGGCCTGTGGAAATCATTTCGGCCGACTCTCGCCAAGTGTACCGCCGCCTGGACATTGGCACGGCCAAGCCCAGCCGGAAGGAGCGGGCCCGCGTTCCGCACCACGGATTGGATCTGGTCGAGCCCGGTGCGCGGTACAGCGCCGGCCATTTCGCGAGGGATAGTGTGTGCTGGCTGGGTGAGATCCGAGCCCGGGGTAACCTGCCCATGGTGGTCGGCGGCACCGGGCTTTATGTGCGGGCCCTGGCCGAGGGGCTTTTCGCCGAGCCGCCGCTGGACGCCGCCAAGCGTCGGTCGCTCGACGCGTGGACCGCACGGCTGGAGCCGATAGAGCTGCTTCGTTGGGCGGCGCGGCTCGACCCCGGGTTCCGGGGTGGCGGCCGGCAGCGTGCTGCCCGGGCCATCGAAGTGGCACTCTTGAGCGGACACCCGCTCTCGTATTGGCAGCAGGCCGCGCGTGCCCAGGGATCACTGGACCCGTGGTACATTGTTCTAACTGTGCCCCGGCCGGTGCTTCACCAGCGGATCGCCCGGCGAGCCGAGGAGATGATCCGGCGCGGGCTCATTGAGGAAGTCGCTGCCGTGCTGGCCGAGGGACATGAGGCCAAAGCCCCGGGTCTCGACGGTATCGGTATTCGTGAGGCAGTCGAATACCTCCATGGTGTGCGCCCGCGTGAGTCCGTGGCCGAGGCTATCACGGCGGGCACCCGTCAGTACGCCAAACGGCAGCAGACCTGGTTCCGTCACCAGCTCACCGGCAACGTGGTCACTCTGGATGCAACCCGGTCTCCGGAGAAGCTGGCGGCTGAGATCGCGGGGCTATGGGAGAAAACGCTATGAGCTATGGGGCAATGCGCCATGGGCTATTGGCCTGCTCCTCGCGTTGTCCTTATTCCGTGTGCCTAACTCTTTGTGCTCAGCCTAGCTAATAGCCAACAGCCCATAGCCCATAGCCTCCATGAAAATCGGAATCACTTGCTATCCCACGTATGGTGGCTCGGGAGCTGTGGCCACCGAGCTCGGCCTCGACCTCGCCCGCCGTGGCCACGAGGTGCACTTCATTACCTACGACTCGCCCTTCCGGCTGCGGGGGTACACCGAGCGGGTCTTCTTCCATCAGGTCGAGACCCGGATGGGACGCTATCCGCTGTTCGATCATTTTCCCTATACGCTCGCGCTGGCCTCGAAACAGCACGAGGTCGTGCTCCGGGAAGAGCTCGACCTCCTGCACGTGCACTATGCCATCCCCCATGCCACAACGGCCTATCTCGCCCGCGAGATGCTGAAAGGCGAGCGGCCGCTCCGGGTGATCACCACGCTCCACGGTACCGACATCACTCTGGTAGGGCAGGAGTCCAGCTTTTACGCCATAACCAAGTTCTCGATCGAGCAATCGGACGGTGTCACCGCCGTCTCGAACTATCTCCGAGACGAGACGTACCGCGCTTTCGGCTGTGGAACCTGTGATATCAGGATGGTCCCGAACTTCGTCAACCTCCAGGAGTATCGTCCGGGCGAGCCCGGATGCCGGGGGAGCGTGGCCCCTGAAGGCCACAAGGTCATTACTCACGTCTCCAACTTCCGGGAGGTGAAGCGGGTGAAGGACGTGGTGCGGGTCTTCGCTCGGGTCCGGCGAGCCATGCCCGCGACCCTGGTGATGATCGGAGACGGCCCGGAGCGGGTGGACGCGGAAAACGAGGCGCGCGATCTCGCGGTCACTGATGACGTACGGTTTCTTGGCCGGTTGGATTCCGTCGCATCGTTGCTCCAGGCCAGCGATCTGTTCATCCTGCCGTCGCAGACCGAGTCGTTCGGCCTGGCAGCCCTCGAGGCCATGGCGTGCGGGGCCCCGGTCGTGGCCAGCAGGGCGGGGGGGCTCCCCGAGGTGATCGATGACGGGGTGAACGGCATCCTCGAGCCGGTCGGCTCGGTGGAAGCGATGGGCCGCCGGGCCGTCGAGCTTCTACGCGATCCAGAACGTCATACGGCCATGCGGGCGGCGGCCATTGCCAAGGCCGAGCAATTCTCGGCCGACAGGATCGTGCCCATGTACGAGGCGTATTATCGGGAAGTGCTCGCTTGAGGCGGGCCAGTGTCGCCTGAGCTCCTGCTGAAAGGTGCCATACTCGGCCTGGTAGAAGGGGCGACCGAGTTCATCCCCGTCTCTTCCACCGGCCACCTCATCGTGGTGAGCAACTGGCTCGGCCTGGTCGACGAGCGGGCCAAGACCTTCGACGTCTTCATTCAGTTAGGTGCAATACTGGCCATCGTCTGGCTCTATCGCGCCCGGCTGCTCCGCACGGTCGCCGATGCCCGGCATGACGCGCCCAGCCGCCGGTTCCTGGGCAACCTCTTCATCGCGTTTCTCCCGGCGGCGATTGTCGGCTTTCTCACCCATGGCTGGATCAAGGCGCGGCTCTTCAATCCCACGGTTGTGGCCGTTGCCCTGGTGGTCGGGGGGGTACTCATCCTGCTCATCGAGCGTTTGGCGCCCGCGCCCAAGGTAAACGACGTGAATGGGGTGCCGGCCCGAACCGCGCTCGGGATCGGACTGGCTCAGGTGTTGTCGCTGATCCCTGGGGTATCACGCTCGGGCGCCACGATCATGGGTGGCTACAGCCTGGGGTTGTCGCGCACCGCAGCCACCGAGTTTTCTTTCTTCCTGGCGATCCCGGTTATGCTGGCCGCCACGCTGTACGATCTCCTGAAGAGCTGGTCAGTACTTACGCCACGGACGACATTCCGCTGTTCGCCGTCGGCTTCATCGTGTCGTTCGCCTCTGCTCTGGTGGTGGTCCGGGTATTTCTTTCCTATGTCTCGCGCCACAGCTTCAGCCTGTTTGCGTGGTACCGGATCGCGTTTGGGGCGGCTTTGCTGTTGTCCAAAGGGTGGAGCTAGTGGTCACATCGCGGAGCTTGGTCAGCGAGCCCGGGGCAGACCTCCGGGTTCGCCCCATGCACAGAGGTCTTGGTCCCCTGGACTCCGGTGTGTTCTGCGGCAGCGTGGGGCCTCGCCTCCGGACAAAAGAACGCAGTCCTTCGGCGAGGTCCCCACGCCGCCGCGACGAAGCTCTCAAACGCGGGTGGATACTGGTGATTCGGCTGCATTACTTCGAGCGAGTAAGCTCAACCATGGAGGTAGTGCATGAGCTGGCCGCTCAGGGTGCCGCGGCGGGAACCGCGGTTATTGCCGGCGAGCAGCTCGAGGGACGGGGCTCGCGTGGGCGGACGTGGCACTCGCCGGTTGGAGGCCTGTGGTTGAGCATGGTATTCCATCCACCGGCCGTCGCGGGTATCGAGGTCCTCAGTCTCCGGGTAGGAATGGCAGTGGCCGAGGCGATCCAGGCGCGTGTGCCGAGGCCGCTACAACTGAAATGGCCCAACGACCTCATGCTCGAGGGCCGCAAGGTTGGCGGCGTGCTGTGTGAGGCTCGGTGGCAGGGAGATGCTCTTGGATGGGTGGCCGTCGGGATTGGGATGAACGTCCGCAACCCCATCCCGGACGAGCTCGGCGCAGTGGCCGTCTCGCTCTCCAGCTTGATTCCCGGGATCACGGTCGAAGAGATCGCCGATCCCGTCCTGGCAGCCCTCAGAGGGCTTGATCTCGGCGGGGGCAGGCTCTCGCCGGCTGAGCTGAACCGGTTCGCCCAGCGCGACTGGCTGCGAGGCCGGACGATCCGCGAGCCGGTCGTTGGAAAGGTCACCGGTGTCGCCGAGGATGGGGCGCTGCTGGTGCGGACCGCCTCTGGATCCGACGTTTCGCTCCGCAGCGGCACCGTGGAATTGGCCGCCGTCGCCCCTAGCCGATAACTTCGCTCATGCTGCTTGCACTCGATATTGGGAACACCGAGATCACCATCGGCCTCTTCCGCGGCCGGGAGCTGGAAGCACACTGGCGTCTGACAACCAACCCGGATCGCACCCCGGACGAGTGGAGTAGCGCGATCGGGGGATTTCTGGTGCAAAGCGGGCATTCGCCCAATGAGGTCCGGGCAGTATGCCTGGCTTCGGTGGCGCCGGCGACGACCCAGAGCGTCGTCGAGGGCGTGGCGCTGTCCACCGGCTGTACCGGCGTGGCGGTCGAGGCGAGCTCGCCGCTGCCCGTCATTCTGGACGTCGATGAGCCGCTGACCGTCGGTGCCGATCGCATCGTCAACGTCCTTGCCGCAGTCGAGCTGTTTGGAGCCGACAGCATCGTCGTCGATTTCGGCACCGCCACCACCTTCGACTGTGTCACGGCAGACGCGCGCTTCATCGGCGGCGCGATCATGCCGGGGCTCAGAACCTCTGCCGATCAGCTCACCCGGCGCGCAGCCAAGCTGCCGGCCACCGAGCTCAAGGCTCCCGCCCGGGTCATCGGCCGTCGAACGGAGGAATGCATCCAGGCGGGCGTGCTCTTCGGCGCCGCGGACGCCGTAGATGGAATGGTTCGCCGGATCAGCGCGGAATGGCCCGGTGGACAGAAGCCCCGTGTGGTTGCCACCGGAGGGCTCGCTGGCGTCATCGCTCCTCTCACGACGACGATCGAGCTGACCGATCCCGATCTCACCCTGCGCGGGTTGCGCATCGCTGCGGGGCATCTCGGCCTCGAGTGGTGACATCGGTGCGCGGGGCAGGGTATCGCCTGCTCGGCTCCCGGTTCGATTATCTGCTCCATGCCCGACCGGCCGAGTGGCCCATCATGGCAGCTCACACTCTGGTCGGCTACGTCCTCGCGGTCGGCCTCGACGGCGCCCAGCGGGGCGAACGACTCGGGCCAGCGCTCCTCGGCATTGGCCTCTGGGTCGTTTGCCTCAACGGCGGTACGCTCGCGCTCAACAGTGCGTATGACCGCGACGAAGGCGACATCGCCTATCTCCGGCGACCTCCCCCCCGCCGGCGCACCTGGCGAGTTTTGGTTTCTGCCTCATGACTCTGGGCCTGCTGGGAGCGTTTCTGCTTCCTGCCGGATACCGGGCTGCCTATTCGGTCTGCCTCGGGCTCTCCGTGCTCTATTCGGTACCACCGTTTCGCCTGAAGGCCGTACCGGGTGCTGATTGGGTCATTAACATGTGGGGGTTCGGCACGCTGACACCCTATGCCGGCTGGGCCGCGACCAGCGTTCCACTAGACCAAAACCACGGATTGGTCTTGCTGGCGTTCTGCCCCCTGTTTGCGGCGCTCTATCCGCTCACCCAGATCTACCAACTCGAGGAGGACAGTCGCCGCGGCGACCGGACGCTCGCGCTGATGCTCGGAGTCCGGCGGAGTTTGCTCGCCTCGCTCAGTGCGGCTGCCGGGGCGTTCGCCTTGCTGGCTCTGGCCGGCTTGCGTGCAGGGTGGGGAATCCACGATGTCTGGCGATGGCTGGCGGTCGCCCTCGGCGCCGTGGCATGGGGAATGGTCCTCATTCCCTGGCTTCGGCGGCAGGGCGGGATGAGCGCACGGGACCACCAGCGCGGGATGTACCAGGCGCTCGGCGCATGGGCTCTCACCGACGTGGTCGTAGTGCTGGCCTGGGGTACCTGACCGAACCCTTGGCCCTCGAACCCACGCTCCGGTATACTTGGGAATTCACACCTCTTGGGAGACGGCATGACTTCGACGGCGGAACTGAAAGGCGAGTACGACCTTACCAGGGTCCCCATGATCGTACGGGGTGCCGTCAAACTGGGACTGCTCGAGAGTATTCTGGTCCTGCTTTTCTCCCTGGCTTCACGCTTCCTCGGCGGTGTACCGGAAGTGATTGTGCAGGGCCTCATCTTGCTCGTGGGCCTCGCTGCCGTCAGCATGCTGCCGGGGCTCTGGACCAAGCCACGTACCATCGAGGGGATCGCGGGGGCAGCGGGAATCGGCCTTGCAGCAGCAGCGGTTTTCCTTCTCGTGGACGTTGCCCTACTCCAGAATATCGGCACCTACAGCCACCGGTGGCATGAGGTCGGGGGTGGGAGCAACTGGTGGTACCATCCGGTCTGGTGGATGGCGGGCACGTTTCTCCCGTGGATGGGTGCTTGGATCCTCGCCAACCAGACGGTGAAGGAGGGCCGACCTTCACCGCACATCGGCTTTCTCACCGCCGTCGGGGCAGCGGTCATCTTCGCTGCCGGAGCCGTCCTGCTCGGGTTCCCGGGAGCACGCTGGACACTGGCCACTTTCGGTGTCGCGTTCCTGCCCGGAGTCGCCCTGGCTACGGCTTTCTCCGCAATAAGGAAGCGTCGCTCGTAAGCCGATGCGCTGGGTCCGTCTGTTCTTCCGCATCTTCGGGTGGCTGCTCACGCCGTTTCTGGCGTGGGCAGCTGCATTTTTCGGGGCAGTCGCCGGAGCCCTTCTGGCCCTGAAGATGGAGGATCCGGTCCGAGGACTGGCCGTTACCGCCGTGTGCGGGGGGATCGCGGGGTTCGTGTGCCTTATTGCGTGGCTGCATTACCTCCGGCGGTCACCCGAAATCCGTGAGGTGCTGGCGGTAATGGAGGACGGCACGCCAGACACGACGGACATCGTGGCGGCGATCGACGAAGCCACCACGCTCGACGAGGCCCCGTCAGAGCCGTCGCACCCGGACCCGGCCGGTCGGACTTGACTCACGGTAGGGCCTGGTACATCGGACTCGGCACGCTTCTCGCTTGTGGCGGACCGACGCGCCAGAAGCCTGCGGCTGTCGATAGTGTCACCAACGTCTCGCCCACCGATTCACTGGTGCTTACCAACCCCGCGGGGGCGGAGATCTGGTTGACGCTCGCCCGCACCGCGACGGGTGCCGATGGCCGACGGTGTGTGGAACGAGGTCTCGAGATCCGCCAAGGCGGTAAGCGGATGCAGGTGCCTCTGCTGTATACCGGTGCCCCGCCGGTTCTCCTCAACGACTCGACTATGCGAGCCATACTCTGGACTCATTGCCAGCCAGGTGACGCCTACCTGGTAAACCTCCGAAGCGGACACCCAATCCGGGAGCGGAGCGGGGCGGCGCCTTGATCGGTCGTCGTCTCTCTCGTCGCCGAGTTACGGTCATGCTCGCAATTGCGCTTGCGCCGTGCCTCGGATCGACCGCCAGGCTTCAGGCCCAGGATGCCGAGGCCAGCATCGGCCGGTTCTTTGACTCCAGCGGCTGGACGGCGTATCAGCTGGGATTCAGCCGGCCACTCGGGAGCGTCTTTCGCCTGCAGATGCACGGCGATGTCCTCCGGCGGCTCGGCGGAGTGGGTGTGCTCGGAGGCCTTGGGACTGATCTCACCGCGTTTCGCTCCGGCGCAGATGGACCCTATCTGGTGGCTGGTCTCAGTGGGGGGTTAGGATCGGAAAGCTCCAACAGCTTCTCCAACTTCTGGGGCTCGTGGTCGGCAGGGGCAGGGTACGATTTGTTCCCGGTTTCCTTCATGTCCGTCGGTGCCGAGGGGCGCTGGCGGGAGCTGTCGCTGAGCGGGCGACAGGGGGTGCAGCTGACACTCGGGCTGACGCTCCACGTAGGCCAAGGCTCCCCTCCCCCGGCGCGGCGTCAGCCGCCAGATCAGCGGACCGGACCCCTCCTCCTGCCTGAGACCGTAACGAGCTCACCGCAATCTGCCGGCGGTCTTCGGACTTCGCCCGCCACGCTGACCGATTCGATTATCGCCACAGCCACCGAAGCCATGGGGCGTCCCTATACCTTCGGCGGCACCGGGGCCGACGGCGGAGGGTTCGACTGTTCCGGTCTGATCCAGTATGCGTATGGGAAGCATGGTGTCGCGTTGCCACGCCGCAGCACGGACCAGGCGCGGGAGGGCAGGAAGATCGACCGGGAGCTGAAGCTACTTACCTCCGCCGATATTCTGACCTTCTCCAATCGCGGCGGGCAGGTGACGCATGTGGGGCTGTACATAGGAGAGGGGCGCTTCATTCACAGTGCAACCCGCGGCGTTCAAGTAAGCACCCTGAGCGCGGAAGACCCCTACGGGCGCTGGTGGTACAAGCGGTGGGTAGGGGTCAGGCGCATCGTCCGGTAACTTATTCGTGGCTGTCGTGCCCGGTATGGGGACTTCCGGGAACATCTTGAGCGTCGTGCGCGAGAGCTCCCTGGCTCGCGGGTGCCTCCGACGTCCCGCCATGGTGGTGTCCCTCCATCTCCTCCTCCCTTGCAGTGCCCCGGACGTCGAGAGACGCGAGATCTCGCTGGTAGGCTGGATCGTGGGGATCGATTGTGGGCCAGCGCTTTATGTCATCGGGAACGAAGAGACCGACCATGCTGGGCCATCGCGCCTTTCACCCGCAGCTCTCCCGTCGGGTTGTCGTATTCCCCCACCACCCGGTAACGGTGCTTGGCCTTCAACCGAAGACCTTCGCCGCTGACGCCGAACAGCTTGCGGGATACCTTCACCAGTTTGCCCTTGGCATCGCGCTCCGCGTTTACCCGGGTCAACACTTTGCCGGTCTCGGCGTCCTCCAGCCGCACGCCGCTGCCGTAGTCGTGCAGATGCCCGCCCACGCCCAGGAGTCGTCCGCCCACCGGGAGCGTGAACTCATGAGCCTTGGTTGATTTTCCGGGCGGGACGTCGAACGTGTTGGAGCCGCCCACGGTCAGGTTCACGTCCATGTAGATCGGAAGCGCGTTCACCGGCGGGGGATTCTGGTTTTTCGGAGTCCACAGCATGATGAGCTTCAGGTAGACCCCCTCGAGATCCTCACCGGTGTCGTTGTGCCACGCGACGTACATGCCCAGCTTCATGCCCGGCTTCATGGGCACGCCGATGGTCTTCGGCACACTCGCTTTCCCGGTCTCCGTGCCGGCGCCCATCAGCCGTTCAGCGGCGGAATAGAGCAGCTGCCGGCGACTGAAGTTCACTATGATCAGGTGGTGAATGACATGGGCCGGAACCGCATGCCCCTGTCCGTCCGCGAGCTCCACCCGGAAGCCGCGAAACCAGCCGTTCAGCGGCCAGTTGATGCTCTGGAGCCGGGTGTCGTGGGACATACCCAGGTCCATCATGGGGTGATCTTCCATTGGCGGCATGTTCGGCAGGTCGAACGGCCCGCTGGTGATCGTAAGCTCGTGACGCGACGAGTCGATCGTTACGCGGACCGTCGGCGTCGGCGGGGTTCCATCGAGGCCGCCAGCGAGTGACGTACCCAGGATCAAGCTCCACAGCATCGTACAGCCCTCCCGAAAGAGGTGGCGGCTACTGGCGGCATTGCGCGCGTAGAGAAGGGGCGGCAGTTTGTCGCCAGATAGAAGCCGCGTACACCAGGCTCAACATCCCGAGAGGCAAACTCAATGTCAAGCATCCGAGCATCCACCTTTCTTGGTGTGGCCCTTGTGCTCGGCAGTGGGAGAGGTGAGGCGCAGGAACGCCTGTTCCCTCCGGTGCGGAGCTTCGAGCTGCCGGAGGCTTCTCCGCGGGTGTACGGGGTGGTGGGCCGCGTTCTTTCTACCCGGCGGGGGGAGAGCGGGTTCGGCAACGAGAGAGAGGGCGAGGTCGTGCTGGGAGAAAACGTCCCCATGGTCGCGATCAAGCGGGGGCCGCGCCCGATCGTCCTCGGCCTGGGCTCGCAAGTGTATGGCAGATTCAGCCTCGACGACTCCAAAACAGCGCTCATCAGTGTCGACTGGGTTGCAGCACTCAACACCACGGCCCTGCTCGGGGCATTTGCCGTCACCATGCAGCTCTATCACGAGAGCAGTCATCTGGGAGACGAATACGAAGACCGCTTTCAGGCCGAGCGGGTGGACTGGAGCCGCGAGGTCGTGGCCGGATGGGCAACCTACGGAGCCGGCAGCTGGCGCCTTACGGGAGGCGCGAGTTACGTGCTCTACGACGGCCTGAGCCTGCCTAAAGCTGAGGCCGCGCTCGGCATCGATGTCGGTGGGGGTCGTCGCCGGATCCTGGCGCATACAGTCGAGCCAGTACTAGGCCTCTACACCGAGGCCGCCGCGGCTACCCGTTGGCGTCTGAGCAACTCGGCCAAGCTCGGTCTGGCCTTCCGGGGCAAGCAAGGGACGCGGCGAGTCGGCCTGGCCATCATCGCGCACGACGGTCTTTCTACCCAGCGACAATTCTTCCGCGAGGAGAGCCAGTACCTGGGCCTCGAGGTGCGGTTCGACCTCTGAAGTGCGGTTCGACCTGCACCGGTAGGGGCGCACCGTGGTGCGCCCACTCAGCCCCATGCGCCCCTAAGACACATTGAGCCGTTCCAGCCTGCCGCCACTACGCTGAATCCTCACGGAGCCTGCCATCATGACGCAATCCTTGGGCACCCCGATTGCTTCGTGCCGGCGATCGGTGGCTTGACATGGGGGGCGCAACCTATATCTTTGCCAGTCTTAGCACTCTCGCACGCAGAGTGCCAACCCATTGGAACTCAAAAGCTTAGAATTGTTCAACCAATCCCACGTGGTGGAGGTCGCACAGATGGCAACTGCTACCAAGGCTAAGCCAAGCCTGAAGATCCAGCCGCTCGAGGACCGTGTCGTCATCATGCCTTCCGATGAGGCGGAAACGATGCGGGGAGGCCTGTATATCCCGGACACTGCGAAAGAAAAGCCGACTCAGGGCGAAGTGATCGCGGTAGGCCCCGGGCGGGTCGAGAAAGGCTCGCGGGTCCCGATGGACCTCAAGGTCGGCGACAACGTTATCTACGGCAAATACAGCGGCACCCCGTTTCAGCTCGGCGGCGATGAGGTCATCATCATCAAGGCCTCCGACGTTCTGGCGAAGATCAGCTAAACCGAACCCGGGTGTGGGTGCGGCGCAGCCGACTCAGCCCGAAATCCATCAGGAGATCCAGACATGGCAGCTAAAGAGCTTCTCTTCAACACCGACGCGCGGTCCAAGCTCAAGCGGGGCATCGATCAGCTTGCCGAGGCGGTGAAGGTCACCCTCGGCCCCAAGGGCAGAAATGTCGTCATCGACAAGAAGTTCGGCTCGCCGACGGTCACCAAGGACGGCGTGACGGTGGCCAAGGAAATCGAGCTGAGCGACCCGATCGAGAACATGGGCGCTCAGATGGTCAAGGAGGTTGCCACCAAGACCTCCGATCTCGCCGGCGACGGCACCACCACCGCGACCGTGCTGGCCCAGGCGATCTTCCGTGAAGGCCTGAAGAACGTCACGGCCGGCGCCAACCCCATGGAACTGAAGCGTGGCATCGATCGCGCCGTCGAGGCGGTAGTCGAGCAGCTCCGGTCCATCTCGGTGCCCTCGGCCGGGAAGAAGGAGATCGCCCAGGTCGGTACCATCTCCGCCAACAACGACAAGGAGATCGGGAACCTGATCGCCGAGGCCATGGAAAAGGTCGGCAAGGACGGCGTCATCACCGTCGAGGAGGCCAAGGGCCTGGAGACGACCCTCGAGACCGTGGAAGGCATGCAGTTCGACCGCGGCTATCTGTCGCCCTACTTCGTCACCGATCCGGAGAAGATGGAGGCGGTGCTCGACGACCCCTACATCCTGATCCACGACAAGAAGATCTCGGCGATGAAGGAGCTGCTGCCGCTGCTGGAGAAGACCGCCCAGAGCGGGAAGCCGTTGCTGATCATCGCCGAGGATGTCGAGGGCGAAGCGCTCGCGACCCTGGTGGTGAACAAGCTCCGCGGGACGCTGAAGGTCTGCGCCGTGAAGGCGCCCGGGCTTCGGTGACCGTCGCAAGGAGATGCTCCGCGACATCGCCGTCCTGACCGGTGGGCAGGTCATCTCGGAAGAGCTCGGCTTCAAGCTGGAAAACGCCACCCTGTCAACGATCTCGGCCGCGCCAAGCGGGTCGTGGTCGACAAGGACAACACCACCATCGTGGATGGCAAGGGCAAGCCCGACGACATTCAGGGCCGGATCGCCGAGATCCGCGCAGCCATCGAGAAGAGCACCAGCGACTACGATCGGGAGAAGCTGCAGGAGCGGTTGGCCAAGCTCTCCGGCGGCGTCGCGGTGATCAACGTGGGTGCCGCCACCGAGACCGAGATGAAGGAGAAGAAGGCTCGGGTCGAGGACGCGCTGCATGCCACTCGTGCGGCCGTCGAAGAGGGCATCGTTCCCGGCGGCGGTGTGGCCCTGATCCGGGCACAGAGCGCGCTGGACAAGATCAAGGGCACCGAGGACGAGAAGATCGGTGTCGAGATCGTGCGCCGGGCGTTGGAGGAGCCCATCCGGATGATCGCCCAGAACGCGGGCGCCGAGGGCTCGATCGTGGTCGCCCGGGTCAAGGAGTCGAAGGACAAGAACTTCGGCTACAACGCCGCGACCGATGCGTATGAGGATCTGGTCAAGGCGGGCGTCATCGACCCGACCAAGGTCACCCGCACGGCGCTTGCAGAACGCCGCGTCGATCGCGGGTCTTCTGCTCACCACCGAGTGCGTGGTGGTGGAGAAGAAGGAAGAGAAGCCAGCCCGGCCGCGCCTCCGGGCGGCGGCATGGGCGGAATGTACTAGGCTCGGCCAGACTTACGACGGGCTTTTTCCGCCGTAGTCTACTGCCACCTTGTACCCTGAGGAGCGGCAGCGACGAAGGATCTACTCACCGCATACAAGAACGCCCCGGGGATTTCCGGGGCGTTTTTTTGCATCTGCACTCGCGTATTTCATGGCGTCGGGTGGATCGCGGGACTGCAGAAGGTCGCACTACTCTGATCGCCCAATCACTTACCCAGCTCGCCACTTGGTACGACAAATGCCGCCCGCGAGCAGTACCCGCAGTGACTACCCGACCAACGCATGGAGCTGCATGTCCAAAACGCCTCCTGGACGCGAGCCGGATCCGATGGCTCACGTTGTCGATCGTTTGCTGGCACAGCTCCCGGGTCTGCAGGGCGCTGCCGCCCCGGCGCCACCTGCTTTCCGCTCGTCAGCCGGGGAGATCCGCATCGTTTCCGGTGGGCCTCGCATCGAGCCGCCAACGCTGATCGGCCTGTGGGGCAGGGTAGCGCTCGGCCTCGCGCTAGGCATCATGATGACCGGCTGGCCCTATTTTCGGGAATGCGGCTTCCCGCTGTACGGCTATCTCTGCGCGGTCGCTGCCGTGGTGGTGGCTGGCGGATGGATCGCGCTGACTGCCTGGGAGCTTCGGAACGGCGTCGCGCACATCCTGGCCTTACTCTGTTGTTCTGGGGCCTACTCCTTACCGGTGATGTGCTGCTTCCGCGGACCGGCTACGCTGCAGCCACGGCCACCTGGCAGTGCGGTGTAGCCGGAGTCAGGTCCTTCCTGGATGCGATGGTTTGCCCCGCCAACTGTTGAGTAGCGCTCCTTTGTGCCGCCGTAGCGCCGTACCGCCCCCCGCCTTACAGCGCCAGCCCGAGCTGGACACCGGCTCTCTGCACCACCAGAATCGGCGCAAGCGGCCGGTCCTGATCGGCCACATGGAGAGCGCCGCGGAACCCAGCGCGGCGGAGTGCGGGCGCGACAGTGGCGCGGGCCTCCGCCGCCGTGTTGCACTGCTGGCTCAGATGTGCCAGCACGACCGCGCAGAGGCCCGGATGGTGGAGCTCAGCCAGTAGCTCGGCTGCCGCGCGGTTCGACAGATGCCCGCCTGAGCTTGCTATCCTGCGTTGCACGACTGGAGGGTACTCACTGGTCCGAAGCTGGACTTCATCGTGGTTGGCCTCGAGGACGATCGCGGTCAGGTTGCGAAGCAGATAGCGCACTCCGGTGGTTGGTCGGCCCAGGTCATATGCAACCCCGACGCTGGCGCCCTCCGAACCGCGAACGACGATCGCGAGCGGCTCAGCGGCATCGTGGCTGGTCGGACAGGCCTCGATGGTGAACGGACCAGCTCCATTCGGGCGCAGAGCCCTAGCGGACGGTGCTCGGCGTCTTCCATCGTTGCGGCCAGATGCCTCCAGGTGCCGGGTGCGGTCAGCACCGGCACTTGCAACCGGCGAGCCAGCAGGGACGCACCGCACGCGTGGTCGCCGTGCTCATGGGTGAGCGCGATTCCGGCGATCAGGCTGAGGTCCAGGCCTGCCGTGGCGGCCCGTCGTTCGACTTCGCGGGCGCTGAACCCGGCGTCGATCAGCAGGGCGACTCCCTCCGACTCTACCGCGCAGCAATTCCCCCTCGATCCGGAGCCGAGCACGTAGAGCGTGATCACCGGCGGGCAGTCCGCTGAATGGTCTGCCGCAACGACTCGCGCCGCTCGGCGGAGAACGTCACATTTCGCCGGGTGAGGACGCGCTCGGCCACGCGCAGGAAGCCATCCTCGCTCATCTTCTCGTCTCCGGTGCAGCCCCAGGCAAAGGGCGGGACATACTTCGGCGGGGTCGGCGTGCCGAACACATTGGCACCGGCGGAGACCACGGTTCCAGTGGCCAACATGGTCCCGATGGCGGTCTTGGCGTGGTCACCGACCAAGCTACCGACGTTGAGTCGGCCGGTCTCGATCCGCTCGCCATCCACTTCGAGGCGAACGGGACCATAGGTGTTCTTCAGGTTCGAAGTGGTGGTGCCGGCCCCCAGATTGACCCAGTGGCCCACGACGCTGTGACCCACGAAGCCATAGTGGCTCTTGTTGGCAAACCCAAGAAACACGCTGGCCGCAATCTCGCCGTGCACCCGGCACTCGGGACCGAAGACCGATCCACGAACGAACCCGCCGAGGACCCGGGTGCCCGGCCCAACATAACTGGGCCCCTCCATACGGGTACCGTTCCGGATCTCGGCGCCATCGATAACGACCGCTCCCTGGCGTACATCGAACACCACGCCGGGCTCGACGTTCGCCGCCAGGCACACCAGGTGAGCCGGGTCGCCCAGCACTAGGCTCCCTTCGGGCACTCCATCACTCGGAGCCGCCAGAAAGTCCGCACAGTCAACCGCGAGGAGGCTCTCGAGCGCGGTGAGCAGATCGTAGGTACCGTGAAGCCGCAGTCCTTCGATTTTCAGCTCCGGGCCTTCCTCGTGAGGCCCGGCCCAGCGCTCGCCTTCCGGCACGATCCAGCCCACCGTTTCATCGCGGTGGGTCAGGCGTCGGATGCTGGGACCCGCGACGATCGGTACCCCGGTAGGCGCGAACCAGGCCGCTCCAATCAGGGCCGGTCCATCGATCGGGGCAGGGGGCCGTACCGGCGGCTCGTCTCCCTCGCTGAACCCCCCGGCGTGGAGGCCCAGGAGGGCAGTCGCGTCGTTTCCAACCGCCGCCTCCCATCGCTCCCGAATCCGCCAGATACCGGCACGTAGCTCGGCAATCGGACGGACGCCCGCAAATGGAGCCCATGCCGCGCCCGGCGACTCAGGCTCGAGGAGGTAGAGCGCGTGTCACGAGTGGACGTCGCGAATCTCGGGCGGCAAGGCGTCGAGGAGTTGTTTCATCGAGGCCGCCCGCTCGCTCGGCATCACCAGGATCCGGCCATTGGCCTGCACGACGATGAGGTCCTGCACCCCGCTCAGGACCACGGTGTCGCGCTCGGACCAGACGATGCAATCCTCCGAATCGTGCAAGAAGGCGCTGCCGACGGCGAGATTCCCACTCGTGTCCTTGGGACGAACCCGGGTCAGCGCCTGCCACGTGCCGATATCGTCCCAAGCGAAGGCGCCGCTCACAACCGCCACCGACGCGCTTCGCTCGAGCAGGCCTACATCTATGGAGATCGGCGTCACCTCCTGAAAGAACCGCTCCACCTCGCCGGCCTTGAGCGCCGGCAGGTGGGGCGCCACCTCCGGCGTGTGGGTCTCCACCTCCGCCAGCAGACGCTCGGCGGTCCAGGCAAAGAGCCCACTGTTCCACAGAGCGCCGGCCGCCATCAGATCGAGCGCGGTGGCGGCATCCGGCTTCTCGGAAAACCGCGCCACCATCCGAGCACCGTCACCCAGTGATGGGCCAGGCACGATGTAGCCGTATCCGGTCTCTGGCCGCGAGGGCACCACGCCCACGGTGACCAGGCAATCGTGCTGCCGGGCGATGCTCAGGGCGGTGTCCGCCGTGCGGCGAAAGGCGGCAGCGTCACCCACGGCCCAGTCGGCATGGAGCGACAATACCTCGGCCTGGGGATCGCGGCGCTGCGCTTCCCACGTGGCCCAGATCAGCGCCGGCGCGGTGGAAGCCGTGCGCGGCTCGACCAGGATATTGGTCCGGGGAAGCTTGAGACGCTCCTGGATCTGCGCGGCTAACGCAGCGCCGGTTACCACCAGGATACGTTCGCGCGGGATGAGCCCGGTCAGCCGGTCGATCGACTCCTCGGCGGTGGACGTGGAGCCGGCCAGCGGCAGCAGTTGTTTCGGATTCTCGGGAGTGCTCAGCGGCCAGAAACGGGTACCCGAGCCACCAGCAAGTACGACAGCCCATCTCATAGAGGCGGGTCAGCGGGACAGCGGGACAGCGGGACAGCTGTGAGCATGAGAATACGGAAGCTCCGAATATTGTAAGCTTCGGGAATACGAGCGGTGGCGAAATCTATATAGGTGGAGAGACTGTGTTGTAGCGTCGGACTGACCCGCTTACCCGCTGACCCGCTGACCCGCTTACCGCTTACCCGCTACCCGCTTATGGCCGCTACAAGCGCCGGCCGGTGTTGGCGCAGGTCGTAGAGTAGTTCCCCGACGTTGGCTTCCGGCTTGGCAAGAATCGCCAGGCAGTCGCCGACGCCGATCTGGGCCACCACCAGGAGCCCGCGCTCGTACTCGATCACCGCAGTGCGGAGCGCGCCTCGTCCGGCGCCGACGCCGAGTCGAGTGGCATACTGGGCCAATGTTGCGGTGAGGGCGGCCAGCGTTTCGGCCTCAAAGGGCTCGTGCGCGGTATGCTCGATCGGCAGTCCGTCGGCGCTCAGCACCAGCACCGCCTCGACACCATCCCGGGCGGCCAGGCCGCGCACAACTTCTCCCAAACTTGCCATTGGTCGCTCCGGGGCAGCAGAAAAAAGCCAGGGGCAACGTACGAGTCGCCCGAGGCGAAGTCAAGAAAATGACGCCGGGTTGAAGGCATCGCATCTCCTCCGGTTGACCCCCCTTCACCCGGGGCTTAACCTTCCCGCTCAATGCGACCACTTCTCCCTGATTTTCTTGTTGCTCACTCTGGCGCGGCATCGCCTGCAGCGACTCGAACGGCTTGCCCGATGCGACGGTTGAGAACGTCGAGCGTACCGACACCCTCTGGGCTCTGGTCGGCACTCCGGTCTCCACCCCGAGCGGGTATTCGGTCGACGGGAGTCGGAGAGTGCGGACCGATCTGTCGATCGAATTCGACTTCGCGTACAATCAGACGGTGGCAGCAGCACGTCTTCCTGCCCGCGGGCGGCTCTGGGCATCGACACCGCGAACACGGCCAAGCCTGGGTTCCAGCTCCGGAGTGAGAGCTTCGAGGCCATCACCGTCGCACCCAGTGACGGTTACATGACTGATGCGGCGGTGCCGATCGCCGTGGGCCAGCGCTACGTGGTGCGGGGCCGAATCACCTGCCAGGTCGGCGTCCCCAAATACGGCAAGATGGAAATCCTCGTCGTTCGATGAGACGACCCGGATCGTCATCGTTCCGGGTCCTGGTTAACGACAACTGCGGGTTCAAGAGCCTCGAACCCGGCCTCCCAGACCGGTAAGTGTGATCGACCTCAAGCGACTCCGGCAGGATCCGGCCGGCAGCCGCGCCAGCCTGATGCGACGCGGCGATCCGTCGCTCGCAGCGACTATCGATGCCATGCTCGAGCTCGACCGCCAGCGGCGCGAGTTGCTGGTACGGGTCGAAGCGCTGAAGGCCGATCGCAACTCGGCCAGTGATGAGGTCGCCCGGCGGAAGCGGGCCAAGCAGCCCGCCGACGATCTTATGGAGCGGCTGAAAGCGTCGGGTGAGGAGGTCAAGGTATTGGACCCCGGCTGCGGGAGATCGAGGCCGCGCTGGACGAGCTGGCGCTCACCATCCCCAACTTTCCCCACGAGCGGGTGCCCGATGGCGACGCGTCGGCCAACCGGCTCGTGCGTTCCTGGGGTGAGTCCGCCGGTGCTCGACTTCGTGCCCAGGCCACACTGGGAGCTGGGCGTGTCTCTCCGGCTGCTGGACCTGCCGGCTGGCGTCAAAGTGGCTGGCTCCGGCTTTCCCGCTCTTTACCGGAATGGGCGCCAAGCTCGGCCGCGCGCTGGCCAACTTCATGCTCGACCTGCACACCCGGGAACACGGGTATCTGGAGGTCGCGCCTCCCTATCTGGTCAACCGCGCCACCCTGACCGGCACCGGCCAGCTACCAAAGTTCGCCGAGGAGGTCTACGCCTCTCCGGCCGATGATCTGTTCCTGATCCCTACGGCCGAGGTGCCGGTCACCAACATCCATCGAGACGAGATCCTCGAGGCCAATGCGCTGCCGGCGACTTATGTCTCCTATACTCCGTGCTTTCGGCGGGAGGCCTTCTCTCACGGCAAGGACACCCGCGGGCTGATCCGGGTTCACCAGTTCGACAAGGTGGAGCTGGTCCGACTGGTGCGCCCGGAAGAGTCGGCGGCAGAGCACGAGCGAATCACCAGCCACGCCGAAACGGTGCTGCAGCGCCTGGAATTGCCTTACAGGGTTGTAGAGCTCGCCGCGGGCGACACGGGATTTGCCAGCGCCAGAACCTACGATATCGAAGTCTGGGCAGCCGGGGTCGGTACCTGGCTCGAAGTCTCCAGCTCGAGCACCTTCACTGATTTCCAGGCCCGCCGGGCGAACATCCGCTACCGGCCGGCACCCAAGGCCAAGCCCGAGTTCGTGCACACGCTCAATGCCTCGGGTGTCGCCTTTCCGCGCACGATTATCGCCCTTTTGGAGAACAACCAAGCGGCCGACGGGTCGGTGCGGGTGCCCGAGGCGCTGGTGCCGTATCTGGGCGTCGATCGCCTGACCCCACGTGCGTAGCGAACGGCTTCAGCGCCTCGCGCCCACGATGGTCGTGGCGCTCGTGGCGCTGCTGGCCGGTTTGAGTCTCGGCACGGGAGTCCTGATTTTCCTGCACTTCAAGGCCGATGCGTCCGCTACCAGCCGGCTCTACTCCGGCGTGTTCGGCGGCCTCAACAACCCACGTCCCGGCGCCGAAGCCGAAGCGCTGCTCCGGCTGGGCGAGCAGGTGCGCTCGCTCGGACTACCACTGGTAGTCACCGACACCACGGGCCGGGTGACTGCTGCGGCAAACCTTCCGTTCGACGCGCCGCTCGACGATCCCCGAGTGAAGCTCTACGCCGCCAGGCTCGACCGGCAGAATCCACCGATCACCGATGCGGCCATCGGGACGGTCCACTATGGCCCGCTGCCGGCTCAGCGCAATCTCGATCGCGCTGGCCGTACTGCAGGCGCTCACGATCGCGGTCATGGTGGGGTAGCGGTTTTCGCGTATCGCAGCGCCATGTCGGCTCAGCGGGACCGGCTCTGGGTAGCCATGGCCCGGGAGGCGGCGCATCAGATGGGCACGCCGCTCACCAGCCTTCAGGGCTGGATCGAGCGGGTCCGCGACCGGGCAACGCCGCCGCCCGGACTGGCCGATCACCTGAGTGCTGATGCGGAAAGGCTCGACCGGGTGGCGCAGCGATTCGAGCGGATCGGCAACCCAGCCAAGCGCGAGCCGATCGGGCTGGGTGCGTTGGCGGACCGTGTCGCCGGCTACTACCGGCCTCGGCTGCCCCGACATACCAACATGATCGATCTGCGGGTGGAGGCGCCTGGCGCCGGTCCCACGGTCCTCGGGGACGCCGTACTGCTCGAGTGGGCGCTGGAATCGTTGGTGAAGAATGCTATTGATGCTCTGCAGGGCAGACCCGGAGCGATTATTCTGCGAATCGGGGCGGAAGACAACATGGGAGCAATTCGGGTCATCGATGATGGTCCTGGTGTTCCCAAGGAGCTTCGGCGGACCCTGTTCGAACCAGGCACGACCACGAAGCGGGGTGGATGGGGCATCGGCCTCGCGCTCTCCCGCCGGGTGGTCGAGGACGCCCATGGGGGCGCGCTGATGCTGGAGCCAACTGAGAAGGGAACCTGTTTCGTTATTCGTCTTCCCCTGGCCGCACGAACCCAATGATCGATACGTCGGAGCAAATCTTGGAGCATGCCCTCAACCCTGCCCAGCGCGAGGCGGTGGAGCACGTCCACGGACCTCTGCTGGTGCTGGCGGGAGCCGGCTCGGGCAAGACCCGGGTGCTCACCATGCGGATCGCTGCCCTGATCGATCGGCACGGCGTGCCTCCCGAGCGGATCTTCGCCGTGACCTTCACCAACAAAGCCGCGGGCGAAATGAAGCACCGGATCGGCCAGCTGCTTAACCGCGATCCGTCCGGTCTGTGGATCGGCACATTCCACTCGCTCTCGGCGCGCCTGCTCCGGCGCGAGGCCGAGCTGCTGGGGTTCAGCCGTCAATTCACCATCTACGACGAGGATGATCGGCTGAGCCTGATCAAGCGGCTCATGGACCAGCGGGGCCACTCGAGTGAAGCAGTTCCCACCCAGGGCGGTGCAGTCCGTCATCTCCGCCGCCAAGAACCGGATGGTGCCCCCGTCGGAGCTGGCCGCTGGCGCCCCATTCGATCGGCTGGCCCAGGTGGCGTCCGAGATGTACGTCGGCTCTGGGGCCGGCGCTGAAGGCGGCCAACGCCATGGACTTCGACGACCTGCTGCTGCACCCTCTCACGCTCTTCCGGGACCACCCCGAACGGCTGCGGGCGTATCAGAACCGGTTCAGCTTCATCCTGGTGGATGAGTTCCAGGATACCAATCGGGCCCAGTACGAGCTGATCCGGCTGCTCGGCGCTCACGGCAACGTCGCGCGGTGGGCGACGACGACCAGTCGATCTACGGCTGGCGCGGCGCCGACGTGCGCAACATGCAGGAATTCCTCAAGGACTTTCCCGGCGCCAAATTGGTTCGCCTGGAAGAGAACTACCGTTCCACCCAGGTGGTGCTCGATGCGGCGAACGGGGTCATCGCGGAAAACAGCGGCCGTATCGGCAAGACACTCACCACCCGGCGCCGAGGTGGGGAATCGGTCACGCTGGTGGCCGCGGCGGACGAGCGGGACGAGGCCGAATGGGTGGTCCGCGAGCTGCAGAAGCGGAGCGCCGCGGCCGACTGGCAGTACAGCGAAATGGCGGTGCTCTACCGCACCAACTCCCAGTCACGCGCCCTGGAAGAAGCGTTCCGGCGGGCCGGCGTGCCGTATCGGCTGATCGGCGCCATCAGCTTTTACGAGCGCCGCGAGGTGAAGGATCTGCTGGCGTATCTGCGGCTGGTCAGCAATCCCTCCGACGACGAGGCGTTCCTGCGGGCAGTCGGGGTTCCTCGCCGAGGCCTCGGCGAAACCAGCCTTGCTACCCTGGGCCGGGCTGCGGCGCAGTGGGGCAAGCCGCTGCTGGACACCGCTCGCATCGCCGATCGGATTCCGGACCTCCGACCCAACGTACGCGAGGCATTCCGCAACTTCGCGGCGCTCATCGACGGAGCGGCACAGAAGCGCGAGCTCCCGCCCGCCGACCTGCTGGAGCACCTCATCCGGGCCATCGATTACGAGGCCGTACTCCACGCCGAAGGGCCCGAAGGGGCCGATCGCTGGGAAAATGTCCGCGAGCTGGTGGCCAGCGCCGCCAACTGGTCGGAGGTAGTCCCGGTTGACACCGAGAGCGGTCGAGACCGCCGCTGGAGCGCTTCCTGGCGGAGGCAGCGCTGCTCTCCGCGGTCGACAAGGAGCATGGGACAGGAGCAGGGGGTCACCCTCATGACGCTGCACACCGCGAAGGGTCTGGAGTGGCCCGTGGTGGTCATGAGCGGGGCTCGAGCACGGCCTGTTTCCGCTGGCCCGAGCGGAGGAACAACCCTCCGGCCTGGAAGAGGAGCGCCGGCTCTGCTATGTGGGGCTCACCCGGGCCAAGGACAAGCTCTACCTGACCTGGGCTCGGGCCCGGCGCCGAGGCGGAGAGCTCGGCCCGGCATCGCGTCCCGCTTTCTCCAGGCGATTCCGCCGGGCATCATTGAAGAGCGGCGGACTACGTCGCTGTGGGCACCGGATTGGGGGCAGCGGGGCAGCGGGGCAGCGGGGCGGTACGGGGCGTCCCGGAGCGTCGCCCTGGGCGAGCGCACGCCTCGCCGCTACCGGCCTCGCGTCGCCCTGCCGAGGACGAGCCGTCCCAGGACACTCCCCGCTACGTCAAAGGCGAGCGGGTCCGGCACCGGCGTTTCGGCAGCGGGACGATCCAGGGACTCGTGGGCACCGGGCGCGACCTCAAGGTATCGGTGGCCTTCGATGACGAGGAAGTCGGTGTGAAGCAGCTGCTGGTTGCCTATGCCGGTCTGGAACGCGAATGGGAGAGCGCATGAGCATCGGGCGGGATGAAGTGCTGCACGTAGCCAAGCTCGCCGAGCTGGCGGTGAGGGAGAACGAGCTTCGCCGGCTGGTCGAGCAGATGAATCGGATCGTGGACTACGTCGCCAGCTCGATGAAGTGCCCGGCGATCCGGACTGGCCGAGCCGTTCCTGGCCGGGCCGCATCCGCTCACGCTCCGCGAGGACGTGGAGGCGCCAGTGCCGCTGGCGCGCCCGCCGGCCGAGATGGCGCCAGAGTTCGCGGATGGGTTCTTCCTGGTGCCCCGCCATGGCGCGATGGAGGATCAGTGACGGCGGAGACAGCGGGACAGCGGGGACGGCGGGGCAGCAACGGCGCGTGAGACCGGTGTTCGCCTGGCCCAGTCCGAGCCCTCGAACGCGGTCTTGCACTGGTCGCAGGAGCTGCTCGACGCTGAAGGCGGCGCGGGTGGATGCGATGCCGGCCCGGGGCCCGCTCGCAGGCATGCCGGTCGCGCTGAAGGACAACATCGTCACGGTGGAGCAGCCGACCACCTGCGCCTCCCGGATTCTGGAGGGCTACGTATCCCCTTACAACGCGACCGTCGTCGAGCGGCTGCGGGCGGCCGGAGCCATGATCGCGGCCAAGACCAACCTCGACGAGTTCGCCATGGGCTCCTCCACCGAGCACTCGGCCTTTGGACGGGTAAAGCATCCGCTCGGACCCAAGCGGGTGCCGGGTGGATCGTCCGGCGGCTCGGCCGCGCTGGTGGCGGCAGGTGTGGTGCCCGCGGCGCTGGGCTCCGAGACCGGCGGCTCGGTGCGCCAGCCGGCGAGCTTCTGCGGGGTTGTGGGGATCAAACCGAGCTACGGCCGGGTGAGCCGCTATGGGCTGGTGGCCTTCGGCTCCTCGCTCGATTGCGTCTCGGTCTTTGGCCGCACCGTGGACGACGCCGCCCGGGTGCTGAGCACGATCAGCGGCCCCGACCCGCTCGATGCCACCACGGTCGACCGTCCGCCCCTGCAGGTGCCCCAGTCTCTGCCCGACCTTCGCGGGCTCACCGTTCGGCCTTCCGCGGGAGTACTTCCCGGCCGACCTCGACGCCGGAGTTGCGGCTGCGCTCCGCCGCACCACCGAGAAGATCCAGGAGCTCGGTGGAGAGGTCCGCGATGGTCTCGCTCCCCAATTCGACTTATGCGGTGCCGACCTACTACATCATCGCGCCGGCGGAAGCGGCGGCGAATCTGGCGCGCTATGACGGTGTGCGCTACGGCAAGCGGCGCGGTCGGACCCGAGGGAGATATCCGCGCGCTGTATCGCACCACGCGGGGCGAAGGGTTCGGCGAGGAAGTGCGCCGCCGGATCCTCGTCGGCACCTACGTGCTGAGCGCCGGCTACTATGACGCGTACTACAAGAAGGCCCAGCAGGTGCGGGCCCTGATCGCGGAGGACTTTCGCCGGGTCTTCGAGTCCGGAATCGACCTGCTCCTCACCCCAACCACGCCGACCCCGGCGTTCAAGGCAGGGGAGAAGACCGAAGACCCGGTGGCCATGTATTTGGCCGACGTCTTCGTCTGTCCGATGACCTGGCCGGGCTTCCCGCGATGAGCCTGCCTGTGGGCCGGAGCGAGGGCCTGCCGATCGGGGCTCAGTTGGTGGCGCCGCATTTCGGCGAGGAACGGCTGCTGGCCGCGGCCCAGGTGCTGGAGCGACACATGGACCCGCCGGCGGAGGTGCGCTGATGGCCTGGGAAACAGTCATCGGCCTGGAGGTCCATGTCCAGCTGCGTACCCGGACCAAGATGTTCTGCGGCAACCGGACCACATTCGGCGATCCGCCCAACACCAACGTCTGTCCAGTCTGCCTGGGTCTTCCCGGGAGCGCTGCCGGTTCCCAATGCCGAGGCGATCCGGCTGGCGGTACGCGGCGCCCTCGCGCTGGGTTGCACCGTGCATGAGACGAGCGTGTTCGCCCGCAAGAACTATTTCTATCCCGATCTGCCCAAGGGTTACCAGATCTCCCAGTTCGACCGGCCGCTCGCCACCGGCGGCACGTGTCAGCTTCGACTCGCCCGAGCGCGGCCGAATGCGGGTCGGCATCACCCGGCTCCACGTCGAGGAAGACGCGGGCAAGCTGCTGCACGACCGCTTCCCGGGAAAGACCGCGGTCGATCTCAACCGTGCCGGCACCCCGCTCGCGGAGATCGTGAGCGAGCCCGACCTGCGCTCGCCGGCGGAGGCCCGAGTGTACCTCACCACTCTCCGGCAGATCCTGGTCTATGCCGGCGTGAGCGAGTGCAGCATGGAGCAGGGCAGCCTGCGGGTGGATGCCAACCTCTCCATTCGGCCCGCCGGCACATCCAAGCTCGGCACCAAGACCGAGGTGAAGAACATGAACTCCTTCGCCAACGTCGAGCGGGCGCTCGAGGCCGAGCGCGCCCGCCAGATCGCGCTGGTGGAATCGGGACACCGGGTCGAGCAGGTGACTCTCCTCTTCAATGCGGGAACTGGGCAGGTGAAGCCGATCCGATCGAAGGAAGAGAGCCACGACTACCGGTACTTCCCTGACCCCGACCTTCCGCCCCTGGTGCTGACCCCGGGCTGGATCGCCGAGCAGCGGGCAGCCTTGCCCGAGCTTCCCGATGCCAAGCGCGCCCGTCTGGAGCGCGGCCCATGCGCTGTCCGCCAAGGACGCCAGGGTCATCACGGCGGAGCCGGGCTCGCGCACTACTTCGAGGCGGTGGTGGACTGCGGGTGCCGATCCCAAGAGCGCCGCGAATTGGGTCATGGGCGAGGTGATGACCATCTATAATGAGACCGGATCGTTTCCCGTGCCGGCCAGGCGGCTCGCCGAGCTGATCGGCTGGTGCGCGACGGGAGTGGTGAGCCACCAGGCCGCCAAGCGCGTCTACGCCGACCTGGCCCAATCGTCCGACCAGGACCCCGCGGCAGCCGCAGCTCGCCTGGGACTGGTGCAGGTGAGCGATCAGGGGCTCTCGCCGGCTGGGTGGATGAAGTGCTCGCCGCCCATCCGGGCGAGGTGGCGCGCTTCCGCGAGGGTGAGACCAAGCTGATGGCGTTCTTCGTGGGCCAGGTGATGAAGCGCAGCAAGGGGAAGGCCGATCCCAAGGGCGTGCAGCCGGTCTTGCAGGAACGTCTGGGCCAACCCGTGTGACCCACACCTCCTCATCCCGAGTGTAGCGAGGGACCTACTACGCCGAGTACCTGGACCTGAGTGGTAGGTCTGTTACTGCGTTCGGGCTAGAGGAGTCTGTGGCTACGCCATGTACATCTTTCTTTTCCAAGGTGAGGAGACTCATAGGGTCCACCGGGATCACGCCGAACCGTGCCACCCAGTGTGAGATGGGGCCCGGTGACCCGTCCGCTCCGACCAACTGCACCGATACGCTGCCCCGACGTCACTGTATCGCCCTCTGCCACATCGGTCCGGCTCAAGTGGAAGTACGCTGTAACCAGTCCTTGCCCGTGATCGATGTAGACCGCCCTGCCGGCGAGATAGAAGTCGGCCACCATGGCAACCACACCGCGTCCTGCCGCCAGCACCGGCGTGCCCACGGCGCCGGCGAAGTCCGTTCCCATGTGGCGGCTCCTCACCTCGCCGTTGTAAACTCGCGCGGCCCCGAAGGCGCTCGTGATCCGGCTGGCTCGTGGTATCCGGAAGGGCCCCTGCCACAGACGCGGGTGATCCCGTGAGGCCCGCGAGACCTGCCTGCTCCGAGCGTTCTCCCGCCGGATCCGGGCCGCAGCCGCACTATCGGGCTTGGCGAACTTCGGAGCCACTGCTAGCACTTCACGCGGGTAGCCTGCCTGGCGCACAGGAATGGCTCCTGGCACAGTGTCGATGCGCCCCCGCCACGCCAGAAATACCGAGACCGGCAGTGAATCACTGCTTTCGATGGGAACCGCAACAATGGCTCGGTACTCCCCCGGCAGGATTGCTCGAAGCGGAGCGACTCGCCTTCGGCTTCCCCGCCGCTGATACTGTCCGTTCCATTCGGGCGCACCAACAGCCAGCCAAGTGCGCCTTCGGTGAGCGGGGAGGGATACGACGCGAGGGTGAAGCGCGGGGCCGAGTCCTGACCCAGGGCCAGGCGGACAGGACACACCATGGCCCCGAGCGCCGTGGATCCGGCGGCGAAACGGAGCAAGATCATCGGACTGCAGGTCCGATCAGGACCGTGCGGGGAGCTCAGCGGTCGCCGCTGACAAGACGGGTGGGGGAAGGGGCAGCGCCTTCAGGGCGCGCGCCACGGAAGCTTCTGGGCGATCTTGGCCCAGTAGACCAACGGGCGTTCGGGGAGGCCGAAGTGCTCGTCCGCGGCGTTTTGCAGCCGGACAATGTCGCGCCGGCCTGCGTCCCGAAGGACGCGCCGGCGCATCTCCTTTGCGGTCTTCAGCGGTCGCTCACCCGAAGGGTCCAGGTGACGCGCCGACGGTACCGACTCGGCGAGGAGCTCGATCATGAAATCGAACGCGAGACCCAGGTGACGCTCTACATCGACATCGCTCAATGGCCAGCGGCTGTATTCCCGGGCCACCTGGCTTGCGCGCTGCCAACTCGTGGTTTCCGTGAGGTGTACCATCCCCCGGAATAGCCGCCGGTTGGTTCGCACGCTGAAAATCGTCGGCGCGATGATGCGATCGAGGTGTGCGTCCGCAGGGGCATGGTCGAGCAGGATCACATCCTTCGCTACCTTGGCGTAGGCGTCGCCCAGGTGGGCTTCGACCCGGGTCTCCCAATAGGAGTGTCCCACGGCGGCTGTACTGCTGGTGAGCATCAGCTGCCGGGGCACGAAATAGTTGTGGGCGATGGTGTCGGCAGCGAGGTGGCTCAGGTAACCCAGGCCGAAGGCGCGCAGGGCGTCCGTGGCCGCGAGATCGTGGATCTCCTGCCCGACATGCCAGTAGTGGCAGTGCCGGCCGAGCGGCGCGTAGTGTTTGGCGATCGACGAGTCGGCGGCGATGTTCCCGTAGAGGAAGTCAAATGGGTAGGTGCGGAGAAGGTCGGCAACCGCCGCCGGCAGGTAGGGCAGGTTGGCCAGAACCGATTCACCGAGGTAGATGTGGGTTCCCGGCGTCCAGGCGTGTGCCTGCTCCGGCAGCACCAGCAAGGCGATCCCCACGCCCAACAGGGCGAGCGCGAGGCGGGGGAAGCCCATCAGCGGCTCGGTACCAGGATCCGACGCACCCGCCCCAGCATTCCGTTACCCCGGCGCAGCGAGCGCAGGGCAGCGGCGAGGTCCAGCGCGCTGCCTTCGATCTCGTCGTGGATCACGTCGTAGAGGGTCTCGAGATCCTCGAGCTTCGCCTCGATTCGGTCCACCGCACGCACCGTCTTGCGTCGAAGTCGGCGCGCGGTCTGGGAGAAAGCGCCGGCTTCGTGCCGCACCAGGACCATCACCTCCTGCGCCTGCTCGGTCAGGCTGCGGACCCCCTTGAGGGTGCTGGCGATGTCGTTCTGTAGACCGTCCACCAGTCCACCGACTTTCTTTGCCTGCTTCGCCACCCGGAGCGCAGCAATGGCCACGGCGATGCCCATTCCCAGGAAGGAGAGCGCCAGGACGGCGAGCGATATGGCTACGGTCGGTCCCACCCAATCGGGGGTCGTGCTGACTTGCAAGAGTGCCAGTGTCCACATAACCAGTAACCTCCCACTCTCGACGCCAAGGATTGGTGCGCATCTCCCACCTCGCTAATACAAAGGGGTCTCCGCACCACCGCAACCCCCTGACCTCCGCTTGACGCGATTCACCGGCCAGTTCAGCTTTGTCCATGCCTCCTCGTTTTCTGGTTCAAGGTGGACGCCCGCTCCGGGGAACGGTGCGTCCGGCCGGCAACAAGAACGCCGCGCTGCCCATCCTGGCCGCCACTATTCTGGCCGACGGTCCCGTCGATCTGGACAACATTCCACGCATCCGCGACGTCGAGACCATGCTCGCGCTGCTGGTGGATCTAGGTGCCTCGGCGGAATGGAGCGGAGCGAACTCGGTGCGGGTGGATACCCGTGGCGTCAAGCCTAAAGCCCTCGATCCCAAGCTCTGCGCCAAAATCCGGGCCTCGATTCTGCTTGCCGGTCCCATGCTGGCCCGGTTTGGTACGGTCACCCTGCCACCCCCCGGCGGCGACGTCATCGGGCGGCGCCGCGTCGATACCCACTTCCTCGCACTCGAGCACCTCGGTGCGTCGGTCATGGTGGGTGATCGCTATGAGCTCGAGGCCAAGGAGCTTCGAGGGGATGACATCTTCCTCGACGAGCCGAGCGTCACCGGCACCGAGAACGCGCTGATGGCCGCGGTGATGGCCAAGGGTCGCACTGTCTTGCGTAACGCGGCCTGCGAGCCCCACGTGCAGGATCTGGCCCGGTGTCTCGTGGCCATGGGTGCCGAGATCAGCGGGATAGGCTCGAACATCTATATCATCGAGGGCGGACGCCCTCTCGTGGGCACGTCTTATACCATCGGTCCGGATCACATCGAGATCGGGAGCTTCATCGGCCTCGCGGCCGTCACCAACAGCGACATCGTCATCGAACCGGTCCGTCAGGAAGATCTCCGCAGCACGATACTCGGGTTCGAACGGCTCGGCATTCGTCCCAAGATCGAAGGAACCCGACTGAGCGTGAGCGCAGGCCAGGAGCGGAGAATCCGTCCCGACCTCGGCGGCCACGTGCCGAAGCTGGAGGACGGACCGTGGCCTGCGTTTCCGGCTGACGTCATGTCTACCACCATCGTCACCGCGACTCAATGCTCCGGCATGCTGCTGGTCTTCGAGAAGATGTTCGAGTCCCGGCTCTTCTTCGTGGACAAGTTGATCGGGATGGGCGCGCGTATCGTGCTCTGCGACCCGCACCGCGCCGTGATCTCGGGGCCTTCGCCCCTGAAAGGCGGAACGGTGGAGTCTCCGGACATCAGGGCCGGTATGGCCATGCTTCTTGCGGCGCTGGCCGCGGAAGGCCCCAGCACCATTCACAACGTGGGCCAGATCGAGCGCGGTTACGAGCGGATCGACGAGCGGTTGCGAGCGCTGGGAGCCGAGATCGAGCGCGTGGATGGGTAGCAAGCGGGGCAGCGGGGAAGCGGGGCACCGGGGCCGGGGCGCACTATCTGCGCCCTTCGTTGCATCGGAGCTCCGCGAAGTCCCGGTTCCCGGAGCCGTCCCCCGTTTCGAGATTCCGGCCTGGCGAGACCAATACGGAATCATGGCCGGTATTACCGGCCGTGGGTCGGAACCCGGTCGCGGCTTCGATCTCGGCCTCTGGAGTGACGCACCGGTTGGGGAGGTGATGAGCCGCTGGCGCGCGTTCCGCCGCCAGCTGCCGGAATTCACGGCGGTGGTGTTGGGCAACCAGGTGCACGGCGTCGAGGTCATGGGCCTTGATGCCGGCCGCGGTTGGATTCAGATCGAAGGGATCGATGGCTGGATCACTACCGCGCCCGGGATCCTCCTCACCGTGACTGTCGCCGATTGCGTCCCGGTCTATCTGGTCGTGCCAGAGCGGGCAGTAGCTCTGCTCCACGCCGGCTGGCGCGGGGCCGCGGGTGGGATCCTGGGGCGGGGGGTGGAGCAGTTGCGATGTCGCACCGGATGTGCCGCCGGTGATATTGTAATGCACTGTGGAGTGGGTATTTGCGGCCCGTGCTATGAAGTAAGTTCTGAGGTTATGCAGCGCTGCGGAGCAGCAGCCGATGGGCAAGGACCCTGGCACCTCGATCTGCGTGGGCGGCTGGTCGACCAGGCACTGGGGCTCGGGCTCAATCAGATCACCACCTCGAGTTGGTGTTCGGCCCACGATCGGTCATCCTTCTATAGTCACCGGGCCTCGCAGGGCAGGGACGGCCGCATGGTAGCATACATTGGAATGTTGGGGCCGTAATTGACTCCAACCTGATTCCCGAGTAATATTTACCTGCTGTCCCGGGAGGCGCTTCGTTTGGGGCCGACTGTCGATGTGGGGGAGTTCCCCCACATTTTTTTTCCTTCTCTGCCGATGTCTGCCGACGCGCTTCTCGCACCGATTCGCGATCATATCACCGGGCTCGGATTCGAGCTGGTCGATCTCAGGCGGACCGGAACGTCGCAGCGCCCCACCCTGCAGGTGCGGGTGGACCGCCCGGACAGCCGACCCGGCCAGGGAGTGACGGCCGACGACTGTGCGGTGATCAGCCGGTCCCTCGAAAGTTTCCTGGAACAGAGGGCGATGGTCGGGCCGCGCTACGTGCTGGAAGTCTCGTCGCCCGGGCTCGAGCGGCCGTTGCGGTGGCCGGAGCACTGGCGGCGATTCGTGGGACGGCACGCGCGGGTACGCGCGGCGTCGCTCCCGGGGAGGAGCCGGGTGGAGATCCTGGCGGTTCCCGACGACGAACATGTGGTGCTCCGCCTGGAAGACGGGTCCGCGCTGACAGTGGCGCTCGACACGATCCGGGAGGCGGCGTTGGTGGTGGACTGGGAGATACTCGGTAAACGGCGGTAGGGGGTGAATGGAATGGCTGGTTCGACTGAGATGTTGGCCGCGTTTCGCGAGCTGACGACGGCGAAACAACTCGAGCGCTCCGATCTGTTGGAGCTCCTGCGGGACGGCATTCATGCCGCCCTGGTGCGCAAGTTCGGCCCCAACGTCCGGTTCGAGCTGAGTGTGGACGAGCTGCAGGGGACCATCAAGGTCGTGCGCCTGCGGCAGGTCGTCGAGACGGTCGAGGATCCGAGCTGGCAGATCACGCTGGACGAGGCCCAGTACGAGGACGCCGACTTCCAGATCGGGGACATGCTCGAGGAGGAAGTCCCCTTCGCGGAGTTTGGCCGGCTCGCGGTGCAGGCAGCGAAGCAGCGGATCATCCAGCGGGTACGGGAAGGTGAGCGGGCCCGCATCCGGGAGGAGTTCACCTCCAAGGTCGGCGAGCTGCTCTCGGGCGAGGTCCAGCAGATCGAGCGGGGCAAGCTGGTGATCATGCTCAACAAGTTCCGCGAGGCGGAGGCGATCGTTCCCTACCGGGAGCAGAACCACCGGGAGCACTTCCATCAGGGTGACACCATCCGGGCGGTGCTCAAGCGGCTGGAGGAGACCCCCAAGGGGCCGCGGCTCATCCTGTCGCGGGGCGATCCGCTCTTCGTGAAGGCCCTCTTCAAGCTGGAGGTCCCCGAGATCCAGCAGCAGGTGGTCGAGATCCGCGCCATCGCCCGTGAAGTGGGAAGCCGCACCAAGGTCGCCGTGATCTCCCGCGACGACGCGATCGATCCGGTAGGAGCCTGCGTCGGACTCAAGGGATCGCGGGTTCAGGCCGTGGTGAACGAGCTGGGCGGTGAGCGGATCGACATCGTGCCGTGGTCGCCCGACCCCGAGCGGTTCGCCCGGCTGGCTCTGGCGCCGGCCCGCGTGGCCAAGGTCTTCTCCGATCCCGAGGCCAAGACGATTCAGGCCGTGGTTGACGAGGACCAGCTCTCGCTCGCCATCGGACGCAACGGGCAGAACGTCCGCCTGGCGTCCGAGCTCACCGGCTGGAAGATCGACCTCTACTCCAGCCGCGAGTGGCTGGAGCGCGGTGGCGAAGGTCCGCTTTTCGCCCCGCTCCCGCCCGAGGAAGAAATGGCGGGGAAGGTTCCGCTCAGCGAGCTGAAGGGGCTGTCGCCCGACCTCACCGGGATCCTGGAGAGCGCCGGCTACAAGATGCTCAACGACATTCTCGATCTCGAGCGTGAGGACATCGCCAAGATTCCGGGGATGACGCCGGAGACAGCCGACCAGCTCATGGCCTTCCTCTCCGAGCTCACGGACGAAGACAGCGGCGAGGAATCCCGGCCCAAGGCATGAGCGGCCTGCTGGGCCTCATCGGCCTGGGATACCGCGGCCGGCGCATCATCGTTGGCGTTGATGGCGTGCGAAAGGAGCTGCAAGCGGGAAAGTGCTGGTGCGTGGTGGTGGCAGAGGATGCCAGCCCGCGTGCCGTCGAAAAGGTGGTCCGGCTGGCCATGGCCAAAGGGGTGCCGTTGCTGCCAGGACCGAGCGCCGCAGCGATCGGCGCGCAGTTGGGTAAACCGCCGGTGATGGCGGTAGGCGTACGGGACCGCGCGTTGGCCGGCGGCATGGTGCAGCTGGCGCCGGTACGCTCCTGATGGAGGCATGAGTGGTTAAAACTCGAGTTCACGATCTGGCAGCGGAGTTCGGCGTCGCTCCTGAGCAGCTTCTCAACATGCTCAAGGACATGAACATCTTCGTGCGCAGTCACCTGTCGGCCCTGGAGAGCGATCAGGTCTCCGCCGTCCGGGTGCGCTGGGAACGGGACAAGCGCAGAAGCGCGGACGAGCCGACCGCGAAGAAGGGGCGCCGCAAGGCGGCCAAGCCCGCACCCGCGCCCGTCGCGGCCGAGGCGAAGCCCGCCAAGCGGCGCCGCACCGCGGCAGAGGTGGCGCAGGTGGAGGCGCAGGTCCAGGCGGAAAAGGCCGCCGAGATGGCGGCGCTCGAGCTGGAGCGCCCGGTCATCCACGAGCCCGAAGAGAGCGCCCCGACGCAGACGCTCGAGGAGCGGGCCCGAGCCTTGTTCAAGGACCTCCCGCCCGCGCCACTCGAGGCCGAAGAAACCGAGGCGGCGATCCAGGAGGAGCCGGTCAACGGCGCAGCGCCGGAAGCCCGGCCGCCAGCTCCAGTGACGAGCGCGCCCCGCGCCCCGTTCATTCCGCCCCGGGTGCAGCGCCCCGCCGCGGCGCCTACCCGCGGACCCAAGCCGGTCTTCAGCAGCAGCGCCCCCGCCAGTCCGTCGCGGCCGAGCTCGCCCTCGCGTTCGGGGGCTCCGTCGCGCCCCGGCGGCGGGGTGCCGCAGCGGCCGGGAAGCGATCGCAACGCGCCGCCGGTTCGCACCTTCGGACCCGATGCCGAGAAGGGTGGCGGCAGGAAGCGAGGCAAGAAAGGCAAGCGCTCGTCCGTGGATCAGGACGCGGTGCAGGCCAACATCATGCGTACGCTTCAAGGGATGAAGGGTCCGGCTGGACGCAAGGGCCGGCGCACCGATGAGCCGTCGTTCCAGGCAGTGCAGGCCGGCCGGTTGGCGGAGGAGAAGGAGCGGGAGAAGACCCTGGTCCGGGTCAACGAGTTCGTCTCGGTCTCGGAGCTCGCCGTTGCGATGAAGGTACCGGCCACTCAGATCGTGCAGTTCGCGTTCAAGGAACTGGGATTGATGGTGACGGTGAACCAGCGCCTGGACTTCGATCAGATCGAGCTCATCGCGTCGGCCTTTGGTTTCCAGGCGGTACGCGAGGACGAGTACGCCGCCGAAGCGGAGCTCGATCAAGCCGAAGAGAGTCCGGAGCAGCTGGTTTCGCGCCCACCGGTCGTGACCATCATGGGTCACGTGGACCACGGCAAGACCTCGCTGCTCGATTACGTCCGGAAGGCCAACATCGTGGCCGGCGAGGCCGGTGGAATCACTCAGCACATCGGCGCCTACCACGTCGAGCTGCCGGGTGACAAGCGGATCACCTTCCTCGATACCCCGGGCCACCAGGCGTTCACCGCCATGCGGGCGCGCGGGGCGCAGGTTACCGACATCGTCGTGCTGGTGGTGGCCGCGGATGACCAGGTCATGCCGCAGACTGTCGAGGCCATCAGTCACGCGCGTAACGCCGGCGTGCCGATGATCGTCGCCATCAACAAGATCGATCTTCCCACCGCCAACGTGCAGAAGGTGAAGCAGGACCTGCTCCAGCACAACGTCGTGCTTGAGGAGTTCGGCGGCACCGTCCTCTCGGCCGAGATCTCGGCCAAGAAGGGTACCGGCATCGATCACCTGCTGGAGCAGATCCTGCTCCAGTCGGAGATCCTCGATCTCAAGGCCAATCCAACCGGGAAGGGACACGGCACCGTGCTCGAGGCCAGCCTCGATCCGGGCAAGGGTCCCCTGGCCACGATCCTGGTCCAGCGGGGCACGCTGACCGGCGGCGACAACTTCATCTGCGGGCGATTCTCCGGCCGGGTTCGTGCTCTCTATGACGAGCGCGGCAAGGCGGTCAAGGCGGCCGGTCCGTCGATTCCGGTGCAGATCCTCGGCTTCGAGGGCGTGCCCGCGGCCGGCGACATCTTCGCCGTCGTGACCGATGCGGTCGAGGCTCGCGAGATCGCCCAGAAGCGCCAGCGCCTGGAGCGCGAAGCGCAGAACCGGCGGAGCGCGAAGGGCACGTCGCTCGAGGACTTCAGCCGCGCCCTCAAGGAGGGCGAGGTCACCATGCTTCGCATCATCATCAAGGCGGATCAGGGCGGCCCTGCCGAGGCGCTGGCCGACGCACTGGCCCAGCTCAGCACCAGCGAAGTGCGGGTGGACGTTGTGCACCGCGGCGTGGGCGCCATCACCGAGAGCGACATTCTGTTGGCCAAGGCATCCGGCGCCATCGTGCTCGGGTTCCACGTCCGGCCCGACTCCAATGCGCGGTCGACGGCGGAGCGAGAACAGGTGGACGTGCGCACCTACCGCATCATCTACGAGGCGGTAGAGGATGTCAGGAATGCCCTGGAAGGATTGCTCAAGCCCGAGGAGCGGGAGACGGTGCTCGGCGAGGCCGAAGTGCTCCAGCTGTTCAAGGTGAGCAAGGTCGGAACCATCGCCGGCTGCACCGTGCGGAGCGGCACCATTCAGCGGACTGCCAAAGCGCGCGTCGTTCGCGACGGCACCACGGTATACACCGGCGCGCTCTCCAGCCTCAAGCGGTTCAAGGACGATGTGCGCGAAGTGCGTGAGGGTCTCGAGTGCGGCATCGGCATCGAGAACTTCAACGATCTCAAGCCGGGCGACCGGATCGAGTCATTCCGGATGGAAGAGATCAAGCGGACACTGGCGCCGGCAGCTGCGGGCGCGCTGGGTAAGCAGGTCTAGAAGTTTAGGTCTAGGGGTCTAGGGTCTAGAGTCTAAAGCTCAGGGCGACTTCCCTTGAATGATCGGACCCTCGACCCTTGACTCTGGATCCTTCAGAGATGATCGTCGCCATCGCCACCTGGGACCTCCACCTTCCCGCCTGTCACTCGCTCAAGGAGAAGCGGAGCGTGCTGAAACCGCTCACCTCGGCACTGCGGCGGACGCTCAACGTCTCGGTGGCGGAGACCGGGCAGCAGGATCTCTGGCAGCGTGCCGAGATCGCCTGCGCGGTGGTGGGGAGCGACCGAACGGTGGTGGACGAGACTCTGCGAGCCGCGGATCGGATGGTCGAGGAGGCTGACGGGGTGCGCATCATCGACACGGCAACGGTGTTCCGATGAAGGGATCGTCTCGCCGGCCCGAGCAGGTGGCCGAAACCCTCAGGCAGGTCATCACCGACGCGCTCCTCCGGGGTGAAGTTCGGGACCCACGGGTCGGCTTCGTGACCGTCACCGCGGTGCTGGCAACCAACGACCTGTCTCACGCGCGGGTCATGGTGAGCATTCCGGGTGAGGAGGCCGACAAGACTCGTGCGCTGGAAGGCCTGCAGAGTGCCGCCGGCTTCCTCCGCTCCCGGGCAGCACGGGCGCTCACCACCCGGTCGGTGCCCCAGCTCCACTTCGAGCTCGACCGTGGCCTTGAGCACGCCGCCCGCATCGGCGAGTTGCTGAACGACATCCGGCGGGAGGGCCAGGACTGATCGGCGCGGTGCTGGTGGACAAGCCGGCCGCGATGACCTCGCACGACGTCGTTCAAAGAGTGCGACGCGTGCTCGGAACCCGCGGCGCCGGCCACACGGGAACGCTCGACCCGTTCGCCACTGGACTGCTCGTGGTGTTGCTGGGACGGGCCACACGGCTGGCGCGCTTCGTCGAGACCCAGTCGAAGACGTACCTCGCAACCGCCCGGCTCGGAATCCGCACCGACACCGATGATCTGACCGGCCGCGTAGTGGAGACGTCGGATTCTGCGGAGCGGCTCAGCGAGGAGCACGTCGCGGCATCGCTGGCGGGCTTTCTCGGCACCCAGCTGCAGCGCCCCCCGGATTACTCGGCGAAGCATGTCGGTGGGGAACGGAGTTATGCCAAGGCGCGGCGCGGTGAGGTCGTAGAACTGCCTGGTGTGAGCATCACGGTGCGCCGGATCGAGGTGGTGGAATTTCAGGCTCCCCTCCTGATCTTTCGAGCCGAGGTCAGCGCCGGCACCTACGTCCGAGCCATCGCCCGCGACCTGGGAGAGCGGCTCGGGGTCGGTGCCCACCTCACCCACCTGCGACGTGAGGCCATAGGGTCGCTTCGGGTAGAAGATGCGGTGCCACTCGACCGGTTGAGCCCGGCAGCGGTCATCTCCGCTCGGCAGGTCCTGGGCGACCTGCCCACGGTCGAGCTCGACCAGGCCGCTCGTCGGGCAGTGGTCCACGGACGGGCGGTGGCGGAAGGCGGGAAAGCGGGAAAGCGGGTAAGCGGGGAGGTGGTGGCGTTGCTGGATGCTGGCGAGCTCGTGGCGGTAGCGAGGGCGGAAGACGGCTGGCTCCGACCCACAGTCGTGCTGGGAACCGCGTGACTGACAAGCTTCCCCGCGTCCCCGCTTCCCCGCTTCCCCGCCTCCCCAACGGAAGCACCGTGACGGTCGGGTCGTTCGATGGGGTGCACCTGGGCCATCAGGCGGTCCTGCACGAGATCGGCCGGCGTGCCCGGGCCGCCCGGCGCGCGAGCGTTCTGGTGACGTTCGATCCCCATCCGCTCGAGGTGGTGAATCCCGAGGCCGCACCCCCGCTCCTGACCACCGGTCCCGAGCGACTGGAGATTCTGGCGCTCTCTCCGCTGGACTACGTGCTGCTGGTGCGGTTCGACCGCCACCTCGCGAGTCTCACGCCGGAGCAGTTTGTTCGCGATGTCTTGCTCGAGCGTTGCGCGGTGCGGGAGCTGGTCATCGGGCACGATCACGGCTTTGGGCGCGGCCGAAGCGGCGATGTCGAGACCCTTCGCCGGCTGGGAGAGTCGCACGGCTTCGATGTGGACGTGGTGCCGCCGGTGGACTTCGGCGGACAACACGTCTCCAGCAGCCGGATCCGTCGCGCGGTTGCCGGTGGCGATCTCGGCACCGCGGCAGCCATGCTGGGCCGGCCGTACGGAGTGGTCGGCCGGGTGGGGGAGGGGGAGCGCCGAGGCCGGCTGCTCGGTATACCCACCATCAATTTGAGCGAGCTGTCGCCCCGAAAGCTTCTGCCGCCAGACGGCGTGTACGCCGTACGAGTCGAGTGGCGGGGAGGTGGCGCCGGGGGGATGATGAACCAGGGACCCAGGCCTACTTTTCAGGACGGGCGGCGGGTTCTGGAGGCTCACCTTTTCGGTTTCGATGGCGACCTCTATGGCGAGTGGGTCCGAATCGAGTGGGTCGAGCGCTTGCGCGACATCGAACGCTTCGGCTCGGTCGAGCAGTTGCAGAAACAGTTGGAGCGAGATCGCATCGGGGCGTTGGCGGCTCTCACGGCCGCCGAACAGTCGCCCAGTCGTATCACCCATGCTTGAGTAGCTATCGAACGATGTCTACCCGTACACGCCTTCTGATCATTGCCGGGATCGTCGCTCTGAGCATCTTCTATCTCATTCCCCGCAACGTGACCCTGCGGGAGCGGACGTCGAGACCGGAGTCATGACGGACCGCACCGAGAAGCGGGTGCCGCTCAAGCTCGGCCTGGACCTTCAGGGCGGGATGCACCTCGCTCTCGAGCTGGACCAATCCAAGCAGGTCTCCGCCGACCCGAAGCGCGACCTGCAGCTGGCGCTCACCGTGCTGCGCAAGCGCATCGACGAGTTCGGCGTGACCGAGCCGCTTGATCCAGCAAGTGGGCAATGATCGGATCGTCGTCGAGCTGGCCGGCATCAACGATCCCGCCCGTGCCAAGGCCATCGTGCAGCGTAGCGCCTTCCTCGAGTTCAAGATCACCGACGAGACCCAGGCCCTGGAAAAGGCGCTGCCGGCAATGGACCGGACGCTCCGAAGCCTGGGGATCAAGGGCGCTGCGACACCTACTCAGCCGTCCGCCGTCCAGCAGCTCCTCGGTGGCGACTCGGCCAAAGCGACTCCCAAGGACTCGGCCAAAGCGACCCCCAAGGACAGCGCCGCTCGGGACACCAGCGCGGTAATCGGCGGCGTTCTCAGCGGGCTCATCCAGTCCTCCACGGCGACCGGCGCCGGCAACATCCCGGGAGAATATGTGGTGCCGGAAACGGCGTTCCCGCGGGTAGACAGCCTGCTGAACATTCCCGCCGTCGCCCGGCAGCTCCCTCGCGGTATCGTGCTGCGCTGGAGCTCCGCCCCCACCAGCGTCGGGGTGCAACCGGTCCGCTTCCTGTATGCCCTGGATGATCGGAGCATCGTGACCGGCGCCAACCTGGTGGACGCTCAGGCACAGCTCGACCCGCTCACCAACGGACCGATCGCCACTTTCGAGCTGGATCGCGCCGGCGGCCGCAAGTTCGGCGAGGAGACCGGCAAGCATGTGGGAGACTACATGGCGATTCTGCTCGATGGCCGGGTCCAGGGCCGGCCACCGGTCATCCAGAGCCGGATCGGGCGGAACGGTCAGATCACCCTGTCGGGGAGAACCCTCCAGGAGGCGCAGGACCTGGCGCTGACGCTCAAGGCCGGTGCGCTGCCCGATTCCGCTCAAGATCGTGGAGGAGCGGCAGGTCGGCGCGAGTCTCGGAAGTGACTCGATCCGCAAGGGGCTCACCGCGGGCCTGATCGGGACCTTGCTGGTCATTTTCATCATGGTAGGGTACTACCGCGTGGCGGGAGTGCTCGCCGTGGTGGCGCTGGGTCTGTACATCCTGTTTACCCTGGGCGGCTTGGCCTGCTCGACGCGACCCTCACCTTGCCGGGCGTGGCTGGGATCGTGCTCTCGATCGGTGCCGCGGTGGACGCCAACGTGCTCATCTTCGAGAGGATCAAGGAGGAACTGGCGCGACGGGAAGACCGTGCAGCTGGCTGTCGGCGAGGGGTTCCGCCAGGCCATGAATGCGATCGTCGACTCCAACGTCTGCCACCGTCCTCACGGCGCTCTTTCCTCTTCCAGTTCGGCACCGGCCCGGTCAAGGGATTTGCCGTGACGCTCGATCCTCGGCATCCTTGCCTCGATGATCACGGCCGTCTTCGTCACCCGCACCATCTTCATGGTGTGGCTCCAGCGCCGGCCGGCGACCTCCACGCTGAGTATCTGACATGCGTCGTCTCCTGGCGAACGCCGAAGTTCGACTTCATCGGGAAGCCGGCGCATACGCTTACCTCGTCACCGCTGCGGTCTTCTTGCCCGGGCTGGTCCTCCTCGCTGTCCGCGGGCTGAACTACAGGATCGAATTCACCGGCGGCACGCTGCTGCAGGTCGAAAGCCCAGCAGCCGGTCGATGTCGGCGCGGTGCGCTCCGCCCTGGACGCGCAGGACATCCGAGGGGCGGAGATCCAGAACTTCGGCATCGATCGGGAGGTGGTCATCCGGGCCCGGCTTGCCAGGAATCGGGGGCCCGCCGCCAAGACACCGGCGCCACCGCGCGCGCTGGTCGAAACCGCCCTCGATCGGGTGCTGGGCGCGGGCAAGTACACCGTAGTACGCGCCGAGGCGGTGGGACCCAAGGTCGGCGAAGAGCTCCGGCAGAAGGCGCTCATGGCGATCCTGCTGTCCTCGCTGGTGATCCTGGTTTATCTGGCGTATTCGGTTCGAGTGGCGCTTCGGTGCCGCGGCCGTCGCCGCGACGGCTCACGATGTGCTCGGCACTGTGGCGTTCATCTCGGTGTTCAACATCGAGGTCAGCCTGTTCGTGGTCGGGGCCGTGCTCTCGGTGCTCGGCATCTCGCTCAACGAAACGATCATCATCTTCGACCGGGTTCGCGAGAACGAACGCCAAAAGACGCAGGAGACGCTCGCCCAGCTGCTCAACCGCTCGGTCAACGAGACCTTGCCGCGCACGGTGCTGACCCACGGTACCGCGCTCGCAACCATGCTCACGCTGCTCCTCTTCGGCGGCGAGGTCATTCGTCCGTTCGCGCTGGTGATGTTTTGGGGCGTGTCCGCTGGCATCTTCTCCTCGATATTCATCGCCCCGTCGGTGCTGATGTTCATCGAGCAGCGCTGGCCGGCGCCCGGCCATGCCCGGCCAGGGCGGCCGGCGTCAATGCCAAAGGATACTCGCGGCAAGCCGCAGGCGGTGGGGAGGTAGCGGGAAGGACGGGAAAGTCGGGAAGGATGGAGACGCATAGGGCGTCGTTCTGTGGCGAACATTCCCGCCCTTCCCGTCTTTCCCGCCTTCCCGACCTTCCCGTCTTTCCCGCATGTTGATCGACACCCACTGCCACCTCGCCGATCCCGCCTACGAGCCCGATCGCAAACAGGTGCTGGATCGGGCCTGGGCCGCAGGGGTCGGCCGAGTGGTTGTCATCGGCGAGTCCCCCAGCAGCGCAGAGCGAGCACTCGAGCTGGCCCGGTCCGAGCCCCGCCTGGTGGCAACGGCCGGCATCCACCCGCACGACGCGCGGGATTGGGGTGCGACCGCCGAAACCTGGCTCCGTGGCATGTTGCAGGATCCGCGGGTAGTCGCCGTGGGGGAGACCGGTCTCGACTTCCACTACGATCATTCGCCTCGCCCGGCCCAACGCCAGGCATTCGAGTTCCAGCTCGACCATTGCCGAGGAGACCGGCCGCCCGGCGGTGATCCACGCGCGAGAGGCGGATGAGGAGGTCGCAGCCATTCTGGAGAACCATCCCGGCGTCACCGCTATCCTCCATTCGTTCAGCAGCGGTATGGGCCTCTTGCGAGCCGGGCTGGTTCACCGCCACTATGTGTCCTTCAGCGGAATGGTGACCTTCAAGAACTGGCGCCTGGACGAGGCAATCCGCGAGACGCCGCTCGACCGGCTATTGCTCGAAACGGATGGACCTTACCTGGCGCCGGTTCCGCATAGAGGGAAACGCAACGAGCCCGCGTTCGTGCGGCAGATCGCCGAGCGAATTGCGGCAGTGCGGGGAATGCCGGTCGACGAGCTCATTGGGGTCACCGGCCATAATGCGCAACGGGTGTTTCAGTTGAAGTAGAAGTAGAAGTGAGAGGTGAGAAGGGGGATCCCCGACTCCCTATCCCTCTTACTTCTCACTTCTCACTTCTGACTTCTCACTGAGGCGTCGCACGTGGGCAACGTACCGTCCGACATCGCCATCGCGCAGGCCGCCAAGCTCCGGCCAATTGCCGAGGTGGCCGCGGAGGTGGGGCTCGGTCCCGAGGAGATCCTTGCCTACGGCCGTCACAAGGCGAAGATCAGCGCCGAGGCGATCGCCCGTCGCAAACCCAAGGGACGCCTGGTTCTGGTGACCGGCATCAATCCCACACCCGCGGGCGAAGGCAAGAGCACAGTGACCGTCGGGGTGAGCCAGGCGCTCCGTCGGCTCGGCAAGAAGGTCGTGGTCTGTATCCGGGAGCCGAGTCTCGGGCCGGTCTTCGGGGTAAAGGGCGGGGCCGCGGGCGGTGGCTACGCCCAGGTAGTCCCGATGGATGAGATCAATCTGCACTTCACCGGCGACTTCCACGCGATCACGTCGGCGCACAATCTGCTGTCGGCCATGCTCGACAACCATCTGCACCAGGGGAACGCCCTGGGATTGGACCCGCGGCGGATCACATGGCCCCGGACGCTCGACATGAACGACCGGGCGCTGCGTTCCATGGTGATCAGTCTCGGCGGTATCAATGCCGGGCCGGTGCGTGAGGAGCGATTCGTCATCGTGCCCGGCAGCGAGATCATGGCGATCCTGGCGCTCGCTACCGATCTCGCCGACCTCGAGCAGCGGATCTCACGCATCATCGTGGGGCTCACCCGGGACCGGAAACCGGTTACCGCGGCTGACCTCAAGGCCTCCGGCGCCATGACCTTGCTGCTCAAGGACGCGATCCTCCCCAATCTGGTGCAGACGCTGGAGGGAGGTCCGGCGCTGGTGCACTGCGGGCCCTTCGGCAACATCGCCCACGGGTGCAACTCGATCGTGGCGACCCGCCTCGGCCTTTCCCTGGGGGAGATCGTCCTCACCGAGGCCGGCTTCGGGGCCGACCTGGGCGCGGAGAAGTTCTTCGATATCAAGGCCCGATTCGGCAATCTCAAGCCGGAGGCGGCGGTAATCGTTGCCACCGTGCGAGCGCTCAAGATGAATGGCGGGGTCAAAAAGGACGCGCTGGGCAAGGAGGACGTCGCCGCGCTCAAGCGGGGGATCGTGAACCTCGAAGCCCATGTGAGGAACGTGCAGAAATTCGGGGTGCCGGTGGTAGTCGCGCTCAATCGCTTCACCTCCGATACCGAGGCGGAGCTCAAGACCGTGCTCGATGCGGCCAAGGGCTGGGGCGCCCGGGCCGCGCTGAGCGAGGTGTGGGCCAAGGGCGGGGAGGGCGGGGAGGCCGTAGCGCAGGAGATCCTTGCCGTGCTCGATGAGAAGAAAGCGGCGTTCAAGCCGCTGTACGACGCCGCCAAGCCGATCAAGGAGAAGATCGAGACTATCGCCCGCGAGATCTACGGGGCGGCAGGCGTGGACTACACCGCTGCCGCCGAGAAGAACATCGCCCAGTGTGAGGCGATGGGGTTGGGTAGACACGCCGGTATGTATCGCCAAGACCCAGTACTCCTTCTCCGACGACCCCACCAAGCTGGGGCGGCCGACGGGATTCCGGATCACCATCCGGGACGTCTATCCCTCCGCCGGTGCCGGGTTCGTCGTCGCACTCGCCGGGGACATCATGACGATGCCGGGACTTCCCAAGGTTCCTGCGGCCGAGTCGATCCGGGTGCTGCCGGACGGCACAATCGAGGGACTCTTCTAATGCCCTTGGACTTCGTCTCGACGGCACGCGCCCCCAAGGCCATCGGACCCTACAGCCAAGCGGTGCGGGCCAATGGCTTCCTGTTCACCGCCGGCCAGGTGGCTCTCGACCCGGACAAGGGGGAGCTGGTGGCGGGCGGCATCGCCGAGCAGACCGCGCGCGCTCTGGAAAACCTTCGGGCCATCCTCACCGCTGCAAGCAGCGACTTCTCCGAGGTGGTCAAGACCACCGTCTTCCTGGTCGACATGGCCGACTTCACCGCCATGAACGAGGTGTATGCCCGCGCTTTCGGCGATCATCGTCCCGCCCGTTCGACTGTTGCCGTCGCCTCCTTGCCGCGAGGCGCACGGGTGGAGATCGAAGTCATCGCCGCGGTGAGAGGTGAGAAGTAAGAGGTGAGAAGGTCACCTGCCGACTCCTCTCACTTCTCACCTCTTACCTCTTACCTTGTGGAGGGCGGGAGCGGATCGGGCCTGGTGGTCTGGCCGGTCTTCAAAACCGCGATGGAGGCGCCTCCGGCGGCTCCGGTGGGTTCGATTCCCACACGCTCCCGCCACCCCCGCTCGTCAGCCTGTTGCTTTCTCTTCCTGCTGCTGATCAGCTCTGTGATTGATCTTCACGGACAGGCTGCCCCGCCGCCTCCACCCGCTTCGCGGGTACCCGGCTCCGCTGCCCCCGCCGACACCCTGCAGCGCCAATATATCAGCCCGCTCAATGCGTTCTGGCGCTCGTTCCTCATTCCCGGCTGGGGGCAGGCGAGACTGAACCGGAAGCTGGTCGGCGGGATCTTCGTCGCCTGGGAAGGGGTCACCCTGGGCATGACCCTAAAGACCCGGAAAGAGTTGGACTACCTCCGCGGCTAACGGCTCGGCCCGGGCCGACGGTAAGCGGCAGGAGCACGAGGATTGGTTTGTGTTGCTGGCCTTCAACCACTTATTCGCTGGCCTTGAGGCCTACGTTTCGGCCCACCTTGCAGACTTTCCCGGTGACCTCCGGGTCGAAGCTGTTCCCGGTGGCGTGGGTGCCGCGGTGTCCCTGCCCGATCCGCCTGCGATGAACCGGGCTCCTATCGGGATCTTCGATTCCGGCATTGGCGGGCTCACGGTGGCGCGCGCCATCTACGAGCGGCTGCCGCACGAGTCCACCATCTATTTCGGCGACACGGCCCGGGTACCCTACGGCCCCAAGTCTCCCGACACCGTGCGCCGCTACAGCCTGGAGATTCTGCACTGGCTTCTGGGCCAGGGCGTCAAGGCCGTCGTGATCGCGTGCAACACCAGCACGGCCCACGCGCTGCGACGCGCTGCAGGCGGCTCGCTCGGTGCCGGTTATCGGGGTAATCGAGCCTGGGGCGCGGGCCGCTGTGTCGGCAATGCGTGCGGGGGCCGATCGGGGTCATTGGCACGGCCGGCACCATCGCGAGCAACGCCTATGCGCGGGCCATCCAGGCGGCCATGCCGGGGGCCGCGGTCGAGCAGCGGGCCTGTCCGCTGTTCGTGCCCCTGGTCGAGGAAGGCTGGTTCGAGCATCCGGCCGCGGAGCTGATCGCCGCTGGAGTATCTCCAGCCGCTGAAGCGTGCCGGCGTGGATGTGACTGGTGCTTGGCTGCACCCATTACCCGTTGCTCAAGCCGCTGCTGCAACGGACCATGGGGCCGGACGTCCGGCTGATCGATAGCGGCGAGGAGACCGCCGCAGCGGTTGAGGGCGCCCTCCACTCGAGTGGTCTGAACGCGCCCTCAGCGCCACGGCGGCGCACCGCTTCGTGGTGAGTGACGACGAGGCCAGATTTCGCCAGGTGGGGTCCACGATTTATTGGAGAGCGGCTGGGAAAGGCCGAGGTGGTGCCGCTTGGATAAACGTGAACGGTGAACAGTGAACAGGGGCGTTCTCGGAAGTGCTCCCGTTTACTGTCTACGGTTTACTGTTCACGTTGTAAAACGATGCAGCTCCGCCCCGGATTCGGTGGCAATCGCGTAACGAAAGCCATCGAACCAAGCTCCCGGATTGAGATACTGCCGGCCAGGCCGGACTTCAGAGACAACAGCTCGGTGGGTATGTCCCATGATGACGAGCCCCACCGACGGCTGCTCGCCGAGAAGACGCTCGGCCCACTCGCGTTGGCGGGCCGCTGCCCCGGCCAGGGTGGCCTCGTCCTGGGTATGGTCTCCCAGTGCGGGACTGAGTAGATCCACCATGCGGAACCCGAGTGTCGGGATGGAGGAGCCGGTAGATCGCCGCGGTTGCTGGATGTTGGATCAGCCCGTGGATGAGCCTGGCCTGCCACCTGGTCTCTGTCAGCCCGTCTCCGTGAATGGCCATCACGTTGCGGCCGCCGATCTCGAATGTCGCGCGGCGGGGGTAGAACCGCAGACCCAGGTCTCGCTCCCAGAACCGGTTATCCCATCGGTCATGGTTTCCCCCCACCATTACTATTGGCAGTCGGCGCCGGAGCCGGGCGAGCGCCGCAGCGACGTGGAACCCCCGCCGGGGAATGACCCGGGAGTAGGTAAACCAGAAGTCGAAGAGGTCGCCGTTGACCAGCAGGCAGTCGCCCAGCGAGGGCACGGCCTCGAGAAACTCGAGCAGCGCCTCCTCGGCAGCAGGCGGCGCCACTCCTAGGTGGGCATCGGATACGACGACGAGGGTGTGGCCCAGCACGGCGCCAAAGATGGACCTCCCCTTCCGTGATCGCAACCGCAGGTAGGGGGTTCCGGGTAGGGCGCACTGTCATGTGCTCTGTACCGTGTCACACCAGGCGTTCCGAGCGTCTACAACCCCATGAGGCCTGCATGGCCGACCGAGCGCCCCCCATCTCGGAGACCCTGGTCCGGGTCAACTACTCCGAGACCGACCAGATGGGAGTGGTCTACCACGCCCGCTATCTGGTGTGGCTCGACGTCGCCCGCACGGAGCATCTTCGGCGCAGCGGCATGAGTTATCGCGAGCTGGAGGCGTCCGGGCTTCGGCTGGCGGTGAGCGAGGTGGCCATGCGATACCGGCAGCCGGCCCGCTATGACGATCCAATCCGGATCCGCTGCTGGGTCAGAGAGGTGGCCTCCCGCCGGGTGGAGTTCGGATATGCTATCGAGCATGCCGACGACGACCGCCTGCTGGCCACCGCCTCCACCAGTCTGCTGGCACTCGATTCCTCGATGGCGCTGACCCGCCTGCCTGATCGGGTGCGCCAAGCGCTGCATCCCATTCCAGACCCGGTCAAGTTGGGATCATGAGACTTCTGGTCGGTCTTTGTGCCGGGCTCCTCCTCCCGGCCGTCGCCCGAGCGCAGGAGGAGGCGGTCGTCGAGCAGCTCGCCCCGGTGCTCGCTGCCGAGGATGCCCGGGAATGGCAGCCCGGCCTGTTTCAGCGCAGCCTCCTGGCTCCCGACTCGGTCGTCAGGCGGGTCGCCGCGCTTGCTGCCGGCCGGATCGGCGATCTTCGCGCGACGCCGCTGCTGCTGCGGATTCTGGATCAACCCGATTCCACGGTGCGAGTCGCGGCAGCATTCGCCTTGGGCCTGCTGCGCGATTCGGCCGCAGTCCAGCCGCTCACCCAGCGCCTGACCGGCCTCCCACCGCTGGATGCGCCGACCGCGGCGGAGGCGATCACCGCCCTCGCCAAGATCGGTGGCCGGCGCAGTGCCGACTTCTTCGCCGCCGTGCTTCAGGGCAAGGTCGCACTCTCGCAAGCCGACCCCGCGCCGGCGACGAGCCGGATCCTGCTGGAAACCTGGCGGCTGGGGGCCGATGCCCCTGCCGATGCGCTGCTTCCCTTCACTTCGGATTCGGTTCAGGGCACCCGCTGGCGGGCTGTCTACTCGCTTGGCCGCCTGCGAGCTCCCTCCGCGGCGAATCAGCTGATCGCGTCCCTCCAGGATAAGGATCCGGCGACCCGCGCCGTGGCCGTGCGAGCGCTCATCCGCGAGTTACGCCGAGGCCTCCAAGCTCGATCCCGGCACGATCGGGGGTATGCTGACCAGGGCGGTGGACGATGGGGATCCCGGTGTTCGAATCAATGCGCTTCGATCACTCGGTACCTATCACGATTCTACGTTCGTGCCTAAAATCGCCTGGAGAGTGGATGATCCAGTGGCCAACGTGCGGGTTCAGGCCGCGTCCACGCTGGGTGAGCTCGGCGGATCGGCCGCCACGGCGGCGCTGCTCCGCGCGCTCACAGGAAAGGGAAGCTTTGCCCTCCGCCGTGAGGCGCTGTTGGGTCTGGCACGCGCGGACAGCGCCCGATTTGCCCGTGCCGCCGGCGCGTGGCAGAGCAGTAAGGACTGGCGGGATCGAGGTACCGCCGCGGAGGGGTGGGCACTCGCTGGAGCGGCGGGACTCCCCGTGGTTCACCTCCGATAGGGATGGACGCGTGGTGGCGGCCGGGCTGCAGGCCTGGGCGACCGCGGTCAAAGGCCCCGATCGCAGGCTGATCGATGTCGGACGGCGGTTGCTCACCCACGAAGACGCGGCGGTTCGCAGCGTTGCTGCCGATATTGTGGCGCGGGCGGCCGATCCCGGCGACCTGACCGCGCTGACTGTCATGTACCTTCGTGCGAGCGCGCGACTCCTTTCCCGAGGCGGCCATCTCCGCACTCAACGCGGTTGCCGCCGTTGGTCGGACCGGATCCGCGGCGCAGGCACGGGTCGATCGCGAGTTTCTCGGGTCGGTACCGCGGCCGGACAACTATCTGCTCCGCCGCTGGGCTCAAGGCAACTGGCCCGAGGCTGCTGCCCGCTGGGGACCGGCGCACCCAATCGCGACCGGACGGTCGCTGCAGGATTATCGCGACCTGGTTCGCCGCTTTATCGTCGCGCCCGACTCCTTGGCCCGGCCCCACGTCTTCATCGAGACCGATCAGCGCGGGACGCTCGAAGTCGAGCTCTTCGGGCCCGAGGCGCCACTCACCGTTGCCAACTTCCTTCGACTGGTGGATCGGCGCTTCTTCGATGGCAACCGTTGGCACCGGGTAGTACCCAACTTCGTGGTGCAGGATGGGGATCCACGGGGCGACGGATTCGGCAGTCCCGGAGGAGCCATTCGGGATGAGATCAACCGCAATGCGCTACGGTATCAAGCCGATGCTGGGTATGGCGCTGTCCGGGCCCGACACCGGCTCCAGCCAGTGGTTCATCACCCTGAGTCCCCAGCCGCACCTGGACGGGACGTACACGGTCTTCGGGCGGGCAGTGGGCAACGTTGGCGCGCTGACCCGGATTACCCAGGGCGACCTGATTCGGACGGTGCGGAGATGAGGGAAAGGACGGAAAGGACGGGAAGGAGCGGAAGGACGACAGGATCAGAAGGGTGTCGCGTGACGATGATAAGTTGAGTCGGCTTTTCGCAAGGTCTGCGACGGCTGGCGGACTACGTCCTTGTCTCGTTCCCGTCTTTCCCGCCTCTTCTCCGCCTCTTCCGCCTTTTCCGCCTTCCCTTGCACGCCCAGTTCTTCGCCTTTGGCCAGAACAAGGTCCAGTACCGAAAGCTGGACTGGAGGATCATCCGGGGACCCCACGTCGATCTCTACTACTACCCTGCCGAAGCCGAGCTGGCCCCGGCGGCATTGGCCTACGCCGAAGCGAGTTACGACACCCTCGCGCTCCAGTTCGGCCACGAGGTCGCCGCCCGCATCCCGCTGATCGTGTACGCCTCCCATACCGACTTCGAGCAGACCAACATCCTGCCGTTCACGCCGCCCGAGGGACTGCTCGGGGCCACCGATTTCCTGAAGCGCAGGGTGGCGCTGCCATTCCGGGGCAACTTCGCCGAGTTCCGGCACACGCTGCGCCATGAGATGGTGCACGTCTTTCCAGCTCGATCATCCAGTCGGAGAGCTACAACCAGGCACCGCGATCGGGCCGATTCGCATTTCCGCTCTGGTGGAGTGAGGGTCTCGCGGAGCTCTGGTCGGCAGGAGAGGACGCCAGGGACATGATGGTGCTGCGCGACATCACTCTGAGCGGGCGCCTGCCCCAGCTGCGGCAGCTCACCTACGTGACCGGCGGGATCGTCTATCCGCTTGGCGGCCGCATTCACCGCTGGCTGGCCGACACCTACGGCGACTGGCGGGTCGCCCTCATGTACAAGGAGTACAACCGGTACGACACCTTCGAGGACGCCATCCGCGCCACCTATGGCCGCACGCTGGACCAGCTGAGCGAAGAGTTTCAGCTGGCCATGCGGCGCGACTTCTACCCTTCGGTGGACAGCCTTGCGCCGCTCGCGGTGCTCGGGCCAGGAGATCACCCGGCTCGCGATCAAGCCCGCATACCTGCCGGACACGGCGCCCGAGGCGGAAGGGCGAGGTCGGTGTACATCTCGCCCGCCACCGGATACCTCACCGTCTATCGCAAACGGCTGGACGGAGGAAAGCCCCTGAAGGTCGTGACCGCGGGCCGCACGGCCGACCTCGAGTCGTTCCATGCCTTTGAATCCCGGATGGATGCGTCCCGTCCGGGATATCTGCTGTTCGCCGCCCGCTATGGCGACCGCGACGCGCTGGTGGTCTGGGATCTTGAAACGGTCAGAAGATGGCCGGGAGGTATCAGTTCGACCGGCTCGTCTCGATCCTGTCGCCGATGTGGATGCCCGATGGCCGGAGCATCGTCTTCAGCGGACTATCCGAGAGCGGGGTCTCCGATCTGTATCGGGTCCGGCTGCCCGACGGCGCCCTGGAGCCGCTCACTCGCGACCGCTACCAGGATCTGGATCCCAGTCCCCACGCCCGATGGCCGCCGGCTTGTCTTCGCCTCCGACCGCACCGCCGGCGGCTCGATGGCGCCATCAATCTCTTCATCCTCGACCTGGCCGAGCGGGCGCGTGGCGCAGCTGACCCGGGGCAGTGGGTTGATGAAGCACCGTCCTGGGGACCGGACGGCCGGATCTACTTCACCTCGAGACCGGGATGGGGTGCTGAATGTCTTCTCCGCCGATACTCTCGGGAGACGGTCGCCGGGAGACCTCGGCCTGGAGCGGCGCCTTCGATGCGGTGCCCCTGCCGGACAGCAGTGGCCTGCTGGTAGGCGGCTTTCACGATCTGAGCTGGAACCTGTATCGCTATCCGGTCGACTCGGCGGCCCGGGAGGAACGGTTCACGCTCGACTCCGGCCAGCCGCCGGACAGTGGGCCTGGGCCACCCGCTGGCGACACGGCCATCGGCGAGCGCATCGGGAGAGCCGTACCGGCGGCGCATGACGCTCGATGTTGCCGCTGGGAGATGCCGTGTTCGTGCCGGGGTACGGCGGGGCTCAGGGATTCGCGTTTCTCATGAGCGATCTCCTGGGAGACAACCTTGTCTTCGGCACGCATCGGCTCCTTCCAGGGCCGCCGGCTCGGCAGTCTGTTCGCCAACATCAGCGCCACCGCGATCTACCTGAATCGCGAACGGCGAGCTTAACTGGGGCCTGGGAGCCTTCCGCACCAGGAGCCGGAACTTCGAGGGCGACTCTCATGGTGGCCTACGAGGAGGCTCGCCATGGGTGTCATTGGCCTGCTGCGTTACCCGCTGAGCCGGTTCAACCGCGTCGAGGGCACCGCCATCGTGTTCGAGCACTCCGATCAGAGTCGACTTCACCTTACCGGTGGACGAACCACGCCGCGTAGGCTGGATCGCCTCTCACTACCTGAGCTATGTCCACGACAACTCGCTCTGGATCCCATCCGGTCCGATCGACGGCACTCGGCTTCAGCCTTACCGGCGGCATCTCCAGCGACTTCACCAACAGCTCGCTTCGACAGCTACCTGATGAGCGGCGACTGGCGGCAGATACTTCCGGCTGGGCCAGCGCAGTACCTACGCCGTACGCGCCTTCGGCTTTTACAGCGGCGGAGACCGGCCCAGGAGAATCAACATCGGGGGTACCCTGGGACTTCGCGGCTATCCGGAGTTCGGATACATCGTGGGAACCCGCGCATACATGCTGAACCAGGAGTTGCGGTTTCCGGTCCTGACCCACCTGACCCTGGGAACCCCATTCGGAGACCTCGGCTTCCCCGAGATCCAGGCCGGACTATTCGCGGACGTCGGAAAGGCCACATGCCGTCCAACCGACGGCCGCGACCTGCTGGGCAGCTACGGCGTGAGCTTCCGCCTGGCCTTCGCCCCTCTGGCCGTCCTGCGGCTGGATGTCGGCCGGCGCTTCACCGACGGCAATTATCGCGGGTATAGCCTCAGACGCGATCAGAGGAAAGCCGACTTCGTGCGCTTCTTCTTTGGCTATAACTACTGATGCGACAATGTCTTCGGCTTGACCGCCCAGTCCTGCTGGCCTATCTTGGCCTGGCCGCGGCGGCGTGTCGGAGCGAGCCTGCGCCAGTCGTTCCCGTCAGGCCGCGCAGCCGGTCAGCCGGACCCAGGTGGCCGAGTGGGTCGCCGCCACCGTTCCTACTGAAAGCCGCCTGCACCGCTTCAAGTGGCTGTTTCAGGACGAGCGAGGGAGCGCCGGCGGCCGGGGAAGCACCCGCATCGCGCCGCCGGACTCGCTCCGGTTCGATGTGGCGGGGCCGTTCGGCAGCGGTGCGGCTTCCGCTGTTGTGGTCGGACGACGAGCGGTGTGGACCGAGCCGCCCGACGCCATCGCCAGGCTCGTCCCCAACTATCCGTTGATGTGGGCCATGTTCGGCGTCGCCAGACTGCCGCCGCCAGGGCGTGGAGCCTGCGGGGGCTCTCGCGAGGACTCGATCACAGCCTGGCAGTACGCTGGCGCGACCGATACCGTCCAGTACGCGCGAACGGCTGGAGATCCGGTACGTTTTGTCGCCGAGGTGCGCCGGCCGGGCAAGCTGATCGGACGCGCCGAGACGACGCTGCACTCGGACGGAGCTCCCGATCAAATCGCGGCTCACCGTGCCGAGCGCGCCGGCGCAGCTCGACCTGACGTTTCTCTCGACTACCCGGGCCACCTTTGCGCCTGATATCTGGCTTCCTCGTAACCGTTAGCGCTCTGGCCCTCGGCGGCTGCTTATGGATTTGCGGGCGGTGGCCTTCCACCAGCCATCAAGACGGTCGCGGTACTGCCGTTCGATAATCAGACCCCCGAGCCGACGCTCACCCAGGAGATCTCGCGGGCGGTGCGCGAGGCGGTCGAGCAGCGGCTGGGCCTGCGGCAATCGGCCGAGCCACGGGCCGACGCCGTGGTTCGCGGTTCCATCACCCGGTACGAGCCCGATCTACCGGTCGCCTATCAGGCCGGCGAGGACCGCGAGGTTAACGTCACCCGGCGGCAGGTTCAGATCACGCTGACGGTCGAGATACTCGACCAGAAACAGGGCAAGCCCCTCTGGCAGCGCAGCGGGCTCGTGGTCAGAGGGGACTACGAATACGGGACAGGAAGGACGAGGGTCGGCAGAAAGGCTCTCGATGACCTGGTGGTGAACATCGTGGAAGGAGCCCAGTCCCAGTGGTGAACGTCTGGCGGAGTTCGCGTCGCGGCGCCGGCGGTCTCGGCTGCCTGGTCTCGCTGCTCCTCTTCGCCGCCGCGCTCGTACTACGGTGTCAATATCGGCCAGGTCTATCTCCGCTACTACCAACTGCTCGACGGCATGCGCACCCAGGCGCGTCTGGCACCCAGCCTTCAGGACGATGTCATCTACCGGCGCCTGAATGCGCAGGCGGATTCGCTGCTCACAGGCGCGCACCCCGGTTCAAGATTACCCGGGGTGGGCCATCCGAACCGGATCGTCATCCAAGCCGAGTACACCGACCAGGTCGACCTGCCACTCTTCAAGCACACCTTCGTGCTACGGCCCAGGGCCGAGGAAGCCGCTCTAGCCTCCGCGATGCACGACCTCTCCATTCCCAGCCTGTTCCTGGTGCTGGCCGGCAATGCTCGTTGCCGCCAAGCTGCTGGGTGAGCTTGCCGAGCGCGTTCGGCCAGCCGGCCGTGCTCGGTGAGCTGGTCGCCGGCGTGCTTCTCGGCGGCAGCGTGTTCGGCATCGTGCCGACGGAAGGCGCGGGAGCAGAGATCATCCACCTCCTGGCCGAGCTGGGCGTCGTGCTCCTGCTCTTCGAGATCGGCCTGGAGACCGATCTGCAAGGAGATGTTCCGGGTCGGTCCGGCCGCGCTCTCCGTGGCGGCCGTCGGCGTCGCGCTCCCGTTCGCGTTCGGCTTTGCCTACTGGGCCTACCTGCCTCATGCGGCGAGTGGAGGCGACCCCGATCTCACGATGGCGGCCATCTTCGTGGGCGCCACGCTCACGGCCACATCGGTCGGTATCACCGCTCGGGTGCTGTCCGATCTCGGCCAGATGCACACCCAGAGGCCAGGATCATCATCGGGGCCGCCATTATCGACGATGTGCTCGGGCTGGTGATCCTCACGGTGGTCTCCGGTATGGCCGCCGGCGCCTCGCGTGGCGCCGCTCGGGATCCTGCGGGTCCTGGCCGTGGCGGTGGGGTTCCTGGTGGTGGCCGTTCTGGTGGGCCGGTTCGTCGCCCCGCGGCTGTTCGACCTCGTGGTCCGGATGCGGGTCCGCTACGTTCTGCTGGTCTTTGCCATCGCCTTTGCGCTGGGGCTCTCGGCCGCTGCGGCCCTGGTCGGGTCGGCCCTCATCATCGGCGCCTTTGCCGCCGGCGCTCATCCTCTCGGGAACCAACCAGTTCGACACCATCGAGCGGGAGGTTCGACCCGTGGCGTCCATCTTCACACCTATCTTCTTCGTGAGCGTCGGCGCCTCGGTAAACCTCGGCTTGCTCGATCCCACCCGCGACGGGTGGCGCGGGCGTCCTCGGAGTTGCCGCGGTCGCTCACCCTATTGGCCATCGTCGGGAAGCTGGCGGCCGGCTGGGCCGCGCCCTGGGTCAAGTTCCGGCGCCTGGTCGTGGGCGTGGGGATGGTCCCGCGGGGCGAGGTGGGTCTGATCTTCGCCGACATCGGGCGGCGGGCCGGAATCCTCAACGAAGCCGTCTTCGGGGCCATTCTGCTCATGGTCATGGCCACCACGTTCGTGGCTCCTCCCGGACTGAAGGTCGCTCTTCCTACCGTCCTCGGCGCGGACGCCGGAGCCATGATCGCGACGGCGGACAAGCTGCGCTCGGCTGACCTGAGGCCGTCGCCTGGCGGGCTCGGCAGATCGGTCCAGTCGTGTTCACCAATGGCGTCTTCGATCTGCTCCACCCCGGCCATGTGCGAGCTGCTCGAGGCTGCCCGGAGAGAGGGTGATGTGCTGATCGTCGGCATCAACAGCGACGCCTCGGTCCGTCGCCTGGGGAAGGGCACCGAACGTCCGGTGATGCCGGAAGCGGCTCGGGCGCGGGTTGTGGCAGGGCTTCGCTGCGGTGGATTGCGTGGTCGCTGTTCGATGAGCGACACGCCCCTCGAGCTGATCAAGGCTCTCGCCCCCGACGTACTGGTCAAAGGCGCTGATTATGCTCGCGCCAGCATCGTCGGCGGTGATTGGGTCGAGTCACGAGGCGGCCGGGTCGTGCGGGTTCCTCTGGTCAGCGGATTTTCAACCTCTTCTCTTGTGGAGCGTCTTCGTGCCACGTCCTGATGGCCGCGCCAACGACCAGCTCCGGCCTCTCGTGCTCGAGCGGCGGGCCAATCCCTATGCCGAGGGGTCCTGTCTGATCCGGATGGGCGGAACCCTGGTACACTGCACGGCCAGCGTGGAGCCCGGTGTGCCCGGCTTCAAGAAAGGCTCCGGCGAAGGGTGGGTCACCGCCGAATACGCCATGCTGCCCCGCGCCACCGTGGAGCGGACCTCCCGGGAGCGGAACGGTCCCGGCGGCCGCACTCAGGAGATTCAGCGGCTGATCGGCCGCTCGCTCCGGGCAGCCATGGCAACCATGGCCTTCGGTGAGTTCACCATCCGGATCGATTGCGACGTGCTCCAGGCCGATGGCGGCACCCGGACAGCCGGTATCACCGGCGGCTGTGTCGCCCTCGCCGATGCCTGCGCCTGGCTGGCCGAGCGGACCGGCCAGCCGTCACCGTTCGGCCGGCTGGTGGCGGCCGCGTCGGTGGGGGTGATCGAAGGCGAGGTTCGGCTCGATCTGTCCTACGCCGAGGACAAGGATGCCGGCGTGGACTCCAACATCGTGATGCTCGAGCCCGCCCAGTTCGTGGAAGTGCAGGGAACCGGGGAGCATGGCACCTTCTCCCGGGCCCAGCTCGATACCATCCTCGACCTGGCGGAGCGTGGCATCGCCCAGCTGTTCCAGGCCCAGCGGAAGGCGCTCGGCGGGTGAAGGTCCTGGCCGCCACCCGGAGCGCGGGCAAGCAGCGCGAGATTCGGCGGATCCTCGGCCCCGCAGGGCTCGAGGTCGTTTTCCCCGACGACATCTGGCTCCGGGAGTCGTCCGCTGGAGATCCGCTGGAGGCGGGGCGAGAGCTTCGAAGCCAATGCCCGCCAGAAGGCCGAGTATTTTGCCCGTCTCAGCTCCATGCCGACCTTTGCCGACGATTCGGGTCTCGAGGTCTTCTCCCTCGGGGGAGCGCCGGGCGTGCACTCGAAGCGGTGGGCCGGGGCCACGGGCAGCGAGGCGGAGATCGATGCCGCCAACAATGCTGAGCTGTTGCGCCGCCTGGCCGGTGCGCCGGAATCGAGGCGGCTCGCTCGCTACCGCTGTGTCCTGTTCTACGTCCCTTCCTTCGGCGGCGGTCCCACCGATCTGCCAGGGCGACTGTACCGGGCGGATCCTCGAGGCGCCGCGCGGCACCAAGGGCTTTGGCTACGACCCCTACTTCTTCAGCGATCGAGCTGGGAAAGAGCATTCGGCGAGGCGACGGCCGAGGAGAAGGACGCCGTCAGCCACCGGGGCAGGGCGCTACGGGCGCTAGCTGAGCGCCTCGTGAAAAAGGAGCGGCCCTCAGGTTAGATTCTGCGTCGGCAGGTACACGGGGTGTGGCGCAGTCCGGTAGCGCGCCTGCTTTGGGAGCAGGAGGTCCCGGGTTCGAATCCCGGCGCCCCGATTGTGCAAGAGAATAACCCGTAGCCAATTGAGTAGTGTCGACCAGCCGGCCCTCACGTGGCCGGTTTTCGTTTGTGATCAGAGGTTATGCCAGGGAGGTAACGGAAACGGCCATTCTTGGATCCCCGGGCGAGGTTCGGCAAGTGCGGCTGGCGATTTTTTGAGTTCCGCTTGATGGCGAGAGTTTAGCGTTGGCCCTGACTCTACCTCCTGGGGGCCTCGATGCAGGCGCGGATCGCGGTGGTGCTGAAAGCTGGGTTTTGGCTGGTGGTTGAGGGCGGGCTGTGGTCGGTGAGCCGGCTGGCGAGGCTGGTCCTGGCGGCGGTGGGCGTGGCTACACGGGCTAGGGCGGAATCCAGGCCAGTCCTCGCCGCCACTCAGGTGGCCAAGTGATGCGGTCGAAGTCAGCTGGCCGATCCCGTCGAACCGCACTCGAAAGCCGGCGGGAGGAGTATAGACCTCCTCGTTAGCCGGCGCGAACCTAAACTTGCTCTGGATCACGTATGACCGTTATTCTGGCAGCTGATACCGAAAATTCTGCCACAAGATCCAACGCCTCCACCGGGCTACGTCCATGACCTACGACCCACCTAAACCTTGGTCGCCCTCCGGGCCGAACGATCAGCCCTCGACACTGCCGAAGGATTCTCGCGGGCAGGCTATCAATGAGGACCGTCGGGAGCGCAAGGCGGCGGAGGCGGACTTCGAGGCCAAACACGGGCGGAAGATGAGCAAAAAGGACCGGAAGCGTCTGCGGCGGGATCAGTAGCGGGTTTAGGACCCCATCAGGTCGCGGGTCCGAAATCCCGGAGCCCCCATTGAACCTGGTTCAGGCCGGCGACCAGACCAGGTAAAAGCGGACCAGTGGGATCCGCTTGGTCACGTTCGGCATGTCGCGATAGGAGCTCCGGCGCACCGTCAGGCCTACATCTCCCCCAACACTTACTATCCGCATCACCGGCACTGCGGCACTGATTCGCGCTGTTGTCGCCAGGTGGTCCGCATTCGCACCATACACGCTGTGAATCCAGACCGTCCGGGCATCCAGCCGGAGCAGGTCCCGCCCGTCCCGCCGCACCGATCCCGTGAACCTGCCGCCCAGGCCGGGTCCATAATCGTAGTCCCGCCGCCGCACGCCCCGGTGCTCGGACAAGATGGCCCCCAGGGGCACAGCCTCCAGGTGCAGTCCCAGATCGACCTGTGTGCGCGCCCCGGCCGGCCGCCGGTAGAGCAGGGCACCGCTTAGGCTCTGGCTGCTGGCCTTGAAGGCCGGGAGAGCGTCGTAGTCGTAGTGTTGAAACAAGGCCAGATGCAGTTGGCTTCCAGACGAGCGGACGAGCGTGCGGCGGGAGACCACGCCCGAGACCGCCGCGTGAGTGAGGACGACGTGCTCCTCCGGACTGAGGTGCAGGCTGAACTCGAAAGCATCGTAAGGCCGCTGCACCCGCTCGCCGAAGGCACTGCCATATTGAACGGTGAGCCCAACGAAGGCTCTGTTTCCAGCCATCCCTGAAGACGAAGCTCCGGTGCCTCTCCGCTGCCCAACCGCCACCAACGCCGCGCTCGATTCCGGAAGCGGGCGATTCGCGCCGTCGACTCTGCTGCCTCTGCCGTGCAGAAACGCCTGGGTCTGCGCGACTGGGCTTACTACGAACGCGCCTATCTCCCGGCCGAAGGTCGCCCCTTTCGAGGTCAGGAGCGAGCTCATCCGGTAAGCCACCTCTCCCAGCGCGATTCCGCCAAGAGTGGTGTTGATCACGTCATTAAGGGATGGCTGGACGTTCTCGGTGAAGAGCTCCCAGCTGAGGCTTCCGGCGGCTACAAAGGGCGTGGAGGCCCAGAAATCGTAGCCACCAGATCGGGCGGCGTTAAAGTAGAGGCTGCCATGGTAGGGGTGCGCTAGCTGATTAACACCGAACACGTCGTCGTCCCAGGCGAATCCGGAGCGCAGGTTCTCCCACCAGCTTTGGGTCCCGACATTCGCCCACTCCCGCCGTTGTACGTGCCAGTTGTAGAACCAGGTGAGACCATTCACAGAGGCCACGCCCGCTGCGGCCTGCCAGAAACTGGGCCCTTTCGAGCGATCGGTTTGAGGAGCTTCCTGTGCCTCAGCCCTCGCGCACAACAGGAGCGAGCTCGTGAGGGCCAGCCGGGCCGGGAGCCTGAGGGTCGAGAGCCGCATAAGCTTCTACAAAGCTCGGCTCCCACCCCTCAAACTGCGGTGACCAGCCCCACCTCAGCTTGGCGATGCAAGGGGGCTTAGGGTCGGTGACCGCCTTCATGTCGGACCCACCCGGGGGCCTTCCAGGCACTGGGATCGAAGATCGCGGGGTCCAGTTTCACATTGGCCTTGGGATCGCTGTACTCCTCCTTCACCTGCTGCTTGCCGTTGGCGAGGAACAGCACCTCCGTCTCGACCCAGCCCCCGGCGAGCGGGAGGTACTTATCGAAAATGGTCTCGTTGATCACCGCTGGATCTTTCTTCGAGGGCTCCAAGCTGCGAACGAAGTAGAGCCGCTCCACGTCGATCCAGAACTGAGGGCTGGTGGTATCTCCCGGCGCGGCTCCGACAACGTAGGTCGGGCGTCCCCGCCAGGTAGTCTGGTGCAGTTTGGATAGGTCGAACTTCAGTTCTCGAAGCTTCTGTGTGGTTTCGTTCACGGGCGCCTGGTAGACGTCGAACCCGAGGACCATCAGCGGGTGTACCAGCGGCTGCGACGCCTTCAGCATCTTTTGATCGAAGACGTAAAGGGAGTCGTTACGGAAAAGCAGTGTTTTTCCGCTATCCAGCGGGGCAATGTCGATGCGGAGCTTGCCCGGGAGTTCGAGCGCCTCGTACCAGGTTTCGATCTTGCCGTCGGGAAGCGTGGTCTTCTGGGTAAAGGTCAGGGTGCGGTACCATTTACCGGCGTACCGGGCGCGCATGAGGGCGACCAGCTCCTCACCGTTCCTGGGCGCCGGAGGAATCGTGGAGGCCGCGGAAGCGACGGGAAGCACCAGAGCGCACAGGATCAACGAGAGTCGGAACACTGGCCCTCCTGGATGAAGCGGAGATGAAGATGTGCTGGCTCTACGTAGGCACGGGGCGAGGGGTTTCCGACTGCGCCCGCCGTGCCATCGGCGAGCGCAGATCTGTCATCGGGCTGGTGCTGAGGTATTGGTCAGTGGGGCAAGGAAGAAATGAATCGGGAATATCGCCGTTCCCAGGTGCGCAGTGACTCGAAAGAGAGCTTCTCGAGCTCCAGCGCCACGGCCCGCGCTGCAGCGAGGGACACCGCTTCCCTATCGTCCCGTCCGGTTTCGGCGGCGATGCGGGATTGAACATCCGTGAGGCTCAGCCAGAGGGTGAGTCGATTGTTCACCCGGTCCTGCACCATCATCCGCATCCTGTCGACCAGGCCTCGGTTTCGGAGCATGCAGTGGCGATGCACGGCCCAGAGGATGAAGCCCTGAAGCCAGATGAGGAAGATCAGCGCCGTTCCCTGCTCGCCGCGCGACAGCTCGCTCAGTGTGATCAGGATAGCCAGCAACACACCGACGGTCGTCATGAAAAGCTCGAAATGCTCCACCAAACGGGCCCGAACTGCATAGAGTAGTGGGGAGGGACGTTTCATCGAGTCCTTGAATCCTTTCACAGATCGGGACACCTGGGTATCGCCAATGTGGTTTGGGGGGCTCCTGTAGTATCTGACATCGTGCTGCTAGAGTCCAGACCCTGGTGAGGTCAGGGGTATAGGCGGTCCCAAGATGCGCCCGGGGGTAGATGCTTCTCTGCCTCTCACCTCGCCGCTAGGTTATGGTCGCATCTGGTCAGCGCCCGTAGCTCAGTTGGATAGAGCAACAGCCTTCTAAGCCCTCACCGCCCGCTAGCCCACACTGGCGGGCGCTGTATCTCAACCACTTAGCCCATACGTGCGCTAGTCCCCGCTAGGTTCACCGGTTTGCTTCTGGCACCACGAATGACACCACGGGGAAACTGATGCCAGCGAATCGAAAGCCTCCCATATCGCCACGATCAGAGACCGGGGGAGGTGCGCCAGCTCTGCCTCGAAGGCGAGCTTGGCGAAGCAACGTTCACTATGCTGCTTCGGTGAACTCAAAGTAGTCAGTCGGGAGTTTTCGCAGGCGTCCCTCAACATCGACCCAGACGAAGCCGGGCTCCGCCTCAGGACGAAGTGCCATGGGATTGTAAGGTAGAACCGGATGCCAGGTGCCAGAAGGAATGCTGGGGTGCCGTGCAGCCAGTTTAGGCCGAAGCCGGGCAAGGATGCGTGGGTGGCCAGAGATGGTCAATGTGTTGAATCCGTGAGGCGTAGTCGTGAAACTGTAGGCCGATGTTTTTCTCGGCCCACGGTTCATCTCCTACTATCGTGGATGGGGGAGGTTGCAAGCTAGCCCACGAACCGAAATGCACAAGGTCAGGCGTGCGCTGGAAACTGCTGGGGGTCTAATCCGGGGCAGCTTGGGGAAGGGACCTCCCGTCAGGTAGGTGCGCCAGCTCCGCCTCGAAGGCAAGCATCTCTAGCCGATCTAGGAGCGGCCAGCTCCGGTAGGGATCTTCGAGCTCTGGCATCCTCCACGATGTAGCCTCTGCGTCAACTCTCCATCAAATTCTTCCACTTCTCCTCGTTTTGTGACGTACATCCCAGCCACGCCCGAGCGGGTGCTTTATTCTAGTGGCGGTGGTCGAGCGCGAGCGCAGTAGATCCGACGATAACGCGACTAACACGGATCGAACCGTAGGCCCGTGGCCCCACCCTCCCCCGGGTGCGCTCCCACCGCCTCCTCTCCTCGCGACAACGCCTACATCAAATTGTACCGGATGACTTGGAAGCTCTCCGAAGACATGGACAATGAGATCCGACGCTGGATGAACAAAAGGTTGGGAGTAAACCGCCGGCCAGAGTATGACCGAGAGATCTAACCTTTGGCGCCACAGGGCCCCGGGACGCCCGCCTCTCACGCTGCGGATCGTGCGGAAGTCTCTAGAGGATTACCCGCTAATCCGAACTAGAGCTTCCGCGATAATTTCGGACACCTCGTTCTCCGAGAACGAGTGATGCGCTTGGCCGCCCGCAACTGCGGTCATGCGCGCTTGTAGATCAGCCCATGAGAGCGTCTCAGATTTCCCCAATATTTCTATTCTCCGATGTTGTCGCTTACGATAGCGCCGTACGCGGCCCCCCCAATGTCGGAGGCCGTGCCTAGTCAGTCACGCGAGAGCGTGCTCCCAGTGAGGAGGAGCCTCGAGCTGTCCCGCCCTTGAACTCGAAATGCTCCTCTGAGAGGATGCGATTGCTGAGCATATGCCCTGGACTTGGCTGCAGGGCATGTTGCGCCAAGAGCTTGGCAGCGAGCTCGGTGGCGGTTTCCCAGACCCCGGGATCCAAACCCGGATAATGCTGAGCGAACTCTGGCCGCAGCCGCACCAGACGTATCCTGCTGTATAGCTGTGCCAAGCTTCTCGATCCTCCCGTCGCTCCTGCGTGTCACCATTCCACGCTAGAGCTACGCTTTAGGGTCTGTGCTTCGCGTGCGGGAGATCCGCGGTCGAGGACCGGTCTCCCCTCCCCGAAACTCGAAATGAGTTGGGTCGAAGGTGCGGGTATACCGACCTTCTCGACGCCGGGCATGAGCTCGCTGGATGAGCCCCATGGCAAGCTCCATGGCTGGCATCCACACGTCCGGTGTCATGCCGGGATACTCAGCCGCGTACTCCGGCTTCAGCCGCGCCTCACGTATACTCATCGTCCTCGAGCGACTCTTATACTCATTGAAGGTGCCAGGGATTACGCTACGCACCATGTTTCAGCGTTTCTTCGGATGCTCCCTCAAGTCTAACGGGCCTCTGACACCACTTTGGCACCACTCGCGTTGAAGTCCCCGCAGAATCGCCTAAGTTATTGTCCAGCAACAAGCGCCCGTAGCTCAGTTGGATAGAGCAACAGCCTTCTAAGCTGTGGGTCGCAGGTTCGAGTCCTGCCGGGCGCGTCGTCCTAGCTATTCTTCCGGGGCGCCGGCGCCGGTGTCTCCCGCGCCTGCTCGCCCTGCTCCTCGTAGAACTCCTCCGCGGCGTCCTCGCGTGGCGCTCGGCCGCTTTTTCTGATCACCTCCTCCTGTTTCTCCTCAGTCATGCCCGTCACGTCATCGTTCTGAAGGGCTGGGACGCCTGCGTTGGTCTTCTTGTCCATGGCTCCTCCTACACGAGTAGGTCGTATGCTTCTCGCTGATGTGATACCTCTCAATATTTGTCTGACCGCAACGCGGGGAGGTGACGGTAGACACCGACCGCAAGAGGCTGGATATTGGGGACCGATGCTGGATATTGGGACCATCATCCCTCTCCCTGGATGTCCAGATGACGGTGGCGGAGCTGTCTGGCCTGCCTTCCCCAAAGTCACGTGGGGTCACTTTTGCCCTCGCCGCCTTGTTGGGCCCCTTCGGCGCCCATCGGTTCTACGTGGGCAAGACCGGCACCGCCGTCCTGATGCTGTGCACAGTTGGGGGCGTCGGCCTCTGGTACCTCTACGACCTGATTCTGGTGGCGGGCGGATCGTTCCGCGACATCGACGGCCGACTCGTCTCCCGCTGGGATCCCGAGGAGGCATCGAGGGGCGATAGCCTGTCGGCCGAAGTCCTCGAAGAACTTTCCTTCCTGCGTTCCGAGGTCGCCGAGCTCTCCGAGCGCCTCGACTTTGCGGAGCGCCTCCTGGCCCAACCTCGCCCGGCCGAGGATCAGCCGCGGTCGAGCCTTCGATCCTGAGTGTCGTTCCAGTCTGGATTGGTGGGTCGGGTCCTCCCCCGGCGGACCGAGCTTCGGCCCATGCTGCGGCTGGCCATACCTGTGGTCATCATCCAGGTCGGGATGATGGCCATGGGCGTGGTCGACACGGTCATGGTGGGTCATATCTCCGCCCAGGCCTTGGCCGCCGTCGCGCTGGGCAACCTCTACTTCTTCACCCTGGCCGTGTTCGCTCTGGGGACGCTCATGGTGCTGGACCCAGTAGTGGCCCAGGCCATCGGTGCTGGAGACCAACCGGCAGTGGCTCGTGCCGTGCAGCGGGGTGTGATCATTGCCGCCCTACTGACCGTCCCTGCGGTGGTTCTGCTCACCTCAGCCGCCCCCGTCTTTGGTCTGGCCCGTCAGCCGGCTGAGGTAATACCGCTTGCGGCAGCGTACGCCATACGGACGGCGCCGGGAACGTTGCCCTTCCTGCTGTTCGTGGTGTTCCGCCAGAGCCTTCAGGCTATGGGTCGAACCGCCCCGATCGTGTGGGCGATCATCGGGGCAAACCTGGCCAACGGACTGCTCAATTGGATTTTGGTCTTTGGGCATCTCGGCTTCCCGGCCATGGGGGTGGTGGGGTCGGCCTGGGCCACCACTATCAGCCGGGTGCTCCTCGTGCTCGGCCTCTGGGCCGCGTCGCGGCGGGAGCTCGACCCCCTGCTTTCACCCATCCGCCCCGAGATCTGGCAGCTCCGACCGCTCGCCCGGATGTTCCGGCTAGGCATCCCCATCGGCGCCCAACACGTTCTGGAGTTCGGCGCCTTCGCCCTGGTCGCCTTGATGATGGGCTGGATGGGTACGCAGGCCATGGCGGGGCACCAGGTGGCGATCAACCTCGCGGCGCTCACGTTCATGGTTCCGCTGGGTGTGGGCGACGCCGCCTCGGTGCTCGTCGGTCAGGCGGTAGGGCGGGGGGACCCGGAAGGAACCCGGGGCGCGGCTCGGGCGGCCTTTGCCTGCGGCGTAGCCTTCATGGCGATGACCGGAGCCGTCTTTCTTTCTCTCCCAGAGCCGCTGGCACGGCTCTACAGCCGCGACCTCGGAGTGATCGGGGTGGCCGCCAGTTTGATTCCGATTGCGGGCATGTTTCAGGTATTCGACGGGATTCAGGTAGTCGCCTCGGGGGTGCTGCGTGGGCTCGGGGACACCCGCGCCCCTATGATCGCCAACCTTCTGGGATACTGGCTGGTGGGTATTCCGGTCAGCCTCTACCTTGGATTTGTGGCCAAGCTCGGACCTGCGGGCCTCTGGTGGGGATTGGTACTGGGGCTTGGCCTGGTGGGCACCTCGCTTCTCCTACGGGTCCGGACCCGGCTCGCGCACCGACAGAGAAGGGTCGTGATCGATACCCCGCTACTGCCAAGCGCCGAGCCGCACCCTGCAGATCCCGCCTGAGCCGGTTTACCTTGACGCCTCTTTCTCTTCGGTGTCGTCGGCTTCTTCCGCCTCTAGATTGATTACGCTCTCCGCGAGAACGGTGAGCTTCTCGTCGGTGGTCTCCTCCTCATCCAGATTCTGGCCGAGGAGGTCGTGGACCTGCTCGTAGCCCAGCATCTCGGCGTAGGTACAGACACAGCCGTAGCTCGCGATCTCGTAGTGCTCGACCTTCTGAGCCGCCGCGATCAGCGCCGCGTCCTTGACCGAAGGCTCGCCATCTTCCTCCATCATTTTCTTGCCTTCCTCGATCACGCCCGCCATGCCGTCGCACTTTTTACCCTTCGCCTGCAGGCCCAGCAGTTTGAACACCTGCTCCAGGCGCTCGATTTGGCTCTCGGTCTGCTCCAAGTGCTCTTCGAACGCGGCCTTAAGCTCG
>CAVRRH010000008.1:0-20000 GCA_963723565.1 uncultured Gemmatimonadales bacterium | reverse complement strand
TACCACCCTTGTTTTACTAACGTTCTCACTCGGACGGCAACACCGTCGAGGACCGTGGCAGGTGGGTAGTTTGACTGGGGCGGTCGCCTCCTAAAGAGTACCGGAGGCGCGCAATGGTGGGCTCAGTGCGGTCGGTAATCGCACGATGAGTGTATAAGCAGAAGCCCGCCTGACTGCGAGCGCGACGGCGCGAGCAGGGACGAAAGTCGGCTTAAGTGATCCGGTGATCCCGTGTGGATGGGTCATCGCTCATCGGATAAAAGGTACGCTGGGGATAACAGGCTTATCGCGCCCGAGAGTTCACATCGACGGCGCGGTTTGGCACCTCGATGTCGGCTTATCACATCCTGGGGCTGGAGAAGGTCCCAAGGGTCCGGCTGTTCGCCGGTTAAAGTGGTACATGAGCTGGGTTCAGAACGTCGTGAGACAGTTCGGTCTGTATCCGTCGTGGGCGTGGGAGTGTTGAGGGACGTCGTCTCTAGTACGAGAGGACCGAGACGAAGCGACCGCTCGTGTACGGGCTGTCCTGCCAAGGGCATCGCCCGGTAGCGATGTCGCGCGGAGATAACCGCTGAAAGCATCTAAGTGGGAAACTCTTCCCAAGATGAACACTCCTGGAGCGTAAGCTCCCTGAAGGGCCCTGGGAGACTACCAGGTTGATAGGCCGCAGATGCACGGCGCGCAAGCGCTTCAGTCGAGCGGTACTAATCGCCCGTGAAGTTTGATCTCTTCCTTTCTTCGCATCTGCACAACCATCCATCGCTCATTGTCGCTATTGGCTATGGGCTATCGGCTGTTCCGTCAACGGAGTAGCCCATAGCCCATGGCGAATAGCATGCGGCCACTAAAACGGCTGGCGACTAGCGCGCAGGGGCCACACCCGTTCCCATTCCGAACACGGCAGTTAAGCCCTGCAGCGCCGATGGTACTGCAATCGCGAGGTTGTGGGAGAGTAGGCCGTCGCCAGCCTTTTCTTGAAGCCCGGCATCGCACCTGTGATGCCGGGCTTCGTTGTTCTGCGCCATGCCTCATCGTGGACGGCGCGCCGATCGTTCATCTCGACAGCACCGGGGCCGACACCATCGCCGCGCTGGCCGATGAGCTCGCCGCCAGGGGGGTCCGGCTGGTGTTCGGCGGGGTGCTTCCCCAAGTGCGACAGATGCTGGAACGGAGTGGAACCCTCGAAAGCCTGGGCGCTGACTCCGTGTATCGAACGCTACGGGCTGCGGTAGCGGCTTGTGAGGCGGGGTTGGTGCCTACCAATCAGGCTGACCGTGGCCCCCCTGGATGCCATGAGCACCCGCCCCGTCGCGGAGCGACGCATGGTCATCCGGGCGGGGCGCCTCGGCCCGCACACGGTAGAAATCACCGTCAGCGACGCCGGCCTGGGCATTTCCCCGGCAGACCTGTCCCGGGTATTCGATCCTTTCCACACCACGAAGCCGGGTGGCTTGGGCCTGGGCCTGGCCATCTGCCGCTCCATCGTGGAAGGGCACGGCGGCGTAATATCGATTGAGGACCATCCAGACCGCGGGACAATCGCGCGATTCACTGTACCCTCGTGCGGGGTGAGCCCGCCGGATGAGCGAGCCCAGCTGTCAGCTTGGTTTATTGGACTAAGGTCCACTTTCCACCCCAGCTTCCCTCGCCCTAGACTTCTTCCAGTCCCTCAAGCGCTCCCCGGCTGGCTTCCGTGCCCGCCTCCATCACCTGAGTCGCGGAATTTCGCTCGGCTTGCGCTCGACGCGTCCGGGCGGCCAATTTTTGGAGCAGAGATGAGCTTCCCACCATGACGCCGGCCTTGCCGCCCCTCCGCTCGCTCGCCCAGCGCTCGGCGAGTCTTGTTCTACGTCTCAAGCGCGTGCTACCTCCTGGGCGGCGTCCCTATCGCCATGTCGCAGGATTCGGCCAAGCCGAGGCTTCGGCCAAGCAGGATTCGGCCAAGGCTGTAGCCAGCGTAGCCGCGGACTCTGCTAAGCCGCGCTCACCCGACCAGCTGGACGCGCTGGTGGCGCCGATCGCGCTCTATCCCGACGATCTGCTGGCACAGACCCTGGTCGCCTCCACCTACCCGCTCGAGATCGTCCAGCTGCAACAGTGGCTCGCCAAGAACCCGAAACTCAAGGACAAGGCGCTAGCGGACTCGGTCGCGAAGCAGCCATGGGACCCCAGTATCCAGTCGATGGCCGCTATACCCGACGTCGTCAAGCGGCTCGCCGACGACATCCAATGGACCACGGAGCTCGGCAACGCCTTCCTCGCGCAACAGAGCGAGGTGATGGCTGCCGTCCAGCGGATGCGCAAGAAGGCGAAGGGGAAGGGCGCGCTGGAGACCAACGAGCAGCAGAAAGTAGAGACCAAGGTGGTCGAGAAGACCGAAGTCATCGTGATCGAGTCGCAGAACCCCGAGGTCATCTACGTCCCGTCCTACAGCCCGACCGTCGTCTACGGCCCGCCGGTCTATGCCTACCCACCGATCTACTATCCGCCCTACACCCCCGGTATGGCCTTCGTTTCGTTCGGCGTCGGGATGATGTGGGGAGCCGCCATGTGGGGTGGTGCCTGCTGCTATGCCGGCTGGGGCGGCGGCAACGTCTACATCAACAACAGCAACCACTTCAACAACATCGGCGGCGTTGGCGGCGTTGGCGGTGTCGGTGGTGTCGGCGGCGTCGGCGGCGTTGGCGGCGTCGGTGGCGTTGGCGGCGCAGGTGGTGTTGGCGGCGCAGGTGGTGTTGGCGGCGCAGGCGGTGTTGGCAGGCCTGGTGGTGCCCAGCCCAAGGGGGCTGGCGGCGCGTGGTCTCACAACCCTTCGCATCGAGGCGGTGCCCCCTACGCCGACCAGCGGACCGCCGACAAGTTCGGTGGGTCGACCCGGGGTCAGGGGCAGCGAGGGGCCGGAGTCAGCGACAGGGCTGCCGGCGGCCGGCAGGGGCAAGGCGGCACCGGCGCCGCGGGTGGTGGTCAGGGACAACGTGGTGCCGGGGTGAGCGACCGGTCTGCCGCGGGCGGTCAGGGACAACGTGGTGCCGGGGTCAGCGACCGGTCATCCGGCGCGGGAGGCGGCGGGTCCTGGGGCGGCGATCAGGTCGGCAACCGAAACGTCCCTCGGGACGGCGGGTCCAGGGGCAACAGCGCATTCAGCGGCGGGTCGCGTGGCTATAATGGCGCGAGTGCGCGCGCGAGCAGCTCGCGCGGCATGTCGAGCATGGGTTCGCGGGGCGGGGCGGCCGCGGAGATGAGTGCCAAGAGCCGGACGGCGCGCATTCGGCGGCCAGCGTCGACCGCAGGCGAGCCGCACGGCTCGGGCGCATCGCGGTCGCGCTCCTCGCGCTGGGTGCGTGCACCAAAGACAACGAGTCCGCGGTCGCAGCTCAGCGCCGCTTCGGCTCGCCCGAGGAGGCGGCGACCGCGCTCATTCAGGCCGCCGAGCAGTTCGACGTGCCGGCACTGGTGGAGATCCTGGGGAGCGAGGGTAAGTCCCTCGTATCATCGAAGGACTCGGTGATGGACCGCAAGATCGGCGTCGAGTTTGCGGCGGTGGCCCGTGCCCAGCACAGGATCGAGCTGGATTCGTCGCGGAAGTCCGCCACTCTCGTGGTGGGTCCGGGCGAGTGGCCGCTTCCCATGCCGATAGTGGAGGATAAGGGTACCTGGCGCTTCGATGCCGAGGCGGGAGCGCGACGAGATCCTGCTCCGTCGCATCGGCCAGAACGAGCTCGATGCCATCCAGGTGTGCCGCGGGTTCGTCGAGGCCCAGCGCGAATACGCCCGGACGAGGCACGATGGTGCAAGCGTGAATCAGTATGCGCAGCGCATCATCAGCACGCCCGGAAAGCGGGATGGTCTGGCGTGGCAGGCCGCGGATGGCAGCTGGGAGGGACCCGTCGGGGAGGTGATCGCCCGGGCGATCGCGGAGGGCTACACCAAGACCCCCTCGCCCTACCATGGGTACTACTTCAAGGTTCTGAAAGGGCAGGGTCCTGCGGCGCCGCTCGGGGAGATGAACTTCGTGGTGAAGGGTGTGATGATCGGCGGCTTCGCCCTGGTCGCCGCGCCGGCGGAATACCTGGTGACCGGCGTGAAGACCTTCATCGTGAGCCACGACGGCATCGTATACGAGCAGGACCTCGGGCCCAAGACGCTGGAGCGCTTCCGCGCAATGGAGCGTTACAACCCGGACTCGACCTGGACTCCGAGTCCCCGCCAACTGAGCAGGCCTATCAGCCTAGAGCTTCCCCTGCACGTAGTTCATCGCCAACCACGTCACCAAGACCGTGAAGCGAACGAGCGGGGCTGCATCAGGCAGCGGCTGAGCCTGAACCGCCGCTAGCCTGCTTTGCGTGCTGCTTGCAAAGTGCAACGCAGGCAGCGAGTTCCTTCACGCACCCCATAATCTGCTCGGCAGGATTCAGGCAATCCGGCCAATCGCACAGATAGGTGGTGACCTTCTCTCTATAGCTTCGTGGACCTCCTACACCTGGCTCGACGATTACCCAGGGCATACCTCCACCTCCTTCAGCCACTGCGTGTTATGCCGTCGGCAGCGCATCGGCTGCCAGACGCAACTTGGCTTTCACGCGGAGCTCGTGCCAAGGATGCAGGTCACAGTCCACAGGTGGAGGGCTCGGGGCAGGGGACCCATCCTGCGGTAGGGCTCTGCGTCAGGCGAGCGCGGCAGGAACCGCGCCATGAGGTCAGCTGGCAGAACGGGGATGGTAGCACTCGGTCTGCCGTATGGTACTAAAGTCTAATTCCTGAGCCTGCAGTTCTTCCTCATCTTCATTGGGAGCCGAAGTGAGGCCCGGGCCTGCGGCCTGCCGGCAGGCCTTGATAAGCCCAATACTATAGCCAGCCCCCTTGCCCTGACTCAAAACCCACAACTGCGGTCCGCCCAGCTACAGCGAAAGGACGCCCCCCCCCGATGAGCGATACCCAGCACCGCACGGTCCTTCCCATCCCCGATCGGCCGCGGACTGGCCTGATCACCTACGATGCCAAGGATCCGGATACGAAGTTTCCGCCGATCGAGCAACTGCGCCCCCCGAAGGGCGCCCCCAATGTCCTCGTCATTCTGATCGACGATGCGGCTTTGGCGCCTCGAGCGCCTTCGGCGGCCCCTGCCCGACGCCGAACGCGGAACGCCTGGCGGCGAGTGGCCTGAAGTACAATCGCTTTCACACTACCGCCCTCTGCTCCCCGACGCGGCAGGCGTTGCTGACCGGGCGCAACCACCACTCGGTCGGCATGGGCGGCATCACCGAGATCGCCAGCGGGTCTCCCGGCTACTCCTCGGTCCTGCCCAAGACCGCCGCGCCGCTCGCCAAGACGCTCAAGCTCAACGGCTACGCCACCGCCCAGTTCGGCAAATGCCATGAGGTGCCGGTCTGGGAGACGAGCCCGCCGGCCCCTTCGACGCGTGGCCCACCGGCGGCGGCGGCTTCGAGTACTTCTACGGCTTCATCGGCGGCGAGGCCCACCAGTGGTACCCCTCGCTCTACGAGGGCACCACGTCCGATGGAGGTGAAGAAGACGCCGGAAGAGGGCTACCACTTCATGGAGGACATGACCGACAAGGCCATCGGCTGGATCGGCCAACAGAAGGCGCTGATCCCCGACAAGCCGTTCTTCATGTACTTCGCGCCGGGAGCAACCCACGCTCCGCACCATGTGCCCAAGGAGTGGGCCGACAAGTACAAGGGCAAGTTCGACGCCGGCTGGGACAAGCTGCGGGAGGAAACCTTTGCCCGGCAGAAGAAGCTGGGCGTCATTCCGGCGGATGCCAGCTGACCAAGCGTCCCGAGCAGATCCCTGCCTGGGACGCCATGCCCGAGGCCCTGAAGCCGGTGCTCGCCGCGAGATGGAGGTCTATGCCGGGTTCCTGGAATACGCCGACCACCACGTCGGCCGCTTGCTGGACTCGCTGGAGAGACTGGAGATCCTCGACGACACCCTGGTCTACTACATCATCGGCGACAACGGCGCGTCGGCCGAAGGCACGATGAACGGCTCCTTCAACGAGATGATCAACTTCAACGGCGCCGCCGCGCTCGAGACCCCCGAATTCCTCACGCGCGGATCGACAAGCTCGGCGGTCCGGACTCCTACAACCACTACGCGGTGGGCTGGGCGCACGCGATGAACACGCCGTATCAGTGGACCAAGCAGGTCGCCTCGCACTTCGGCGGCACCCGCAACGGCACGATCGTGCACTGGCCCAAGGGGATCAAGGGGAAGGGCGAGACCGCTCCCAGTTCCACCACGTCATCGACGTCGCGCCGACCGTTCTCGAGGCGGCGGGACTGCCGCAGCCGACCGTCGTGAACAGCGTGCAACAGACGCCGATCGAGGGCGCGAGCATGCTGTACACGTTCGACGACGCCAAGGCGGCGGAGCGGCGTGAGACCCAGTACTTCGAGATGTTCGGCAACCGCGGCATCTATCACAAGGGCTGGACCGCCGTGACCCGGCACAAGACGCCCTGGCTCCTGGTCGGCGAGAAGGTCGCGCATTCGACGACGATGTCTGGGAGCTCTACGACACCAACACCGACTGGACCCAGGCCAACGACCTCGCCAAGCAGATGCCGGAGAAGCTGCACGAGCTGCAGCGTCTGTGGCTGATCGAGGCGACCAGGTACAACGTGCTGCCGCTGGACGACCGAGTTCCGAACGGCTGAACGCGGACCTAGCGGGCCGCCGGAGCTGATCAAGGGCAACTCGCAGATCTTCTTTGGCGGTATGGGGCGGTTGTGCGAGAATTCGGTCGTGAACTCAAGAACAAGTCGCACTCGATGACCGCGGTGATCGAGGTGCCGAAGTCCGGCGCCGAGGGGTCATCGTGGCGCAGGGCGGTAACATCGGCGGCTGGAGCCTCTACGTGAAGGACGGCAAGCTCGAGTACTTCGTGCCGCGGGCGGGCTCGACTCAGGAACCCCCCGATTCCCTGGGCTTCGTGATTGCGGCAGCCCACCCCGCCGACTTGTTGGTAATAGACAGGCGTTGAGGGCCGGGCTGCCGCCCAGGAGGGCGTGGGTCGGCGTCGGGCCGCCGTTGTTTGCTCAGCGGGCCGAGCAGCGGGTCGGCCACGCCGACCAGGTTGCCGCCGTGCCGTTGGTCAGTCCGCCGGACCCGCCGGTGCCGATCAGGTTGTTGGTGCTGGCGGCGTCCACGCTGCCCTGGATGTCGTCCCGGGTGCCGAGGAAGGAGGAGTCGTCGCCGTGGATGTTGTCGGCGACGATGGTGTTGTGCAGGGTCACGGTCCCGACGACGGCAATCCCGCCGCCGCCGCCGACGCGGAGGGGGACGGGGCGGGCGAGGACCGTGCTGCCGCCCTGGTTCCGGGTGACGGTGCTGTTCTGCACGGTCACCGTCCCGCCGGCGTACAGGCCGCCGCCCACGTCTCCCGTCGTTGCCGCTGAGGGTGCTGTTCTGGACCGTCAGGGTGCCCTGGTTGTAGATGCCGCCGCCGCGGTCAGCCGAGTTGCCGCTGAAGGTGCTGTTCCGCACCGTCAGGGTGGCGGCGTGGCCGAGGAAGACGCCGCTGTTGAAGATGCCGCCGCCCGAGTCGCGGGCTGAGTTGCCGGCGAGGACGCAGTTCTCCGACCGTCAGGTTTTCCCGGTTGAGGATGCCGCCGCCGAAGAAAAGGCGGTGGCTCCCCCGGAAATGGTCAGGCCGCGGATCGTGACGCTCGAGACGGTGCCGCTGAAGTCGGCCACGTCGAAGACGCGGGTGGCGTGGGTCCCGCGCACCGTCAGCAGGCCGGCACCGAGTCCCTCGATCGTCAGATCGCTCGCGAGTCCCAGTGGGCCGTGCACGAGCGTAATCACGCGGCACCGGCGTGGTGAAGAAGTCGGCGGCGAACGTGATCGTGTCCGGGCCGGGGTTGGCGTTGGCCAGGCAGATCGCTTCCCGCAGCGACAGGTCTCCCGCCCGAGATCGCCGTCGTTTTCATCCACGGTGGTCGACGACGAGCTCACCGGACTGAACTTCGTAGGCGCCGATATCCACCGTGCCCAGGGCGACGCGGGGGAAGGAGCCGTCGCGCTGGTCCGTCGTGCCCGGGGCCTGGGCGTTGTTGCCGGCGTTCATGGCCGGGCTGCCGGCAGAGGAGCGCGTGCGTCTGCGTCGGCCCGCCGTGATTGCCAGCGGGCCGAGCATTGGATCGACGACGCCGACCTGGTTGCCGTTGATGCCGTCGATCAGGCCGGCGGAACCGCCCGTGCCGATCAAGTTGTTCGTGCTCGAGGCAGTCACACCTGCGGCGACGTGGATCGATGTCGTTCTCCGTTGTGTTAGCCGCCGTCCCGCTGCCTCGGAAGTTGTCGGCCACGATGGTGTTGTGCAGGGTGGTGAGCTTCGCCGTGCCGAGGCGAATGCCGCCGCCGCCGCCGAGTTGTCGTTGTTATCGTTGGCATGGTTTTGGGTGATGGTGCTGTTCTGCACGGTCATGGTGCCGTTGGCTTCAATGCCGCCGCCGTGGCCGTTCGCTCGATTGCCGCTGATGGTGCTGTTCTGCACGGTCAGGATGCCTGTGTTCGAGATGCCGCCGCCAGCGAGGCCAACCTGGTTTTGGGTGATGGTGCTGTTCTGCACGGTCAGGATGCCGTTGTTGTAATGCCGCCGCCCTGGACGCCGAGTTGCCGCGGAGGGTGCTGTTCTGCACCGTCAGGCTGCCTGTGTCGGCGTTGAAGATGCCGCCGCCAGAGTTGCCGATGCATGATGCAGTTCTGCACCGTCAGGTTTTCCCGGTTGGAGATGCCGCCGCCCGAAGAGTGGGATTTCCCGAGGTGATAATCAGGCCGCCGATCCGGACGGTCCTGAGGCTGGGCGTGGAGTCGGTCACGTCGAAGACACGGAAGCTACTGTTGCCGCTGACCGTCAGCAGGCCCGCACCGGTCCGGTAATCGTCAGATCACTCCTGATTCCCAACTGACCGTGGTCGAGAATGATCGTGCCGTCCAGGCCGGGCTGGAAGCGGATTTCATCCGGGCCGCTGCCGGCCGGGCCGCCGGGGGAGACCGGCACAGTATTGTTAGCCGCATGGATGGCGTCGCGCAGCGTCACGGCGGTGTCGGCCAGGTTCACGGCGTCGTCGGCCAGAGTGTTCACGATAGAATGGCAGGGGCCAGGCGGTCTTCCAGGGCCTCGAGTCGGGGCCAGTAGCATCGCCGCCCTCTCCAGTGCCAACGGATTTCGGCGAATCTCATGCCACGTCCTTTCTGCAGGAAAGAGACACGGTCCTCGAGATCATGAAAACGCCGTCGCTGCCGGCGCGCAGACCGAGCGCCGGGGCGGTGCCGGGCCGGCGGGGGCTTGCTTGGCGGTAAGGACCCCACCGGCCGCTTTCGTCTGTCATCTCGAACCGGTCACGGGAACAAGCGGTTGTGGCCGGGGCCGCCGTCGAGGACGTCCAGGCCGGGACCGCCGAAGAGCCAGTCGTCGCCCAGGCCGCCGAGCAACACGTCGTCGCCGAGGCCGCCGAACAGGAAGTCGTCGCCGGCGCCGCCGTCGAGACGATCGTTGCCGGAGTGGCCCAGGAGCATGTCCGCGGCCGTCCTCGCCGAAGATGCGGTCGTCGCCGCTGCCTCCCGTGATGAGGTCGTTCCCGGCCCCGCCGTAGATCTCGGCGTCGGTGTCGACCTGCGTGCGAAATCAGGATCAGGTCGTTGCCGCCGCGGCCGTCCACGACGATGCCGGTGACGGCCACGTCGAACTGTCCGAGTCGCTCGCCGTTGGCCCAGACCACCAGCTCGGTGCCGGCGCGAACGACGTTGAGCAAGTCGCCGCCGTCGGTGCCGACGACGATCAGCTCGCCGTTGACGACGCCGGCCGCCGCCTCTCGCTCGACGGGCCGCAGGAAGTTGGCCATGACGTACTCGCCCACCGCGTTGCCGACGGTCAGGCCGACGTTGTTGTCGAAGCTCCAGTGGATGCCGCCGTAGAGCCGGCTGACGGCCGACTCCTCCGCCGCCTGGGAGAAGCTGGTGAAGGAGCGGGCGGGCGAGGGCGGGGTTCTGCGACGGGAGCGTGAAGGAGATGTTGTCGGTGCCGAAGAAGTCGGCCAGGACCGCCGCCGCCGCGCCGCTGACCGTGCTGTGGCCCGAGATGTACGACGGGTGGGCGGGCGTGCTGATGAGCGGGGTCCAGGCGGCGTCGGCCGCGGTGTCCGGGTTGCCGTCGTCCGCGGCCTCGCGGATGCCGGTGACCGGCCGCCAGAAGTTGTACTCGTACTTGGCGTCCCAGCAGCTGATGACGGCGTCGGCCATGGCGATGTTGAGCGCGGCGAACAGCCGGGCGTTCTCCTCCAGCGTGTTGCCCTGCTGCTCGGCGACGATCTGGGCCAGGAGGTTCAGGTGGCCGGGCGATCCGGGGGCGGCGCCGTTGTTCCAGAACTGGGCCATGGCCGTCTGGTCGGCCGTGCGCGTGGCGCTGGTGGCGGAGCCGAGTTCCTTGACCTCGTTGAAGGCGGCCGTGTACTCGGCGCTGTCGAGCGCCGGCGGCGCGGCCGGCCGGAACTGGTCGCCGCTCGTCATGGCGAACGGCGTGACGTCCGGCCAGTGCGGCGCCAGGCCGGGCGAGTTGGCGGGCGGCGTCGGCCGCCACTCGCCGGGCTCGGTCCCGCCCAGGTACGGCGGCAACACGACGCCGGACCCGTCATTCTGGCGGAGGGCCAGGATCTGGTCGGCCACGGACCGCCCCAGGGCCACGCCGTCGTCCTCGGCCTTGCCGTCCGGGATGGTGGCGAGCGAGGCCGTCAGCTTGGCGTCCAACGCGGCGGCCTGGGCCGGGTAGAAGGTGACCAGGGCCCGGTGCGCCGCCGCCGCGACGGCCGCCTCCCGCGACGCCTGCGGGTGGGCCAGGGCGTCGACCAGGTAGACTTCGTGGGTGCGGTCCAGCGCGTTGACCGAGTCGTACACCGCCGCCTGCGTGATGGCCATGATCCGCGAGCCGCAGGTCGCCGGCGTCCCGGCCGTGCGGACGGCGTCACGCAGGATGTCGTTCCACTGGAGGACCATGTCGGCCGATGGCACCAGGCGGTCCTCCAGGGTCTCCAGTTGCAGACGGCAACGAGGGCGAGGCAGGGTTTTGGTCATGAGAACACTCCCTTTCGCAGTCGGTCTGCGGTAGAGTGGAGCGGACATCGCTCCCGGCGCAGACCGAGCGCCGGGGCGGTGCCGGGCCGGTGGGGGGCTTGCTTGGCGGTAAGGACCCCACCGGCCGCTGGAAATCATCTCGTTGGCAGGCTTCATCGCCTGGTTAGATGAAACACAAGTCCCCGAACACGTCGTCGTCGCTGGTGGAGGCGTGGTTGTCGGTAATGTCGGTCACCAGGTCCACGCACACGGTTCCGCCGGGGACGATGTAGATGCCGCCGCCCTCGCCCTGCCCGCACTGCCGCCGCCGCCAGCGGCACCGCCGTCGGCACGGTTGTTGACGATCGTGCTGCCGAGGATGGTGAGGGTCGAGGGAGTGCCGGTCAAGGGATTCGGGGACCCATTCCAGATGCCGCCGCCCTGACCATTGCCGCCGTTGCCGCCCAGCCCGCCGGCGCCGCCGCTGGCCTGGTTCTCAACGAGCATCGTGTGGGAGACGGTGCCAGTTGCCCCGACGTCATTGACGATGCCGCCGCCGTGCCGAGGCCGCCGGTGCCGCCGAGGAGACCGCCGTCGCCCCGGTCGCCGCCGGCCCCGCCCGTGGCCTGGTTGAGGACCAGCTGGCTGTGGGCGACGTCCATGGTGCCCCGCGCCCTGATGCCGCCGCCGGCTCCCGACGCCGCCATTGCCGCCGTTGCCGCTGCTGCCGCCGTTGCCGCCGCGACCCCCGGTCGCCTGGTTGCCGTGGATCGTCAGATGGTCCACCGTGAGGGTCGGCTGGAGAGTGGGGGTTTGGCTATGCGACGCCCGAATTGATGGCCCCGCCGGCGCCGGGGCCGCCGACGCCGCCGTTGGCCGCCGGCGCCGCCATTCCCGCCGGTGCCGCCCGTCGCCTGGTTGTCGGTGAACGTACTGTGCTCGACGGTCAGGGTCGCGCTGAATTGGACGATAGCGCCGCCCTGACCATTGCCCCCGCTGCCGCCCCTTCCCCCGGCACCGCCGTTGCCGCCGGCGCCGCCCATGGCCTGGTTGCCGGTGAACGTACTGTGGGTGACGAGGGCCGTACTTCCCTCGCCGACGTTCGAGATGGCGCCGCCGTTGCCGTCGAAGGCCGTTGCCGCCGTTGCCGCCGGCACCGCCGTTGCCGCCGGCGCCGCCGATGGCCTGGTTGCCGGTGAACGCCGTGTGCTCGACGATCAGGGTCGAGCCGGCAGCGGCAACGAGGAAGCTGTCGTTCAGGTTGGCGATGGCGCCGCCCACGCCGTTGCCGCCGTTGCCGCCGTTCTGGGCGGGGCCGCCGTTGGCGCCGTTGCCGCCGCGGGCGAGGTTGCCGGCGAAGGTGCTGTGCGACACCGTGGCCTGGCTGCCGCCTCGATTCGAGATGGCCCCGCCGGAGGCCCTGCCGCCGTTGCCGGCGCTGGCGTCGGCACCGATGGCCTGGTTGCCGGTAAACGTGCTGTGTGCGACGGTCAAGGACGAGCCGGCGTCGTTGGCGATCCCGCCGCCCGCGGCCTCGCGAGTGCCGACAGCCTGGTTGCCGGTGAACGTGCTGTGATCGACGGTCAGGGTCGCGCCGAAGACATTGGCGATGGCGCCGCCGGCGGCGTTGAAGCCGACGACCTGGTTGTTGGCCAGGGTGACGTGGGAGACGATCAGGTGGCCGCCGTTATTGAGGATGCCGCCGCCCAGGGTGACGGGGCCGAAGGGGCCCATCATCGTGGTTCCGGTGGCCCTGCCGTCGGCGATCGTCAGACCGAGTGATCTCGACGTCCGTCGTGCTGCCGCTGATGCTGAAGACCCGGGTGGCGTTGTTGCCGCTGATGGTCAGGTGATTCTCGCCGGGACCATCGATGGTCAGGTCGTCCGTGATGCTCAACTCGCTGGTCCAGCGGCGATGGTCCCGTGCAGGCCGTCGGCGAAGCCGATCAGGTCGGCGCCGGGCAGGGCGTTGGCGTCGAGGATCGCCTGCCGCAGCGAGCCGACGCCGCTGTCGGCCAGGTTCAGCGACCGTGAAGGTGCTGGGGACGGTGCGGTCCTCCAGCGGCTTCGAGCCGCGGCGCGAAGCGTCGCGGCTCGAGCGAGCCGCGTCGCCGGTGCCGGCGTTGGAGCCCGGTGCGCAGGGCGGACCGCAGGTTCTGCAGCCAGGATCGAGCGGAATGACATGGTCGTTCTCCCTTTCGAGGTTGGTCTGCGATAGGATGACGACGACATCGTCCCGGCGCGCAGACCGAGCGCCGGGGCGGTGCCGGGCCGGTGGGGGGCTTGCTTGGCGGTAAGGACCCCACCGGCCGCTTTGCTTGATTCCAGACTTCCGGCCACCCTCGGCCTACGCAAACGGATCGAAGAGGTCGTCGTGGCTGGTCGAGGCGTGGTTGGCGAAGACCATCGAGAGCACGTCAAGGTCGAACAGCCCGAGGCCGTTTTCGCGTCCTCGGGCCTATTTGCCTAACCCCCGAAATCGAGGGGCCCGAACACGTCGTCGTCGCTGGTCGAGGCGTGGTTGCCGCTGATGTTCGTGTGCCGGGCACTCACCAGGCCGCTATTGATGTAGACCCCGCCGCCGATCCCCTGGCCGTCCTGCCCGCCGGCGCCGGCGGTGCCGCCCGTGGCCTGGTTGCCGGTGATGTCCACGTACTCGAGGGACACGGTGGAACAGTTGAAGATGCAGCCACCGCCCCGGCCGACGCCGCCGTTGCCGCCCGCCCCGCCGGCGCCGCCCGTGGCCTGGTTCCCCGAGAAGGTGCTGCGGCTGAAGGTGATCGTCCAGTTCGCGCCGATGGTTTGGTAAGCGCCGCCCTGGCCGAGGCCGCCGTTCGCGCCGGCCCCGCCGGCGCCGCCCGTGGCCTGGTTGCCGCTGAACGTGCTCTGGCTGACGAGGAAGCTGCCGAGGGGGCCACTGCCGGTAAGCCGGGTACTGGTCCGGATCGCGCCGGCCTGGCCGACGCCGCCGTTGGCGCCCGAGCCGCCGGCGCCGCCCGTGGCCTGGTTGCCGGTAAAGGTACAGGAGCTGATGTCGATCAGGGTGGGGCCGGCCGCGGTGATGGAGAGCAGCAGGCCGCCGCCGTTGCCGTTGCCGCCGACCCGACCGGCGTAGCCGGGGCCGCCCGTGGCCCGGTTGTCGGAGACGGTGCTGTGGCTCAGGAAGAGCGTGGTCCAGCCGCGATTGAAGATCGCACCGCCGTGGCCGTCGGAGTCCTCCGTCGTCGTCACCATGCCCCCGGTACCGCCGGTGGCCTGGTTGGCGCTCAACGTACTGTGGCTGACGCTGAGGAAGGCCGGCCCGGTAATGCCCTCGCTCGCCAGGGCGCCGCCGTTGGCGATGCCGCCGCCGGCGCCGAGGCCGCCGTCGCCGCCGACCGCCTGGTTGCCGGTGAACGTACTGTGGCTGACGGTGAGCGTGGCGTCGAGGTTGTAGATGCCGCCGCCCGCGCCCTCGCCGCCGTGTGACGCCGGGGCCGCCGTCGCCGCCGACCGCCTGGTTGTCGCTGAGCACACTGTGGGTGACGGTGAGCAGGGCGCCGGCCGCGTTGAAGATGCCGCCGCCCCGGGCGTGGCCGCCCTCGCCGCCGAGGGCCTGGTTGGCCGACAGGGTGCAGTGGGAGACGGTCAGGGTGCCGGCGTTGTAGATCCCGCCGCCGTCTTCGGCGTGGCCGTGGGTGATGGTCAGGCCGGCGAGGAAGGCGGTGACGCCGCTGCTGATCTCGAAGACCCGGCTGGCGTCCGTTGCCGCTGACGGCCACCAGCTCGGCGCCGGGGCCGCGGATCTCCAGGTCGTCGGTGATGTCCAGCTGGCCGCCGGTCAGGGCGATCGTGCCGTGCAGCCTGGCCGGTGAAGCAGATCCGGTCGGCGCCGGGCTGGGCGTTGGCGTCGAGGACCGCCTGCCGCAGCGATCCGGGGCCGCTGTCCGCGAGGTTCTCGACCAGGAACGTGCTCGGCACGGTCCGGTCCTCCAGGGCCTCCAGCCGCGGCGTGAAGCCCAGTCTTCGGTGTCGTTTCGGGCGGCGCCCTCGGTCGCGCCGGGTGCGCTGGGAGTCCGATTTCAGACAGGAAAGGAAAGAGGCTAACCACATGATTCCATCCTCCATTTCGGAAGCGGTCTGCCATAGGATGGTTACGACAACGTTCCCGGCGCAGACCGAGCGCCGGGGCGGTGCCGGGCCGGTGGGGGCTTGCTTGGCGGTAAGGACCCCGCCGGCCGCTTTCGTTGATTCTGCAGGACGGCTCTGCGAACCGTCTTAAACAGACGTTTGGTCCTTCTGCCGGCTACTCCCTCTTAGCCCGGCCCTCGGCATCCGTGGCCGCACGCCACAGCTTCACGACTCCGTCACAACTGGCCGACGCCAGAGTGTTGCCGTCCGGAGAAACGGCCATCCCGTGAGCTTGTTGCGTGTGTCGCCCAGGGGAAAGGCCCGTGCCCGAGTGGCTGTGTCAGCGTCATCCGCTCCTGCCCGGTTTCGACGTCCCAGAACTTCACCGTTCGATCACTTCCCCCGGAGACGAGAGTCTGGCCATCGGGAAAGAAGGCCAGGGCATGGAGCTCGTCCATGTGTCCTCGAAGGGTAGTACGCACCTTCCAGGTGGCTGTGGTGTACAGCCTGATCTTCCCTTTGCAATTGCCTACGGCCAGAGTGCGGCCATCGGGGGAGAAGCTCAGGGAAATGACCCAGTCCCAGTATTCCGGTACTTGAAGGATTTAGGGGCCTATTGCCAGAAGCGGTTTCCCAGACCTGGACCAGGGCGGACTCGCCACCAACGACGAGGGCCTTGCCATCGGGCGAAAAGGTAATGCAAGCCACGGTGGACCCGTACGGCTTGCGAGCCGTTTGCTGGCCCGTGGTCACATCCCACAATTTGACCGTTCCATCAAGGGCCCCAGTGGCGAGTGTTTTGCCGTCGGGAGAAAAGGCGAGGTAGCCGATATCCGCCGTATGTCCGCGCAGCGAGGCCCGTTCTTGCCCGCTGGCCAGGTCCCACAGCTTCGCAATGCTGCCGTTATTGTATGCTAACGTCTTTCCATCCGGCGGAAAGGGCGACATTGCCGCCCTCCTTCTGTAACGTCGTTTTCTCGCGTCCGGTGGAGGCGTCCCACAACTTCACAGAGCTACCACCGGCCAATAAAGTTTTGCTGTCGGGCAAAAATGCGAGGCAACCTCGACAAAAATGCGATGGGCCGTCTGTCCCTTCGAGCATGTCCCGCTCAGGGGCCTTGGACACGTCCCATAACTTCACGCTCCTGTCCTCACTTGCGGCAGCCAGTGTGCGCCCGTCCGGAGAAAACGCGAGGCCATGGACAGGGGCCGCGTGGACATACCGGGCCAATTCTCTGCTCCTCGCTATGTCCCACAGAATCACGTCCCTGTCCATGCCGGCCGAAGCCAGGATGGTTCCGTCCGGTGAGTGCGCGATCGACAGAATGTCCCCCCGATGTAACCGATGACCTACCGTCACCTGTCTCGTGCCCACGTCCACCAGGTTCGTTTCGACAAATCCTGCGGCCAAGGTTTTCCCGGCGGCGGAGAATACCACCGGAGGACCTAACCCGCCGTTAGGGTGTTCGGGCGGTCGGACGTTGTTGAGGGAAGCTTGCTCCTTCGGCGTCGTGCCGTCCAGAGACCACAGCTTGACGTGATGCCCCTTAACCCAGTCGTGGCCCGCGCTGGCCAGGGTTTTCCCGTCCGGCGAAAATGAACCGAATCGACGTGTCTCGTTTGGGGGAGTGAGGCCAATTCCTTTCCCGGTGGTAACCTCCCAGAGTTTCACGCAGTCGCCCTCGTCCCCGGAAGCGAGTGTCTTGCCGTCGGGCGAGAAAGCGACCGACCGGACGGGCCCCGCAGCCCTCATGGTGGTCTGCTCCTTGCGACTGGCCACGTCCCAAAGCGTGATGGCGCGGTCCTGGCTCCCGGAGGTCAACGTCCTGCCGTCCGGGGAAAAAGCGATGGTGTGAACCTCGTCCCCGTGACGGTGAAGCGTGTGCAACTCCTGTGCTCTGACGGCGTCCCAGAGCTTGACGGTGCCGTCGTGGCTTGCCGAAGCGAGAAGTTGGCCGTCGGGAGAGTAGGTCACGGTGCTGACCGTGCCTTGGTGGCCGCTCAGGGTCAGGCGCGGCGCTGGCGGTGGACGAGGCGCCAGAGGTAGTACCACTCGAAAGTGCGGAAGTCCTCCTCCTCGGGCTCGGGCCGCAGACCTTCGAGCAACTCGAGGGTGCGCGCCGCCTGTCCGACCTCCCACGCCTGGTTCGCGAGGTTGATCTGCGCCGCGTAAAGCCGGCGACGAGCGATGTGCTCCTGTCTTTCCGCAAACTTCTGCCGCTGGAGCGCTACCCTGCTCCTGGTGCTTGGCATCTTGCTCGTTCTTGATCGCCAAAGCTTCCTGCCGTTTGATGAGCACGTTGCTGACCACCAGTCCGACCGACAGCCAGCACCAAGGCCAGGGCCACCAGGCCGGCCGCCAGCACCGGCCCCTTGTTCCGCCGCACGAACTTGCCGCAGCCGGTACCCCGCCGACGGCGGGCACGCCTGCACCGGCTCGTCGGCCAGGTAGCGCTGCACGTCCAGCGCGAAGCCGTTGGCCGTCTCGTAGCGGCGGTTGCGGTCCTTCTCCAGCGCCTTCATCACGATCCAGTCCAGCTCGCCGCGCACCAGCCTCGTCAGCTTCGCCGGCTCCGTGCCGCGGTTGGCGGCCAGGGTCGGCAAGCCCTCCGCCGTGCTCAGCTTCGTGCTCGGCTTCGACGGCTCCTCCTCGCGGATCACCCGCAGCATCTCCAGCATGCCGGCCTTTTCCAGCTCCTTGCGGGTGAACGGCGGGCTGCCGGTCAGCAGCTCGTACAGCAGCACGCCCAGCGAGTAGATGTCGCTGCGCGTGTCGATGTCGAGCTGGTTGAGCTCGGCCTGCTCGGGCGACATGTACTCCAGCGTGCCGACGACGGCCCCGAAGCCGGTGACCAGCGTCTTGCTCGGTCAGCGGCTGCCCGGTCGCCTTGGCGACGCCGAAGTCGATCACCTTCGGCACCGGCTTGCCGTCGTAGAGGGCGACCAGCACGTTGGACGGCTTGAGGTCGCGGTGGATGATGCCCTTCTGGTGGGCGTGCTGCACCGCCTGGCAGACCGGGACGAACAGCTCCAGCCGCTGCCGGGGCGTCAGGCGGTGCTCGTCGCAGTAGCTGGGTGATCGGCACGCCCTTGACCAGCTCCATGACGAAGTACGGCCGGCCGGCGTCGGTCGTGCCGGCGTCGAGGACCTGGGCGATGTTGGGGTGGTCCATCAGGGCCAGGGCCTGCCGCTCCGCCTCGAAGCGGGCGATGACCTGCTTGCGAGTCCATGCCCGGCCTTGATCAGCTTGACGGCCACCAGGCGCTTGACCGGCTCGGTCTGCTGGGCCATCCAGACCGTGCCCATGCCGCCCTCGCCGATCTGCTCCAGCAGCTTGTACGGGCCGATCACGCGTGCCGGGCGCTTCGGCGCGGCGGCTGGTCGACGGCGTCCGGACCGGCCCGGTGGCCGCCGACTCGGCCGCGGGCTGCTCCAGGAAGCTGCCGGCCTCGTCGTGGCGCCGCAGCAAGGCCTCCACCTGCCGCGCAGCTCCGGCGTCGCCGCCGCAGGCCTCGTCCAGGTAGGCGGCCCGCTGGTCGGGCGGCGTGCTGCTCCAGCGGCCGCCAGGAAGATCGTCTTCGGCGTCGTCGGGTCGCTCGGTCATGGCGCTGCCTCTCGCCGTCTCGCATCTACAGTGCGACGAACGGCGCGGCGAATCGTCTCAGAAAAATCGGACAGTTTTCCGGACGCGGCTCGGCCGCGTCGCCGGCAGCTGGCGCGTACAGCCAGGCCCGGGCGTAGGCCCAGTGCCGGTCGGCGGTGGCGCGGGAGATGCCCAGGGCCTGCGGCCGCCTCGCTCGACGGACAGGCCGGCGAAGAAGCGGAGCTTGACCAGCTCGGCCGCCTGCGGGTCCTGCGCCGGCCAGCCGGTCGAGGGCCTCGTCCAGGGCCAGCAGGTCGTCCGGCGGTCGGCGTGGCCGGCGGTCGGCCTGCGTCGAGGTCGACGCGCCGCCGGCCGCCGCCGTGCTTGCCGGCCTGCTTGCGGCGGGCGTTCTCGACCAGGATGCGGCGCATGGCCTCGGCGGCGGCGGCGAAGAAGTGGCCGCGGCTGTTCCAGTGCTGCGGCCTGCTCGCCGTCCACCAGCCGCAGGTAGGCCTCGTGGACCAGGGCGGTCGCCTGGAGCGTCTGGCCCGGCTTCTCCTGGGCCAGCTTCTGCGGCGGCGAGCTTGCGCAGCTCGTCGTAGACCAGCGGCAGGAGTTGCTCCGCGGCGTGCGGGTCGCCCTGCTCGATGGCGGACAGGATGCGGGTGACCTCGCTCATCGGCGGCACTCCAGGGCGCGAAGGACCCAGCGGAACGTGACCTCCCGAGTTCCTGGCGTGGGTTGCGGAATCTCGCAGGTCCCGGCACGTCGAACCGGGTGAGCCGACAGGTCATTTCCGCAACCGGGGAGACCGCCGATGAGTATACCAGCCGCCTGGCCGCAAGTCCTGGACTTCTTTGGCACCCCGCTCGTCCTCGAGCCATCGCCAGGCCAGCTCTCCAGCGACGCCGGGCTGCTTCCCGTCCGCCAGTTCGACCAGCGCATCGGACTCACCCGGGCCTTCGCGGATGCCTCGACGACCCCCGCGACCCGGAACGGACCGGGCACCCTTCCTGGAGATGGTCCGCGCCCGCGTCTACGGCATCCTCGCCCTGCGGCGCGATGGGCCTGCTTTTCGCGACCGAGCTGTTGGCGTCGAAGAAGCCGGGCAAGAGGCGGTACAATACCCGCGGGTTGCAACCCTCCGGAACGCGAGGCCCGCCATGACCACACCGCAACTGGCACCGACTCCCGCCCCGCACCCCTGGGAGCAACAGCCCGGCGAGCCGGA
>CAVRRH010000007.1:0-1012164 GCA_963723565.1 uncultured Gemmatimonadales bacterium | reverse complement strand
GGGCGACAGCAGCGGGTTCGGGAAGGGGGTGTCTCGCATACGTCCGGTCGACTTCAGCACTAAGCTCAGCCGCAACTCTACCTACGATCTTGCCGCATTCAACCCGGATCTGGGCTTCATGCTGGCACTCGGCGGTCGCGAAGACTTCCTGAGTCACCAAGGAGAGACTGCCCGAGGTGCCGCGGAGATCCGGTGCACCACGGTCTCCTCAGGAGCCGACCTCCCGCTCGGGTTCACGGCGACGATCTCGTATGCACTGACCCGGACCGATCGCTTCCAGCTGGTCGGCGGCGAATTTTCCGAAACCGTGACCCGGCAGCGTGAGTGGCCGGTCGGCAACCTGCGCTGGACCCGTACCTTCGGAGAGGGACCGCTGTCGCTGATCGCGGCCGGTGCGGGTCTGCGGCGCCGGTCTGGCACCTCGACCCAGCCGAGCGGCGGAGGCACCGTTGCCACCAGCGCAATCTCCTCGTACGCGCTCACCCCCGACCTGCAGTTCTCTTTTCGCAACGGCCTGGCGTTGACGATGAGCCTGGCAACCCGGTCCCAGCGCACGGAAAACAATGGCAACGCTACCGAGCTCGACCAGGACGACCTGACGGGCTCGGTCAACTATTCGTTCGCCTTGCCGGCGGCGATCAGCCGGGTGCGGAAGCAGGTCCGCTCCACACTTACCGCGCTCTCGTCGAAGACTCTCACCTGCCTGGAGCAGGGGGGCGACCCTGAATGCATCGTCGTCTCCGACGTCCGGCGTCAGGAGATTCGCGGCGGCCTCGACACCGACCTGCTCAAGACGGTGAGCGGTGGCCTTCAGTTCGGCTACTCGATCAGCGACGCGCGTCACGTGAGCCGGCGGACCTCCCAGCTATTTCTCATGCTGACCTTCCAGCTGTCGCTCTATGCGGGGGATTACAGGTAAGACTATGGGCTGTGGGCTATGGGCTATGGGCTAGTAGCTAATGGTTATTCCTCATCCGGAGCGCAGGGAGGGACCTAGCCGGTTACCTTACCCGACGCTCTGAGACATCAACTAGAACTCAAATCCCACGCAGCCCAGCCAATAGCCATATGCGCTTCCCCGGCTTTCCCCTGTTTGTTACCCTTGCTCTCCTCTCCGCCTGCAGAGAGAAGGCGCGCTCGCCCCAAGAGTTCAACGGTCCGGGCGCGTTCGGATACATCCAGACGCAAGTCGGCTTTGGCCCCAGAATCCCCGGGAGCGAAGCGCACCGGCGGATGGGAGACTGGCTCGACAGCCTGCTCCGTCAGCGGGCCGATACGGTCATCGTTCAAAGCTGGGCCCACGTGACGGCACGGGGGGATACGCTTCCGCTCCGGAACTTCATCGCCCGCTTCAACCCTTCGGCCGAGAAGCGGCTCCTCCTCCTTGCGCACTGGGACAGCCGGCCCAGGGCAGACGGTCCCCGCTCGCGCGACTCCACCCAGCCCGTTCAAGGAGCAAATGACGGCGCGTCGGGAGTTGCAGTGTTGCTTGGCCTGGCGGATGTGCTGAAGCGCAGCCGGACGGCAGCGGGCGTGGACCTCCTGTTCGTGGATGGAGAGGACTATGGCGACTTCACCAAGGATTCTGCCGACGTGCTGATCGGATCGCGTTACTACGGGGCTCACCAGCTGCCGGGACCGCGGCCGCTTTACGCCGTTCTCTTCGACCTCGTAGCCGACAAGGACCTCCAGATTTACCAGGAGGGCAACTCGCTGGTCGGCGCCCCCGAGGTGGTCGAGCTGGTCTGGGATACAGCGAAGGATCTCGGTTACGGTGGCTACTTCATCGCCTCGCCCCGACACACCCTCATCGATGATCACCTTCAGCTGCAGAAGGCCGGCATCCGGGCGATTGACGTGGTCGACTTCGACTATTCCGCGTGGCACACCCCGGACGACACCATCGACAAGGTGAGCGCGGCAAGCCTGCAGATCGTGGGTGACGTAGCCGTAGCGCTGGTGCGGCGGGAGTAGCGGGAAGGACGGGAAAGACGGGAAAGAGGGGAAGGAGGGTTGTCATTCTGAGCGCAGCGAAGAATCGGGCCTGCGTGCTCTCGAAGACAGAACCAGTAGATCCTTCGCTTTGGCTCAGGATGACATTCCTGTCGTCCCGACCGTCCCGACCGTCCCGACCTTCCCGTCCTTCCCGTCTTTCCCACCCTTCCCGCGTGAATTTGCCTACCGCCTTACCGCCGTACCCCCTTACCGTCCTTCATGCTTCCCCCCGAGCGTCGAGCGTTGCTCCTTCTCTTGACATTGGCCGTCGCTGGTCAGGGCGTGCGGCTGCTCGCCACCCGGCCTGGCGAACCTCCCGGCCAGGTGCAGCTGTTCTCTACTCTGTCTGACGGGTCGCCGACGGCTCAGCGTGACAGTGCCATGCACGAGGCACGGCCGCTGGCGCCGGGGGAGCTGGTTGACGCCGACGTTGCGGCGCCGGCCGAGCTCGCTCGCTTGCCAAGGGTCGGCCTAGCACTGGCAAAGGTCATGGTTGCAGATCGGAAGACCAACGGGGCTTTCGGCAGCCTGGAGGGACTCGATCGGGTGCCCGGGATCGGCCCCGGGCTGCTCCGGACCCTGGCCCCGCACCTCTCCTTTAGCGGAACGGAGGCGGGGAACGCGGCCCCCAATCCCTCAGGTGCAGCGCTTGGCACTGCGTTTGCTCCCCCACCTCTTAGGAACGTGGCAGCCGCACGGCCGGATCCCGTCCTCAACCTCAATCGTGCCACCGCTGTCGAGCTTGAGGGACTGCCCGGTGTAGGGTCCTCTTTGGCCCGGCGGATCGTGGCGGATCGCGAGGTGCGGGGACCGTTTGCGACCGTAGCAGCGCTGGACCGTATTCCAGGGATCGGGCCCGGGTTGGTGGCCCGCCTCGGGGGGTTGGTGACAGCACCGTAAGGTGATCCCTCACGTCATCGGCCCCGGCTTCCGATGATATCCCTGAACCCTTTCCTTCGGATACCTCGGAACTAATGGCGACCGCACCTGCCGGAGGCGATCGGCTTGGCGAAATCCTGCTCCGTGAAGGCCTCGTCACCCGAGAGCAGCTCGGGCAGGCCCTCACCGAGCAGAAGAACACCAAGCACCGGCTGGGCTACGTCCTGGTCAAGCTCGGGCTGGTTCAGGAGCTGGAGATCACCAAGGTCCTGGCCCGGCAGTATCGCATGCCTGCGGTTGATCTCACCCGGTTCGAGGTCGATCCCAAGATCATCAAGCTGGTTCCCGCCGAGATGGCCACCAAGAGCATCGTGCTTCCGCTCAAGCGCGAAGGCCGCACGCTCACCGTCGCCATGGCCGATCCTACCGATCACGGCCTGCTGGAAGACCTCAAGTTCATTACCCGGTTCGATCTCTTCCCGGTCATTGCCGGCGAGTACACCCTTCGCAATCTGATCGAGAAACACTACGAGTCCTCCGACCAGCAGCTCCAGAGCCTGCTCAAGGACATGGAGGAGTCGGGCTGAGGACGTGGAAGTCGTCGAGGAGCAGGAGGACGAGGCTGCCACCCAGGCGCAGATCGACGACGCGCCGGTGGTCAAGCTGATCAACGGCCTTCTGACCGACGCGGTCAAACGGGGCGCCAGCGACATTCACATCGAGCCGTTCGAGCACGAGATCAGGGTGCGTTACCGGATCGACGGCGCCCTGCTCGAAATCATGAAGCCGCCGCTCAAGATGAAGGCGGCGCTCACCTCACGGGTGAAGATTCTCTCTCAGCTCAACATCGCCGAGCGGCGGGTGCCGCAGGACGGCCGCCTGAAGCTGAAGATGGGAAGCCGGGTGATCGACTTCCGCGTGTCCACGCTCCCGGTGCTCTTCGGCGAGAAGATCGTGCTCCGAATCCTCGACAAGGGCAACCTGACGCTCGACCTGACCAAGTTCGGCTTCGAGGAGAAGGCGGAGCGGGACCTCATGAAGTCGATTCTCAACCCCTACGGCATGGTGCTGGTCACCGGGCCGACCGGGTCGGGAAAGACCACAACGCTGTATTCCGCGCTGTCTCGCATCAACACGACCGAAGTCAACATCATGACCGCGGAAGACCCGGTCGAGTACAACCTGATGGGGATCAACCAGGTGCTGGTGCGCACCGAGATCGGTCTGACCTTCGCCGCCGCGCTGAAGGCGTTCCTGCGGCAGGACCCGAACATCATCATGATCGGTGAGATCCGGGATCTGGAGACCGGAGGCATCGCGATCAAAGCGGCGCTCACCGGCCACCTCGTGCTCTCCACCCTGCACACCAACGACGCGCCCAGTACCATCACCCGTATGATCGACATGGGTATCGAGGCGTTCAACGTGGCCAGCGCCGTAAATCTCGTGGTCGCACAACGTTTGGTGCGCCGTATCTGCAAGGATTGCAAGGACGAGCACCGGTACACTGACGTCGAATTGGCCGCACTGGGCACAGATCTTGAGAGTCTCAGGGCGATCAAGTTCATGAAGGGAACCGGCTGCGATACCTGCAGCGGAACGGGCTACAAAGGGCGGGCCGGCCTCTACGAGGTCATGGCCATGTCGCCTGAATTGCGCCGGATGGTCCTTCGCGGCGCCTCGGTGGCTGACATCCAGACCCAGGCGGTCGCTGACGGAATGCTCACGTTACGCATGGATGGAATGAAGAAGATCGAGCGCGGCGTGACCACCCTCGAGGAAGTCGTCAAGGAGACTGCCGGATGACGTTCAATCTGCGGGCGCTGCTGGAAGAGATGATCCAGAAGGATGCCTCGGACCTCCACATCACGGCGGCCGAGCGTCCCAAATTGCGTGTCGATGGCGATATGGTCGACAGCTCGGCGGTCGAGGTCCTTACCCCCAAGGACACGCTTCAGCTGGCGTATTCGGTCCTGACGGAAAACCAGAAGAAGCGCTTCGAGACCGACGACGAGCTGGACTTCTCGTTCGGGATTCAGAACCTGGCGCGCTTCCGCGGCAACGTATTCAAGCAGCGTGGCTGCGTTGCCATGGTAATCCGCATGATTCCCTTCAATGTGCGAACCTTTCAGGAGTTAGGCCTCCCTGCCATCATCGCCAAACTGGCCGAGCGGCCCCGCGGACTGATCCTGGTGACCGGCCCAACCGGCTCGGGCAAATCGACTACGTTGGCGGCGATCATCGACAAGATCAACAAGGAGCGGAAGGGCCATATCATCACGGTCGAGGATCCGATCGAGTTCATCCACCGGCACCAGGGCTGTCTCGTCAATCAACGGGAAATCGGAACCGATACCAAGAGCTTCGCCGCGGCGCTGAAGTACGCGCTCCGCGAGGATCCGGATGTCATCCTGGTGGGAGAGATGCGGGACCTCGAGACAGTGGGTGCGGCGCTGACCATCGCGGAGACCGGCCACCTGGTGCTCGCCACCTTGCACACCAACTCCGCGGCCGAGTCCATCAACCGCGTGATCGATGTTTTCCCCTCGAATCAGCAATCCCAGGTCCGGGCGCAGCTCGCCTTCGTGCTCGAGGGCGTGATCACTCAGACGCTGCTGCCGAAGCTGAAGGGGCGCGGCCGATCCATGGCGGCCGAGATCATGGTCGCTACTCCGGCCATTCGGGCGCTCATCCGCGACGACAAGGTCCACCAGATCTATTCCGCAATGCAGTCAGGCAAGAAGTTCGGGATGCAGACCATGAACGACGCTCTCTACCAGCTCTATACCAGCCGTGAGGTCGCCCAGGAAGAGTGCGAGCGGGTGTCGCACGATCCCAAGGAGTTCCTCCGGATGATCGGGATTACCCCGATGGAGGATCAGGAGATGGGCAACGCCGATCGACCCCAACAGTCAGAAATCCGCAGGAATCCGCCGGTAACACGTAAGGGCGCACAGCCTGCGCCCACGATTCGGGAGAGGACCGATGCCACTTTTCGAATACACCGCGCGGAATGCCGCGAACGGCCAGATCCAGAAGGGCCAGGTGGACGTCAAGAGCAAGGAGGAGGTCAGCGCCTACCTCCGCAAGAACCGGATGATGCTCGTGAGCGTCCGCGAGGCGCCCAAGAAGATCACCCTTGGCGGTGTGGGCAAGGGGCGGGTCAAGACGCGCGACATCGTGATTTTTACCCGGCAGTTCGCCACCATGATCAACGCAGGCCTGCCGCTGGTGCAATCGCTCACCATCCTGGCCGAGCAGACCGAGAACAAGACGTTGAAGGAAGTCACCAAGGCGGTGGTGCACGACGTCGAGTCAGGCAACACCCTGGCCGACGCCTTCTCCAAGCACCCCCGGGCTTTCACCGCTCTCTACGTCAACATGGTTGCGGCCGGAGAAGCCGGCGGTATTCTCGACACCATTCTGCTCCGTCTGGCCACCTTCCTGGAGAAGAGTGATGCCCTGATCCGGAAGGTCAAGGGCGCGATGATCTATCCGGCCGTCATCTTCAGCGTGGCCATCATCGCCATTGCCGTGCTGCTCATCTTCGTGATTCCGACCTTCCAGAGCATGTTCGCCTCGGTGAACATGGAGCTCCCGCTGCCGACCCGTGTCGTCATCGGAATGTCGCAGCTTCTGATCGGATTCTGGTGGGCCTTCATTCTAGCCATCGGAGTCGTGGTCTTTGCGTTCAAGAAGTATTACTCCACCACCGGCGGTCAGAGACATATCGATGGGCTCATGCTCAAGGCCCCGATCCTGGGCGACATCCTGCGGAAGTCCGCCGTGTCCCGGTTTACTCGGACGCTCGGCACGCTGATCTCCTCCGGCGTGTCGATTCTCGATGGGCTCGAGATTACGGCCAAGACTGCGGGCAACATGGTGATCCATGATGCGGTCATGGAGTCGCGGCAATCCATCGCCGGCGGTGAAACGATCGCGGCCCCGCTGCAGAAGTCCCAGGTCTTCCCGCCGATGGTCATCTCGATGATCGCCGTTGGTGAGCAGACCGGTGGTCTGGACGAGATGCTGACCAAGATCGCCGACTTCTACGATGAGGAAGTGGACGTCGCCGTATCGTCGCTGCTCTCCCTCATGGAGCCGGTGATGATCGTGGTGCTCGGTGTCATCGTCGGCGGCATGGTGGTGGCGATGTACCTGCCGATCTTCGACATGATGAACGCGGTGCAGTAGGGGCGCACGACATGCGCCCTCAGCGGGGCAGCTGGACAGCGGGGCAGTTGCAACTCCGAGACGCGACAGTCCAAGGGCCCAGGGAAACCTGGGCCCTTGTCGTTTCGCGGGTGAGTTCTCACACAGTGCACACCGCCAGGGGCGGAAATGCCGGCCCTGATCGATGACTTCAGCTCGCCACCTTAGGCTTGAGCTCCGACCGGGGCCGGACTTCTCGCCGCAGCTTCCCGAGGGCGAGCAGATGCAGCAGCACCGACACCGGCACCGCGAAGGTCGGCACCAGGATCATCGGAAACACCCCCATGGCACCGGCCGGCGCCACCCGGGATCCGAGGTCCGGCGCCAGGAAGGGCGCGAGGAACCCGGTCCCCATCCCAACGGCCACGACGAGGTCCAGTAAGCCGAGCACGTTCCACCAGACGGCGAGGGTGCGGCCGCCTCGGACTCCGCGTGCGATCGCAACCGCCACCAGCGGCGCGGTGAGTCCGACCGCGATGTCGCCCCAGCCGGCCGGCAGCGCGAAGTGCGCGGGGAGCTGTCCGATGGCGAGAAGGATCAGGAACACCACCCCGATGCTCCGGTAGAGCTGGACCCCGATGAGAGCCGGGAGGTACGCGGCGGCAAGCACGCGCCGGAGGGCCGGAGAGAGCCGGAGCGCCAGGAGAGCGATAGTGATCGGCACCACGACGAACAAGGGAATCAGCGGCGTGAGATAGAACTGGTCCCGGCCAAGGAGCGAGGCGGGGGCTGGCGCGAGAAGCAGCGCCGCTCCGAGCCACGTGCCGAGGAAGATGGCGGAGCCGGCCCGGACCTTCCGCTGCGAGCCGGACGGCAGGCCGCTCCGCCCTGCCGCGGAGGACAGGATGTGCCAGACCGCTACAGCAATGGCAACGCTGGTTCCGAGTGAGATCAGCTGGAGGTACCAGGGAATGACGGGCATCATGGTGCGACCCCTTCCTTTTCGGTCTGTGTCGCTGGCGAATCGGGGCCGGAATCGCCGGCGAGCGTGGCGATCCGCGGCGCACGCACGGGAGAGTCGACGGCTGCCGGCCCCCGATCGAGCTCTTGATGGATGGTGCGTGACATGAGAAGTACCCTCCGTTTGGGTTGAGTGCTCACCGCCCGCTCGGCGGTTGTTCCGCCGGGCGAGTCGCCTGTCCCCGCGCAAGAAGCGCCTGCTGGGACTCCAGGATCCAGCGTTGGAGCGGAGTCGTTGGTTCAAGCATTGTGTGGTCCCTCCATGTGGCCTTCATTAGCTACCGGTCTCACTGCGACTCCGGCACCCATTCCCAATACGTGTAACTACACGTATTAGTTCCAGAAAAAGGGCCTCAACCGTCCGGTGCGGCCGACGCGATCGCGGCAGTGAGGTCGCCCAGCAGGCGGTTGGCGCGGCCCTGTCCCAGCTTCCGAGTGACCTGGGCCTGGGCCCGTTCCCAGTACGGGAACGCCGCCGCCAGCTGGGTTTCAGCCCTCCGGGTGAGGACCACCTCCCGGACTCGGGCATCGTCTCCCGGCTCGATTCGGACGAGGCCGTCCCGCTCCAGCAACGCGAGATTCCGCTTGAGCGTGGTGCGATCCATCACCGCCGCCTCCGCCAGGTCGGTAATCCGCACGCGACCCGCCCCACGGATGAGCATGAGCAGGGAAAACTGCGTCATGCGCAGTCCGGTGGGCCGCAGGACATCGTCGTAGAACTGGGTGACCGCCCGGGCAGCCTTACGAAGGTTCAAGCAGGTGCAGCGCAGGACGGCGGCCGTTTTGGCGTCGCGCTGGGGGAGAGCGGAGGGAGTCATGAAAGGAGTATATACACCTAAGCGCGCCCGGTCAAGTAGCTAAAGCGCCCCTACCAGTCAGTGGGCTGGTAGTCCTTCAGGAACTTCCCCCACACATGCTCGCCCGAGTTGATCCCGGCGATGACCGGGTCCACGATCCGGGCGGCGCCGTCCACGATGTCCAGGGGCGGATGGAAGCGGTGCTCCGCGACCTTCCGAGCCGCCAACTGGGCCGGATCCTCGTCCGTCACCCAACCGGTGTCCACGCTGTTCATGTGGATGCCGTCGCTATGGTAGTCGGCGGCCGCGGTGCGCGTCATCATGTTGAGCGCCGCCTTGGCCATATTCGTGTGCGGATGGCGGGTCGTCTTGAAGTTGCGATAGAACTGGCCTTCCACGGCGGAGACGTTGACGATGTGCTTGTCGCGCTCCGGCGTGCGCAGCAGCAGCGGCTTGAGCCGAGCGTTCAGGATGAAGGGCGCGACGGCGTTGACCAGCTGCACCTCCAGCAGCTCCACCGCCGGCACGTCGGCCATCAGCATCCGCCACGAGTTTCGCTCCCGCAAGTCCACCTGCTGCAGATCCTGGTCGAGCTGCCCCCTGGGGAAGTGATGTCTCTGGGAGCGGTCCTCAGATAACAGCGGCACCTGTGACAGCTCTGCCGAGATGGCCAGCCCCGCAATGCTGGGCAGCCGCCGCTCGAACACCGCCGGGGTGGCTGTCGGGGCTCCATCGAAATGAAAGTGGGCGCCACGCCAGCCCTCATAGGTGCCCAGCAGCCGGCGCGCCGGCTCCGGCATGGCGTGCAGCGCCGCCGTCTCACTCTCCATCATGTGCTGGTAGAACTCGGGCGGCCGCCGCACGGTCTGGCACGCATTGTTGACGATGAAGTCGAGCCGGCTTCGGGTGGCCAGCAGCTCCCGGCAGAACGCCTCCACGCTCGGGGTATGGCGCAGGTCGAGTCCGAAGATCTCGAGCCGGTGCCCCCACTCGGCGAAATCCGGTTCCGCGGCGTACCTGAGCGCGGAGTCCCGGGGGAACCGGGTGGTAATGATGAGGTCCGCGCCGGCGCGCAGCAGCTTGATGCCTGCCTGATAGCCGATCTTGACCCGGCCGCCCGTCAGTAGTGCCACCCGGCCCCGCAAGTCGGCCAGCTCGGTGCGCTTGGCGAAGTTAAACTCTGCGCAGGGCGGGCACATCTGGTCGTAGAAGTGGTGAACGAGGGTGTACTTCTGCTTGCAGACGTAGCAGTGTTGCGGCTCCACCGCCTCCCGGAACTCGGGATCGTCGACGTCGCGCTGCTCGAACGTGATAGGCGGGAAGACGTTCGGGCTGGTGTAGACCGGCTGCCGGCGCAGGGTCCGGATGCCGGTCCGGTTGAGCACCCGATCCTCCTGCTCGACCTTGGCCGCCTTGCGCCGCCGGTTGCTGGCTCGCACCAGCTGTCGGCGGGCCACGGCATCGGGGGCGTAAACATGGCCCGCGGCCTGTAGCAAACGCTGTTGGTCGTCGGCAGGTACCTGCGCGAGGAGTCCGCGGTCCGAGACGATCGATTCGAGCAGCTCGGTTGCGGCACGGACGCGGTCGAGGAAGGTAGGTTGGGTCTGTGGCATGGCGCGAAGTTTAATTGGCGGCTACTCGTACGCCATGAGCCGCGCCCGCCGCCATGCGCAACCTCGGCGTGGCCCCCCGCCGTAGCCCCGGATATGACCGCATTGCCTCTACACTCTCCCCTAGGCCTCTTTCCCGCGCCTGGGTGACCTTCGAGGCGAGCGTCCTGCCCAAACTGGCCCTGGAATTGCCCTTCGGCTGGCAGGCTGCATCCCGATCAATACCCCAGTCCCAACAGTTCCGGAGGGCTCCATGGTAGGTAACCGATTGGTACTTCTCACGATGGCCATACTGGTGGGCTGCGGCGGAGAGCGCGACGGCAGTGCTGCAGGCGCCGACTCAACCCGCGATCTGCAACGTCCAGCAGTCGATGCCAGCGCCCCAATGAACGACCGCGCCTCCAAGGCCGGGGCCATGAAGCCAGCCCCCAAAGTCGCCGCAAAGCCAGTGGCCAAGGCCGCGCCCCGGATGCTCGCCGCCGGCACCGCGATCTCGGCAAAGTTCGACGCCGGCATCAATTCCCGGACCCACAAGGCCGGCCAGAAGCTCACCGGCACAGTCTCGTCTGACGTGAAAGACAAGAACGGCCGCGTCGTGATCCCGGCGGGCTCCAGGGTACACATCACTATTGCCGCCATTCACGAGTCGGAGAGAAAGAGCGACAAGACCGGCAAGCTCGTGCTCACTCCGACCAAGGTTGAAATCGCTGGTCGCAGCTACCCGCTGTCCGGGTCTGCCAGCGCCCTCGATCGCACCCTGAAGGATCGGAAGACCAACGCTGGCGACATCGCCAAGGTTGGTATGGGCGTGGGTGCCGGCGCGCTGCTAGGTACCGCCGTAACCGGCGGCAGCACCAAGGGCGCAGTGATTGGTGGGATCGCCGGCGGCGCGGTGGGGACTCAGCGCGCCGTCGAGACCCAGGACCGGGACGTAGTCGTGCCGGTTGGGTCCCGCCTGAAGGTCACCCTGGCTGCTCCGTTCCGCCGTTCTATCTAAGGAACGTTTGGCCTAAGGAACGCTTGGCCCGAGGAAACCGCCTCGCCCGCCTGCTGTGCGGCCGGGGCGGTTTCGCGGCTGGCTGCGGCCAGCCAGTTCGCTATACTCAGGAATGTCGAGAGCGTTTGTAAATGAGGACGCAGGGGGCGGGGAGGCGGCGCCGCGATTTCCGCTCCCGGACCGCGCTGATCCGGGGTTCGATTCCGCGGCAGCACGCGCCCTGCTTCAGGGCGCCCACCTCGGTGATACGGCCAGTGCGGAGTCGGCAACCGGGTACTACTGGGGGGAGCCCCGGCTCCGCCCCGTAGTGGAGCGGATACTGGCCGAAGCGCGTGAGGACGGAAACGAGCGACTGGAACAGCTGGCCGAGCGATTCCTCCGCGTACGGAACCGCCCCCCACCGCGTTCTGATTGACAGCGCAGCGACCGGGCCCTAGATTCTGCGCCAGAAATATGCGGGAATGGATCGCCTCGCGGGACCAGTGAATATCCTCAGGGACCTGGCTCACAGCTGGGTCCCTTTTCGTTGAGCCCGGCGCGGGGGCAAGGTCCGCGAACATTCACTGTCGGCAGGTACGGCATCACCGGACTCCGACGACAAACCAATTACAGGAGTACGAAATGGCACGTACCACCGGAACCGTGAAATGGTTCAATGATGCGAAGGGTTTTGGCTTCATTACCCCGTCCAACGGCCAGAAGGACTGCTTCGTGCACCACTCCGCGATCCAGGGCAGCGGCTTCAAGTCGCTGGCTGAAGGCGAAAAGGTGGAGTTCGACATCGTACAGGGTCAGAAGGGCCCGGCGGCGGAGAACGTCACCAAGATCAAAGACTGATTCGAGACTAGCCAGCTCAAAGGCGGGGCCGTCTGGGTAAACCGGGCGGCCCCGACCCCTTTCAGGAAGACGACTGATTCAAATGACAAACGACCGCCGCCCTGACGAGCCGCGCCGTGCGGGTAGAACCGACCTGACGAAAGTGAGAACGACGGACGATCGTAGGAACAATCCGTCGGTCGATCTGGACGCGGCCCTCAACCCCCATCGCTCAGAAGAACAGCTCCGTGCCCAGCAGCATGTCGCTGAGGTCCTGGCTCACCGAGGGGTGCTCCTGGCCGGGGATGAGACCGGGAGGGAGTTGGCCGAACTGTGGTCGGCCGTGGACCAGTTCGAGTCGATCGTCGAGGCCAGAGGCGGCGACACGATGACCAACGCCCTGGACTCACGCGAGCCGGATAACCCGGCCTTCGTTTTGCCCGAGCGAAAGGCACGTGAATCGGCCGCCGATTACACCAGCAGAATCCTCGAAGCTGCCGCCGCGCTGACCAATTTCGAGCGCTAGACCCCCTCGTTCCGCTGAAGGCGGGCGTCCCTCGGGTAAGGGAAAACGTCCACTACTTCGCCCGCTGCCAACCGGCGTTGCACCCCCTGCCAGAAGGCCGTGTCGAGCAGGTTTCCATGAGCGTCGAGAAAGGCGTCACGTAGCCTGCCGGGCGGCACCAGGAAAGCCTTGAACTCCTCCGGAAAGACGTCCTGCTCGCCGACGTAGAACCAGGGCTCGGCCGAAAACTCGTCCTCCAAGGTGGTGGCTTCGGGAATCCGTCGAAACCGACATTCCGAGAGCAGACAAAGCTCGTCGTAATCGTAGCAGATCACCCGCCCGTTCCGGGTCACACCGAAGTTCTTCAGCAGCATGTCCCCGGTGAAGATGTCGGCCGCTGCAAGGTCCTTGATCGCGTTGCCGTAATCGATTGCTACCTCCCGAGCGGCCCTCTCGTCAGCGTGCTGGAGGAAGAGATTGAGGGGTGTTACCCGGCGCTCGGTATAAAGATGGCGGGCGATGACCCGGTCCCCCTCCACCCGCACGGTCGCGCCGGCCTCCCGCACCAGATAGTCGAGCAGCTCGTCGGGAAAGCAGCGCCGGGGAAACTCGAGGTGCTCGAACTCCTGGGCATCCGCCAGCCGCCCCACCCGGTCGCGCACGAAGACGAAGTGGTACTTGTCCATGACCGCTCGCCGGGTGGTGTTTTTGGGCGCGCCGAAGTTGTCCTTGATGGCCTTGAACACCACGTTGAACGAGGGGAGCGTGAACACGGCCATCACCATTCCTTCCTCGCCCTCCGCAAAGGCAAACCGGGCGTCCGGCTCCTCCAGATGATGCATGAGGCTCCGGTAGAGCTCGGTCTTACCGTGCTTATTGTAGCCGATGGAGGTGTAAAGCTCGTGCACCAGCTTGAGCGGCATGATGCTACCCAGAAAGTCCACCAGCGCTCGCGGGCGGGGGGCGTCCACCCGAAAATAGGTCCAGCTGAAGCCGAAAACGACGCTTGCCTCGTCCGACGTCATCAAAACCGCGTCCACCACGATCCCGCGCTCGGCATGCAGCAGCGGCAACACCAGCGGGATGATCTCGGCGCCGGCCCGTATGCGGCCCACGAGATAGGCGCCCTTGTTGCGATAAAACACCGAGCGCACCATGTCGAGCTCGATCGGGCCTGGCGCGCTCAGTACCTGACGAACCCGGGCGTCTATGAGCTGGGCAACCAGCGCCGTGTCCCGATCCAGCTGGGCATAGGGAGCCGACCATGGAATCCCGGCCAGGATAGTCCGCACCAGCGCGGCATCGATGGCCGGAGCACAGTAGCGGTCGAAGATCGCGGGGTCATGAGGAGAGGGTGGGGACGGGGAACGGTGGAGGTACTCGATGGCCGGATCGACGCCGACTGTGCTGAACACCCGGCGCGTCACCGAGTTGAAAAAGGTCTCCGCCAGCTCGGCATCCGGGCGACCGGCTGTGCGGCGGGCGTGGTCCGACTTCATGGCGGCCCAGACCGTCCGTTCCATCACGCCGTCTTCCAGGATGTCGTGGACGTCCGCCACTGCGGCGTCGACGTGCGCCTTGTAGAGCGTCAACCGCTCCGTGGCATCGGCCTGGGCCCCGGACCAGTCGCGTCGCTCGAACCGGCTCTGGGCCCGGCGGGTGATCTCCTCGAAGCCGCGCTCGTAGTTCTCGTACGCTGCGTGAATGGAGGCAACGGCGGCGGAGACGGGACGAAGGGTTGTATTGCTGTTCATTCGTCACCCGATCAGATTGAGCGGCGAAACATCCCCGCCACTCGGAGCCCTAGCAAGAGGCACTGGTCATGTCAGCTACAACGTCCACGCACAAGACGACAGCAGCCCCACCCGGTGGCGAGCCAATCACGCTGCGCCAGGGGCGGATCGAGGTGCCGTCCACGCCGGTGATCCCCTTCATCGAGGGGGACGGAACCGGTCCTGACATCTGGCGCGCCTCGCAATACGTCTTCGATAACGCCGTCCAGCGGGCCTACGGAGGCCGGCGCCGGGTCGCCTGGCTGGAGGTGCTGGCCGGCGAGAAGGCCAAGGATCGGATGAACAGCTGGCTCCCGGACGAAACCCTTGCCACCATCGATCGGTTTCTGGTCGCGATCAAGGGGCCTCTGACCACGCCGGTGGGTGGCGGGTTCCGCTCGCTCAATGTCGCGCTCCGGCAGAAACTCGATCTCTACGCCTGCGTCCGTCCGATCCGCTATTTCAGCGGGGTGCCCTCGCCGGTCAAGGCTCCCGAGGCCGTGAACATGGTGATCTTTCGGGAGAACACCGAGGACATCTACGCCGGCATCGAATACAAGGCCGGGACCGAGGACGCCCGCCGGATGGTGGATTTCCTCCAGCGGGAGATGGGAGTCCAGACCATCCGCTTTCCGGCCACCAGCGCGATCGGCATCAAGCCGATTTCCGAAGAGGGATCGAAACGACTGATCCGATCGGCCATCGAGTACGCCTTGGTGCAGAAGTACGAGAGTGTCACGCTGGTGCACAAGGGCAACATCATGAAGTTCACCGAGGGCGGCTTCCGCGACTGGGGCTACGCAGTGGCGCGGGAGGAGTATGGAGCCACCGACCTCGACGGCGGCCCCTGGTGCAAGCTGCCAGGCGGTCTGGTGATCAAGGACGTGATCGCGGACGCATTTCTGCAGCAAATCCTGACGCGGCCCCGGGAATACGGCGTGATTGCCACGATGAACCTCAACGGCGACTACATCTCCGACGCGCTGGCGGCTCAGGTCGGCGGCATCGGCATCGCGCCCGGCGCGAACATCAACTATCTCACCGGCCACGCCATCTTCGAGGCAACCCACGGCACCGCTCCCAAGTATGCCGGGCAGGACAAGGTCAACCCAGGGTCGGTCATACTCTCAGGCGAAATGATGTTCCGCTACCTGGGCTGGGACGAAGCTGCCGACCTGATCGTCTCTTCGCTCGAGAAGACCATTGCCCAGAAGCGGGTGACTTACGACTTCGAGCGGCTGATGACCGGCGCGACCCTGCTCAAGACCAGTGAGTTCGGCAAGGCGATGGTGGAGAACATGAAAAAAGCGTAAGCGGTAAGCGGTGAGCAGTAAGCCGGTGGATGGGCGGCCCGCTCACCGCTCACTGCTTACCGCTCACGGCCCTTCAGTCGATTGATCTCCCGCCTGTCCTTCTTCGTCGGCCTCCCGCGTTCCGGCGCGAATGCGGCGTGAAGGCTCTTCAGCTGTAAGGCGAGCGCCTCGCGGGCCGCCCGGCTCGCCGGCTTCTCCTCGTAGAGCCGGGCCGCGTCCGTGGCTGGGCCCCGCCGGTCGGAGAGCTCGCGGACCACGATCTGGTGCTCGTAGGGTCCCAGCCGGATCCGCACTTCGTCCCCGACCTGCATCGGCTTGGCTCGTTTGACCCGCTCACCATTGACTTGGATCTTGCCGCCGGCGATCGCCTCCGCAGCTAGAGACCGGGTCTTGTAAAACCGGGCCGCCCAGAGCCACTTGTCCACCCGGATCCTGCCGTCATCGGATTCGCTCATCCTGCAAAAGTAGTGAGTGCATGATCCTGCCGCCCCCTCCCTTTGCGAGGTCCGGGGCAGAATCAGAGGCCCCACCAGTGTTTCGACCCTCCCAGGGCTAAGTCTGCAACGGCGCGCCATTTGCATGGCTAGGGCCAGATAGACCTCCCTTTACCGATCGGAATCTCGTGATCCACCTGGTCCATGTATGGCTCTGGTTAGCCAGCATCGCTGTCTTTCCTCCGGTGTCCACGCGGCCAGTCGCACCGCGGCATGCCGCTATCGCCGACTCTGGGGAGGTCACCCATGCTCTCGATTCGGCCCTGGCCCGCGCGAACGAGGCCATGGCTCGCGGCCGGCCATGGCAGGCCACACGGATCCTGGCTCCTTGGCTCGGCGATTCCTCTCGCCGGACACCGGCCACCGTTTACCTGGCGGCCCGGGCGGCAAGCGAGTGGAGAGGCTGGAGAGAGGTGCTGCAGCTGTTGTCCGGTGAGCAGTGGATCGACAGCCTGTACAGTGGGAGTGGCCGGGTGTTGCTTGCCCGTGCCGCGCTCGAGCGACGCCAGGACTCTCTCGCGCTTGGACACGCCGCTGGTGCAGTCCAGCGCTACCCCTCCGGCGAACGACTCTTTCTGCTCGCGACCGCGCTCGATCGTCTCGGTGCCCGCGACAGCGCCGCGATAGTGTATGCCCGTGCCGCCGAGAAGCTTCCGGTTGTAGCCGATTGGCTCCTGCTTCGGGCGGCTGCGGTGACCGACGACAGCGTTGCCCGAGCCGGACTGTACAGCCGGATGACCAACCCACTCGCCCGAGGCCGGATTCCCTTTGCTGACGCCAGTGCGCACGAGCGGACCGGAGATCTGGACGGAGCCGCCCGGCGCTACGCCGCCGCTGGCGATCGTCTGACGAGCCTCCGCCTGCGCCTCACCTCGACCCCCGACAGTGTACCCCGCGCCGCACTCCGGCGCGAACTTCTCGCCTTCGCCGCATCGCGCGCAGGCAGTGCTGCTTCGCGGGAGGCCATTGCGATTCTGGACAGCCTCTTTGCGCCGCTGGCTCCGGCGGAAGAGCTGGTGGTGGGCCGCGCAGCCGCCGAATCAGGGCTCCCGTCTCGCGCGGCGAGCGGGTTTGCCCGTGCGGCATCGGCAGGGCTTGGCTCCAGCGAAGACCGCTTTGCGTATGGCACCGCACTGACTCGCCTGGGACGGAACGGCGAAGCCGCGGTGCAGTTCAAGCTGGTGCACAGGCCGAAATCTCTGGCGGCACTCGCGGCTTACCAGTCGGCTCGCTCGCTGGTGCGCGATGGTCAGCTCGAAAAGGGCCGCGATGCACTGGTGGAGGTCGCCCGGAAGTATCCCCACGATACGGTGGCCGCGGCTTCGGCGTTCTTCCTGCGCGGTGACCTCGCCGCCGATGACCGGGGCGACCCCGAAGCGCGCCGCCTGCATCGGGTGGTAGCAACTCGCTACCCCACCAGCCGTTTCGCTCCGACCTCGCGCTTCCGCGCCGCCATGATCGCGCTGCTGAGCGGCCAGCCTAAGCTTGCGGCCGAGGAGTTCGACGCGCTGGCCGAGCGCTACCCTGGCAGCAGCGAGGCACTGGGCGCCACCTACTGGGCGGGCAGGGCGTGGGCCGATGCGGGTGACAGCGCGCTCGCCCAGGGCCGCTGGCAGAGCATCACCGTGCGCGATCCCCTCTCCTATTATGCGGCGCTCAGCGCGCGGCGACTCGGAACCGGACCGTGGGTGCCTCCGGTGGCGGCCGACTCGTTCCCCGCCGATCCAGACCTCGACGGCCAGATCTCGCGCGCTGCTCTTCTGGCCCGGCTCGGCCTTGCAGCCGAGGCTCGCTGGGAGCTGGACCGCCTGGCCCGATCAGCCGACTCCTCACCCGAACGTCTGCTCATCATTGCCAACGCGTTCCGCAGCCAGGGGCTGGCGTCACAGGCCATCCAGCTGGCTCGGCGTGCCCTTGCCCGGGGTGCACCGGCCGACGCCCGCACCTATCGGCTGATCTACCCGGTGGTTCACGAAGACGCGCTGCTCGCCGAAGCGGCGGAGCACCGGCTCGACGCGAGCCTGATGGCCGCCCTGATCCGGCAGGAGTCGAACTTCAATCCTGCCGCCACGTCGCCGGCAGGCGCCCGCGGCCTGGCGCAGGTCATGCCCGAGCTCGGTGAGCGTCTGGCTCGCGACCTGGCCTATCCGGTATGGGATCCGGTTCTGCTGTACCAGCCCGATGTCAGCATTCAGCTCGGCGCTGTGCACCTGCATGAGCTGTTCACCCGCTACGACCAGCGAGCCCACATCCTCGCGGCCTACAACGCGGGGGCCTCTCGCGTGGAGCGTTGGTCCAAGCGCATCGGGGTGGAGGACCCTGAGGTCTTCGCCGAGCGCATCTCCTTCGTCGAGACTCGCGACTACGTCCGCATAATCCAGCGCAACGAAGACATCTATCGCGCTCTCTATGGCGCCGAGGTGACCCAGCGGGCGGAGATTTCCCGGCCCGCCACCTCGACCGAGATCCCCGTAAGCGGCGACAGCCCGCAAATGTGAGTCTGGCAGTGGAGGGGTCATGGTCTTAGTTTCAGACAGCCCCCCTCACTGCCAAGGTTCATCCGGTTGCTCAACGCTACTCAGCCGCTGGATCTCCTCGAGCGCGTCGGAGAGGGCATCTTCGCCCTCGATTCCGATTGGCGATTCTCCTACCTCAACCGCCAGGCCGAGCGGGTGCTCGCCCGTCTGTCCGGTACCCCTTCCGCCGATCTCCTCGGCACTGTTATCTGGGACCGCCCCACACTCGCCGACTCGTCACTGGGGCGCGCCCTGCACCGGGCATATGCCGAGCACGTTGCGGTGGTGCACGAAGTGCTCGATAGCGGTGATCGCGGAGCGGTCGAGGTTCGCGCCTACCCGTCCGACGAGGGACTCACCGTACTCCTCCGTGAGAGTGCTCTTCAGGGCCACACCGCCCAGATCCTCGACGGGATGGGCGAGGCGTTCCTGGGCTGCGATCATGAGTGGCACATCACCCACGTGAACGAGCGGGCCGACCGATTTCTCTCACCCCTCGGGTTCGGCCGGGCCCGACTTCTCGGGCTGAACGTCTGGCATGCGTTCCCCGCACTCGCGGGCACCCGCATTCAGGCCGAAGCATTCCGCGCCCACGCCCAGGGAAGCGAAGTCGAGCTGGAGGAGTATTTCGAGCCGCTGGGCCGGGGCTTTTTCATCAGGATCGCTCCCACATCCAGCGGGCTGGTCTGTTACGCACGCGAGTTACCGGAGAAGAGCCCGGCAGCAGAGAGCGCCCTTCACGCGAGCGAGGAGCGCTTCCGGAGTCTGGTCGAATCGATCGACGACGTGGTCTTCCGCCTCGATCGGGAGCAGCGCTGTGTGGACGCCTTCGGTCGCTGGCTGGAGCGGGAAGGCTTTCAGCCAGCCGATCTGATCGGCAAAAGAATCGACGAGATCGTCGGGACGGAAGCCGCCCCGGTTCACGAGTCCGCGAACCGGAGAGCGCTGGCCGGAGAGACCATCACCTACGACTGGATCCTCCACTCCCGCCGTGGCGTTCACCACATGCAGACCACCCTCTCTCCGCTCCGCAGCGCGACGGGTGAAGTGACCGGAATCGTCGGGGTAGGGCGCGATATCAGTCTTCGCGTGGAGGCCGGACGGGAGCTGCAGCGGTGGGCCCGGATCTTCGAGCACGCGGGCTGGGGTGTGGCCATCGTCAGCGCCGATGGGGAGACCATCGAGAGCGTGAATCCGGCGTTCGCTCTGATGCACGGCTGGGCGGTGGATGAGCTGCGGGGCAAGCCGATGGCCGATCTCTCCGCTCCTGGCCGACGGGACGAATTCCTCGGAAAGGATGCGGCGCTCGGCGAACGGGGCCATCGGATTTGGGAGACGGAGCGCCTGCGCCGGAACGGCATGACGTTCCCCGCCTTGATCGATGCCACCGCGGTGAAGGATGGTGAGGGCAAAGTGATCTGCTACGCGGTGAACCTGCAGGACCTCACCGAGCGCCGGCGCGCGGAGGAGCAGGTTCGTCAGGCCCAGAAGATGGAGGCGGTAGGCCGGCTGGCCGGCGGAGTGGCGCACGACTTCAACAACATGATGATGATCATCATGGGGTTCAGCGATTTTCTCCTGACCACGCTCGAGCGGGACGATCCCCGGTGGGCGGATGCCGATGAGATCCGAAAGGCGGCCGACAGGGCAATGCACTTGACCCGGCAGCTCCTGGGCTTCGGCCGGCAGCAGCTGGTGGCGCGGCACGTGCTCAGCCTTAACGAGGTTGTCTCCGGCATGGAGCGGATGCTGCGACCGCTGCTCGGCGAGGACATCCGACTGAACACCCGGTTGTCGGTGGGTCTCGGCGGTGTCGAGGCCGACTACGGACAGTTGGAGCAGGTGGTGATGAATCTGGCGCTCAATGCCCGGGATGCCATGCGTGGCGGCGGCCAGCTCACCATCGAGACACTGGATGTCGATCTGCCTGAAGGGTACGCCTACCGCCATGTCGGAATCGACATTCCTGCCGGGACAGTACGTCATGCTGGTGGTCAGCGATACCGGCCACGGCATGACTCCGGAGGTCAAGGGGCGCCTGTTCGAGCCGTTCTTCACCACCAAGCCGACGACCCACAACACCGGCCTCGGCCTGGCCACGGTCTACGGTATCGTGGTTCAAAGCGGGGGCTACATCTGGGTCGACAGCGAGCCCGATAAGGGGACGGCCTTCAAGATTTGCTTCCCCAGAGTGGAGGGGGAAGACGAGACCGCACCTCCCAGCGTCCGCATACCGCAGCATATCCGCGGCTCGGAGACGATCCTGCTCGTGGAGGACGAGCCGGCAGTGCGCAACGTGGCTATCAGGGTCCTGATGAACCAGGGATACTTCGTCCTCGCTGCGGCCAACGGCGAGGAGGCGCTGGCTCTCGCCGAGAAGGTAGGCGGCGGCATCAATCTCGTCCTGACCGACGTCGTGATGCCCGATCTGGGTGGTCCGGAGTTGGTGGAGCGCCTGCTCGAGCGATGGCCGGGAATGAGAGCAGCCTACATGTCGGGATACGCGGAAGGAGATAAACTCCGCAGGGGAATGCAGGACTCGAACATCTCATTGCTGCAGAAGCCGTTCTCCGCTGACAGCCTGGTGCTCATGGTGCGCGAGGTTCTCGATCAGGGCATCGGCCGCTCGTAGCAAGCGGTCATACGTCACATCCCGTAACGTTCCGTCAGTCTCATCTTGTCTACCGGTTGCTTCCGCCTCGGCCGGCGGCACGCCGCCGCGCGACGGGAACCGTCGACCCACCGCTCGAGGACTTTATGCAGAGCAGAGTAAAGTTTGCGGGGCACCCGGTTCATCCTATGCTGGTGGTATTCCCGCTCGGCCTTCTGGGCACGGCGGTGATTTTCGACATCATCTATCTCATCGCAGACAACTCTCAATGGACGGTGGCGGCGCACTACATGATCGGGGCCGGCCTGATCGGCGGACTGGCTGCGGCGCTGTTCGGCTGGCTGGATTGGATGGGGCTTCCAAGTGGCACCCGGGCCAAGCGCATCGGACTCTGGCACGGGCTCGGGAACGTGGCCGTTCTGGCGCTGTTCGCCCTGAGCTGGGTGCTCAGGCGCGACAATCCCGCGCTGCCACCGACGGGAGCGATCGTGGCCGGCCTTTCCGCGATCGTGCTGATGGTCATTGCCGCGTGGCTTGGCGGCGAGATGGTGTACCGGCTGGGCGTCGGCGTGGACGGGGGTGCGCACCTCGACTCACCCAGCTCACTCTCGGAGCTCCCTGCCGGTGCCGGCCTGAGCACCGCCCGTCGGCGCGAAATGTCATCGGGCTACGCGGGGATAGAGCGACGCGCTTGGCCGGCACGGGCCTACGCCGGCCTGGACCGGCGGGCTCGACCACAGCCGGGCTAGCCTGTCGACGCCCTGGCTACCAGTTCTTCCTTCTGGCTGCGACTGAGCCGTTTGATTGCGCGCTCTCGCCGCAGGGCGCCGGATCGGTCCTTTGCCGACTCCCAATACACCATGACGACGGGTATCCTTGAGCGAGTGTAGGAACCGCCGCATCCCGAGTTGTGCTCTGCCAGCCTGCGCTCAGGGTCCGTCGTGACGCCGGCATATAGGCTGCCGTCGCGGCAGCGGGCGAGGTACACAGTCCAAGTCATGGGCCGAAGATAGCGCCCCTACCGCAGCCGCGGTCGTCCTCCCTATCTTCGGCTGGCCCCCTTGCTGGCTATTGGCTGTGAGCTATGGGCTGTGGGCTGCCGGGTGTAAGTGGATCGCACCCAACAGAGCCCATCGCGAATAGCCACTAGCTTCCAGCCCAGCCCACAGCCAATAGCCCACAACGAGGTACGATGGAATCCAACGCTCCGTCGGGCCGAACTTCGGTTCAGACGGTGCCGGACCGGCGCCGGCCGGGGAAGAACACCCTTCCCGACCAGCGAACGCTCCTCACCTGGCTCTTCGTAGGCCGGCTGGTGCTGGCTACGGGCGTTCTGCTCGGGGCCGGGCTGGTCTGGACCGAGCGTCCCCAGGAATCCTTCATTGTCAGCGTGGCGGTGGTGTTCGCCCTGGTGTTCACCGGATACGGGGCGGGCACGGTATTCTTGCTGAACCGGAAGCCCGGGAATGCATTTTTCCTGGTCCAGGCGCTGGTCGACCTGGGTCTGGTCACCACGGTCGTTCATTTCGCCGGCCAGCCGCAGTCGGCCTTCCCGGCGTTGTACGTGCTGGTCGTGGTCGCTTATGCCATGCTCATGCCGCCGGCGTGGGTGGCGGCAACGGCCGTTCTGGCGTCGCTCCTGTATCTTGGTGACACCCTCTGGACCCATGGGGTCGCTCTCGACACTGCGTCCTGGGCGCAGATCGTAGTTTACAATCTGCTTTTTGCGATCGTCGGCGGTTCTGGGTCACCGGCTGCGCGAGGCCGGTATGGAGCAGGCCACGCTCGCCACCGAGCTGCAGCGGGTTCGGCTGGAGGCAGACGACATTCTTCGCAATATCCGATCGGGCGTGCTCACGGTTGACGGGATCGGGAGGCTGGCGTTCATCAATCCGACGGCGGAGCGTCTCCTCGACCTCGACGGTGAAGCCTTGATCGGGTTCCCGGTGCTCGACCATCTCAAGAGCCGGTCGTCCGAGCTGTGGGCGGCGGTAGTGGCGGGAATCCGGAACGGGCGCAAGATCAGCCGGGGGGAGGGCATGGTGGTCCAGGGTGGCGGGCGTCTGTTCCCCATCGGCTTGAGCACCACCACATTCCGGCAGGAGGCGCAGGAAGCGCCATCCGTCACCGCCATCTTCACCGACATCTCCGATCTCAAGGAGGTGCAGGAGCTCCACATGCGTGCGGAGCGGCTGGAGGCGGTTGCGGAGCTGAGCGCCTCGCTGGCCCACGAGATTCGTAACCCGCTCGCATCGATCCGAAGCTCGGTGGAGCAGTTGGCGCGATCCAAGCACGCCGACGAGGACGAACGGTTCCTCGCCGGCCTCATCGTTCGGGAAAGCGATCGACTGAGCCGGCTCCTGAGCGAGTTCCTCGACTTCGCGCGGGTGCGAGCGACGCAGTTTGCGCCCCTGGACCTCCACGGTGTGGTGGTGGCCGTGGTGCGGCTGATCCGCGCTCACCCGGATTGCCGGCCGGATGCGGCCATCACCGTCGAGGGAGGACACACCGTACTCGAGGGGATGAGGATCTTCTTCATCGAGTGATCGCGAATCTGGTCCTGAACGCGGTGCAGGCGGCCAGGGGTCCCATCAAAATCACGGTAGCGGTGGCCCTGGTTCAGGCTTCCGATATTCCGCATGGGACCAACCTGGAGCACGCGGTGCGGCTGCAGGTCAAGGACAACGGACCCGGCATCCCGGATGAGGTTCGGGAGCGGCTGTTTCAACCGTTCGTGTCCGGCCGCTCCGGCGGCAGCGGACTCGGGCTTGCTATCGTTCAGCGCGCCGTCGAGGCGCACCGGGGCCTGGTCCTGGTCGATTCGGGGCCCGGTTCCGGTACCACGTTCACTATTTTCTTGCCTGCCAAGATGGTTGCGGAGGACGCTGCATGACTCAGAAGCCGTCGCTCCTGGTCGTGGACGACGAGTCGGGAATCCTTGATACCCTGCGGATCCTGCTCCGCAATGAGGGATTCGAGGTCACCACCGCTCAGGGTGGAAAGGCTGGGCTGGAGCAAATCCGCTCGGGGACCCACGACATTATTCTCTCCGACGTGCGCATGCCGCAGGTCTCCGGTATCGATATCCTCGCCGCCGCCCGGGAGCAGGACCCGATGACGCCGGTGATTCTCATGACCGCCCAGGCCTCGCTCCAGACCGCCATCAGCGCGGTCAACTCCGGCGCCTTCTACTACATCCAGAAGCCGTTCTCCAATGACGAGCTGGTCGCCATCCTCCGGCGAGCCTGCGAGTACCGGGCGGTCAAGGTCGAGAACACCCAGCTGAAGCAGGAGATCCGGCGGCGTGACAAGCCTTCGATTGCGCGGCCTATCGGGAAGTCCAAGCGATTTCTGGAGGTGCTGAAGCTGTCCGAGCACGTGGCGCCCACCGACTCCACCGTGCTGATCCAGGGAGAGAGCGGCACCGGCAAGGAGGTCATCGCCCGCTACATCCACAACCTCTCCAGCCGGAACGACGGCCCCTTCCTCTCGATCAACTGTGGCGCTCTGCCGGAGAACCTGTTGGAGAGCGAGCTCTTCGGTCACGTGAAGGGCTCCTTCACCGGCGCGGTGCGCGATAAGCAGGGTCTGTTTGCTGCGGCCCGCGGCGGGAGCTTCTTCCTCGACGAGGTCGGCGAGATGCCACCCTCCCTTCAGGTCAAGCTCCTCCGCGTGCTTCAGGAGCGTGAAGCCATTCCAGTCGGCGCCACCGAGGCGATCCCGGTCGACGTCCGGATCATCGCGGCAACCAACCGGGAACTGGAGGAGGAGATCCGCCGGGGCAACTTCCGGTCCGACCTCTTCTACCGGCTCAACGTCATCGCCATCAACCTTCCGCCGCTCCGGGAGCGGCGAGACGACCTCCTGCTGCTGATCGAGGCGTTGCTGCAGAACCTGGCCACTGAGACCGGAACCGAGCCCAAAGCCCTGGCCTCGGAGGCGCTGGATGCGGTGATGGTCTACGAGTGGCCGGGGAACGTGCGGGAGCTGGACAACGCCCTGGAGCACGCGCGTGGTGCTGACCCGCGGAAACCTGATCGAGGCGTCCTGCCTCCCGGAGCGGATCACCAAGCGCAGGAAGGAGCCGCTGGTCGCCGAGCGCTCCTATCGAATCCGACGCTCGAGGTGATCGAGCGGGCCTACATCATGTGGGTGCTACAGGCCGAAGGCGGCAACAAGACCCGCGCCGCCGAGGTACTCGGCATCGATCCGTCTACCCTCTATCGGAAGCTCAGCCGCTACGAGGAGCAGGTGGAGGTCAAGGTGTAGCGGCCTGGGCAACTGTCGGCTTGACCCGCTCGGCTGTCTGCACATAAGCCGCGAGCAGCTCCGACCGCAGGTCGGTTGCCGGCCGCCTGCTCAACGGGGCCAGCGCATCGAGCATTCGCCGCGCTCCTACCGCGTCCCGCATGTGCAGCTTGGCGAACACCAGCCCGTCTCGGAGCTCGTCGGCGTCGATCCACCGCCGCTGGCTGGTGACAATGGGAAGCAGGCGCTCCCCAGCGGCTGATGCCTCCGCGAATTTCCACGACGCCACCGCGGCACGAAATGTCACGACATCCCGAACCACCTGGGGGGCCGCGTGGCGGTCCATGACCCGGCTGAGGCCCGCGTAGAATTCGGTGTCCAGCATTCCCGCCATACCCCCGTTCCGCAGCCGATCCATCCCCTTTGCCTGATCCAGCCACATTTCCCAGTTGCCCGGCGGCTGATTAGCGGCCATAGACACCAGCCACTGGCGCCAGCGGTACACCGCATCACGGCTGACCGGGCCGAACGCGGTATCGGTCGGTACCAGAGCCGCAGGGGACCGCAGGAGCGCGCCGAGGGCGCGGGCGCGTACCCGCGGATTCTCCGGGAGTGCCGCCATGACCTCCGTGCCCGGGCCCAACCGCCGGCCGGTGAGCGAGGCGAGCAGGTTGAACCAGTCGGCCGATAGCGCCGAGAAGCCGCCGGCGAAGTCCTGCCGGAAGCGACGCCGCTCCGCGCCGAGGTCGAGGACCGGATAGTAGTCGGAATTCGGTCCGTAGGACTCGAGCAGGGGCGCCAGCTCGGCTCGCCCCGCGAGGCGGGTACCATCCAGTACTTCGGGGGTCAGCGGCAGGAACCGGCAGAGATCCTCCCGAAGGAGCGGGGAGCTGAAACACCGACCAGTCGGGCTTCGGCAAGGCGGGCGATTGCTGGCGACGACGAGCAGATCGCCGTGGGATACCTGGTAGACCTCGTATGAGCTGAAGTTCTCGATGCAGCGCGGCCAGAACGCTGAGCACCAGTGCGTCGCTCAGCTCGTACACGTGCAGCCATTGACCGAACACGCCGTCCTCGCTCAGGTAGCCGCGAATCCGGGTGTAGAACTCAGTGGTAAAGAGGCCGGATACCCCGCTGACCCATGGATTGGACGGCTCCGACATGATGAGGTCGTACCGGCGGTGCTCGGAGGCGAAGTAGGACTTGGCATCGTCGATGATTATGCGCGAGCGCGGATCGTCGAAGGTCCGGCGGTTGACCGGATAGAATACCCGCGAGCCCTCGATCATCTGCGGCTCGATCTCGATGGTCACGAGCTCCCGCAAGGCCGGGCTTCCCAGGAGGAGGTGGGAGGACATGCCGGACCCCTGCCCGATGATGGCGGCCGTCCGTGCTCCGGGTGCATGCGCCAGGGTCACCAGGGGGAGCAGGGCCTGAGTCGCCGGCATCCGCCAGGAGCGGAACAGGAAACGCTATCGAGCTGCACGGCCGGAACCAGGTGGGCGTGAGCGAAGCGTCCGGTTTGCCGTTGGTGGCGAGCGAGAGATACCCTGAGCTCTTTGACAGTGCCGCCGTCACGGTCGCGGTGCGGCCATCCTGGTAGAATCTCATGTCCCGCTCATCCGCCCGCAGCATCGTCCCGGTCCGGTACACGCCGCTGGCCAGCAGATTGCCGTCCAGCCGCACACCCGCTCCCACCAGTGCCAGGACCAGTACGGCCGCCGCCGGCGGCGGCCAGCACAAGGCGGCGTGACTGCCCCGTGCGCGTTCCAGCCTTGGAGAGGAGCAGAATGCCGAGCCCCATATCTATCGCGGCTCCTGCCATCAGCATCAGCTTGAGGCCGATCAGCGGCAGAGAACCAGCCCGCCAGCGACCACGCCAATAATCGAACCGAGGGTGTTCCAGGCGTAAACCGCGCCGATGGCCCGCTCCCCCGAGCCTTTCGCCAGGAAGCGTCCGGGTGATGAGCGGCAGCGTCATTCCGGCGCAGAAGGTGGCAGGAAGCATGATGGCCAGGCAGAGACCATAGCGCGCGATGGTGAAGCCGGTGTACCCCGAGTCGTTGCGAGCAAAGGTGGCGAGCAGTGAGGCAATCCACCCGAAAGAGAAGATGTAGAGTGGAAGCGTGGCGAGGGCGAGAAAGCCCATCGTCCACTGGACCAGGCCGAGGGTGCGCAGTGGATTGGCCAGACGGTCGGCCCGAGAGCGGATCCACCAGGCCCCCAAGGCCAGGCCGAGGATGAAGGCCGAGAGCATGAGCTCGAATGAGTGGGTCGCGCTGCCGAGCACCAGCGCCAGCATACGGATCCAGTCGATCTCATATATGAATGAGGCCACCGCCGTACCCAGGCTGGTGAAAAGGAGCAACCGCTCGAGCCCCCTGGTGCCGCCGCGATCGCTGGATGCGCTCGCCATCGGTTCCGGCGCTTTCCGTGCAGCGACTCGCCGATCCGTCGGCGGTGGCTTTGCGGCCCGCGACGATCACGCCGATAGTCGCGCAGGCGACGAGCAGGTTGAGCATGGCCGCGGCGAGCAGGGTGCCCGGGAGGCCTGCCAGATCCACCAGATAGAAGCCTGCCACCAGTACACCGGCGGCAGCTCCCAGACTGTTCGAGAAGTACAGTAGGGAGAGGGTCCGTCCGGGTCTGGCGGCGCTCAGCCGGAGCACCCCGGCGCTCATCAGTGGGAACGTCATCCCCAACAGCACCGACTGCGGCAGGATGAGGCTGCCGGCGATGGCCCACTTCGCTGCCGTGAGGCCCCAGGTCCCGGCCAGCAATGGGTACAGGCCTTGATAGGCCCACGCCGTGACCGTCTGAAAGACCTCGTGGAAGAAGAGCCCGATGCAGCCCACCAGGAACTCGATCGCGACGTAGCCATAGAGTGGCTCCTTCAGCCGCTCCGACCACCGACTGATGGCCACCGCCCCCGCCGACATCCCCCCCAGGAAGATCACCAGCACGATGATCTGAGCGTATGCATCGTGCCCGACGAACAGACCGAGATAGCGAGTCCAGATCGACTCGTAGATCAGACCGGCCGCGCCGGAAAGAACGAACAGCAGATACAGGACCTTGATCATGGTCTATCCCGGCTAGTCTCGAAGGCAGGGGAGGTACGAGGCTCAGCTGACGGGCAAGAAGCGTGCAACGATTGGCACTGCTGAGGGGATTCCCCGCATGTCGCTACCGGCATACGAGTTGGGCTGAGACGAGTCTGGAGTGAAAATTCCACCCTCGGCTACGACTCGCCGCCGCAAGGGCTTTTCTCCAGAGGAGTTGCGATAAGCCGTCTCTTCAGCGGCAGTTTTTGCTGTTGCTGGCGGTGGAAGGATGAGACTCGAATTGGTAACCCGAGCAGCTTTCGCAGAGGGTCGCTCTTGCAGAATCCGCTTGCGGAAGGCTGCGCGGCTCTCACACGGCGAACTGCAAACGGTAGTTAACCCCCGGCACCGGAGCAGCTTGGAAAGGGACATCGGATGGTGGCATACGTGTTGCCTTACCAGGGGGCAGTCACACCGCGTCTCGCAGGATTCGACCTGTACCGATGGCCGCGACACTCAACTGGAGGAAGTATGACGAACCGTAAGGGCTTTACCCTGATCGAGCTGTTGATCGTGGTCGTGATCATCGGCATCCTGGCCGCAATCGCGATCCCGAAGTTCGCGAACACGAAGGAAAAGGCGAGTGCTCGCTAGCATGAAGTCGGACCTGCGGAACATGGTAACCGCAGAGGAAGGCTTCTTCAGCGACAACCAGACCTACTCCACAGTCCTGGGCGCCGCCCAGGTAAACACCGCCCCCGGCGGTGCCTGCGGTGGTACGGTTGCCTTCCAGCCGAGCCAGCGGCAACGTTGTGGTGGTCGGCGCGTGCACTGCAGCTGGGTGGAACGCTACGGCGACCAACACCTCGATCAAAGGCGCGATCCAGACCTGCGGCATCTATGTCGGTTCCGCGCGCCGCTCCGGACCCCGCTGTCGTCACCGAGGGTGCACCAGCCTGTTACTAAGCTGATTCGGGCAGTATAGCCGGTGGAAAGGGCGGTGTCCTCGCGGTCGCCGCCTTTTTCACCACCCGGATGTGGTTTCGACTTCACCGTAAGGAATGAGTGACCACGGATAGCAGGCGCGAGCTTCGCGCAGGGAGGAGCACCGATGACATACGACAGCAAGGGCTTCACACTGATCGAACTGCTGATCGTGGTGGTGATCATCGGCCTCCTGGCCGCCATTGGGTGCCGAAATTTGCCAACGGGAAAGAGCGGGCAATCGTCACGACCATGCGGTCGGACCTGCACAACCTCCTGGGAGCACAGGAGGGGTTACTTCTCCAATGGTCAGACGTACTACAACGGGCCGCTCCCGAACGTCGCGCTGCCATACTCGATATCGGCCGGCGGTACCGTGACGCTGAGCAGCGTGACCCCCGCCGGCTGGGCGGCCACGGCGACTCATTCGGGGAGCACCCGTACCTGCGCGATCTTTGTCGGATCTGCCGTCGCACCGGCGCCGGCGGTTTTCGAAGGTCAGGTGGCGTGCACGCCGTAATCAAGTAGGCCGGTATTCCAGGGGGTGTGTGCATCTGGCGAAGAACTTGCTTGGCATCTAGTGCAACGCAGTGCATTGGATTGATCCGCCGACAACCGATAGCCTGATCGTGAGCGTCGTTCGGCGCCGTCATCCACTCGGCACCTCGGGCACTTAGGCCGAGCTCTCCACCAGCGGACGTTGCAACCGGTTGCACTGCAGTCCGTGCTGAGCCGGCTGGCGGATCGTGCAACAGCTCATGGATTCTGCCCGGCCGGATAGGCCGATGCCTCGAACAGCCCAGGATCGGCTGCCCAGTCCCCATCGGGACAGCGCCGGGCCAAGCGCTCCATTGTCCCGCCGGGGACAGCTGACCGAACCGTGTGAGAAAAGGTGTGTCGTGTTCCAGGTGCTCTCTACCACTCGGGTGAACTGATGCGGCTGCTGATCGTTGAGGCCGACGCCGATGTCAGGCAATCGCTCGCGCTGCTGCTCGGAGAGTCCGGCTACGTAGTCGAGGCCGAGGCCGACCCTGCGCGTGCGCTGTCCCGCGCTACGGCGGAGGATTTCGAGCTGATCCTCTGCGGGATGAAGCTGCCCGGGATGGACGGCCTCAGCTTCCTCCGACGGCTGCGGGCCGAAGGCGGGGCCTCCCTCATGATCATGCTGAGCGAGCAGGGAACCGAAGACGCCGCTCTCGCAGCAGTCAGGGAGGGAGCCTACGACTACCTCCACCAGCCGTTCCAACCCGACGAAGTAATCATGGCGGTGCGTAAGGCCGAGGAGCGGGAGCGCCTCCGCCGCGAGGTCGAGGCCCTGCGTTCGAATGTGGGAATCGGCGCGGTCAAGGAGTTGGTCGTCTCCCAGAGCCCTGCCATGCGGGATGTCCTGGAGCTCGCCTCGCGTGTGGCCCGTCACAACACTCCAGTTCTGATCACAGGTGAGAGTGGCACCGGCAAAGAGGTCATTGCCCGGGCCATCCACCGGATGAGCCCCCGGAACGAACGCAGCTTTACGGCGGTCAACTGCGGCGCGATTCCGGAACAGCTGATCGAGTCCGAGCTCTTCGGTCACACCAAGGGTGCTTTCCCCGGAGCCACAACCGATCACGCCGGTCTGTTCGAGCTGGCCGACGGCGGAACGCTGTTCCTCGACGAAGTCGCCGATGTGTCGCCTGGACTCCAAGCCAAGATCCTGCGAGTGCTGGAGGAGGGCCAGGTTCGCCGTCTGGGTGGACGCGACTCGCGCAAGATCGATGTCCGGGTGCTCGCCGCCACCGGCCGTCCGGTGGAGGAGGCGGTGGAACGGGGTGATTTCCGCTCGGATCTGTATTACCGGCTGAATGTGGTCCGGTTACACATCCCGCCGCTGCGGGAACGCCCCGAGGACATCCCCGAGCTGCTCACCCATTTCGCCAGGCAGATGGCCCAGCGGCTCGGCCATCCGGTGAGCATTACCCCGGCGGCACTCGCGGCTCTCACTCACCATAACTGGCCCGGCAACGTACGCGAGCTGCGGAACACGCTGGAGCGGGCCGCGGTGCTCGGAGTTGGCGGACCACTCGACTCCAAGGACTTCGCCCTCTCGAATGGGACCGGATCCGGCCAGAATGGCGCGGCAAACGGCTCGCTCGATCTCCGGACCCAGGTAGAAGCGGTGGAGCGGGAGGTCATCCAGCGCGCCCTCAAGACTTCGAATGGCAATCGGAGGCAGGCTGCCAGTCTCCTTGGCATCAGCCTGCGCACCCTCTTTTACAAGCTGCGGCGGCTCCCGGCGCACTAGAGTCATTGCGAGGGCGCCCTTCGGCTGCGCTCAGGGCAGGCTCCGCGTCCGAAGCAATCCAGCGGCTGCCGGATCGCCACGCGGCCCTTCGCTGAGCTCAGGGCAGGCTCTGCGGCCGCTCGCGATGACTGTCTTGCGGGCCGCTGACCCGCTCGCGATGACTCCCCAAATAATTCGACTGGCACCGCGCGGAATGGGTACCCGGTTCGGCAGCAACGACGCCACCTTCTGAGTTTCCGGAGAGGGGTCGACCATGAAACATTCCCGACTGGGGTTCACGCTCACCGAGGTCCTTGTAGCCGTCCTCGTGCTGGGAGTGGGAATCGTCGCGCTGGTGGGCACGTCCGGATCGGTCACGCGAATGATCGGCCGCGGCAAGATCGAGACTCGCGCAGCGCAGGCGGCCTCGCGCCGGCTGGAGACCCTGCGTCTCGCTGGGTACGCTACGCTGCCACGATGCACCGATCCCGGGTTCGCTTCCGGCGGCCCAGTCCTCTCCGGCGGTATGACGGAATCGTGGCTCGTTCCGCCCACCGGCAGGGTTCGCAAGGTCCGGGTCACCGTCACCTACTTGACCGCACGTGGACCCCGCGAGGCCATTCTCGAGACTGCGCTGACATGCTGACTCGGTCGCGCGGTGGGTTCACGTTGGCCGAAGTCATGATCTCGCTGGTGCTCACGCTGGTGGTGGCCGGCGCGCTCTACAGCCTCCTCATCAGCACCCAGCGGATCACACGGGCGCAGGCGCAGCGGGTGGACCTGCAGTCCAACGTGCGTGCCGGCTCCATCGTCGTCCTCAGCGAGCTTCGCGAGCTGAGCGCAGTATCGGGAGGAACCGCCGAACAGAACGACATCCTTGTTGCCGGGTCCACCGCCCTGACCTATCGCGCCATGCGAGGCATCGGCTTCATCTGCGGGACGCCCAGCCCCACGGCCATTCGAATGGCTCGGAGCAGCTTCACTGGTCATCGGGACCCCCAAGCAGGCAGGGACGACGCCCTGATCTTCATGGAGGACAGTGCAGCGGCGGGAGCCGAAGTATCCTGGCTGGGTACCCAGATCGTGAGCGTCACAACGGGCGCTCCATGTCCTGGAGCTCTGGGTCCGGGGATCACGCTGACCGTGCCGGCCAGCGCAGCGATGGCGGGCCTCAAGGCCGGTACGCCGGTTCGGATCACAGAGGTGATGGAGCTCCGGCTCTATGAATCCGAGGGCAGGTCCTGGCTGGGGGCGCGGTCGGTGAGCAGCGGGGAAGCCATTCAGCCGCTCGTCGGTCCTCTGACCGCCGGAAGCGGCTTTCGCCTCGAGTATCTGGATGCCAGCGGAAGACTCGCTTCTGATCGCACGAGCATCAAGAGCGTCCGGATCGCGCTCCGAGGAACGACCGAGGGCGGCGGCGCGGGAACCAGTATCCCGGTGGAAGAGGAGCTGATCACGCAGGTGGTGTTACGGAACGCGGTGCGGCCGTGATTGCGGCGTCTCGGGGGAGCGGCGATCCAAGACCACGGGTGCACGATGAGCGGGGCATTGCGCTGGCCATTGCCGTGTTTGCCCTCGTGGTCATCGGCGCGCTCGTGGGCGGCACCTTCTTCGCGGGACGGCTGGAGCAGCAGAGTGGACAGAACACCCTCTTCGCAGTTCAGGCCGGCGAGATCGCCGAGGCGGGGCTGAGTGATGCCAGCGCCACTATCGCAGCCACGACACTCGAGGGTCTGCCGATTGGAGGCGCGCCGCTCGACATCGGCACCCTGACCCTCGCTGGTGGCGTCAGTGCAAGTCGCCAGGCTATCAGGCTCACCGACAACCTCTTCCTGATTCGGGTACGCGGGGTGAGGCACAGCGCAGCGGGCGCCACCCTTGCCGTGCGGTCGCTGGGTTTACTGGTGCGGCTCGGCCCTGCGGCGGACAGTGCGGCTGATTCCGGGAGGGTAGCGCAATCGGTTGAGCGCGGTTGGGTCCAGCTCTATTGACGGCCGGGCGCCGGAAACCCGCTCCGGACCCACTGCCAGATGTTGCACTTCCCTCTCACAAGCTGACTGATGCATCCCGAGAGACCGCTTGCGAAAGAGAAGAAGCGGGCGACTGAGTTGATGGGAGGCTGCCATCGCTGTCCGTGTTAAGCTGCTTCGCTGCAAAGGATTGCCAAAGTGCAATTTGTGTGGCACATCGGTTGCCCACTGTTCTTCGAGATATCCTGACCGCCTCCTTAACTAGCGGACACTATGGGACTCTTCGGGCGCTCGTCGACGACTGTCGGGCTGGACATCGGAAGCGGCCTGATCAAGCTCGTCGCAATCTCGCACGCATCCGGTGGTCCGGTGCTGACCAAGGTGGCGTTCACGTCGATCGGCCATGACGCGATCGTCGAAGGAGAGATCATGGATCCTGGCATCGTGGCCGAGGCCATCAAAGGCCTCATGGCTTCGGCCGGGATCAAGACCAAGTCGGTGGTGACCGCCGTAGGCGGCCGCGACGTCATCGTGAAGAAGATCAGCATGGATCGCATGGGCGAGTCCGAGGCCCGCGAGGTCATCCGCTGGGAAGCCGAGCAACACGTGCCGTTCGACATGGACAACGTGGAGCTCGATTTCCAGATCCTGGATCCTGAGGGCGAAGGGCTCCAGATGACCGTGCTCCTGGTGGCGGCCAAGCGGGAGCTGGTGGATCACAAGGTCGCGCTGCTCGCCGACGTAGGGCTGCAGTCGACCATCATCGATGTGGATGCGTTCGCCCTTCATAATGCGTTCGAGATCAACTATCCCGACGCCATGCACGGGGTGGTAGGCCTGGTGAACATCGGTCACGAGGTCACCAACATCTACATACTGGACGACGGGGTTCCGGTTCTCACCCGGGACATCCCGGTGGGCACGCGCCGGTTCCGCGAGGACCTGCAGCGGGAACGGGGACAGTCGGCGGAGGAAGCCGAGCGCATGCTGCAGGGGGGCGCGAGTCGGTGAGATCCCCGAGGCGTTCCTGCAGACCCGCACGGAGGAGCTGGCGGTGGGCATCGAGCGCGCCGGAGCGTTCCTCCAGACGGCCAGCCGCTCGGCCGGTGGGATCTCCCGAATCTTCATCACCGGCGGCGGCTCGCGGATCCCGCGGCTCAGCCGTGCGCTGGGAGACCGGCTCCAGATTCCGGTTCAGCTCGCCAATCCGATCGAGAAGCTGCAGGTGGCCGATGGGGTGTTCGATGAGATGCAGGTGGACGAAGTTGCGCCCCTGCTGATGCTCCCGATTGGTCTCGCCTTGCGCACCGCAGCCTGACCCCGACCAGGGACCCGTCATCAGATGATCACCGTCAATCTCCGCCCCGGTAAACGGCGCAAGAGCCGCGGCTCTCCTTTCAACTTCAAGGGGATGCTGGACGGCTTCCGCGACCTGGGCACCAAGGTGAAGGACCCGCTTCTGCTCGGAGCAGTGGGGGGTTGGGTCTGCGTGCTCGGATTCCTCGGGTTCGTCTACCTCAACAACGTTCGCCAGCTCTATTCGCTGGAGCCCCGGCTGGAGCAAGCCCGCAGCGAGCATAAGCGGTTCAAGGCGTTCATCGCCGACAAGCGGCGGCAGGAGACAATCCGTGACTCCCTGCTCGCTCAGATCACCGTCATCCGCAATGTGGATGGCGATCGGTACATCTGGGCCCACGTGCTGGACGAGGTGACCAAGGCGCTGCCGGCCTATACCTGGCTGGTGGATATCGGCACGTCGGTTCAGGCAGTCGCCGCGACGAAACCCGCGGCCGGCGCCAAGGCGGATACCACCGCCGACACCACCGCGGCCGCCGGCTCTGGTGTTTCAGCTCAACGGCCGCACCATCGACATCCAGGCGTATACCCGCTTCCTCCGTCAGCTGGAAGCATCGCCGTGGATCACGGACGTGACCCCGGTTTCGGCCATGACGGTCGTGGAGAAAGAGCGGCCGGTGACGGCGTTCAGCATCCGCGCCACGTATGCCTCGGCGGACTCGGCCTATATCCGCGTCGCTCCCTTCAGCCAGTCGGTGAGGTGAGGTAGCCCATGGCAATCTCCAACGAAAAAGCCACTCCCATGCTCGCGCTGCTTCTGGCCGGGATCGTGGGGTACAGCGCCTATACCGGAACCGTCATCAACCTGGTGGGCCTGAAGGGCCTCGCCGCGGGCAAAGAGCGGGTGGTCGCGATCCGTGATACCATCAGCCGGTTCGAGGCCGCCACCGACAGCGCCAAGAAGGAGCTCGCCCGCGGCAGCGTCGCCGACGTACGCAAGCGGCTGGAGACCTATCGGTCCAGCCTCCTGCTGCTCCGGCGTCTGGTGCCCGAGCGCAACGAGGTCCCTAACCTGCTCGACGATATCTCGACCCGGAGCAAGATCCGCGGTGTGACCCTCTCGCAGGTGATACCGGAGGCGGTCCAACCGGGGCCGGCACCGTTCGACACCTACGCGTACCAGATGTCGGTCATCGGTCGGTACGACCAGATCGGCCAGTTCCTCGCGGACGTGGCCAGCCTGCAGCGCATCATCGTGCCCTACAACCTGTCGATCGCCGCGGCCAACACCGCCGCCGCCAAGGCGTTGGGCGACAGCACCGGTTCGCTGCTCGAGGCCCGTTTCCAGGTCCGTACCTACGTGAAGTCTCCCACGCCGGAAGGAGAGGCCAGTGGCTCGTAACGTCCTTGGGCTCGCCCTCCTGGCGGCGCTGGCTTTGTCCGGGTGCTCCAAGCTGGACAAGCTACCGTTCCTGGGAAATAGGAAGGCCAAAGCGGCTGAGGTACACGCCGCTGCCCTGCGTGCTCGCACCGACAGCCTGCGCAAGGCCCGGCACCTGGCCGATTCTCTCACCCAGGTCCGCTATGTGTCCTGTGTCGACTCGGTCCGCGCCGAGTTGACCAAGCCGCCCGAGGTTGTGGCGAAGAAGACCAAGGGCAAGGCCAGGAAACAGAAACCGCCGGCTCCGCCGTCGGAGGACCTTATCGCTGCCCAGTCGCAGCACCTCTGCGGAACCGATGCCAAGGCTCCGCTTCCGACGCTTGCGAGCGATTCCGGAGCGGCGCAAACACCGATCGCCGCCGCCCAGCACGCTCCGGAGCGGGGTGACAGCATCAAGGCACCGGCTCCGATGGCCGGCAAGGATCTCGCGGCCCGGACCGATACCATGGCGGCGCCCGTGGACCAGAGGGCTTGGGCCGATTCGGTGCAGAAGGCCAAAGAGACTGAGATGTATCGGGAGACCTTCGCCTACTCGGGCTCCATCCGCGACCCGTTCAACTCGCTGCTCAACATGGCGAAGGCGGGCCCGGAAGTGGCCGACCTGCAGCTGGTCGGGATCTATCAGAACCTGCGGGCTCCCTCGGGTAGTATCGCCGTATTCCGGGAGAAGGAAGGCGGCAAGCGTCACAAGCTGCGGGCCGGCGATCAACTCGGCCGCTCTCGGGTAGTACAGATCCGTGAACGCGATGTCGTATTCATGATCGAGGACTTCGGCTTTGAACGTCAGGAAACCCTTTCGCTCAGGAAGCAGGAGGACGTAACCCCATGACCCGATTGTATCGCCTTATGCTCGTCACCGCCGCGGTATTCGGAGTGCCCTCCGCGGCGCTCGCCGATGGCCCCGCGAGCGGAGAGGTCACGGGCGTCAGCGTCCAGGCCTCACCCGGACGCGCCGACATCGTGATCAACGTGCGCGGCGCGGTCGAGGTCCGCGACTTCATGCTGGAGAGCCCGAGACCGGCTGGTGCTCGACGTGATGGGCGCCCGGCTGAAGGGCAACACGTCGAGCCTCTACGACGGGGTGAAGCGCGGCGGGGTGCTCAACCTCCGCTACTCCCAGTTCGAGCCGAACGTGGTCCGGATCGTTCTCGAGCTCGACCACGCCAAGGACTACCACGTCGAGCGGGTCACCGACGCCATCCGGGTCTCCTTTGGCACCGACCAGTCCTTCCTGGCCTGGTCGTCCAACGGTCCGGTCCAGCCGAGCCGCCCGCGCCGAAGACCAGCGCCGCGAGCCCGAGGTTCAGCTGCCGGCCAGCCGGCTCACCCGCGCCAGCTCTGAGGAGCCCCGGATCACCGTGGTCTGGGACCGCGCCAACATCGCCGACGTGGTTGCCGGCTTCGCCGCCTTCAGCGGGCGCACGATCATCCTGGGCAAGGACATCAAGGGTGAAGTAACCGCCGAAATCAAGAATCAGCCCTGGCCGCAGGCGTTCCAGGCCATTCTGGCCGCGCAGGGACTCTCCGCCCAGGAAATGGCCGGGCGGCATCATCCGGGTAGATGCGCCTTCGGCGCTGGCTGCGCTCGATTCGCTGGAGCCGCTGGAGACCAACGTCGTTCGGATCAACTACGGCAAGGCGAAGGACCTGACCAAGAGCGTCGAGGGCAGCCTGACCAAGGGCCGCGGGCAAGGTCATCGCCGACGACAACTCCAACTCGCTCATCATCACCGACACCCGCAGCAAGGTCGGCCAACCTCGCCGAATTCGTGCGCGGGCTCGATATTCGGACGCCGCAGGTGTCGATCAAGGCCAAGATCGTGTTCGTGGACCGGACCGACATCGAGGAGCTGGGCATCAAGTACGACCTGGGCAAGCAACACCAGTTCTTCAACAAGCTGGTGCAGCGCTGACCCGACCCGGCCACCGGCGAACCCTATGACGAGAACGTGAACATCGTGGACCTGGGCGGCAACTCGGTCTCCGCCATCGGCAACGCCAGACGGCACCATCGTGGGCTCCGCGCTCGACCTGGTCTTCTCCACCGCCCTTGGCGGCTTCTCGCTGACCTCGTTCCTCAGCGCGCTGGAGCGGGCAGGACCTCTCCGACATTCAGGCCGAGCCGGTCATCACCACGCTGGACAACCGCAAGGCCGACATCCTCGTGGGTGAGGAGACCCCGGTCCGCGTGATTGACGCCGGCGGCACCGGCGGCCGATGCCAAGGCCACGGTGCAGCTTCAAGGAAACCGGTATCCGGCTGACGGTGACGCCGCACGTCACCAGCAACCGGCAGATCGCCATGGAGCTGCACACCGAGCGGTCAGCCATCCAGGAGGTCACGGCCACCGACCTCGGCTTCGTCTTCCAGACCCAGCGGGCCGACAACCAGCTCCTGGTCAACGACGGCGAGACCGCGGTCATCGGCGGCCTGACCGTCACCGAAGTCACCAACAGCCGGTCCGGCATCCCGCTGCTCTCGGGTCTGCCGATCATCGGCAAGCTGTTCAGCTTCAGCAAGACCGAGGAAAACCGGCGCGACCTGATTATCCTGGTCACGCCCCGGATCATCGACGACGGCGTCGCTCGCCGCAGTGAAGCCTGGCAGGACGTTTCCTGAGATCGGACGAGCCCGGCGCGATGCCGGGCTCGTTCGTTAGTATCCGGCGAGGGCAGACCTCCTCCAAGGACCCTGTCGTGCATGCTCCGATTCACCACTGCCGGCGAATCCCATGGCAAGGCCCTCGTCGCCATCGTCGAGGGTCTGCCGGCCGGCCTGCCCGTCTACGGCGGACTGGGTGGACCACGAGCTCGCCCGGCGAATGCAGGGCTATGGCCGTGGCGCCCGCATGAAGATCGAGCGCGACCGGATCGAGTGGCTCTCCGGTCTGCGGGCCGGTGAGACGTTGGGCTCGCCGGTGGCCATGCTGATCCCCAACCGGGACTGGGCCAACTGGGAAGACGTCATGGCCTACGAGGGCTCCGATCCACCGGGGGAGCTCCGCCGCCGGCGGGTTACCCGGCCCCGGCCGGGCCACGCCGATCTGGCGGGCGTGCTCAAGTACGACCGCCTCGATGGGCGAGACATTCTCGAGCGGGCCAGCGCCCGGGAGACCACCGCCCGGGTGGCGGCCGGCGCGCTGGCCAAGCGGCTGCTCGATGAGTTCGGCGTCGAGATCGGCAGCCACGTGGTCTCCCTCGGCGGCGTTGCGAGGTCGAAGCCGCACGCGGTGCGCCGCTGCCCGGTGCCGCTCAATGAGGCCTCCGACCGGTCCGAGGTGCGGGTGCTCGACCCCGCGCTCGAGGCCGAGATCATCCGGCGGATCGACGCGGCCAAGAAGGCCGGCGACACCCTGGGGGGCGAGGTCGAAGTCGTGGCGCGGGGCGTGGTGGTGGGGCTGGGCAGCCACGTGAGCTGGGACCGCAAGCTCGATGGCCGCCTGGCCGGGATGCTGATGTCGATCCCGGCGGTGAAGGGCGTCGAGATCGGGATGGGTTTCGAGGCGGCGCGGCGGCCCGGGTCGGAGGTGCACGATCCGATCGAAGCGCGCGGCAACGGGGCAGCGGGCCGCAGCGGGGCAGGCCGAGACCCGCGCGGCGGCTTCCGGCGGCCGACGAATAACGCGGGGGGTCTGGAGGGCGGAATCACCACCGGGGAACCGGTGGTTGTTAAGGTAGCGATGAAGCCGATCGCCACCCTGATGTCCCCTCTGCCCACTGTCGACCTCGACCTCGGGGCAGCCGGCCAAGGCGGTGAGCGAGCGGTCCGATGTCACGGCGGTGCCGGCGATGGGGGTGATCGCCGAAGCGCTGGTGGCGCTGGTGCTGGCCGACGCCATGCTGGAGAAGTTCGGCGGGCGACTCCCTGTCCGAGATGCGGCGCAACTACGGCGGCTACGTGGCGGCGCTGGGCTCCCGCTGGGCTTCGCTGGCGGATTCGGCGAGAGCAGCTGATGCCCCGCCACATCGTGCTGGTCGGTCTTCCCGGATCGGGTAAGAGCACGGTGGGCGGCTGGTGGCCGAGGCACTGCCCGCTCCTCTCATCGATATCGACGGGCTGCTGGTGCGGGAGATGGGCATGCCGGTCGAGTCAGATCTTCGGCATGGTGGGAGAGGCCCGGTTCCGGGAGATGGAGCGCGACGCGGTGAAGGCGGCTCAGGGCGGGAATCCCGGCGTGATCGTGCCCGGGAGGGGCTGGGCCGCTCAGCCGGGGCAGCTCGAGGCGGCCATGGGCCCGAGCCTGGTGGTCTATCTCAAATGCCTGCCCGGCGACCGCAGCCAAACGCAGCCAGCAGGGGGAGGCCCGGCCGTTGCTGGCGGGGGTAGACCCGGTCCAGCGGATGCGGGCGCTGCTCGAGGAACGGGAGCCGTTTTACCTCCAGGCGCACCACCAGGTAGACGCCGAGCACAGTACGCCGGAGGCGGTTGCCGCCGAGATCATGGCCCTGGCCCGGCAGCACGGAGGATGGTAGCGCTCGGTCGCCGGCCTTGCCTCGGGTTGCACTCGGCGGGGTGCGGGTTTCTTGCTACCTCTCGACTTTGACCATTAGGTGACTCGGGCGGTTACACTGGAGCTATGGCGACGAGAACGAGAAAGACGGGAAAGACGGAAAGAGCGGGAAAGAAGGCGGCTAGCGGCCGCCGGCCCGCAGCCAAGGCGCCTGCCGCGGCAAGAGCAGCCGCGCGCAAAGGCGGGCCGGCGAACGGTGCGCCCGAGCCGCTCGGGGGGGACCGCGCTGGTCATCGTCGAGTCGCCCACCAAGGCCAAGACCATCGGGAAGTACCTCGGGCGCCGGCTACGACGTGAAGGCCACCGATCGGCCACGTGCGCGATCTGCCCACCCGGGAGCTGGGCGTGGACGTGGAGCGCGGATTCGAGCCCAAGTACGTCACGATCAAGGGCAAGACCAAGACGCTGGCCGAGCTGAAGAAGGCGGCCAAGGGCGCTCAGCCATCTACCTGGCCACCGACCCGGACCGGGAAGGCGAGGCCATCGCCTGGCACGTCGCCGACCAGCTCAACGCCGTGCGTTCCCACCCACCGCATCCTGTTTCACGAGATCACCAAGGAGGCCATCCAGGAGGCGCTGCGCCAACCGGGCAAGATCGACGATCGAAAGGTCGATGCCCAGCAGGCCCGCCGAATTCTCGACCGTCTGGTGGGCTACAAGGCCAGCCCCATTCTCTGGCACAGCATCAAGACCGGCCTGTCGGCCGGCCGGGTGCAGACCGTCGCGCTTCGGCTGATCGTCGAGCGGGAGCGGGAGATCCGCGCGTTCAAGCCGCAGGAGTACTGGACCATCGAGGCGCTCTGCGCCAAGGACGGCCAGACCTTCGAGGCCGCGCTCCATAAGGTGGCTGGACACAAGCCGCAGCTCCAGACCGAGGCCGATGCCCGGGCGGTGGTCGACGCGGTGCGGCCGAGGCCGTTCATCGTCTCCAAGGTGGAGAAGCGCAACCGGAAGAAGAATCCCGCCGCGCCCGTTCACCACCAGCACGCTGCAGCAGGAGGCCGCCAAGAAGCTGGGCTTCTCCTCCCGCCGCACCATGCGCGCGGCGCAGGATCTGTACGAAGGCAAGGATGTCGGCGAGGATGGGCCGGTGGGTCTCATCACCTACATGCGGACCGACTCACCCGAGGTCTCCGACACGGCCATCACCTCGGTCCGCGACTTCATCAGGAAGAGCTACGCCAAGCCGTACCTGCCGGACTCACCCAACGTCTATAAACCGAAGAAGGCCGCCCGGGTGCAGGGCGCGCACGAGGCTATCCGGCCCACCGACGTGCAGCCGCCGCCCGGAGCAGGTGCAGCCCTATCTCGAGCCGGACCAGTACCGGCTCTACCAGCTGATCTGGCAGCGCTTCGTCGCGTCGCAGATGACGCCGGCGGTCTACGACATGACCATCGTGGACTTCGATCTGGGCGAGTACCTCTTCCGGGCTACGCGGCTCGGTCCTCGTCTTCGACGGCTACCACGTGCTCTACACCGAGGGACGGGAGAAGGAAGAGGGCAAGACGATGGACGATCTGCCGCCCATTCCGCCGCTGGCCGTCGGCGATCAGGTCGAGGTCCGCGAGATCACTCCCTCGCAGCACTTCACCGAGCCGCCGCCCCGCTTCTCCGAGGCCAGCCTGGTCAAGGAGCTGGAGCGGCTCGGCATCGGTCGGCCGTCCACGTACAGCGCCATCATCTCGACCCTTTCTGCCCGCGAGTACGTCCGGGTGGATCAGCGGCGCTTCTTCCCCACCAGCCTGGGCGAGACGGTCGAGAAGATCATGGTCGGCAAGTTCCCCGAGATCTTCAACGTCGAGTTCACCTCCGGCATGGAGAACGAGCTCGACCGGATCGAGGATGGCGAGCTCGCCTGGCAGCGGGTGCTCCAGGACTTCTACGGGCCGTTCAACAAGGCGCTCGAGCGCGGTCGACATGAAGGCGCTGGTGGCCGATGCGCACGGGCTCAAGCCGGAGGAGCTGGCCAAGGAACGCTGCCCCAAGTGCGGCTCTCCCATCGAGCTCGGACCGGCCGCTTCGGTCCCTATCTCGCCTGCCTGAAGTACAAGGACACCTGCGACTACGTGAAGTCGCTCAAGAAGGACAAGGTGCCCGACCGGCCCAGCGACGAGAAGTGCCATCTCTGCGGCTCGGCCATGGTCATCAAGACCGGCCGGTTCGGTGAGTTCCTGGCCTGCACCACCTACCCGAACTGCAAGGGCACCCGCTCGATCCCCATGGGGCTCAAGTGCCCCAAGTGCGCCGAGGGAGATCTCACCGAGCGGCGCACCAAGCGCGGCAAGTCGTTCTGGGGATGCCTCCGCTATCCGGCGTGCGACTTCTCCACCTGGAACCGTCCGGTGCCGGAGACCTGCCCCGCCTGCGGCTGGCTCGGCATGGAGAAGAAGATCAGCAAGGCCGAAGGCGAGAGCCGGACCTGCCTCAAGTGTGGCCACCGGATCGTGGTCGCCGAGCCGGAGGAGGTGGCTCTGGCGTGAACGCCACCGTCGTCGGCGGAGGCCTTGCCGGCTCGGAGGCGGCCTGGGCGCTGGCGGAGCGAGGCGTCCGGGTAACCCTCTACGAGATGCGTCCCGGCAGTCCGGACCCCGGCCCACCAGACCGATCGTCTGGCCGAGCTGGTCTGCAGCAACTCCTTCAAATCGGTCGATCTCACCAACGCGCACGGCCTGCTCAAGGCCGAGCTGCGCGCGCTGGGCAGCATCCTGCTTCCGTGCGCCGATGCAGCCCGGGTGCCTGGCGGCACCGCCCTGGCGGTGGACCGCGAGCGTCTTTTCCCGGGCGGTGCACCAGCGGGTGACTTCGCATCCCAACATCACCGTGGTCCGCGAGGAAGTCACCGAGCTCCCCTCGCCCGGCATCGTTGCAACCGGGCCGCTGACCTCGGAGCGGCTCACGGCCAGGCGATGGTCGGCCCGGCTCGGTTCCTCGGCGCTCGCGTTCTACGACGCCATCGCGCCGGTCGTGTCGGCCGACTCGCTCGATCACGAGCCGGCTCTACGCGCTGTCGCGGTATGGAAAGGGCGAGGGCAACGACTACCTCAACGCCCCGATGGACGCGGACTCGTACGACCGCTTCATCGATGCGCTGATGGAGGCGACCAGTTCCAGGGGCACGAGTTCGACGAGGTGCCCTACTTCGAGGGCTGCCTGCCGGTCGAGGAGATGGCCCGCCGGGGACGGGAGACGCTGCGGTTCGGCCCGATGAAGCCGGTCGGGTTGGCCGATCCCCGAACCGGCCGGGAGCCGCACGCCGTGGTGCAGCTTCGGCGGGAGGACCGGGCGGGCCAGATGTGGAACCTGGTCGGGTTTCAGACCCGGCTTCGAATCCCGGAGCAGCAGCGGGTGTTCCGCATGATTCCCGGGCTCGAGTCCGCCGAATTCCTTCGGTTCGGCAGCATCCACCGGAACTCGTACCTCAACAGTCCGGCGAGTCTGGGGCCGGCCCTGACCGCACGGGACGACGTCAGCGCTTTTTTTCGCGGGCCAGATCACCGGCGTCGAGGGCTACACCGAGTCGCTGGGGACCGGGCTCATGGCCGGGCATCAACCTGGCACGCCGGCTTCAGGGCCAACCGGTCGCGGTGCCGCCGCCAACAACGATGCTGGGCGGGTTGTATCGCTACCTGCGCGGAGGCCGATCCAAAGCACTTCCAGCCGATGAACGCCAACTTCGGGTTGTTGGATCCGCTGCCGGGGAAAGTGAAGAAGGACCGCAAGAAGGAGCTGCTGGTCGAGCGGGCGCAGGCGGACTTTACGGCGTGGCTCGAGGAATCCTCTATTCAAAAAGAAGCAATTAGCCGCAGATGAACACGGACATGGACTGCCGATCGCTCAACCTGGTTCACCGGCTTTCGGCACGGGCTTTTTGGATCACTGGTTAGTGTTCAACAGCACACCTTAGGAGTTCAGGATGCCTCACGCGGCTGTTCTCCCAGGCAGGAACTGCAGTTGGTGCGCTCTTGACCGAAAATCTGTTGCTGAGCCCTGAAGCCTGCACCGGAAACTCGTGTGCTCATCGGAGCGATCCATTCTTCTTGTCAGTGTTCATTTGTGGCTGCCTTTTCCGATGACGGGTCGCCCTGAAATCACTGAGTACCTGACGCATCTGGAGAAGGAGCGCGACGTCTCGCCCCACACGGTCAAGGCGTACGCGCGGGATCTCGACGCGTTCACCGAGTTCTGCGACCGCCACTACGGAGAGTGGAGCTGGGCAACGGTGGACCGCCTCGGCGTTCGGGGGTTTCTGGGAGAGCTGCAGCGCCGGGGCCTGGCCACGAGGAGCGCCGCGCGCGCGCTGTCCGCGGTGCGGAGCTTCTACCGCTATCTCCAGGAGCATCACGGGGTGGCCAACAACATCGCCCGGGCGGCAAAGGTCCCGAAGCTGGAGAAGCGGCTTCCGACCTACCTGGACCGGGCCCAGACCGGGCGCCTGTTCGAGTGGGCCGAGTCGCGGGCGGCGGGAGACGAGTTCGGCCCGACGCGCGATCTCGCGATTCTGGAGCTCTTCTACTCCACCGGGATCCGGCTGTCCGAGCTGTGCGGGATGAACCTGGAGGACCTCGATCTCCTGGCGGATCAGGTAAAGGTCCGGGGCAAGGGCCGCAAAGAGCGGATCGTGCCGGTGGGCTCGCGGGCGGTGCTCGCGCTGCGTCGCTATCTTAACCTCCGGGAGGCCGTGGTCGGCCGGCCACGCACCGACCGCCGGGCGGTGTTCGTCAGCCGGCTGGGAAAACGGCTCGCGGCTCGCGGGGTTCAGCGGATCGTGCATCGAATGCTGGACGGCATCGGCGGAGACGGACTCCGGGTGCACTCGCTGCGGCACACCTTCGCCACCCACATGCTGGATGCCGGTGCCGACCTTCGGGCCGTACAGGAGCTGCTGGGCCACGCCTCGCTCAGCACCACCCAGATCTACACCCACACGAGCGTCGAGCGGCTCAAGAAGGTCTACAATCAGGCGCATCCGCGGGCGTAGTGCCGTTCTGAGAGGATCCTTCGGTCGCTTCGCTCCCTCAGGATGACAATCGGGTATCACCAGTTTACCAGGGAGACACATGTCGGGATTTCACGGAACGACGATCCTCGGCGTCCGCAAAGACGGCCGAGTCGCGCTCGGCGGCGACGGCCAGGTCAGCATCGGCGAGACCGTCGTGAAGTCGCACTCCAACAAGGTGCGCACCATGAAGGGCGGGAAGGTGCTGGCCGGCTTTGCCGGCTCGGTGGCCGATGCCCTCACCCTGTACGAGAAGTTCGAGGAGAAGCTCGACCGCTATCCCGGCAACCTGCCCCGCGCCGCGGTCGAGCTGGCCAAGGACTGGCGCAGCGACCGGATTCTCCGCCGGCTGGAAGCACTGCTGGTCGTGGCCGACCTCGAGCACAGCTTCCTCCTGAGCGGGTCCGGCGAGCTGATCGAGCCCGACGACGGCATCATCGCCATCGGGTCGGGGGGCAACTTCGCCCTCGCCGCCGCCCGCGCGCTGCTTCCCGAAGCCAGACCGCTCCGCCCGCGAGATCACCCAGCGCGTCGCTGGAGATCGCCGCCGACATCTGCGTCTTTACCAATCGCAATATCACGATTCTTGAACTGCCAGGTGACGGGAAAAAGGCGTGAGCGGTGAGACGGTAAGCAGTAAGCACCGGCCTCATACCCTTCCGCTCACCGCTCACTTCTCACCGCTCACCGCTTACCTTTAAGAATGACCGACGCCGCCCCCAAGCTTCCCGTCGAATCCGGCCCTGGCCCTGAGCCGATCGCGCCCATGCCGTGGCTGGAGGAGATGCCGCCACGGCTGATCGTGGCCGAGCTCGACCGCTACATCGTGGGCCAGGAGGCCGCCAAGAAGGCGGTCGCCATTGCGGTGCGAAACCGCTGGCGTCGGGCTCAGGCGCCGGACGACATCCGGGACGAGATCACCCCCTACAACATCATCATGATCGGCCCCACCGGCGTGGGGAAGACGGAGGTCGCCCGCCGGCTTGCCCGGCTCTCGGGTGCCCCGTTCATCAAGGTCGAGGCGTCCAAGTTCACCGAGGTCGGTTACGTCGGCCGGGACGCCGAGTCCATGGTGCGGGACCTGGTCGACTCGGCGATCAATCTCGTGCGCACCGAGCGGGAGGACGAGGTCTATCCCATGGCGGAGCAGCGGGCCGACGAGCGACTGCTGGATCTGCTGCTTCCCGCTGGGCCCCAGCCGACGGAGAAGGCGGACAAGCATGCGCCGAGCGGGAGCGGGAAGGCGGAAGGCTCCTCGGTCTTTGTGGTTTCGTCCAGTGGCCAGGCGAAGCCCGAGCGCCCGCAAAGCGCCGAGGAGGAGCGGCGCCACCGCTCCCGGGAGAAGCTGCGTGAGATGCTCGGCGACGGCCGGCTCGACGAGCGCGAGGTGGAGGTCGAGGTTGCCCAGCAGGGCTACCCGATGATGGAGCTGATCCAGCCGCCCCAGGGCATCGAGGGAACGGACATCAACTTCACCGAGATGCTCCAGGACATGCTGCCCAAGCGCAAGAAGCGCCGCACCGTAAAGGTACCGGAGGCGCGGCGGGTCCTGGTGGACGAGGAGCTGAAGAAGCTGGTGGACATGGACGACGTAGTAAACGAGTCGCTCGACCGGGTGGAGAACCACGGCATCATCTTCATCGACGAGATCGACAAGATCGCCGGCGAGCGGGGACAGGCGGGCGGCCCCGATGTCTCCCGCGAAGGGGTCCAGCGCGACCTGCTGCCCATCGTCGAGGGCTCAACCGTGCAGACCCGCTACGGCTACGTCCGAAGCGACCACATCCTCTTCATTGCCGCCGGCGCGTTTCACGTCTCCAAACCCTCGGATCTCATCCCCGAGCTGCAGGGCCGCTTTCCCATCCGGGTCGAGCTCCAGCCCCTGACCGAGCAGGACTTCGTCCGGATCATGACCGAGCCGGAAAACGCGCTGACCAAACAGTATCAGGCGCTGGTGGCGGCGGAGGGTGCCGAGCTCGAGTTCACCGTCGAAGGGATCGCCGAGGTGGCCCGGGTGGCGTTCATGGCCAATGACCGGATGGAAAACATCGGCGCCCGGCGGCTGCACACCGTCATGGCGGCGCTGATGGAGGACGTGCTGTTCGAGCTGCCGGACTACCCGGAGAAGCGGATCGTGTTCGACGCCGAGAATGTCCGGGAGCGGCTGGTCAAGATCATCAGCGACGACGACCTCAGGCGGTACATCCTCTAGCCCAGCGTGGAACCAAGCCGCAAATTGGACCTCAACCTGCTTGGAGGTCCACATGTGCCTGCTTCTGATCGGACAAGCAGCTGTTGGCTTTGTCGCCGGGCTCCTCACTGGCCTCTCCCAAAGCCCGGTAGTCAGCGCGGTCGTGCCCGCCATCTGGCATTCAGCAGCGGCTCCGTCCTATCGCTCTCCGTAGCAGCCAGCACGAGCGCCGACGTATTACGTTACCAGCGGCGGATAATTGCAGCTCGGCGGAGGTATACCGCTAAAGCCATAAGCATCCACCGGTCCCACTGGCTGCCCGTCACGCTAATTGCGGCAGGATGTCGTCTCGGAGCATCGTTACTCGAAGGCGAAGGCCGGGTCCACTTCTGGCTCCGGTCTGACGTGGAGCCGCATGTTAGCACCACGGACCCAAGGCCCCGAAGCTATGGTAGAGGTAGTGGAACGCCTACGCACCGTTCTGGCGGAACGCTACGCGGTCGATCGTGAGCTCGGCCGCGGAGGGATGGCCACGGTCTACCTCGCCCGGGACCTGAAACACGGTCGCCCGTGGCCATCAAGGTTCTGCGCCCCAGACCTTGCGGAGTCGCTGGGACCCGGTGCGCTTTCCTCCGGGAAATCCGCATCGCCTCACGGTTAACCCACCCCAACATTCTTCCTCTGCACGAATCCGGTGAGCCGAAGGCCTGCTCTTCTATGTCATGCCGTACGTGGCTGGGGAGAGCTTGAGGGATCGCCTTCGCCGGGACAGTCAGCTGCCGGTAAGGGATGCGATCCGAATCGCACAGGAGGTCGCGCATGGCCTCGCCTATGCGCACACCGAAGACATCGTGCATCGGGACATCAAGCCGGAGAACATCCTGCTGGAGGCCGGCCACGCCGTGATCGCCGACTTCGGCCTGGCTCGTGCGATCCACGTCCGGCCCTGGACAATCTGAGTTCGGCTGGCCTTGCAGTCGGAACCCCGGCTTATATGAGCCCCGAGCAGGCGACGGGAGGGATCAGGTCGATGGGCGTAGCGACGTGTATAGCCTGGGGTGTGTGCTTTACGAGATGCTGGCCGGCGAGCCGCCCTTTACAGGCCCTTCGCCACAAGCCATTGCCGCTAAGCATCTCCAGCTATCGCCGCCTTCACTGCGCACCGTGCGCCCGAGTGTTCCCGAGCCGATTGAGGCCACGATCAACCGGGCCCTGGAGAAGGTCCCCGGTGACCGGTTCCAGACGGCGGAAGAGTTCGCACAGGCTCTGGCTGAACCGGGGTATTCCGCAGGCCGCAGGCCGCCGCGTGGCTTCTAGGAGGTGGGATTGGCGGGGTGATTGGTGTGATCCTCATCCTGTACCCTGATAATGGGCATGCCGCAGCGGAGCCATGTGGGATCCACCTCGCAGGTCGGCCTTGTCCTGGTCCCCTTCGAGAACGGCTCTCCCCGCACCGGACTCATTGGATACAGGAAGACCGGCACCCCATACTGTTCTAGCGGATGCGCTCGCGTGGCTGCCGGGCGTGCGCCCTCTCGACGGCACCAAGCTACTGGGCGGGCCCAGGATTGGCATATGGTGCCGCTGTCCGAGCTTCTTCGAGGGGCACGCGCCTTGGTGGTCGCTACCTGCTCACCGGTGCCATTTACCCGGTCAGTCACACCTCCGGATCGCGGGTTACGGTCGATCTGTACGCGATCGACGGTGGCGAGCGGGTCATGAGAGCGGAGGAGTCGTGCAGCGGCGGCGATTAGAGGCTCCGCTGGGCAGGCTTGCCCTCGAGTCCGTGAGCCCTGGCGCCCCGGGAGGGGCCGGCGCTGGGCTCCCGGGCGGCCCTTTTCTCGGCCACGTCGTCGGCTGAGGCTGTCGGTCATCTTGCTGCAGGGCAGCTCAAGTTCTGGAGCGGCGATTACGACGGCGCTGCCTCGGCCTTCCGGCTGCCGGAGGCCGACTCTGCGTGCGGACTCGCATATCACCGCCTGAGCGTGGTTCAGACTTGGCGGCACGATGACTCCTCCGCCCTCGCCGCGGTCGATGCGGGGCTGGCGCGCAGCGACTGCATGAATCGGCAGTCGGTCGCCCGCTTGAAAGCCCAGAGACACTTCGTGCTGGGGTATGGGGACAGCGCGATCGCAGCTTTTCAGGATGCCGTGCTCGACGACCAGACCGACATTGACGCTTGGTATGGCCTAGGCGAGGCACTCTTCCATTTTGGCGCGTTCGCTGCCCACTCACCGCTCGACGCTAGGGCCGCGTTCGATCGGGTTGCCGCTCTCGACACCAGCTTCGCGCAGGTGTACGACCACCTGCTCGAGTTGGCACTCCAAGCGGATGATCGGCGTGGGTCGGAAGGGTATCTCAGGCGTTTGCGGGTGGACGATTCCTGGCGCCCCATGCGGGAGGCGCTTGTAGCGCTTCAATTCGGCTCGGCACGGGAAGGGTCGGCTGCGTTGAGCCGGCTCCAGAGGATGGAACGTCCTGCGCTGTCGCAGGTGATTATCTCCATGATGCATGGAGGGCGCAAGCTCGCTCTGGCCGATACAGTTGCGGGCTTCTTCCTTGGGGCTGACCGGACTCCAGACGATCGACGCAGGGGGCTGCAGTATCGTCTGGTCGCCTTGTCCGCCCAGGGCTACTGGACCGATGCGGTGCGTGAGTGGAGGGCGGTCCGACAGAATAGCCTTCGATGCTTGGGTGGTCCAGGCGACACTCGCTGGGTACCAAATGGCGATCTCGCGGAGCCGATGTTTGCCTGGGCGACGCGACAGGTGGTTGCGGGACGATCTCCGGATTTCCGTCGCCCATACTGGGACCAGGTTCGCCAGAGTTTCGATGCGCTGGTGGACCGTGCGACCCTGGAGGGCGATTCCTCCGAGGTGACCGACCTCCTGCGCCGGATAGAGAAAGCTCCCAAGGGAAATTATACTGATCCGGGCCCGGAGACACTTCGGGCCTCCCTTCGCGCCCGGCTGGCGCTCCTAGGAGGAGATACGACACGGGCGGTGGGTCTCCTGCAGAGGGCAGTCTCCGAATCGCCGAGCCCTGGACGGCGAACTATCCGCTTACGGCAATGGGTCCTCAGCGGTACCTGCTTGCCGAGCTCCTTGGAGCCCAAGGCGATTCGTCGCAGGCCACACGTTGGCAGGACTCATTCTCCAATTCCTGGGTAATTACGGACGTGCTCTACCAGGCGCGCATGGGCCGGCTGGGGCGCTGGCCCGCCAAATGATCCGGCTCTTAGCAGTTCGCGGCAATCGCCGAGTGGGACTTTCATGCCAACGAGGGAGGATACAATGCCTGGTCCCATCACCGCAGCACAGCTCGGCAACATCGCGCTTGGCACAGATAACCATCCTAAGGGAGCCACGCCCAAGCTCGCGTCCGTGGGTCAGGATGTCGACGAGCGGTTTTTCATGCTGGCTACGTTCTGCTTCGATCTCTCCCGCAAGCTGAAGTACATCTGCTTGGCCCTGAGAGAACACTGGGGAGACGCGGACCCTGAGTTCGCGCGGCGCGTCCTGCAGGACAACGAGCTCATCAATCCGGGTCCTCCGCGTCTCTCCTGGGAAGAGATGGCCCAACGTTCCGAAGAGGTGATGAAAGGGCTGTGGCAGGAGATCCAAAACGACGGCTTTGAGCAAAACCTAGAGGCTCGCAGGCAAAGCTCGATAGCTGTCCGCACCTGATCACGAAGCATCACCCGGCCCATCGCCTGCTGCTCCGGCCCATGTGGGCCGGAGTCACACCAGGGAGATTGATTCTCACCGCTCACGATCTTCCCCAGCCGTCGTGCGGTCAATTCACGATGCGTTCACGATGCGTAAGCCAATTTAGATAGGAGAGTTTCCGGCCGCACCAGCCACCGCCTGGGCCAGAGCCTTCCGGAGCTGGCCGGCGGAGGCTCTCCAAGATCCTTTCCTCAGGCGGTTATATCCTCTAGCGTCAAGCGGTTCCATGACGTATGGTAGCAACCTCCAGCACCAGGCAAATTCAGGGTAGGGGAAGCCCACTTGTCGGTTCCCCACCGAGGCCTCACGTGGGTGCCATCGTGATGGACCAGGTTGACCGCCTGCGGGCCGCGCTCGCAGGCCGCTACGAAGCTCGACCGTGAGATCGGGTCCGGGGGGCATGGCCCACGCGTACCTCGCCCACGACCGGCAGCACGAGCGCGACGTGGCGATCAAGGTGCTCCGGCCGGAGTCGGCCGCGGCCATCGGCAGCGACCGGTTCCTGCGCGAGATCCGCATCGAGGCCCGCCTCCAGCATCCCCACATCCTCCCGCTCTACGACTCCGGTACAGCCGATGGGTTCCTCTATTACGTCATGCCCTATATTGAGGGGGAGACCCTCAGGGAACGAATCCGGAGGGCGAAAAGTTCCCGCCTCGCGATGCTCTCCGAATCACCAGGGAAATCGCCGAGGCGCTGGAGCTACGCCGATGCCACGATATCGTCCACCGGGACATCAAGCCGGCAAACATCCTGCTGAGCAGGGACGCGCGCGCTGGTCGCGGACTTCGGGATCGCAGAGAGCGGTCTCGGAGGCGGATGAGGACGCCCTGACAGGGACGGGGATCGCGGTCGGCACGCCGGAATACATGAGCCCGGAGCAGGGGAGCGGCGACGACGGCGTGGACCAGCGCTCAGACATCTACGCGCTGGGTTGTGCGCTCTACGAGATGCTGGCAGGACAGCCGCCGTTCACCGGGCGGACCGCACAGAGCCGTCCTCGCGCGGCACCGGCACGACACGCCCCTCGTCGCTGCGAGTGGTGCGGGCCCGCAGTGTCGCCGGAGATCGAGCAGGTAGTGGAGACGGCGCTGGCCAAGGTGCCGGCTGATCGATACGCCATGGCAGCGGAATTCAGCCGCGCGCTGGAAGCTCCGAGCGGCTCCCGACCCAGGATGGCGGACCAGAAGCGGCGAGCTTCGAGATGGCGGCGTGCCGTCGTGATTGCGCTCTCGTGGTCGTCGTTGGCATCAGCACCTGGCGGGTCGCCGTCAGCCGCTCCGACCGTACGGATCCCAACAAGGTCATGGTGTTCCCGCTGGTGGATCGTATCGCCGGGAGACCGGGATCGAACTCGGGGGAGGTAGTAGCGATCATGATAGGCAGCGGACTGGAGCATACCGAGCCACTCAGTGGATCGACGGCTGGGCTTGGATGGATCCGGCGCAGCGCGAGACCACCGCGGCTCTTGACCGCCCGGTCCGCTCGGAGCCTCAGCCAGCGGCAACGTGCCCGGTTCTACATCGACGGATCGATCGTTGGCACGGGGGACTCGGCCACGGTGGTCCTCCGGCTCAACGATGCCAGGACCGATTCCGTCCTGATCCAGGCCAGCGCCTCTGGAACCACCGATCCATCTCTGCTTCCGCAGCTCGGCCTTCGCGCAATGGTCCAGCTGCTTCCTGCGCTGGTTGCGCCGGGCCGAGCGATCGACCAGAGCGCGCTGAGCGCCTTGAACGAGCGCCGCCCCGCCGCGGTCGCCGACTGGCTGCAGGGAGAGCGCGAATACCGCCGTTCACACTTCCGAGCTGCGCTGGGTTTCCTTCGGCGGGCGGCGGATGGACTCCACGTTTGCCATCGCCGCCTTGCGAGGTGCTCAAGCGGCGAGCTGGCTCAACCTGGATGAGGAAGCGAACGCGCTCCTCGGGGTCGCGTCGGCCTAGGAAAGTCGGTTCTCCCCGGGAAAGACGTCCGGTACGCTTTCGGTTTGCGGACTTATTTCACGGGGAGAGGCGGACTCCGCGCTGGCGCGTTTCCGCCAGGTACTCGCTATCGATTCGACCTGGGCACCTGCGTGGATGTCCTTGGGCGAGGCCTATTTTCACCTCTTCCCCCACGCCTCACCTCTTGACTCCTTAGCCGAGAACGCTTTCACGATGGCTCGCCGCAACGATCCAGACTTCAGTACACCGATGTATTACCTGGCCGAGATCGCGCTCTCGCGGGGAGAAAACGAGCGGGGCAAGGGTCTGATCGAGAATTTCTTAAAGTCACACCCCGACACTGCTCGGCGATCCAGTTCAGGCCCACGCTGGATTGCCGTGGGTAAGCTACGAAAGTCTATACCCTGGTCACTTGGAACATGCCACCGAAGTAGTTCTTGCAGCCAATCTCTCACGCTGGTCGGCAGCTGGGATGCGCCAGGGCCGGATTCGCAGCAGCTCTCGGTTTCGTAGGTGCGACGCCGAATGTCCAGGCCCGGCACCGCCGGGTCTGCAAAGCACGCTGGTGGCGGAGGGACGCTTCGGGGAGGCGCGGGCAGGTTTTGGATTCCGCAGTGGCCTCCGGGATGGGTGCGGCGGATTTTCTGTACGTGCTGGACGCCGCAGCTGGCGCCCCGATGTCTGATCGCGCACGACATGTTGCCATGGAGCTGAGCAGCAAGTTGCCGAGTATCAGCAATCCGGGCGTTTGGGTCTTAGGCGTGTGGGCCTTTCATCAGGGCGATCGAGCAGGCCTTGCCGCCGCCGACTCCGCATTGCGGTCCCGTGCCGGCTCGAGTGGCAACCGTCTCGACCTGATGCTGTCTAAGGCACTCGCCGCCCGAGTGGCTCTCGCCGCGACAGATACAGGGGGCGCAATCAGCATCCTGCAGTCGCTCACGCCGATTGGCGACCTACGGATTTCCCGTGGGGTCTCTGGGAAACGATGGGGGCCGAACGCGTGCTACTCGCCGAGTTGCTTTTTGCGAAGAGAGACTACCGCGGCGCCATTGCCGCCGCGTCATTGCTCGACGCACAGCAGCCGATCATGGTGTATCTCCTCTACCTGCCGGCCAGTCTCTCGATTCGCCTGAGGGCCGCGCAGAATCTTCGGGCCACGGAGTTGGAACGTGAGCTTCAGGCCCGCTGGGTCGCACTCGGTCGGAAGGATCAGATGGTGGTCCGGCACTAGTTCACTTCACGCAGCGGAGGGTCGCATGACAACGAAAGAGCAAGTGAAGCCTACGACTTCGTCGGGAACTGGATCTGCATTGGAGCTGAAGGTCGAGGCGATTCACAACTATCTCATCAAGCTGAGCGACTGGTTGGACAAGAATGTCCGCCCGCCAGGAGGGGACTGGAGGGACCAAGCCTCCACCGAAATATCCATAGGGCTAGACCCGACCCGGCCCCAACACCGTGACCCTTCCGGGATGGCGATGATTCTCCCTGGATTCCCGGAAGGAGTTCGCGGGCTTATGCGGTCTAGGGGAGGTGTCTCTATGCGGCTGACTGGGCGGCAGATTTTCGTGCTCACCGCTGCGATCGTGGGTGTCGGCGCGGCAGCGGTAGCTCGGGATCCCGAAGACAAGGTCACCTTGACGTCGAATACCGCTCTGCACGACGTGACCCTGATCCTGATTGGCCGCCGTTCCGATAACGAGTGCTCCCTCGACGTGGTGAAGGCGGGGCCGAGCACCGAGGTCGGAAATCTGCTGACTCCGGGGAATTGCCGGTCCGAGCTCGCCGTCTTCGCGCCCGAGCATGTCGCGATACTGCGCAAAATCCGCCTTGGAGCGACGGCAGGGGGACGAGGTAGACCTCACCCTGGCCGCGCGCGTGGTTGTGCCGGTAAAGGTCTGGGTCGCGGTAAGCAAACCGGGCTCGTAGCCCTGGCGCAGAGCGACCTGACAGAGGCTGAGAATCTCTTCGAGAAGAATCACGCCGGCATCACCTTCCAGCCCGACATCACCCAGGTAACGGGCAGCGACGTAGCCACGATCGGCTTCGGATGCGACAACGCGGTCAGCCTGGTGAGTTCGAGCCCTCCGTTGTACGACCCGAACCGCCTCAATGTGTACTACGTCGAACAGATCGTAAACTTCCTCGGCATTCCGTTCCGCGGGTTCTACTGCCTGGACGCTCGTAAATCAGAACATCATCTACGTGTCCACCACCCTGCACTCGTCCACGACCTTGACGCACGAGTTGGGGCACGCGTTCGTGGGCCTGGGACACACGGGAGGCTCTGGTGTTCCCCGAATCCGGGCTTCACGTCGAGAATCTGATGTGGTCCTCGGCGACTGTGAAAGGCAGCGAATCGAGGAACACATTCTCGCTCGGTCAGGTATACCGAATCAACGCGGATGCTGGGTCCTGGCTCAACCAGTCGTGGGCGGGGGGAGTGCTACGGCGCTGCGCCCCTCCGGGTTCACCAGGCCTTGCCAGACGACGCCAGCTGTCTGCCCGCCACTGGCATAAAGTGGACGCCGTCCTTTCCCTAGCTCAGTGGGAGGGCTCTCATGCCGAAGCGAAGTTGGTGGACCGCTGGTTGGTCGGATGCCTTTCTTGGTGAGCTGCGACTCCACCGAGCACTGCACGATGTTCTCTCGGGTGGCTCGAGTGCCACGAGTGCAGTGACGGCGAGCTCGACAGTCTCCTCGCCCTTGCAGCGAGGAAGCCCGAGGAGGTCGTGAAGTCTCTGAGAGACATCCTGCTCGCGGGACCGGAACAGAGCAGCCGTACCGGGCTTCGAAGCCAACTCAAGCAGCGATACCAGGATCTGCGCGCCTACAGTAGCTCCTACCCAGAGGCACAGGTCCCGGTCGATTCAACGGTCTACGTGACACACTATCTCGACAACTCAGTGGCGCTGTACCGGACACGGGCCGCCCACGGTCTCGGCCGTATCGGTACTCCTGCCGCCAGGGCGGCTCTCCAGGCCGCCCTGGCAGGTCAACTCACGACGCCCGGGGATACCCTTCGAGAGGATGTCACGAGGGCCATCCGATTCGCGGACAGCATCGCGGCTCGTGGGAAGGGTGACTAATACTGGGTTAGAGCGGTCAAGAAATCTGTTGCGGTTGCCGGTCGCGCTTCCGGCTCCTTGGCTAGCGCGGCCAGGACAGCGAGCTCCATCTCCGGTGACATCTTCGGGCCGCACCGTCCTGATCGACGGCGGGGACTCGCAGATATGCCGCGCGATGATCGCCTGCGGGGTCGGGCCGGAAAACGGCAGCTCCCCAGTCAGCATCTCGTACACCACGCATCCCAGCGCATAGATGTCGCATGCCGGGGCCCAAGTCCTCTCTCCCCCATCGCCTGCTCCGGGCTCATGTAGGCGGGCGTGCCGATCACCAGCCCGCTCGAGGAGATCGGCTCCAGCGCGGCCTGGTCGATGGCGCGCGCCAGCCCGAAGTCGCAGACCAGCGCGTGGTCACCTTCGAGGAGAACGTTCTCCGGCTTGATGTCCCGGTGGAGGACGTTCTGGCGATGCGCGTAGTCGACGGCCGCCGCGATGTCCCCCGCGATCGAGAGCACGGTCTGCGTCGGTAGCTGCCCCTCCCGCTCCAGCCGCGCCCTCAGGTTCTCGCCGGCCACGTACGGCATCACGAGATACAGCAGTGTCCCGGCCTTGTCCGAATCGAGCACCGGCACGATCCGCGGGTGCTGCAACCGGGTCAGGATCTCGATCTCCTGATGAAATCGCTCGGGTCCCAGAGCGGCGGCCCAACTCGGGTGAAGAACTTTGACGGCTACCTGGCTTCCGCTATCCAGTCTTCGGCCAGGAACACCGAGGCCATCCCTCCATGTCCGAGCTCCCGCTCGACCCGGTAGCGCCCCGCAAGGGCGACCTCCAGCGCGGCCGAAACATTCTTCATCGGGGCAAGGCCTGAGGAAAGAGAAAGAATTGGGGTCGACTCACTGAGTGACGCATCGGAGCAGGCCGGGTCCGGAGGGTGCGGGTCGGACCCGATAAGCTACCGCCAGGCCCCACCCGGCAATAGATGGCCCGACTGTTGGAAGGTCTTCGACACCGCCGCCCCTCGGAGCGGCACGTCTCAACCTACCCCTTCGCCGTCCTCGTGGCAGCGTTGGGCGACACCCGAGCGGCATTCCCAGCGCTCGAGCCCGCGATCAGTGGTCGCAGCACGGCGGTGCGGTACGTGGCGCTCGATGACTCCACGATTGCGGGGCTAAATCGCCGGCTCCGGCAATCGCGCTGAGCGGTCTCGCGTACGCCTTTCCGCTCCGCTTGCCCCCTCCCAACCGCCCGACTACAATCCCCTCCCGACCAGACCGGCTGGCCCTCACCCACCGCCCCCTCGAGCCCCGTGCGCGACTTTCTCGCCATCCCCGACTTGAGCCGGGAAGAGGTGCAGCGCGTCATGGCATTCGCCCTCGAATGAAGGCGGGCCGCTACCTCGACAGGCCGCTCGCGGGAAAAACCCTCGCGATGATCTTCACCAAGAGCAGCACGCGCACGCGCGTGTCGTTCGAGGTGGGCGCGCAGCAGCTGGGCGGCCAGGCGATCTTCCTCTCCGCGCGCGACATCCAGCTTGGACGGGGCGAGCCTATCCGCGACACCGCGCGGGTGCTTTCGCGCTACGTGCACGGAATCATGATCCGCACGTTCGCGCATAACGACGTGGAGGAGCTGGCGCGCTTCGCCCCGGTGCCGGTCATCAACGGACTCACCGACCTGCTCCACCCCTGCCAGGTGATGGCCGACCTGATGACGGTGCGGGAGGCGCTCGGAGGATGGGCCGGCAAGAGTCGCCTGGATTGGCGATGGCAACAACATGGCCAACTCCTGGATCAATGCGGCCGGCCTGCTCGGCTTCGAGCTCCGCATCGCCTGCCCCGAAGGCTACGATCCGGATGTTCACGTGATCGAAGCGGAATGCGGGGAAGGCGCCGATTCACGCTCATGCGCGATCCGGCGCAGGCTGCGGCGGACGCCCACGTGGTGACCACCGACGTGTGGGCCTCGATGGGCCAGGAAGAGGAAGCCGAGAAGCGCCGCGTAGCATTCCAGGGGTACCTCGTCGACGAGGCGCTGATGGCGGTGGCCGACAAGGGAGCCATCTTTCTCCATTGTCTTCCGGCCCACCGGGGCGAAGAAGTCGCCGATGCCGTGCTCGAAGGACCGCAGTCCCGGGTGTGGGACGAAGCCGAAAACCGGCTCCACGTGCAGAAGGCGTCATGGCCGCGCTGATGGGACGGGGAGGCGGGGAAGCGGGAAGCGGGGCAGACGCTGCCAGCTGGAGTAGCATCGCACGCTGTAGGCCCGCGTGGCGACCGAGGGAGCTCGCACTCTCGAAGAGACTCAATCATGACCGACGCTTCAGCACACGCCCGCTTCACGACGCGCATGCCGCACTTGGCGCCAAGATGGTGCCCTACGCGGGCTACGAGATGCCGGTCCAGTATCCGGGCGGCATCCTCGCCGAGCACCAGGCGGTGCGGACCGGCCTCGGCGTGTTCGACGTATCGCACATGGGGGAGTTCGAAGTCACCGGGCCCGACCGCAATGCGTTCGTCAACCGGTTCACCTGCAATGACATTTCGGTGCTCGACTCGGGCGACGTGCAATACTCCGCGATCCTCTCCGCGAGGGGACGTTCGTTGACGACTGCACCGTTTACCGGTTCGACGACAAGATCATGATCGTGGTCAACGCGGCCAACCGTGCCAAGGCGTGGGAGCACATCGTCGACCAGAAGAAGGGCACCAACGTGCGCCTGCGAGACATCTCCGACGACATCGGGCTGCTCGCGGTTCAGGGGCCGAACGCCGACGCGGCGGTGGGGCCGCTGGCCCACCCCTATCAACGACCTGGGCTACTACAAGTCATCACGGGCAAGGTCGCGGGCGTCGGGTGCTTCGTGTCCCGCACGGGGTACACGGGCGAGGATGGGTTCGAGCTCTATTGCCGAGGCAAGGACACCGTGAAGCTCTGGGAGGCGATTCTCGAAGCCGGCGCCAAGCCGATCGGCCTGGGCGCCCGAGACTCGCTCCGGCCGGAGATGGGGTATGCCCTCTACGGCAACGACATCGACGAGACCATCACGCCGCTCGAAGCGGGGCTGGGCTGGATCGTCAAGCTCGACAAGGGCGCGCCCTTCACCGGGCTCGAGGCGCTGAAACAGCAGAAGCTCCGCGGTGTCACGCGGAAGCTGGTCGGGTTCGAGCTCACCGAGCGGGGACTTCCCCGCCACGGCTACCCGGTGTGGTCCGACGGGCGCAGGTGGACATCGTCCGGAGCGGGGCCAGAGTCCCTCGCTCGGCAAGCCATCGGGACGACTTCCTGCCCGCGGCCGGCGAAGGTCGGGACCGAGTTCGAGGTGGATTGCCGGGGACAGCGGGTGAGAGCGGTGGTGGTGAGCCGGCCGTTCTGGAAGAAAGGGAGTGCGAGGAAAAACGCTTGAAAGCGAAAGCGTCGCAGGTACGCACGCCTGGCTGCTCGGCTTGATCGCGGCCCTTGGGTGCGGCACTCCCGATGGTCCGCCCGACCCCGACCCCGACCCCAAGATCGACATCCTCGTGGTGCGGGCCCAGCTCGACACGATCTATGTGGGCGACGCCACCCAGGTGAGTGCCGAGGCGGTGGATACCGCGGGTGCACCGATCCAGGACTTGGCTGCCACCTGGTCCACTACCGATACCGCGATCGTTCGAATCATCCCAGACAACGACGTCTTCATCCGGGTGGCAGGCCGCCGTACCGGCACCGCGGTTGTCCGGGGTGAAGCCGGCGGAGTGTCCGATACGGCGCTCGTCGTGGTGCGGGAGCGGGTGGCGACGGTGACGATCCAGCCCCGGCCGCTTAGCCTGATCATCGGCGACACCGTCCAGTTCGAGGCTGTGCTCAAGGACACCGCCGGACTCACGCTGACCGGACGGCCCGTCCTCTGGGGGGCATCGGCCGCCGGAGCGGAGCAGGTCGTCATCGAGAGCACCGGCCGGCTGGCGGTGGACGCGGGGGGGACGACCACGGTCGAGGCCACCGCCGAAGGGATCACCGACCAGCTGACGATCGCGCTCGTCACCGACGGCCCCCTGACGGAGCTGGCGGTCGGCGAAGACTTCGGCTGTGGGCTCAGCTCCCAGCAGACCGCGTACTGCTGGGGTTGGAACGGCTGGGGCGAGCTGGGCGGGGGAACGGTACGCGATACCAGATACTGGGCAATGCGGCGGGTGGCCGGCAGCACCCCGTTCACGCTGGTCTCGGCTCGAACCAAGAGTGCCTGCGCCCTCTCCTCTACCGGAGAGCCGTCCTGCTGGGGCTTCGATGACGTGGGTCAGCTGGGGAATCCCGCTGGCGAGCAGCCGTGCTTCCTCGGACCCTGCCGCGGCTCGCCGATGCCGGTCCTTGGCGCGCCAGCGTTTGGACAGCCTGTCGCTAGGCGGCTCGCACGGATGCGGCCTTACACCAGCCGGCGCGGCCTACTGCTGGGGCGCGAATGCCGGCGGACAGCTCGGAACCGGCTCCAACGACGCCACCCAGCACGGTGCCGAGGCAGTCACGGGCGGGCACAGCTTCTCCGCCATTGCGGCGGGACAGACCCATACCTGTGCCCTCGATGCCGGCGCCGCGTGGTGCTGGGGTGAGAACACCCGTGGTGAGCTGGGCCTCGGGACCACCGATGCCACCGCTCACTCCACCCCCGCCGCGGTGTCGGGAAGACTTCAGTTCCAGTCCATCGCCGCGGCCGCGTCCTTCGCCTGCGGCCTCACCACTGGAGGCGCACTCTACTGCTGGGGCACCAACGAGTTCGGCCAGCTGGGCCGCGGCGCCGGCGACGCTGCCGCGCATCCGTCGCCCGCGGCGGTGGTGGGAGGGCTCACCTTCAAAGCCGTCGCCATCGGCGACCGCCACGCCTGCGGCATTACCACCGCGGGCGCGGCCTACTGCTGGGGCGAGAACCAGCACGGGCAGCTCGGGGTCGCGACCGTGGGGCAGACGTGTAGCTTCTTCGCTTTCACGTATCCCTGTTCGGGTACGCCGGTCGCCGTGTCTGGAGGACTTCAGTTCGACATCATTAGAGTGGGCACCTACACCACCTGCGGGCTCGCCACCGATGGGCGAGTGTACTGCTGGGGGGCCAACGGGGTTGGCCAACTGGGCGACGCAACTTTCGACAACAAGAGCAGTCCGTCCCGGGTGGCAGGTCAGCCGTAGCGATCCGTCGGGACTACTCCTTGGCCCTCGCCTTCCTGTCCTTCACCGCGACTTGGTCACCAGGGCAGGGCCCGCCGGCGTCCACCCACTGCTTGAACTTGGCGACGAACTCGGCGTGCGGCACGTCACCGGCGCGCGCGTCGCCGCCCGGCTGCCCAGCCCCACAGCACCAGCTTGTCCTCGCTCACGTGCTTGAGCATCGCCGTCGAGGTCCCTGCCGCCGTTCGTCCTTCGGGTCCTTGATCAGTCGCGCACAGCGCCGCGGGCGACAGGCCGATGAAGACCATCTTGTGCTCGGGCGGCGGCAGGTGCCAGTGCGGCGCGCCGGGCGGCGCATGCGGGCCGTAGCTCGCGGGCGGGTTCGCGTCGCCGTGGCAGGTCGCGCACGGCAGGCCCGGCGCGCCGTGGCCGTCGGGGCCGCGCACGCACGTCCATCGTGTGCGGCAGGCCCGCGTCGAACTGCAGCGGCGCGTCGCCGGGGATGTGGCAGTTCTGGCAGCGCGGGTGCTGGAGCACCTGCTGCACGGTCTCGAACGCCGCGACAGCCTGCGGCCTGCTCCTCCGGGCGTAGCGCGCGGGCCGCAGGCGGCCAGCGGACGACCGTGCAGGACAGGGCAACAGCAGGATGGCAGTGACGCATGCCGCGTCTCCTCAGCTCGGCAAGCGTGCAGCGGCAGCTCGCGCAGGCGCTTGCCGGTGAGCGCGAAGACCGCGTTCGCGACCGCCGGCGCGATCGGCGGCACGCCGGCTCGCCGACGCCGCCCGATCTTCTCCGTGCTCGGCACGATGTGCACCTCGACCTCCGGCATCTCGTTCATGCGCAGCACCGGGTAGTCGTGGAAGTTCGACTGCTGCACGCGCCCGTCCTTGAAGGTGAGCTCGCCGTGCAGCGCCGCGCCGAGGCCGAAGGCGATGCCGGACTCGATCTGCGCCGCGATCGCCGTCGGGGTTGACCGCGACGCCGCAGTCGACCGCGCAGACCACCCGGTGCACGCGGATCGCGGCCGTTCTCGACCGACACCTCGGCCACCTGCGCGACGTAGCTGCCGAACGACTCGTGCACCGCGATGCCGCGGGCGCGGCCCTGCGGCAGCGGCGTGCCCCAGCCGGCCTTCTCGGCCGCGAGCTTCGAGCGCGGCCAGGTGGCGCGGGTGCTTCTCCAGCAGCGCGCGGCGGTACTCGAGCGGATCCTTGCCCGCGGCGTGCGCGAGCTCGTCGATCATGCTCTCCATCACGAAGCGCGGTGTGGGTGTGGCCGACCGAGCGCCACCACAGCACCGGGATGCCGGTCTTCGGCGAGTGCAGGTCGACCCGGTGGTTCGGCGATCGACTTGCAGGTACGGCGAGTCGGCGACGCCCTCGACCGACGTGGCGTCGATGCCGTCCTTCACCATCATCGGCTCGAACGGCGTGCCGGCGAGGATCGACTGGCCGACGATGCACGTGCTGCCAGGCGATCGGCATGCCCGTCGCGTCGAGGCCGATGCGCGCGCCGATGCACGTACGCCGGCCGGTAGTAGCCGCCGCGCATGTCGTCCTCGCGCGTCCACACGATCTTGACCGGCGCCTCGGCGGCCTTCGCGACGTGCACCGCCTCGCTGACGAAGTCGGAGGTCGGCGTCGCGCGCCGGCCGAAGCCGCCGCCGAGGAACATGGTGTGGATCTCGACCTGCTCGGGCTTGAGGCCGGTGATCTTCGCGGCCACGCTCTGGTCGAGGGTCTGGAACTGCGTGCCGGTCCAGATCTCGCACCTGTCCGCGCCGATGCTGCACCGTGCAGTTGAGCGGCTCCATCGGCGCGTGCGCGAGGTACGGCACGTCGTACTCGGCCTCGACGGTCTTCGCCGCCTTAGCGCAAGCGCCGCCGGTCGACGTCGCCGGCCTGCGCGGCGATCGTGCCCGGGCGTGCCGGCGAGCTCGCGGAACTCCGCGCGCAGCGCGTCGCTGTCGAGCGCTCGCGTCGGGCCCAGGTCCCACTCGATCTCGAGCGCGTCGCGGCCGAGCTTGGCGGCCCAGAAGTGGTCGGCGACCACCGCGACGCCGGTCGGGACCTGCACGACCTTCGCGCACGCCGGGCACCGCCTTGCGCCTTGGTCGCGTCGAACGACTTCACCTTGCCGCCGAACACCGGCGGGCGCGCGACGACGGCGGTCAGCAGGCCCGGGAACTGCACGTCGATGCCGAACTCCGCCCGGCCGGTGATCTTCTCCGGCGTGTCGAGGCGCTTCGTCGGCTTGCCGATGAGCTTCCAGTCCTTGGGGTCCTTGAGCGTGACGTCTTCGGCGCCGGCAGCTTCGCCGGCGGCCTCGGCGAGCTCGCCGTAGCGGGCCCGCTTGCTGCCGGCGATCACGACGCCGTTCTCGGTGCGGCACGCCGACGGCTCGGCACGCCGAAGCGCTGGCGGCGGCCGGCACCAGCATCGCGCGCGCCATCGCGCCGGCCTTGCGGTAGCGGTCGAACTCCGACCAGGTGCTGCGTCGAGCCGCCGGTCATCTGCATGCCGAAGCGCGGTGTGGGCGTAGGCCGGCGCGGCCGGCGCGTGCTCGACCCGGACTTCGACCAGTCGGCGTCGAGCTCCTCGGCGACCAGCATCGGCAGCGCGGTCCAGATGCCCTGGCCCATCTCGGAGTGCGCGAGCAGCACGGTGACGCTGTCGTCGGTGCCGATGCGCAGGAAGGCGTTGGGCGCGAACGGCGCCGGCCGGAGCGCGTTCGCGCCCGCGGCGAACCGCCTGGCGCCAGGCACGGGGAAGGCGATGACGAGCCCGCCGGTGACCAGCGCGCCGGTCTTGAGGAACCCGCGGCGGGATGGACGTTGTCGGGGCGCTCATGCGGAAGCTCCTCCCAGCTCGGCCGCGCGGTGCACGGCCGCGCGGATGCGCTGGTACGTGCCGCAGCGGCAGATGTTGCCGGTCAGCGCGGCGTCGATGTCGGCGTCGGTGGGCTCGGACTTTGCCTCGAGCAGCGCCGCGGCCGCCATGATCTGGCCCGGACTGGCAGTAGCCGCACTGCACCACGTCCAGCTCGGCCCAGGCGCGCTGCACCGGGTGACTGCCGTCGGGCGACAGCCCTTCGATGGTGGTGATCTTCTTGCCCGCGGCGGCGGACACCGGCGTGACGCAGGAGCGCCGCGGCTCGCCGTCGAGGTGCACGGTGCAGGCGCCGCACTGCGCCATGCCGCAGCCGAACTTGGTGCCGGTCAGGCCGAGCAGGTCGCGCAGGACCCAGAGCAGCGGCATGTCGGATGGCGCGTCCACCTCGCGCTCGCGCCGTTGACGGTCAGTTTCATGGCACTCTCTTCTCGCGGATTAAGGACCATAGCTTGGGGTGCTACGCTAAGGAATCGGAAAGAATGCGTCAAGAGAGCGGCGGGAGGCATGAGACGTGCTCACACCTGCTCCAGCGCGTGAAGGAAGTCTGCGGCACTGGGCCACCGGTCCTCAGGCCGCCGAGCCAGGGCTCGAAGAATGATGCGAGACAACGCGGCCGGCACCTCGGGATTGAGGCTCGAGGGATCCGGCGGCGCATCCTTCAAATGGTGACCAAGCAGCGCCGCCAGGCCCCGGGTCTCGAAAACCGGCCGGCCGGTAACACACTCGAACAGCACGACTCCAGTCGAGTAGAGATCGGTCCGTCCATCCACCGGCTCGCCAAGCAGCTGCTCGGGGGCCATGTACCGGGGCGTGCCGACCACCACCCCTTCCACCGTAAGGGCCTGGGCTCCACCTGACGCCCGCTCGGTCAGCCGCGCAATGCCGAAATCCATGACCTTCAGGAACCCCGACGCATCGACCAGCAGGTTCTGCGGCTTGATGTCGCGGTGCACGATCCCCTCCTCGTGGGCGACCTCGAGGGCCCGGCAAACCTGTTTGCCGATAGTGAGCGCCGCCGGCGTCGCCAGGTGGCCGGCCTCGCGAATGAGGCGGGCCACCGTGGTGCCTTGCACGAACTCCATGGTGATGTAGTAGATGCCGTTTACTTCGCCGAGATCGTAGGTCCTGACGACGTTGCGGTGGGTGATGCGGCGCGCGAGCCGCAACTCCTGCTTGAAGCGCTCGAGGATCGTGGGATCGAGCGCGCCAAGCTCGGGGCGGATCGCCTTGATCGCGACCACCTCTCCGACCTCGCGATCGAAGGCCCGATAGACTACGCCCATCCCACCTGAGCCCAGCTCCTCCTGCACGTCGTAGCGCCCCGCGAACCGCGCACCGACCGCCAGCAGGCCCTCACCCGGCGTGACGGGCCCAGCCCGCTCAGCGTCCCGCTGGCCTCCGGTCCGGAGGTATGCCACCAGCCGCTCCTTCTCCTTCAACTCTTCCACCATCGCGCGGAATGCCTCGGCCAGCTCACCGATCTCGTCCCGGCTGGTGACCTCGATGGGACCGGTGTACTGCCCTTCGCTCACCTTGCGGGTGGCATCCACCAACCGCTTCACCGGTCGCGCGATCTGCCTTGCCATCAGAACGGAGAAGGCCAGTGCGAGCAGGAGTCCGGCCAGGAACGACCACCCTATAGTTCGGCTCAGCTGGCGATAGGCGGCGAGATCCCCCTCTCGCGAGTGGAGGCCTACAAAGCCGCCGATCGGCGATCCGTCGGCGGTACTCAGCAAGCCGGTAGTGCCCTCGTATCCAACTCCCCCAGCCGATAGCTCGAACCGATTGGAGCTGGTATCGCTGTGGCGGCTGTCTACCGGGAGCCGGCGGATTGCCTCTGCGACGGCACCCCCGCTGAGGGTAGACACCGCCAGCCGGGGGACGCCGAGGGTGTCGAGGGAAAAGAAAACGATCTCGGAGTTGGTGTGCCGGCGGAGCCGCCCCGCCAGCGCGCTGTCGATCTTCAGGGCCGCTGCCACGACGCCAAGCGGGGTCTCGGTGCCCGAGGTCGCCACCGGCACCGCGACCGCCTGATACAGCTCATCGCCGGCCGGACCCGGCTCTATCCACAGCCCGGCGGTGGTCTGTCCTTCCATCGCGCGACCGATGAGCGCGCCACGGGAGAAGTCTTCGTCGAAGAGGTCGCGTTGGGCTGTCCAGGCCTTGAGCACTCCGGCGCGATCGGTGATCAGCACCCAGTCGGCTCCAGACTGGGCCAGCAGCTCGTCGGCCTGGTCGAGCAGGTTGGCACGATCACCGGCCCGCAGTGACTCACCGATGCGGGAGACATAGACCGGAACCTGGACCAGCGCTGCCGTGACCTGCCTGAGTCTCTGGCTCCGGCTGTCGAGCGCATCACGGATCGCCGACTGGGTGGCCCGAACCGCGCGGACTGATGCGGAGTCTGCTGCCCGATCCGCCTGGCCTTTGGTCACCAGCAGGGCGCCTCCCAGCACCGCGACGATGACCAGACCGGCGCCGAGGAAGATTTTGGTGCCCAGCGGAAGTCTCAAGTCAGTACCGCCGCCCCTGCTTCGCGTACGGTTGGCCGAACTTGTTGAGGTGGGACTTGAACTTGTAGCCGCGGGCATCGAGCTCCAGGTCGAGATCCTGGATGCCTTCGACCGGAACCTTGAGCTCGCGGCTGATCTCGGGGGCCCGCTCATGCCACGCATGAGCTACGTAGTCCCCGGGCCGAACCGCAGGGAGCGAGAACGATCCATCGGTGGACGGTTGACTGAAGTATGGATTATCGCGAACCAGGACGATCGCGCTCATCTGTACGTGCACGTTACAGTAAATGCGCATGATCCCGGCACGGTCGAACCGCACCGACCGGGTCTCCCCTCGGCCGTAGAGACCCAGGTCGAACGGATTCTCCTCCGAGAGCGAGAACACGTTGTGATTGAAAGGATCGTGGTTGGGAAAGGAGACCGTGGACCCGAGAGGCACCACCAATACATGGGGGGAGAATTCCTTGTCCGCGGTACCGATCTCGGCCCGCACCGGAGCGGACGGCGCCGGCGCCGCGGTAGCCAGCCAGATAACCGCCTGTCCCACATCCTGCGCCTGACGTTTGCCCTTGTCCCACATGGTGACGCGGCCGCTCACTGGCGCCGCGGAAAATTCCAGGGGAACGAGGGGCCATAACGCGGCTGCACCACCGAACAGTAGTATTTTACCTCGCATGCCCCAAGGTTACCGTCCGCTCCACAGAGCGTCAACAAAAACGCAGAGACGCCGACGCCTCGGCGTCGCCCTGGCGCTCTCGGTCACTGTGGTCGCTGCTACGCCTGCTCGGGCCCAGAAGCCCGACATCGAGGCCGCGGTGCACGGGCTGATTCTGATGAACGCCTTCTATACCAGCGACAACGTCAACAACAGCGACGTTCCTCAGTTTGTCATCCCGCCGGCAGGCAACCCGGCACGGAGCACTTCGAGCGCTACCGTACGGCAATCGCGGGTGACGCTTTCGGCGCTGGTGCCGGAGTTCGGGGGAGGTGCATTAGCAGGCGCGCTGGATGTGGACTTCTTCGGCGGGCAGCAGCCATCGAGCGGAGGCCGGACTTTTCCGTTGCTCAGGATCCGCCGCGCGTTCGCCGAGCTAACCTGGTCGCGCTTCGCGCTGCTGGTGGAACAGGAGTCCCCACCGATCGCAGAGGTAAGCCCGTCCTCGCTGGCGAGTATCGGCTTTCCGGGGTTCGCCGGAGCTGGCAACCTCTGGCTCTGGATCCCGCAGCTCCGCATGAGCGCCGACATCAAGTCGACTGGTGGGCTACGTTTTGGCGCCGAGATCGCGGCGCTGGCGCCGACCTCGGGCGAGCCCCAGGGTGCCTTCTTCACCCAGCCCGATCTGGCAGAACGAAGTCAGCGGCCCTACCTCCAGGGACGGCTCCGAAGCCGGTGGGGTGAGGCCGACGAACCGGGTGAAGTGAGCTTCGGGGGTCATTATGGATGGCTGGTGGACGGCGCCGGGCAGCGGGTTCCCTCCAAAGCGTTGGCCGCGAGCCTGTGGACGCCGATTGCCGGGGTAGTGGACCTGCGCGCCGAGGCATTTACGGGACAGGCCCTCGCTGGGCTCGGCGGTGGCGGGATAGGACAGAATATGGTGAGCGACGGCGTGCCGGTGCGCACCAAGGGTGGGTGGGCCCAACTCAACCTGCGGCCGGCAGCGGGGCTGGAGCTCGGCGGCGGGGCCGGGATCGATGATCCCGACGACGAGGATCTGGCTGCGTCCTCCAGGCTTCGTAACACGGCCGTGGAGGGACACGTTGCCTGGCGCCACGCCCCGGCGGTCGTGGGTCTCGAGGTACGCCGACTACGAACCGAGTACGCGCCGCCGACGGGCACGCGTTCCGCCACTCACGTCAACCTCGCGGCCGGGTTCGAGTTCTAATCGATGGGGCGGACGGGCAGACCCCCTCGAGACGATTCAGGACCGTCCCGAATTCGCTAGTCCGGTGTACACCTAACGTCCTTTTTTGTGCAGAAGACGACCCCGGGCGGGCTATTTACTTCATGCCCGCGAGCAGCCGCTGGAAGCGGGGGTTGGACCGTAGCGGGCCCCAGTCGGGCAGGTAGCGATATCCGTTGGCGACGTACCAGCTAGGTATCGTCGTCAGATACTCGATCTGGTCCATGGCGGCGTCGTTCTGCCCGGCTCGCACCAGGATGCTGGCTAGCTCATAGACCCGTACTGTGTGCATGAACGCGTCCCGCGACTTCGGCACCAGCTCCAACGCCTTCCGGGCCTCCCTGACCGCCTCAGCCGATCGCCCTAGGCTGGCGTACGCGACCGCGAGTTGCCCGTGATAGTTGGGGTCGGCGGGACGGTGCTTCGCCTTGGGCTCGACGTTGGCGCGCAGCGAATCCGAATGCCGTCGCTCGGCAGCGGCATCGCCGCGGCGACGCTCGAACCCGGCCCGCCAGGCGTAGTATGCGGCTGAGTCACCGGAGAAGGTGGCCACCGAGATCCTCGCGAACGCAGATGCGAGCGCTGGGTCGTGCTCCAGGAGAAACGCCGGGTAGCCCAACGCCAGCACCTCCAGCGAGTCGGACTGCATCATGCCTGCGCGCAGGGCGGCGGCGGCCGCCGCGGTATCGCCGCGGCTGAGGAGCGCCAGCCACGCGTTGGAGATATGGCCATCTGGACCATCTGGATGAAACGCCAGGAGCCGGTCCACCGCAAGTTGCACAGTCGACCACTCCCGGGTCACGAATCCGGTCAGCGCCAGCTCGAGGTTCCGCTCCGATGACCGCGGGTCGAGCTCGGCTGCCCGGGTGAGGCTCGCCATCGCTTCGGCCCAGCGCCCCTGGCGCCGCTGCACCAGCCCGGTGGCGTAGATCGCTTCGCTGTCGTTGGGCCTGCCCGCCAACGCGATGCCCAGCTCCCGTAGGGCCTGCTCGTACGCCAGATGGCCCCAATAATGGTAGAAGCCGAGCGCCAGGTGCCCTTCCGGTAGATCAGGAGAAAGGCGGAGCGCCGAGTCGGCCGCGGTCTTGGCGAGCGCCAGCCGGGCCTCGGTCCGGTCGCGATAGTCCCAGTACTCGAAGGAGTGGATCTTGGACACCCGCGCAAGCGCGAGGGCGAACCGCGGATCGAGGTTGAGAGCTCGCTGATACATCTGAAGGGCGAGATGCTGCTCCTCGGCTCGGCGCCCCCGCTTCTCCAGTTCCAACCCCCTCAAGTAATAGTCGTAGGCCTCCGGCACCGCCGTGGGCCGGTCGGCCATCGAGGCCCGTCCAGAGTCGCCCAGAGCGACGTTGAGCGCGGCCATTACTTTCTCGGCGATGTTGCCCTGGACGGCGAAGATGTCGGCCAGCTCGGCGTCATAGCGGTCGGCCCAGAGGTGCCGGTCGTCGGACACCCGGATGAGCTGGGGCGTCACCCGCACCCGGCTCGGGGCACCAGCCCGCTTCTCCCAACGCACGCCCCCCTCCAGCACGTAGCCGGCGCCCAACTCGCGGCCGATCGTCCGCAGCGCCTTGGGGGTATTGCGATACTGGTCGGCGCTGGTGCGGGAGATGACCCCGAGCCCTTTCACCGTGGCGAGCCTGCTGGTGATCTCCTCGGTGAGCCCGTCGGCGAAGTACCGGTCCTCCGCGGCGCCCAGGTTCTTGAAGGGCAGCACAGCGAGCATCTTGACGTTTGTCTCGGTGGCGGCGGCCGGGGCGCGACCTTTGGTTCCGCCGAGGTATATGCCTCCGAGGACCAGGGCGATGGCTGCGGCGGCGATGAGCGCGGGGCGCAGCCACCACCGCCCGGGACCGCCGAATCCGGACGCCCGCGATGCCACCCTGGTGGACGACTGGGTGCTGACCGTGGGAAGCACCGGCTGAGTTCCCCCGCTCGGCGTCACCCCGCTGCTCGGTGTGAGTTGCTGCTCCAGCTGGGCCAGCAGCTCGTCCGCGCTCTGCCAGCGGTCCGCCGGGCGCTTGGCCAGGCACTTCATGATGATCGCGGCGAGCGCCGCCGGGACCGCGGGCCGGAGAGTGGAGATGGGCTGGGGCTGCTGAGTGACATGCGCCGCGAGCACTTCCTGGGAGGAGAGCCCGGTAAACGGCGGACGGCCGGCGAGCAGTTCGTAGCCCATCGCGCCGAGAGCGTAGATGTCCACCCGGTGGTCCAATTGGGGGTCGGCGGTCGCCTGCTCGGGAGCCATGTAGGCAGGCGTGCCGAGTGCGATGCCCGCGGTGGTGAGGACCTGGCGGCCGGTCGCCTCGCTCACCGCCTTCGCCACGCCGAAGTCGGTCACTAACGCGTGCCGGCCCGAGAGGAGAACGTTGTCCGGCTTGATGTCGCGGTGGACCACGCCCTGCGCATGCGCGTAGGCCATCGCGTCGGCGACCTCAGTGAGCAGTTTCACCGCGACGTGAATCGGCAGCTCGCCGTGGCGGGTGAGCCGGCCACGCAGGTTCTCGCCGTCCACGAACGGCATGACGTAGTAGAGGAAACCCTGGGCTTCACCTGAGTCGTGCAGCGGGAGAATGTGCGGGTGCTGCAGCCTGGCGGCTACCTCGATCTCGCGGAAGAAGCGTTCCGGGCCGATGGTAGCGGCAAGTTCGGGGCGCAGGACCTTGAGCGCCACTTTCCGATGATGCTTGAGGTCCTCCGCGAGATACACGGTTGCCATCCCACCCTGCCCGAGCTCGCGCTCGAGCACGTATCTCTCGCTAAGAGCTTCGGCGAGTGTGGACGGCACACCGACCATGGAACCAGCTTAAGATGGGAGGTCTCCCGAATCTGCTATACCATCAACTCGCCCGCCAGCAGGTTGCAACGACCGGGGTTGTCGCCCGTCGCCTGAAAAGGCCTGAGCCGGTGTGCGCACGCAGGGAACGAAGTTGGCCACGGGCTTGGTGGGGGCCGGTAACTCGAGCTGCAGCTGCTCGAGACGAGCGTCGATGATCCCGGGCACGAACACTCGCGTTGATGATGACAGAGCTACCCTAGCGATCGAAGGCAACGGCAACCGTGTTGCCGCCACTGACCACGATGCCGACCCGTTCTCCCGGCTCCGGACGGTAGCGGCCTGACAGGACGGCGGCGAGCGCGGCCGCACCTCCCGGCTCCGCCACTACCCTGACCGTACTCCACAGGGCCTCCTGGGCATTTCGGATCGCCCCGTCGGTCACCAGCAGCACCTCCGCTACATGTGCCCGCGCAATCGGGAAGACCTGCTCGCCCACTCGGCGGGGAGCCAGCGAATCGGCCGCGATACCACCGGCGTCGGCATCGACCGGCCGGCCCGCAGCGAGCGCCTGCGTCAACGTCGGCGCCAGCTCCGGCTCGACGCCGACCACCTTGCGCCGGCCGGCATACCACGCGGCGAGGCCGCTCACCAGCCCGCCGCCCCCGACCGCGGTGATGATAGTGTCCAGGTCCGGGGCCTGCGCCTCGAGCTCGAGACCCAGCGTTCCTTGCCCCAGGATGGTCTCGGCCTGATCGAAGGCGTGCACCGGCATCGCGCCGGACTCGGCGGCCCAGCTCTCGCTGGCGGCCAGGGCATCGGCGTAGCGCTCACCGATGACCACCAGGGTAGCGCCATAGCTTCGAATCCGGTCCACCTTGGCAGGAGAGGCGACGGTCGGGATGAAGATCCTGGCCGGAACGCCCAGCTTCATCGCGGCGAAGGCGACCGCGGCGCCGTGATTTCCGCCCGAGGCCGCCACCACGCCGCTCGGGGGAATCGGTCGCAGCAGCAGGTTGGCGAAGGCGCCCCGGGCCTTGAACGACCCCGAGTGCTGCAGCAGCTCCAGCTTCAGGATGAGCGGAAATGGCCGGAGCCCCAGGTCGCTGCCGTCGAGCTCGACCACGGGGGTGCGCCGAATGTGGGGCCGGATGGTTTGCTCGACGGCGGCGATGCGCTCGCGGGTGATGGGGGTATCGCTATCCTGCGCCATAGGCACGCCTCCGGAAACGGCTAATAACCTGGCACGCTGCACCTGACAGTAGCTAGGAATTAGCATCTCCGGGTGCTCTCCCAGGCGGGGTCGATCCGGGGCAAGCGGATCAAGCAATGGACCTTCTATATGAGGACTGCCTGGGGAACCGGTGTTCTCACCTCTCCGTTTATCTTTGGCTAACGGTCAGCCCCTCAAGAGAATGGTCCGATGAAGCTCCCTTTCCACTACCCGGCAGTGCTCCTGGCGCTGCTGGCCCCTTCGTCAGTCCCGCCTGCCGCCGTCAGCTCAGGGCGGACGGCCGATCCGTCAGAGGTCGCTGCGGTCATCAAGAAGTTCAAGGAAAAGGATCCTGGTCTGGCCAAGGTATTCGCCGACGCGCACGGCTACGCCGTGTTCCCGACCGTCGGCAAAGGAGGGATGGGTCTGGGTGCGGCTCGGGGCAAGGGCTACGTCTACCAGCGCGGCCGGCTGATCGGGCGCTCCACTCTTACCCAGGTAACCATCGGCCTCCAGCTCGGCGGGCAGGCCTACAGTGAGGTCGTTTTCCTCAAGGACGCGGCCGCGCTCGACAACTTCAAGGCTGGGCGGCTAAAGCTCGACGCCCAGGCCTCGGCTGTTGCGCTCACTGCTCGCGCCTCGGCTGATCTCGCGTACCGCAACGGCGTTGCCATCGTCACCATGGCCAAGGGCGGGCTGATGTACGAGGCTTCGGTGGGTGGCCAGAAATTCTCCTATAAAGCCATAGAAAAGGCGTCGTAGCCTTCGACCCGACCTGCACACTACAGCATGCCTCCGATGTTGTTGGAAATAAACTACTTATAGTGTCAAACAGCTTGACGGAACCGCAGCCCGCTGCACGCCTTGCGACCCCATTTGTCCCCCCCTACGATCAGAGTAGAGCAGGCACCCCCGACCAGCGGTCCCGGCTCCCACGCTGGTCATAAGCTCTGGGCCGGCACCACAAGGAGTCCCCCATGCCTACCCGCCTGAGTAAGGCCACGATCCTGGTGGTGGACGACGAGGTCTCGCTACGCCAGCTGCTCGTCCGGCAACTCCGGAGCGAGGGTTACCAGGTACTGGAGGCAGGCTACGGGCTGGAGGCGCTCGATGTCGCCCGCACCGCACCGGAGCCAATCCACCTGGTACTCAGTGATATCAGAATGCCCGGTATGCCTGGCACCACGCTCGCCAGGCGGCTGGTGGCCGAACATCCGAGCGTCCGGGTGGTCCTCATGTCTGCCCACCCCGTGGACGAGTTGACGTCCCTCAGCGATGGCCAAGGCATTATTACGGTGCTTGCCAAGCCGTTCGACGGCCAGACGATGCTCGCGGTGATCAAGCTCGTGCTGGGTACGACTCCCACTCCGGCGGACTCATCCACCGCCGGGCCAGCCCTGTGAGGCTATCAGGCCTCGAGTTGACGGGTAGATGGTGGTGCCGACATAGATGAGGTGCGGCGTAGCACATGAAATCGCTCGTACTGGCGTTGATCGCTCTGGCGCTGATGGAATGGTATATGAGGCGAAAGTGACCACCCGAGCTGAAATAAGTCGCTCGAGATGATGGGTGTACGTGAGGCGCGGCTGAAGCCGGAGTACGCGGCGGAGTATCCCGGTATGACGCCGGACGTGTGGATGCCGGCTATGGAGCTTGCCATGGCGCTCATCCAGCGAGCTCATGCCCGGCGTCGAGAAGGTCGCTATACCCGCACCTTCGACCCAACGCATTTCGACTTTCGGGGAGGGGACACCGGTCCTCGACCGCGGATTTCCCGCACGCGAAGTACGGATCCCAAGGCGTAACTCTATCGTGGGACGGTGACACGCAGGAGCGACGGGAGGATCGAGAAGCTACGAGCTTTCCACCCTGAGCTATGCCTGGGAGAGCACTTGAGACCTGCTTGACGCGGATAGATCACTGTTCCAGCGGTCAGCACCGGTCTACGCTCTCAAGGGAGTCCAGCCATGCAGTCCCGCATCTGGTGTCTTATCCCTGTCCTCGGAACCTCTCTGGTGCTGCTCCCCGGCTGCCGGGATGATCTGGAGCCGCCGGCCGGCCCGGCACTGGAGTCGGACCAGGTGCAGCTCGCCCAGGCACCAGTCTTCCGCCAGGTGGTGGCCGGATATCGGCACAGCTGCGGCGTGACCTTCGACTCCCGGGCCTACTGCTGGGGCGACAACAGCTTCGGCCAGCTGGGCGACGGGGTCGGACTGGATCACCTCACCCCGCACCCGGTCGCCGGCACCCACCGGTTCCTCATGCTCGATGCCGGATCCATGCATACCTGCGGAGTCACGACCGACGAGCGGATCTACTGCTGGGGGTGGAATGCCTTCGGCCAGCTCGGGAACGGGGCCCTCACCTCCGACGCCCCGAACCCCGTGCCGACCGCCGTGGCGGGTGACCGCCGATTCCGACAGGTGCGCGGCGGTGACCAGCATACCTGCGGGCTGACGGTGGCGAACGTGCTCTTCTGCTGGGGTTACAACCAGTTCGGCGCGCTCGGCGATGGCACCACGGTCCAGCGCCCGCGGCCGGTGAAGGTCAGCGGTGGGTTGACCTTCCGGCAGGTGAGCGCGGGCTTCTACCACACCTGCGGCATCACGACCGCGGACCGGGTCTACTGCTGGGGCCTCAACGTCAATGGCCGGCTGGGTGACGGGACCACCACCCAGCGCCTCGCACCGCGTGCCGTGGCCGGTGGGCTTCTGTTCCGCCAGGTAAACGCGGGAGGCCAGCATACGTGCGCGGTGACCGGGGAATCCCGGGCCTATTGCTGGGGCAGGAACGTGGCCGGCGAGCTCGGCGACGGCACCCGGATCGAGCGGCACGCGCCGCGGGCGGTAGCCGGCCGCTTCGCCTCCGGAGTGTGAGCGTGGGCACGAATTTCACCTGCGGGGTCACCATCGGCGACCGCGCCCGGTGCTGGGGCCTCAACTCCTCTGGACAGCTTGGTAATGGCACCACGACCGGCCGCATCACTCCCGTGGCGGTCGCCGGCGCCCTGCCGATCCATGGCCTGTGGACGGGCAACACACACGCGTGCGGCCTGACCAACGACGATCGGGCGTACTGCTGGGGCGGCAACGTCTACGGCCAGCTCGGTGACGGCACGCAGACCATGCGAACCACACCGGTGGCGGTGGCCGCTGTTGAGTGACGCAGCGCTGGGTTGTACCCCCGGTGCGGCTTAGGCATCGACAAGCCTGATGTGAGCCAGCATGGGCCTTATCTTCAAACCATGTCTCTTCGGCTCGCCATCCTCACCATCTCCGACGCGGGTAGCCGCGGCGAGCGGAGCGACTCCTCGGGCGATCTCATCGCCTCATGGGCCAAGGAGCGAGGCTACGCTCTCGCCGCGCGCGCGCTGGTGCCCGACGAGACCGGCCGCATCTCGGCCGTGCTGGCCGAATGGTCTGACGGCGGCCAGGCCGATGTGATCCTCACCACCGGCGGCACCGGGCTCACCGCCCGCGACGTCACCCCCGAGGCCACCCGCACCATCCTGGAGAAGGAAGCCCCGGGCATCGCCGAGGCACTGCGGATGAGCGCCTATCCCCGCTTTCCTCGTGCGGCCCTGTCCCGCGGCATCGCCGGGGTACGCGCCAAGACGCTGATCGTGAATCTCCCGGGCAGCCCCGGTGGCGTGCGGGACGGGCTCACCGTGCTGAGCGAGCTGGTGGAGCATGCGGTGGAGCTGGTAACCGGGGCAAAAACGAGTCACTAGTCGCCAGTCGCCAGCGGCAGTCACCAGTCGCAAGTCGGTAGCGGGTCCTGCAACTGGAGACTCGGACCGGTGACTGGCGACTGCACGCTCACCGGCCCCGACTCTCTCCTGCCGTTCTGGCATTACCTTCTACTCATGACTTCCCAGATCCTCATCGCCATGGACGACCTCGAGACCGCCGTGCGGCTCAACGGGGCCTTCGAGGCGGCGAAGTTCTCCACCGCGATGTTCTCCTCGCTGGATGACGCGCGGGGCACCGTCCGCCGGGAGAACCCGGAGCTGGTGATCCTCACCGGTGCGGTGCACGAGCCCCACGTCCAGCAGCTTGCCGCCCTGGCGCACGACGCCGAGATCTCCACTCTCGCGCTGCTGGAGCCCACCGACTCGGAGCGAGCCGAGCGAGTGGGGCGCCTCCGCGCCACCGAGGTCATGACCAAGCCGGTTACGCCGGACGACGCGGTCGCCACCGGCCGTCGGCTGATCGATCGGCGGCATCTGCAGGAGCGCACCGGTATCGTGGGGGAGAGTGCGCCGATCCAGGAAGTGCTGGTGAAGATCGAGCAGATGGCGCCGGTCTCCAGCACGGTGCTGGTGCAAGGCGAGAGCGGCAGCGGAAAGGAGCTGGTGGCCAAGGCGCTGCACGACCTGTCCCCGCGGCGGAACGAAGCCTTCATCACGGTGAACTGCGCCGCGCTGCCGGAGACGCTGCTGGAGTCGGAGCTGTTCGGTCACGAGAAGGGCGCCTTCACCGGCGCGGCGGAGCGGCGGCTGGGCCGGTTCGAGCTGGCCGATGGCGGCACCATCTTCCTGGACGAGATCGGCGAGATCCCGTTGTCCACCCAGGTGAAGCTGCTGCGGGTGCTGGAGAGCCGGACGTTCTTCCGGGTCGGCGGTACCCAGCCGATCAAGGTGGACGTCCGGGTCGTCGCCGCCACCAACCGCACTCTCCGCGATGCGGTCACCTTGGGCGAGTTCCGGGACGATCTCTACTACCGTCTCAACGTCCTCAACATCTATCTGCCGCCGCTGCGCGAGCGCCGGGGCGACATCCCCCTGCTGGTGCGCCGTTTCATCCGCGAGTTCGCCAAGACCCATGAGCGGCCCTTCCGGGGAATCACTCCGGAGGCGATGCAGCGGCTGGTGAACGCGCCGTGGCCGGGGAACGTCCGCCAGCTCCGCAACCTGGTGGAGTCGATGGTGGTGCTGGCCCCCGGTGCCGAGATCCGGGCATCGGACATACCGGCCGACGTGCTGGAGGGAGCGGGGACGCTCCTGCCGATGCGGCTGCTGCAGCAGCAGCCGGGGCGGGACGTTCCGGTGCAGGAACTGGAGTTCATCCTCCGGAGTCTGGTGGACCTGCGGCTCCAGATCGAGGAGCTGCGCCGGCGGTTGGACGATCACCCGCAGCGGGTGCAGGTGATCGAGCTCGCCGACCACTCGGCGGTGGCCGATGTGATGTCGGACAACGAGCGCGACGGCGACCAGCCGGTGCTTTACCGGCCCGGCATGACCATGGCCGAGGTGGAGCGGGCCACGATCGAGGCCGCGCTCAAGGAGTACCAGGGGCAACCGCCGCCGCGCGGCCGAGGTGTTGGGTATCGGCGAACGCACTCTATATCGTAAGATCAAAGCCTATCACCTTGAATGATTTAGCACGCCTCATACTTGGTGTCTCATTGCAGGATGTTGCAGCGAGCTAAGTTCTACTGTATGAATACTTTGCACCTACCTATCCCTTGACAGTCGTTGTCCCAGCCGTCAAATTGCAATCGATCCCCTCCCTCTGGACCAGCCTTGAATTTTGTCATTGATGCCGAGCTTTGTGTGGCATGCTTGGCGTGTGTACGGGTCTGCCCCACCGATGCTATTGCGGTGACGGCGGATGAGCCGTTGCTGGTCCAGATCGAGGATGAGCCCTGTATTCGCTGTGGCCAGTGCCTGCAGGTCTGCCCGCACGATGCGGTCAAGGTAAACGGCGAGATTGGGCGGGCTCTTGCCATCGCCTCACAGGGCGATGGTGTGCTCATCCTCAGCCCGGAGTCGGTCGCCCATTTTTATCCCGCAACGCCGGAGCAGGTCATCAACGCCTGCTACGCGGCCGGCTTCCGGGCAGTAACCCGGGGCGTCATCGGCGACGAACTGGTTGCGGCAGAATACCTTAAGCTCTGGGAAGAAGAGCCGTGGGGGACCCTCATCCGCTCCACCGATCCGGTGGTAGTGGACACCGTCCGGCTCCAGTTCCCCGAGCTTGTTCCGTATCTGGCTCCGGTGACGGTGCCGCCGGTGGCCGAGGCCCGATATTTGAGAGCGCAGTATGGTGCGGGGCTCAAGATCGTGTACGCGGGGATCAGCCCGCCCTTCAGCAGCAACGAGCTCGACGCAGCCATCACCTTCAGCGACCTGGACCAGATCTTCCGGATCCGGGACGCCAACGTGCTGAGCCAGCCGATCTTCTTCGACCGGGTACCGGAGGAGCGGCGGCGGCACCTCAGCGCCGCGGGCGGGCTGCCGCTGCCGCTGCTGGAGGGGGCTCGTTACTCCAGCCGCAAGTTCCGGAAGCTCCGCGGGCTGGACGCGCTCAAGGCGGTGGCACGGGCGGTGGCGGTGGACCGGCTCGACCTCGGGTTCGTGGATATTCTCTCGACCGAAGGAGCGCTGGACCACCCGCTGTCGGGGCCGCGGGAGGAGCTGTTCTGGCGGCGGGAGCTGCTGGCCAGCACCGAGCCGCCCCGGAGCCGGTACCCGGTGGTGGACACGGCGGTGGTCGCCAGCGTTGGCGCCACCTTTGCAATCAAGGCGCGGCCGATCCGGCCCGATCCCGCGGCGGTTACGGCCGTGCTGCACCAGATCGGGCTGGGGCCCAACGGGCGTCCGTGGGACTGCCGGGCCTGCGGTTTCGAGACCTGCCAGCGCTTTGCCGAGGCGGCGGTGCTGGGCCGGGCATCGATGCGGCAGTGCGCACCGTACCAGGAGCGCCGGGCCGAAGAGGCCCACCGGGCGGCCGCGGCCGACGAGCTCACCGGCCTCTCGACCTACCGGGTGCTGCGGGAGCGGCTGGCGTTCGAGATCGAGCGGAGCAAGCGGAGCAGCGAGAGGTTCGCGGTGCTCTTCCTCGATCTGGACCGCTTCAAGCAGGTGAACGACCAGTTCGGACACGAAGCCGGGAACGACATTCTCAAGGCCGTGGCCGAGGAGATCAAGCACGCGGTGCGCGCCTCGGACGTGGCGGCCCGCTACGGCGGCGACGAGTTCGTCGTCATCCTGACCCGGACCGATCTGGACGGCGCGGCCCGGGTGGCCGAGGCGCTCCGGGCCGGCATCGAGGGGATCGGGCGGCGGATGGGCTATCCGGCCGGGCTGATCACCGTGAGCGTCGGGGTTGCCGAGTTCGATTTCAACGAGCCTGAGGGAGACCTACTGGTCTCCGCCGACCGGGCGTTGTACCGTGCGAAGGCCGCGGGACGCAATGCGGTTGCTTGAGCCCACCACGCTGCACACCGAAAGACGGGAGACCGTGACCGGACCGTTCAGCTCCAAGCCGATTGGCACACCGCAGCAGCCGGCCCGCGCCGGCAACCCCGACTCGATCCCCGATCCCTGGGGCGTGCGGCGGGCGGAGAACCTGCTCACCAGCCTGGAAGGAATTCTGTCGGCCCGGGTGGTCACCACCCCGCTGGGCGAGGTCAGCGAGGTCCACGTACTGGCGCAGGCGGGTCTGGCCCCCAAGCAGCTGGTGCGGAACATCGAGTCGGCGTTGCTGGCCCAGCTCGGCCTCAAGATCGACCACCGGAAGATCAGCATCGCCCAGACGGCCGACGTGAAGCCGATCGAAGCGCTGGAACGCGATGCGGTGCGGGAGTTGGTCCTCCAACGGGCGGTGCTGTTCGAGAACCTGACCGTGGCGCCGGGCCGCCGCCCGCACCGGATCATGATCTCGGTGACGCTCTCCTACCTGGGGGGCACCGAGACGGCAGAAGAGGAAAGCTCGGATACCCCGCGGAACCGGGTCGAGGCCGCGGCCAAGGCGTCGGTGACGGTGCTGGACCGGCTGCTGAAGGATTCGTCGCTGGCGCTCGAGGGCGCCAAGATCGTGGAGGGGTTCGACCGGGAGTTTGCCTTCGTGGCGGTGCAGGGGCTGGGCGGGCGGGAGACGCTGCTCCTGAGCGGCACGGCGGAGATCAAGGAGAGCGCGGAGCGCGCGGCGGTGTTCGCGGTGCTGGACGCGACCAACCGGTGGACCGAGATGAGACGGCCGGAGTAGGCGGCGGGCTGGTCCTAGCGCGGCGGTAAGGTGGGTAAGCGGGATTCGGCGGGTAGCGCGAGTAAGCCTCTAGCGGTAGGCTGCACAGAGCTGGAAGTGGGCTGGCGAGTACGGATGCGTCCCCCTCGCGTCCGCGAGATTCAAACCGGACATCAGAAGCGAAGGGCAGTCCGGCGGAGAGCCGGGGTCCGGCGTGTCTTCACTTCCGCCGGCTCAGGACAAGTCCAGGTATTCCGAGATCCGTCTGGACCAGTAAGTAGTCGTCCCACTCAGAAAGGACGAAAAAGGTAAGGGGATCCCGGTCTTCGTAGGTAGCAGTGAGCGAAGACAAGCGGACAACTGTCGAGCGGAGCGTCTGGTGGGCCATAGCGAGGCTTGCCACTTCCCGAGTTCTTAAGCTCTTGAAGGGAGGTGACGCTCATGTTAATAGGCAGTTTGATCGCAGCAGTTGGGAGGTTCTTCGCCCGACTGATCGTGGGGTGAAGGCATCACCTGGTCGTAATGTCTGGCAGACCGAGATCCCCATCCTGTTAAACATGCCACGCCAGACACGCATATACCTCTTTGTCGGTTTAGTCACTGCCGCAGCGGCAATCCTGCGGTGCGGGCGTGTGGTTCGTGCGCTCTGCCATTTCCTGGTTGGTGGCCGTTCCTAACGCTCATTCTTGTTCGCTACTCTGCTTGGAGTCCTTAACACACATCTAAGGCTAGCGGCAAAGGGATCGACATCGTTCATCATGCACCTGGCCAGTGTGCCTGCTTATTTGGAGGCTGGTGGGGTGCGGTTGTAGCTGGCGGTTGCGACACTACTCGGCAAATTAGCCCGCAGTAACCAGGCATCAAGTCGCCTTCAACGTCTCCCAACGAGTGTTAGCGGTGTCGTTGGCTGCTCGTACTATCCACCGCTGGGTGGGGAACTGCCGCCCACTTACTTGGCCCCGAGTCTAGCGTTCTCGCCTCTCAGCCGGTGCAGCGTGACGTGGGGCTGTTCATTGTTTTTGCCGTCGGTGTATTTCCTTACGAACTCAGTGCCTGTCAACGGTCGCGATCGTCTTGAGTTCAGGGCGGTCGTTTCGCGAAGTTTGGAATATGAACACTCGGGGGGTTTTGGGATACGATCTCGCTGCCAGTCTGGTCGGCATTCTTGTCGCCTGGCTTTACATTCGGTTCGACCTGTGGATCGGCTTTGGATCTCTGGGGCTCCTCGGAGTAATTGTCCCGCTTATTGCCGTACGTCATGTGTATGGATTGTACCACCAACTCGAGGCATAGTGGACAAGAACTTCTTCAAGTTATGGTCAAAGCCATAGAAGCTCGCGATCCATATACCTCGGGGCATTCCGTGCGGGTGAGTGAGATGTCGAGAGCGGTAGCTGTCGAGCTTGGCCTGCCTGCCCGCGAGATCGAGGAGATTGAAACCGCTGCGCTGCTGCACGATGTCGGTAAGATCCACGAGGAGTTTGCACCCTTGCTGCGCAAGGAAGGACGGCTAACTGACGAAGAAACCGCCCTGATGCAGACGCATTCTGCGAAGAGTGCCGATCTCGTAGGAATAATCTCCAAGTTTCATGGCTTTATTCAGGAATCGGTGAGGCATCACCACGAGCGATGGGATGGGCAGGGCTATCCCGACGGTTTGTCTGCTAAGACCATCCCTCTCGGAGCCCGTATCATCCTTATCGCGGATACGATTGATGCAATGACCACCGATCGTCCGTATAGGAAGCGTCTGCCTCTCGATGTTGTGATCGCTGAGCTGCAGAAATGCAAGGGAACTCAGTTCGATCCACGAGCTGATTGATGTAGTTGTCGGGTCAGTTGCAGTGCGTCGGCTGATCGGGGGGGTATCGGCGGCTGCGGAGAAAGGCAGAGACTGGCCCATCGCGGTCCAAACGTGTGAGTTGGCCGACCGGAGTAATCTGGAAGCGAAATGCCTAGTTAATGTCGCACTAACAGAAATCCAGCATTCCCATGCACCTAAGTTGGTCTGTAACCGCCGATGGAAGGGCCTCTAAATATCTACGCATTCGAGCTACTTGCTGGCATGAGACTACGCCAGCCTTGCGCTTAACCAGGCCTTGCGTTGAGTATTTCTGCCTTGTCTATCGCATCGTATCTTTCAAGGTTCGCTACCAGGCCGTCCGAGATTCTCATGCACATCGCTCATCCTCCCGAGGTAACACTAGCCCTAGCCACCCAACGAGCATAGGCGCCCACACAAGAGTCCGAGTGGATCTCGACCGTTCACTCCAGAGGTGGCCCGCCTCGCCCTCCTCTTCAGCTTCCCGCCACATTTGCCCAGCATTGCATATCCATCAGCCGAATAGAGCGCCCAAGCCTGTAGACCTGGCGGAGCCGTCAGCTGGCGAAATGCGTCAGCCCCTGCCGAATGAATTCTTCAGCCTTGCTAGTTCTTGCCCAGCATGGCGTTATGCGAGAACTGCGCTCTTGGGCAGCTTGCAACGCTAGGGAAGGGCATGCTAGACATCCTTATGGAACTCGAATGCGCGGTCAGCCCACTCAATGGCCTTCTCATACTCTCCAAGTCGCGCGAAGCTAAGAGCCAAGTTCGCACTTGCCTGCAGATAAATTCTGTCATTTCCGATTCTGAGATGCCGTATTGTAGACACGTAGAAAGGCAATGGAATGGCTGCATAGGAGCCCTGCAGCATCAGGATAGCGCCTATGCCCTTTGGAGCATCGCGAGAACAGAGTTTGGAGTGGCCCGTCGTTTCTGCAGGAGGCTCATGGCCTCAGCTATGCACTTCAAGCTGGAGCTAAAAGCTCTGATATTGTAAAAGAGCATCGATTGGCAAGCAAGAAATGCGCGATCTCATCCACCTCTAGCGCCCTCATCCGAGTGAGGATACTGTCTCCAATAGACAGGAGTGAGTGCGAGCTCCTGTAACTAGTGTCATAGAATTGAGGCCGCTTCAATGGCGGCTCGTATTCGGCTGGATTATCGGCTTGAGATCCGATGAAGGCAAGGAATCTTGCTGGTAGCTCCGCTAACTCCCTCGGGTCGATATGACCCAGCCGCGCCTGGCTCTCGTGCTTAGGACGAAAGCCAGAGTGTGATGCGGTAAGACTGCGGTAGAAGCCGATTTGACTCGAGAACCACCAGAGATTCTGTCCCATCTACTCTGCTCTTGAAGCGCTTCCGCGAGCAGCACGAGTGCTTCCGTCCTGTCCCGATCACGAAGATTGGAGCAGTGCGGTTGCAGAGCCCGCGTTCTGCGGCGTAGGGCACGCCAGACTGAATGGCTTCCCGGGCACCACGCAAGAGGTACGGGGTCGCTTCTGCGCTGCGGCCGGCACGTATACAGTGCCACGCTATTGCAAGGCCCGCCCCCGTCACCTATGGTTCGTTCCTGTATGAAGCGATCGGCGATATTTCCATGAAGAACCCGCCGCAGAGTCGGAGGGACACCGATGTAAGCGGCTGCCCGTACCATCTCGTTGACGAACTCGAGACCCTGCGTGCCATCCCTCAGTACTCGACGATTCACCAGCTCCGCCATGGCACTCATGGTCTGACCGGCGCTGAGATCGACAATTGCGTACATGTTGAGATCATTGAGGCGCTGTCCCAGGACCGCCGCGAAGTTCAGCACGTTATGAGTCGTGTTATCGAGTGAGCGGGTAATTCGTTCCAGAATCTGACGGTAGGAAGCCTGAGGAGGGCTGCCAGCACCGAATTCTTCCGTCATGGCGTCTACGGAAAGCGCCAATGATTGTTCGCCGCTGGCTTTCCAGTCCTGAACCAGCAACTCGATGCACCATGGGGTAGCCAGCTGCCGCACGCAGCAGGGCACGTTGGGCCGTGGGGGATGGATGGGCCTCGTCGGTGGGTATCAGCGACTGTAACAACTCCAAACTCTCCTCGTCGCCGAGCGGCAGGAGCTCGATTTCGTGGATCCCCATGCCTCCGGCAGCCGCTCGAAGCTTTGTCGCCTGAGGAGACTGGGGCAGCTCGCCGGGGCGCGCTATGAGCAAGACCAGGATCGGCTGCCCCTGAGCCCGCCGCATCATCAAATGAAGGACCGCCAGACTGACGTCGTCCGCCAGATGCAGGTCGTCCACTACCAGAATGACCGGGTGCTCCTCCGCTACCATCGCCACCATTTCGTGAAATGCTTCAGTCAACCGGATTCTGGCCGCTTCGCCCTGGCTATCACTCGATGCCGGGATATTGGGAAAGCGGTGGCGCACCTCTGGTACGGTCCTGGCCAGCTCTGCGAGTGACTCAGGAGCGGTGGCTGAGACTCCCGGGCGGTCCAGCAAGCCCAGGATGAGGCTGCTTACTGTGGAATAGGGGATCTCCCGCTCGAGGTCGTAGCACTGCACTCGGCTGATTGCCGCTCCCTCCAGACCGGCCGCCGTCGTGAGCTTCTCGACCAGAGTGGTCTTTCCAACTCCGGAGTCACCGAGTATCAGTCGCGTGGCCGGGTTCCCCACGTTGCACCGCCTCCCAGAGCTCGTAGAGCACCCGATATTCGGCCGTGCGGCCAATGAACCGTCGCCCTCGCCATTGATCCGTGGGCACGGTCGGGATGTTGGTCTGACGTGGTCCGTTCCCAGCCGCGCCGCCGCAGCCGTACCGCCATACCCTCGACCAGGTCCGAGGGTGCCGCTTGCAGCTCGTCCGCCAGCTTCTTCTTCCATTCTTCGAAGAACTCCAGTGCCGTCAGCCGATCACCGGCGAAGGCCCGGGCTTCCATCTTGGCCCTGATCGCCTCTTCGCTCAGCTCGTCAAGCGCCAGCATTCGGTCAGCCAGCCGCTCGATCTGCCGGGAGTCCCCGGTCGACGACAGCGGTCGATCAGGAAGCACCAACGCGTCCTTGATCGCCGGCAGCAGCCGGGCCTGCTGCCGATCCTTCCAATGGGTGAACTCGGATGAGTCAACGATGTCGAAGCCGTCGAGAAAGGCGGCCACCTCCAGAGGACCTGTCACCTCAGTGCCAAGAACATCCCCCGCCTCGAGCCGGTCGAGATCCAAGTCCACCCGTCCCGGGATGAGGCGGACGTGATCTCGGCTGGTTTCCAGGCCCTGGCGACCGACCCGAGGCCGTAGACGTCGAGAGCGCGGTGGCGAGGGAGTGCCGCCCCTCGGTAGGCGACACGTCGGGCCACAGCAGTTCGGCCAGACGCTCACGGCGGTGAGGTTTCGCCTCTACTGTCAGGTAGATCAGCAAGGCCAAGTGCTTCTTGGTACGGAAGCGGACGGCTCGCCGTAGGGCGCGAACAAGGAAGGCTGACCCATGCAACGGAGATACCGTCGCGGCTCCACAGGGTCTCACTGGTGCGGGGATCACAAGAGTATGCGGCGCCTTCAACGGACCGTCAACAACTTGTCTGGCTTGACGTTTCGATGTTGACGGTCTGTAATGACCGGGGAGCCAGGGAGCGCCCTGATCTGCTCTCTCCGGTTGTTCTGCCTCACCGGCCCGGGTTATGCTCACAGATCGGGTGCATCTGATCTCGGAGCCCAGCCGCCGATGCCTATGGGTTCCTGCCGCCCTTGCCCCGGAGTCGGCGCCGCACGGCGCCATAAGAAGGAGAAGCACGCATGACCCAATCCGGGACCAGGCTGACCTTCCTGGCCGCCGCCCTAACTGCCTTTGCCGCACTCGGTTGCAACGACGAGATCTCCAGCGGCGCGGGCCCTGCTGACGAGATCACCACCGATATGGGCGCCAGCCTCCGGGACGAGGTCGAGGCCGGGCTCGGTGCCCTCACCCTCGGCAGCGCCCTCGACCCCATCGGCACCACCCAGGCGGCCGGCCAGGCGGCCTCATTGGTGGCCGCGTCCTGTGTCAGTCCGTCCACCGCCACAGACAGCGATGGGGACGGGGTGCCCGACGACGCCACCTACCTCTTCACCGCCCCTCCCTGCCGGTTCACCGGCTGGCGCGGCGGCACCCTCGACATCGTGGGCCAGCTCCGGATCCAGGACCCGACGCCCACCAGCGCCGGGTTCGGTTACGAGGCCACCCTCACCGGGCTCCGCACCCGATTCACCAGCGCCGACAGCAAGGTGATCTACGACGTCACCCGGAACGGCACCCGCAGCCTGAGCGGCTCGACCGCCGGGCTCCTGCTCACCACCGACCTCCAGGTCATTCGCACCTTTGCCGGGCACCCCGACGCCGCGATCGACAAGCAGTGGGTCGTCAACTACACCCCGGCCGCGCCGCTCCAGATCAACCAGCCGCTGCCGAGCGGCGCGCTCGATATCGCGGGCACGGCGGACTGGACCCGCGGCAACGAGCAGTTCAACTTGGTGATCACCACGCCCACCCCGCTGCAGTACGACGCCGGCTGCACCGACACGGTGCAGCGCATCAAGGCCGGCGAGCTGCACGCGGCCGGCACCTTCGGTGACATGGAGGGATTCGTGCGGGTGCGCTGGACCCAGTGCGGTGAGGAGCCGAGGCTTACCTTCGAGAGCACCCAGTAAGGCAGGCGATAACCGTATTTCCTACCCGGAGCAGCCGATATGACCGCTAGAGCCACATGCAGTCCGACGGTCGTTTTCATTCCTGCCGCTCGCCGGCGCCTTGTTGCTGCTCGCCGGCTGCGCGTCGGTGACCCCGATCGGCGAGTTACTGGACAACTCCTCCAAGTACGATGGAAAGACGGTGCGGGTCGCAGGGCGAGGTGAGGGAAGGGGCGGGCGGGCTCGGCGTGGGTGCCTACCAGCTCAAGGACAACACCGGTCAGATCACGGTCGTGAGTGACCAGGGCAGCCCGCCGCGCAAGGGCGCAAACGTCGCCGTGAAGGGGAAGTTCGAGTCGCTATTTTCCCTGGGCACCGCCGGCGTGGCCGTGATACGGGAGGAGAGCCACGAGGTGCGCTGATGGCCTCATCTTTGTGCTGTCTTCCCCACCGAGGTGAACGCGCCTTCTGATGAGGATGACGCCGCCGCCGATCCGGCGTCCACGGCGGCCAAAAGTCGGACCTTGTCGCCGATCAGGCGTCTACCGGCGGCCGCATGTCGGACCCCGCCAGCGAGAATGCAGATGCCGCCGACCGCAAGTGCGACGCCAGGCGCGGACAAGCAGTCCATCGCCGCTCGCGAGTACCACCCTGGCGAGCCCGACTGCAGTGCTGTCGACCTCAATCCGGTCTCTGACGGGCTCGAGGACCTCCCTGGCAGACATGAGTCTGTCTCCTGCAAACTCGATCGGGTCTCTGGCGGACGCGAGCAGGTCCCATTCGCGCGCAAGTGCTTCCCTGGCGAACCCGAGCAGGTTGCTGGCGAACCCGAGCAGCTCGCGGGCGAACCCGAGCAGGTCGCTGGCGAGCCCGAGCAGCTCGCTGGCGGGGGCGAGCGGTTCGCTGCCAACTCCATGCAGGTCGCTGACAACGCCGAGTGCCTCGCTGCCGGAGCCGCGCGGGACGCTGTCGAACTCGAGCATTTCGCCGCTGAAGGCGAGTAAGTCGCTATCGGGGGAATGCGGTGGGCTGACAACTCCGAGTAACTCGCTGCCAGACTCGAGTGAGTCGCTGCCGGAGGCGATCATGGCGCTGGCAAGGGCGAAGCTAACCTGCTCGGGCAAAGCAGCCATTAGGATACGGTTCCGGATCCACCGTCACCTTGATGCCTGCCGCCTCCAGCTGCGACACCATCGCCGCGAGGTTCGCACCCGGAAGTTCACCATCCACGCCTGCTCGGCCCGGCCGAAGTAATCATATCACCTCCTCAGTCTCTACTCTCCTCCATTGCGGGCAGGTACACCTTGAGCACGGTGCCAATGTCCGGCTCGCTGTAAGCCCAGACCAAACCACCGGCTTGCTTCACCGAGCCATAGACACTGGCCAAGCCGAGACCCGTTCCCTGACCCACCGGCTTTGTGGTGTAGAACGGCTCGAAGATGTGAGTCAGTGTCTCGCGGTCCATGCCATGCCCTGTGTCGCTCACCGCCAGCATGACATACCGCCCCGGTTTGATGTTTACCGGCGCGTGGCGCTCCATATAGGCCGGGTCCAACCGCACTGACGCCGTCTCCAGGATCACCCGGCCCCCCTCCGGCATGGCATCTCGAGCGTTGAGCACCAGGTTCACCACCACCTGGTCGAGTCGCGATTTGTCGGCCAGCACGGCTCCAGGCCGGGCGCCAGCTCCAGCTCGAGGTCTACAGTCGCCTCAGCAGGGGCCTGAGGAGGGAGACGGCATCGGTCACCACTGCGTTGAGGTCGAGGACCTGGGGCTGAATCATGTCGCGCCGGGCGAACGCCAGCAGCTGCTGGGTCAGCTTGGCCGACCGGTTCGCGGCCAGGGTGAGACGCTGCAGCTCGGTCACTTCGGGAGAATCCGGCGGCAGCTGCCGGGACACGAATCCAGCCGAGGCGAGTATGCTCATGAGCATGTTGTTCAAATCGTGTGCGATCCCACCGGCCAGCCGTCCCACAGCCTCCAGCCGGTCGGTCTGCCGATAGTGCTCCTCCGCCTGTTTCCGGCTGGTAATGTCGGCCATGGCTCCGACGGCCCGAACCGGCCGATCGCCGGCATCCCGCTCGATGTAGGCTCGATCGGACACCACGGCATAGGTTCCGTCTCTTCGGCGGAGGCGGTACTCGTCGGACCAGAACACGGCAGCGCCGGCAATCGCCTGCGTGAGGCCTTCCTCTATCCGCATGCGATCGTCCGGGTGTATGTGCTCCGGCCCCAGGGCTCCCTTCGAATGGAGCGTCTCCGGATCGAACCCGAGCATCACCTCGGCACCGGCGCTCCAGGTCACTTGTCCGGTGGTGAGCTCCCACTCCCAGAGTGCCTCCCGGCTGGCTTGTGAGATGAGGCGGTACCGCCGCTCGCTTCTCGTCAATGCCTCTTCAGCCTGCTTCCGCTGGGTGGCATCCTTGCCCACCCCGATCACGCCGATCGGCTCGCCGTCCGGGCCGCGCACGAGCGTGGTCTTTATGTCGACCCAGACCACCGCTCCATCCTTCCGTCTCCCTTGCCAGGTGTCCATGTACTCGCGACCCGCCATGATCGCCTCGAGATCCTCGGCCAGGAGCTCGGCACCAGCATTGGGGTAAAGCAGGGCGGGGGTCTGTCCCATCATCTCGTTGGCCGAGTAGCCGAAGAGGTCCTCCGCACCGCGGTTCCAGTATTTGATGCGGCCTTCGAGATCGGTAAAGATCACGCTATCGGAAATGGCCTCGAGCAACTGCCCCTGGAAGCGCAGCCGGTCTTCGGTTTCCTTGTCCTCAGCTGTAGTCAGCGGCTGCTCGTGTGGGAGTCTCAAATTCATTCCTCCTCCGGTCTTCCAAACATCAGCTGAATGAACGCCCGATCCTCGGGCGGCGCGATCAGGTGCACGTGGTCGCCGGCCTGGAGGGCGGTCCCCGGGACCGGCGGTACCAGGGCATTGCCCCGGATGATCAGCGCCACCGCGGCGCCATCGGGTAAGGGAAGGTCCGCCACCGGCACGCCGGTCACCACCAAAGCCTCGTCTATATAGAACGACATCAGCTCGCCCAGCAGCGGCTGGCGCGACTCGATGGCCAGCACCGCCTGCGGCGCCGGCGGCTCCTTGCTCTGGAGCCCGAGCTTCCGGGTCAGCCACGCCACGCCGCCTCCCTGCACCAGCGCGTTGACCACCACGATGAAGAACACCAGGTCGAACAACCGTTCCGCGCCCGGGCGCTCCGGCCAGCACCGGGAAGGTGGCCAGCACGATCGGCACCGCGCCCCGGAGCCCCACCCATCCTATGTAGAGCACCTCGCGCCGGGGATACCGGAACGGCAGGAGGCAGAGCCACACCACCAGCGGCCGAACCACGAATCCGAGCAGCAGCGCGATGGCGAGCCCGACCGGCGCCACGTCGAGCAGCCGGGAGGGAAAGACCAGCAGACCCAGGATGAGGAACATCCCGACCTGGCTCAGCCAGGCCAGTGCGTCGTGCACCCGGAGCAATCCGGTGCGGTAGGGCAGCGGCCCGTTTCCCAGCATCAGCCCGGCCAGGTACACCGCCAGGAAGCCGCTGCCGTGGGCCAGCGTCGCCAGGCCGAAGGCCACCAGGCCGAGCGCCAGGGTCATCACCGGATAGAGCCCGCCGGTGGAGAGCGCGAGCCGGGAGAGCAGGTACCGCCCGCCGTATCCCACGCCCGGCGCCCACCGCCGCGCCGACGGCGAGCTGCACCACGACCTCGACCGGAATCCGCCAACCCGCCACGGCGCCCGGCGTCAGCAGGTTCTGGGTCAGCACGGTGGTGAGGATGACGGCTACCGGATCGTTGATGCCTGACTCGACCTCCAGCGTCACGCCCACCCGCCGCTTGAGCTGGAGCCCGCTGCCTCGCAGCACCGCGAACACCGCGGCCGCGTCGGTGGACGACACCACCGCGCCGAGCAGCAGCGCCTCGCCCCAGCCCAGGCCGAGCCAGTGCGCACCGACGGCCACCAGCGTTGCGGTGCCGGCGACGCCGATGGTCGCCAGTACGCCGGCCGGCGCCGCCGCTCGCCGCACTGCATTGAGCGGCGTGTTGAGCCCGCCGTCGAACAGGATCAGCGCCAGCGCCAGCGACGCCGACCCGGAACGCGAACTGGTAGTCGCTGAACTCGATGCCGCCGATCCCCTCGGAGCCCGCCAGCATCCCGACGCCGAGGAAGAGCAGGGCGATCGGCACGCCGAAGCGCTGCGAGGCCCGGCTGAACAGCACGCTGATCGCCGAGCAGCAGACCGCAGGTGGTGAGCAGCAGCGCCGTGGCCTCGCGGCTCGTTGACGGTCATCGATTGACTGATCAGCATGGCTCTCCCCGGTGGGACTCACGAGGTTACTGCCGGCACGGTGCAGGGGCAACGCTGGGCGCTTCAGTCATCGCGAGCGGCGTAGCCCGCGTGGCGATCCAGTGGCTTCACGGCGGGATTGCTTCGGGGCTGCGCCCTCGCAATGACTCCAAATGGCTGGCCCACGGCACCGCGTCAAGGCATACTTCCTCCATGTTCACCGAGAACCTGGCCGGCGCACTGGCGCTGATCGGCATCGTCATCCTGGTCGCGTCGCTGCTCTCGGGCGTCATCGACCGCACCGGGCTGCCTCAAGTCGGCATCTTCCTGATCCTCGGCGCCCTGCTCGGTCCCGCCGGGCTCGGGCTGGTCAACCTCACGCTCGAGTCGCCCACGCTCCAGGCCATCGCCACCCTCGCGCTGGTGCTGGTGCTGTTCACCGACGCGATCTCGGTGGACGTGGGCGAGGTCAGCCGGCAGCACCGGCTGGCCTTGCTGGTGCTCGGCCCCGGCACCCTGATTCCCGCCGTGGTCATCGCGCTGGCTGGTTGGCTGCTACTTGACCTGGTCCGGATCGAGGCGATGATCCTGGGCGCGGCGCTCGCCTCGACCGACCCGGTGCTGCTCACGCAACCTGCTGCGGCGGCCCAGCCTCCCGCCCACGGCGCGGGTGGCGCTCCGGCTGGAGAGCGGGATGAACGACGTGGTGCTGCTGCCCATCGTGGTGCTGGGCATCATCGCGGTCGAGTCGGGTGGCGCGGTGGACCCGGGCGAGTTCGGCCGCCACGCCGTTGGGCTCTTCATCCTGGGCCCGGTGCTCGGCGCCCTGGTCGGTTTTATCGCCATCACGCTGCTGGAGAAGGTTCGCGGCCGGGTAGGGGTGCGGCGCGACTACGAGTCGCTCTACGCCTTGGGGATAGCCTTCACCGCGTTCGCCGCGGCGGAATCGGTGGGTGGGAGCGGCTTCCTGGCGGCGTTCGCGGCCGGGATCGTGGTGGCGGCGATGGACGTGGAGCTGTGCGACTGCTTCCTCGACTTCGGGCAGGCCACCGCGGAGATGTTCCTGCTGTTCACCTTTGTGGCATTCGGGGCCTGGCTCATCTGGAGCGGCTTCTCGGTAGCCGACGGCCGCACGCTGCTGTTCGCGTTGCTGGCGCTTGGCTGCCCGGACCCTCGTGCTCCTGCCGGTGCTGGCCCGGGCCGGGCCTGGCCCCGCGCGACCGGCGACTCATCGCCTGGTTCGGGCCCCGGGGCCTGAGCTCGCTGCTGTTGATCCTGCTGCCGGTGTTCGCCGGCATGCCCGGCAGCGTGCGGCTGTTCGAGATCACCTGCCTGGTGGTGCTGCTCTCGGTCTTCCTCCACGGCGCCGCCATCGCCGCGTTTCTCAGGAAAGACGCCGGGCCCCGGCCCCGCAGCTACCAGGCGCCGGACCGGCCGCCACAGGCCGAGCCCGCCATCCCCGAGGCGCCGGTGCCCGAACGCATCACCATCGCCGAGATGCGGCAGCTCCAGGAAGCCGGCGAGCCGGTGGTGCTGGCCGACGTGCAGAACAGACCGTAGCTACCTAGGCGACAACCTCCAGGCCAGGGGCGCCATCCGGCTCCCGCCGGACGACGCGGTCCGCCGCGCCCGCGAGCTGGGGCTCGATCACCACGGTACGGTGGTTCTCTACTGTGCCTGAAAGGACGAAGCCACAAGCGCCCGGGTGGCGCGAGAGCTTCGGACGGCAGGCTGGCCCAAGGCGCGCGCGCTGGTGGGTGGCTGGGAGGCCTGGAAGAAGGAGGGCCTGCCGGTGGAGGCGAGAGGGAGCTCGGAGCTGAGAGCTCCCAACTCCCAACTGCAAGCCTTGGCATAGCCGTTGCCTTATCCCCACCTCGGAAGCCGGGCCGGTGCCGATCCACACCGGCCGGTCTCAAGCTCCAAAGACCATCCCCCTAAGCATTTACCGGCTCCCGAGCGGCGGACCCCGCGCTCGGTGGCCCAGGCAACGGAGGCTCCACTCAATGCGCGTCATGCAAATCAGCAAGCGTTCTGTGACCCTGCTGGCGGCGGTGTGCGTCGCCCTCACCGGCTGCGGCGACTCGGGCCCCAGCGTCCCGTTCAACCCAACCGGCACTTCGGCGGACATCCAGGCGGTGAACGCAACGTTCGACTCGCCCACCTTCACCAGCTTCTCCGCCCTCAGCCCGCTGTTCGACGCAGCGCTGGGCGGGGCGCCGCTGGTCACGACCTCGGCGAAAGCCTTCGACTTCCGCCGCGCGACAACCGGGGGAGAGATCCGGGCGGCGGCAGTGCGCGGCGCCAGGCGAATGGCTGCGCTCACGCCGGCAATGGCGCATCGGGCGTCCAGCGCGTCGAGCGCGGCGATCCCGGCCGGAATTCGCCGGCAAGACTTTCGAGTATAGCGGCGGCTCGTACGTTCCCGGTACCGCGGACCGGTGCGCCGGCCAATGGGGTGCGGTTCCTTCTGTACGCCATCAACCCGGTGACCTTACTGCCGGTGGAGCCACTGGTGGAGGTTGGCTATGTGGAGCTCACCGACCTGAGCGGGGCCAGCACCCAGGCGGCACGGGTGGTGGTGGTCTCCGAGGGAACCACATATCTGAACTACACGGTAGCCGTCACCGCCAGCGCGACGGCCGGCCAGGTGACTGTCGCCGGTTTCGTCAGCGACGGGACCATCCAGGCGAACCTCAATCTTCGGTCTACGATCAGCCGAACAGCGGGTCTGACCCTGCTCTATACCCTGGAAGTGCCCCAGCGCGACGTCTCCATCAGTCTGACGATGACCGCCACCGGGCTCGACCTCGAGACGCGGTACCATCGAGATCACCCTCAACATGAGCGGCCCGAACGGTTCCATCTCGATGACCGGGCAATTCAGCGGGACGGGCGGCACGCGTGAGCGTGCGCGTCAACGGCGAAACCTTCGCGACGATCGCGTCCAGCGGCACGGGCGAGCCGGTGATCACCGGCGCGGACGGGCAGCCGCTGACCGACGAGGATGCCGAGGCACTTCGCAGCATCTTCGAAATGACGGGCGAGGCGTTCAGCTCGTTCGATGCCATGGTAGTGCCGGTCGCGGTCTTCCTGGCGGCCGCCGCCTGATTCAGCGGAAGCAGCAAGCGAAAGGCCCGGCCAATTCGGCCGGGCCTTTTTCTTGTCCGGCCGTCAGAGTCTCAGCCGCCTGACCACCGCCTTGCCGCCCACCAGCTCCCGCACCAGGTCCTCACTGGTCCGGTCGGCCGCTTCGGCCGCGAAGTTGGTGACCAGCCGGTGCCGCAGCACCGCCGGTGCCACCGCCCGCACGTCATCCAGATCGGCCATCGGCCGGCCCGCGATCGCGGCGCGCGCCTTGGCGCCGAGAACCAGATACTGCGACGCGCGGGGGCCGGCGCCCCACTCCACGAACTCCTTCATAAAGCCGGGCGCCTCGCTATCGCCCGGCCGGGTCATCCGGGCCAGGTTCACCGCGGCCCGGATCAGGCCTCGGGACACCGGGATGCGGCGCACCAGCGCCTGCATCGCCAGCACCGACTGCGCGTCGAGCACCGGATGGAGGGCGAGCGCGCGCGGTGCCGGTCGTCTGCTCCACGATCGCCTCCTCCTCGGCCCGGCTGGGATAGCCCACCCGAAGCTCGAGCATGAACCGGTCGAGCTGCGCCTCGGGCAGCGGATAGGTGCCCTCCTGCTCGATCGGGTTCTGGGTCGCCAGCACGAAGAACGGATCGGGCAGGTGGTAGGTTGTGCCCGCCGCCGTCACCTGGTGCTCCTGCATGGCCTGGAGCAGGGCCGCCTGGGTCTTGGGTGGGGTGCGGTTGATCTCGTCGGCCAGCACCACGTTGGCGAAGATGGGCCCCTTCACGAAGCGGAAGGCGCGCCGCCCGGTGGTGAGGTCCTCCTCGATGATGTCGGTGCCGGTGATGTCGCTCGGCATCAGATCGGGGGTGAACTGGACCCGATTGAAGGTGAGGTTCAGGGCCTCGGCCACGGTCTGGACCATGAGCGTCTTGGCCAGCCCGGGCACGCCGATGAGCAGCGCGTGGCCGCCGGCCAGAACCGCGGTGAGGATGCCCTCCACCACGTCCTCCTGGCCCACGATGCGCTGGGCCACCTGGGTGCGGAGCCGAGTGACGGCGCCGACCAGACGCTCGAGCTGTTGGACGTCGTCGGGAGGGGCGGCGTGAGTGGTGACAGTCATGTTCTCTCGTGAAGGCGTAGGTTGTGGAGATTACCCGCGTTGGAAGCGGTATGCTAGCGCCTGGCAGTCATCGCGAGCTGGCCTTCGGCCGCGTGGCGATCCGGCGGCTCTCCGGTCCCGGGCAGCTGGATTGCTTCGGGCGCGGAGCGCCCTCGCAATGACTCCGCGGGCGCGGGAAATATCGCTTGCGAATAATTTCACAAGCGGGTAGGTTAGCGCCGTAAACAGGCCGTGAGCGCAGCGAGCGGCCTGTCCTGAGCCCTTCGCTACGCTCAGGGTAAACTCCGCGAAGGACCTCTGAGGTGGCCATGCGGTACGCCGGCCTAGGTGTCCAACTGGCAGTGAGCCTGCTCGTTTTCGTCTGGATCGGGCAGTGGGCCGACCGGAAGCTCGATACCGGAGGACTGCTGACGGTTCTGGCGGCGTTCCTCGGATTTGGTGGCACGATGTACTGGCTCATTCGATCGCTGGGCCGGAAGGACAACGGAAAGCCATGACCACGCGGGGCCGCTATCTAATTGGGCTCCTGGTGGTAGCGGCGGTCGGATTGGCGGCGGTGTTCGCCGTGTCTCCGGACATCCGGAGCGAGGTGGCCTCGGCGATCGGACTCGGGCTTCTGGTCCAGGCGCCACTCGGCTGGTGGACGGTCCGCAGCGTCGGGACCGAGCGATTCCAGCTCGTGTGGGTCCTCGGGATGGTGATCCGGGTGGCGATGGTGGCCGTTGCCGGACTGATCCTGGTTCCGGAGCTCCGCTGGGAGATGGTTGCGACCCTCGCGGCGCTCGTCGGCACCATGCTGATGCTGCTGGTCGTGGAAGTGGTAACCGTTCTGGGGAAAAATTCCGAGATCAAGGCCCGATGATTCGTAGCGCGCGTTCCATAGCGATGAGGTTGGGACTGGCCGCGGCAGCGGCCGGGGTGTTCGGGTACATCGGCTCTGGCGCAGGAGCCGGCTGCGGAGGCCGCCCACGACGCGGTGGCTCCGTCGAGCCAGCACGAGGCCGGCAGCAATCAGATCGATATCGCCCACCACATCGCCAACTCCCACGAGCTGGAGACCCCGTTCGGGATCGTCCATCTGCCCGACAACTGGAAGATCCCGCTCGGAACCGATTCCCACGGCCAGCCCCGCTACCTCGATCTCTCGCCCACCAAGCATCTGGTGTACATGCTGCTGGCGGCGGTGCTGGTGACCCTGGCGCTCGTCCTCAGCGCGCGCTCCAACGTGCGATCTCAGGCACGCGGGCAGCCGCCCAAGGGCTTCCCCGGCGCCATGGAGGCGATGGTGCTCTGGGTCCGTCAGGAAGTGGTCCTTCCCAACGTGGGCCACCACGGCGAGGGGTACGCGCCCTACCTGCTGACGGTCTTTTTCTTCGTTCTGGCCATGAACCTGCTCGGGCTGCTGCCCGTGGGGTGCAACCGCCACCAGCAACATCTCGGTGACCGCGGCGCTCGCGGTGATGGCATTCATCGTCATCGAGCTGACGGGCATGCGGACGCTGGGGTTCAAGGGCTACATGAAGACGATCTTCTACCTTCCTCCCGGCCTGCCCGGCGGCGTGGGTGGGGCGTTGCTGAAGGTGCTCCTGCTGGTCGGTCATGACGCCGATCGAGCTCGATCGGCAAGCTGGCCAAGCCGTTCGCGCTGGCGGTCCGACTCTTCGCCAACATGACCTCGGGACACGTGCTGGTGCTGGCCCTGCTGGGCCTGACGTTCCTGTTCCAGAGTTACCTGGTCGGTGTCGGCGCCTCCCTGCTGGCGACGGGCGTGATGGTGCTGGAGGTGTTCGTCGCGTTTCTGCAGGCCTTCGTGTTCACCCTGCTGACGGCGGTGTTCATCGGCCTGATGAGGGCGGAGCATTAGGTCAGCGGGGACAGCGGGGCAGCGGGTAAGCAGGGAAGAGAACGGAAGTAGGTAGGAGCGGTGGCAGTAGTAGGGGAGAGCTCACGTACTGCTCCTTCCGCGCGTCCCGCTGCCCCGCCTATCATCAGCCGGCGAGCGTTCGCGCCTGACTGAGACGTAATCCGCCGAATGGCGGATGATAGCCCGCTGTTTCCGGCGCTGCCGGGAACGCCGGCGGGTTGCCAGGGCAAGGCCGTTTCGGGAGATGCGGCCCACGCATGGCGAGCGCAGCTGACAATCGGTCTCCCGCTCAAGCTATGGAGTCAGACATGCTGTACATGCTCGCTCTCCTCCAGGAGGCGGCCGCCGCGTCATCTGCCAGCGGCAAGGGGTTTGGTCTCATCGGCGCCGGCCTCGCTGCCGGGCTTGCGGTGCTCGGCGCCGGGGTGGGCATCGGCCGTATCGGCGGCTCGGCAACCGAGGGCATCGCGCGTCAGCCGGAGGCCACCGCCGAGATTCAGACCGCGATGATCATTGCCGCCGCGCTGATCGAAGGCGTGGCGCTGTTTGTGGCAGTCATCGGGTTCCTGATTCAGAGCGAAGATCACGTTCTAGAAGGCTATGGACTATTGGCTGTGGGCTATTGGCTGATCCCGTTGTGGAGCAGCTCTTAGCCCATAGCCAATAGAATCTCTGATCGGAGATGTCTGAATGACCAAGTCCCTCCTGCTGTTGCCGGTGACGTTGGCAGCCATCGCGATGCCGGCACTCGCCCAGGAAGAACACGCCGCCAGTGGGCCGCTCACGATCGAGTTCGGCCTGATGTTCTGGACTGTCGTGGTGTTCCTGCTGCTGCTGGTGATCCTGAAGCGGTTCGCCTATCCCGCCCTGCTCGGCGCGGTCGAGGCGCGGGAGCGCGCGCTGCAGGAGCAGCTCGATGCGGCGGAGCGCAACCGGGCAGAATCGGCGGCACTGCTGGCCGAGCACAAGAAGCTGCTCGCCGAGGCGAGGACGCAGGCGCACGCCCTGCTGGTCGAGGCGCGGACCACGGCCGAGAAGGAGCGGGCTCTGGCCATGGAGAAGACGCTTCAGGAGCAGCAGGAGCTGCTGGAGCGGGCCCGGCGTGAGATCGTCGACGAACGCGACCAGGCTATCGCCGAGCTCCGGCGCGAGGCGGTGGAGCTGTCGCTGGCGGCTGCCTCCAAGCTGATCGGCGAGCGGCTCAGCTCCGACATCGACCGCAAGCTGGTGCAGGAGTACCTCTCCAGCCTGGACCTGCGGAATTGAGAACCGAAACCATCGCCCGCAACTACGCCGAGGCGCTGTTCGAGGTGGCCGAGCGGACCGGCCAGCCGGATCGCTTTGCGGATCTGATCGACGCGGTGGCCGCGGCGGTGGAGACCATTCCCAAGGTCAAGGCCGTGTTGATGTCGCCCCGGGTTCCCAAGGCCGAGAAGGCGCGATTCCTGGGCGAGGCGCTGAAGCAAACGCCGCGGGAATTCGTGCTCTGGCTTCAGGCCGTGGTGAAGCGCGGACGGCAGCAGATCTTGCGGGAGATTGCGATCCAGTATCAGGCGCTGCTGGACCAGAAGCTCAATCGGGTTCGCGCCTCGGTGACGCTGGCGAGAACGCCGGACGACAAGCTGAAGACACTCATCGAAGAGAGACTGAGCCGTCAGCTCGACAAGGAAGTGATTGCGGCGTACTTAATCGACCCCGAGATCCTGGGCGGGACGATCATCCGGGTAGGTGACCGGGTGCTCGACGGGTCGGTGCGGCGCCGGATGACCAAGCTGCGGCGTCAGCTGATCCGGTAGGCGCCTCGGGCGCGGCAACGCGGGCTACCGGCGGCTGTTGTTAGGAGGGCCACCCATGAGGGTGGCCCTCCTGTTTTGCGATATGGACCGTCCCGCGACCCCACCCTTACGGGTGGGGCTACCAATGCCTAGCCCGGCCCGTCAGGGCCGGCGGACGTCGCACCCACCCATTCACCTCAGCCCGGCCACAGGCCGGGCCAGGCTCTTTGATCAGTCCGCTGCCTGCGTGAGCTCGTACTCTATTCCATGACGATCCAGCAATGACTGGTATTCATCGGCCAGCGGCTTCTCGCTATGACGGTGTTCCTGGCTCCTGATGTACTCACGGAGTGACGCGTCATCGAAGCGCTGACCGTGAATGCTCCGTAACCGTGCTGCCACTTGAAATCACGGCGATGAGGAAAGCTGTGGTGAATCCATCGGGCGGTGTTGGACTTGATGGCACTCACGAGCTTGGCGATGGTAGTCGTGGCAGAGATCTCCACGTACAAATGCATATGGTCTCTTACGGCACCGGCACAGAGAAGCCGGCCGCCCTTGCGGGTGACTATTGTGGCCGCGCAGGCGAACAGCCTCGAGCGCCACTCCGGATCGAGCCATGGCCGGCGATCCTTGGTGGCCCAGACGAGGTGAACGCGAAGCGAGAGATAAGTATCCATTCAAGGCCCGCCGGAACGATGCTGCAGTGATCGGCCTCGAGCATAGCACGGCCCTGCCCGGATCGAGGAACCGCTGGCGCGCGCCGTGGTGCCAAATTCCCGGGGCAACACCTATGTTTCTCGCCGACGAGTCGTGACTCCGCCGAATCCCCGAACCTCGAGACATCCGTGATCGGCTTCGCGCTCCTCCTCCTTCAGCAGCCGGCGGCCGCGCCCTATCCGGGTACCTACTGGCAGCAGGAAGTCGGCTATGAGATCGAGGCCCGGCTGGATGAGCCAAGCGGCGTGTTGAGCGGCACCGAACGAATCCGCTACACCAACCGCTCGCCCGACACCCTGACGACGTTCTCCCTGCACCTGTATCTCAACGCGTTTCGGCCCGGCTCCCGCTGGTCCGCCGCCGACTCGGCAGAAGGCCGCCGCCGCTTCAACGACCTGCGCGACCCGGATTACGCCTTCAATCACGTGCGCAATGTGCGGATCATGGGAGCGCCGGTGCGGCCGGTGTATCCCTTTGCGCCGGACAGCACCGTGGTCCGCTTCGATCTTCCTCGTCCGTTGCTGCCCGGGGATTCCATGTCCGTCGATATGGATTGGGACGCTCGCCCGTCCACCGTGCCGCGCCGCCAGGGGCGTCAGGGCCGGCGGTTCGACTTCGCGCAGTGGTACCCCAAGGTCGTGGTCTACGATCGCTACGGCTGGGAGGAACATCCTCTCTACCCGGCCGGAGAGTTCTACGGTGAGTTCGGGTCGTTTCTGGTGGATCTCGATGTCGCCGCCGATCAGGTGGTCGGCGCCACCGGCGTTCCGGTCTGCGGTGATCCCGGATGGGAGCGGGCCAATCGTGCGCGGACCCGCGCCGTCGAGTATCAGCGCGATTACTACGGCACCCGTACGCCGTCAGCAGGCGCCTGTGAGGGGGCAGCGTCCGGACGAAAGAAGATCCGGTGGTACGCCGAAGACGTACACCACTTCGCGCTCTCTTTGAATCCCGATTACCGCTACGAGGGTGGCGCATACGGGGACGTAGCTATCCACGTGCTGTATCAGCCTGGAGACGAAGGCACCTGGGGCGAAGGCGTCGCCGTGGAGCGCACCGCGACGGCACTCGCCTGGCTCGACCGGCTGTTCGGAAAGTTCGCCTGGCCGCAGCTGACCAACGTTCACCGCATAGAGGGCGGGGGCACCGAGTTCCCCATGATGGTCATGAACGGATCGGCCGACCAGGGGCTGATCGTGCATGAGGTTGGCCACAACTACACCATGGGCATTCTGGCCAACAACGAGTGGCGCGAGGGCTGGATGGACGAGGGGTTCACCAGCTTCCAGACCACCTGGTTCTGGGAGACGCTCGGCCGGCCCGGAGGCTACGAGCCGAACGAGGCCAAAATTCTCGAGCTCGACCTCGACGGCTATTCCGAGCCGACCAGCCTGGTGAGCGAGGCGTACCGCGACTTCGTCTCCTACAATCTCTCGATCTACAGCCGGGGTGAGCTGTTCCTTCACCAGCTTCGCTACGTCGTGGGCAGCGAGACGATGCACCGCATCCTGCAGACCTACTACGACCGCTGGAAGCTCAAGCATGTGGATGAAGCCGCTTTTCGTGCCGTGGCGGAGGAAGTGTCCCAGCGTGACCTGTCCACCGTCTTCGGGCAGGGGTTACATGCCACCGAGTTCTACGACTACGCGGTTGGGAGGGTGAGGACGGAACGCGGGAGCGCGGGAACCAGGGAAGTGAGCTCGGATTCTTCGGTCGCTCCCTCGTTCAGTCGTTCCGAGGTATGGCGTACCCGGGTCGAGGTGGTGCGGAAGGCCGGGGGTCGAATTCCGGTCGAAGTGGCTGTCGTGGGTGAGCGCGACACCGCCGTCACACTGGCTCAGGGACTCGCCGAGCGTGAATGGGTGGAACTGTATACCCGGAGCAAGCCCAAGCAGGTCGTGCTCGACCCGCGGGTGCGCGCTCACGACTGGAACATGCTGAACAATCGCAAACGGCTCGGTGGATTCCTATCGAAGCTTTTCGCTCCGCGGCCGGGCACCGATCTGTACTTCCATCCCTACTTCTCGACTCGGAGCCGGCGCGACCAACGGACACTGGGCCTGCATCCAACCGTCTGGTACAACGACGCGGGCGGGGTGACGCTCGGCATGCGGAGCCGGGAGGACTATCTGGGGCGCTTCGAGCAGAATCAGGCGCTGATCTCGGTGGCCACTGGATGGGGGGCCGACGACGGGGTTCAGGACGTCGACTTCTTCTTCCGGGTGAAGAACCCGGTGATTCTCCGGGCGGCCAACACCTCGCAGACGCTGGACGCTTTCCGGACGGAGGGGCGCTACGGCCTCAAGGCCAGTCTCGAGTGGAACCGGCGAGAGCACCTCACCTTCGGCCCGACCTGGCGCCGCGGCGTGAGTCTCACCTGGGTGGCCACCGACGATTTCCGCTACCTGGATCGCGGCCTTTACGATGACGTCGGCACCGTGGAGCTGCAGAGCTTTGGGGGCGTGACCACGGAGAGTGGCAAGTGGCAGCTCGAGCTTCAGACCACGGTGGGCGGCGGGTTGGTGTACAACCGTGATGGCCTGGCCGCGACGGGCCGGCCCGAGCTGAATCCGTTCTACTTTCGTGGCTCGATCGAGGGAACCGCTCGCCGGCCGCTTGGGACTCCACGCAATGTCGCCGCCCGGCTTTTCGTCGCCTACGCCCGCGGCGACGAGGAGACCGCCAAGCAGCGACAGATCTACCTCCAGGGCGCCGATCCACTCCAGCAGCTGTACAATCCGTTCCTTCGTTCTCGGGGCTCGCTCCTGGTGGGTGAAGACTTTCACTACCACTCGCCCGGCGGTGCTGGAGTGCGTGGTATCGACTCTCGCCTCTCCACCGGCGCCATCGTCGCGCTCAACCTCGAGCTCGACCAGACGCTGGTGGCGCGACCGTTAGCGGGTCTCTTCAATCGCATCGCGGTTGCCGCGTTCACCGATCTCTCCCACACTCTCGGTGGGACTGCCCAGCCGCTCACGGGCGACCGCCTCCGGTTCCTGGGCGACGCAGGCCTCGGGCTCCGGGCCGATCACCGTATCGGCGACACCAGGTTCACCACCCGATTCGACTTCCCACTCTACGTCAGCCGGCCGGAACTGGCGCAAGACCTTGAGCCGGGTGACGGCGACGTGAAGTTTCGCTGGACCTTCAGCTTTGAACCGGCGTTCTGAAGCGGGGCGGCGGGACAGCGGGACAGCGGGTAGGTAGTCGTAGCGTCAGCACTCGCGCGTCATCCCGAGCGAAGCGAGGGATCGTCCAGTATGGCGTCCGTTCGAGATCGCTGTGGTAGCGTAAGCCTGCGCGATTCCTCGCTGCGCTCGGAATGACTCGGTGTGCTCGCTCCCTTACCCGCCTCCCCGCTTACCTGCGTACCCGCTTCCCCGCCATATTTAGACCGCATGCTGACGCCATCCAATTCGACTCGTCGTGGTCTGTTGCGCTCGGCGCTGGGCGACTGGCTCGAGCGTCTCGTGGCCCACACCGAGGAACGCGTCATCAGCCGGCGCTACTTCCGTCCACCAGGCGCATTGCCGGAGATCGGATTTCTGGCCGCCTGCACCCGGTGCGGGGCATGCATAGAGGCTTGTCCGCCGCACGCCCTCATCAAGGTGCGGCCCGATGGCGGCCTCGCCGCCGGCACGCCGTATCTCGAGCCGACAAACGAGCCCTGCATCGCTTGTCCGACCATGCCCTGCGCCGCCGCCTGTCCCACGCCGGCGCTCACCCTGCCCGAGCATGGCTGGGCCGGGTACCGGCTCGGCGCGCTGGAGCTGCATCCGGAGCGCTGCCTCACCTTTCGCGGGACGCCGTGCCGCGTCTGCGCCGATGCCTGCCCGGTAGGCGAAGCGGCGCTCACCATCGATGAAGCCGGACATCCGGTTGTCCGTCGCGAGGGGTGCGTCGGCTGTGGTGTCTGCGTTCATGCCTGCGTCACGACTCCATCGTCGTTCGAACTCGACTACGTGGAGGGCTGAGTGCCCGACGTGCCGTACCGGGTAGAGAAGCCGTGGGGCTACGAGCTGATCTGGGCTCTCACCGATCGTTATGTGGGGAAGATCCTCCATGTAAAGGCGGGACACGTGCTCAGCCTCCAGTATCACAACCGGAAGGACGAGACGATGCACCTTCTCTCGGGCGAGCTCACCTTGCGGACCCAGGCGGGCGATGTCCTCGTCTCCCGGCCGTTCAAGGCGGGTGAGTCGGTGCACATTCCTCCGAAGCTCATTCATCAGATCGAGGCGGTGGTGGACAGTGACGTGCTCGAGGCGTCCACGCCGGAGCTCGACGATCTCGTGCGTCTCCAAGACCGCTATGGCCGAGGCTGACATGCAGGTGATAATCCCTCTGGCGGGCAAAGGCACCCGGCTTCGACCGCACACGCACCTCGTGCCCAAGCCGATGCTGAAGGTGGCCGGCCGGCCGGTCATGGACTGGGTCATGGACCGGCTCAAGGGGCTGGATGTCACCGAGCTGATCTTCATCACCGGTCACCTCAAAGAGCAGGTCGAGGACTTTGCCCGCGCGCGGTACAAGATCCCGTCCCGCTTCATCGAGCAGAAAGTGCAGGACGGCACCGCGGGGGCGGTGAATCTGGCGCGCCCTTACGTGAAGGGCCCGGTGCTGATCATTTTCGTCGATACGGTGTTCGAGGCCGACCTCACGCTCATCAACCGGACCGACGCCGATGGGATCATCTGGGCCAAGGAAGTGGAGGACTATCAGCGGTTCGGCGTGGTGGTCACCGACGCGCAGGGGTATATGACCCGCATCGTGGAGAAGCCATCCACCCCGATCTCCAAGCTCGCGAACATCGGGCTCTACTACATCCGGTCGGTCGACAGCCTCTGGCAGGGAATCGATCACGTGCTCGCCAACCCGGCCAACAAGGGCGAGTGGTATCTGACCGACGCCTTCCAATGGATGATCGAGCACGGGAAGCGGATCCTCACCGCCGAGGTAGGCGGCTGGTACGACTGCGGCAAGCTGGACACGCTGCTGGAGACCAACGAGATCCTGCTGCGGAAAGGCGCGGCCCGGCGGTTGGATTTCCCCGGCGTCACCGTCCACGATCCGGTCTACATTGAGGACGGGGTCACTATCGAGCGAAGCGAGATAGGGCCCAACGTATCCCTGGAATCCGGTACCAGGGTAACGCGACAGCCGCCTGCGCAACACGATCGTGGGCCGGGAGCTCGAACCTGAACGGGGTGCAGCTCGACCGTTCGCTCCTGGGCAATGGAGTGGTGGTGGAAGGACTCCGCGGGAGCACCACGCTGGGCGACCATTCTGAAGTAACTGCGGAGCGGTCGCCCTGAGCCGCCGTTCAAGCGAAGCGAGAGGCAGTCAAGAGCCGACGGTTGACGATCTCTGTCGGTCCTATCTGGATCTCAAGTACCACTTCGATCCTGCGGCTGCCAGCGCCGCCGGGCTGGTGGCTCAGGATTCCCGCCTCGGCAGCTTCGATGCCAAGACCACGAGGGAGCACCTCGCCGCGCTTCGCTCTCTCACCGGTGCCGTGGAAGAGCTGGAGCCCGAAGAGCTGAACGAGGAGATCGATCGCACCGCGCTTCTGGGTGAGATGCGCAGCACCGTCTTCCGGTTCGAATACGAGCGGCCCAACGTCCGCAACCCGGGCTTCTGGCTGTCCCATCTGCTGCAAGGTCTCTACATCCTTATGGCTCGGCATGGGCCGGATCTCTCCAGCCGGGTTTCGGCGGTAATGGCTCGCCTGGAGGCCGCGCCCGCCTTTCTCGACACCGCCCGCGACACCATCGACGAGCCACCATCCGTATTCGTCGATACCGCGCTGAGCATGCTCGGCGGTGGCGGACAGCTGATCGCGGAGATGGTGAGCGTCTTCGCCAATGCCGTTCCCGACCTGACCAACCAGCTCAAGGCGGCGGGCCAAGCGACACTCGAGGCTCTTGTCGCTTTCGGTGCCTGGCTTCGGGATGAGATCGAGCCGGCCACGGATCCGCACGCATTCGCCATCGGTGAGGAGCAGTTCACCCGCCGTTTGCATCATGAGCATGCACTGATGGCCGGTCCGCCCGAGCTGTGGCGTTACGGACTCCATCTCCAGGAGGAGGTCACCGAGGAGATCGTGGCGCTGGCACGACGGCTCGATCCGCGACCCTGGCGCGCTGTGGTAGACGAGCTCCGGAACGAGGCGCCGCCGGCCGATCAGCTGCTCGCCGCCTACCGCCACGAAATCGATCGGGCGAACAACTGGGTGCTCGAGCACGACCTCGCGACCCTGCCCGAGGCTCCGGTCGAGGTGGTGCTACTCCGGCGTTTCTCGCCTCCCTGGTGCCGTTCGCGGCGTATGAACCGCCGCCCCTCTATCTGTCCGACCGTACCGGACGGTTTTACGTGACCGCGCCCGACCCGACGCTTCCACCCGAGGCCTTAGCGCAGCAACGGCGCGGCCACTGCACCCACGGCATCCCTGCCATGGTGGCCCACGAAGCGTATCCGGGTCATCACCTGCAGCTGGCCACGGCTCAAGAGCTCGGCTCCGAGGTGCGGCGCCACATCTGGAGTCCCATCATGGTCGAGGGCTGGGCGCTCTATTCGGAGCAGCTGATGGGCGAGTCGGGGTACTATGTCAGCGACCAGGCTCGGTTGTTTCAGCTGGTGAATCTCCTCTGGCGTGCCGTTCGAGTGGTGCTGGATGTTGGCCTCCATACCAGGGGAATGAGCCCGGCTGAAGCGGTGGACTACATGGTCGAGCACCTGCCGATCGAACGTCCCAGCGCCGAGGCCGAGGTGCGACGCTACTGCGCCTGGCCTACGTACCAACTGTGCTATGCGGTCGGCCGGCGCGAGCTTCTGCGCCTTCGGGATGAGTATCGTGAACGGGAGGGCGGTGTCTATCGCGCACGGCGCTTTCATGACGAAGTGATGGGATACGGCGGGCTGCCGGTGAGCTCTGGCGAGCTGGGGCATGGGGCTTGCCGAGTGAACGGCCGGAACGGGAGAGGACCGACCGGATGAACATCACCGTCCTGACTTACCTCGACAGCGAAGACGAAAACTCCAAGGACTACGAAGCGGTCGTCCCTCAGGTGGCCCGTACACTCCGCGGCCTCGGACATCGGGTCTCGATCCTGGGTGCGCATGGCGACGTGAAGCGACTCATCGCCGGACTGTCGCGGCGCAAACCCGATCTGGTCTTCAATCTCATGGAGATGTTCGGAGACAACGTCTTCGGAGACATCCCGGTAACCGGCCTGCTCGACCTGCTGGGACTCCAGTACACCGGCAGCGGACCGGGCGAGCTCTACCTGAGCCAGGACAAGGGCCTCACCAAGAAGCTCCTGGCCTTCGACGGGATACTCTATCCCCGCTTCGCCGTGTTCTCGAAACAACAGGGGTCGTTCGAGACCGGCGGCAACCTGCGGATGCCGCTGTTCGTCAAGCCGCTCCGGTCCGATTCGTCCCTCGGAATCGGGGGCAAGTCGCTGGTGCACGATGCGGTGGCGCTGATGGAGCGAGTGACGGCCATCCGCAAGGAGCTGAACGACTCGGCGCTGGCGGAGGAGTACATCGAGGGCCGCGAGTTCTACGTGGGCGTGCTGGGCAACGGGCAGCCGAAGGCGCTGCCGCCCATCGAGGTCGATTTCACCGGCTTTCCCGAGGGAGTGCCCAAGGTTCTCGACAGCAAGGCCAAGTGGGACGAGGGCAGCCAGGAGTACAAGGGCACCAAGTCGGTGCTGGCCAATCTGCCCGATGAGCTGCGGGCCCGGCTCACAGAAGGTGGCGGTGGATGCCTTTCGTGCTCTCAGGGTGCGGGACTATGGCAGGGTGGACCTCCGGCTCACCGACACCGGCGACATCTACGTGCTGGAGGTAAACGCCAGCTGTTATCTGGAGAAGTCCAGCGAATTCGCCATGGCGGCGGGGGCGGGCGGCATGGATTACCCGAGGCTCATCGAACGGATCGTGAACCTCACGCTGGAGCGGTACGGGAAGTAGACGGGAAGGACGGGAAGACGGGAAGGACGGGAAGAAGTGATCATCTGTCATCATAAGCGAAGCGAATCATCTCTGACCCATCCTTCCCGTCCTTCCCGTACCTTCCCGTGTGCCGCGCGCGGTAAAAGGGCTGTCGCTGGTCTCCCTGTTCAACGACTTCGCCAGCGAGATGGTCTACCCGCTCCTGCCCGCCTTCATCACCCGCAGCCTGGGGGGTGGCCCCCTCGTTCTGGGCCTGCTGGACGGCGCCGCCGAGCTGACCTCGTCGGTAGTCAAGTGGAGCAGCGGCCGGCTGGCCGACCGGCCAGGGTGGCGCGGGCCCCTGATCTTGTGGGGCTATGCCACCGCGGTGTTGGTGCGACCGCTGATCTCGGTTGCGAATTCGGCCTGGCAGGTCGTGGGATTTCGGGTAATCGACCGGCTCGGCAAGGGCCTCAGGACTCCGGCCCGGGATGCATTGATCGCGGAGATAACCCCTCCGCCGCTCAGGGGCAGGGCGTTCGGATTCCACCGAGGAGCGGACCACTTCGGCGCCGTGCTCGGGTCCCTGGCCGCCTGGTTTCTCCTGAGTCGCGGGGCCGACGTCCGCAGCGTCATCGGCTGGAGCGCGCTACCGGGGGTGGTGGCATTTGTGGTGCTGGCGGTGGTGCTGAGGGGAGTCGGGAGTCGGGAGTCGGGAGCTGGGGGTCATGAGTCACGAGGCGACCAGTCACAAGTCGCCACCCGCCCCCGACGAATCTGGCGACTGGCGACTGGCGACTAGCGACGCCTTCTGGCCCCCCGTACTCGCCCTCACTGCCCTCACCTTTTTCCGGCTGCCTGAAGCGCTCCTCATTCTCCGGCTCCAGGACCGTGGGGTTGCCGTGGCGACCGTTCCCCTGGTCTGGGCCGGGCTCCACATCGTGAGAAGCGTGAGCTCCTACCCGGGAGGCTGGCTCTCGGATCGGCTGGGCCCGCGCCGGGTGGTTGCCTCCGGTGGCCTGCTGTTCGCGATGGTAGCCTTCGCTCTCGGGGCGGCGCTCCGCCCGGCGGAGGCGATCGGTCTCTTCCTGGTGCTCGGGCTGGTGGCGGGGCTCACCGAGTCGGGTGAGCGGGCAGTGGTTGCCCGGCTGGCCCCGGTGAAAACCGGTCGCGGGTTCGGCTCCTACCACGCGCTGATCGGGGCGGCGGCTTTGCCCGCCGGACTCGCGTTCGGGTCGCTATATCAATCCGTCAGCGGTCGGACGGCGCTGTGGGCATCGGGGGGCGGGATGCTGTTGGCGGTCATCCTCTGGCTCATCGTTTCACCGGCAGATGAGGGATCAGGTTCATGAAGCAGGGAGTCATTGCGAGGACGCCTCGCGCCCGAAGCAATCCAGAGGACAGGACTGTGGAAGCAGCCGGATCGCCACGCGGCCCTTCGCCGCGCTCAGGGCAGGCTCTGCGGCCGCTCGCGATGACTGGCTTGATTTGTCTCGGCGCGCTTGGCCTGCAATCGGCCGCGGGTGCCCAGGTGCAGGTTCGCGTAGGTGTGCCTGGACGGGCGACCTACTCTGAGCTACACGAAGGGCTGCGCCCTGGAACCCGGGCCGCCGACTCCGTCACGGCGATCGCGCGCGCGAAGACGCCGGGGCCGCTCTGGCGCACGATGCGCCGCACGATGGAAGGGAAGGGAGACTGGAACTCCGCGCTGCTCTCGCTGACTCGGCTCGCGGAGCTGAGGAGCCCCGCCTATGCGGACAGTGCAGCCCGGCTGCTGAAGCATCTGGAGTCTGCGGGATCGGTACCGTTCCCGAGCGATCCCGGTCTCAAGGCGGAGGATCTCGAGCCCTCGCTCCAGGCCATTGTGCTGGAGCGCCGCCGGGCGGTGGAGGGCGACTCGGTGGTGCTCGCTGAAATTCTGGCGCGCATTCCGAGCAAGAACTACAACCATGGCGACGCCTGGGTCCTGGGCCGCCTGCGGGCTGGGGCGGTAGACTCGGTGGCCGGCCGTTTCCAGGCCGCGGACACAGAGGAGTTCCGTGTTCGCTATCTGACCCTGCTCTCCTACTTCACCGATCCGAAGCTTATCCCACTGCTGGCCCGGGTATACGCGGCTCCCGACAGCTTTGGCGTCCCCAAGCGCTACGCGATTCGCGCTTCCGACGGGCTTCTATGGATCGGCACCGCGGCGAGTCTCCAGGCGTTGCTCGATGCACGGCAGGAGGCCCGCGCGCGGAGGACCTACGCCGACTCGAGTCTCGCCCGGGGTGGGTACGACTTCCTGGCGAACGACAGCTCCGCAGCGATCTCCCGGACCGGCAAATGGCTTACGAAGTGGATTCCGAAGCTGACTGTCGCTTCGCCTTCGCCCTGATGAGTGCGTAGTTCAGGGTCGGCAAGGTGTAGGCCTCGGCCGCCTGCTTGAAGAGCTCCGTGGCTTTTCCCTTGTCTCCCTTGCTAGAGTGGGGCAGGTCCGCCGCCCCCGTCATCGGGAGGCACATCGCAGGTGATCTCGAACTCGGCGTTGACGGTATCAGCCGGGACCACGGTTACGGTCACGGGGTTCGCCCCTAGGGGAGTGGTGCAGTTGGCCGCTATATCCGCCAGCCTCACCTGGTAGCTCCCGGCCTGGAGATCGTTCACGTAGAGGGTGTCCAGGTTCCCGAGGACACCGGCCTGACCATTGTTCACCGAGACCGTGTACCCATTGGGGTCGAAATCCGTGCCCAAGGTCGTGGCCGCCACCAGGATCGTGCCATCGGTTGGCACATCGGTCGGGTCGTCCCCACATGAAATCGAGGCCATCGTGGCGGCCCCGAGCAACACCAGCCGGAGCCGGATGCTTCCTTGTTTGCGAAGATGATCCATCATGGGAGCTCGCTTTTGAGGCATTCTCACGGGGTTACGGACCAGCCGGCTGAATGTCCTGCGGCAGCTGGCGGCTGTCAATACAGTCTGCTGGTGCCGAATAGAGACGTCCATGTGTCGGTTCAGCAACACAGCGGGGCAGCGGGACACCGGGTCAGAGGAAACGAGGAAACGGAGGTCCGCGTGTCAGCAGCAGCGGGTGGGGCCGTCTTCGTAGCGGCTGCGAACAAACTCCTCATAGAACTCGCGCTCGGTCGGGATCGGCCGGTCCGGATGAGAGCGTCGCAGGTGCTCGAGGTGCGCTGCGTAATCCGGCATCCCGGCAATGCGTCGGAGGAAGGCACCGATCCGCCGAACTGAGTCTGCTGCCCCGCTGCCCACCCACCCGTGGGCGGGTACTCGCCCCGCTGCCCCGCTTCTACCCGGCATAGGCCGTCTCCACAAAAGGCGATTCCTGTGCCTTGGCCGGTTTCCGGCGGGTCAGGATCAGGACCCATTCCCGGGCGGAGGCCAGCAGCACCAGGATGGTGACCACCATGAACGCGACCGTCACGACGGCATCCAGCCGGTCGTTGAAGATGAGGCGGGCGCCGAGCGAGGCGTCCATTGCCCCGCCCGCCACCCGCGCTCCGGTCTGTGCCGCGTGGGCCAGGAACCCCAGGCGGGGGTCGTCCGCGAACACCTTCTGCCAACCAGCGGTAAGGGTCGCGGCCAGCAGCCAGGTGAGCGGCAATAAGGTGACCCAGACGTATCGCGCCTTGCGGCTCTTGATGATCAGCGTAGTGCCGACGCACAGCGCCACTGAGGCCAGCAGTTGATTGCTGATCCCGAACAACGGCCACAGGGAGTTGATGCCCCCGAGCGGATCCAGTACTCCCTGAACCAGGAAGTACCCCCAGCCGGCCACCACCAGCGCGGATGCCAGCATCGTGCTCGGATACCACGACGTCCTGCCCAGCGGATGCCAGATCTGGCCGGCGAGCTCCTGAAGCATGAATCGGCCGACCCGGGTGCCGGTGTCGACCGTGGTCAGGATGAACAGCGCCTCGAACATGATGGCAAAGTGATACCACAGCGCCATGAGGCCCTGGCCGAACGCGCTGCTGAAGATGTGGGCCATCCCCACCGCCAACGACGGCGCGCCGCCGGTCCGACCGAGCAGGCTCTTCTCCCCTACAGAGGCCGCCAGCGCCTCGATCTGCTCTGGCGACACGCTGAAACCCCACCCGCGGATTACCTCCGCCGCGGCGTGCACGTTGCCGCCCAGCGTGGTCAGCGGTGCGTTGATGGCGAAATAGATCCCCGGATCGAGCAGCGCGGCGGCGCAGAGCGCCATGACCGCCACAAACGATTCCATCAGCATGCCGCCATAGCCGATGAGTCGCGCGTCGCTCTCCCGGGTGAGCATCTTCGGCGTGGTGCCTGACGCCACCAGCGCGTGGAAGCCGCTGATCGCACCGCAGGCTATGGTGATGAAGGCGAAAGGAAACAGCTTCCCGGCAAACACCGGTCCCGTCCCATCGATGAACGGCGTGACGGCCGGAAGCTTGAGCGGCGGGAGCACGAGGACGATCCCGAGGGCCAGCAGGAGGATCGTTCCGATCTTCATGAAGGTCGAGAGGTAGTCACGGGGGCAGAGCAGCATCCAGACCGGGAGCACGCTGGCAATGAACCCGTACGCGATCATACCGTAGGCGATCGTGAGTCCGGAGTAGGTGAAATACGGCGCCAGCGTTGCCGACTCCGCCACGTACCTCCCGCTCACCAGGGCCAGCAGGAGGAGCGCCACACCAGCCGCCGATGCCTCCAGGGTTCGGCCCGGACGCCAGACCTTCATCCAGAACCCCATCAGGATTGCGATGGGGATGGTGCACAGGATCGTGAACACCCCCCACGGACTGTCCTTCAGCGCGTTCACCACCACCAGCGCCAGCACGGCAAGCAGAATGACCATGATGGCGAGCACCGCGACCATGGCGAGCAGGCCGGTGATCGGCCCGGTCTCCTCCTTGGCCATCTGTCCCAGCGACTTGCCATCCCGCCGCATCGAGCCGAACAGGATGATGAAATCCTGTACCGCACCGCCCAGAACCACGCCGAAGACGAGCCAGATCGTCCCAGGCAGGTACCCGAACTGGGCGGCCAGCACCGGCCCGACCAGCGGCCCGGCACCCGCAATCGCGGCGAAGTGGTGGCCGAACAGAACCCAGCGTGAGGTGGGGACGAAGTCTCGCCCGTTGGTGAGCCGTTCCGCCGGAGTGGCCCGCCGGTCGTTGAGGCCCAGCACCCGGTCGGCCAGGAACCGGCTATAGAAACGGTAGGCGATGAGATAGGTGCCGACGGCGGCAAGGACGACCCATGCGGCATTGATGGTCTCGCCCCGATGCAACGCGAGGACGCCCCAGGCCACCGCCCCCGCCAGGGCGACGAGCAGCCATCCGATTCGTTTAAGGAGCATGGTTGAACCTATAACAACGTAAGCGGTTAGCGGTAAGCGGTAAGCGGGGTGGGCGCCGCCCGCTCACCGCTCACCGCTTACGCTGTCCTTGCCGCTGTTTATTTCTGCCCGTACCTTCGGGTTCCATGCCATTGCCATCCTTCGGCTTCGGCCACCGGCCCTCCTGGCAACACGAGGCGCCGGAGGCGACCGGGACCGCGCTCGAAGAGCCCCGGCCGCAGCCGATCGGCAAGGGGTGGCGGGGCAAGGTTGCCATCGTCACCGGAGGTGCCACCGGGCTCGGCCGGCACATCTCGATGGAGTTCGGGAAGCTGGGCTGTCACGTGGCCTTCTGCTTCGTGAATCTGCCGGGTCGGGACGTCAGTGAGCAGGCGCTCCTCACCGAGACCGCCCTCACCGCTATGGGTGTGGAAGTCCTTGCCCTACGCTGCGATGTCCGCGACCGGGTCGCGGTTGAGCAGTTTGTCCAGGAGGCCAAGCAGAGGCTGGGCGGCGTCCATTTCCTGATAAACAACGCCGGTATTGCCAACGATGGAGCCCTCTGGCGCCTCTCTCAGCAGGCCTGGTCCGAGGTCCTGGATACCAATGTGACCGGGGCCTTCAACTGCATCCGGGCGGTGGCGCCGATCTTCCGGGGCCAGCACTATGGCAAGATCGTAAGCGTCAGCGCCCACCAAGCCGAGCGCCCCGGCTTCGGGGTGGCCAACTACGCCGCCAGCAAAGCCGCCCTGCTCGGACTCACCCGGGCCGCGGCGGTCGAGCTCGGTCCCGCCAACGTCAACGTCAATGCCGTTGCACCCGGGTTCATTCGCACCGAGCGAATGGCAATGCTTCCCTCCGAGGTCATCGAGCGGGCCCAGAAGAGCTCGGTCCTGGGCCGGGTGGCCGAGCCGGACGACGTGGCCCATGTCATCTCGTTTCTCTGCTCCGATTCAGCACGCCACATCACCGGCCAGACGATCGTGGTGGATGGAGGGTTGTCGTTGGAGTGATTACCTTTCCGCACCCTGAAGCCCCCATAATCGGTACCATCATTGGCTAAGCATCGGACGTTCTCAATTTGGAGCCTCGCGCTTCTGGTCTCGTTCGTAGCACCGGGCTGTGCCCGGGCCCAGCAAGATCCCTTTAACACCAGCGCAGCGCCGTCCAGCACCACTCCATCCACCTCGACGACTCAGCCGATCCCGATCCTGCCTACCGCACGGATCAGCGGTCAGACAGTCGCCATTCTTCCCGTCACGCTCCTCGTGGCCGATCCCGCACTCCAGGCCGACTCGGCCTACGGTGCCTACACCGACCGGCGTGCGGCACTCGCGCGGGCCGACTCGCTGGTCAGCGAGGGAATCGTAAGCCGTGCCCCGGAGGTGAACTGGGTGCCGCCGCGTGAGCTCCGGAAGATGACCCGGCGTTCCGCAGGCTACCTGGTGGATCCGGACCAGATGGGCCAGGCAGTTCTCCGGGGACCCAAGATCATCGTCATACCCGACCCGCTCCGATCCTCGCTTCGTAGCCTTATGGCCGTAGCCGGCGGCAGGCTCGCGCTGGTGCCGGCGGCGATCGTCTTCGGGCCCGAACCTGACGGGCAGATCCGCGCAGACCTCTCAATGGTCTTGGCGGACGCGCGCACCGGTAAGGTGGTGTGGCGCTCGCTTGCGTACGGGCACGGGAAGTCGCCCGATGAGGCATTGAACGCCGCGCTGACCGCCGTTCTCCCGCTCGACGGCGGCCAATGACCTACGATGTGACACTGATCCCAGGCGACGGCATCGGGCCCGAGATCACGGCCGAGACGGTCAAGGTATTGGAGGCTACCGGCCTCCGGTTCAACTGGGATGAGGAACTGGCCGGGGTAGCGGCGGTAGACGCGACCGGAACTCCCCTGCCCGACGCCACCGTCGAAAGCATCCGCAAGAACTCGCTTGCGCTCAAGGGCCCGCTCACCACCCCGGTGGGAACCGGATTCCGCTCGGTGAACGTGGGGTTGCGAAAGGAGTTCGAGCTCTACGCCAACGTCCGCCCTGCCCGCACCATCATCCCGGGTGGCCGCTTCGAGAACGTGGATATCGTGCTGGTTCGGGAGAACCTCGAGGGGCTCTACATCGGTGTGGAGCACTTCGTGGCCATCGGTGATGATCCCCGCGCGGTAGCTGAGTCCATGGCCATCGTGACCCGGCTCGGCTGCGAGCGAATCGTGCGCTACGCCTTCGAATACGCTCTGAAGCATGGCCGGCGAAGAGTCACCATTGTTCACAAGGCCAACATCCTCAAAATGGTCAGCGGGCTCTTCCTCGAGGTGGGTCGCACCATAGCCAAGGAGTACGAGGGGCGGGTGGAATCCAACGACATGATCGTGGACAACACGGCCATGCAGCTGGTCCTCAAGCCGGAGCAGTTCGACGTCATGGTCACCACCAACATGTTCGGCGACATCCTGAGCGACGAGGTCTCGGGTCTGGTTGGCGGGCTCGGGCTCGCTCCGGGGGCCAACATCGGGACCAAGGCGGCGATCTTCGAAGCGGTGCACGGTAGCGCGCCCGACATCGCGGGGAAGGGGCTAGCCAATCCTTCGGCCCAGATGCTCGCGGCCGCCATGATGCTCGACCACATCGGGGAGCTGGATCGCGCCCAACGGATTCGGGACGCAATCGCCATCACCATCGTGCGTGACGGTATTCGAACCCGGGACCTAGGTGGGACCGCCTCGACCGCGGAGTTCGGCAGTGCTGTCGCCAAGCGGGCTGCCTGAGGTCCCCTGCGCCAACTGCGGGCGGCGGATCGCGGGACTGCCGTGGGGAGAGCTGTGCCCCGAGTGCCTCGCCGAGCGGAAGAGACGTGCAAGTCGCCTGGCCGGCCGCATCTCCCTCGCGGCGACGCTGCTGATGGCGGTGTATGTCGCCCTTCGCGTTCCAGCGGACCCGATGGCCCGGCTCTATTCGGCGATCGCGGTGCTGGCCACCTACATCATCGTTCGGCGAATCGCCACCCGGGTGGCAATGGAGTATCTGAAATGACGAGACGGGCAGCGGGGCAGCGGGGACAGCGGGACAGCGGGACAGTCGTAGAATCCGGTGAGTGGATGGCTGCGGTTGGCTGCGGTCTTGCTCTGCAAGTACTGCCCCGCTTCCCATCTTCCCCGCCGTCCCCGCTGCCCGCCCAGACCTCCCTCACTATCTACAACGACGGGCGCGTCCTGATGCGGCGGACGGTTACGGCCGCGGTCCCCAAGGGCTCGTCCGTTCAGCGGCTCACCCTGGGCGCGCTCGATCCGGCTACGCTTTTCTCGCTCGACTCTTCAGTGACCGTCATGGGTCTGTCGTATGACGGGGCTGTGGACGAAGGCAGCGCCCTCCGGCGGTCGGTCGGCAAGCGACTCGTGTTCCGGTTGCCGCCCGGACCCTCCGGAGCACGGGACACCATCAGCGCGCTGGTGCTCGGGGTCGATCCGCTGCGGCTCCAGCTGCCCGACGGCCGGATCAGCTTCACGCCACCGGGTGCCCCGCTGTATCCAGCGGATGTGGTCGTGGCGGAGCCGACGGCCAATCTCTCCCTTCGGAGTGTACAGGCACAGGACAAGCTTCGGCTGGGGTACTTCACCGGTGGTGCGTCCTGGCAGGCCAGCTATCAGGTCGTGTTAGGGAAGGTGGACGCGCGGGTGACGGGCATGGCGGTGCTTGGATCGGAGTCCTTGCGGGCCGAGAACGCAGAGGTCCAGCTGCTGGCCGGGACGGTGAGCCGGGCGCAGCCCAAGGCACCGCCACAGCCGAGGCGGGAAAGAGTCATGGCCATGGCGGATGCCGTGAGTGAGGTCGCGGGCGAGCAGCGGGTCGGTGAGTTCCACCTCTATACCTTGGCAGGCCGAAGCACGCCTGCTCCCCGGTTTGACGACGTCCGTCGCGCTGTTCGAACCGCCTCAGGTCAAGTATGAGAAAAGCTACGTTGTCCACGGCGACGTCCCTTTTTGGGGCTTCCTGCCCCAGCAGGGCGAGGAGACCGAGCCTCCTGTCGAAGTGATCTACACCCTGACTCGTCCACGGAAGACCGATTTCGGCGACCGGCCGCTGCCGGGCGGCATCGCCCGCCTGTACCAGCCCGACAGCTCCGGCGGCTTGCAACTGGTGGGTGAGGCGTCGCTGGACCATACCCCCGCGGGCACGGATCTCAAGCTCAACGCGGGCACGGCATTCGACATCACCGCCAAGCGGGTGCAGACCAGCTACTCGACCCGCCGAGACAGCACCAAGGCGCGTGGGGTACATACCGTCGCCACGGCTGACTATCGCGTTACCCTGAAGAACGCCACCGATAGCGCGGTCACTCTGATCGTGCAGGAGGAGCGTTACGGCGAGTGGAGCGTGGTGTCGAGCTCGGTGCCGGCGGAAAAGGCGTCGTCCACCGTCACCCGATTCCGGGTGCGGGTACCGGCCAGAGGGGAGGCAGTGCTGACGTATCGAATTCGCGTGATCTGGTGACGTCAAGCCAAACCGTCACCATCGTTCACCTCTCCGATCTTCACTTCGGCGGCTACGCCGACCTGAAGCAGATCGAGGCGCTGGACGGCTTCCTGCCTACGCTCAACCCTACGGCGGTCGCGATCTCGGGTGACCTCACCCAACGTGCTCGGCACGGTGAGTTCCAGGCCGCCCACCTTTTCATCAAACGGGTGCGCACGGTGTCGGCCGCAATCGTCGTCCCTGGCAACCACGACATCGAGTGGTGGAAGAGCCCGCTTGGCCTTCTCGGGGAGAAGCAGAAGTACGCGAAGTACCTCCAGTATTTCAGCGATCTGCGACCGGTCCTCGAGGTGCCTGGTGCAGTACTCGCCGGCGCATTAAGCAGCTATGGAGTGGCTTTCGGGTCGCTGACCCTGAAGCTCCGCGACGTGGCGGTAAAGGGTCACCTCCCCAGGTCGGAGACCAACCGGGTCAGGAAGATCTTCGATGCCTTGCCTCCCGGGGCCGCCCGCGTCCTGGTGACCCATCATAACGTGCTGGCGGGAGGCATCTCCCGACGGATGGGTCTCGCTCGCTGGCGCTCGGCTCACCGGAGGCTGCTGGAGACCGGAGCCGACGTGATCCTCTGCGGGCACGATCACCAGGAGGCGGCCGGACAGATCCAGGGCTCGCTAGCCGTGAGCACCGCGGGTACCCACAGCTTGCGAGTGCGGGGGGGCCGGCCCTCGGTGTTCAACCTGGTGAAGATCGACGCCCAGGCGGTGCACATCCAGCACTTCCGTTGGGTCTCGGGCGACCGGCAGTTCATCCCTTCTAATACCTTCTCGTTCGCTCGTCGGGGCCAGCCGCAGGTTGCTGTGTCGGTTGCGGGTGGGGATCAGGGGCTGTGAGTGGAGCGGGACAGCGAGGACAGCGGGACAGCGCGCCGGACTCGAAGACGGTCTCTCGGCTCGGCTTCAGACTCTCGGTCTCCGAGACATCGAGCGGGTTCAGACCCATACGAACCGCACCGTGATGCTCAGCCTCAATAAGGGCGTGCTCCGGGTTCACCGCGGCTACGCTTACGCCTCCGATCGTGTGCTGGAAGCCATTGTCCGGTTCCTCAACCCGCGGGTTCCGCGGGCGCGCCGCCGCGCGGCCGAACGCGAGTTCCTGGCGTTCCCGGTGGAGATGCACGCCCCACCAAGGCCGCGGCCGTGCGCGGGGGAGCGGGCTTGCCCTGGGGATCTGGCCTTCCTGCATCGGCTCACCAGCCTTCATCAACGACTCAACGCGGAGCACTTCGGCGGGGCCCTGGGCGAGATCCCGATCCGGCTCTCGGGCCGCATGCGTACCCGCCTGGGTGAGCTCGCGGTTGAGATCCGCTCCGGCCGCCCACTCGATATCGCCATCAGCCGGCGTCACATCGCGCGGCACGCATGGTCCGAGGTCGAGCACACCCTGCTGCACGAGATGGTACATCAGTGGCAGGCCGAAACCGGGCTTCGAATCGATCACGGGCGGACGTTCAGGCAGAAGGCGCGCGAGGTGGGGGTGTTACCGGCAGCGAAACGGAGGTAAGCGGGGAAGCGGGTAGGCGGGTAACAGTGGGTGCCCTCTGAGCGGAGTGAAGGGGCAGCGACCGCCTGAGGGACGTGGTGACGTGTAGCATCCTAGGGATCGATTACGTTGCACTTCCCATTCCCAGCTTCCCCGCTGGAGTCGTCACCTCATGGTGATCGCGCATGACACACCAGTTTGTCCAGAGGTATCGAGCCACTCCATCCTGCGAGGTGTACTGGGTACCTTCAGCTGCGTCGTCGGATCTCCGGTGTGCTCTTCTGGTCTCACGCAGCATCGCCGCCGCGATACCACTGCTGCCTTGATCGCCGCTGCGACCCGATTCGGGAGCCTAGTCTCTGATGACCTGACTGGCTCGGTGGGCACCTGATTCACGGCTCACTTGGCCAGTCGTTCAACCCGGCCGATTGTATGGCTTCCGGTTGGCAGCGTCCAGCGGGAATAGGGATTTCCAATCAGTCAATTCCAGACCGTCCGGGTAGAGCGCGTTCCAGACCCTCCTGGTATTCAAATTCTACCTTATGAACGAGTATGCCTCGTCGGAAAGAAGGGTACCCAGACATCTCCTTGCCCAATCGATCGCGATGCCGGTCGAACCGTGGGGAACGAGTTGGCCAGCGCGATAGATCTGCCGTACGAGGAGCAAGTCGTTCCCTACTAATGCGTGGATCGCTTGGCACGCCGCCGACTATTGCGGAGCTGGAAGCCCGGTCCTCCGGACCGCGGGCGCTCCGTAGACGGTCATAGTCCCTTGCACTTGGAACCCGATTGAAGTCCTACCGCCTGTCCGGCCGTCCGCCCGTCCGCCTGTTATATTCCCGCCAAATACTCCATTCCACACACCCGAGGCACCGATGGCAACCGGGGCAGCTGTCTCCCAATTCACCGGGGTTGATTTCCTCAACCTCGACTCGCTCCTCTCCGAGGAAGAGCGCGCGGTGCGCGATACCGTGCGGACCTGGGTGGACGAGAACCTCATCCCGGTGATCGGCCAGGCCTATATCGAAGGGAAGTTCCCCAAGCAGCTCGATCCCGGGGATGGCCGAGCTGGGACTCTTCGGCGCCAACCTGCCGGAGGAGTACGGCTGCGCCGGGCTCAACAATGTGGCCTACGGGCTCATCATGCAGGAGCTCGAGCGGGGTGACAGCGGCATCCGCTCCTTCGCGTCGGTGCAGGGTGCGCTGGTGATGTATCCGATCTATGCCTTCGGCTCGGACGAGCAGAAGAAGCACTGGCTGCCGCTGCTCGCGTCGGGCCAGGAGATCGGCTGCTTCGGGCTCACCGAGCCGGACTACGGCTCCAATCCCGGTGGTATGATCACGACCGCGCGGGAGACCAAGGACGGCTGGGTCCTCAACGGCACCAAGATGTGGATCACCAACGGCTCGCAGGCCACGGTCTCCATCATCTGGGCCAAGACCGGCGACGTGAAGGACCCGAAATCCATTCGCGGCTTCATCGTCCCCACCGACACCAAGGGCTACGCGGCCAAGGACCAGAAGGGAAAGCTCTCGCTCCGGGCCTCGGACACCAGCGAGATCCACCTCCAGGATGTGCACCTCCCCAAGGACGCGATTCTCCCCAAGTCCGGCGGAATCAAGAGCCCGCTCATGTGTCTCACCCAGGCGCGCTACGGAATCGCGTGGGGGGCCATCGGCGCCGGCATGGCCTGCTACGATGAAGCCCTGCGCTACGCCGGCAACCGGGTGATGTTCGACAAGCCGATCGCCGCTACGCAGATCCAGCAGGTCCGGCTGACCGACATGCTGACCGAGATCACCAAGGCCCAGTTCATGACCCTGCAGCTCGGCCGGCTCAAGGACGCGGGCACCATGACGCCGGAACAGGTGTCGCTCTGCAAGCGGAACAACGTGAATATCGCCTGTGATATCGCCCGGGAGGCTCGCCGGCTCTTGGGCGCCAACGGCATCCTGGTCGAGTACCACTCGATGCGACACATGGCGAACCTGGAGTCGGTGTACACCTATGAAGGGACCCACGACATGCACTCCCTGATCGTGGGACAGGCCATCACCGGGCTCAGCGCCTATACGTGAGGCTCGTCACTGCAAGACTTGGCCATAATGGCGACCCTGAGAGGGGATGAACCTCTACAGGGAGCAGAGATGGCCGATCGAGTAACGATATTCTGGCAGGGGAAGGAGTATGATGCCGTGCGGAGCCGAGAGGCCGAGGCCGGCCCTGTCTGGCAGGTGTTGCGTGACGGAGCTCCGGTGACCAGTTTCGCTGCCGATCCCTCCGAGAGTGCCGGAGCGGTGAAGGAAAAGATTCTTGGCTGGCTGCAGGGGAACGAGTCTCGACCTGCCCTCGACGTAGGTAGGCAATAGGGCACTGTAGCGATCGGAGCACCTCATCCCGAGGGCGCGTAAGCGAACGAGGGACCTTCTCCACGATTCTCTTTCGATTGGGGTAGGTCCCTCGCTACGCTCGGGATGAGGAGATTGTTTCCACCGTCGGAAATCTCCCTTACGAGCTCCGTTTGATGCCCAGCCTGCGTAACTCTCTGATATCGATTCTACTTCTTTTCTTTCTTCCGCTAGCGGGCCGAGCCCAGCAGCCCGATAGCACCAGCCGGGACTCCACGCGGGTCACGCAGCTCGAGACGATCGAGGTTACCGGCTCGATCGCTCCCACCGCTGGACCCCTGATCGGCTCCGGGATCCCGGCCCGCATCTCGACCGTGACGGGCGAGGCGATCGATGCCTGGGAGCCGCGGCTGCTGGCCGACGCGCTCGCCACCCAGCCCGGCATCTCGCTCTATGATGACCTCGGCACCCCCTTCAAGCTGAACCTCAGCACGCGCGGCTTCAACGTGGGCCCCGTCGTGGGACTGCCGCCGGGCGTGTCCGTCTTCCTGGATGGCGTGCGCCAGAACGAGCCCGATGCGGCCGAGGTGAACTTCGACCTGCTGCCGATGGAGCACGTGCAGCGGGTCGAGCTCCTGAGCGGCTCCGGGTCACTGCTCGGGTCCCAATTCACTCGGCGGCGCCATCAACCTCATCACCCGGCGCGGCAGCGGCCCTCTCGAGGCCGAAGCGGAGATCTCGGGTGGCTCCTTCGGCTCCTACTCCGGCGAGGCATCGCTCGGTGGAGTGAGCGGGGGCGGCTGGGACTACTACGTCGCCGGCGGCTACGAGAACGAGGACGGCTGGCGGGAGGCGACCGGAGCCGAGAACCTCAACGGCTTCGTCAACCTGGGTCGGCGTGGCCCCGAGCGGGGCATCAGCTTTCAGGCCTTCGGCGCCGAGTCGCGGGCCGAGACCGCGGGCTCGTTGCCCGAGAGCATCTTCGACGGCTCGCCCGAGACCAACTTCACCGTCGGCGACTTCGAGGACCTGAACCAGCTGCAGGGCTCGGTCTCGGGGTACGCTCCGCTGGGCAACAGCCGGGGAGCGTTCACCGCCTACGTGCGCCGCACCCACGCCGAGCGGTTCAACGTCAACCAGGCCCCCGACAACAACGTTCGCATCGTTCACCGCCAACGGCACGGTGGGCGGGAACCTGGACTGGCGCTGGACCACCCCGCTCGGGCGAATGGGAGCTTTTCGCTCCGGCTGGGCGCCGACGGCGCGGCAAACCGGGTGCACATCCAGCTCTTCGAGGAGAACCCCGACCGATCCCGCCGACCAGACGCTGACCACCGACGTCCGAAGCCCGAGCTACGACGTGGCCGGCTACGCGCTGGCCGACTACGATCGACAAGGTGACCTTCTCCGGCGGATTTCGATACGACTACATCCACATTCCGTTCGAGGACCAGCTCGATCCCACGTGCGGACACCACCAACAGCTTCAGCCGGCTGAGCCCGCGCGGTGGCGTGAGCTTCGAGCTCGGGCCCGGCGCCTCGGTCTACGGTTCGGTGGGCAGAGCTTCCGGGCGCCGGCGGTGCTGGAGCTGGCCTGCGCCGACGAGACGGCGGCCTGTCCGCTGCCGTTCGCCCTGGGCGACGATCCGCCGCTCGATCCGGTGGTCGGCACCACGTTCGAGATCGGAGGGCAGCTGGTCCGCGGCCCGGCCATTTTGACCGCGCTCCGTCTATCGAACCAACGTCCGCGACGACATCTCGTTCATCCAGTCGGAGACCGCGGTGTTCGAGGGCTTCTTCGACAACATCGGCGACACCCGCCGGGAGGGCGTCGAGCTCGGCGTCCAGGTTCTCCCCAGCGAGCAGCTATCGCTCTACGCCAACTACGCCTTCACCCGGGCCACTTTCCGCGACCCGGCCGAGATCTTCAGCATCCGAGCGGATGACGCATTTCGCGGGAGCGCCGCTCTCGGGCGCCAACGAGGTGGAGCGTGGGTGACCGGCTGCCCCTGGTGCCCGATCATCAGGTAAAGTTCGGCGGGCTGCGTCCGTTTGCCGGTCGGACTTCAGCTCGGCGCCGACCTCCGCTATACCGGTCGAGCAGTGGCTCCGGGGCGACGAGGCCAACGAGACCGCTCCGCTGGGCGGCTACTTCACGACCAACCTGCGGGCCGGCTTCAGCCGCGGCCGCTGGGAGGTCTCGGCGATCTGTGAGCAACGTCTTCGACTCGCATGCGAGCCATCTTCGGCACCTTCAACGAGAACCGCCAGACCGGCGCGCTCGAGCGATTCCTCACTCCGATGAACGCCCGCTCCTTCAAGCTCGTCGTGCGGCGCGGCTTCGGCGGTTGACGGCTCTGGTCGGATGCCCTCACGTTGACGGGACCAGTTAGGAGTGATAGCCCGGGCACCTGCACCTGCCCAGGACTGGGATCGGGATTTGATGGCCGCTCAAACTTCTGCGAGGCGCGGAATATGCGCACCGGTGACCTCCCATACTGTCGGCGGCTGGAGGCGTGACAATGCAGGACTATCAGCGCTCCGTTGCGGTGACCGGTGGCGGCATATGCAGGCACGAGGTGACGGCGTCGAGAGGCCTCGCTCCTAGCCGGCGCGCTCAACACCTTCCTTTCGGCCATCCCGCGGATCCTCGGCTTTGTCGTCGTTCTCATCGTCGGCTGGATCATCTCCTCGCTGCTCGCCCGCGGGCGTGGCAGGCGCTGCTGCATGCGGTCAAGTTCAACGATCTGGCGCGCCGCTCGGGATTCGCCGACTTCGTGCAGAAGATGGGCGTGCAGAGACGACTCGGCCGGGGTCATCGCCGGCATCGTCAAGTGGTTCGTCCGGCTGATCACGCTGGTGGTGGCCTTCGACACCCTCGGGCTTCCGGCTGTCTCCGGCGTGCTCCAGCAGCTGCTGCTCTGGCTGCCGAATCTCGTGGTCGCTCTGGTGGTGCTGGTCATCGGCGGGCTGGCGGCCAAGGCCCTGTCCCAGCTGGTGCGAGGCGCCACGGCGGAGGCCGGGTTCACCAACCCCGACATGCTCGCCACTGTCACCAAGGTGGCGGTCTTGGGCTTCACCATCGTGGTGGCCGTCAATCAGCTCGGCATCGCCACGACTCTGATCAACACCCTGCTGGTCGGTATCGTCGGCGCGTTCGCCCTCGCCTTTGGGCTCGCCTTCGGGCTTGGCGGACGCGATCGCGCGGCCCAGATGCTCGATCGGCTGGGGCCGGAGGGCCGAGCGGGCCGCTCCGAAGCTGGAACGGGCAGCGAACGCCGCACGGGAGCGGGTCCCCGTCACGGTACGGCAGTCCAGCAACGCCCACCGGCAACCCCAAAGCAGCACGGCTCCTGGATCGAGCGATCGCCGGTAGACCGCAGGAAGGTGGAACGTCCCGGGATGCGAGACCGGCGGATGGGCGACGGCTCTGCCGGTTGAGCCCGGCATTTCTCATCGTCGTGCGAGGCCACCGGTGAGCGGTGGCCTCGTTGCATTCCTGTCTTCCGGGCGAGCTAGCTTTGCCGCGGGTCGATCACTAATTCGGATCATCGGGAGTACTGATTGAAAATCGCCGTCTGCATCAAACGGGTGCCGGACATGGAGATGCGATTCTCGATCGCGGCGGACCGCAAGTCGCTGGACCAGAGCGGGCTGAAATACGAGATGGGCGACTTCGACGGGTATGCCCTCGAGGTCGGTCTGCAGCTGGTGGAGAAGCAGGGCCCGGGCGAGGTAGTGGTGCTCTCCATCGGGCCCGACGGGGTGCAGGAGACCCTGCGGAAAGGGCTCGCGATGGGTGCCGCACGCGCGGTGCAGCTCAAGGCGGACGAGGTCCCCTTCGACGGCCTCGCCATCGCCCAGGCTCTCGCCGCCGAGCTCAAGGACGGTGGCTACGATCTGATCCTCTTCGGCCGGATGGCCACCGACACGCGCGAACGGCACGGTTGGTCCGATGACCGCTGAGCTGCTCGATCTACCCTGCGTCACTGCCATCTCCCATCTCGAGATCGCCGAGGCCGGGGCACGGCCCGGCGAGATCTCGAGGCTGCCGCAGAGACAGTGCAGTTTCCCGCTGCCCGCGGTGTTGACGATCGATGAAGGCATCGCGCGGCCCCGGCTCGCATCGCTCAAAGGAATCATGGCCGCCAAGAAGAAGCCGCTCGAGGTGAAGCCAGCCCAGCTGGGCGAGGCTCGCCTGATCGTCGAATCGATGGCGCTGCCGCCCGACCGTCCGCCGGGCCGAATCATCGGTGAAGGTGCCGAGGCGGTGCCCGAGCTCCTGCGGCTGCTGCAAACCGAAGCCAAGGTGCTGTGATGGCGTCGGTCCTGGCGTTCGCGGAGTCACGCGAGCGGCGAGCTGCGGAAAGTGGCGTTCGAGGCGGTGACCGCCGCGCGGCAGGCGGCGGACGCCTCAGGTGGCGGCGAGGTCCACGCCGATGCTTCTCGGCGCGTCCCGGCATCGCAGCGCGCGCGGAAGCGCTGGGCCGTCATGGCGCAGACGTCGTGGTCGTCGTGGAGCATGCCGGCGCTCAGCGCTACAACCCCGAGGTGTTCGCCGCCACCGTGGCCGAGCGGCTTCGATCCGGCCAGCTACCGCGCGGGCTTCTTTCCCGCCTCGGCCGAGGGGCGCGACCTGGCTCCACGAGTCGCCGCCAAGCTCGGGGTGAGCCTGGCTTCTGACGTGACCGGGTTCGAGCTCCAGGACGACTCGCGTCGTTGCCCAGCATCCGGCGTACACCGGAAAGGTGATCGTCACGCTGAGGCTGACAGGGCACGCCGGCGCTGCTGTCGCTCCGGCCCGGCTCCGTCACGGCCGCCGAGCAGCCGCGCGACGCGCGAGTCGAAAGCATGGCTCCAGCCATGGACCCGGCCGCCGCTCGGGTGAAAGTGACCGAGCTGGCCCAGCGCGGAGCCGACCAAGCTCGACCTGGGTGAGGCGTCGATCATCGTGAGTGGTGGGCGCGGGCTGCGGGCGGCGGAGAACTTCAAGCTGGTCGAGGACCTCGCCGCCGCCATCGGCAATGCGGCGGTGGGCGCCACCCGCGCGGTCACCGACGACGGCTGGCGCCCCGCCACCGACCAGATCGGGCAGACCGGACGGCTGGTGAGCCCGGACCTCTACATTGCGGTGGGAATCTCCGGGGCCATCCAGCACCTGGCCGGAATGCGCACGGCCAAGACGATCGTGGCGATCAACAAGGACAAGGACGCGCCGATCTTCAAGATCGCCGACTACGGGATCGTGGGAGACCTGTTCGAGATCGTGCCGCGGCTCACCGAGGAGGTCCGGAGGCTCGCCGCGGCAAGTACCGGCCGCACATTCGGCCCCATCGCAACGGGGTCCGCCAGGCGCCCCTCCCGCCCCGTCAACCAACTGCTCTGCCCAGTCTTCCCAGTAGGTCGCCCGCCGACCGCCGCTTCGGCGCTACTTCCAAAGTCAGGTAGATGTTGTTGTACATAGTCGTCGAAGCTGTCAGGCGTGGGGTCTTCCGGAAGGCCAGGCGGCGGCCTAAACGCCACGCTGTTGAGGTGGACCGCCGACAGGCCTAGGTTAGCCACCCATGGTGACCAACGCGCTCGATCGAGGCCGGGAGTCCTTCGCGCGGCAGGCCTGGGCCGACGCGTACGCCCAGCTGGCGGCCGCGGATCGCGAGGCGCCGCTCGAGCCCGAGGATCTCGAGCGGCTCGCGATGGCCGCGTATCTGGTCGGCCGGGACGCCGACAGCGCCGACGCTTGGGCGCGTGCGCACCACGAGTTCCTGAGCCGGGGCGAGGCGGAGCGCGCCGCGCGCTGCGCGTTCTGGCTGGCCTTCGGGCTGCTGGACCGGGGCGAGCTGGCCCGCGGCAGCGGCTGGCTCGCCCGGGCCCGACGGCTGCTCGACGACGGCGCAGCACGACTGCGTGGAGCAGGGCTATCTGCTCGTGCCCGGCGGCGCTCCAGCGCATCGCTGAGGGCGACGCCGCGACCGCCTACGCCACGTTCGACCAAGCCGCCGCGATCGGCGATCGCTTCGGCGACCCGGACCTGGTGACGCTCGCCCGGCTTGGCCAGGGCCGGGCGCTGATCCGGCTGGGACAGACCGGCCGAGGGCATGGCGTTGCTCGACGAGGTCATGGTCGCCGTCACGGCCGGCGAGGTGTCGCCGATCGTCGTCGGGATGTCTACTGCGGCGTGATCGAGGCCTGCCAGGAGATCTTCGACCTGCGCCGGGCGCAGGAGTGGACGGCGGCGCTGAGCCACTGGTGCGCGGCGCAGCCGGACCTGGTCCCCTTCCGCGGCCAGTGCCTGGTGCATCGCGCCGAGATCATGCAGTTGCACGGCGCCTGGCCGGACGCCGCTGGACGAGGCGCAGCGGGCGTGCGAGCGGCTCTCCCGGCCGCCGGGCCAGCCCGGCTGCCGGCGCCGCTTTCTACCAGCAGGCCGAGCTCCACCGGCTGCGCGGCGAGTTCGCCAAGGCCGAGGAGGCGTACCGCCGAGGCCAGCCGGCGCGGGACGCAAGCCCGCAGCCGGGTCTGGCGCTGCTGCGGCTGGCCCAGGGTCAGCTCGCGGCCGCGGCAGCGGCGATCCGCCGGGCGCTCGACGAGGCACAGGACCGCCTGACCCGCTCCAGGCTGCTCGCCGGCGCTACGTCGAGATCGCTGCTCGCCGCCAACGATGTCTCGGCGGCGCGCGCCGCCGCCGACGAGCTGTCGCAGATCGCCGCCGACCTCGACGCGCCCTTTCTGCGCGCCGTCGTCCGCCCACGCCACCGGCGCCGTCGCTCCTCGCCGAGGGCGACGCCCGAAGCCGCCCTCGCCGCGCTGCGCAGCGCGTGGACGCGTCTGGCAGGAGCTCGAGGCGCCGTACGAGGCCGCGCGCGACCCGGGTCCTGCATCGGAGCTCGCCTGCCGGACGCTGGGGGACGGCGACACCGGGGTGATGGAGCTGGACGCGGCGCGCTCGGGTGTTCCAGCAGCTGGGCGCCGTGCCCGACCTGGCCCGGGTGGAGGGGCTCTTCCGGGCCGCGGCTCCCAGGGCCGCGGCCGGGCTGACGGCTCGCGAGGTGCAGGTGCTCGCGTCTCGTGGCGACCGGCAAGACCAACCGAGCGATCGCCGGCGACCTCGTCCATCAGCGAGAAGACGGTGGCTCGCCACGTCAGCAACATCTTGACCAAGCTGGGTCTGCCGACCCGAGCGGCGGCCACGGCGTACGCCTTCCGGCACGACCTCCTGTAGCTGCCCTACACAGAATTACCCACGCCGCCTCGACGCGTCGCTGTGGATGCTTCTCCCGACGCGGCGGCGCCGGCCTCTCGGTAACGTCGTGGCGGGAGAATGACGCTGGCGGCTACCGAGGAGGCGAAGATGATCAAGGAACAGGAAGTGATGGACGCCCGCGAGCGACTGCTGGCGGGGATTCCGGTTACGGAGCGACGACTGCAGCTGGCCGGCGTCTCGACGGCGGTCCTAGAGGGTGGTGACGGCCCGCCGGTTGTCCTACTCCATGGCCCGGGGGGAAGCGCGGTCCACTGGACGTGGGTCATCCCGCAGCTGGTGGCAACCCATCGTGTGATCGCCCCCGACCTGCCCGGCCAGGGCTCGTCGCTGGTGGCTGATGGCCCGATCGACGCCGCCCGCGTGCTCGCCTGGCTCGGCGAGCTGATCGAGCGGACCTGCCCGTCGCCGCCCGCTCTGGTCGGCTATGCGCTCGGCGGCGGCATCGCGGCCCGCTTCGCCGGCATCGATGGTGACCGGATCAACCGGCTGGTGTTGGTGGACGCGCTCGGCCTGACTCGGTTCGAGCCGGCACCGGACTTCGGGCTCGCCTTGAACGACTTCCTCGCACAACCGACCGAGCGCACCCACGACTATCTCTGGCAGCACTGTGCGCTCGACTTGGACGGCTTGCGCCGGCGGATGGGTGGGCGCTGGGAGCCGTTCAAGGCGTACAACGTCGATCGTGCCGGGACCCTGAGCGTGAAGGCAGCCCTCGGCGCCCTTATGGGGGAGTTCGGAGTGGCGGCGATCCCGCCGGCGGAGCTCGCGCGGATCGGCGTGCCCACGTCCCTGATCTGGGGGCGCCACGACCTCGCGACACGGCTGGAGGTCGCCGAGGCCGCGAGCGCCCGCTACGGCTGGCGGCTGCACGTGATCGAGAACGCCGCTGATGACCCCCCGATCGAACAGCCCCAAGCGTTTCTGCGTGCGCTACACACCGCGCTCGCACTCACCGAAGGAGTGCGCGGATGATGGACGTCGATGCAAAAGCAATCACAGCAGCGGGTTTTACGGCGAGATTGTTGGCCGCGAACACCCCGGCTACGCCGAGTTGCGCAAAGTCTTCAACGGGATGATCGACCGTCGCCCGGCGCTCATCGCCCGCTGCACCCATGCGCGGGACGTGTCAGCGGCGGTCAACTTCGCCCGCGACAGCGGGCTGCCGGTGTCCGTCTACGGCGGGGGTCACAACGTCACCGGCAACGCGGTCTGCGACGACGGTGTCACGATCGACGTGCGGCCAATGAAGGGCATCGAGATCGACCCCTTGACGCGCACCTGCCGCGCCGAGGCCGGGCTCACGTGGGGTGAGCTTGACGCTGCCACCCAGGAGCACGGGCTCGCGGTGACCGGCGGCCGGGTGTCTACCACCGGCCTCGGTGGGCTGGTGCTCGGCGGCGGCTCGGGGTGGATCGAGCGCAAGTGCGGCTATACCGTCGACAACCTGCTCTCGGTCGAGATCGTGACGGCGGACGGGCAGATCCTGACCGCCTCGGAGAGCGAGAACCCGGACCTCTTCTGGGGCACGCGTGGGGGCGGCGGCAACTTCGGCGTAGTGACCAGTTTCGAGCTCCGGCTTCACCCGATCGGCCCGACCATCCTGGGCGGAATGCTGATGTATCCGGCGTCGATGGCGGCCGCGGTGCTGCGGAACTTCCGTGACGTGATGGCCGACGCTCCCGACGAGGTCGGTTCGGGCGTCGCTCTGCTCACCGCCCCGCCCCACGAGTTCGTCCCCGAGCCGGTGCGCGGGCAGCCGGTAGTCGGTGTGATCGTCTGCTACGCGGGTCCGGTCGAAGAGGGTGAGGAGGCGTTGCGGCCGCTGCGCGACTTCAGCCCTGCGGCGATCGACACGGTCGGACCAATGCCGTACCTGGCCCTACAGCAGCTCATCGATCCCGGCTACCCTGCCGGGATGCGCAACTACTGGACCGGCGACTTTCTCACCGGGATTCCCGGCGAGGCAATCGAGGTCATGTGCCGCTTACACCTGTCGAAGCCCTCCCCCTGACCCAGATCCTCACGCTTCCGGGCGGCGGGGCGAGCGCGCAGGTGCCGGACGGCACGATGGCGATAGGGCAGCGACAGGCGCCGTTCAACATCCACATCACTTCATTGTGGCCGGACCCCGCCGGCGACGACGCGAACATCGCCTGGACGCGCGAGCTGAGCGCCGCGATGAAGCCGTTTACGACGGGCCGCGTGTACGTCAACTTCATCGGCGACGAGGGTGAGGACCGGGTCGTCGCGGCGTTCGGGCCGGAAGGCTATGCACGCCTGCAGGCGCTCAAGGACCGCTATGACCCGAACAATCTGTTCCGCAGCAGCCAGAACATCAAGCCGAGCGGAGCGGTGGCCGGCGAGGTCGCCGCCGGGTGGAGTCGGAGCGTCAATTCAGCGCTGCGGTGAAGACTGGAGTTGTTTCGTCGGCCTCCGCCGCCACTCGCCGCTCAGCCACACTCTTCGACCATCCCCTGAATTCTCCTCACCCCTTCAACCACCGCCGCTCCTCCGGACCAAACGAAAAGCGCACGTAGTGGCGGAAGCGCGACGGGCGGCCGCTCCGGCGTTTGCCCGGATTGACGTCGAAGAACTCCCCTGGCACGCAGATGACCTGCCGTTCCAGCGCCGCGCGAAAGAACGACATGCCATCGTTGATCGACTCGGGAAGTGCCGAGACGTCACCCCAGCAATAAAAGGTTCCTTCCGGGTCGACATCGAAGCGGACGCCCGCCTGCTTCAGCCCCTGGGTCAGGATCTCGCGCTTCCGGAGGAACGACCGTCGGATCGCCGCGGTTTCTGCCCGCACCACATCCGCGGCAAGAAGGGGAATGGCCGATCGTTGCAGTGGCTTGCTGCCACCGCCATCGAGGAAGGAGCCGCTGCTGGAGACCGCCTCGATCACCGGCTGAGGCGCCACGATCCACGAGCACCTCCATCCGGGATAGCGCCAGTTCTTGGTGAGTCCATCGAAGAGCACGATCGGGTCGGTGTCCACATCGGCCACGTAGCGCGCCGCGGACACGAAGCCTGAATTCTGTTCCGAGCCCTGCCAGACGTAATGGGAGTAGAACTCGTCGATCAGGAGGGAGCAGCCCAGCTCGCGCGCTACGCCCACCCAACTCTCCAGCTCCTCGCCCTGGATGACTTTGCCGGTCGGATTACACGGGTTGGAGAGCAGCAGGGCAGAGAGTCCCCGCCCGGTGATTTCCCGACGGAGCTCGTCGAGGCCGAAGTGGTAGCCGGTGTGTCCCTCGAGCAGGATGGGAATTGAGGCGAACAGCTTGAAGATGTCGAGCAGCTCCTCGTAGGCGGTGTAATCCGGCAGAAAGTGGCCCAGGTTCACCTCCCCCAGCGCGGCCACGGCCCGGGTGAGCGACGCGCGTCCGCCGCCGCAAATGCACACGTTACGTTCGCTGTACTGCGATGGCTGTCCCTGGCGGTAGAGCTCGTTGTAGAGGTCGGCGACGGCACGGCGCAGCTCCCACAGGCCGGGAACCGGAGCGTAATCCTGGTCTCCCGGTCCGATCTCGACCCGGTTTACCCGTGGGGGTGAGCCGGGGAGTGGCCCGGTCTCCGGCTGTCCCTGGCCGAGATTGCACCAGTCCGGATGGCCGTAGCGATAGCCGCGGCGCCCGGCCTCGGCCATGACGAAGATGACCCCGGTGAAGGGGACCGAGCGAAAACCGGGGATGGTCATCTAGAGCACTCGCCGCCGGACGTGCCGCATGTAGGCCTCGTAGTCGGGGAACCGCCCGGTCAACCACCTCTCCTCTCGCCTGGCCTTTCCGGTGAAGAGCCTCAGTGCGATGAACCCCACGACTAGTGCCAGTGTCCAGTTGCTCCAGGCGAGGGTATATCCAGCGAGTATCAGCACTACCCCGGTGTAAATCGGGTGGCGCACGTGGGCGTAGGCACCGGAGGTAACGAGGCTGGCTCCAGGCAGCGGCTCGGTGCCAGGTGTCAGGTTCCGCCCCAGCGATCGTACTCCCCAGCCGATCACGATCGCGCCCAGCACCAGCAAAGGCAGGCCCAGCCAACGGATCCACATGGGATCCACCCGGTTCAACATGAAGTCGGCGGCGCCGAGGTTGAGGTGTCGTGGCATCAAGGGCGCGGCCAGGCCGACCAGAACAAACAGAACGGTTTGTGCCCATACCCATGGGTCACGTGCAGCCTTGGCTAGGTCCATGGGTCTAATCTAAGTTCCACCGTCTTCCGAACTCCAAGGAGCAGGCTGTCTTGCCAACGATTCTCCCGATACGCCACCAGCGCGACCTTCCCCTCGACAAGCTGATCCTGCGAGACTCGCCCAGCGCCGAGGCCATCGAGATGGACGTGGTGATCGTCGGGGCCGGGCCCGCCGGGCTCTCCTGTGCCATCGAGCTAGCCCGCCTGGTGAAGCAGAATCAGCAAACCGGCGGCGGCATGAGCGACCTCAGTATCGCCGTGCTGGAGAAGGCCGGGAGCCTGGGTGAGCACAACCTTTCGGGCGCAGTGGTCAATCCCAGAGCTTTTCAGGAGTTGTTTCCGGACATCAAGCTCGAGGAGCTGCCCTTCCGGCAGGCTGTCGAGGCAGAGTCGGTCTATCTCCTGACCAAGCGCAGGGCGCAGTGGATTCCGACGCCACCGACCATGCACAACAAGAACTATTACACCGCTTCAATCTGCGAGATCGTTCGTTGGCTGGGGGAGCGGGCCGAGGAGCAGGGCATCAATCTGTTCGCCGGCTTTCCGGTCGATGGCCTTCTGGTGGAGGGCAATGCGGTTCGCGGAGTGCGTACCACTCCATCAGGGCTCGACCGCGGTGGTCAGCCCACGGGCGATTATACCGAGCCGACGGATCTTACCGCACGGGTGACGGTCGTCGCCGAGGGCACCCGCGGTCTGCTGTCTCAGGCATACTGGCAGTGGCAGAAGGTCGGCTCGTCCAATCCCCAGCTGTTCGCGTTGGGCGTGAAGGAGGTGTGGGAGACCAGGAAAGCGCTGGATCGCGTGGTTCACACCCTGGGCTGGCCGCTGCCCACCGATGCGTTCGGCGGGAGCTTCATGTACCCGCTGGGCCAGGACCAGATCGCGATAGGCCTGGTGGTCGGGCTCGATTATCACGAAGCCGGTCTCGATGTGCACCAGCTGCTTCAGCAGATGAAGCTGCATCCCTTTTTCCGCCAGTATCTCGAGGGCGGCCAGCTGCTCGAGTGGGGGGCCAAGACCATTCCCGAGGGTGGCTACTACTCCCTTCCGGAGCGACGTTACGGGGAGGGCATTCTGATGGTCGGTGATGCCGCCGGCTTCGTCGACGTACCTTCACTCAAGGGCATCCATTACGCCATGCAGTCGGGCATCTACGCCGCTCGGGCAGCGTTCTCGGCCCTCAAGGCGGGAGCCGCCTCCGCTGCCGCGCTCGCGCCGTATGACCGCATGGTGAACGAGAGCTATATCGCGAGCGATCTCTACCGCACCCGAAACATGCGCCTGGCCTTCAAGGACGGGTTCTTCGTCGGCGGCGCCAAGGCTGGACTGATGACTGTCACCGGCGGACGCTTTCCCGGTGGCAAGATCGACATGGAGGACGATGCCTCAGCCCCCCGCGCCGTCACGCTCGAACGTCCCTTCACCCCCGACAACGTGCTCACCTTCGGCAAATTGGACGCGGTCTTCAAGTCGGGAAACGCTACCCGGGACACGATCCCCTCCCACCTGCTGGTCGGGAAGGACATTGCTCCCGAAGTGGCCGACTTTTATGCTCACGTCTGTCCGGCAGGGGTCTACGAAAGGGTGGGGAACGAGCTCCGGGTGAACCCGCCCAACTGTGTGGATTGCAAGGCGACCGATGTGCTCGGTCCCCGCTGGACCCCGCGGGAAGGTGGCAGCGGGCCGAAGTACCGTCTCATGTGACCACGCTCCAGAAATGAACCTGCAATCTCCTGCAGTATGGCATCCACTCACCAACATCAGAGTTGCCTGACTTCCTACCTTCGCGCAACAAATCTCCTGCAGCACTGTTTGACACCGTCGCATTCCTATGACTTGTGAGAACCTATCCGCCTTCCGAGAATAGGAATACCTCAAGGCGTCGCGTTGTGCGGGGCTGAGGGGCGAGCGGCACGTGGTGCACGGTGCACTGAGGTGTCTCATCTCTGCGGCGTCGTACGCTGCTGGCCGCTCGCCACCTCCTCTGCGCCGGTCCGATGCAGGGAGGAACTATGGATCGAGCTCGATACATCTACAGTCTCGTGCTCGCTCTGAGCCTCGGTGTTGCTCACGCGGCGCTGGCTCAGGGCGCGAACGCGACATGGCAGTCGACCCCGGCGTCGATCCTCAAGTCCACACTGAGGGACGTCGTGGCGGCTCAGGACAAGTATCGTGAGACGCACCCGGCTTTCTCGAGCTCGCTCGAGGCCTTGCGGGTGAGTCCTGGATCCGATGTCAAAGTCCAGCTCCTCGGCGTCACAGCGAGTGGCTGGCGCGCGAAGGCCACCCACAAGGGGCGCCCGGGACGGAGCTGTGTGGTGTTCGTAGGCAGATTGGCGGCGACCGAGTTCCCTCGAACTGATGGCGACGGTGAGATGGCTGGAGAGGAGAGAGTACCGCTCTGTGACCGGATGGAGTAAGCCCGGACCGGTGGTCGGAACAAGGCAAGATCCCAACCTAGTCCTGCGCCCGCATGGCTTGATCAGCCACGCTTGGCGCTGGGGCGCCGGCGTCATTTCGGCCGGTGCGGGGTTGGTATCGATCCTCTCCTACTCGCATTCGATCAAGGTCAAGTACGACGCCGACTCCGTCGCGGTCGAGGGGCCTGGCGGCGGTGCGGTGGGTGGGTGTCACTCCGGCTCTGGATACCGCCAGCTCGATCGGCGACACGATCAACCTGGCGGTGACTGCCACGGACCCCCGCGGCAACGCGTTGCTGGGGGCGCCGACGGTGTGGAGCACCGGCGACTCGGTCGTGGCTACAGTGGACAGCGCCGGAACCGTCGTGGCCCGGAGCGGGGGAACAGCCGCGATCGTGGTTACTGTCGGCGGGAAAGTGGCCACCGCGCACGTGGTGGTGCGGCAACGGCCGGCCGAGGTCCGGATCGTCGGCGACTCGATCTTCCGTGTCCCTGAGGGAGAGCGCGGCCAGGCGGTGGCGTACGTGGCCGATGCCCGGCGGCAGAAGATCCTGGGCCTGGCAGTCAGGTGGCGTTCTGCCGATCCGTCCGTCGCCGCGATGGACAGCCTCGGGAACGTGACCGGAACCGCTCCAGGGCGGACGACCTTCACCGCGATGCACGAGGGCATGGTTACCTCGCTGCCCGCGGAAGTGTATCCAGTGCCCGCCTCCCTGACGCTGCTCGGCGGCGACGGGCAGCGCGCACCGGCGGGACGGCGGGTAGCCAACCCGGTGGCGGTTCAGGTCGTCTCGCGTAGCGGCCGCCCGATAGAAGGCGTGGCGGTCCGATTCGTTCTTCCGGAAGGCGCCGGGGAGACAGACCCCCAGTCCGCCGCGTCCGATGCCAAGGGCATCGCCCGAGCGAGCTGGACTCTCGGCGGGCTCCCGGGGCGTCAGTCGCTCGCGATCAGCGCCGAAGGAGTGGCGAGCCACACGGTAATCACGGCCGAAGCCGAGCCGGTCGGTGCCAACACCCGGCTGGCTCCGGTGAATGAAAATCTCGAGGGGCCGGCTGGCGAAGCCCTGTCGGAGCCCGTGGTCGTTCGGGTCACGGATTCCAGCGGCGTGGCTCTGGCGGATGTTCCGGTAGCGTGGTCGGCGGATGACGCCGGGAGCATCGTGGCATCCGAGTCGCGGACCGACTCACTAGGCGAGGCTCGGGCCCGCTGGACTTTGGGACCCAAGTCGGGAGCCCAGCGGTCCTATGTGCAGGTCGGAAGCCCGCGCGCGGTGCCGCGCTTCGTGGTCAGAGCAAATGCCCAAGCGGGCCGCGCGGCAACCGTCGCTCTCGTGGCTGTCGCCAAGCGCGAAGGCTCCGTGAGCAAGGTGCTGAAGCCATCGGTCGAGCTCCGTGTGCTCGATCGGGCCAAGAATCCGGTACCGGGAGTGCCTGTCACGCTCTTGCCGGCGCATGGCAGCGTGGACGACAGCGTCCTGACCACCGATTCGACCGGGCGAGTCCTGGTGTCCTGGACGCTGGGACGGACTGCCGGGTTACACCGCATGACTGCGCGGGTGGAGGGTATTGACCGTTCGGTGGAGATCTCCGCTCGGGCACGCCCGGCGGCACCGGCCAACCTGGCCTTCGTGGAGCCTAAGGCGGGCACGGCTAACCGAGCGGTGCAGTCGCTGGACGCCGACCTGAGCGACGCCTACGGCAACCCCGTGGCCGATCAGCCCGTCGTGTTCAGCACCAGGTTCGGCAGTGTCAGTCCGGCTCGGGTGATGACCGACACGCGCGGTCGCGCGCACACCCGCTGGACGCCCGGCTCCAAGGTTGGAGAGCGAACTCTTCTGGCGGCGGTGAAAGGCACGGAAGCCCGCGCCATGTTCGTATTGAAGGCCCCTGAGCCGGCAACGCCGGCCAGGAAAGTTGTACCGAGCAAAGTTGTATCGAGCAAGAAGGAAACGCCGGCCAAGAAGCCGGCAGTGAAGCGGGCATCACACTAAGAAGTACCAACACCACGTTTGTACCGGTCCAAGGAAAGCTGAGTCCAACAAGTTCGTACACGTCCACGGAGTCTGAACCAGTTCACGCTCAACGAGAGGGCATTTAACCGTAGTTCCACCTTCGCGGCATGGAGGTAATATGACCGGCCCACGCATCCCCACTGTGCACCCGCACCGCCGTCGGGCACGGCACCTCCTGCCATTTCTTCTGGCCATCATTGTCGGCCCGCTGGCGTGCACCGACGATCAGCCCACTGCGCCTGCCTCCGCAGGCAGTGGTCCGTCGGCCGTGTCTACTCGGCCGCACCCGTACCTCGCGAGCAAGGCCGGCCAGTCAGGCCCGGCCGGCGCGAGCGCCATGCGGGTGGCCTTGTCACGGGCGCCGGTGAGCATGGCGGCCGCGGTATTGCCGCCGGGCACTGGCCCGAAGGTGCTCATTCTGGCCGACGTCGATGGTCCGTCGACGACGGCACTGGCAAACAGCATCGTCAACGCCGGATTCCACGTGGGCGTCAAGCGCGCCCCCGAGTACAACTGGTTCGGGACCAATCCGTCCCTCGATGGATATGACGTGGTGATCCACTTGAATGGCTTTACGTACAACATACCGCTGGCCCAGAGCGCACAGAGCGCCCTCAAGACGTTCGTCTCGAACGGCGGCGGCTTCGTGGGCTCGCAGTGGAATGGTTATGAAGAGGCGGCCAATCAGCAGACTGGTATGTCCGAGCTGGTGCTCCTTAGCTCCAATTTGGCGGAGGGAGGAAGCTGCGGGCAGTGCGAGGTCACCTACAACACGGTGCCGGGGCAGGAGAGCCACCCCGTCCTCGCGGGGCTTCCGTCCTCGTTCACCATTTTTGCCGATGGACACGACGCGTCTCCGAAAGCGGGGAACGATCCGTCAACGGTAGTGCTGATGACAGTGCCAAGCGGTGGCCCGGCCGTGCTTGCCAGTCAGTTCGGCAGCGGCAAGGTCGTGAACTTCAGCTTCGCGCCTAACTACGCTGACTTCCAGGTAGACCGTCACAGTCTGGAAGACCTGAAGGTTCAGGAGCTGTATGTCAACGCGGTGCGTTGGCTATCAGGGTCGGCCGGCACTGCGGGCGGTGGAACCCTCGACAGCGATGCCGATGGCATCCTCGACGGCAGCGACAACTGTATTAACCAGGAAAACTCGGATCAGCTGGACACCGACAGCGACGGGGTGGGCGACGTCTGCGACGCCGACCTTGATGGAGACACCGTATTGAACGACGAAGACAATTGCCCTGACGTGGCCAACGCCGACCAGGCCGATGCCGATGGCGACTGGATCGGAGACGCCTGCGACGTGGCCGAGACGCAGCCACAGACCATCACCTTCGCCCCTTTGGCCGACAAGGCCTTCGGAGACCCGGCCTTTACGGTCAGTGCCTCCGCCAGCTCGGGCCTGCCGGTAAACTTTATAGTCAGCGGCGACTGTAGTATCGCGGAAAGCACCATAACGATCACGGCCGCCGGAATGTGCACGGTCATTGCCCAGCAGCCGGGGAACACCGTGTACACATTCGCTGAGGACGTGGTGCGGTCGTTCAATATCGCCAAGGCGCCGGCGACACTTACCGTCGGCACCGACTTCACCTATGACGGGACGCCCAAGCAGGCTACTGTGACCATTAGCCCGGCAGGGTTGAATACTGTGAGTGTAGCCTACACGCTGAACGGTTCGGCAGTCTCGGAACCGGTCAATGCTGGCGTGTACCAGGTACTGGCCACCCTCGACAATCCGAACTACGAGGCCGCGCCGGCCAGCGGCACACTTACGATCCACCCGGCAGTGCCGGTAATCCAATGGGCCTCACCGGCGACGATAACCGCCGGCACTCCGCTCGGTCCCACGCAGCTCAACGCTGCTGCTTCGGGTGTTGGCGGGCTCAATCTGACGGGAACCTTTGCATACCTGCCCGGCGGCGGGTACCGTGCTGGCGGCCGGAACGGATCGGCCGATCTCGGTCGAGTTCATTCCGAGCAGTGGCAACTACACCCATGCCATCAAGACCGTGACCATTACGGTCACACCGGTGGAGGTACCGCCGCCACCGAGCAATGGGCTCACGTTCAAGGGCTTCTTCCTCCCGGTGCACAACCTGCCGGTGGTCAACCGGGTGACGGCGGGCCAGGCCATTCCGGTGAAGTTCGCTGTCGAGGGATCCCAAGGAGGGACGGTTCTGTCAGGCTTGCCGATGTCGGTTCCGGCGTCGTGCAGCGCGGCTGCGCCCGAAGTAACGGTGGATGAAACCACGGCGGCCGGAGCCAGCAGTCTGCGGGTGGTTGGTACCAGCTACACCTATGTGTGGAAGACCAGCGCCATCTGGGCCGGCACCTGCCGGACCCTGTTGGTGAAGGTGGGTGGCGTTACCCACAAGGCGAGCTTCCACTTCGTGACCAAGCCCCGGGGCAAGCAGGCTGGGGATGGAAAGGATAAGGGGAAAGGGAAGGGCAACGATTCACACCGCAGTAGATAACCGGCACTGGGGCCGGGTCAGGGCAGCCGATTCTGGCTGCCCTGGCTCGGCCAGTGTCAGCCTTCTCCCAGTACCTTGATGACGACCCGCTTTCGCCGCTGGCCGTCCCACTCTCCGTAGAACACCCGCTGCCAGGGGCCCAGGTCGAGCCTGCCCGCGGTGATCGGGACGATCACCTCGTGGCCGATGGTGAGGCTTCGGAGATGAGCGGCGGCGTTGTCCTCGCCGGTCTCATTGTGCCGGTAGCGGTCTGGATCCCAGGGGGCGATCGTCTCCTCCAGCCACTTGAGGATGTCCTGCCACAGCCCGGACTCGTGATCGTTGACGAAGACCGAGGCGCTGATGTGCATGGCCGAGACCAGCACGATCCCTTCTCGCACCCGGCTCACCCGCACCTGCTCGGCAACCTCATCGGTGATGTCGATGATCTCCTGTCGGCGCTTGGTCTCGAACCAGAGATAGTGGGTGTGGGTACGGTCATTGTACCGCCTTTTATCCTCAACAGCTCTTCCAGCCTCACGGCCGTCTCCGTCTTCTCATCGCGGTACTTCACGATCACCGGCGCATAGAGGCCGATCCCCGCCGCGGCACCGGCCCCTGACTTCACCGGCCGGGTTCCGGGCACCACCACCGCCCCAGCTGGGATCTCGAGCGGCTGATCTCCCTTCGCGGCGGTAGACTCGGTCGCGGACCAGATCGAAGACGGTGGTACCGCCCGACAGGATAGTGCCCGGCGCCAGCACCGCCCCTTCTCGGACGACGGTCCCCTCGTACACGCCGCAGTTGCCGCCCACCAGGACCTCGTCCTCGATGATCACGGGCAGGGCCCCCGCGGGCTCCAGGACGCCCCCGATCTGAGCCGCCGCCGACAGATGGACCCGCCGCCCGATCTGGGCGCAGGAGCCCACCAGGGCGTGTGAATCCACCATGGTGCCCTCTCCCACGTAGGCCCCGACGTTGATGTACATGGGTGGCATGCAAACAACTGCAGTCCCTATGTAACAACCGTCTCGGATGGCTGAGCCGCCCGGAACGATGCGTACGCCTTGATCCGGTCCGATGGTGCGGAGCGGCTAGGTGTCCTTGTCGTAGAAGGGAAACGGTCCCCCGGTGGCCGCCGGTCCGATGCGTCCCAGGCGGAAGCCGAGGAGGATACCTGCTTTGACCCACGCGTTGGCCCGCCAGACTCCGTCCACCCCCGCTCGGCCGCGCGCACCGTGCCGGCGTTGAGCTCAGCCTTGAGCTCGCGAAACGCCTCCAGTGCAGCCGTTTCCTCACCCGGAGGCTACGCCCTCCGCATAGCGCTCGATGAGCGCGCGCAGCTCTTTCCCGCGTTCCGCCGTCCTTCGCTTCCCGCTTCCCTCTTTCCCTCCTTCCGCCTAGGCATCCGCCACCCCCGCGCTTCGGAGGGCGGTCCGAAGCGCAGTACCGGTCGATTCACTCACTGGAAGCAGCGGGAGTCGCAGCACGTTCTGAATCCGGCCCATGAGGTGCAGCGCTGCCTTGACCGGTGCGGGGTTCGTCTCCAGAAAATTCGCGTCCATGAGGGGCAGGAGCCGGTAGTGCCAGGTGCGGGCCTGCTCGAGGTTCCCGGAGAGCATCAGGTGCACCAGCGCGGTCATGGCAGCCGGAACCTCGTTGGCCACCACCGAGATCAGGCCGTCACCGCCGGCGGTGATGACCGGGAGAGTCAGCCAGTCATCTCCCGACAGCACGGTGAAGTCATCCGGGCGCTCGCGCAGGATGTCCATCACCTGCTTGAGGTCGCCGCTCGCTTCCTTGATGCCCATGACGTTGGGGTGCCGGGCAAGCCTGAGAGCGAGGCTGGGTTGGAGGTTGACCGCGGTGCGTCCCGGTACGTTGTACAGGCAGACCGGCTTGGTCGCGGCGTCGGCGACCGCCACGAAGTGACGGTAGAGGCCTTCCTGGGTGGGCTTATTGTAGTAAGGCGTGGCGCTCAGTATGTAATCGACCCCGACGCCGCACATTCGCCGGGTTTCTTCCACCGCGCGCGCGGTATCGTTGCTCGTGGCGCCGGCCATTACTGGCACCCGACCTGCCGCCACCTCCACTACCGCGGCCACCACCCGCTGTCGCTCGGTATCGTCCAGGGTCTGGGCCTCGCCGGTCGATCCGCACGCTACCAGGAAGTCGATTCCTTCCGCGATCTGCCAGTCCACCAGTGCGCGGAGCGCGGGGAAGTCGATCAGGCCGGGCTCGGTGAATGGTGTCACCAGCGCGGTGCCGCATCCCTGGAGACGTGTCATGCGTGTTCTCCGAAGAGCAGGTGCTCGAACGTGAAAACCCCGGTTCTCCCGGGCAGCCACTCGGCAGCCGTCAGGGCGCCGGCTCGGCAAACCCCTGCCGGTCCCGCGCCACATGGCTCAGCGAGACGGTCTCGTGCTGGCCCTCATAGGTGACTGTGTGGGTGCCGGGCAGCAGTCCCTGCGCGTACCGAGGTGATGGGAAATGTGCGTTCCGCATCCCGGTTGACGACGGCGCTGCTGGAGCAGGAGCGCGGTTCCGGAGGGGGCGTCGAGCTTTGCCGCGTGATGCTCCTCACGTATCGAAGCAGCGAACTCGGAACGTCCATCTGAAATTCCGCGCGAGCTCGCATGCCGCACTGGAGAAAGAGATGCACGCCCGACCGAGAAGTTGGCCGCATGGAGCAGGGCTCCCCTCCGGGCTTCTACCAAGGCCGTGATCCGGGGCAGGGCTCCGGTCCATCCGGTCGTCCCGCATGACGGTGGGGATTCCGAGCTCGATGAGTCGCTCCAGGTTGGCGATGGCAGCCTCCGGCCGGGTAAACTCGATGGCGACATCCACGCCAGCCAGCCGCTCCCGAGTAAGGGCCCGTCCGCCGGCATTCTCACTGGAGTCCACGACCGTATGGATGCTATGGCCCCGCTCGACCGCCATGGCTGCGACCGCTTTCCCCATTCTACCGGTCCCGATGCGAGTCGCACATCCCATCCGAATCACGAAGCCGATAGCACGAAGCTGGACGCACTTTTCGCGACTCGTGATTCGCGACTCTGTTCAGCATGATCCAAAGAACTCCTGATGCAGGCGGCGCACGACGTCCGGGCCGTCCTCCTCCCGCACCACGAACGTCATGTTGATGGCCGACGCGCCCTGGGAGATGATCTCCACGTTTGCCGGCCACACGGCGTTGAAGACCCGGCCCGCCAAACCGGGGTGTGCCTGCAGCCCGATGCCGACGACCGCAATGATCGCCCGGCGCTCTTCGACCCACACCTCCCCCAGCCCGCCGAGGTCGCGCACGATCTGGTCGAGACGAGAACGGTCCTCGATGGTGATCGAGATGCTCACCTCTCCGCTCGCCAGCACGTCCACCACCGTCTCATGGCGCTCGAACACCTCGAAGAGGGCGCGCAGAAAACCGTAGGTGCCGAGCATGCGCGGCGCCCGGATGTTGACGACCGTGATGCCCTGCTTCCAGGAGATCGAGCGGATCGGTGAGTCGCCCATCCGTTCCAGCTCGGCCTGAGGTCCGATGGTGGTTCCGGCCCGCTCAGGATGCCTGGAGTTGAGGATGACGATGGGGATTCCCGCTTGAGCCAGCGGCAGCGCGGTGGCCGGGTGCAGAATCCTGGCACCGAAGGTGGCCAGCTCGGCGGCTTCGTCGTAGCTCGCGGCGGCGAGCGTGCGGGCCGATGGGACGATCCGGGGGTCGGCGGTCATCAATCCATCGACATCGGTCCAGATCTCTACCCGCTCAGCGCCGAGGGCCGCACCGAGCAGCGCGGCGGTGAAGTCGGAGCCGCCCCGGCCCAGCGTGGTCGCCACGCCGTTCGCGGTGGCCCCGATGAAGCCCTGGGTCACCGGAATGCGTCCTGCCTCTGCCAGCGGCTTCAGCTGGTCTCGAGCCCGCTTGTTCACGACCTGGATGTAGGGGGTCGCTCGGCCGAAGCGTCCGTCCGTTACCATGATCGGGCGGATGTCCACCCATTCCGCATCGAGACCGGCGTGCCGCCAGAGCCGCCGCCACCAGCCGCGAGCTCCAGAGCTCACCCCTGCCGGCAACGGCGTCGACCTCCGCCGGCGAGAGCCTTCGATCTCGAGCGGCCACGACCTCGCGCCTGAGCTCCGCGGCGTCGGCCGCGATGGTGATCGACTGCCGCCGAGCAGCCCGGAGCTCCCGGGCAATCCTTTCGTGCCGCTCGCAGCAGCGCGGCCACCGAGGCATCGAGTGCAGCGCCGTCGCCCGGCCCGCACTGGTGCGCCAGCGCCAGCAGGCCGTCGGTGACGCTGCGCAAGCGCCGAAACGACGACCACCGGCTGGGAGCGGGCCGAGAGCGAACGATCTCTATCAGACGCCCGATCGCCTCCGCGTCGGCCACCGAGGTGCCGCCGAACTTGGCGACGATCATCGGCCTCGCTCGGAGCCGGCGCCGCGCTCCCTCTGCCTTCCGCCACCAGCAGCTCCGCAATCTGGACCGCCTGCACCTGCGGCGCCACGGACAGTGTTGTGCCCCAGCACGACGAGGCGCAGGTCCAGGATGGGACAGGGCCGCACCCGGCCTACGGTTACCGCCATGCCGCCGCCGCGATCCAGATCGAGCCGTGGCTGGGGCCGGTCGGTCCGGTTGTCCACTTCGATCGGAGGATTGGGTGACGACGGGCAGTCCTGTTACGCAGGGGGCCCCGCGAAAGTCGCGGAGGACGGTGAGTGCCTCGTCCGGCCGGCCACTCGGCGGCTGAAGCCCACCGACACCGTCATCATGTGACCATCCACCACGGCGACACGGTTGGTGTGGGCGCTGACCGCGAACTGCGCCGGCTCGACTGTACCGTCGGAGAGCGCGCCGAGAATCTTACGACTCTCCCGCTCGATCTTTTCCTCCTCACCACTGATGTGAGGAATGACGTTGCCCACGATGTCGAGCGAGGCGACGCCAGGATATCCGGCGCCGGAAACCGCCTGCATGGTCGAGACGAAACAGCCGCTCGACCCCGAAAGCCCGGTGCAGCGGCGCCAGCGCCAGCGCCAGCGCGGCGGTGGAGCAGTTGGGGTTGGCGAGGATGGCGCCCGCTCCAGCCCCGCTCTTGCCGCTGGCGATCGATCAGCGCCACATGATCGCGCGTTGGCCTCCGGAATGAGGAGCGGCACATCGGCATCCATGCGATGCGTGCGGGTGTTCGTCACGACGTACGCATCCCGCCCGTGCGAACTCCTGCTCGATCGGGCCGGCCACCTCGGCGTCCAGCGCCGAGAAGACGATCCGTCCCGGCAGTGGCGGTGCGCACTCGCGGATCACCATCCGGCCACCGCAGGCGGAATTGCCACCGGCTCACGCCAGCGCAGCCACGTCCTCATAGGCCCGCCCGGCGCTGGCCGACGAGGCCGCAACCGCCGTCACCTCGAACCAGGGATGATCGGCGAGCAGGCGAATGAATTTCTGTCCCACCGTGCCGGTGGCGCCGAGCACGGCGACGGGAATCCTCCGGCTCATGCTGGCTCCCGCGCCAGCAGGTCGAGGCCAGGCGCACGTACAGCTCGACTCCTCGAAGCAGGTCGGCCTTTCGGATGTGCTCCTGGCTCGGTGTGCGCGACGCGAATTGTGCCCGGGCCCGAGCTGATACCGCTCACCCCACGGCGCCAGGAACGGCAGATCGCTGGCGTAGCTGACCACGGTGGTCTCCCAGCCCGGCGGGCGCCGCTCCTCCCTTATAGAACGGAAGCTCTACCCGGAAATCCACAGTCACGCCGGGGGCCAGCAGCGCCTCGATGGCGCTCTTCAGCGTCCCGGTGGGCTCCACCGTGCGTATGAGGATCTGTGCGCTCGCGGCCGGTGGAATGACGTTGGGCGCCACGCCGCCGCCGATCAGTCCCAGATTGAGGGTCGACTGGCCGAGCAGCGGATCGGTTGGCAGGGCATGCGGCGGATCCGCTCGATGGTGTCGAGTAGTGCGGCAATGGCGCTCACCCCCTCGTCGGGATAGGCGGAATGAGCGGCGCGCCCGGCTGCCTGGAGGTCCACTCGCAACGAGCCCTTCTGACCGATCGAGAGCCGATTCTCGGTCGGCTCGCCGTTGATGAGGAAGCGACCCCGCGGTCCAAGGTTGGCTGCCGCACGGGCCCCATCCGATCCGTTCTCCTCTCCGACGACGAAGAGCAGCCCGATTCGACGCTCGCCCTGCTCGGCAAGCGCTCGGCGGCCGCCACCATGGCCGCGGCCAGACCCTTCGCGTCGCAGCTGCCCCGGCCGTGAATCGACTCGGCATCCTCCCGAGAGCGGGATGTATGGCGGAACTGTGTCGAGATGGGTGGAGAAGACGAGCGCGGGAGGCTCCCGGTAGGCATAGAGATTCTCGCGGCCCGGCGACACCGGCTGGCGCACGACCTGATACCCGGCGCGGCGCAGCGCGGCATCCAGAAAATCGGTTGCCGGCCCCTCGGCTCCAGTAGGAGTCTCCAGAGCCACCAGAGCGCCGGGTCAGTTCCAGTGCGTCCATTAACGAGAGCGCCCCGCCAGCGGTGTCCGCGGCGGGGCTCCTGGTCGAAGTTGAACTCCTTGGTGCGCTATGCCGACCCGAGCCTGCCGCGACTGCCCCGCTTGGTGCCGCACTTCAACATCTCTGCCGGGATCGGAAGAGCAGTCAGAGCGGTTACGGCGCGTGTGTAGATGCATGGGCTCGGATTCGGGGTTCGAGAAACGCTGTAAGCTAGGAAGCCGCCGGAGGCCGGGCAAGAGGCATAGAGCCGGCGCTATTCACGATGGCCGGCAGGCGTTTCACGGCCGCTTAACGCGCGCGTCGTAACCTCCCTATAGCCTTTGGCGAGATGGTCGCGCCTCGACTGAAAACTTTGCGGGAGGTCACGATGCGCACCGCCCATTCAACCCGAGTACTCTCCGCCCTCGTAATCCTCGCCTCCGCCGGTGCCTGCAGCAGTGAGTCGATCGGCCCCGCGACCTCGGGGGTAGGAACGATGACCGTGATTCCGAGCCTGTCGACGATCGGCGAGGGGCAGGCCGTTCAGCTCACCGCCAGGCTGGTCGACGAATTCGGAGATCCGCTCCTGGCCAAGGTATCCTGGTCCAGCAGCAATCCATCGGTAGCGACCGTCTCGGTGGGCGGAACCGTCCTCGGCCGGCAGGAAGGACGCGCGGCCATCACGGCCAGCGCCCATGGCCGGGCCCAGTCAGCAGCGGTGCATGTGCTTCCGGACGAGTCAGGGGGCAAGCCCAGGCCGCCGCTCTGAGTTGAACGGCGTGCGCCTGTGCCAGCTGGCTAGGCGGCAGGAATAACCGCCTGGCCGGCCCGACGGGCGGCCTCCTGTCCCTCCTCCACGTCAACGCTCCAGAGCAGCGCCGCGCCCACCGCAAAGAATCCGATGACCGACAGGATCGCATTCCGGCTCGAGCCGGTCACGGCAATCGTGCCGGCAAAGATGAGCGGCCCGAAAATCCCGGCGAATTTCTCGAAGATACTGAAGAAGCCGAAGAACTCTCCCGATTTGTGCCGCGGTATCATGCTTGCAAACAGAGAGCGGCTCAGCGCCTGCGTTCCTCCCTGGACCATACCCACGAGCCCCGCCAGCAGGTAGAAGTGGGTGGCGTTCTTCATGAAGTATCCCGAGCACGCTGATCACGGCGTAGGCGACGAGGCCGAGAAAGATCGCATGCTTCGCACCGATGCGTGTGGCCAGGATGCCGAACAGGAAGGAGCACGGGATCCCGACGAACTGGACCAGCAGGATCGCCCCGATGAGCGCGTTCTGTCCGATGCCGATCTCGGTCCCGTAGGCCGTCGCCATCTTAATGATGGTCTGGATGCCGTCGTTGTAGATCATGAAGGCGACCAGCATCAGAAACGCCTGACGGTACCCCCGCAGCTCGCGAAATGTCTCCGCCAGCCGTACGAACGCCACTTTGATCGGGCTCTCCCCGGGCCGCTCGTCCGGCTCCAGGAGTGGGGGTGGCTCCGGTACACGCCGGAGCAGCGGGGTGGAGAACAGCACCCACCAGATGGCCACGGACACGAAGGCCAGCCTTACCGGGAGCGTGGCCTCCGACTCGCTGAGGTTCGGACCGGACGGCAGTCCGAACCAGTCCGGGTGCTGAATCCACATCAGGTTGAGCGCTAGCAGCACCCCGCCCCCGATGTAGCCCATGGCATACCCGGCGGTGGACACCCGGTCGATCTCATCGCGGTGCGCGAGGTGCGGAAGCAGCGCCTCGTAAAAGACGAAGCTGCCCGCGCCGCCGATCAACGCCATCAGGAACAGCCCGGAGGCCAGGTTGAGGTCCCCGCGTCGGATGAAGAACATGGCGGCCACGGCACTCGCGCCCATGATCAGGAAGGCGCCCAGCAGGGGCTTCTTGTTGCCGCGGTAGTCGGAGATCGCCCCAAGGATGGGGGAAAGAAGCGCGATGACGACCAGCGCCAGCGTGTTGACCACCGCCAGGCGCTGGGTGGCGGCGCTGCCCGAGAGCCCGGCACCGGCCACCTTCACGAAGTAGATGGGGAACACGGCCACCATGATGGTGGTCTGCATCGCTGACGCGGCCCAGTCGTACATCGCCCAGGCGCGGAGCTCGGGCCGGTCGAGGCCGATCCGGGACAGGAGAGAGGATTTGGGCATGGACGGAGAAGCTAGAGGTGCCAGGGCCGGCCGGTAAGAGTCGGAGCACCCCTGCTCGATTGAGCTAGGCTCGAGCCCCCGCCTCCCGGGCGCTGTGGCGGAGCGACAGGATCACCGCCAGAGCCAGCGTGGTTACGATCACGCCCAACGAGAGCAGGATCGGGATGTGGAACCACCCGCTCAGCAGTCATCTTGAGGCCGACAAAGACCAGAATGAATGCGACGCCGGGTTTCAGGTACACGAACTTGTCCAGCATGCCGGCGAGCACGAAGAACAACGCGCGCAGGCCGAGGATGGCAAAGACGTTGGAGCTGTAGACGAGGAACGGGTCGCGGGTCACCGCGAAGATGGCGGGGATGCTGTCGATCGCGAATACCAGATCGGACCACTCCACCACGAGTAGGACCAATAGCAGCGGGGTGGCGAGCACCTTGCCGCTGGCCGTGCGAGTGAAAAACCTGGTGCCGTCGTAGCTCGAGCTCAGCGGGATGAAGCGGCGAGCCAGGCGCACCACCGGGTTTCGCTCCAGGTCTACCCGCTCTTCCTTCTGGGTGAACATCCGGATCCCGGTCACGACCAGAAGGCCGCCAAAGACGTACACGATCCAGTTGAACCGCTGAAGCAGGAACGCGCCCAGCCCGATCATGATGAGCCGCATGACGATCGCGCCCAAGATCCCCCACTTGAGAACCTTGGGTTGGGCATCGGCTCGGACACCGAAGTAGGTGAAGATCAGCAGGAAGACGAACAGGTTGTCGACGCTGAGCGAAAGCTCGATGAGATAACCGGTGTAGTACTCCAGCGCCGTGTTGGGTGCCCTCCCGCCACAGAACGAACAATCCGAACAGAAGCGCCAGCGACCACCACCCCGCCGCTCCAGCTGAGCGCCTCCTTCAGGGTGAGGACATGGGTGCGGCGGTTGAGTACTCCCAGGTCGAGGACCAGGAGGGTCAGGACCAGGCCGGTGAAGCCCAGCCAGACAGCGGGAGGGTGGCCCCCCACTCAGCGGCCCAGGGCCATGGCCTCGAGCCGTGCGACCCGCTCGGCCGTGGGTGGGTGGGTGCTGAACAGCTTGGCTACGACTCCTCCTTGTGCGGCGAGCGGATTCACCTGGGCCAGCGGGGCCACCGCCGGCGGCACGTGCATCGGGATCCGGTGCGCCAGTGAATCGAGCCGGACGAGTGCCTTGGCCAGAGGAATCGGACGGCCCAGGATCAGTGCGCCAACCCGATCCGCCTCGAACTCCCGCTGCCGCGACACGGCGAACTGAATGAGCATGGCCCCGAGCGGAGCCAGCAGGATCAGCGCGATCTGGGCAAACGGATGCCCGCCTTCATCATCCCGGCCGCCCCCGAACATGAGCAGGTACGGCAGGTTGCTGAGAGCTCCGGCAATGCCGGCCGCCACCGTCGAGATCAGCATGTCCCGGTTCTTGATGTGGGCCAGCTCGTGCGCGATGACGCCCTCCAGCTCTTCCTGAGGCACGTACTTCAGGATGCCGGTGGTCACCGCCACCACCGCGTGCTCCGGATTGCGCCCAGTGGCAAAGGCGTTGGGCTGCTCGTGTGGGGCCACCGCGACGGTCGGCATCGGGAGACCGGCCTTCTGGCGAAGTCGATCGACCATCGCGTAGAGCTCCGGGGCCTCCTGGGCGGTTACGACATGTGCCCCGTACATCTTGAGCACCAGGCGGTCGGAGAAGAAGTACATGATGAAGTTGAAGAGGCTGCCGAACACCAGGGCGATGACTAAGCCACTCGACCCGCCGAGGAGCTGGCCGGCCATGAGGAACAGGCCGAGCAACCCGGCCATGAGTACGAAGGTCTTGACGTTGTTCATATGCAGCTCGCTGTGGAACTGGGGCCAAATGAAAGAGCGAGACCCCGTCCGCTCCGCTTTCGCGTGGACGAAGGTCTCGCTCTAAGGTCCAGGAGCAGCACCTGCGCTGTTCGCTGTCTCCTCCCGAATGGACCGTGCCCGCACTTGGCGAACAGTCTTGACGATCCATCCGTCCGCCTTGCCGGCGGATAAGCTACTCCCCTTCTACAGTCACAAATCTAAGGGTTCGATCGCGTTGGAGTCAACCAGACGAACTGCGTGGACCAGATCTCGCCATTTCGGCTTCAAGCCCGCCGAGTGGATCCTTCGCTTGCTCAGGATGACGGCTCCTCTCCTCAAAATCCCGGGTGTTCCCGATGCACCGGATCATTGAGGATCAACGCCTGCACTGTAGAACCGGTCGGCGTCTCGTGCTGCCCCTCTGGAATCACGAGTAGAGCGTTAGCTCGAACCATAGAGGTCAGGATTCCCGAGCCTTGTGGGCCGGTGAGCCGCGCCTCGGGGCCATTTGGTCCTTCGGTCACGATCCCGCGGAGGAAATGCTGAAGTTTCGGCTTCAGGCTTATCGGTTCGGCGATGCGCACCGGCACGCTGCGGCGGAACTCGCGTTCGTGGCCCATCATCCGCCGGATCGCCGGATGGACGAACAGCTCGTAGGTCACCATCGTGCTCACCGGATTTCCCGGAAGCCCAATCCACGGCACCTCGCCCAGTAAGCCGAAGCCCACCGGCGCACCCGGCCGCATCCGAAGCTTCCAGAAACGCTGCTGGGCGCCCAGCTCGTCGAGCACAGTCCGCACATAGTCGTGCTCCCCGACGCTGATGCCGGCCGTGGTCACCAGCAGGTCGCAATCCAAGGCGCGCGCCAGGTGCTCGCGAAGGCTGTCGGGTGTATCGGCCGCGATGCCGAGGTTCACCGGCTCCCCACCGGTCTGGCGTACCAGTGCCACGAGCGTGTGAGTGTTGCTGCTGGCGATCTTCCGGCCGCTGAGAATCTCCTCCGGCTGGTCCACATCCACGATCTCATCACCGCTGCCGAGGATGGCTACCCGGGGCCGGCGGTAAACCAGCGGGTGGGCCACCGCCAGCGAAGCCAGTACACCGAGCTGTGCGGGGCCGAGCTCGGTTCCGGCGGTGAGTACTGTGCTGCCTTTCCGGATGTCTTCGCCCGCCCGCCGAGTGTTCACGCCCACGTCGCGGTCTTTCAGGATCGTGACGGTGTCGGGGCCCTGGTCGGTGTCTTCCTGCCTGATCACGCTATCGGCTCCATCCGGCAGGGGTGCGCCGGTGAAGATCCGGGCGCACTCGCCGCGGCCGATGCTGCGGGTTGGAAAGCGTCCGGCGGGGAGGTGTTCGACCACCCGGAGCCGCACCGGGCTTGCCTCCGCGGCACCGCGAACGTCCTCACCTCGTGCGGCGTAACCATCCATCGCCGAATTGGTCCAGGCCGGAATATCGAGCGGGCTCACGACATCCTCGGCCAGCACGCCGCCCAGAGCGTCGTCGAGCGGCATGCGGAGAGCCGGTTGCCGCCGCACGTCCGTCAGAATTCTGCTGGCGGCTTCGGCGGCGCCGAGAGGGCCGGTCACGAGTCGAGGACCAGCGACCGCTCCCAGGCCAGGTTGGCGAGGAGCTGGAGCCAGTTCGTGTCGTTGAAGTGGAGGACGGCGCACTCGGCCTGAAAGTCCTGATCGTCGGTGATGATAGCCACCCACTCCCCGGAGTTGGGTGCCGACGGGTCGTAGAGCGGCCGATCGCCGGCCGCCAGGCGGAACACCTCGATCTTCGGGAGGGGCGCGGCCTTGAACCCTTCGGCGAGGACGATGTCGGCACCCTGCATGTACCGCCGCGCCAGTCCGATCGGATCGTAGTCGTCCGGGCTTCGCTCGAAGAGTACCCGGATGTCCGGCGAGGCGATCAGCACTCGCTCTGCGCGCCCCTCGTTGAAGTGCCGCCAGGTGTCGCTGCCGGCTCGGTCAACGTTCGCCGGGTGGTGCCCGTGCTTGATCGTCATGACCCGATGGCTCCGACGGGACAGCTCGCTCGTCAGGGCGACAGCAAGGGTCGTCTTTCCAGCATTCTTGCGGCCGATTACGGAGATGATGCGTGTTGACGCCACAGCTGGTCCGCTCTTGCGAGGTCGTCCGCGGTGTTCACGTTGAAGAAGAGGAGGTTCGGATCCGCCAGGGTCCGTACCTGTTCCAGAGGGAGGATACCGACCCGGATTCGATCGTGAAAGCCGATGGCCCGGAGATCGCCGCCGGCCAGGCAGTCGGCGATCGCCTGACAGCAGGCGGGCCCATAGGCGGCGCAGAGCGGTTCCACGCCCCGCCGTCCACCGCTTTCCGGGAGCATGGCGTCGTGGCTATCGAGTCCCTCGGCGAGCGTGCGGATCAGTGATTCGGAAACGAATGGCATGTCCCAGGCAACGCACACGACCGGTGCCGGTGACTCGAGCACTGCGGTATAGATGCCGCCCAGCGCCCCGAAGCCGGGTCGAGCGTCGCTGACCGTTCGGAGATCCGGCCGCCAGGTGGTTGCATCTTCTGCGTTGGCCACCAGCAGGGGAGGCTCCCCCAATGCTGTCGTCATCACCCGCACCAGCCGGTCGAGGATCCGTTCTCCGCCAACCAGCTCCAGCCCCTTCGGCTTTCCGCCGAACCGCGTTGCTCCTCCACCAGCGAGGATGGCGCCCCTAACGCTTCCCTGCTTCCCCGCTTTCCCCCTGACCGCCCTCAATACCGTCTTCCCTTGCGGCGTTCGAGCACCACGTCGAAGCCGACCGTCATGCTGAAGAGATGCTTGAAGACGCGCTCGTGCGGGGGGACGAACCCGGCAATTGGAATGGTGCCGGTGACGCGCTGGACCCCGACGATATTGTCCCTCACCTCCCAGCGAAGGTTATACCCTTTCGCCACAGCCGCAGTAAAGCCCACGCCGAGCGCGAGAGAAGGGTCCACCCGGGAGTTATGGTCGTCGGAGTACACCACCAGTGTAGCCAGTCCGGAGTCCGTGGGGAATTCGCCGGAGGTTCGGAGCGAGCTTTGGCTGCTTATCACTATCCCGAGGTTGACCCGGCCGTATGGCGAGAAGGGCTTCCGGCTGTTCACCCGGAAGATGGTCCCTCCGGAGAGGATGACTGATGTCGCCGCCTTTTGGTTGCCCTGAATGGACTGGCAGACCGCCGCAACGTCGCCCGATCCGGAAGAGAAGACGTGCCGACAGCTGTCCTCGAAGCCGAGTCCTACCAGGAAACCCTCTGCGGTGAACCCGACGTGCTCGCCCGGGAAGTAGGCTCCACCGAATCCGACCGCCAGCGTCGAGCGGATCCGGCGATCGATCTGGAAGCTGTCGGCCGGGATGATGAATTGAATCGCCTGCGGCCCGGCCGACCAGAGCTCGCTGCCACCGACCACGCCAACCGTAATCCCAAGCGTCAGGTTGGCCTGGTCACCGGTGGCCTGGGCGAACATGATGGCCGGCAAGCCGGTCCCGAGGAGGCCGACGCAGAGAACGCTCCGAATGCCCATCAGCCCCCCAGGAATTGATGATCTACCGCGAGACACCGGTCCATGACGACTGCGATGCCGGCCTCCTCCAGCTTGTGGGCCACCTCGTCGTGCCAGATACCTTGCTGCATCCAGACGAGCGGCGGATGAATCTCCAGCAGTGCGTCCAGCAACGCCGGGATGTGTTCGGAACGGCGAAAGATGTTGACGATGTCTATGGGGCCGGTCGTGGCCGCCGAGCGAAGATCGGGATGGACGGGCTCGCCCAGCGTCACGCCGCCGACGGGATGCACCGGTATGATGGTGTATCCGGCGCGCTGAAGATAGGCGGCCACCCGGTGGCTCGGCCGCTCCGGTTTCCGGCTCAACCCCACCACGGCAATCCGCCGGGCGGTGCGGACCAGCTCGGCTAGGCTGGCGCGGTCAGGCGGCACTCGGTCCCGCTGCACCGTGATGCTGCGGGTGACCGCTGACCGCCCGCCCAACGAGCACCATGCCGCTTCGCCGGGCGATCTCGACCGCCAGTGTGGATGGAACCGAGGGTGTGGCCACGTACGCGATTCCAGCCCGTGCCGCCTTGAACGCGAGCTCGGCCGAGATCCGGCCGGTCACCAGCAGTCCCAAGCCCTCCACCGGACGCCCGGCGAGCAGCGCCCCTCCCAGCACCTTGTCCACCGCGTTGTGCCGTCCGATGTCTTCGGCATGCGCGATGAGCGGCAAGGGCGCCGCTTGATCGATCAGCGCCGCGGCGTGGATACCGCCGGTATCCTTGTACCGCTCCCCCTTGGCGAACAGGGCCTTGAACAGACCACGGAGCTCCTCCACTCCTGGAGGCTGTCCTCGCGCCGGCTGGGCTTCCACGGTCGCAGGGTCTGCTAGGAAGGTGGAGACGGCGCCGCACCCCGAGGCCAACACAGGTCGGCGGCCCTCGGCCTGCACAGCCGCGACTCTGTCTTCGGGCACCTCGGCCCAGAAACCGAGGTCGGTCGCGCACGGCCGCAGGTGCACCTGCTCGATGGAGTCGATGTAGCCCTCACCGTGAAGCCAGCCGATGGCCAGCTCCTCCAGCAGGTCGGGTGTGCACATCCAGGTAACGGCCGGCTTGCCGTTTACCTCGAGCCACACCGGAACCTCTTCGACCACTGCATCCTCAGACATGCGGCCGCCGCGCTTCGAGGGCGGCACTCTGTCAGTCGAGTCCGGTACAGTCGGCATATAGTGTCGGGTCCTCCATGATGCGTACCCGCTCGAGCACGAGATCAGCGGGGAGCCGGGATGCAATGCGCCGGAAGACGTACGCCGCGATGGCTTCGCAGGTGGGCAATGTCTTCCCGTAGGCGAATGCCGGGACGTCGAGGTTGAAGTGCTTGCCGGCGAACGGTACCAGGACCTCGTCCTGGAGAATCCGGTCCAGCAGGTCGAGATCGATGATCGTGCCGGTCTCGGTGAGGCTGCCACCAACAGTCACTGCGCACTGGTAATCGTGTCCGTGGCCCGGCGGATCCGCCAGCGAGCCGAACACCTCACGGTTGCGCGACTCGCTCAATTCCGGGCGGTAATAGCGGTGGAGTGCGTGGAAGCCTACCACCCGGGTCAGAGAGATCGCCATCGTCAGGGCGAGAACGAATAACCCAGGCCCACCTGAAGCCACGGACTGACGACCCACTCCGACCGCACATTCTCGAATAGGGACGGATAGTCCAGCTTCCAGAAGGCTGCCCGGGCCTCTCCCCTCAGGTGCAGCCGATCGCTGAGGAAGAACCGTAATCCCGCGCTCGGGGCGAAGTAGAACTCATTCCCGAAATCGTACGTGCTGGTATCGGCCGCCGTAGCACCAGCAAAGGCCAGTCCCACTCCGGCACCGATAAAGGGTGCGATTCGATACCAGGTCTTTCCCCCACTCAGGTTGAACTGGAGCGCTATCTCGGCGAGGGTGACCGACTGCCGTACCGGGCCGCTCCTGACCGGCGGCACGGCCGGAATCACGATGAAGCGGTCCAGGTTGGCCTGGGCTACGGCGAGGCCGATCTGTATGGTGCTGCCGGTACGGATGTCGTAGCGCCCGCCGATTACCTCGCCTCGATGCGGTCCGATGTTGAGCTGCCCGCCGCTCCCGCCGAGGTATCCGCCGGTCACCGTAAGGGTGTGCCCCTTCCGGATGTCCCGAAAGGGCGAGTGGGCTGGGGCGTTGCCGACCTGTGCGAGAGCGGAGGCTGGGACCCAGAGCAGTGTCAGGATCGCTGTCATCCTGAGCGACATGAACTTCATCAATCGCACTCCCGCAGGTCGCGACCGGTCATCTCCGCCGGCGGGTCGATTCCCATGAGTTTCAGCACCGTGGGCGCCACGTCCCGCAGTGAGCCGCGGGCCCGGAGGGATGATGCGTTCGACCGGACGGCGACGAACGGAACCGGGTTGGTCGTATGCGCGGTGTGAACACCACCGCTCACCGGATCGATCATCATCTCACAATTGCCATGGTCCGCGGTGATGAGGACGCTGGACCCGACGTTCTCCGCACTCTTGAGTACCCGGCCGAGGCACTCATCCACCGTTTCGACCGCCCGTACCACCGCGGGCAGGACACCGGTGTGGCCCACCATGTCAGCGTTGGCGTAATTGCAGAGCAGGAAGTCGTGTGTCTTCGCTTCGATGGTGCGGCAAAGGACGTCGGTGACACCCCCGGCGCTCATCTCGGGCGCGAGATCGTAGGTGGCCACCCGTTGGGATGGGATCAGACAGCGCTCCTCTCCAGGATACGGCGGCTCATATCCACCGTTGAAGAAGTAGGTGACGTGCGGGTACTTCTCGGTCTCCGCGGTGCGGAACTGGGAACGGCCCTTCTCGGCCAGCACTTCGGCCAGGATTCGCGCGAGGCTGAACGGAGGGAATGCCTGCGATATGGCGAAGGTCTGGTCATACTGTGTCATGGTAACGCAGGAAACCTTCGGACGGTCCCGCACGTCAAAGGCCTCGAACCCCGGCACCGCGAGCGCGGCCACTATTTGCCGCATCCGATCGCTACGGTAATTGAAGAAGAACACTCCATCCCCGTCCCGCATGGTCGCCACTGGAGCACCGTTGCGCACATGGACCAGAGGGTGGATGAACTCGTCGGTCTCACCCCGCTGGTATGCAGCCTGCACCGCCAGCACCGGATGCTCGACCGGAATACCGCGGCCGTGGACCATGGCCTCGTAGGCCAGCTGGGTCCGCTCCCAACGGCGGTCCCGATCCATGCCGTAGTACCGTCCGGTTAGGGTCGCGATCTCCACTCTGCTTCCCGCAATCCGGCGCATGTCCATCAGCAGGGTCCGCACCACCTCCGCGCCAAGCGTGGGCGCCGAGTCGCGGCCATCGAGAAAGCCGTGGATGGCGATGGATTGAACCTTTTGCCGGATGCCGAGCTCGACGCAGGCCAGGAGGTGGCGGTCGAGGGCGTGTACCCCGCCCGGACCGAGGAGGCCTACAAGATGAAGGGTGCCGCCGGTCTGCCGGAGCCCGGCACAGAGCTGTACCAGCGGCTCCATGGAGTAGAAATCCCCGCTTTGGATACTTTGGGAGATTCGGACCAGGTCCTGTGGCACTACCCTGCCGGCCCCCAGGTTCAAATGACCCACCTCGCTGTTACCCATCTGGCCTTCGGGGAGGCCCACGGCCAGCCCACTCGCATCGAGCAGGGTCCGAGGGTACGATTTCCAGAGCCGGTGCCAAGTGGGGGTGGATGCCAACTCGATCGCATTGCCCTCACGCTCCTGCCGGTAACCCCAGCCGTCCAGGACCACCAGGACCACCCCGGGGGCGCTTCCGTTTGACATGGGTCTCCGCGTGTTCTACAATGCGCCATCGTGATTTACGCGCCGCAATCTAGTCCGGGGCTGCGCCTGCTACCAGCCTGCGCGGTCGCGGTCTTTCTGCTCTTTGCGCCCACTCTCTGGGCACAGGAAGTGAGGGAGATCTCGACCGCTACTCGGCTTCGGAAGGAGCCCAAAGGAATCCCGCTCGTATCCCTCCCCGCCGGCACAGCGGTGGAGCCGAGGAGAACCCGGGGTGACTGGCGCGAGGTCGTCATCGAAGGGTGGATTTTCAACCGCTCCACCGAGAAAACCAGGCGCGAGGGGTTCGATCTGGTCGTGACCGCCCCGAACGGCGAGAACATCCGTTCGGCGCCAAACGGCGAGATAGTGGGGCGGGTGCGCACCGGGACCCTCCTGCGCAAGGAGGAGGTACGCGGTACCTGGACTCGGGTGCGTCGAGAGGGCTGGGTGCCTCGCGGTGCAGTCAGGAGCCCTTCCCCGGCGCCTGCGGAGCCGCCGCCGATCAAGCCGGAGCCACCGACGCCGGCAGAGCCGGACGAGACCGGGCCGGTCGAATCCGGGGCATTGCCTGCTCAGGCGGCTCCGGGACTGCCGGAGAGGGTTTCGGCCGACCCCGAGCAAGGCCAGGTGGTGCGGGAGACCGCGCTCTTCGCGGCACCGGAGGGGAGCCAGTACGGCACTCTCCAGACAGGCGCTCCCGCCCGGGTCGTTGGTCGTTCGGGCGACTGGGCTCGGGTCCAGCTCGAGGGCTGGGTCCGGGAGAGCGATCTCGCACCCGGATCGGATGCGTCGCTGGGCAGGGTGACGGCCGCCGAAGTTCGAGCCGACCCGCCCCGATACATCGGGCGAACCGTCGACTGGCGGCTCGAGCTCATCGCGGTGCAGACCGCCGACGAGCTGCGCACCGAGATGCCGCGGGGCCAGACCTATCTGCTCACCCGGGGTCCTCTACCGGAGCCTGGCTTCGTGTATGTGACGGTGACGGAGAGTCAGGGCAACGAGTTCCGCTCGCTGCAGGCTCTGCAGGAGATGACCCTGCGGGTGACCATCAAGGCTCCACGGACCCGCTTCCTGGCGACTCCGGTAGTGGAGCTGGTGTCGCGGGTGGTGGAGTAGGCTAGCGGCTGTGGGCACTGCGCTATGGGCTAAAGCCGAACCCTGAGTAGCAGAACCTGTCCTCCAATGCGAAGTTTCAATGACGCCTTGCCCATAGCCCATGCCTAGCCTCCTATGAACGATCTTCTCAAGCAACGGATTATCCGCCTGCTGGATGCCGCCAGTGATGAGCGGGGTTATCAGATCCTCGACTTCGTCGAGTTCCTGGACAGCAAGTACGCCGAGCGCTCTGAGCCCGACGGCCTGCTCTCCAAGATCACGGCCACCGTGGAAAACACCATGCGGGCAGGTAAGCTGCCGATCCAGGCGATCACCGGCACGATGGGACTGATGGACAGCGCGGCGAAAGTCATGAAGGGATTGGCGGCCGCGGGGCAGGCGGTGGTGGAAGAGGCGGTGAAGGCGGCGGAAGACAGGCCGCGCTTGGAAGAAGGGAAGAAGCCCGAATCCCTGTCATCCTGAGCCCTTCGCTGCGCTCAGGGTAAACTCCGCCAAGGATCGCCCCGTAAGCGAGCCGATCCTTCGGTCGCGGAGCCTGTCCCGAGCAGTTGCGAGGGGCTCCCTCAGGATGACAAGCTCCCACTAAATCGGGAATTCTCCATGGTCGCACCAGCGAAGGCTCCGCCTCACACCTCCGCACCATCCGAGTTCATTCGCGGCATAGGTCCCTTGGCCGCGATCTCCCTCGTTGTCGGATCGATGATCGGCTCTGGGATCTTCATCGTCTCGGCCGACATCTCCCGACAGGTGTCGTCGTGGGGACCGGGGGCGCTGCTTCTGGTCTGGGTGATCACCGGCGCGATGACCGTCACCGGTGCTCTGGCCTACGCCGAGCTCGCCGCCATGATGCCAAAGGCCGGGGGGCAGTACGTCTTTCTTCGCGAGGGACTGTCTCCGGCGGCCGGGTTTCTCTACGGCTGGACCCTCTTCATGGTGATCCAGACCGGAACCATTGCCGCCGTCGCGGTTGCGTTCGGCCGCTTCCTGAGCGTCCTGGTGCCCGGCGTCACCCCCGACGTCTTCCTTCCGCTCGGCCAGCTTCATCTGCCCGGTGCGGCGGACGCAATCCAGCTCGGCCTCTCTCCCCAGCGAGCGGTGGCGATCGCCATGATCGCGGTGCTCACCGCGCTCAACATTCGCGGCGTCACCCTGGGTGCGGCCATCCAGACCGTCTTCAGCGTCGCCAAGATCGGTGCCCTGGCGGCCCTGGTGCTCTTGGGGCTCACCCTCTTCCGCCGGCCCGATGTGGCTGCGGCCAACTTTTCCAACTTCTGGGGAACCGGCGACTGGACCTTGGCGGTCTTGCCGGTGATCGGCGCGGCAATGGTCGGCTCACTGTTCTCGGCCGATGCCTGGAACAACGTGACCTTTGCGGCTGCCGAGGTCCGGGATCCCACGAAGAACCTGCCGCGAGCCCTTGCCATCGGCACGGGGATGGTGTGCTTGCTCTACATCCTGGCGAATGTGGCGTACCTCAACGTTCTCCCATTCTACGGCGATCCCAACGGGGCCGACGCGCTGGCCCGTGGGATTCAGTACGCGGCCCAGGACCGGGTTGGCACGGCCGCAATCGAGGTGGCCTTGGGCGCCGGAGCCGCCACCATTATGGCTGTGGCCATTCTTCTCTCCACCTTCGGCTGCAACAACGGGCTGATCCTGTCGGGTCCCAGGGTCTACTATGCCATGGCGCGGGACCAACTGTTCTTCGAGAAGGCCGGCAGACTGCACCCGGTCTACCGGACGCCGGTGTTCGGCCTAATCGCCCAAGCGTTCTGGGCGTCGGTGCTCTGCATCAGCGGCACCTACGGGCAGTTGCTCGACTACGTGATCTTTGCCGCGCTGGTCTTCTATTTCCTGACCACTCTTGCGCTGTTTCGGCTTCGTCGCACCAGGCCTGATCTTCCTCGTCCGGTGAAGGCATTCGGCTATCCGCTGCTTCCGGCTCTCTACATGGCAGCGGTGGCCGTCCTATTGGTGGTGCTGCTGATCTATAGGCCGCTCTACACCTGGCCGGGGCTGCTCATCGTGGCGAGCGGTATACCGGTCTACTTCATCTGGCGGCGCGGGTCTCGGCGCGCTTGATTTCGTCGCAAGCGACCGCTACTCTTGGAGATGGATCGATCAAATTCAGGCCCGCCGACCGCCCCCTCTGGGCGCCGGTGGGCCGTCGTGCATACAAAGGGGGCGGCGCGCCGCATGGTACTGCCAGGGTGTACATGAGCGTTATTCGACCCAAACTCGGCCTCACTTTCGACGACGTGCTCCTCGTGCCCCGGCACTCCGCCGTCCACCCGCGCGAGGTCTCCACCGTCACCCGATTCACCCGCAGCATCTCCCTCAACATTCCGCTGATCTCCGCCGCCATGGACACCGTCACCGAGGCGGACATGGCCATCGCCATGGCTCGGGCGGGCGGGATCGGTGTGCTGCACAAGAACATGACCGTCGAGCGGCAGGCGGCCGAGGTGGACCGGGTCAAGCGCAGCGAGAGCGGGATGATCCTCAACCCGATCACGCTGGGTCCCGACCGGCCGCTGCGCGAGGCATACGCGCTCATGCGGCGTTTCAAGATTTCCGGCGTCCCGATCGTGGATGGGCAGGGCCGCCTGGTCGGCATCATCACCAACCGCGATCTCCAGTTCGAGCGCAACCTCGATCAGCCGATTCGCGACGCGATGACCAAGGAGAAGCTCGTCACCGCCCCGGTGGGCACCGGCCTGGACGAGGCCGAGCGGATCCTGGCCCGGCACCGGATCGAGAAGCTCCCGGTGGTGGATGCCCAGGGCGTGCTCAAGGGGCTCATCACGGTCAAGGACATCTTCAAGCGGCGGGAGCACCCCGACGCCAACAAGGATCAGCACGGCCGGCTCCGGGTTGCCGCCGCGGTTGGCGGGGGCGCCGACGCCGTCGGCGCGGGCGCGGACGCCTGGTCGGCGCGGGCGTGGACGTGATCGTGGTGGACTCGGCCCACGGTCACAGCGAAGGCGTGCTCGCCACCGTGGATCAACTGCGGGAGGCGTTCCCCGACGTGCAGCTGGTCGCCGGGAACGTCGCCACCGAGGCCGGTGCGCGTGAGCTGGTGCGGCGCGGGGTCGACGCGGTGAAGGTCGGGATCGGGCCCGGGCAGCATCTGCACCACCCGGGTGGTCACCGGCGTGGGCGTGCCCCAGGTTACCGCCATCCTCGACTCGCTTGCGCGGCGCCGACGACGTGCCGATCATCGCCGACGGCGGCGTCAAATATTCCGGCGACGTGGTCAAAGCGCTGGCGGCTGGAGCATCCTCCGTCATGATGGGCTCCATGCTGGCCGGGACCGAGGAAAGTCCCGGCGAGTCGGTCCTGGCCGAGGGCCGCCGCTTCAAGATGATCCGCGGCATGGGCAGTCTCTCGGCCATGCAGGACGGGTCGGCCGACCGATACTTCCAGGAAGGCGAGATGGCCGCCTCCAAGATGGTGCCCGAAGGGCATCGAGGGGCGGGTGCCGTACAAGGGCCCGGTGTCGGACGTGCTCTACCAGATGGTGGGTGGGCTCCGCAGCGGCATGGGCTACTGCGGCGTCAGCCACGATCCCGCAGCTTCAGTGCGACGTCGAGATGATTCAGATCACCACGGCCGGTCTGCGGGAGTCGCACCCGCACGACGTGACGATCACGCGAGAAGCTCCGAACTACAGCGCCTGAAAAATCGGTCCGCCGCTGCACCCTGCTCGACGCATCATCAACTCGAGGTGACCGTCGCATGAACTTGTGGGCCACCAAGTCCATTGCTGCACTCCGGGCCGAGGCCGAAGCCACCGGCGAGGGTTCGCTGAAGCGCGCGCTCGGCGCGCTCAATCTCACCATGCTCGGCATCGGCGCCATCATCGGCGCCGGAATCTTCGTGCTGACCGGCATCGCGGCGGCGCTGCACGCGGGCCCGGCGGTGACGCTCTCGTTCATCGTGGCCGCCATCGCCTGCGGACTGGCGGGTCTCTGCTACGCCGAGATGGCCAGCACCGTGCCGGTGGCCGGGAGCGCGTACACCTACTCCTACGCCACCATGGGCGAGTTCGTCGCCTGGATCATCGGCTGGGACCTGGTGCTCGAATACGCCATGGGAGCCGCCACCGTCGGGGTGGGCTGGTCGGGCTATCTCGTGAGCCTGCTCGATTACTTCGGGCTCCACCTTCCCACCGTGATCACCTCGGCCCCGCTCCGCTGGTGCAGCGGCGCCGACGTCACCAACGGCTGTCGCCGCCTGCGTCCAGGTGGGCTGGAACAAGACCGGCTCCCTCTTCAACCTCCCGGCGGCGTTCATCGTGCTGGTCGCCACGACCATCCTCGTCATCGGCATCAAGGAATCGGCCAAGGTCAACAACCTGATCGTCATCCTGAAGATGGCGGTGGTACTGCTGGTCATCATTTTCGGACTGCAGTACGTGAATCCCGGACAACTGGAAGCCGTTCATCCCGCCCAACACCGGGCACCTTCGGGGAGTTTCGGCTGGAGCGGGGTGTTCCGGGGTGCGGGGCTGATTTTCTTCGCCTACATCGGGTTCGATGCGGTCAGCACCGCGGCGCAGGAGGCCAAGAACCCGCAGCGGGACATGCCGATCGGCATTCTGGGGTCGCTGGTCATCTGCACCATCCTGTACGTGCTTGTGGCGCTCACGCTCACGGGTCTGGTGCACTACTCCGAGCTCAACGTGGCCCATCCCGTGGCCTATGCGGTCGAGCGGATCAGCCAGCTTTCCTGGCTCCGGCCTCTCATCACCCTGGGCGCGGTGCTCGGGCTGGGCTCGGTGGTGCTGGTCATGCTCCTGGGGCAGTCCCGGGTGTTCTACGCCATGTCGCGCGACGGCCTGATCGGCCCCTGGGCCGGAAAGGTCCACCCGCGCTTTCGCACTCCGTATCTGTCCACCATCTACGTCGGCGTCATCGTCGCCTGTCATCACCGCCACCTTCCCGATTCAGATCCTGGGCGAGCTGGTCAACATCGGGACGCTACTGGCCTTCGTGCTGGTTTGCCTCGGGGTCTGGGTTCTCCGCCGAAAGCGGCCCGACCTCGACCGGCCGTTCAAGACCCCGCTGGTGCCGCTGGTGCCGATCCTCGGCGTCCTCTCCTGCCTGGGGCTGATGGCGACGCTCCCCGGCGACACCTGGCTCCGGCTCCTGGTGTGGCTGGCCATCGGTTTCGCCATCTACTTCGGCTACGGACGGAAGCACAGCCGGCTCCAGCGGGAGCGGGAAGGCAAGCCCTTCAGAAAGGCATGACGGCGTGAGCGTAAAGAAGGTCCACCCCTGATCTCCAACCTGTGAGGGCTGCAGATGGATCTGTTCCGACGTAAGAGCGTCACGGCACTGCAGGCCGAGGCCGCTGGAGACCACAGACTCAAGCGAGCGCTTGGGCCGGTGAACCTGACCGCACTCGGTATCGGCGCCATCATCGGCACCGGCATCTTCGTGCTGACCGGGACCGTGGCCGCGCAGAACGCCGGCCCGGCCGTCATCCTGTCGTTCGTGCTCGCCGGGATTGCCTCGATCTTCGCCGCCCTATGCTACAGCGAGTTCGCCTCGCTGGTTCCCATGGCCGGCAGCGCGTATACCTACAGCTATGCCACGCTGGGCGAGTTCGTGGCCTGGATCATCGGCTGGGATCTGGTGCTCGAGTACGCTCTCGCCGCTACCACCGTTGCCATCGGCTGGTCGGGCTACGTGGTGTCGTTCCTGGCCGATCTCGGCATCCATATCCCGGCTCAGTGGCAGGCCGCCCGGGGGACCGTCGTGACGCTGGCCGACGGCACCCAAGTTACCGCCCTGCTTAATCTGCCGGCTGTCTTCATCATCGCGGTGATCACTACCCTCCTGGTGGTGGGGATCAAGGAGTCTGCCTCGGTCAACAATGTCATTGTTTTCATCAAGCTGGCCGTCGTCCTCCTGTTCATCGCGCTGGCCGCCTCGCATGTGAACCCGGACAACTGGCACCCGTTCATCCCGCCGAATACCGGGGCGCGGGAGCACTTCGGGTTCAGCGGCGTGGTGGCGGGCGCGGCGATCGTGTTCTTCGCCTACATCGGATTCGATTCGGTCACTACTGCGGCCCAGGAGGCAAAAAACCCGCAGCGGGACATGCCCATCGCCATTATCGGGTCATTGGTCGCTGTACCGTGTTGTACATAGTGGTGTCGGCGATTGCCACGGGCGTCGTGCCCTATACCGAGCTGGACGTGCCCGCCCCCATCGCCAAAGTGGCGGATTACACCGGGCTCGGATTCTTCGGCAGCTTCATCAAGATCGGGGCGATCGCCGGCTTGACCTCGGTCATTCTGGTCCAACTCCTGGGCCAGTCCCGGGTGTTTTACAGCATGTCACGGGACGGGCTGCTTCCGCCCTTTGTGCAGAAGATCCATCCCCGCTTTCGCACTCCCTACATCACCTCGATCGTGACCGGACTGGCCGTGTCCATTCCCGCCGCCATCCTGCCGGTACGCGACGCCGCCAAGCTGGTCTCGATCGGAACCCTGCTGGCCTTCGTCATCGTGTGCGCTGGAGTGCTCGTGTTAAGGATCCGGGAGCCCAACCTGCCTCGCCCCTTCAAGACTCCATTCGTGTGGTTCGTGGCTCCCATGGGCGTTTTGTCGGCCGCCTATCTCATGTTCTACCTCGACCTGCAGACCTGGATCCGGCTCCTGGTATGGCTCGCGGTCGGGCTGACAATCTATTTTCTCTACAGCAGGAAGCATTCAAGGCTTGCTTCCCCCGGGGCGGAACTAGGGTTCTCACAACTGGAGTTCTGGTCGGTTAGTATTCGGGGATGCCGCTTTCCCTGTCACCCGAGAAGACCGCCCTGGCCCGTGAGTTTGCCGCAGCGCTGAAGCCGGGCCAGCGGGTGTGCATCACTACCCACGTGAACCCCGACGGCGACGGGATCGGCAGCGAAGTCGGGCTGGTGCATCTGCTCCGGGGCCAGGGCATCGACGCGATCATCACCAATCCGAGCCCCACTCCGCCCCGCTTCAGTTTCCTTCTCGATGACCTGCCGGGCGTCGACCGCTCGGCGCGAGGCCGTGAAAGAGCTCCGCCGCGCCGATCTCATCGTCGTGCTGGATATCTCGGACCTCGCCCGCCTCGGCATGCTCATCGAAACGGTGCGGGAGCGGGGAGTGCCGGTGGCCTGCGTGGATCATCATGTGAGCGCCGGCGTCCTGCCTCCCGGCCCTCGCTACGTGGATCCGAATGCTGCCGCCACCGGCGAGCTCATCTTCGAGCTGGCCAAGGGCAAACGATTGGCCGGTTACGCAAGCCGCGGCCCGTGCCCTCTACGTCGCCATCCTGACCGATACCGGTGGGTTTCGCTTCAGCAACACCCGTCCCCATACCCTTCGGGTGGCTGCCGATCTGCTCGAGGCCGGGGTCGATCCCGAGGAGATCTACCTCGAGGTCTACGCCCGCGCGCCCGAGGGGCGTCCCCGGCTCTTCGCCGAGGCGCTTCAGACTCTGGTCGTCGAGCCTGAATACGGATTGGCCTGGGTCACCGTGCCTCCTGGCGCCATCGAGCGCCTCGGCGTGTCGTCCGACGATCTCGATGGGGTGGTCGAGTTTCCCCGCTCCATCGAGGGCGTCAGAATGGCCCTGCTCTTCCGGGAGATCTCCCAGGGCCGGGTGAAGGTGTCACTCCGATCGGTCGGCGACGTGGATGTCGCGGCCTTTGCCAAGCCGTATGGCGGAGGCGGCCACACCAAGGCGGCGGGGTCTGTCGCTGACCGGGTCACTCGCCGAGGTCCAGGCCACGGTGCTGAAGGCCGCACGGGAGTATCTGGGGCGGAACGGAGCTGCGAGCCGGGAGGATGGAGCGAAGCGCTAAGAGACGAGCTCCCAGCCCCAAGCTCCCACGCCTGGACTCGATTATATTCCGAGTGACGCAGTAGGAATTCCTCAACCGGCGGCACATGGATACTATCGACCGAATCGAACGGACCCTCGACACCCTGCGCCCCTACATCGCCTCGCACCGGGGGCAGGTAGAAATCGTGGATTTCGACGAGCAGGACGGCACTCTCCTGCTACGCCTGGGGGGGACCTGTCACGGCTGCACCGCCTCGTCAATTACCCTGAAGCAGGGGATCGAGAGCAGGTTGCGGGAGATGGTTCCCGAAGTGAAGCAGGTGCAGGCGGTCTAGCGCCCTTGACCGAACCACTCGAAGCACGTGTTACCGCCGCGCTGGCCCGGATTCAGAACCCGCGGCTGGAGAACGATCTTCTCTCCGCGGGCATGATCCGCGACCTCAACGTCACCGAGACCGGCAAAGTCACCTTTACCTTCCTGCTCGCCCCGGAAGACCCGGCCACGCTGGTGCGGTCGGCCCGGGCGGCGGTGGCTGCTGTCGAAGGGGTGCGGAAGGAAGAGATCAAGATCAACGTCACCAATCCGGCCGGTCCGGCCAAGACCACGCATGGACCGCCCACTGGTCCAGGCGTGGCTACGCAGATCCCACCGGCGCCTCAGCCCATGGACCAGCCGAATCTGGGAAAGATCCTCGCAGTCTCCTCCGGTAAGGGGGGAGTGGGGAAGTCTACCATCGCCGCCAACCTGGCCATCGCCCTGACCCAAGCGGGGTTCCGCGTGGGTGTGATGGACGCGGACGTGTACGGCCCCAACATTCCCCGCATGTTCGGTGTGAACGAGCGGCCCGCCGTCGTCGGCGGCAAAATTCAGCCGCTCGAGGCCTACGGCGTAAAGCTGATGTCGCTTGGGCTATTGATCGAGCGCGATGCGCCGGCCATCTGGCGCGGCCCGATCATCATGAAAATCATGAACCAGTTCCTTCGGGATGTTGACTGGGGCCAGCTGGACTATTTCATCGTGGATCTCCCGCCGGGGACCGGAGACGCCCAGCTCTCGCTGGTGCAGGGCACTCATGTCGCTGGTGCAGTCATCGTGACCACGCCCCAGGAAGTAGCCGTGGGCGATGCCCTGCGCGGCGCCAAGATGTTCGAACGGGTCGGCGTGCCCGTGCTCGGTGTGGTCGAGAACATGAGCGGATTTACCGATCCCGAGACCGGCAAACGCTTTGATCTCTTTTCCTCCGGAGGCGGTCAGCGCCTGGCGGATGAGATCGGCGCCCCGCTGCTGGGCACCGTGCCACTCCAGCCCCAGCTGGCCGCGCTGGCCGATGCCGGCGAACCCATTCTGATCGCCCAGCCGGAAAGCGCTGCTGCCGTGAGCCTGCGCGAGATCGCCGACAGCCTCCAACGGAAGACGGCAGGCCGCAGCGCATCGCTGCCGATTCTACGAGGCTGAGAAAGGTGAGGAAGGTGAGAAGTGAGAAGTAACAGAAGTGAGAAGGTAAGAGGTGTCATCCTCGTCCCGCTTACCGCTTACCGCTCACTTCACCTCTCACTTCTCACTTCTCACTTCTCACTTCTCACCGCGCCCTTACCTTTCCCCGATGCCCATCATCACCCTCCTGACGGACTTCGGAAGCGCAGACCACTACGTAGCTGAAGTGAAGGGCGTGCTTCTGAGCCGTGCACCGGGAGTCACGCTCGTGGACGTCACCCATGGCATCCCGCCTGGTGATGTCCGATCGGGATCCTACATCCTTGGCCGAACCTGGCACCGCTTCCCGACCGGCACCATCCACCTCGCGGTGGTGGACCCCGGAGTCGGCACCGCCCGCGCATCGCTCGCGCTCTCCGCCCACGGACACTTCTTCGTGGGCCCCGATAATGGCGTGCTTACCCCGGTTCTACACGACGCCGAAGTCGAAGCCGTCGCGCTGCCCACGCCGGAGACCGCGTCCCCGACCTTCCATGGCCGCGATCTCTTCGCTCCCGCGGCCGCCGCGCTGGCGAATGGAGTGCCGGTGCACGCCCTGGGTCAGCCCTTTCCCGGGATTCCCGAACGCCTGGCGTATACCGCGCCCCACTACGAAGGAAAGACCCTGGTGGGCGAGGTGGTCTACATCGATCGATTCGGTAGTCTGGTTACGAACCTGACTTCGGAGCTGGTCCCGACCTACGCGAGGCTCGAGGTGGAGGATCTCGATCTGGGCCCCCTCCGCCGTACGTACAGCGACGTCACTGCCGGAGGGTTGCTCGCCTACATCGGTTCAGGCGGCGCTATCGAGATCGCCGTTCGCAACGGCTCGGCAGCCCGTCGGCTCGGCGTAGGAGTGGGAGGGAGAGTTCGAGCAAGGCTTGGTTGAGCGGAGATGGCCGCCTACGGCATCGAACTGTAATTGGATATGAGCAGCCTAGACTCCGGCCGGCGGACCTACTGATCCGGCCGGTTTTCTACGTAAGCGCTTCACCATCTGCCGGGAGAATCGCCAGAGCTTCCTGATCAACAGCACCGCGATAACCACCAGCACCAGCACGATTCCCGCGGTGAGCAGCGGGTGCGTCGCCGCCAGCCACACCAGAAACACTGCCAGTCCATCCTCGAAGATGCTGAGCACCCAGTTACTCACCGGCTCAGGGCTGGTGTTGGCCGCCGCGCGAGTGCTGGCCTTGGCGCCGTGGGAGGTCAGTGCAACGCTTCCGGCCAGGAGCGCCGCGCCGATCTTGCACTCCTCGGGCACAGTGCCGAACGCGCTATAGGAGAGGACCGCTGCGGCGGGTGGGCGGATGAAGGTATGCAGTGCGTCCCACGCGCTATCGACGTAGGGGATCTTGTCGGCGATGAACTCGACCAGGAAGAGCGTGATCGCCACGCCCAGGACGATCGGGTGGGACAGAACCTGAAGCGAGTCGGGCAACTGAACCACGCCGAGCCGCTGCATCAGGCCCGCAGCCGCTACCGTGGCGTATACGTTCAGCCCGGAGGCAAACGAGGTCCCGAGGGCAAAACCGAGGGTCTCGAGCGGAGACATGCAGGGAAACTACGGTGAGAAGTGAGAGGTGAGAAGTGAGAGGGAAGGGTGTCATCCTGAGCGAAGCGAAGGAGCCGAAGCTCAACCTGACTTCGAATCGATTCGCTGCGGGGGATCAACTCGAGGGGTCAAGGACGGAAGTTCGGCTCCCCCCTTCGCTGCGCTCAGGGTGACAACCGCCGCTTACCGCTCACCTCTCACTGCTACTCCACCCACTCCACACCGACGTCTCCAACGGCAGTCGAAATGTCCAGGTCCAGGCGTGCTCGACGCTATCGTAGTTTGGCGATACGAACGAGTCCCCCTTTCGTACCAACCCCGCTGGCTCGAAGCTAGACAGAAACTTGTTCATCGCGAGCCGGACGCCCGACCCGCCTTGGCAGCCGTAGCTTGAGCCCGCCCATCGCCATCGTCACCTCGACGTGTGCGCTGGTAGCTCCAGACCCCGCTGAAGTCGAGCAGAACTTTTCCCATGCCGCCTTCGAATTTGATCTCGTCGCACCGGCTGTTCCCCAGGCCAAAGACCGAGACCTCGGCGGCACCGGCACTGATCCCGGCATGTCGGCAACGCATCCCGTTGGGTCGGGAGAAGCGCACCGTCGCACGACTGGCACCGGTCTTGAGATCGAGATCGGAGATCCGGAGGCCGCCCAGCTCGACATCGGCATCCACCGCGCCGAGGCTGAGGTCGAGCGCGAGGTCTGGTCGAGGTGAGATGGCAATGGTCGCCGCCTGCCTGAGCTGGTTACGCGACACGACCCGCACGCCTCCCTGGCCCGCGGCCCGGAGTCCCAGAACTACAGTCCGGCTCGACGGATCGAAGTCGCTGACCGGCACGAAGCGGTCTTCGTCGTAGGAGAGATTCATGCGGTAGAGGTCGCGCCGCTTGCCCGGGCTCTACCCGGAGGCTGCCGGCTCCGTATTCGACCCGCGCATGGAGGCGGGTTTCTCCGTGCAGCTGCCGGAAGGTGCTGAAGGGGCGCATGGTTTGCGCCTGCGCTGCGCTCGGCCCACAGGCACAACCCCAGTGTCACGGGTGCCCGCACGCTCAAAGCCCTCGCGAGGGAGTCCGGGTGCCGGGCCGCCGTCCGGCGGGAACGCCGAACTGTGGTGTGGCCCAGAGATATTCGTCGGTGAGTGCTTCGGGTGGGAATAAGCGGCCCGAAAAGTTCTCCCTGATACCGGCTCGGCTGAGCAGCGCAGCGCCGAACCCCGCCGTCCCCAGCAGCCAGCTGATGAAGAACGCCGCGCCCCAGACGATGCTTCCGGCTACCGGCACCCAACCGAACAGGGCCCAGGCTGCCCAGAGACTGGCCAGGGCCACCAGGCCTACGAGAAGGTAGCGATAGCTGTTGGGCGACCCGATCACCACGCCCAGGGCCATGCGCCTCCGGGTGTAGGTCTCGCCCATGGCGTGCGCGACGGCGAGGTACCCTCCCACGACGCCCACCACGACCAGCATGGCGAACACTGCGATGGCGAAGGGCAACAACAGAATTCCAGCGACGCTGAGTATCAGGCCGACGACCAGCATGCCGAATGTCGGCAGCAGCAGGATCTGTCCCAGCAGACCGGTGACGAAAGCCCGTCCGAATGAGTGGGACACCGTGTCCGACACCACTTCGAGATTCTGCCGGCCGAACATCACCAACCCGAAGCCGAGCACCGAGAGCGTGAGAAAGACACCGAGAACGCCGGCCAGGCGGCGAAGCACGCTCTGAACGGGAGTCAATGTTTCGGACTCAGCCCGTGAGGCTGGTGAAAGGATGGAGGCCGACCGGAGGGTCCGCACCTCGCCGCCGATCTCGCCCCCCCGGTCGCGCACCTCGCCGCCCAGAGTGAGGATATCACCCGCCACTACGCCGCCCGGGTGGATCACCACATCTCCCTTCACCGTCACCAGATTTCCTCGCAAGGTGCCGTAGACGTCCGCATTTCCATCCACAACGAGCAGGTGACCGCTAAGGCTTTGCTCCGAGCCCACACTGTAGTCGCCCCGGCGTGCGGTGCCACCTGGGATGGTGAGCCGGAGCTCGCCGCCGGGCTGGAGCGCTGTCCTGAGCCGGTCTTCCACCACCGTGGGCTGGCTGAGATCGCTGAGGTCGATGGCGGGGCCACCTTGAGGAATGGCCTGAGGACGGGGCCGGGGCGTGGAGGAGTAGCTGTGGAGCCCGACGCGCGCCGAAACGTCGGAGACGAGCGACCAAAGATCATCCATCAACTCCACCGCACCCGCCCGACCGAGCGGCGTCTCGGCATGGACCGGTCGCCCTGCGACCACCGCGAGGAGGGCGACGATCCCCAGTATCCGCTTAGATCCCGGCATGGGCCACCTGCTGGGTCGGAAGAGCCAGAAGGCGACGCAATGCGAAGACCCCGCCAAGATAGGCGAGAGACGCCAGCGCCGACCCGAGCGCAAGGCGGACCGGGTTGTCCACGAGGGAGCGGATGCCGTTGTACCAGGGTTGCTCGATCAGATTGGACGCCAGGCCGCGCAGGCTCAGCCAGGCAACCTGCCCGCCCTCCGCCAGGAGCCAGCTCCCCATCGAAGCCAGGGTCTCCTGGTGCGTGAGGCTCCAGGCAATGCTTCCGGCCATGGAGCCCAGCAGGAGTAGCGCAAGACTCGCGGCCACGGCCACCGATTTCCGGGTGGCAAAGAGGCGGCGTTGCGTGGCCTGAAGAGAGCGAATGGCGAAAGGATCGGGGACCACGACGGAGGCCATGACCCGCTCGGCGAAATCCCCGGCCGGGCTCAGGAGCGGGAGCGCGGCGATCTGCTCCACGATCTCGCGCTCGGCACGGGCCCGCTCGAGGCAGGCCTGGCACTGATCCAGATGCTGCTGCCACTCCTGAGCGAGCGTTCCGGCGAGCCAGGAATCGATCTCATCCGGCGACAGGTGGGCTCCCGAGGGTCGGGTCATAAGTGGACCCCTCTACGTTGAGGAATAAGTGAAGGTTTCATTCTTTCAGGTGGGCCAGGGACTGACGCAGCTCGTTGCGGGCGCGGTGGATGTAGGTCTTCACCGTGCCCAGCGGGAGATTCAGGATTTCGGCAATTTCCTCATAGGGACGCCCCTCGACATGGCGCAGCAGGATGCAGGAGCGGTACTCCGGCCGGAGCGAGCCGATGGCAGTCTCGATGGCGCCCCCCAGCTCTTTCGCCTCGACCGTGTCGAGCGGAGACTCCTGGCGCGCGCCGATCTGCAGGGCGGTGGCTTGCATGGCTTCGGGTGTTTCCGCGTGCGGAGATCCGTCTAGCGAGAGGGTGTCGAGCTCGCGGCGGCGCAGGTGATCGATGGCGGTGTTGTTCCCGATCTTGAAGATCCAGGAGGAGAACTTGAATTCGGGGCGGTAGGAGTCGATAGCGTTGAGCGCCTTGACGAAGGTCTCCTGGGATAGATCCTCGGCCAGCTCACGGTCGCGGACCATGCGGAAGAGCAGGGCAAAGATGGGACGCTCGTACCGCCGGATCAGCTCGCGATAGGCCGCCTCCTGACCGGCGCGCGCCAGCAGGACGACCTCCTGATCGCTGAGACCGCCCCATTCCGGACGGGTGCTAGGCAAGGGAGGCTCTGCTTGCCAAGGGGCTTCCAGCGGGACTACATTGAGCGTCTATGTTAGCCTCGGATCGTCAGTTACCCGTTTCAGGCGGTCCGGAAAAGCGGGCCTACGTCCGCTCGATCTTCACTGCTATCGCGCCCACCTACGACCGCCTGAACCGCATCATCAGCTTTCGATTCGACCAGGGTTGGAGGCGGATCGCTGTCGCGCGGCTGGGGTGGGAACGTAAGCCGGAAGGAATCTACCTCGACCTCTGTGCTGGAACCCTGGATTTCGGCGCGACACTCGCTCGTCGGCCCGGCTTTCGCGGACGGATCGTCGGTGCCGATTTCGTGCCGCCGATGCTCCAGCAAGGTCGCGATAAGTCTTCTTCACTCGACCCGGTGGCGGCCGACGCGCTCGAGCTACCCTTTCCTGACCGGGCATTCGATGGCGCGATGATCGGCTGGGGAGTTCGAAACCTGGTGGATCTCGATGCCGGCTTGGCCGAGACGGCTCGAGTGCTCAAGCCGGGCGCGAGGCTCGTCGTCCTCGAGATGGCGCTCCCGGAGCAACGCCTGCTCCGCGGGGCGTTCCAGCTCTACTTCCGGCGGATCATGCCCTGGATCGGTCGCGTGATCTCGAAACATACGACCGCCTACAGTTGGCTACCAGAGTCCACCCGCACGTTCCCCCCGCCGGCGGAGCTCGCGCGTCGCATGAGGACTCAGGGTTTTACCGATGTGGGTTACCGGCTGCTCATGGGCGGGGTATGCGCGCTTCACGTTGGAACAAAAGGCGTAAACAGTAAACGGTAAACGGGGTTTCCCCGTCACCTCCGTTTCCCATTCACTGTTCACCGTTCACGCGTTTTCTGGACTCATGGCCCTAAACAACCTTCGCGACTTCATCAAAGCCATTGACCGCATTGGCGAGCTGGCTCGGGTCACTCACCCTGTGCGTGCCCGGCTGGAGATCGCGGAGATAGCCGACCGGGCCATGAAGAGCCCGGGCGGAGGGCCCGCACTGCTGTTCGAGCATGTGCTGTTGGAGGACGGCCGGCGGAGCCCCCAGCCGGTGGCCATCAATCTCTTCGGCTCGATGCGCCGGATGTGCCTCGCGCTCGGTACCGAGAAGCTGGACGACATCGGCGGACGCATTTCGGAGATGCTGAACCTCAAAGTTCCCGAGGGACTCCTCGGCAAGCTCGCCATGCTGCCGAAGCTGGCTGAGATTGGCAAGTTTCCGCCACGGGTGAAGGGAGGCCGGCCCCCCTGCCAGGAGCTGGTGAAGCGCGACGACGCGGTGAACCTGGACGAAATTCCCTTCCTCACCACCTGGCCCGGCGACGGTGGACGCTACATCACCCTCCCCATGGTGATCACCACCGACCCCAGCCGAGGAATCCGCAACGTCGGCATGTACCGAGTGCAGGTGATCGGGCGAAACACGCTCGCGATGCACTGGCAGCGCCACAAGGTGGGCGCGGCACACTGGCGGGAGATGGCCGCTCGCGGCGAGCGGATGCCGGTAGTGATCGCGCTCGGCGGCGATCCTGCGAGCATCTATTCCGGCTCGGCTCCGCTACCGCCGACGATCGATGAGTTCCTGTTCGCCGGCTTTCTCCGGGGCGAGCCGGTGGAGCTCGCCAAGGCGGTTAGCAGCGACCTCGACGTACCGGCTGAAGCGGAGCTGGTACTCGAGGGATACATCGATCCGTCCGAGGACCTGGTGCTCGAGGGGCCGTTTGGAGATCATACCGGCTTCTACTCCCTGGCCGACTACTATCCCAAGGTACACGTCACTGCGGTCACCTCGCGCCGGGATCCGATTTACCCCGCCACCCTGGTCGGTCGTCCGCCCATGGAGGACTTCTACCTCGGCCACGCGACCGAGCGGATCTTTTTGCCCCTCCTCAAGCTCACCATTCCCGAGATCGTGGACTACCATATGCCCGCTCCCGGGATCTTCCACAACCTGGTGTTCGTCTCGATCGACAAGCAGTATCCCGGCCAGGCCTACAAGGTGATGAACGCCCTCTGGGGCCAGGGCCTGATGTCGCTCGCAAAGGTGCTCGTGGTAGTGGACAAGGAGGTGAACGTCCAGGATCCGGACGAGGCGTGGTGGATCGCGCTGAACAACATCGACCCCCAACGGGACGTACGTTTCTCCATGGGGCCGATGGACGTGCTGGACCACTCCAGCCGGGCCTTCACCTACGGGAGCAAGATGGGAATCGACGCCACGCGGAAGTGGAAGGAAGAAGGCTTCGATCGGGAGTGGCCGGAGCTGATCACCATGGATGCGGAGACGAAGCGGCGGGTGGATGAGATGTGGGGGAGCCTCGGGATACGACTGGCGGACGGGCGGACAGGCGGTAAGGCGGTAGGAGACGGGTCATGAGCCTCCCACCGTATCGCCCTACCGCCGTACCGCCTCGTGAAGCGCAAACCTACGCCGGAGAATCCCTCCTCGTCCGCTACATCAACTTCGTCAAACTGCCGCACACGCTGTTCGCCTTGCCGTTCGCCTTGCTCGGCGTGCTGGCCGCCTCCCGCTTGGACCAGGTGACTCCACGCGACGTGTTCCTCGTTGTCCTTGCCTTCTCGGCGGCCCGCTGGGCAGCGATGGGGTTCAATCGCATCGCGGATCGTGCCTTCGACGCGCGCAACCCCAGGACGCTCAACCGTGAGTTGCCGCGGGGGAGCCTCTCGCTGACCCAGGCCTGGGTATCAGTTGTGGTTGCCGCCGGCCTCTTCGTGCTGGCGGCCGCTCTGCTCAACCCGCTCTGTCTGGTGCTGAGTCCGGTGGCGCTCGCCTGGATTCTGCTTTACAGCGTCTCGAAGCGCTTCACCTGGTGGCCTCACCTCTGGCTCGGTATGAGTCTGGCGATTGCTCCGGTGGGGGGCTACCTGGCCGTGACGGGGCACTGGAGCGATCCGGCGTGGATGCTGCTGGCGATCACCCTGGGTGTCGCCACCTGGGTGGCCGGGTTCGACATCTTCTACGCGTTGCCGGATGCGGGATTCGACCGGGCGGAGGGGCTCCGCAGCGCCGTTGTGCGGCTTGGGGAGTCGCGGGCGATCCTGCTGGCCAAGCTGCTCCACGGGATCACCATTCCCGCGCTCGCCGCTTTCGGATCCGCCGCCGGGTTCGGGTTGTGGTACTATCTTGGCCTCATCGTCGCCGCCGGGATCCTGGTCTACGAGCACCAGCTGGTGCGGCCGGGCGATCTCTCGAGGCTGGATGCGGCATTTTTCACGATGAATGGGGTGATGTCGGTTACTGTATTCAGTTTTGCACTCGTGGATCGGGTTTTGTGAAGGGCGGACGGATGGACGGGCGGACGGGTGGGCAGCCGGTCGAGTTAATATGTGGTAGGCAGCTATGAAAAAGTCGAGAAAGAAGCGCAAGATCAGTAAGCCGACAGGGAGCAAAGCGGATGCATCTCTTATCCGACCGCCTGTCCGCCCGTCCATCCGTCCGCCCGTCCATCCGCTGCGCTCCCCGACTCCCAACCGCCGGGGCCGATGAGCTCCTACCCCGTGGTCCTCGCCCTCACCGGCGCGTCGGGCGCCCCATATGGAGTGCGGCTCCTCGAGGTCCTGGCGAAACAGCGGATTCCGGTCTGGCTGATCGCCTCCGAGCATGGAATGCGCCTGCTCCGGGAAGAGTGCAACATCAAATCCCTGGATGGCCTCAAGGAGGCCACCGGGGGAGACTGGACCTCGGTGGTCCTGTTTCCGGATGACGACCGCGGGGCGAAGCCGGCCTCTGGCTCTCAGCGTACAGCCGGCATGGTGATTTGCCCCTGTTCGATGGGCACCGTAGCAGCGGTGGCAGGAGGCACCAGCCGGTCGCTGGTCGAGCGCGCAGCCGACGTCACGCTGAAGGAACGTCGAAAGCTCATTCTGGTGCCGCGGGAAACGCCGCTTTCGCTGGTACATCTCAGGAATCTGGTCACGGTGACCGAGGCGGGCGCCGTTGTCATTCCCGCGGCGCCGGGCTTTTACCATCGACCTACCAGGGTCAGCCAACTAGTAGATTTCATCGTCCAGCGAGTCCTCGATCAACTGGGGATCGAAATAGAAATCGCGCGACGATGGGGAGGAGATCAGAAGTGAGTGAGACTCTCGAACACCTTCGGCGCCGCGGTTCGGGCGCCGTTCTGGCTTTTGGGTGTTGGGTAGTGGCAGCGTGTGGTGGGGATAGCGGAGATCTCTCTGGGCCACCGCCGCCGACCGATGAAGGCATTGCGCCAACCGCCGGCTGCACCGACGGAGTGCTCGAGCACGGCGCCCTGTACCGGATCTGTTTTCCAGCCGCCTGGAACGGCGATCTGGTGCTGTACGCCCACGGCTACGTGCCGGCCCACCGGGAGATAGCTCTTCCCGGCGACGTGATCGGAGGCCAGTCCATATCAGGTACTTTGACCGGTCTCGGCTATGCCTTCGCGACCACCAGCTACCGAGCCAATGGCCTGGTCGCGCCGGAGGCCACCGAGGATCTCGTCGAGCTCGAAGCCACCGTCCGCCGGCTCTACCGTCCCGATCCAGCCCGGTCGGTGATAATCGGTTTCTCCGAGGGCGGACTGGTAGCCACCCTGGCGGTCGAGCGATACCCCGAGGTGTTCGACGGCGCCCTGGCGGGTTGCGGTCCCATCGGAGACTTTCAGGCACAGCTGAATTACATCGGCGACTTCCGGGTAGTCTTCGACTACCTCTTTCCTGGTGTGATCCCCGGAAATGCAGTGGATGTTCCGGAAACGGTTCGGGCCAGGTGGGAGGACACATACGTTCCCGCCATCGTGATCGCCCTCGCCGCCAACTTCGACGCCGCCTTGGAGCTGATCCGCATAACGGGGGCCCCCGTGGCTGGCAACGATATCCGGTCCGTCTCCGAGACCAGCATCGGCATTCTCTGGTACGACGTCTTCGGGATTGCGGATGCCCGGGCGCGGCTCGGCGGGCAGCCGTTCGATAACTCGACCCGGGTGTATGCCGGATCCTCGAATGACGCGGCGCTGAACGCCGGCGTGCAGCGCTACACCGCAGACCCGGCGGCCTTGGCGGCTCTTGCGCGATTCCAGACTGCCGGCAACCCCCAGGTCCCCCTTACGACCCTGCACACCACGGGCGACGAGATCGTGCCCTTCAACCAGTCACAACTGTATGGCGAGAAGGTGAGCCGGGCCGGCACGCCTGCGTTGCTGACTCATAACACGATTGACCGTCATGGTCACTGTGCATTTCAGGGACTCGAGGTCCTGAGTGCATTCACCACTCTCATGGAAAAGGTAAGAGCTCGGGCGACGACGCCATTGCTGGCCCTGGCCCGACTCTGATGCGCCTCGGCGTAATCTCCGACACCCACGGCCTCCTGCGGCCGGAGGTCTTCGATGCCTTCGACCGCGTCGACCAGATCCTCCATGCGGGCGACGTGGGCAGTCGCGATCTGCTCACCGAGCTCGAAACGCTCGCACCGGTGACCGCGGTCTACGGCAACACTGACGGATCCGAGCTGCGCAGCACGCTTCCGAGGGTCGCCACGTTGCAGCTCGACGGATTCGACATCGTGGTCACTCACGGTGATCAGCTCGGCTCTCCCACGCCGGCAGCGCTGAACACAGCCTTTCCCGATGCCCAGATCATTGTATTCGGCCACACCCATAGGCCGTTGCTGACCTTGGTAGACGTAGTGGTGACAGTCATGAACCCGGGCGGTGCCGGCCCTCGCCGGTTCAATCTCCCTCCCTCGGTGGGAATACTCGAGTTGGAGCCGGGCATTCCGCCCCGGGGACGCCTGCTTCCGTTGCAGGACTTCGACCCGGAGTAGAGCGTGCTGCTTTCGGTGCTTTGGCTGCTTCAGACCTTCACGCCTGATACGGTACCGATCCACTCCGTCGACCGGCCGCCTGCGCCGGGAGTCGTCATCGACAGCGTCCACTACGGACCACCCCAGCTATACATGCGGACCCGCCAAGGTGTCGCTCGGGTCTGGCTCCTCCGGGCGGCGGACACCTTCTTCGTTGCGGCCACGATACCAGACTCCACCCGGTACTGGGGCGACGACTTCGTGGTGAGCCTCGACACCAGGGGCGACGGTGGTGACAACCCGCAGCACGATGATTTCCAGCTCTACTTCCGCCGCGCGTTGGACAGCAGCGTGGTCTTCCGGGGGAGACTCGGGCGCTGGGAGCCACCGAAGGGCGACCCGGACTGGCGGCTCGGAGCCAAACGGTCGGGGGGCGGCTGGGAGGTGAGCGCGCGGGATGGGGTGAAGGGCTGGAGCCTGCTCTTACGGCTTGACCCCGCCTGGCTCGAGGGCGCGGAAGGAAGGTTGCCCCGGCTTGCTATCAGGATCTACGATAACGACCCGCAGGGCTGGTTCGCCTGGCCGCTCCCACAGGGCACTCCGCAGCCGTCATCCATTGAGCAGACGCCGGACCTGTGGGCGCCGATCAGGTAGGCGGGTAGGCGGTGTTGGCTAGGTCCCCCGCTTTGCTCGGGATGAGGAACCTCTTTCAAGCGCTTGACGGTCTATCAGGAGGGCGAGAACGGTCCCCAAGCCGGCCCCCACCGTGCCGGCCGCGAAATCCAACCAATCGCCCTCTCGATAGGGGAGCGTTCCCTGCAGCAGCTCGATTCCTCCTGCGAATGCTACCGAGATCAGGAACGTCCACCACAAGGTCCGTCGGCGGTCGATGTAGAAGAGCAGGGCAAACCCCAGAAAAATCCCGAAATGGACCAACTTGTCGACGTGCTTTGACTCCGCAACAGGAGTGGTGGGTACCGGCAGCAGGAACACCAACACCATCACCACCACATAGCAGATAAAGACCTTGTGCCGCCATTCGGGGGCTGGGTGCTCGGAGTGACTCATTAGGAGTTGTTATCCTACATCCACTGCTCGAACGGAGTCGTCCGACGAAGCGCATCTGGGTGAGCCCGGAACCATGCCATCATCAGAAGGACTTCATCTATCGAGTCCAGCGGCAGCGGTTCTGCCGGCGCGTCAGTCTGCCCCATCTGCTCGGCCACTACCGCCTTGAAGGCTTCATGCTCGATCGGGGTGTCGGGGTAGGGAAATGAAGCGCGGACCACGCCGCGTCTCAGGATGTACACCCGATCGTCGCCGAAATCGCCCGCGTCACGATACACGAAGGTGAGCAGATCGATGGCGGTCCGCGCCCTGCTGGTGGCGGCCAGCAGCCACTCGAGCTGTTCGAACTTCGACCGCCAGCGCGCCGCCAGCTCGAACTGTGCCTTGCCCGCCGCTTCCTGCATCGCCATCACCACCTGATCGATCGGCTGAAGCGTGCGACCATCCAGGAAGGCCATCGCCGTGTCTACCCGGCGCCGGTAGTCGCGCTCGGCGACAAAGCCGGCGCAGGGTCCGCTACAGAATCCGAACTGGTGCCGCATGCAGCCGGCCTGGCGCGGCTCGGCGAAGAGGTCGCCCTGCCCGGCAAACACCACGGGCATCGAAGCGGCACAATCCCGGAGACCCAGCAGATCGTTCAGGGTGCGTACCGCTTCCAGCGTGCGCGCCATCGATCGGAACGGTCCGTAACAGCGCACGTCCTCCCGGGCCACGGTCCCGCCGCCGTACACCCGCGGGGCGGGGCCGCCCGCGATCTTGATGAGCACCGAGCGCCGAGTGTGGTTGCCCTTGTGGTTGAAGTAAGGGCGGAATTTCCGGATCTGGCGGAGCTCGCTCAGGTAAGCGGCGAACTCGCTCGGGACGTAGTCCCAGCGAATCTCGCTGGCGGCATAGAGGATCCGGGCAGCCTTGTCATCGGGGTAACTGGCCCGGAAATAGGTGAGGAGCCGGGTCCGGAGCCGCTTGGCCTTACCGACATATAACACCCGGCCCGTTGCGTCGAACATTTGATAGACAGCCGGCCGGTTTTCAGCGAGTGCCCGCACCCGGCGGCGCAACTGATCGAGATCGGTAGAAGGAAGTGGCGCTACCCGCTGGGCCCGCCGGCTGCGGGTCACTTCTGGCAACGGTGGCAGAACACCGTGATCCGCGCGTCGATCGCGTGGGTTCCGGTCAGCCGCGTGCCGCAGACACGGCAAGGTTCACCCTCCCGCTCATACACCAGGAGCTCGAGCTGAAAGTTCCCTGCTTCCCCGGTTCCGGTTCTGTAGTCACGAAAGGTCGTGCCGTTGGAAACGATTGCGGCCGTGAGGATACGGCGGATCTCGCCATGCAGCCGCCGCTGATCGTCAGGAGTGAGAAGGCGGGCCGGTTTCGACGGATCGATTCCCGCCGCGAACAGCGCCTCGTTCGCATAAATGTTGCCGACCCCTGCCAGGTGGCGTTGGTCCATGATCACCTTCTTGATAGCCTGCCGGCTTCCTCGCAGGGCGCTGGCGAAGCGCTCGACCGAGAAGTCATCATCCAGCGGTTCGGGACCGATTGCCGCCGTGTAGCTCGCCCACTCCTTCTCATTCAGCAGGAGCAAGGTTCCCAGCCTGCGCACGTCGCGATAGACCAGTTCCCGCCCCCCATCGAGCTCCGCTCGTAGTACGGCGTACGCGGCTTCGCTCGGTTTGAGGGCTCTTCGATGGACCATCAGTGAGCCGGTCATGCCCGGCTGGATGATCAGACGGGCGTTGTCGAGCTCGAGCACGGCATGCTTTGCCCGGCGGGATACTCCCTTGATCGTCGCACCCTTGAGGCGGCGCATCAGCCGGCGGCGAGTCACCCCACGAAGGACATCATCGTGGCTGAGCGTGACTCGGCCAATGCGGCGGCCGACAAGTGCAGGGCGGATATCGCGAACGATGGTTTCGACTTCGGGAAGCTCTGGCATTAGAGGCCGTCAGGGGGTGACCGTGATCGTTCCTTTCATGGTGGGGTGGATGCTGCAATGATAAGGGTACGTACCGGCAGCTGCGAAGGTGTGCTCGAAAGTGCTGCCCGGTATGATGTTTCCTGAAAGGAAGGAGTTGTCATCGGCGGTAATGGTGTGCCTCGTGCCGCTGCTGCCACCGTACGGACCGCCCGCTACCGCGTCATCATCGTTGTACCAGCGGACCACCCCGTTGACTGAAACGGTCAGGGGATTGGGCACAAAGGCCCCCGTGCCCTTGGTCTCGGCTCCGGCGACGATGCTGACGCTGTTTGGCGGGCGGTTGCCGGGCTGGACAATGCCGGCATCATCGCCGCCGCCGCAGGCGGCGAGCAGTGCCGCTACAAGGATGCTGACTGAAACATGAACGCGAGACATGTGCCCTCCTGGTGTTGCCTTCTCAGCGCATCGTTGCCGGGCTCCGCTCGGCGCCCCGCGCCGCTTCACGCCAGCCGATGTCGCGCCGAAAGTTCTTGCCCTCGAAGCGTACCGCCTCAGCCGCTTCACGGCTGAGCCGCTGCGCCTCCGTGAAGCTCGCTGCCACGCCCGTCACCGTCAACACTCTTCCGCCCGTCGCCCGGAGAACGCCGTCCTGACCTCGAGTGGTTCCGGCGTGAAAGACCGTCACCCCATCGGCCTGACTTTCGGGAAGAACGATTGCGGCGCCGGTATCGGGGGCCTCCGGATATCCGCGTGACGCGAGCACCGTGGTGACGGCGGCTTTGCTGCTGGTCTCGAGTGACGAGGGTGGCTTGCCTTCCGCCACCCTCATGAGCGAGTCGGTGAGGCCTCCGGACACGAGCGGCAGCACCACCTGGGCTTCAGGGTCGCCCAGGCGGCAGTTGAACTCCACCACCGAGGGCGTGCCGGTGGCGTCGATCATCAGCCCGGCGTAGAGCACGCCGGAGAACGGAGTATCCTGCCGCCGCATCTGCTCCAGAGTAGGAGACAACACGTCACGCTTGATCCGCTCCAGCAAGGCTGGAGTGGCCAGTGCCACTGGGCTGTAGGCACCCATGCCGCCGGTGTTGGGGCCCCGGTCTCCTTCCAGCAGCCGCTTGTGATCCTGCGCGACAGGCAGGAGCTCTACATCGCGCCCGTTGGTCAGCGCCAGAACCGAGATCTCTTCGCCTTCGAGGAACGCCTCGATCACGACGGTCCGGCCGGCCTGGCCGAACTGGTCGGCTTCCAGCATGGCGCGAACCGTTTGCCTGGCCTCGGCTCGCGTGGCGCAAACCACCGCTCCCTTGCCGCCTGCGAGTCCCGACGCCTTGACCACCAGCGGCTCCGCATGGCGATCGACATACGCCAGAGCCGAGGCAAGGCCGGTAAAGGTCTGGCTGGCTGCAGTGGGGACGCCGGCCGCAACCATGACCTCCTTGGCAAAGGCCTTGGACGCTTCGAGCTGCGCGGCCGCAGCGCTGGGACCGAAGACGAGGCGCCCTTCCGCCCGCAGCCGATCGGCCAGCCCGCGCGCCAGCGGCGCCTCGGGGCCGATGACCGTGAGGTCGATGCCGTGCATGTCCGCCGCATCGGCCAACCGATCCAGATCGTCGGCGGGAATTGGGAGATTGGTGGCGAGCTCGGCCGTGCCGGGGTTGCCCGGCGCGCAATAGATGTGGGCTCCCTGGTTCTCGCGGCGGAGCGTCCAGCAGAGCGCATGCTCCCGCCCGCCACCTCCGACCACGAGCAACCTCACGGCTTTTGTGCGTTCCGGAACGCTTCGCGGGCACGATCCGCGGCCCGCCGCGCGGCGTCGGCCACCTGGGTCGCCAGCTCCCGTGCTTCACCGGCGTAGTAGGCCCCAGCCGCGGCCATGTCGTCGCGCAGCGGACGCTCCCCGGCATCGGCTCCGCGGCGGGTGTATTCCCCCCGCAGGATGCGCTCGTACTCCCCGCTGGCCAGCCAGCGCTGCAGCTCGGCTGCGCGAACGGTGTGCATCGGATGGGTCAGGGCCAGGGTGCTCAGCAGCTTGTAGACGACATCGAGACCTTCGCTGCTGGTCGCGTACTCGTGAGCTTGCTGCATGAAGGCATCCACGTCCAGCTGGCCGGCGAACCCGGAGCCCCGGCCCCCGCCTGCCATCTTCATGTCCATTCGCTGCGCAACTACGATGTCCTGCCCGCCCAGCAGCCCTGCGCGGTCAGCCGAAAGCTCGGATTTCCGGGACCACTCGAGAAAGGCCAGGCGGATGGGAAGCACGGCCAGCCCTGCCAGCATCGGAAGCGCTCCCAGACTCATCATGGCCAGAATCACCGCGATCGTGTGATAGAGCGCGTGCCCGCTGATCACGTGCCCCAGCTCATGCGCCAGGAGCACACGGAGCTCGTCTTCATCGAGCAGCTCGATGGCAGCCGAGTGCACCACGATGAATGGGGCATCGATCCCGTAGGCGCCGGCGTTGAAGAACGGGGTCTGCGAGACGTAGAGCTCGGGTACGGTTGGCCAGTCGAAGGTAGTGGCGACTTCAGTGTGCAGCTGCCAGAGCCGGGGAAACTGGGTGACCCCGACCCGAACCGCGTTCCCCTGAAACAACAGCCGAATGCCACGCTCGCCGCCCAGCATCGCCAGGACCTTGCGGATTAACTCGTCCACGCCGGGAACCGCCCGGAGCGTCTGTAAGGCCGCGCGGTCGGCGGGGTGCTCCCAGCTTACGGCCGCGATCTGGGGAAAGGTCTGACGAGGACGCGGTGCCGGAAGGGTGGTGCTCATGGACGACTCGGTGGTTGGGGATGCGGGACCATACGGGTCGGGTGAGTGATGGTTTCAGATTGAGACGCCCGAGGGTGAGAAGTGAGAGGTGAGAAGTAAGAGGGAGGGCTTGGGGCTTGCCGGTTTCCTTCTCACTTCTCACTTCTTACTTCTCACTTTCTGCGAACGCCTGGTCCAGGTCCGCCATCAGGTCGTCGGTATCCTCCACCCCGCAGCTCAAGCGAATCAGACTCTCGGTGAGGCCCATCGCCTTGCGCATGGCGGGAGGAACCGAGGCGTGGGTCATCGATGCTGGGTGCCCGATCAGGCTCTCCACGCCACCCAGAGACTCGGCCAGCACGAAGATCCGGGTTCTTTCCACGAAGCGGCGGGCCCGCTCCGGGTCACCGAGATCGAGGGAGATCATCCCGCCGAAACCGCTCATCTGCCGGCAGGCGAGCTCATGCTGCGGGTGAGACGGCAAGCCGGGATAATAGACTTTCGTTACCCTCGGCTGGTGGGTGAGCCACTCGGCAATCCGGCGTCCGCTGGCATCGTGCTGCCGCATGCGCAACGGAAGGGTCTTGATGCCTCGAAGGGCCAGCCAGCAGTCCATCGGTCCCGGCACGCCGCCGGCCGCGTTCTGGATGAAGCCCAGCCGCTCGGCCAGGTCGTCTCGCGAAGTGACCAGCAAGCCGCCCACCATGTCGCTGTGGCCGTTCAGGTACTTGGTCGTCGAATGGAGTACGATGTCGGCGCCGTGCTCGAGCGGACGCTGGAAATATGGAGTGGCGAAGGTGTTGTCCACCACGTACAGATACCCGTGTGCCTGGGTGAGATCGCCGAGCGCGGCCAGATCCGTCAGGTTCATCATCGGATTGGTGGGCGTCTCGCAGTAGATCATGCGAGTGGCTGGGGTGAGCGCCCGCTCGATGTTGCCGATGTCCCGCATGTCCACGAAGCTGACCCGGATCCCCAGGTTGCCGTAGATCCGCTCCATCAGCCGGTGGCTTCCACCGTAGACGTTCTCGCCGCAGACGATGTGATCACCGGACTTGAACAGCTTGAGCACCGCGTCCAGTGCGGCCAGGCCGGAGCCAAATGCAAAGCCGTGGGTGGCACCCTCGAGGCTGGCCACGTTCCGCTCCAGCGCCTCGCGGGTGGGGTTGTGGGTCCGCCCGTACTCGTATCCCCGATGTTTCCCGAGACCGGTTTGAACGTAGGTGGAGGTCTGGTAGATCGGCGTCATGACCGCGCCGGCGAGCGGCTCCACGATCTGCCCGGCATGCACCGAGCGGGTGGCAAAGCCGTGATCGTGGTCCTGCGGAAGAATGCGAGTCATCGGTATCAGCGGCGAGAGGGTGGGTTGAAGATTAACCCCGGAGGGCGGGAGGGCACAGACGGTCCATGGGCTATGGGCTATTCCACGAACGAGCAGTCCCCAGCCAATAGCCAACAGCCCATAGCCTTGTTTAGTTTCGCAGGGTGACTTCCACCCTGGCCGACGGCGCAACCGCACGCTGTCTCATCGTCGACGATGACCCGCAGGTGCGGCATGTGCTCATGCGCGTCAGCGCGGCGCATGGGTTGTCCCCCATCGAGGCCTCCTCGGGGGTCGACGCCCTGGCCGTCCTGCGACAGGTCGGCGAGGTCCCGATCTGCATCTCGGACATCTACATGCCCGAAATGGACGGGGTCACCTTCCTCCGCGAGGCTCTGCTCCGCTACCCCGACATGGCCGTCATCATGCTCACCGGCATGGCAGAGGTGGACACGGCCGTCGAGTGTCTGAAGCTGGGAGCCATGGACTACATCTCGAAACCGGTCATGATTGACGAGGTCCGCGCCCGGCTGGATAAGGCGATGGACAAGCGCCGGCTGGTCCTCGAGAACCGGTTCTATCAGCAGAGTCTCGAGCTGCGAGTGCGGGACCTGGACCGACAGAACCGGGCATCGCTTATCAACGGCGTGCAGATGCTGGTGCACGCGCTGGAAGCCAAGGACTCATACACCAGCGGGCACTCGAGCCGGGTGAGCCGATACGCCATGAAAACCGCGGTTCCCCTGGGCTTCACCGATGATGCCCTGGAGGACATTCGTCTCGGGGGTGAGCTGCACGACATCGGGAAGATCGGGACAAGAGAAGAGGTCCTGAACAAGCCCGGGCCGCTGACCGCGGACGAGTTTCAGCACGTCAAGGCGCACTCCACCCTGGGCGAGAGGATCCTGGCTCCCTTCTTTGCCTCCTCGCCCATTGTGCTGCGGATTGTACGATCGCATCACGAGCGGATGGATGGCAGTGGTTTCCCCGACGCCCTCCGGGGCGATCGAATTCCCCTGGAAGCTCGCATCGTGGCGGTGGTAGACGCCTTCGATGCCATGACCACCAACCGCGCCTATCGAAGTCCTCGTAGTGCATCCGAGGCTATCCGGGAGCTCCGCCGCTGTGCCGGCGTGCACTTCGACCCCGATGTGGTCGAGGCGTTCATCAGCGCCCACGGCAACGGATCGGCGCTTCCCATTACCACCTGAGCCGAAGACGCCGCCCGTGTCTGACACCCTGATGATCAGCATCTCGGGGATCCGCGGTCATGTGGGAACGGATCTGACCCCCGAGCTGGTGGCGCGCTACGCGGCGGCCCTGGGCGCGTGGGCGAGATCCGGACCGCCCCTCCACTCATCCGCCCGCCCGTCCGTGGTCCTCGGCCGCGATGCTCGAACCAGCGGACCGATGTTCGCGCGCGCGGCTGCGGCAGGGCTCATGTCGGTAGGGGTAGATGTCATCGACCTCGGGATGGTGCCTACGCCCACGGTGCAGTTGGCGGTTGAACACCACCATGCCGGCGCCGGGCTCATTCTGACGGCGAGCCATAACCCGATCGAGTGGAATGCCCTGAAATTCGTGGGCCCGGATGGAATCTTCCTCGATGCGGACGCGGGGCGGGTGGTGCGGGAGTTGGCCGAGCGGGGACCGCCACGAGCCGGGTGGGCGGACGTGGGCCAGCTGCGCACCGACCCTGCGGCAGTCGCCAGGCACCTCGACGCAATCATGGCACTGCGCGTGATCGATGTCCCTGCAATCCGGAAGCGACGCTTCAAGGTGGCGCTGGACTGTGTTCGGGGGGCGGGGGCAACCGCCATTGTACCGCTGCTCGAGCGGTTCGGGTGCGAGATCCACGGAATCAACCTGGAGACCGATGGCCTCTTCCCTCGGCCACCGGAGCCCGTGCCCGAGAATCTGGGTGACCTGAGCCGTCTGGTGCGGGAGACCGGGTCGGCCGTCGGGCTGGCCATAGACCCGGACGTGGACCGCCTGGCGCTGGTGGACGAAACCGGCCGGCCGATCGGAGAGGATTACACCCTGGCTTTCGCGGTGGCGGCAGTGTTGGACGGACGCACCAGTGCGGCAACAACGCCTACCGTCGTGGTGAATCTTTCCACCAGCCTGGTGGTCGAGGATGCAGCGCGGTCGCGGGGTGCCCGCTTTGTCCGGGCTCCGGTGGGGGAAGCGAACGTAGCCCGGGCCATACGGGACGAGGACGCACTGATTGGCGGAGAAGGGAACGGCGGCGTGATCCTTCCTGCGCTGCATATCGGGAGGGACGCCCCCCTTGGGGTGGCCTTGATCTTGCATCTCCTTGCGACGACTGGGGTAACGCTCTCTCGGCTAGTGGCTGCTGCCCCCCGATATGCTATCGTAAAGGCCAAGGGACCCCGCGGACCTGAGCTCCGCCCGCTGTATGACAGACTGCGGCATCGCTTTCCAGACGCAACGGCAGATGAGCGGGATGGCCTCCGGCTTTCTTGGCAGGACCGGTGGCTGCACGTGAGGCCTTCAGGAACCGAGCCCATCGTGCGCCTGATCGCTGAAGCACCGACCGCGGACGCTGCCGAGGCATTGGTTGCGACCGGCCGAGAACTCCTGTACTGAGGGAAGAAGATGTGCGGCATCGTAGGCTACATCGGACCGCGCCAAGCCGCGGGCCTGCTCCTCGAGGGACTACGAAGGCTCGAGTACCGGGGCTACGACTCCGCCGGAATCGCCGTAGTCAATGGCCGCGGTTTGAAGATCATGAAGTCGGCCGGTAAGCTCTCCGTGCTTGAGAACGAGCTCAAGCAGGAAATGCCCCAAGGTACCATTGGCATCGGGCACACCCGCTGGGCCACTCACGGCGCCCCCACCACGACCAACGCCCATCCCCACACCGACCAGTCCGGCCGCATCGCCGTCATCCACAACGGGATCATCGAGAACTCCGGAGCAATCCGGAAGGCCCTGGAACAGCGGGGGCACACCTTCAAGTCGGAGACCGACACCGAAGTGCTCGCCCATCTGGTGGGCGAGCTCTATCAGGGCAACCTGGAAGAGGCTGTGGCCACCGCGCTTAAGGACGTGGACGGCGCTTACGGGCTGGTGTTCATCTCCTCGGAGGAGCCCGGTGTGCTGGTGGCGGCCCGCAAGGGCTCGCCGCTCCTGGTGGGCGTCGGGGAGAACGAGTGGTTCGTCGCGTCGGATGCCTCTCCGCTGCTACAGTACACCCGTTCGGTGGTCTACCTGGACGACGGCGAGATGGCGGTATTGACCCGTGAAGGCTACCGGGTGCGCAACTTGGTGACTGCCCGGATCAGCAAAGAGGTAAACCAGATCGATTGGGATTTGACCCAGGTGGAGCGGGGCGGCTACGCCCACTTCATGCTCAAGGAGATCTGCGAGCAGCCGGAGAGCCTCCGGAACACGCTGCGCGGTCACCTGCTGGAGGAAGAGGGCACCGCCCGTGTCAGCGGCTTGAACCTGAGCGACGAGGAGCTCAAGAAGATCGAGCGGGTCATCATCACGGCGTGCGGGACGTCCTGGCACTCCGGGATCATCGGCGAATACATGCTGGAAGAGATGGCGCGGCTTCCGGTCGAGGTCGAGTACGCCTCCGAGTTCCGCTACCGGAACCCGGTCGTGGACCCGCACACGCTCGTCATCGGGATCTCCCAGTCCGGCGAGACCGCCGACACCCTGGCTGCCATCCGCGAGGCCAAGCGCCGCGGCGCCCGCACCATCGGCCTGGTCAACGTGGTTGGCTCGACCATCGCGCGGGAAGTGGATGGCGGCATCTACCTGCACGCCGGGCCCGAAGTCGGTGTCGCGAGCACTAAGGCCTTCACCAGTCAGGTGGCCGCGCTCGCACTGATCTCCCTCCGAATCGCCCGGCTCCGGAATCTGAGCATTCTCCAGGGCAGGCAGTTCATCCAGGCCCTGCAGAAGCTGCCGGGACAGGTGGCCCAGATTCTGGAGCGCTCGAGCGAGATCGAGCAGCTGGCCGACCGCTTTCTCCGGACCACGCGCAATGCGCTGTATCTCGGCCGTGGGGTGAACTTCCCCGTGGCGCTGGAGGGGGCGCTCAAGCTCAAGGAAATTTCCTACATCCACGCCGAGGGGTATCCCGCGGCGGAGATGAAACACGGGCCGATCGCGCTGATCGACGAGAACATGCCGGTGGTGTTCATCGCACCACGGGACGCGGTGCACTCGAAGATCGTGTCCAACATCGAAGAGGTGAAGGCGCGCGGCGGCAAGGTGATTGCCCTGATCAATGAGGGCGACACCGAAATCGGGCGGCTGGCCGACGCCACGTTCACCATTCCGGAGACGCTGGACCTGCTCACGCCTATCCTCACGAGCATCCCGCTTCAGCTGCTGTCGTACTACGTCGCGGTGAGTCGAGGCTGCAATGTGGACCAGCCGCGGAATCTGGCCAAGTCGGTGACGGTGGAGTAGCCGGCGAACTGATAACGCCGCCACACCCCATCGTACTTGGCTACCTCCACGAAGCCCCGGTCAACATTGGCCGGGGCATTGTGTTGTGCCATGCCACCGCGACCGCCCCGCATCGAACTACTTCACCACGAAGGCACGAAGGACACGAAGAGCGCTCAGACTCTCGCAAGACGAAACATCAGGTACAAACCGGTGCGCTACCGGCCCGGCTGAGGCAAGGACCAGCTCGCGCCCACCTCCGTGCCACGACCCGCCAACGCTCTTTGCCCGCGGCGGCCAGAAAACGTTTGATCGGCTCGTCCGCCGGTTCCCGGCTGAGCCGAAACGTGGAGTGGTGAACCGGCAGCACGTACTCCGCGCCCAGGGCCTTGAACATGGCCCACGCCTGCTCCGGCGAGGCATGGTTGGCAATCCAGGGGTCGTACGCGCCGATCGGCAGAATGGCCAGGTCGATGCGCCCCCGTCGTCCTAGCGGCGTCAAGGCGTCGGTGTAGGCGGTGTCTCCGGCAAACAGCACGGTGCGGCCCGCCTTCTGAAGCAGATAGCCGCCGTAACCGCGCTGGGTGTCAGTGATCATCCTGGCGCCCCAATGGCGCGATTCGGTGGCCTCGATGCGGAGGCCTTGGATCTCGGTTTCCTCTCCCCATGCGAGCTCCTCCACCCGCCCGAATCGGCGGACCAGATCCCGATTACCGGTCTGGACCACGACCGATGTAGCGGCTGGTAGCTTTGCCAGTGTACCCAGGTCAGTGTGATCCATATGCGCGTGGGAGAGCAGAACCAGATCGAGGTGCGGCAGCTCGTAAGGGGAAAGCGCCGGCTGGATCAACCGCCGGGGACCTACCTTGGCGAACCCCCGACCTATGCCGATCCGTCTCTCGAGCACAGGATCGGTGAGCACCGAGGCGCCATTAAAGTTGAGCAGCACGGTCGCGTGCCCCAGCCAGGCAACCGTGAGCCGATCGTTCTGCCACGACCGCGGGTCCGGCCGATGCGGCGCCGGAATGATGTCGGGCGGCGGGCTCAACTGCCGATGCTCCATGGTCCTGCGGACGTAGGATCGGGCGAATCGCAGGTGGTGTTTGAACGGAATCGAGGCCATTACTCTCTCTTTGATGCCGCCTTATGGTCAGCGCGGCACGACGATGCCACGGAGGTCTGGAAAGATAACCGGCCATGAGAGTCGTCCTGCAACGGGTCTCGAAAGCATCGGTAACGGTTGACGGCCGGGTTGTGGGCGAAATCGGTCAGGGGTTCTGTCTCCTGGTCGGGTTTACCCACGGCGATACGCCCGCTCAGGTAGATTGGATGGCCGAGAAGGTGGCCGGGCTGCGGCTCTTCACCGATTCGGAGGGGAAGATGAACCTGGGTCTCGCTGAGGTGGGCGGAGCACTTCTGGTCATCTCCCAGTTCACGCTCTATGGCGACACGGCCAAGGGCCGGCGTCCGTCATTCATCGATGCGGCCCGGCCGGAGGTGGCCATCCCGCTCTACCAACGATTTCTCGAGGCGCTGCGGGGCCGTGGGATCACCGTGGCTGCGGGTGAGTTCGGTGCCGACATGCAGGTCGAAATTCACAACGACGGGCCCGTGACACTCATTCTCGACCGCGCTCCATGAGCGCCGCTCCACTGACGCTCGCATTGTCCTCTCCCCTGACGCTTGCGTCCTCATCGCCCCGCCGCCGCCAGCTGCTCGAGATGCTGGGCATCCCGCTGCGGGTGGTGCCCTCCAACGTTCCCGAAGTCCGGCGTTCGCTGGAGACCCCGATGGACTATGTCGAGCGGCTGGCCCGGGAGAAGGCGCTCAGTGTTCCCGGAGACCTCGTGCTGGGAGCCGACACGACGGTAGTAGTGCGCGACGCCGTGCTGGAGAAGCCCACCGATGCGGCGGATGCGCTCCGGATGCTAAAGCGACTGCAGGGACGCACCCACCAGGTAGTCACCTCGGTGGCCCTGGTGGCGAAGGAGGTAGTGCACCAGGCCACCGACGTCACCAATGTGACGTTCCGCCGGCTGGACGACGACTTTCTGGAAGCTTACGTCGCCACCGGCGAGCCGATGGACAAGGCCGGGGCCTACGGGATCCAGGGCTATGGTGCGGCCCTGATCGAGCGGATCGAGGGAGACTTCTTCAGCGTGATGGGTCTGCCGCTTCGGCTGGTGCTGAATCTGCTGCGGGAGGCGGGGAGGGAGTATCGGTTCGGGAAGTAGCGGGAAGGTCGGGAGACGGAGTCGGGAAGGTAGGTCGGCTAGCGGACCGCGGATGTCATCTGAGCGCAGCGGAGTCTTCAAGGCACCTCACATCCTTCAGCTGACCGTCTCTCGCGCCTTCCGTTCACGTCCTTTTACCCGATAAACCTGCACCGACCTGGTGCGGCCCCTGAGCGCCATCTCCGGCAGATACTCGTACTCCGCGTGCTCTTTCACCACCTGGCATAGCGCCTCGCTCACCAGGATCTCGCCCGGGCCCGCTTCGGAGCAGAGTCGGTTGGCAACGTTCACCGCATCGCCGATGACGGTGTACTCCAGCCGCCGGTGGCTCCCGATGTTCCCCGCGAACACCTCGCCGTAGTTGACCCCGATCCCGACGCCGATCTCCGGTCGTCCGGCACTGACCCAGCGCTCGTTGAGCCGGCGGATGGCGTGCTGCATGGCGACCGCTGCCCGGAGCGCCCGATCCGCGTCGTCGGCGTGCGCGATCGGTGCTCCCCAGAGCGCCATGACCGAGTCCCCCACGAACTTGTCGAGCGTGCCGCCGTGCTCGAAGATGATTTCCACCATCTCGCTGAAGTACTCGGTCAGGAGCAGCGCGATGGCATCGGGCCGCATCGACTCGGCCATGGAGGTGAACCCGCGGATGTCGCTGAAGAGGATGGTGACCGGGCGCCGGTCGCCGCCGAGGGGGACGACGGTGTCCTGCTGGGCGATCTCGGCCGCGATGTTGGGAGCGAAGTAGCGCTCGAAGTTGGACCGGACCAGCGCCTCCCGCTTCACCTGGTCGGCGTACGAGCTGTTCCGGATGCCGATCGCGGCCAGACCGCTGAACGCGACCAGGAACTGGAGGTCCTCGTCGCTGAAGGAGTTCGCCGCGGTCACGCTGTCTACGTAGAGCAGGCCCAGCACCCGGTCACCCGCGGCCATCAGGGGCGAGCACATGGCGCTGCGCACGCTCTGCATGACGATCGACTTCCCCTTGAACCGGCTGTCGGCGGCGGTGTTGTCCGACACCACCGCGACTCGCTCCTGGACGACCTTTTCCGCGATCGATCGGGGAACCTGCTGAGCCTGGGTGTCGCCCAGCCGGCTCCTCGACATCGAGGGCACCAGCTCGCCGGTGGTCTCATTGCGAAGCACGATGGACACCCGATCCACGTTCATCACCTCGAACATCATGTCCACCACATTCCGGAGCAGCTTGTCGAGGTCGAACTCGCCGGAGAGCTTCTGGGCGATGTCCAGCAGCAGCGAGAGCTTCTTCGCCTGGCGCTCTTCCGCCGAGGCGGCCGCGACCCGGAGCTGTCCGAATCCGGAGGGCCGGTCCCGGCTGGTGATGCCGGGTGGGCCGCCGCCGCTCACCATGAGCTGGCGAACGATACTGTCGTCGGGGGCGAGGTTCCCGGGAGGGCTAGCGCCGCCCCCAGAGCGGTTCGATCCGGTGGTCAGATCCTTCAGCTGAAACAGCACCTTGCCGAAGGTGATGGAGTCATTGGTCTTCAGTCGCCCCGCGGCTGACCCGGGACCCGTTGATGCAGGTCCCGTTGGAGCTCCCCAGGTCCTTGACCTGCACCCCATCGGCCCCCACGATCAGCTCGGCATGCCGGCGCGAGATGGTGGGATCGTAGATGGCGATGTCGCTGGTGACCCCCCGGCCCACCACGCAGGCTGCGCCCAGGCGGCAACTCGAAGGTCTGATCGCCGGAGAAGCTGACGAGACGGTAGGGCATGGAGGGGAATATCGGGAAGGGCGGGAGGAGCGGGAAGGTGCGGTAAGCGGGGAAGCGCGGTAGCTGGGGAAGATGTATTAGCTTGGCTTCCCCGCCTCCCCGCTTCCCCGCTTCCCCGCCAAGGCCAGCGCCAGCAACACCGCCCTCGCCTTCGCCTCGGTCTCATGCCACTCGGTGAGGGGATCGGAGTCGGCTACGATGCCGGCGCCGGCCTGAATCCAGGCCCGGCCCCCCTTCATGACACAGGTGCGGATCGCGATCGCGGTATCCAGCGTCCGTGCACCCCAACCGACGTAGCCGACCGCGCCGGCGTACGGGCCCGCGGCGTACCGGTTCCAGCTCGTCGATGATCTCCATGGCCCGTACCTTAGGGGCACCCGACACGGTACCTGCCGGGAAAGCATGCTGCCAGGGCGGCGACGGCATCCAGCTCGGGACGGAGGCGTCCACGCACTTCGCTCACCAGATGCATGACATGCGAGTAACGCTCGATCGCCATGAAGGTTGTAAGCCGCACCGACCCAAACTCCGCCACCCGCCCCACATCGTTCCGGCCGAGATCAACCAGCATCAGGTGTTCGGCCCTCTCCTTGGGATCGGCGGCGAGCTCCGCCGCCAGCGCCCCATCCTGTTCGGGAGTGATGCCCCGGGGGCGGGTACCGGCGATGGGGCGAAGCGTGACCTCCGCCTCCTCGACCCGTACCAGTATCTCCGGCGAGCTGCCGATGATGTGGATGTCGTCGCAATGGAGATAGTAGAGATAAGGCGCGGGATTGAGCGCCCGGAGGTAGCGGTAGGTGAGAAACGGCTCCGGTGCGGGAAGGTCGAGCCGCCGGGAGAGCACGGTCTGGAAAGTGTCCCCGGCGCCGATGTACTGCTTGATCCGGCGCACATCGTCCTGAAACCGGTCGTCAGGATAGGGACCCGATGATTCCGGCAACGGCGGTAGCGGCTCGATCTCGAGTGGCGTGCTGGTCGTCGGCGTGGCCAGCCGTTCCAGCCAGCACTCGATCCTGGTCTCAGCCTCGTCGAAAAGGCGGCGCAGAGCCTTCGTACCAGCGCCCGCCGGCACTTCCACGTTCGCGATGACCGTGGCGCGATTGAAGAGGTTGTCGAGCACCAGGAGCGTGTCCGCTACCATCAGGATCGCATCCGGAAGATCCCGGTCGTCCGGCGGAGCATGGGGGAGCGACTCGATGGTGCGCACGATGTCGTAACCCAGATACCCCACCGCGCCGCCGGTGAATCGGGGGAGCCCGGCGACTTCGACCGGTGGGTGCCGCCGCATCGTGCGGCCCAGATGGTCGAGCGGTGCGATGTCGGTCTCGACCACGCGTCCACCCCGTGTCCTCGGTCCAGCGGGAGCACTCCCGGCCGCGATAGCGATAAACCTCACGGGGATCCGTCGCCAGGAAGGTGTAGCGGGCCCAGCGCTCTCCACCTTCGAGCGACTCGAGAAGAAAGCCGTAAGGTCCCCGATGCAGCTTGGCGAACGCCGTTACCGGGGTATCGCCGTCCAGAACGACCTGACGGACTACCGGCACCATCCCTCCGGTACTTGCGCGCTCGGCGAAGAGCTCGAAGCTCGCGCTCACTGGGTGCCGGCCACGAGGTATCTGCCAGGTGCGGGGAGGGCCGCACGGAGATTGTCGGCGGCCGGCCGGGTAGACGGGAGCAGCTCGATCTGATTTTCGGGCAGCATTCGGCCCACTGCGAGTGTCCGTTCGAACGCGACATCGCCGCCGTAGACCTGCCTGGCACGTGCGGGGGCAGAAAAGTAGCGGGCGTACTCGAACGTCACCGCCGCCGCGCCGCCACGCAGAGGCAGGCTGGTCGTAACGTCCAGCCCGTAGATGCCGGGCCGGGGGCGCACATCGACCTGTACGGTGCGCCCGCTGTCGCCAAAGGCACCGGCCTCGAACCTCAGCCGGGCGAAGGTGATGCTCTCTCCGCCATGGTAAAGGACGATGATGCGAGGGCTGCCCGTGGTGAACGTCACCGAAGTGTCCGATGGAGGGGGGCCGGAAGTCTCCAGCACCAAGACCCGCGCGAGCGGGAGTACCCTTGGCGCCACTGGCCCTGCGGGGCTGTCCGGCGCCGAAGGCTTGCGGCCACCGCAAGCCAGGACTGCGCTCACCGCGGAGGCGAGAAGCCAGGTTGCCCCGCCCACCGGCCCTCGGGATATTGCGCCCATCAGGGAAGTGAGAGGTGAGAAGTAAGAAGTAAGAGGTAAGAAGTAAGAAGTAAGAAGGCGACTCGACAGAACATGAGGCGATGAGTGAAAAGCAGCGAACATCTCCAAGAGTAAGAGCGTTGTCTTGCCCAGTCCCGTTGATTGTGGCGGCCACCCTTCTCACTTCTCACTTCTCACCTCTCACTGTTTCCCCTCTCATCGCCCAGACCTGGAACTCGTCGCGGACGCTCGCGCTGGTGGCTCGAGCGGTGGATCGGCGGCTGGCTTTTCAGGCTGATTCGGGGCTCACGAGCTACCGGGCAAGGGCCCACGGATTCGTTTTCTTCCTGGCCCAGGTTGGAGAGGGATTGACCGAGCCGCCCCGGCTGGTCAAGGCGGACGAGCTCGACGTGGAAGTGTATTGGCGGGCCCCCGACCGTAGCAAGCAGGTCATCCTGGGCTGGCGCGACGGCACCTTCCTGCCCACCGACATCAACTACCATCGCGACCACCTCGGCATCGTCACCAACAACTTCGGCAACCTCATCCGGATCGGCGAGGGTGACGAGGTGCGTGACGCGGTCCACCCGCTGTCGCCCGAAGGCCTGGCGGCGTACGACTACGCTCTCTCCGATTCGCTGGCCATTCGCACTGCCGACGGCGAGGTCACAGTCTATCAAGTGCAGGTTCGGCCCCGCTCCTTCAGTCGTCCGCTGGTGGTCGGCATTCTCTACATCGACGTCGCTACGGCCGAGCTGGTCCGGTTTCGCTTCAGTTTCACCCCCGCAGCGTATCTCGATCGCCAACTGGAGGACATCAGCATCGTTCTCGAGAGCGCGCTCTACGAGAACCGCTACTGGCTGCCACGCCGCCAGGAGGTCGAGATCCGCCGGCGGGTAACCTGGCTCGACTTTCCCGCACGTGGCATCATCCGTGGCCGCTGGGAGATCGGCGACTACGACTTGAACCTCGACATCCCGCCTGGACTCTTTCAGGGTCCGGCAATCGGTGGCCTGCTTCAGGCCCGTAAAACCGACTCCACTTGGACCGAGCCGCTGGAGCAGGCCATAGCGGACGTCGCCCAGCCGATCAATCGGCAGGACATGGAGGCGCTTCGGGCCGAAGTCGAACGGCTTGCCGGTTCCCGAGCGCTCGGCGGGCTGTCCTCCAACCGGCTGGCCGCCGGCTCGATCAGCGATCTCGTCCGAGTGAACCGGGTACAGGGGCTTACGCTTGGATTCGGGGGCATCGTCGGGCTGAAGGGGACTAGGCTTCAGTTCCGCCCGACCATCGCCTATGGAACGGCGGACCACCGGCTCGGCGGGTCGCTCACTGCCGGCTGGAGCATGGGCACCACGCGGTCTGAGCCTCGGCGCGTCTCGCCGGGTGATGGACTTCAGCGACCTGCCTGTGATCGCACCGTTGTTGAATTCGGTGCTGTCGCAGGAAGCCGGCGAGGATTACGGGGATTACGTGCTCCTGCATGCAGTCGAGCTCGGCGTGCGCCGGCGGTTCGGTGGGCGGACATCGGCGGGGCTGAGCCTGGGCATCGAAGAGAGCCAGTCGGTGGCGGTAGCTGCCTCCCCCATCGCCGGCAGCTACCGGGCCAACCCTCCTCTCGGTTCCGGCACTCATTGGGTGGCGCGGCTCAGTCTGGAGCGCGCGAGCGGCGGCATCGCCGTCCAGCGGGATCTTCAGGGCCGGCTTGCGCTGGAGTTTGGCGAAGGGGGCGGCGACTACGTCCGGGCTACCGCCTCCGGGCGCTGGCTCGCGAACCTGGGCGGGAGCGCGCTCTTGTCGCGAGTGTATCTCGGCGCCGGCAGCGACCGTCTCCCGCCCCATCGCAGCTTCGCAATCGGGGGCCGGGGCACCCTGGTTGGAGAGCCGTTTCGCGCCTATGGCGGCAGGAGCGTCGCGCTGGCCCATCTGGAGTGGCGTTTCGAGGTGCCGGCCCCGGCTCTGAAGCTGGGCTCCTTCGCATCCACCGGCCGGCGAATGACGCTGGCCCCATTCGTCTCCGCCGGCTACGCCGCGCAGCCACTGCCTGGTTTGCCCTGGAGCCGGACCGGAGGCATCCGCCCTGTAGCCGGCGTGGCGCTGGAGTGGTTCATGCGCCTCCTTCGGGTGGAGGCCGGCGTCGGGCTCCGGGATGGTGGTCTGGGGGTGACGGTGGACATCAATCGGGACTGGTGGGGCTTGCTGTGACCTTCTTATCTTTCCGCTGGCTCTCCCAGTTTGCCCGTCCCATCAGTCCTCACGATCACTGAGTCGTCATGCAGTTCACCGATGAATGGTTGGTGCCCTCCCTCGAGAGCTCTGCTGCCCCCGGATGCCGTAACGCAACTGCGGCAGGAAGCCGGCCCGGCCGTGTCCCTGTGGGAGACGCTGGTGCAACGGAAGCTGGCGAGCGACGAGCAGATCCTCGGTGCCATTGCCACCCGATTCCGTTTTACGGTGGCCGACCTGACCAAGCCCGACGTCAAGCTCATCTCCGCTGTGCCCGAGCAGGTGGCGCGGCGGTTCAACGTGGTGCCGGTACGGCAGACCGATTCCTACCTCGAGGTGGCCACGGCCAACCCCTTCGACATCGACGCCGAAAAGATGCTTGCCTTCGCGACGGGCCGCGAAGTGCGCATGCTGTTGGGCTCACCCTCCAGGATCAGAGAGCAGCTGGATGAGCTGTACCGTGAGACGGATACCGTCGTCTCCCGGCTGCTCGAAGGCATCAGTGGCGATTTCGAGGTGGAGCAGATCAAGGAGGAGCAGGAAAGCGTCGCGAGCGCGGAGCAGGCCAGCCAGCGCCCGATCCTGCGGCTGGTGGACATGATGATCGCCGACGGGGTCTCCAACCGCGCGAGCGACATCCACGTCGAGCCGATCGAGGGCGGAGTCGTGGTGCGATACCGCATCGACGGGGTGCTGCGGCAGGCCATGAAGATTCCGCGGAGCGCCGGCATCCCGCTGGTCTCGCGGGTAAAGATCATGTCGGGCCTCGACATCGCCGACCGGCTCCGGCCGCAGGATGGTCGGGCACGGGTTTCAATCAACGGCGAACCCATCGACCTGCGGGTCTCGACCCTTCCGGCATCGCTGGGCGAGAAGGTCGTCATCCGGATCCTGAACCAGAAGGCGACCTCACTCAGCCTCGACTCGCTGGGTATGGCCGACGACGAGCAGAAGGCGATCCGATCGCTCCTGAGCCATAAGGAAGGAATCATCCTGGTCACCGGACCGACGGGATCGGGGAAGACGACCACCCTCTACTCCGCGCTCCGGGTGGTGCAGGGTGAGGGCGTCAACATCGTCACGGTCGAGGACCCGGTTGAATACCGGCTGGGTGCCAATATCGTGCAGGTCCAGGTCAACGAAAAGGCGGGACTCACCTTTGCCTCTGCACTGCGATCGATCCTGCGCCAGGACCCCGATGTGGTGCTGATCGGCGAGATCCGCGACAAGGAAACGGCGCAGATAGCGCTCCAGGCCTCGCTCACCGGCCACCTGGTCCTCTCTACCCTGCATACCAACGACGCGCCGAACGCTGTCACCCGATTGGTAGACATTGGGATGGAGGCGTACAAGATCGCCCCGGCACTCCGCGGCGTCGTGGCGCAACGGCTGATGCGCAGGCTCTGTCCTGCCTGCCGTGTGCCCATGACCGACGAGGTCAGCGAACGCCTCCAGCGCTTCATTCCATCGGGCGCAACTGCTGTATAGCGCCGTGGGCTGCACCGACTGCTCGATGACCGGATACCGGGGACGGTTCAGCATCGTCGAGGTCTTGACGATGAATCCCGAGCTCGAGCGGCGGATAAGCGAAGGGGCAGCCGCGGAGAGGATTGCCGAAGCCGCCCGGGCCGGAGGCATGCTCTCGCTCTTTGCCAGTGGGCTGCGCCATGTCCTTTCGGGAGAGTCCACCGTCGAGGAGCTGCTGCGCGTTACCGAGCCGCCGCACGAGCAGGCGGCCGCAACACCGGAGAGTGCGCCCCGGGCCAAGCCCTCGCGCTCGAACCGGGTCTCGGCCCCACACGTCGCGCCCCGGGCCGAACCCCTCGCCCCTCCCGTCTCGCTCGAGCTCTCCATGGATCTTCTCGAGGAGCCGATCCACACCGGTGGGGTGGTCGTTGAAGGCCGGGGCCGGGGCGCCTGCGTGCTTCTGGTGGAGGACGAGGAGCAGCTGCGTCGGGTCATGAAGGATCTGCTGCAGCGGGAAGGCTACACCGTGGCCGAAGCGCGCGACGGAATCCAGGCGCTGGACGAAGTAGATCGTCATGCACCCGATGTCATCATCCTGGATCTGAATCTGCCGGGGCTCGACGGTTATGGGGTGCTGGCTCAACTTCGGTCCCGCCCCGCAACCCGGGACATTCCGGTCATGGTCCTCACCGCCAAGGGCGACGAGGACAACGAGGTGCGGGTGTTCGAGCTGGGGGCCGCCGACTTCGTCACCAAGCCATTCCGGGCCCGCTCCCTCACGGCCCGGATCGAGGCGGTCCTCAGCCGCCATCGCACTTGAACCGGCCTCCGACTCTACCTGTCAGCAATCCAGCGCACCCTTCACCTCCCCTGAACTCCTCGGATGCTCTGGCGCTGATCAAGCCCTCGGTGCGAAGCCAGGCAGCCTACACCCTCGCCGCCCCTCCGGCGCGGCGCAAGCTGAATCAGAACGAGTCTCCCTTCGACTTCCCGGCCGAGTTGAAGCGCGTGGTGCTCGAGCGGGTCGCGGCCCAGCCATGGCAACGCTATCCGGAATTCGCACCGCCGGAGCTGCTGGCCCTTCTGGCGGAACACTACGGGTGGGTTGCCGACGGCGTCCTCGTGGGTAACGGCTCCAATGAGCTGATCCAGTCGACGCTCTCGGTGACACTCGGCGCCGGCGACCGGGTGGTAGCTCCCTCACCCACGTTTTCTCTGTACCGGCTGCTGACGGCCGTGCTCGGCGGACGCTACGTGCCGGTTCCGCTCGGCGACAGTTTCGTCTTCGATGTGGATAGTCTGATCGATGCGGCGCAGCGCCAAAGCGCCCGGGTCATTGTACTCAACTCACCCAACAACCCCACCGGCTCCGCCCTGCCGGAGGGTGCCGTCGAGCGGATTCTGTCGCAGACCGAGGCACTCGTGGTCTGCGATGAGGCCTACCAGGATTTTGGGGGGCCCAGCGCCATCCGGCTGCTGGCGCATTCGTCGAGGCTCGTGGTGCTTCGGACATTCTCGAAGGCACTGGGCCTGGCCGGACTGCGGTTCGGTCTCGCGCTGGCTCACCCGGCAGTGGCGCGCGAGATAGCCAAGGGCAAGCTTCCCTACAACGTGAACCTGATGACCCTAGCCGCCGCGCGGACGGCGCTCGATCACGCACCGATGCTCGTGGCACGCACCGGTGAAGTGATCGAGGTCCGCGACCGCTTCGTTGCCCGGCTTCGCGATATTCCGGGCCTTACGGTATACCCCACCGCGGCCAACTTCGTGCTGATACGATCCTTGAGCCTGCCGGCCAAGGAGCTGTTCCGTCGCCTACGGGATGATTACGGGATCCTCATCCGCGACGTCTCTGACTCGGCGCAGCTGTCCGAGTGCCTGCGAATCTCCATCGGGACGGGAGAGGATATGGACGCGGTGATCAGTGCGCTCGAGCAGATCCTTGGAAAAGCGTAAGCGGTGAGCGGTAAGCGGTGAGCGGGAAATCACTCCTCATCCCGAAGGATCCTGCCCGTACGGCACCGGACCAAGCGGAGTAGGTCCTTCGCTCCGCTCAGGATGAGGAATCCGTTTCTCCCGCTCACCGCTTACCGCTTACCGTTCACGCTCTTACTGTTACTACCTATGCCCCGAATCGGCGAGATCACCCGGAAAACCAAAGAAACCGATCTCCATGTCCGGGTGAATCTGGATGGGAAGGGCGACGCTCGGGTAAAAACCGGGATCGGCTTCTTCGACCACATGCTCGAGGCCTTTGCCCGGCACGGCCTCCTGGATCTGGCCGTCGAGGCCCGGGGCGACTTGCACGTCGATGGGCACCACACTGTCGAAGACACCGGCATCGTGCTTGGCCAGGCCCTCGCCGAGGCGCTGGGCGACCGGGCCGGGATTCGGCGGTACGCCGACTCGATGGTGCCGCTCGACGAGGCGCTGGTGCGCTGCGTGGTAGACGTCTCGGGGCGCCCCTATCTGTCGTACCATATCGATATTCCGAAGTGGCAGATGCTGGGCGATTTTGATGTCTTTCTCACACCGGAGTTCTTCCGCGCGCTGGTGCTCAACGCGGGGCTGACGGTGCACCTCGATTTGATCCGGGGAGACAACCCCCACCATATCGTCGAGGCGGCCTTCAAGGCCTTTGCCCGGTCCCTCTATTACGCGACGGCGCTGGATCCCCGGGTGACGGGAGTCCCGTCGACCAAGGGCACGCTATGATCGCGGTGGTCGATTATGGGGTGAACAATCTCGCGAGTGTCGTGCGCGCGCTCGGCGCCGGGGGCCACCAGGCCGCCCTCACCAGCGACCCGAACGAGGTCCGTCGAGCCGACCGCGTTCTCGTTCCGGGAGTCGGCAACTTCGGACAGGCGTCCCGAACTCTGACGGCCACCGGGCTCGGTGAAGCCGTTCGGGAAGTGGCCAGTGCCGGACGCCCTGTCATGGGCATCTGCCTCGGCCTTCAGCTGTTTTTCGAGATGAGCGAAGAGGCACCCGACGCCCGAGGCATGGCCCTGCTCCCGGGGCGAGTCCGCCGGTTCTCGACCGGTCTACCATGTTCCCCATGTCGGCTGGGCTCGGGTCGATCTGACCGAATCCGGCCGCGGCCACGCGCTGCTGGGCCCCGCCTTCGGCGACTCGGCTCAGTTCTTCTACCACGTACACAGCTATTATCCCACCGCATTACCCGAGGAGGCGGTGCTCGGAACCGGCGACTACGGCGGCGTCTTTCCAACCCTGGTGGGGTGGGGAACCGTCATTGGCGCACAGTTCCATCCCGAGAAATCCCAGCAGGCGGGTATCGAGCTGCTCTCGGCTTTTGCCCGGTGGAAACCGTGACCTCGGTTCGTGTCTCGCTGGTTGACGTGTACGTCCTACGGGGTGCGGAGTCGGCGCTGGAATGCCTGGTGCTGCGCCGTGCCGCCGGGGGGCGCTGCCCCGGCTCGTGGGAAACGGTTCACGGGCATATTGAGGCCGACGAGCGTCCCGCCGAAGCCGCGGCTGAGAGCTCGACGAGGAAACCGGGCTCGTGCCGATACGTCTCTATAACGTGAGCCGGGTGGAGTCGTTTTATCAGCACCGGATAGATGAGGTGGCGCTGGTCCCCGTGTTCGCGGCCTTCGTGACGCTGGAAGCTCCGGTGCGCCTGGGATCCGAGCACGACCGCTTCGAGTGGCTCGCCCCACCCGCCGCGGAATCCCGCTTTGCCTGGCCCCGGGAGCGGCGTGCCCTGGAGGACATTGTCGCACTCTTCCGGAGCGGGCACGCCGGTGCGATCGACGACGTGCTTCGGGTATGCTAGCGCGGCGAATCATTCCCTGCCTCGACGTGGCCGACGGACGGGTGGTGAAGGGAGTGCACTTCCAATCGCTGCGGGACGCCGGCGACCCGGTGGAGCAGGCGGCGCGGTACGACGCGGATGGCGCTGACGAGCTGGTCTTCCTCGACATTTCCGCCAGCCCCGAAGCCCGGCGCACGACCCTGGAGATGGTCAGCCGGGTCGCCGAGTCCATCTTCATTCCGTTCACCGTCGGCGGCGGAATACGATCGGCTGCCGATGCCGGGGCTGCGCTCCGCGCCGGCGCCGACAAGGTCACGGTCAACACCGCCGCTGTGCGCGACCCTTCACTCGTTTCCCGGCTGGCCGAAAGCTTCGGCAGCCAGTGTATCGTTGCCGCGGTGGACGTAAAGCGGGTCGAGGGGCGGCTCACCGTGGTGGTCAACGGCGGCCGGGAGACGACCGAGCTCGAGGCGGTCGAGTGGAGCCGCCGGCTCGAGGCCCTGGGTGCGGGCGAGATCCTGCTCACGTCCATGGACCGCGACGGGACCGGGGCGGGGTATGATCTCCCGCTCATCCAGGCAGTCTCCCAGGCCGTGAGCATGCCGGTAATCGCATCGGGTGGGGCGGGGAATCTGGCCCACCTGGCCGAGGCTCTGGAGGCTGGTGCGCACGGCGTTCTGGCCGCCACGATCTTTCACTTTCAAGACTCTTCCCTCCCCCGCGCTCGTGCTTACCTGCGGGAGCGGGGCTATCCGGTTCGACCATGATTCTCGCTGCCTTCTCTTTGGCGTCCGTCCTGGCGCTGTCCGGCTCGGCGCACACTGCCCCCTGCATTCGGCCGACCCGTGCCGGCACTCAGGTGCAGGGAGAAGTCCGGGTCTGCCCCGGCCGATACCGAATCCCCGACCGCAGCGAGCGCGGCGTCATCATCGCCGCCGCTTCGGGGACCCGGATCGATCTCACCGGCGTCGTGCTCGAGAGCGGTGACTCGGTGCCGAGTCGCTATGTCGGCACCGGGGTCGTGAGCCGGGGAGTGGACGGGGTGACAATCAGTGGCGGTGCCATCCGTGGCTACCGCTACGGGGTAAGGATTGAAGGTGGCCGGGCCCACCGGGTGACCGGCACGAATGTCTCCGGCAGCCGAAGCCAGGAGGTTCGACTCCACGCCGGCGCACCCTGATTCGGCCGACCGGCTGGACATCGTCCGGCGGGATGTCTTCGACGGCTATGGCGGCGGCATCTTGCTCCAGAGTACGGTGGCCGCGAGCGTCACCGGAATCACCGCGCGCGGAGCCCAGAACGGTATTGCGCTGGTGGACGTGCGCGACAGTTACGTTGCCGACAATGACGTGACGTCGAACAGTGGCTGGGCCATCCACCTCTGGCGCTCGGCGAGAAACGTCATCGCCCGCAACCGGGCCAATCATACTCGGCGCTGCGAGTCTCAGGTGCCCGCGGCCGACTGCGGTGCCGCGGCACTCCTTCTCCGTGAAGCCAGTGACTCGAACACCATCGTGGACAACGATCTCACGGCATCGAGCATGGGGTTTCTGCTGGCCGGCGCCCGGCCACTCCTCCGGCCGTCTGTCGGCAACCTGGTGTACCGCAACGATGCCTCGTCCGCTCTCCGGGCGGCTTTTACCGCGGCCTATGGGTGGAGCAACAGCTTCCTGGAGAACCGTGCCGATAGCGCGGGGACCGGATTCCGGCTGGATCACTCGGGCGGGAGCACTCTGCGCGCCAACACCGTCATTGGCTCCCGCACGGCCGGGATCGTAAGCGACCACGGCAGCGACAACGCCATTCTGGCCAACGTGCTGATCGGTGGCGCGGTCGGCATCCGAGTGGCTGCACCGGAGGAAGCCGGCGACCCGAGCCGGCGCTACCGCATCGACGACAACGTGCTCGCTCGATTGGAGCAGGGGATCGTTCTGGAGCGGACAACCAGAGCGCAATTACGGGGCAACTTGTTCGACGGGGTGGGCGACGGATTGGTGCTGGACGGCACCGGGCACGCCACCGAGGTCACCGGCAACATCTTTCTTCGGGCTACCCGCTGGTTCATCGAGGCTCCGGACCTGGCTGCGGGCGGGAACTACTGGGCCACAGCCGACCCGTCGAGCGCAACCGCCAAGGTAAAAGGACGCATCAGCGTGCTGCCCTGGAAGCCTGCAACCGCGGCGGGTTACTGAAGGATCTCGTTCGCTACGGTCTTCAGATCCCGCAGGTTGAACGGCTTCCTGACCCGGCGCACCGGGTGCTGAGCCAGCGGGCCCGGAAGCTCCTCCTCGCCGGAGCAGGCGACGACGAGACGGCTGCCTACGCCGGGACAGGCATCGAGCAAGGCGTCGGCAAAGAGCTCCGCCGGCCCGGTGGCCGCGTGGACATCGGCGATGATCAGGTCGTACGCCCGCTCCCGCGCCAGCCTCAACCCCTGCTCGCCAGTGCGGACCGCTTCCACAGCATGGCCTTCCGGGGTGAACAGCGCGCTCAATAACCGGTGCACACTGGGGTCTTCGTCCACGACGAGTATTCGCCGCACGGACGAGCGGCCATTCCTCGCATGACGCCCCGCCTCGACTGGCTCGGTGACCTCCGATTGAACCAGCGGGAGGGTGACACGGAACTCGGCTCCACCTTGAGGTGGCGCATCATACTCGAGCACGCCCCCGTGGGCCTTTACCAACCCGTAGCTGAGCGACAAGCCGAGGCCGGTGCCCTCACCGGGCGCCTTGGTCGTGAAGAAAGGCGTAAACAGGTACGGCACCAGGTGGCCCGGGGACACCTGGGCCGGTATCCCGCACCCGAAGGACGGCCTTTCCGTCATCGGTTTGGCTGGTTGAGAGCGTGATCCGCCGGGGGTTTTCTTCCGGGAGACCGCTCACGGCCTGAACCGCATTGGTCACCAGGTTGAGCAAGACCTGCTGAAGCTCGTAGGGGTCGCCCAGGACCAACGGGGCGTCGGGGCTCAGATCTGAATCCAGCTCGATCCCGTGAATCCGCAGCTCATACATGATGAGCAGTGAGGTCCGTGCCACGACCTCGTTTAGGTCTACCGCGGTCTTCTCCAGCACCCCCTTGCGGGCAAAGGTCAGCAGATTGCGCACGATCCGCCCGGCACGCTCCGCCTGGTCGTAAATGACGCGCAGGTGCTCTCGGGGAAGCTCCGGGTGGGGCGGCCGCTCCAGCAGGAGCTCGGCCAGTCCTGCTATGGAAGTCAGTGGGTTGTTGAGCTCGTGGGCGACGCCGGAGACCAGCTGACCGATGGAGGCCATCTTGTCGCTCTGAATGAGCTGGGCTTCGAGCAGCCGCTGCTCGGTTACATCCTCGATAAGTACGACAACCGAGCCCCGTTCGGTGCCGGCCAGTGGCGCGGCCGTCAGGCGGACCACCCGGTGGCTATCCTCCGGCCGCACCACCAGAGGCACGGTGCGCTCGCCTCGATACGCCGCCTGGATGAGGCGTGCCACTGCTTCCGGCTCGCCAAAGATCATCTCGCCGAGGTTGCGTCCCACCAGCTCCGCTTCGGGCAGTCCGGCCAGCCCGGCCAGCGCCCGGTTGGCCCGGAGCACAGCTCCCGTCGGCCCCACCACAGCGATGCCTTCCGCCAGCGCGTTGAAGGCCGTCTCCCACTCGGCCTCGCTCCGCCGAACCATCTCGTAGAGACGACTGTTGGCCAAGACCACCGAGGCGTTGGTCGCGACGGTAGAGAACAGCCAGCGGTCCTCCGCGCTGAGTGGCCCGCCCTGACGGTCGGCCACCGCCAGAGCACCCATGGCGATGCCCTGCGCCCGCAACGGAGCCACCGCGGCAGAGCGGACCATCATGCCGCCGATCAGTCTGACTGTCGGGGTCTCCTGCTCCTTCCGCGACCTCGATGCGGTCTCCGCCGATGGCCCGCGCGAACCAGGTTGTCGGGTCCTCGCTCACCTCTCCCAGCAAGGGCTCCAGCGTTCCGGTAGCAGCGACAACCCGAAGAACCTCTCCTTCGGCCAGTACCACGATGGCGCCATCGGCATTGAGGAAGCGGGCGGCATACTTGGCGACCTCCTCCACGATGCGGTCCAGCTGGATCGATTGCGACAGGACATAGCTGAGCTCCTGCAGCGAGAAGAGCTCGCTGATACGCCGGTCGACCTGTGCCGCGAGCTGGTCGGACTTCCCCTGGGCGTCCTCGCTCCGCCTGCGCGAGCGCAGCGCCGCCATGGCGAATGTCCCCACGGCGCCGGACACCGCCACGACGGCCAGCCACCAGATGCGGTCCTCGGCCCAACCCGCCACGATGCCGAGAAGCACCGCCGCTGCGGCGTGCAAGGTGAGCTCCCACCGTTTTTGCCAGGTGGCAAGCAGCATGATCAGCGCCCCCGCCGTTCCGATGGCGAGCGTCGGTGAAATCGGTGGGTCGGAGATGGCAGCGGCTGTCAGCAGGCAGGCAAGGAGAATTCCCGCGGCGAGCGCGGCCATGGAGAGCGGTGGGCGGGCCGGCCGGCGAGACAGGGCTCAGGACTCCTGGGTATCGCGCCGGGCCACCCGCTCCGTCACATACGCTTCGGGCGGGGCGTTCGGCTTCACCCGAATCGATTTGGCCGGAATGCCGACGTTCACGTGATAGGGACGAACATCCTTGGTAGCGACGGCATTGGCTCCCACCATCGCATTCTTTCCCACCCGCACGCCGGCCAGCACGGTGGCGTGATAGGTGATGCGCACATCGTCTTCGAGGATGGTGCGCGCGTTGGTGACGTCCTTCTGATCGACGATGCTGTGAGTGTGACTGTAGATGTTCGCGTAATCAGAGATGCTCACCCGGTCACCCAGCGTGATGCCGCCCCGGTCGTCCAGTAACACGTTGCGGTGGACCACGACATCGTCGCCGACCTCCATGTTGTAGCCGAAGGAAAACTCCACATACTGGAACGCTTTGAAGTTCCGGCCCACCCGGGCAAAGATCTGCTGCGCCAGCAGACGACGGAAACGGACGCCGAGGTGCACGTTGTGCCCCAGCGGCGAGCGATCGAAGCCCTGCCAGAGCCAGAGCAGCGGCTTGACCCGGGCGAAGCGCTCCGCGTCGACCTCGGCGTAATACTCCGGTTCGAGGGTAACGTTTCGGGGATCGAGAGAGAGCAGCGCCACCCGGGTCGCTTCGGGGGTCGCGGGGCTCTGGAGCAGCTTGTCGTAATCACCGTCTCCGGGATAGTGGATTTGGAACAGCAGGTCCCGCGTGATCCGGTACCAGTCGGCTCCCGGGGCAGTGAGCTGCGCCTGGAGGTCGGCCAACCAGCCGTCGTAAAACTGTTCGGTGGCCGTGGGCAGTCGCACCGTGCGCAAGGGGAGAAGTGCCATGAGACCTCGTCCGGCGCGATCAATTCGGAGGCAAGTGCGGTAGACGTCGAATGATGCGCTTGGCGCAGCGTTGACACCAGTCCTAATGGGGAGTAGCTTGGTAAGGATTCGTAAATAGGAATGATTCTCATTCTCAATGGCATCCTCTCTGCCTTTTCTCCCCCTCGCATCTCTACTCCTCCTCGCACCTCCAGCCCAGCACTGGGTGGAGCGCGAGGCATATGTCATGGGAACGACGCTCAGGATCGCCGTGGGGGCCTCCAGCCGCCCGGAGGGGATCCGAGCCATAGAGGAAGCATTCGAGGCTGTGCGCCGGGTTGATGGCTTGCTGAGCACCTGGAGGGATGATAGTGAGATCGCCCGGCTCAACCAGGCACCGGTGGGCCAGCCGGTTCTTCTCTCCTCCGTTCTCTACACTCTGCTTCGAGACGCTGCCCGCTGGGTCCGCCTCACTGGCGGCACTTTTGATCCGGCTATCGGCTCACTCATCGACGCCTGGGACCTTCGGGGCCGGGGGCAAATCCCCTCGACTGAGATTCTGGCCCGTGCGCGTGGCGCCAGCGGCATTGGCCACTTCGTCTTTGCCGACTCGGCCCACACCGTCAGCCGCACCGACTCGGCGTCCTGGCTCGACAGCGGCGGCTTCGGCAAAGGCGTGGCGCTGGGCGAGGCGCGTCAGGCGCTCCTCCGCCGACACGTGAGCGCCGCCAGTCTCAACTTCGGCGGTCAGGTCCTCGTCATCGGGCCAGACCGCCGCGGGGCCGACTGGGCCGTGCCGGTGGCCCATCCGGCCCGCCGGGCGGAGCCCGCCGCGTGGCTTCACCTTCGAGACCGCTCCGCCTCCACCAGCTCTCAGTCCGAACGGTTCGTCACCGTTGCCGGAAAGCGTCTCGGCCACATCCTCGATCCGCGCACCGGTCAGCCGGTACCGGCATGGGGCAGTGTCACCGTCGTGGCGGAGGACCCGGCGGCAGCGGACGCGGTGTCGACCGCTCTGCTGGTGCTTGGTCCCGAGGCGGGGGCCAGGTGGGCTGAGAGCCGAGGGGACATGGGCGTGCTGTTTCTGATCGAGCGTAACGGGCGCGTGGTGCCGCGATGGAACCGCGCCTTGCTGCGCTATCTGGTCATGGATTCAACGTTTTCACGAGGAGGCTGAGTGTCACGACCGCTGAATAAGGTGGCCTGGATGGTCGGTATCGGAGCGTCTGACCGCTGGGCCGGTGGTGGCGCAGGATCGGGATTCGACCGCTATCAAGCGCCTCGAGGAGCAGGTCGAGGCCATCACTCAGGAGCTTGAGGAACTAAAGCTGGGTGGGGATGTCGTGGCCAAGGCCGACACCAGCGTCTACGGGTTCGGCCCCGCTGCCTCCAAGGTCTACAAGGTAGGCCAGGGGGTCTCGATTGGCGGCTATGGCGAGGTCCTCTACGAGAATTTTGCCGACTCGCGGCAAGACGACGTCCCTTCCGGTGCCACCGACCGGTTCGATGCCCTTCGCGCCATCGTCTATGTCGGCTACAAGTTCAGCGACAAGATCCTGTTCAACTCCGAGCTCGAGTTCGAGCACGGCAGCACGGAGGAGGGCGGCTCGGTGTCGATCGAGTTCGGCTATCTCGAGTACCGGCTCTCGCGCACCCTGGGTCTCCGCGGCGGCCTGCTGCTATCCCCCATGGGATTCATCAATGAGATCCACGAGCCGCCGGCGTTTCTTGGCGCGCTGCGCCCTGAAACCGAGCAGCAGATCATTCCCTCGACCTGGCGGGAGAACGGCATCGGAGTCTTCGGCGCCACCGGCGACGTCTCCTACCGGGCCTACCTGATCAACGGGTTCGACGCGACGGGCTTTAGCGCTTCGGGGATCCGCGGCGGCCGCCAGAACGGCGCCGAGGCGGCGGCGCAGAACTTCGGTGCCGTGGGCAGGGTGGACTACACCGGCCAGCTGGGACTTGTGGTGGGAACCTCCGCATACCTCGGCAACTCGGGCCAGGGTGCAGTCCTCCCTTCCGATCCTAGCCAGACCGTTGGCGCCCAGACCTTCATCTGGGAAGGCCACGCCCAATACAAGGCGCGCGGGTTCGACCTTCGCGGCCTGCTCTCCGTCGCCAGCCTGGACGACGCCGCGGAGATCAATGAGCTGAACGGGCTGGTCGGCAGCGCATCGGTCGGCGAGCGGCTGACCGGCTGGTACCTCCAGGGCGGCTACGATGTGCTCCGCGGCCGCCGGAGTGAGCAGCAGCTGGTGCCCTACGTCCGCTACGAGCAGGTCAACACCCAGAGCCGGGTTCCGGCCGGCTTCACCGCGGACCCCGCCAACGACGCCCGGTTCATCACCCTTGGCGCCGCGTGGAAGCCGCTGCCCAACGTGTCGCTCAAGACCGATTACCAGATTACGCACAACGAGGCCAGCACCGGCGTGAACCAGCTCAATGTCACTCTGGGCTACCTGTTCTAGCCAGGCCGCGCTGGCGGGACTCCTCCTCACCGGGGGAGCGGCGGAGCTTCGTGCCCAGCTCTCGCTGCAGGAAGCGGTCGCCGGCGCATTCCCCCCGCCGGCCACGGTCGAGCGGCGAACCGCGTTTCTTACGGCTCAGGATCTGGAGGCGGTTCAGGCCAGCGCCGGCCGGGACGCACCGGTCACCCAGCGGGTGGTCACCTACTACTTGGCCAGGAAGGAGGGGAAGCCCGTGGGCATCGCCTACTTCGACAGCCACCGGGTACGGACTCTCAACGAAGTCGTGATGATCGTGGTGGAGCCGCAGGACAGTGCGAAAGCCGGCGGCGACCGGATCCGATCCGTGGAGGTGCTCCGCTTTGCCGAGCCGCCCGAGTACCACGCCAGTGACCCGTGGCTTCATCAGTTCGAGGGAAAGTCGCTCGATCCGGAGCTCTCGCTGAAACGATCGATCGCGAACATGACCGGGGCCACTCTCACCTCGAACGCCATCGTCCGTGCGACTCGCCGGGTGCTGGCGATCCATGAGCGGATCCGGCCGTTTGCATCAGTGGCTGAGAGGCCACGGTGACGCGGTTTGAGCGGTGGGCGGTCTGGAGTACGTCGGTCGCGACCTTCGTAACCGGCGTGATTTATCTGGGGATGAAGTACCTGCTGGTGAGCGACGATCCGCTGGCGGTGGTGAACCACCCCTGGCAGCCGGCCCTGCTCAAGCTGCACATCCTGGTGGCGCCGCTTCTGGTCTTCTCGATCGGCCTGGTGACGTTGCGCCACGTCTGGCGGCACTTCCAGTCGAAGACGCGAGACGGACGCCGGAGTGGGCTCCTCACCGTGATCGTGCTGGGTCCCATGATCGTGAGCGGGTACCTGATCCAGACGCTGACGGAGGAAGGCTGGCTCAAGGCAATGGCCATCATCCACATTGTCCTGGGCCTGGTTTACGGCGTCGGCCTGCTGGCGCATCAGTTCGCCGCCGGAGCTAGCAAGGCCCGGACTGCCCGGGCCGGAGAACGCCGCATTCGGAAGCGGCGGCGCCGGCGGCATCGCGCTGAGGCACAACCTCCGGCGTAGGGCGAGGCGCGCCTCGCCCCTACTCCCAGCCTACCGCGTCGTATCTGCTTGCTCCGACCGGGCCCTGGCCGAGACTCTCGCTCGCTCCCGATTGAGCATGGACTGCTTGTCCTGCCAGTCGTTCGACGTCAGCGCGCCATACGACAGGGTGAACGAGTCGTTCACCGGGATATCCTCTTCGAAGACATAGAGAGCGCTTGCCTGCTCCCGCACCCCGAGCTGCCCGGATGTGAACTTGGCGGTAAGGGGAATGGTACCGAGCGGGCGGAAGACGCGGTTCCGGATCATCAGCGTGAGAGTCTGGGGATCGAAGCGCGCGTCGGGACGTTGCCCGAAGAAGCTCACCAGGGCCAGGCCCGGCTGCGCCACGCCACTCCGGGATGCTACCGAATCGATCCCGCGCCGTTTGGCCTCGACCAGCGCGTGGAGAGCCTGGTACGCGTCCTTTGCGACCAGGGGCGCGAGCTGAGCGCTGAGGGGGATGAAACGGATCTCGAGGTCGGCGTTGCTAACTCGAAGCGCAAGGTCGTCCTGGGTCAGCGATCCGTAGCCGGTCGGCAACGGCCGGGCCTGATCCCTGGACTGGCCGCTGGCTGGCGCGGCGCAACCGAGGAAGCCGATCACCGCTGCAAGCTGACCGATTCTCACGAGCTCTCCCTCCCCGCGGCAGCAACGATGCTGGTGGCAAGCTCTGAGATCCCGAGCTTGGACTGGCTGCTGGTGAGCTGGATCTGATCCTGCTGCAAGCCGAGTGCCTCGGCCAGCTCGTTGGCCCGCACCGGCAGCCCCGAGCGGGTCAGCTTGTCGGCCTTGGTGAAGACCGCGAGCACGGGCCGGCCGCTTTCGGCCAGGAGCTTCTGCATTTCGAGATCGTCGGCCGAGGGTTGATGCCGAATATCCAGCAGCCAGACGATTCCCGCCAGAGCAGGACGGGTGCGGAGGTACCCGGTCACCAGCTTGCGGTAGCCGGCTCGCGCGCTCTTGCTGGCCCGGGCAAAGCCGTATCCCGGCAGGTCGACCAGATAGAACCCGGGCAACCGATAGAAGTTGAGCAGGGTGGTCTTGCCGGGCGAGCCACTGACCCGGGCGAGCCCGGGCCGGCCGACCAGCGCATTCAGCAGGCTCGACTTCCCTACGTTGGACCGGCCGATAAGGGCTATCTCGGGCAGCGCCGGATCCACTCTGACCAGGGCGTCGGGGAAGGAGCCGACGAACTGAATGGGCTCTGTGTGGAGAGGGTTGGATAGGTCGGGTCCTGGTTGCACAAAGGGCGAACCACGGTCCGCCCCTACGCGACGTCTTTGTCTGTCCCGCTGTCCCGCTGCCCCGCTTGTCCCTCACGCCTCCCGCTTGGTCCGGGCCCGTTCGGTGACGATGAGCGGTGAGGTGCCCTCGCAGATGGCCTCTTTGGTGATCACGATCTCGCGCACGTCTTCGCGATTGGGCAGGTCGAACATGATGTCGGTCATCATGGTCTCGAGAATGGCGCGGAGCCCTCGAGCCCCGGTTCCCCGCTTGAGCGCGCGCTGTGCCACCGCCCGCAGCGACTCGGGATCGAAGGTCAAGCCGACGTCCTCCAGCTCGAACAGCTTCTTATACTGCTTGGTGAGCGCATTCTTCGGCTCGACCAGAATGCGGACCAGGGCGTCCTCGTCGAGGGCCTCGAGCGACACCACTACCGGAAGCCGGCCGACCAACTCGGGGATGAGACCGAAACGCAGCAGGTCGTCCGGCTCGACTTCGGCGTAGGGGTTTCCCTTGGTGAGCTGCGGATTGGACTTGCGCTCACTAGTGCTGAAGCCGATCTGCTGCCGGCCGGTACGCGCCTCGATGATCTTCTCCAGCCCGTCGAACGCCCCGCCGCAGACGAAGAGGATGTCCTTGGTGTTGATCTGGATGTATTCCTGCTGTGGGTGTTTGCGCCCGCCCTGGGGCGGCACCGAAGCAATGGTGCCCTCGAGGATCTTGAGCAGCGCCTGTTGCACGCCCTCGCCCGACACGTCCCGGGTGATGCTCGGGTTCTCGGACTTGCGCGCGATCTTGTCGATCTCATCGATGTAGACGATGCCCCGCTCGCACTCGGCCACGTTGAACTCGCCGGCCTGGAGCAGCCGGACCAGGATGTTCTCCACGTCCTCGCCGACGTATCCGGCTTCGGTGAGCGTGGTGGCATCGGCGATGGTGAACGGGACATCGAGAATGCGGGCGAGTGTCTGGGCGAGGAGGGTCTTGCCGACGCCGGTGGGGCCGAGCAGCAGGATGTTGGACTTATCCAGCTCGACGTCTCCCTCCCGGCCGCTGGAGGCGTTGATTCGCTTGTAGTGGTTGTAGACGGCAACCGCCAGGGTCCGCTTGGCTCGCTCCTGCCCGATCACGTACTGGTCCAGCACGTCCTTGATCTCGGACGGCGTGGGGACCTGGGTAATGCTATCGGCAACCTCGCGCTCTTCGTCCTCCGCCAGGATCTCATTGCAGAGCGTGATGCACTCATTGCAGATGTAGACCGACGGACCGGAAATGAATTTCCGGACGGAATCCTTCGATTTCCCGCAGAAAGAGCAGCGGAGGTGCTTGTCGTTGGACATGGAGCCGAATCGTGATGAGGTGGAAGGGTGCCGGTAAAGCTGCCCCCGGTCACCCTGAGCGTCAAGTCTCCTTGCCGTCCTTCCCGTCCTTGTGCGGAACCAGCTCTTTCCGCGGGGTAAACACGCTGTCGATGATCCCGTACGACTTGGCCTCTTCCGCGCTCATGAAGCGGTCCCGGTCCATGTCCCGCTCGATCGTCTCGATCGGCTGACCGGTGTGCAAGGCGTAGAGTGAGTTCATCTTCGAGCGGAGGTACAGGATCTCGCGGGCCTGGATCTCGATGTCCGACGCGGTGCCCTGGGCGCCACCCGACGGCTGGTGGATCATGATCCGGGAGTGGGGCAGGGCGCTTCGCTTCCCCTTGGCGCCCGCGGCCAGGAGGAACGATCCCATCGAGGCGGCCATGCCCATGCAGATGGTGTTCAACGGCGCCCGCAGGTGCTGCATCGTGTCGTAGATGGCCATCCCGGCCGACACGACCCCACCCGGCGAGTTGATGTACAGGTAGATGTCTTTGTCGGGGTTGTCGGCTTCGAGGAAGAGCAGCTGGGCAATGATGATGTTCGAGACATCATCGTTGATCGGCGCGCCGAGAAACACGATGCGGTCCATCAACAGCCGGGAGAAGATGTCGTAGGTGCGCTCACCCCGGCTGGAACGCTCGATGATGTACGGCGGATACAGTGTAGCCATGATCACGATTTGACCTCTTCAACGGTGGACTGCTTGAGGAGGAAGTCGAAGACCTTCTCCTCGGTAATGGCGCGCTCCAGCTCGCCCAGGCGCTTGGACTTCTCCAGCGAGGCGTAGATCTGGCCGGCGGGCACGCCGCGCGCTCCGGCCATGGTGTTGATCCGCTGGTCCAGCTCGGCCTCGGTGGCCCGAAGCCCGTGGGCTTCGACCAGGGCATCGAGCGCCAGATCGCGCTTGACCTGGGTCTCCGCAATCTGGTGAAACTGCTGCTCGAACGCGGGGAGCTGATCTTCCGGCACCTTGTACATCTCGGCGTAGCCGTGCATCAGCCGGTGGACCAGCGAGTGCGGGGCCTCGATGTTGTTGGCCTCGACCACCTGGGCGATCAGGTCACGGCGGACCCCGGCATCGGCCTCGCGGGCGGCTTCGCGCTCCAGGTCCTGCCGCACCGCCGCCCGGAGCGCGTCCAGGCTTTCGAAGTCGCCCACCTCGCGTGCCAGCGCGTCGTCCAACGGAGGCAGATCCTGACGCTTCACTTCGTGCAGCGCAATACGCACCTGCCGGGTCTTGCCTCGCCGCGACTCGTCCGGATGATCCTCGGGGAACCGTACCTCGGCCTCGGCTGCTCTCACCCGGGAGCAGCGACATGATACGCTCTTCCAGCTCCGGGATCGTCTGGTTCTCACCCAGGACCAGGTCGTGTGGCTGGGACGGGCCGGCCACTCCGTTCTCGATGGGCGCCACCTCCACCCGGACCATCTGGCCGGGAGAAGGCTTGACGCCTTCGACGGGGATCCAGGCGGCCTTCTGCTCCTGGAGGCGCGCCAGCTGCTCCTCGACCGCGCTGTCCGGCACCGCTGCCTCGCGGCGCGCGATTCTGAAACCGCCCACCCGCTCCAGCTTGAGCTCGGGGCGAACTTCGACGTGCAGCTCGAACTCGATCGGGCTTCCTTCTTCGAACTTGAGATTGCGGATGGCTGGATCGGTGATCGGCTTGAGCGATTCGTTGGTCTTGGCGGTTTCCCAGCTCTCGCGGATGACTTCCTCGAGCACCGTCTGGCGGATGGCATCGCCGAACCGCTTGCGGACGACGGTATCGGGCGCCTTGCCCGGCCGGAATCCGGGGAGCCGCGCACGCTTGGCGTAGTACTTCAGCGCGCGGGCCTCGGCTTCCCGGACCCGGTCCACCGGTACGGTTACCCGGAGCGACTTCGAGGCGGAATCCTCGCCGGTTTTCTCGACCGTGATCTGGCTCATCGTGGGGGGAATCTACCCTGTCGTCGTCCCCAGGGTCAATTTTGCCGTGCCGCCTCGAGCCGCTCACTGTTGCAGACCGCGCCAATCCACGCAAGATTCTGCGCACCGTTGATGTCATTCCCATCTCCCTAAGCGGGTTCGGACACGCATGCCGACAGTCCTTCTGGTCGACGATGAAAGCGCGGTCAGGCGTGCCCTCCGGAAGATCTTCGAGAAAGGGGGCCTCACAGTGCGGGAGGCTGAATCCGGGCGCGGCGCTCTCGACGCGATCGCGATGGATCCAGACATCGCGGCAGTAGTCAGTGATTTCCTGATGCCCGGGATCAACGGCCTCGACTTGTACGATGCGCTGGTGGCGGTCGCTCCTCACTTAAAGCACCGGGTGGTCTTCCTTACCGGTGCCGCGCGCGATCCCATGGTGCACAACCCCCTGGAACAGCGTGGCGTGCCGCTCATCAACAAGCTCGATGACCTTTCCATCGTCTTGGATGCGGTAAAGCTTGCACTGCTGAGGAAAAAGTAGGAAGGCGGCTGGCGAGTCCTCCAACTTTGTAGGATCCCTGCTCCTCGTTCCGACAATCCTGTAGGCAAATACGCTCAAGCTATCGGGTTAGAGCCTCACGGGCGCCGATTCAGTCGATCCGTGCGTGGCATGAGCGTTGCTCCTTCGGCGGCGGCATCGCTTCCCAGCGCGGCGGCTGTTGCGCGACCGTGACCCCCTCGTGAGAGGCGCAGGAGGATCGAACTGTATAGTTGGCATCATCCCCGGAATTGACCGGGCCGTTCATGGAACACCAAGGAGTGACTGGTCATGCTTTACCGAAGCTTTGCAACTGTCATCTCGTCCGGCGTCATCGGGCTGGCAAGCCTCGCGGGCGCAGCGACCCTACACGCCCAGGCGAGATTCGGGGTCGAGTCCAGCCGGCTTGAGCTCCCTCCCACTTCGTTACTCAGCGCGCTGTCTCAGTACCGGGCCGTCCGTTGGGCCACATCAGCCCGCGCCATTTACTGCTCGCCCGCTCCGCTGACCGAGCGCCCAGGGATACAGGCGGAGTACGCCCGGCCGCATGTCGTGCCGCTGGAGGAGTCGTTTGCGGATGCTCAGAGTGTCAAGCGGTCGATGACCTACCGGGCACAGTCAGTTGCAATGGAGAATCGGTAGTGGGCACGGTGTATGTGCCACACGGCAGGCCGCCAGAGAGGGAACTCGGGATGAAGCGTTATCTGCTGGCGAGCGACTTCGACCAGACGCTGAGCTTCAATGACTCCGGAATCGCCCTCAGCGAGATGCTGGGTATTTCCGGGTTCCTGGAAACGTGTGCCGGGCTCTCGCGAATGCATCTGGTGCAGCAGGGCGCCGAGCTGGCGTACCTGCTGCTGCACGACCCGGAGTATCGCAGGGTCCGGCGAGAGGATCTGCGGCAGGTCGGCAAGCAGATTCGCCTGAAGCGGAACATCCACCTGCTGTCGAGCCTGCTGGAGATGCGTCGAGGGTACCGGTTCGAGTTTCTACGTCATCTCCGCCGCGCCGGAAGAGGTCATCGTCTCGGCGCTCGAAGGCGTGGTGCCGGCGGATCACATCTACGGCACCCGGTTCCAGTACCACCAGGATACCGGCGAGATCCAGTCGATCGTCCGGGTGCCCGCCGGCTACGGCAAAGTTGCCGTGCTGGAGGAGCTACGAGCCGAGCAGGGTGTGAGCGCAGACCGGCTGGTCTACGTCGGCGATGGAAGCTCCGACGTCCACGTCATGCTCCACGTGAACCGGATGGAAGGACTGACGATCGCGGTTTCCGAGAACAAGTTCCTGACGCCGATCGCGCGGCGGACCATCCTGAGCGACGACGCCCTCAGCGTGCTGGTGCCGATCCTGGAGGATATCGCCGGCCTGAGCTCAGCCAGGATTCGGGCGCTGTTTGCCTCGCACGGCTTCGTGCTCCAGGAGTGGGACAAGATCCGGACCGACGCCCTCACCATTCGTTACACCGCGCCTTCCTCCGCCGCATAGGCCCGCCACCCCATGACTGTCGACTGGATCGGATGGATCGCGACCGCGATCTTCGCCGGCTCGTACCGGTGCAAGGATCCCATGATGCTTCGCCGGGTCCAGGCGCTCGCCGCCTGCATGTGGGCGGTCTACGGTGCGGTTATAGGCGCCGCGCCGGTGCTGGTGGCAAATCTGCTGGTGGCCGGGTTTGCCGGGTGGTCATCCCTTCGGCCAGTCCCCGCTCGGAAGCTGCCCGACATCTCAGGCGCGTAAGCGCGCCGGGTCTATCCCGTACTTCTTCACTTTGTAGTTGATCACCCGCTCGGTGGTGCCCAGCAGGCGGGCGGCCTTGGAGCGGTTGCCGCGCGTGGTCTTCAGCGCATCCTCGATCAGGCTGCGCTCGAAGGTGGCCACCGCGCCGCCGAGCGAGGTGTTCACCACTGTGCCCGTAGCCTCGGCCGTCTGAAGCGTAGGGGGGAGATGGTGGCCGTGAATGACCTCTCCGTCGGCCATCAGCACCGCACGCTCGATGGTGTTCTCCAGCTCGCGCACGTTCCCCGGCCAGTGGTAGGAGGCCAGCTGGTCGATCGCGGGGGTGGAGATCCGCTTGATCGTCTTGCCGTGCTCGCGGGCGTACTTCTCCACGAAATGATCCGCCAGGGGCAGCACGTCCGCCCGCCGTTCCCGAAGCGGAGGTATGAAGATGGGAAAGACGTTCAGGCGGTAATACAGATCCTCCCGGAAGCTCCCCTCGCCTAACGCCTTCTCCAGGTTCCGGTTGGTGGCCGCAACCACCCGCACATCCACCTTCACCGCCTCCGTCCCTCCCACCCGCTCGAACTCACGCTCCTGGAGCACGCGAAGCAACTTGACCTGGATGGCCGGACTCAGCTCCCCGATCTCGTCCAGAAAGATCGTCCCGCCATTCGCCAGCTCGAAGCGACCCTTCTTCCGGCTCTCGGCACCGGTGAAGGCGCCGCGCTCGTGTCCGAAGAGCTCGGATTCGACCAGAGTCTCCGGCAATGCCGCGCAATTGACCTTGATGAAAGGTTTCTTGGCGCGGGTGGAGTGATAATGAATGGAGCTCGCAATCAGCTCCTTGCCGGTGCCCGACTCTCCCCGGATGAGAACGGTTGTGCTGGTCCCCGCGACGCGGGCCATCTCCTCGTACATCTGCCGCATCGGCCCGCTGGCGCCGACGAGGTTGGAGAAGTCGTATCGCCGGTGCAGCTCCTCACGCAGCTGGGCGTTCTCACTGACCAGCTTCTGACGCTCGGCCTCGAGCAGGCGATGAATGCGTACTGCCTGCGAGATCATCGAGGCCACGATCCTGAGAAACTTCACCAGCCGACCGTACACCCGGTCCGGCTTGTGCGGCAATTCGATGGAGAGCGTGCCCACCGGCCGCCGGTGGAGCAGGATGGGGACGCAAACGAAGCTGAACTCGGTGCCTCGCCGCTCTTGCCGGGCTGCTGCACGGTGGAGAAACCGGGGGTCGCGGCTGATCTCCGGCACCACGATGGGCTCGCCGCTCTCCGCCACCGAGCCGGTAACGCCCTCGCCCAGGGCATAGCGGGTGGAGCTGCCCTCCCGGGTGAGCCCGATGCTGGCCCGGATCTGGAGCTCCTTGGTGCGCTCATCGAGGAGGGCGACGGCGCCGCGGACCGCACCGCAGCGACGCACCAGGATCGCGAGCACGCCGGAGAGACCGGCTTGCAAGTTCACATTACCGGCCAGCGCCTGACTCACATCCACCAAGGTACCGAGCTTTCTCGCCTCGCTCGTCTCGGTGCGCGCCGGGCCTGATATCTCCCCCTGCGCTGCAGCGCCGCCGTCTTCGTCCGGCTCAGGTAACGACAGGAGCGTCATTCTACCCCGGTGCGAATTACCTGGCCGCTCACCGCTCCGGGAGCAGATAAAGCGGCGAACGCCAGCATCCATCCCGCGAACTTCCCTGAGTGTCTCACAGCAGCTCCCGAATGAAGCGTGATCCTGCAACAAAAAAGGCCCGCTCGTGGAGCGGGCCGGGATACGCGACTGGTCGAGGTCGTGGTCCGATCCGCTAACACCTACGAGTGCCGCAGTTGCAGCACGGGTTGAGCGGACGTGGAGCCACAGATCCTCCTGGCCAATGGTAGTGGTGCCAACCTTCTCGTGGACTGAATCTAGGACGCCTCTTCACGGCTGTCAAGCAAAATATGCAAGTTATGCAAATTCGGATGTACACTCCTACATTTTTGAAGACGAATGCTCGGCAAAAAATCGTGGCGGATCATGCAAATGAGGCCAAGTCAGGCGACCCTTTAGACGCATTCGCGCCCGACGCCGCCAGGAGTTAAAATGGGGGTAATTCCCTGTAACCAACTCGGTTTCATTCCGCGCCGCATGGCCATGGCCCCGCGCATCCTGGTGGTCGACGACGAACCGATGGTCCGCGCTCTCATCGCTCGCGCCCTCAGTGACGAAGGGTACGAGGTAGTCGCGGTTGCAAGTGGACGCGCCGCCTTGGACGCCGCACGGGGAGCGGAGGTCGGATTCGATCTCATCGTCACCAACAACTACATGCCCGGCCTCAACGGGGCCGAGTTGATCGCCCAGGTGCGGCAGGATTTCCCGGGACTCCCGATCCTGCACATCGACGACATCTCCCGCCGAAAGTCGGTGCAGAACCTCCCGGACGATGTGCCCACGGTCTACAAACCTTTCAGTGTGACCACTCTGCGCGAGGCGGTGCGGAAGCTGCTGGCCGGCTGACCTCGCCTGAAGGTCCCCCGTAGATTTACCAACACCGCCGCCTCACCAACCACGATATCAGAGCCACGTCTCATATGAGGATGGAGGAGTGCTGGTGAACCGGACTGCCGCGAAACTGGGTCTGATCGGGCTCCCTCGGCCAATGAAGCAGCTCGCCGCCGAGCCGTGGGACGTGATCGTGGTCGGTGCCGGGCACAACGGGCTGGCATGCGCCACTTACCTGGCGCGGGCGGGCCGCCGGGTGCTGGTGCTGGAGCGGCGAGACCGGGTCGGCGGCGCGTGTACACTGGAAGAGCCCTGGCCCGGCTACCGAGTCTCGCCCTGCGCTTACGTCTGCGGGTTACTGCACCCGCTCGTGATCGAGGAGCTTGGCCTCCTCGAGCATGGCCTGGACTGGCACCCGGCCGCTCCGGGTCTGTTCGTCCCCTTCGACGACGGCAGCAGCGTGCAGCTGTGGGGGGACGATGATCGCGCCGACGAGGAGATCGGGCGGTTCGCCCCGGGCGACCTCGCCGGATGGCGGGCCATGACCGATCTCAAGAAGCGGGTTCGAGATGCCCTTCGCCCCGAAGGACCTGGTGACGCGTGGATCGGGCGGGCGCCTTCTCGTGACGAGATCGAGCGCCGCCTGTGCGGAGACCGGGCCGCGATCGCGCTGCTCTTCGAGTGGTCGATGGTCGAGTTCGTCGAGCAGTACCTCGACGACGAGCGCTTGCAGCAGTCGCTGCTGGGGCAGGGTGTCATCGGCACCAACGCGAGCCCACATCAGCCGGGCACGGCGTCCATTCATTTCCACCACGCCTCGGGCCGCATGGGCGGCATACCCGGTATGTGGGGCTATGTGAAAGGAGGTATGGGACTCGTTTCTTTCCTCCTATGCGACATCGCCCAGGAGTCCGGGCGTTGTAGTAGCCGCCGGAGTGCCGGTGAGCCGGATTCTGCCTGGCGAGGGAGTGGAGCTGCAAGGAGGCGAGCGTCTCCGCGCTCCGGTGGTAGTCTCGAATGCGGACCCACGCACCACGCTGCGGCTCCTCGACGGCTCGGCCGATCCCGCGTGGCGAGCTCAGGTGGAAGGCGTACCGATCACGGGGTGCACCGTGAAGATCACCGTTGCCCTGGAGGAGCTCCCCAACTTTACGGCGCGACCCGGAACCCTGCAGCCACACCACTATGGGCAGGTCAACACGCCGCTGTCGAAGGACGCCTGGCAGACCCAGCATCAAACGGCGCTTGCCGGCGATCTGCCCGACCGGCTCTGGACCGAGCTGTACTTCCAGAGCTCGCACGACCCCAGCGTCGCGCCGCCCGGCCGCCACACGATGAGCGTCTTTGCCCAACCGGTGCCGTATGCGTTTCGCGAGGGCGACTGGGATACCCGCCGGGAGGAGGTCGCGCGGGTGGCGCTGGAATCGATCGGTCGCTTCGCCAGCAACATCCCTGCAGCGGTTCTTCACATGGAGGTCATGGGCCCCCCCGACATCGAGCGCCGAACCGGGCTCACCGGCGGTCACATCTTTCAGGGTGAGTGCCTGCCGGACTACATGTGGGACAAGCGGCTCACGCCGCGGACCCCGATGGACGGGGTGTACCTCTGTGGGGCGGGGACGTATCCGGGAGGCAGCGTGATCGGAATCAACGGCCGGAACGCAGCGATGGAGGTTTTAGGAGGGAGTGCGAACGGGGGGAGTTGAACCCCCACCCCTTGCGGGACAGGATCCTAAGTCCTAATGACGGGGTACACAGCGGACAAGAGCACACCACGCGGGGCTTGTGGTTGTTGGCCTTACGCCTCGGGTCTGTTGTCCCCTGTAGTCTCCAGTTGTCTCCAGTTCCGGCATAGGTCCGGCATAGGTGCCCCCGAACTACCCCCTTCACGCCGTAGGCCGGGGCCGGTCGAGCGAAGACCGCGCGAGCAGGCATGGATGGATGCAGAAGTGACAACAATGTCACTTTCGCTATTTCGCTTTCGCCCGGCTCCGGAGGACGGCTCGCTGACTTAGTCGTCGCTACGGCGAGCCGCTGGAGCGCTGCCCGAGCCTGCTGGATCATCGGCTGGAACATGGAGTCGGCCTGCTGCCGCGGGGCGAGGAAGAGCGCGTACGCCTCACGTCCTGCTCGACCTCGCCGAGCTGCTCGTAGATCCGGCCGCGCTCGTAGTCGGCGGGGAGCGAGGTACTGGTCAAGGACTCGAAGTACCGGCAGTGCCTCCCGCGGCCGTCCCATCTCCGTCAGCAGCCGGCCAAGCCACCAGCGGAGGCGAATATTGACGATCCCCGCGGCCAATCGCCAATGGCTGGCGTTGCGAGCGCTTGAGCAGGCGCAGGCGTCGTCTCGTCGCCCTCGACGCCACGCACGCGTATCCTTAGAGTGCCTGCCGCACAGCCTGGTGAAGCCGGCTTCGGACGAATTCCCCGTCGCGCGGACACGCTGCGCGCGGGACTGCAGCTGCTCCAGCGAACCCCGCAGGACCTGCCAGCGTGCCCGGCTCGCCGCGTAGGAACCGACACAGAAGAGCCGGACGGCATCCACGCTGTCGCTCACCTCGAGGGTGAGCGCGGAATCGAGCCGCGCATCAGGGATCGGGACGCCAAGCTCGTCGAGCACCTGGAGCATCGGACTCCTGAGCTCTTCGGGCATGAACGGATCGTCGATCCATCCGAGTGCCTCGCGGGCCTTCCCCTGGGCAAGACTGACCCAGAATAGCGCGATCGTGGCGTTCGGCCGGAGCTCACACCGTGCTTGCGCGCCTTTCGCAGCACCTGCTCCGACAATCGCCAGCAGCAGCGCGAGCCTTCAAGCATGAGCACCCAGCCGGAGGAGGTCTTGGGTCTCCAACGTATCCAGCGCAGCCTCCGCCGCGGAGCGCTCGGTCGGGTCGCCGAACGCGAGCCTCGTCATCAGGCCGTACCAGGGTACGAAGGGACTCTCCGGCGCCAGCCGGCGAACGTGCCCAGCAGCCGGGCGGCGCCGGTCGTGTCGCCCGCACCGATCGCATGGTCGATGCGATGGACGTATGCCAGGGTAAAGGTGGAATCGAGCTCGACCGCCCTGGCGAAGGCTCGATCCGCCGCCTCGGGCGGAACCAGCGCCTGCCCACCATCGTGGTTGTAGAACTCCCCAAGCTCATGCCAGGTCTCTGCGTCGTCGGGATAGCGACGCGCCTCCTCTTCCAGCAGCTCGCGCGCGGCCCGTACATCCTGCCCTCTGAACAGAATCGCCCGGAGGATGGCTGCCTCGTGAGGCGGCAGCCGGTCAGCAAATGGTCCCACCGCAGTGCTCAAGGGGTCGGGGGCTGACCCACTCACCTCTGTCCAGAACCACCGCCTCGACAATCCCAGGCGGTAGCGGGCCAGGGCGAAGGTGGAATCGGCGTCCACAGCCCTCGCGTAGGCCTCCGCCGCGCTCTGGAACTGAGATCGCCGGAAGAGCATCTCCCCTTCCAGGTAGAACTCGAGCGCCGGCAGCGAGGCGGTGCTGACTCGGGCCAGATCGATCCGAGGAAGCCCGCGCGCATCGCCTCTGAGGATTACCCGCAAGATCTCCAGTGTCAGCCGATCTACCAGGGTAAAGATGCTGTCGGCGGGGGCCTGGGACCTGGCGGTGCCGAGCATCCGGCGACCCGAGACCTCGTGCACGCCGGCAGTGAGGATCAGATCGGGGCCGTCGGCGATCACGCTGCCCACCACGGCGTAGCTGGCGCCGGCGCGCTCCGCCACTTCCAGCGCCGTCGCGAGCTCCGGGCTATCCGCGCCCCTCACCCGCTCGCGCCACCGCGCAAGCAGGTTCGGCTGTCCACCGAACGGAGGCCCGGGACGCCGCTCAGATCGATCGAGACCAAGTGCACCAGGCCCTCGCGCCAGTGCGCCAGCGAGCCATCCTGTACGGCGAAGGGCAGCACAGCGACACCCGGCGCCGCCCCGCCAGCGGGCGGCGGAGCAGCGCCGAACGTGCGGTCGCCAGCCTGGGTCCGGAGGTAGAGCCCAGCCAATCCGAGCAGAAGCAACATGACCACCGCCCCGGCGACGATCGCCGCCGGTCGAGGCCCTCGGGATGGCAAGGAGACGGGTTTCGGCTCGGCGACGCGACCCAGGGGATCGGGACTCGAACTCGCGGGGCAGCGGCTCCGGGCAGCAGCGAAGTGCGAGCCATGGGTCCGGTGCCGGCCGCCTGACTCTCTGGCGGGTTCGGCGCGGATCTCTCCGTCACGCAATCCTCGCCATGCCTGGATCTCGGCCGACGGCTCCAGCTCGTACTCTCCCTCCAGCTTCCAGGCGAATGCCTCGTAGGCGCGCACGGCGGTCGCCCTGTCACCCACACGCTCCAGCAGGAGCATCAGGCGACGAAGCGCAGTCTCGTCGGTGGGAGAAAGGGCAGCTGCCCGGCGCGCCGCCTCCACTGCGCCCGGAGCATCCCCATCTCGTTCCCGCGCCGCCGCCAGAGCCCAGCCCGCCTCTCCCGCCCGCTGTCTCAGCCGGCTGCGCTCCTCGTCCAGCCAGCGCTCGAAATCCGGGGCGGCTCAGATGTGGAAGCCGGCGAGCAGCTCGCCCCGATAGAGTGCCAGCGCGTCAGCCGGTCGTGCCTGGTCTACCGCCTCATCGAACGCCCAGACATCACAGCGGACCTGCTCGGGCGCGAGAGCCAGCTCTTCGTCACCACGGGACACGATCGTCCTCGGACCCAGCGCTCGGCGCAGGAAATAGACCGACTGCCGGAGGGCGTTGCGCGAGTGTTCCTGCATCGAGCTCGGGCCAGAAGAGCGCCACCAGCGTGTCGCGACGATGGAAGCCGCGGGGCAAGGCTAGGGCGAGATAGCACAGAAGGGCAGCGCGTCGGGGCTGTGCAAGAACGGAACCGACGGCTCTGCTCTCGGCCGAGGTCAGCTCCAGGGCACCCAGGGTCCGCAAGTCGATCATTCCAGAGATCCAGCAGGCGGGGCGTCACCCGGCGGTAACGGTTGGAGGACTGCGAGGTAACGCGCGTCGCGCAGACTGTCCTAACCTAAGCCGCGGCCGCGCTCTGGCAAGCAGAGCCGCGGTCGGACCTGGCACCCGGTCCGCCAGGAAGGCATCCAACACGTGAGATACGCTGATGGGAGGAGTCACCCATGTCATGCCGTTGGCTTGCACGTCTAATCGTCGCTCTCCTCGTTGGAGGTACGTTCGTCGCATGCTCAGAGGAGTCGCCCGTTGCGTCCGGCGCCACCCACCACATGATGGCAGATGTCAGCAACCACCAAGCGGCAGCGGGCGCCGACAAGGGCTATATCGACGGCTGGTTCGACGGCGAGGACGTGAGCTTGTTCTACACCAAGTCGTTCTTCTGCGAGGAGCCCCCCGCCAGCGGGGCCGCCACCGACTGCGAGATCGGCGCCAATGCCGAGGTATACCCCAGGCCGGGTCCACTCCCACGATTTACGCGATTGCCGCAGTGGGGATTCAGCCTGACCCCGCCACGCTCGCGTGCCCGGCCGGTAGCGCATGCCTCAACCACCCCGCGATGCTGGACGCGTCTCGAGTTGCCGGGCCCGGCGCAACGAACATTCCCGCGGTGCCGCACAGCCATATCATCACTAAGCGCCGAGGCGGCTGGTGGCACACCGTGAACATTCGGGTGTTTAACCTGGACGTGTGGAATCAGATCGCCGCAGCCAAGAGCCTGGCGAAAGTCCGCGAGCTCCAGGCTGATCCCACGGTTGGTGGGGCCGGTCTGATCAGCCAGGACACACCGACAAACATCTTCTTCTTCATTGAGGCACAGCCCGCGAAGCCAGGCAAATAGTCTCGATCACTGTTGCGGCCGGTCGTCCTTGCACTGATCTCAGAGGGGCAACACGGAGGTGACCAGTCACAAGGAGAGAACAGTAACCGAGACGGGGGCCTGTTAGGGTCAGGGCTAAGGGCTTGGCTGCGCTGTTCCGGGCGCTCCCCTGAAAAGGCCCCGGGCTACGCTGGGACATCGCACGGATTTCGCGCTACCTATCTCCCGTTGGAAGGTGAGTCAGAGTCGTACCTCTCGCACTACACTATCTCACATGACCACATGTAAGCGGCACTCGTAGGACAGCATAAGAACAAGGGCCTCTCCCTGGAGAGGCCCTTGTCGTCGTATGCGAACGCCGGGAGTCGAACCCGGATGGGTTGCCCCACAGGATCCTAAGTCCTGCGCGTCTGCCAGTTTCGCCACGTTCGCGTGCCGAAAAGATAATGGCTTATCCCCGGTACGGGATGGCGCATGTCTCCATCGAAGGCGAGGACCGGAACAGACTTCGGCTGATGTCGCCACGGTGAAACACAGTCGCTTGCGACATTGATAACCTACCGGGCATCCCTCTCTGTTGTGCCCCCGCGGCAACCGCCGTACTTTCAAACGACACGCCCCAGACTCGATCCGCTCATGCCTCTCAGGCCGCCTCCCGAAACCCAATTAGCCAGGCCGCGCAGCGTGGTGCTGCTGCGCTACGGAGCTGCCGTCCTCTCGGTTGGGGTCGCGGTGCTCCTGATGAAAGTGCTGGGCCCACTCTCCGCTACCGAGATGCGTCCCGCCCTCTTAGTGGCGGTGACGATCAGCGCACTCTACGGCGGTGTCGGGCCGGGTATTCTGGCCGTGTTGCTCGCCGGACTGGTCTCCCGGGACCCCGGCATTCTCGTGGCCGGGTCGGGCCTCGCCGCGGTATGCGAAATATTCCGGCGCGCCCATGCCACGCGAGAACCCACAGGAGGAGCTGTGCGGCAGGAGCTGGCTCCGGATGCACCCGCTACCCGGTTCGCGAATCCCGACGGCGGCACGATCGCGTTCTCTTCCGAAACGCCGCGCACCCTCCCACCATTCCTCGAGGTCACCACCGAAGCCACCTGGCGCTTTCACCACGAGAAGCCTCTCGATATCACTCTCCCTGAGGACGAACAGGTCGAGCATCTGTATCTGTACTCGGTTCTAGCCGAGTGCAACGACGCGTTTGCGAGGATGTACGGGTTCCGGGCAGCCGTGGAGGTGATCGGCACTCGCTTGGTGGTATTCTGCCCGCCCTCCAATCCTGGGAACGTGGCCTACCTTCGATCCTTCATTCGGAGCGGGTACCGGCTCGAGGATGCGGAGTCCCAAGAGATCGACCGCTACGGCAACGCTAAGTACTTCATCAACAACCTGGTGGGGATCTTCGAGCGGGGGCAGCTGGTGGGGGCGTGGGGAACTCAGCGAGACGTCACCGAACAGAAGCGTAGTGCCGGAGCTCAGGAATACCGCTCCTGGACCCATTCAGCAAAGAGTTCCTCGCAGTAGGGATTGTTGCTCGAGTTCGAGGTCTTGACCCTTCGTCCATCCGGCAGCACCGCAAAGGCACAGAACTGGGCCACAGTAGGCTTCCGATTGGGGCCGGTACACTCCGGCACGGCGGTGACGTTCACCTCGATCCATACCGAATCGGGATGGTGGGTTCGCTGCCACTCCGTACACCTTCCACCGATGTCCGGGTCGACCTGCAGCCCGCTCGGCTGGATGACGATCTGACTGGTTGCTGCCGGGGCAATAGCCCTGGCGGAAGGCCGGACGTACTGCCACGGGGTGCAGACTTCCTCCAGCGGCTCCTCGCCGTGCTGGGCAGCCACGCAGGAGAGGCCTTTCGCCGTCTGCCCAGGCGGTGGGGCGGGAAGGTAGGCGGTGTCCGCCAGCTCCCGCGCCGGCTGGGTGGACGTCAGGGTGTCCCGCGGCTGCTCCGGAATTACTCTCACCCGCACCGCCTCCGGTGCTCCCTCGGGTTCCGATAACGTGAGAGCCCAGGCCACCACAACCTGCAGCGAGTCGTTCGCCACCCAGATGGTCGATCTGACGTCGCTGGCCTGAGAGAGGCGGGGGAGCGGCAGAGCCTGGGGACGATCGGTCAGAAAGCCGTCGAACATCAGTCCCGCGACTCCGGCGGTGAGCGCCGTGTAAACCACCCAGTTCCGCAGATTCGGGGGGCGTGGCGTGTCAGGTTGGGGAGAGGACCTCCTGCGGCGGCGTACGGGTCCCGACCAATACCTCAGGCTTCATTTCAAGACCTCGGTGCCCTGCTCGAAGATGATGTCGACCGGAATGCCCCTCGTTGCAAGCTGAGCCAGATCCTTCTGTAACACCGGAGAAAGCCTTCCCCGCTCGGCCATGAAGCGCGTCACACCGGCGTAGTCGCCATCGCCCTGGAAACGAAGAATCAGGCCGGCGAGCGCGTCCACCGCCGTACGCATCTTTGGAAAGTCGACGCGATAACGGCCGGTTGCCGAGTCTCGAGCAAACGCGCCCTGATCCTGGAAGAAGGAGAACTGTGCGGCATTGGCCCGTCCGTGCGCGCTGGAGGCCCCGAAGCGGATGGAGCGGAAGATGCCGGCCAGGAAGGTCACATAGTTGTCGTCGAGATCCTGGCCCTTTAGCTCACCTCGCTGGTGCAGCTTGGTGATCATGTAGAGACCGAGGATATCGGCCTTGCCCTCCTCCAGCGCGCCGGCCTGCTCCTTGAGTGCCTCGCGCACGGTTCCCTTGCGGCCAATGGTGTTCTTGATCCCCAGCCCATGCGCTACCTCGTGAAACATGACATTGGAGAAGAAGGCGTCGAAGTTGATGTGGTGGCGCTGGTCCTCCGCGATCAGCTCGCCCGCAAGGGGCACGAGAATCTTATCGAACTTGGCCCGCATCGCGTTCTTAAGCTGGAGCCTGCGGGTTCCCTTGCGTAGCTGGACCTCCTCGTCGTTGGGGAGGTTGATCGCGATGGTCTTGGAACCGGCGTTGGCGTCTCCCGCGTAGTAGACGGCATCGTAGGCGTTGAGGTCGGAGTCGCTGCCCGGCTTTTCCCGCTTGTACGCGGCGGGCACCGGCAGCTCGCTCTGGAGGCTCGGGAGCATCGTTGCATACCGCGCCAGCCGTCCGCTCCACTCCTTGTCCTTGACCAGGACAAATGCTTCCTGCGCGGCCTTGTTCCCGAAGAGCCGGTCCTCGTAGGTCTCGATCGGACCGATCACGACATCGATGGTGTTGTCCTTCATGTCCAGCCAGGCAAGGTCGCTCGGCTGATATTCGTCGGTTTCGAGCGCCTTCGCCCGGAGCTCGAGGTACTTGCGCAGCCCCGCATCCTCGGCCAGCGCCGCAGCTTCACGCAGCTTTGCCGCCGCCGGACGTATCTGGTCGGCGAATTTCTGGTGGTATGGCACGGCAACCAAGGCGCCAGCGGTGTCTCGCCGGACCACCGTATACTGACTTCGCAGCGCCTTGCCCAGGGTGGGAGACCTTGCGGCCGCGGCCTCGAATTCTTCCTTGCTCATGTCGCGAGGGTAGAACCCCGCGCCTTTGGGCTTGGCACCGACCCCCTCGACGAAGGGGGCGTTTCCGTCGAGCCGGTCCCAGGGACCGTAATTGATCTCGGCATAGCGTCGGGTGCTGGGGTCTTGGATCGATCGGAGAAGGGAATCACGGTTGCCGTACGCCTGGCGCCAGTAGATGGCATCCATCGAGCGCGCGGCGTCGATGAGGAGGGGGATCATCCGCCGCTCGTTCTCCGAGAGCTTCTCGAGATCGGTCGTGAGGCGGACAGTCGTGTATTGCGCCAGCTTGGGCTCGATGGGTGAGTTGGATCCGGCCGGTGCACTCGCTCCTGCCTGGCGAGCATCTCCCTGGCACCCGACCAGGCCTAGCCCGACGCCACCCGCAATCGCCCATGAGATCAACTTCGTCCTCAAGTTCGGCCCCTTCGCTGCGCTTCAGGGTGACATCTCTCCACTTCCAAGCCCTTACCGCCTTAGCGCCGTACCGCCTTACCGCCCTTCCAGCTCCCGCTCGCCCGGCGTGTGCCGCCCGGCCCGGCCCTCGCCCGGATGCGACTTCGCTTCGTGGTATCGTTCGCCCTTGAGCCGGATGAAGGTGACGAACTGCTCGTACTCGTCTTCCGACAGGGCGTTCGCTATTCCAGGAATCAATCCCTTCACCAGCGTGATACGCTCCTCCAGCACCAGGGTATTGGCCTGGTCCACCAGCGCCCGGATAGCAGGATGATTCATCCAATCGGTCTCTTCGCTGGTGGTCATCTTGCCGGCTCCCGAGTGCAGGGAGTGTTAGTCGCTGGTGGCCGCGGCGAGTAAGGCTATCTCGAGCGCTCAGGTCGGGTAGAGGTGGCCGGTATCCGCCATACCGCAGGCGCCGGCCTCGAGCAGTCCATCGGTCCCCGGACTCACCCAGAACACCACCCGCTCCCGGCACGCCTGCGCGTCGTAGACGGTATCGCCCACCATGGCGCACTCGGCGGGGGTGAGCCTCAGCTTCTCCCAGGCGACAATGACCAGATCAGGTGCGGGCTTGCTGGCTTCAGCCTCTTCCTTCGTGACCAGCACGTCGGCGAGGCTGGGCAGGTCGATGCCGGCGCTGTCGCAGATGGCCTGAAGGTGCTTCCTGTTGCTCGAGGTGGCTAGGGCGGTCCGGATTTCCGCTGCGAAGGGCCTGAAAGACTCCGGTACCAGGGAAACCCGGAACGCTCCGTCGGCGATGGCGAGGAACTCCTCCTTCTGGCCTTCCGCAGCGCCTCTCCGTGCGCTCTCCACTTCCTCTCCCAGGATCGACGGGACCAGCAGGTCGCCCCCTTTCCGATCTCTACCTCGATCCGTTCGGAGGGTACGTCGTATCCCAAACGCTTGAATGCCCTGCGCCACGCCTCGACGTGTGCCGGATTGGTGTCGACCAGGCTGCCGTCGATGTCGAAGATCATTCCATGCAAGGCCATGGTTCCAACTTAGCCTGAGACAGGGGAAGACGGGAAGGACGGGAAGCGGTGGGCAGGTAAACGAGAAACACCTCATCCCGAAGCGGTCTGCTAGCCGACTTCGGCTGCAGGAGCCACTTCGCTCCGTCCTAGGGTGACACCTGTCCTTCCCGTCCTACCCGTCCTCCCCGCTTCCCCGCCTACTCCCCCAGACGGATCCGATCGATGCGGCGGCTCTGCGTCCGCGGGTTGTAGACGCCGAGGGTAACGATGCTCCCGGGCTTCTCGGCCTTGAGCGCATTCCGGAGGTCGGCCTCGGTCCTTACCGGCTTGCCCTCGATGGAGAGGATGATGTCGGGGCCGTTGCGCTGCGGATCGTCCACCAGGGTCTCCCATGCCGGACCCCCCGGAGTGACGTCGGTGACCACCAGACCGCGCATTCCCTGCGGCAGCTGCAGCTGCTGCGCTATATCCGGGGTCACTGGCTCGACGGTGATACCGAGGCGGTTCATCGTCGCTCCGCTGGGCGCGCCAGAACGGTCGGTGTCGCCCTCGTTCGCCCGCGGCCAGCTGAGGCTGGTCGTTGAGCGCCTGGAGCTTGACGTTGATAGGTCTTCCGCACGCCGCCCTTTCGGGCGACTTCAACCTTCACCACATCTCCTGGCTTCCGGAAGCCGATTACCTGCTGGAGCTCCCCGACCCGTTCGACCGGCTTGCTGTCCACCGCGACGATGACGTCGCCCGGGAGGATACCCGCGGCCTTGGCCGGCGAGTCGTCGCTGGGGATGTCCTTCACCACGACACCGCGGATCTCCGGCAGCCCGACGTATGCTGCATCGTTCGAGGGTGACGTTGTCGATCGACACGCCAAGCGCGGCACGGTGCACCGAGCCGGTCTCGACCAGCTGGTTCATGACCGTGCGAGCGAGATTGATCGGAATGGCGAAACCATAGCCGGAGTAGAAGCCGGTCTCGCTGGCAATGGCGGAGTTGATGCCGATCACCTCACCGCGCACGCTCACCAGCGGACCACCCGAATTCCCCGGATTGATGGCGGCATCGGTCTGGATGAAGTCCTGGATGCTCCCCTGCCCGCGACCGGGCAGTCCCTGGAGCGCTCGGCCCTTTGCGCTCACGATGCCTGAGGTGACGGTGAAGGTGAGGCCCTCGCCCAGCGGGTTGCCGATGGCCAGCACCCATTCGCCCACCCGGGCATCCTCGCTGTTTCCCAGGGCGACCGGGGGCAGTCCCTTGGCGTCGATCTTGAGGACGGCCACGTCGGTGTTCGGGTCGGTGCCGATGACCTTGGCCTTGAACTCACGCCGGTCGAGCAGCCGAACCGTCACCTGCTCGGCCCCCTCGACCACGTGGTTGTTGGTAAGGATGAAGCCATCCGACGAGACGACGAACCCCGATCCGCTGCCTTGCTCGATCTCGTCGCGCTGCCGGAAGCGAGGGAAGAACCGCTCCATCCCGGGCGGAACCCGCTGCCTGGCTGCACCTCTCCGTCCGCTGGGACCGGATGTAGACGACGCTGGGCTTCACATGCTCCGCCACCGCCGCGAAGGCCTCACTGAGCTCCTGGAGGGGCAGCGCCGCAGGGATGGAGGGGGCGGGAACCTTGGCGATGGATGTGGCCTGGCGCCCCTGTTCCTGGGCCGCGGTGCGGTTCGGCAGGTCAAGCAGTCCGGCGAAGAGCAATCCGAGCGCAAACGCCAGGGCCACCAAACCGCCGAACTTGAGCCAATTTAGCGATCGTGAAGACATCGAGCGGTCCTTCGGGAAGGGCGTGAGGATCATACTGCACTGGGGTAATTTAACAGTACAGGAAGGGGTAGTGGTGAGTTTCGGCCAGTCTTCACCTTAAGCTCAGCCCTTTCGGGCTCGATGGCCCTCAGTGTGACCGGCGGTACCCGCCGGTCAGTTTCGGCCACTTGTCATATTAAGCGCAGCGAAGGGGCCGGACCCCGACCCCTTCGCCTACGTCGTTTCGGTCCCTTCGGGCTTATTGCCCTCAGGGTGAGCGGAGGTACCCTCCGCTCACTTCTTCTCGTCTACGATCTCATAGTCAGCATCGACCACGTCGTCCTGGCCAGGTTGGCCAGGCCTGCGCCGGCTCGCCGGGCCCTCCCGGGGCCTCACCCGCGCCGCCGCCAGTCGGTCCAGCTGCCCCGGCTGCCTGATAGAGCGAGGCACCGGCGGCCGAGTAGGCCGTGTTCAGCTCGTCCAGCGCACGGCGGATGCCGTCGGTGTCGCCGCTCCGGAGGGCCTGCCTGCCCGCCTCCAGGGCTGCGTCCAGCCGCGTCTTGGCGTCCGCCGGCAGGCGGTCAACCCACTCCTTGCTGTCCTTCTCCACCCGGTACACCAGGCTATCGAGCTGGTTGCGAGCCTCGATCTCGTCCCGCCGGGTCTTGTCCTCCTGAGCGTGCTGCTCGGCCGTCTTGACCATCCGATCGACCTCAGCCTCGCTGAGCCCACTCGAGGCCTCGATCCTGATCTTCTGCTCCTTCCCGGTGGTCTTGTCCCGTGGCCGTGACGTGGAGGATGCCGTTGGCGTCGATATCGAAACCTACCTCGACTTGCGGTGTGCCCCGCTGAGCCGGTGGAATGCCAGTCAGCTGGAATTTCCCGATGGTGCGGTTGTCCTGGGCCATCTGGCGCTCGCCCTGGAGCACATGAATCTCCACCGTGGTCTGGTTGTCCTCAGCGGTCGAGAACGTCTCCGACTTCTTGGTCGGAATGGTGGTGTTCCGCGGAATCAGGACGGTGGTTACGCCGCCCAGAGTCTCGATGCCGAGCGACAGCGGGTTCACGTCGAGCAGAAGCACGTCCTTGACCTCGCCGCGCGAGCACGCCGCCCTGGATGGCCGCCCCGATGGCCACGACTTCGTCGGGGTTCACGCCCTTGTGAGGCTCCTTGCCGAAGAAGTTCTTCACGATCTCCTGTACCTTGGGCATGCGCGTCTGGCCGCCGACAAGGATGACCTCGTCGATCTGCTTGGGATCGAGCCCCGCGTCCTTCAGCGCCTGCTGCATGGGCGGGATGGTGCGTTGGATCAGGTCGTCCACCAGTTGCTCGAACTTGGCCCGGGTAAGGCTCATGTTCAGTGCTTGGGCCCCGACTGGTCCGCCGTGATGAACGGCAGATTGATGTCGGTCTGGGTGGTGCTCGACAGCTCCATCTTGGCCTTCTCCGCGGCCTCCTTCAGGCGCTGGATGGCCATCGGGTCCTTGGAGAGGTCGATGCCCTGGTCCCTCTTGAACTCGGCCACCAGCCAGTTGATCAGGCGCTGGTCGAAGTCGTCGCCGCCCAGGTGCGTGTCGCCGTTGGTGCTCTTCACCTCGAAGACGCCCTCGGCCAGCTCCAGCACCGAGATGTCGTAGGTGCCGCCGCCGAGGTCGAACACCGCGACCTTCTCTTCCTTCTTCTTGTCCAGCCCGTAGGCCAGCGCGGCGGCAGTCGGCTCGTTGATGATCCGCTGCACGTCGAGCCCGGCGATTCTGCCCGCGTCCTTGGTGGCCTGGCGCTGGGCATCGTTGAAGTAAGCCGGGACGGTGATGACCGCCTTGTCGACCGTATAGCCGAGGTAGTCTTCAGCCGTCTGTTTCATCTTCTGGAGGATCATCGCGGAGATCTCGGGCGGGGTGTACCGCTTGCCCTGGATCTCGACCACGGCCATACCGTTCGGCCCCTCGACGACCTTGTAGGGAACCTTCTTGACCTCATCGGCCACCTCGCTCAGGCGGCGTCCCATGAACCGCTTGATCGAGAAGATGGTCTGCTGGGGGTTGGTAACGGCCTGGCGCTTGGCCACCTGGCCTACCAGCCGCTCGCCGTCCTTGGTGAATGCCACGACCGATGGCGTGGTGCGACCACCTTCGGCATTGGGGATGACTACCGGATCCCCACCTTCCATGACTGCCACGACTGAATTGGTCGTGCCCAGATCGATTCCAATGATTTTGGAAGCCATGTCGACTCCGGAGTAAGATCGTCCTGCCTGACGGGTGGCCCATCTGCCATCCGCCCTCGTTTGGCCGCCTCGACGAGCAAGTGCCGTACCGCCCTAAGCTGCCTTTTTGGCGTACGTTGGACCCAAACGGCTGAGTTTGACAAGTCGTGACTTGGCTCACGACGCTGATGTCGGGGATTAGATAAGCTAGGTGGCGTTCGTATGGGTGGTTGTGTTCAGCGTTGCCTGGGTTTGGTGGGCTTATCCCAACGTGAGGAGGTAGCCATGCTGTGGACCATCTTCGTGATCCTCCTGGTGCTGTGGCTGCTGGGAGTCGTCACGTCGTACAGCCTCGGTGGATTCATTCATGTGCTGCTGGTCATCGCAGTGATCCTGGCTGTGATGCAGTTAATTCAGGGGAGACGGGCGCTTTAGCGGGGCTATTAGCTATGGGCTATGCGCTGCGCGGTGGGCACAGTGGCTTTCGGGCGGAAGTCACTGGTGACCAACAGCGCCTGGCCCATAGCCCATAGCCCTTAGCCCACAGCCCTTAGCAAGCATGCCCCGAGCAGCCAAACAGGACCAGAAGAAAATCCGCTACGCGGTGGTTGGCCTGGGCCACATCGCTCAAGTAGCGGTTCTACCGGCCTTTGCCCACGCAGAGAACTCGGAGTTGGCTGGTCTCGTCTCCGATGACCCGGAAAAGCTGGAAAGGCTCGGTCGCCGATATAAGGTCAAGGCCCGCTTTTCCTACGACCAGTTCGAGGAGTGCCTGAAGAGTGGCGTGGTGGACGCGGTCTACATCGCCCTTCCCAACCACCTGCACCGGGAGTACACCGAACGGGCAGCCCGAGCTGGAGTCCACGTCCTCTGTGAGAAGCCGCTGGCGGTGACCGAAGAGGACTGTCTGGCCATGATCCGGGTCTGCGAGGAGAACGGGGTCAAGCTGATGGTGGCTTACCGGCTTCACTTCGAGGAAGCCAACCTCAAGGCCATCGAGCTGGTGCAGGGAGGGCGCCTGGGAGAGCCCAGGCTGTTCGACTCGGTCTTCACCATGCAGGTCAAGGAAGGCGACATCCGGCTCAACCCGCGCGAGCTCGGTGGGGGGCCGGTTTACGACATCGGCGTCTACTGCATCAACGCGGTGCGAAATCTCTATCGGTGCCGAGCCCATGGAAGTGGTGGCGTTCAGTGCCAACAATGGGGAGCGTCGTTTCCAGCAATGCGAGGAGATGACCGCCGCTATCCTGCGCTTCCCCGGGCGCGAGCGCCTGGCCAGCTTCACCTGCAGCTTCAACGGTACCGATGTGTCGACCTACCGGGTGGTTGGCACCAAGGGGGAGCTGGTGATGGACCCGGCGTACGAGTATGCCGAAGAGCTGATTCAGCGGGTGACGATCAACGGCCGTACTCGCGAGCGTACCTTCCCCAAGCGGGACCAGTTCGCTCCCGAGCTGATCAGCTTCTCGGAGTGCATCCTCACCGGTGCCGCCCCGGAGCCATCCGGGTGGGAGGGTTTCGCCGACGTCCGGGTCATTCGCGCACTCTACCGTTCGGCGGACACCGGCCAGCCCGTTAGCCTGCCGCCCTTCAGCAAGGAGGACCGGCCCTCGATTGCGCAGGAGATCCGCCGCCCGGCTGTCAGGAAGCCCGATCTGGTAAACACCGAAGCTCCCAGCGAGTAGCACTCAAGGCTCAGTTATATTGAGCCATGTTCCCGTACCGAGACGACAATCCCACTCTCAGCACTCCTTTTGTCACGCTGATCCTGATCGGGCTCAACGTGGGAATGTGGGTGCTGATACAGGGAATGGGCGCGGAGCCAAGCCTCTCGCGCTCGGTTTGCGAGCTGGGACTCATTCCAGGCGAGTTCCTCGGCCGTGTACCCGTAGGAGCCACCGTCCCGATGGGTCCGCAGACGGCCTGTGTGCTGGGTGAGGAGCGGACCTGGTTCACCCCGGTCACCTCGATGTTTCTCCACGGGGGCTGGTTCCACCTCATCGGCAACATGTGGTTCCTCTGGGTCTTCGGGAACAACGTCGAGGACTCGATGGGACACGTCCGCTTTCTCGCCTTCTATATCCTGTGCGGACTGGCCGCCGCCGCGGCCCAGATGTTCATGAGTCCCTCGAGCGCTATTCCCATGGTCGGGGCTTCGGGCGCGATCAGCGGGGTGATGGGCGCCTACATCGTCCTCTATCCCAGAGTCCGGGTTCACATGCTGGTTGTCCTGGTCATCTTCATCACCCGCATAGTGGTGCCCGCCTATGTCATGTTGGGTTACTGGTTCCTTCTCCAGCTCCTCGGCGGCGGACTGACCAGCGGCTCCGAAGGGGGGGTGGCGTTCTGGGCTCACGCCGGCGGATTCATAGCCGGAGCGATTCTCATCCATATCTTCCGCGACCCCGAGCTGGTGGCGCAGCACCGGGCTATGGCGAGGACGACCGACCGGCTGGGGTACCGGGAGAGGTAGCGGGCACGGGCGGACAGGCGGACAGATGGACAGACGGACAGGGGCACAAGCCTAATTCACGTGTCACCCCTTCGTTCTGCTCAGGGCAGGCTCTGAGCGAAGCGAAGGAGCCGAAGCCTCTGACCGCAGAATAGTTTGCCGTGCGGAACAGGTTCGGCCCCCTGACTGCGTCCGCCCGTCCATCCGTCCATCCGTCCGCCTGTCCGCCCGTCCGCCCGTTGCGTATGTTCCCAATCATGCCGGACTTCCCTCAACACCGCCCCGTCTCCCCATCACGCGCTGGGCCCCTCGACGTACCAGTGGCCCCCCGGAACCCCGGGATGCCGCTCGAGCTCGATTGGGTCGAAGAGGTCCGCATCAATCGGAGTGCGGTGGAGCGCCGCGCCGCAACCCTGCGGACCCGGCGAACGGTAAAAAAGGAATGGCAGGCGGCATGGCTGCTGCGCGCCGTCACCCTGATGGACCTCACAACGCTATCGGGAGACGATACGCCCGGGCGGGTTCGCCGGCTCTGCGCCAAGGCGCGCCGGCCGGTCCGACTGGAGCTGCTCGAGGCCATGGGCGCAGCGCAGCTGCCCATTCGGGTGGCCGCGGTATGCGTCTACCATGGCTTGGTGGCGACGGCGCTGTCGGCGCTCGACGGCTCCGGGATCCCCGTCGCTGCCGTCTCAACGGGTTTCCCGGCGGGGCTCTCCCCGTTCGAGCAGCGGATCGCGGAGATCCGCGCCTCAGTTGCCGCCGGCGCCGAGGAGATCGACGTCGTGATCACCCGGGGCCACGTGCTCACCGAGAACTGGCGCGCTCTGTACGACGAGGTGCGCGCCATGCGAGAGGCCTGCGGTGACGCACATATCAAGACGATTCTCGCCACCGGCGAGCTCGGCACCCTGCGCAACGTGGCGCGCGCCAGCCTGGTCTGTATGATGGCCGGTGCCGATTTCATCAAGACTTCCACTGGCAAGGAAAGCGTCAACGCCACCCTGCCGGTCGGGCTGGTGATGGCGCGCGCCATCCGCGAGTACCGGGACCGCACCGGCCAGCTCATCGGGCTCAAGGCGGCCGGCGGAATCCGCACCGCCAGGGAGGCGCTGGACTGGATGGCGCTGGTGAAGGACGAGCTGGGCGACCGCTGGCTGCGTGCCGACCTGTTCCGCTTTGGCGCCAGTACGCTGCTCCTCGACATCGAGCGCCAGTTGGAGCACTTCGTCACCGGCCGGTATTCAGCCGCTCACCGGCATCCTACAGGGTAAGAGGTAAGAAGTAAGAAGTAAGAGGCAAGCAGGTCGCACCGATGAGTTCCCTCTCACTTCTCACTTCTCACCCTCAACGAGACTTGCATGGCATCCGTCCCCGAGATCTTCCAAACGATGGCATACGGTCCGGCCCCCGAAGGGTTGGGTCCGGTGAACGAGTGGCTGGAGCGGCACGGCCGCCGCTTCGGGCTCTTCATTGCCGGGGACTGGAGGCCAGGCGAGGGTGACACCTTCGAGACGCTGAACCCAGCCACCGGCAAGCCGATCGCCCGGCTGGCGCAGGCTACCGCGGCCGACGTGGATCGTGCGGTGCGTGCGGCGCGCGGGGCCCAGCCCGACTGGTGGGCGCTCGGTGGTCACGGACGAGCTCGCTATCTCTACGCGCTCGCGCGGCAGATCCAGAAGCACAGCCGCCTCTTTGCCGTCCTCGAGACGCTCGACAACGGCAAGCCGATCCGGGAGTCGCGAGACATCGACGTGCCGCTCGTCGCCCGCCATTTCTACTACCATGCGGGCTGGGCCCAGCTCATGGAGCAGGAGCTGCCCGACCGCGTGCCGGTGGGCGTGATCGGTCAGATCATCCCCTGGAACTTTCCGCTGCTGATGCTCGCCTGGAAGATTGCGCCCGCGCTGGCCATGGGGAACACGGTGGTGCTCAAGCCCGCCGAGTTCACCTCGCTCACGGCGCTTCGCTTCGCCGAGCTCTGCAAGGAGATCGGCCTGCCGCCGGGGGTGGTGAACATCATCACCGGCGACGGCCGCGCCGGGGCCGCGCTCGTCGCTCATCCCGACGTGGACAAGATCGCCTTCACCGGCTCGACCGAGGTGGGGCGGATCATCCGCACGGCTACCGCGGGGACCGGCAAGAAGCTCTCCCTCGAGCTCGGTGGGAAGTCGCCGTTCATCGTCTTCGCCGACGCCGACCTCGACAGCGTGGTCGAAGGTGTGGTGGACGCGATCTGGTTCAACCAGGGCCAGGTCTGCTGCGCGGGCTCCCGGATCCTGGTTCAGGAGGGTGTGGCAGACCGGCTCGTCACCAAGCTCAAGGAGCGGATGGAGACGCTCCGGGTGGGTGATCCTCTCGACAAAGCCGTGGACATGGGCGCGATCATCGCTCCGGTTCAGCTGGAGAAGATTCAGGAGCTGGTCCGCCGCGGCGAGGAAGAGGGCGCCACGTTGTGGCAGCCTTCGTGGAGCTGCCCGCGGGAGGGCTGGTTCTTCCCGCCGACGCTGTTCACCGAGGTCTCGCCCGCCGCGACGATCGCGCAGGTGGAGATTTTCGGACCCGTCGTGGTGCTCATGAGCTTCCGCACGCCGGTGGAGGCGGTCGAGCTCGCCAACAACACCCGCTACGGGCTCGCGGCGAGCGTCTGGACCGAGAACATCAACCTGGCTCTGGATGTCGCTCCGCAGCTCAAGGCGGGAACAGTCTGGGTCAACTGCACCAATGTCTTCGACGCGGCCAGCGGCTTCGGCGGGTATCGCGAGAGCGGCTTCGGGCGGGAGGGCGGACGGGAGGGGCTGCGGGAGTACGTGCAGTGGCGGACGGATGGACGGTCGGACAGACGGACTGGCGGAAAGACCACGAGGCGGAAAGTGAGAAAGTCAGTCGGTTCAACTGACCGCCCGTCCGCCCGTCCGTCCGTCCCCCCGATCGACCGCACCCCGAAGCTCTACATCGCCGGCAAGCAGGTGCGGCCCGACTCCGGCTACAGCATCCCGGTGCTCGATGCTTCCGGGCGGCCGATCGGCGAGGTGGGACAGGGGAATCGCAAGGATATCCGCAACGCCGTCGAGGCCGCCCACAAGGCCGCCGGGTGGGCGCGTGGCACGGCACACAACCGCGCCCAGGTACTGTATTACCTCGCCGAAAACCTGTCCGCGCGAGCCGAGGACTTCGGCCGTCTTCTCACCGCTCTCTCCGGCGATCCTGCTTCGGCTCAGCGGGAGATCGCGCTCACCATCGACCGGATCTACACCTACGCCGCCTGGGCCGACAAGTACGATGGGCTGGTGCACCATACCCCTTACCGAAATGTGACCCTCGCCATGCCCGAGCCGGTCGGCGTGCTGGGCGTCGTCTGCCCGGATGCCTGGCCGCTGCTCGGCTTCGTGTCCACGGTGCTGCCCGCCATTGCAATGGGGAATACCGTAGTAGCGGTTCCGTCGGCCCGGGCTCCCCTTGTTGCGACCGACCTCTACCAGGTGCTCGACACGTCCGATGTGCCGGCCGGGGTGATCAACATCGTCACCGGCATCCCCGACGAGCTGGCCGGGGTGCTCGCCGCGCACGACGATGTGGATGGGATCTGGTACTTCGGCAGTCCGGAGGTCTCAGCCGAGGTCGAGCGTCTTTCCACCGGCAACATGAAGCGCACCTGGGTGGACCTGGGCAAGAGTCGGGACTGGACCGACCCGCGACGGGGCGCCGGCGAGGAGTTCCTGGAGCAGGCCACCCAGGTCAAGAACATCTGGATCCCTTACGGGAGAGTGTCGCACAACCAGCCTCCTTGGTTGACAGAAACGGGACCGGCCGGTAAGTGAGGAGAACGTGCGGTGGTCCGGCGCGGCGTCCCACCCGGGAGGTCCGATGAGGAGTGCACTGATTGTTTCACTCGTGATGAGCGGACTCGTTGGCATGCAGCGGAGGATACTCAGCCTGGTCCGCAGCCGAAGTCGCCAATCACCGCATCAGAAGTCGCAGACGACACTTTGACGAAGTCGGCTTCGCTGCTCAGGAGGCTGGCCGAGGCAGCGGATGGATTCCGAGATGGCGAGCCCCATTGGGTGGCGATCCACCGCAAGGGGCAGCAGGGGCATCACAAGGTGCTGGGGGTGTTCAAGAGCTTCGACGAAGCCAGAGACGTAGTCCAGAAAGAGGGCCTCGAGTACGCAGTCTTTGGTCCGTTCGTGACCGTGGATGATCCTCCGGATCAGTCGTCCAGCGCGGAAGATGTGGTCGAGGTGATCGTGAAGCAGAAAAACGGTGTGGAAAAACGATTCAGCCCCGATTCGGTTGATGCCTTGTTCTGGAGCCTGGCTGCCTTCGATAAGTTCATCGCACCCTACCTTACGTCGGTAGACGGGAGTGCGGTATGCCGCGGAACAGCGGGAGCTGTACCGGATAGGCAGGTCTCCCCTTGCGTACTCGACGGCAGTTGCTCACAAGACTGGGTCGTTCTAGTTCGGGGATTCGGCTACCAAGGCCTGAAAACGAGGGTCACTCCAGAGCGGACGAAAGAGGGGATACACGCGCAGGTAGGCCCGCAACCGCGGATTGGTCTTCAGGTAACGCTCGAGTAGGCGGAGAACCGCCTCGGGATCCCCGAGCACCATGCGGGCCTCTGCCTCGTAGAAATCCAGCTCCGGGTCGTCCGGGGCTGCGGCTCTCGCCCGCCGGATCACGGCCTCGGCGCTGTCGCGCAAGCCAGCTCTCCCCAGCACCCCGGCGACCACGAGATGCCAGCGAGGGAGATAGGCCGGCGGGCTGAGCCGCTCGAGTGCAGTAACCAGGCTCCAGGCCTTTGCGACATCCGGCTGGAAGGTGCCGGCCAAGGCCAGGATCCTGAGCTCGCAGAAGGTGAAGCGCCAGTCTGCTGGGAAGCGGCTCCGCCCGGTTTCGCACCAGCGAACCGCCTCCCGTTCTCTCCCCAGATCCAGCGACGTGTGATACAGCCGAAAGAGAATTTGGGGGCTGTCGCCAAGGAATGCGTCCGCCTCGTAGGCTCGCGCGGCAATCAGGTTGGCTTCGGCCAGCTGTCCGGTGGCCTGAAGAAGTGCGCTGAGGGTACCCCAGGCTCGAGCCTGCGCGGGATTGGCCTGCACCGCCCCGGCTCGCAGGTCTGCCTCGGCATCCTTCCCAGGGGTGACAGCAGAGTCAGCGCTGAGCCAGTAGCGGTAACGCAGGGTTCCACGCAGCTCGAGCGCCGGGGGTAGTTGGGGCGCATGCTGAGCGCGCGCCCAGCGTGCGCCAGTCCCTGGCGATACCAACGCTCAAGGGAATCCGCCGGCTCCATCTGGGTAGCTCCATTCGATCCACCGCCACCCACCCTCTGAGACACAACCGGATCGGCCCAGTTCGGATCGAGCGAGGCGGCCCGGGCAAACTGGGAGTCCGCCATGTCGAGCGCGCGCATGACGGCGAGGCATCTCCCTGGGTCGAGAGACTCGTGCCGTCTCCCGAGATGCCTCACCCAGCTGGGTCTGCTCCCAGGCCGCCACGCTACTCGTTCCCTTCCGCCGCTCGCGAAGCAGGATCTCCCGACCGAGCCGTTCTCGGAGGAAGCGGGAGACCTCCTGCGCCAGCTGGTCCTGGAGCGTGAAGAGATCGCCGAAGGGGTACTCCATCGTCCGGCTCTGGAGCTGAAGCCCGCTCCGTGCGTCGATGAGCCTTGCCGTCACCCGGAGGATGTCGCCCGAGCGCTCGACGCTGCCGCCCACCAGCGTGCCGACCCCGAGCGCGCGCGCGATGCTGTCCGGCGGCGTGTGGCGGCCGGCATAGGGCCGGACCCCGTTAGGAGAGACCACATGGAGGGCGGTAACCTGACCCAGCGCATCGATCAGGTCTTCGGTGAGACCATCCGCTACCGGCCGGAGCGTGCCCTTCTCGCTGAGGTCATCGAAGTAGAGCACCGCCACATGGGTGGGATCGGTCTCGTACCCGCCCTTGCCTCCCGCCACCGACGACGGTGTCGAGTACGCCAGCCAGCTCACGCCGCCAATCCCGAGCAGGACCGCCGAGGCGTAGAGAGCGCGCCGGGACCACGGCGCACGCCCCGCTTTGGGACCTTTGACCGCGTCGTCGAGCTCGTCGGCAAACTCGGCCACGGTGGTAAACCGATCGGCTGGTGCCTTTGCCAGCGCCTTCATGAGCACTTCCTCGACCCGGAGCGGCACCGAAGGCCTGAGCACCCGGATCGAGCGCGGCGACTCGCACTGCTGGCGGGCCAGGATGGCTTGCGCGGTTGGGCCGGTGTGTGGCGGCTCTCCAGCGAGCATCTCGTAGGTGACGCAGGCGAGGCTGTAGAGGTCGCTTCTGCCGTCCAGATCGGATCCGCCGCCGGCCTGCTCCGGGCTCATGTAGGCTGGGGTCCCGATCGCCAGGCCCGGTTCGGAAAGGGTGTCTTCGGCGGACACCTGGATTGCCCGGGCAATGCCGAAGTCGGCGATGTATGCCTGGTCACCCTCGAGCAGGATGTTTTCCGGCTTGATGTCCCGATGCACCACGTTGTGCTGGTGTGCGAAGGAGAGCGCCTGGGCGACCTGTCCAGTGATGGCGAGCGCCTGGTCCAGCGGCAATTGCCGCTCCCGCAGCAGCCGCTTGCGCAGCGTCTCACCCTCGATGTACGGCATGACATAGAAGAGGGAGTCGCCCGCCTTACCGGAGTCGTAGAGCGGCAGGATGTGAGGATGGGTGAGCCGGCCGGCGATGGTGATCTCGCGGAGGAAGCGGCCGGTGCCAAGGGCAGCGGCGAGATCGGGGCGGAGGATCTTGAGGGCGACCGACCGGTCATGGCGGGCATCGTGGGCCAGGTAGACCGTGGCCCACCCTCCACGGCCGAGCTCACGCTCGATCGTGTAATGGCCCTCGAGGGCCGTCTGCAACTCTGGGGGTGTATGCACCGCCGACGCCTGACAAGCAGGGATGCCCTACGATACGCTCCGCCGCCGGGCAGGGCTAGAGTGCTTGGACCACCCCTACCATCTCGAGCAGCAAGCCGTCCCGCAGCCCAAACCCGCTCACTGTAACGCCGTCCGCTGCTACCGCCTTCAACAGCTCCGCCACCACCGCCAGTCCCGCCACGATGATGTCGGCTCGCTCCGGCCTGAGGCCGGGTGTCTCCCGCCGTTGTTGGGGTGACAGTGTGGCCAGCCTCCCGAGCAGCTGCTCCACCTCCTCGGCCGTGACGATGGTTCCATGTACCGAGCGGGCCCCTGGAGAGCCACGACGTGCCAGCGCCATGCTGGCCAGAGTGGCGAAGGTTCCGCCCGATCCGATCAGCATTGAACTGGTCCACTCAGCAAGCTGAATCGGTCCCGAGAGCCCGCGGCTGATGTGATCGCGCAGCTGGTCCAGCGGAAGGCCGAGCTCGGTCAGTCGCACGGCGCCGAGTGGCAGGGACCGAGACAGCCTGACTCGACCGTTCGTCGCCCCGATCAACTCCAGGCTGCCGCCGCCGATATCCGCCACGAGCTGGCGCTCGCCGCCGGGGAAGTGGTGAGCGGCGGACCGGTAGGAGAGAGCCGCTTCGGTCTCGGGAGAGATGATTCGGAGCGGGATGTCCAGCGCGCGAGCCCGCTCCACGAACTCAGCACCGTTTCCGGCTTCTCGGACCGCCGCGGTAGCCACCGCGGCGAGCCGCCGCACGCGGTGCCTCCTGCAGATGTCACGCATGGCCGTCAGAGTCCTGAGGGCCCGCCCGATGGCCTCTTCGCTGAGCTGCCCGGTGGCCGAGAGTCCCGCACCCAGCCGGGGCTGGTCCTCGCCCTCCTCAATGACCACGAGCCCAGCCTCGGGATCGTACTCGGCCACGGTGAGCAGTACGGTGTTGGAGCCGACATCGATGGCCGCAATGCGCTCGGCCTGGCGGCTCACTTTCCGAAGCGCGCCGGGCTCTCCCGGGCTTCGCCCCGGTCTTCGGAGTGGTGCTTGATCGAGCGCCCTTCCACCAGGAACACCACGTCCTCGCCGATATTGGTGGCGAGGTCGGCCACCCGCTCCAGGTTGCGGCTCACCAGGAACAGCTCCATGCCCGAGCCGATGGTATGCGGGTCCTCCATCATGTGGGTGAGCAGGATCCGGAATACGGAGCGATGCAGCGCATCCACCTTGTCGTCCCGGAGACAGACCTCGCGCCCACCTGCGGCGTCGCCCCGGATGAACGCCTCGAGCGCATCGGAGAGCATCTCACGGGCCAGCCGGGCCATGTCGATGATCTCGGGCTCGGGCGCGATCGGCCGAGCCTGGTTCAGCCGCTCCGCCGACTGGGCGATGTTCACCGCGTGATCGCCCACCCGCTCGAGGTCGTTGGCGATCTTGAGGGCCGAGGTGAGCATGCGGAGATCGCGCGCCATCGGTTGCTGCAAGGCGAGGAGGTTGATGCTTTGCTCCTCGATCTCGACCTCCATGGCGTCGATCACCCGGTCGCCGGCGATCACCCGCTGAGCTTTTTCGCTGTCGCGCTCCAGCAGGGCCTCGACGGCCAGACCGAGCGCCGCCTCCGCTTCCCCCGACATGGTGAGCAGCCGGACCTTGACGTGGCTCAGCTCATCGTGAAAGTGGCGATGGACGTCGAGACTCATCCGAATCTCCCGGTGATGTAGGCTTCGGTCCGCTCGTGCTGGGGCTTGGTGAAGATCCGCTCGGTCTCGTCGAACTCGATCAGCTCGCCCACGATCGAAGAAGCCGGTGTAGTCCGACACCCGGGCGGCCTGCTGCATGTTGTGGGTCACGATCACGATGGTGTAGTGCTGCTTCAGATCGAAGATCAGCTCTTCGACTTTCTGCGTGGCGATAGGGTCGAGCGCGGAGCAGGGCTCGTCCATGAGCAGCACCTCGGGCTGGTTCCCGAGCGCCCGGGCAATGCAGAGCCGCTGCTGCTGCCCGCCGGACAGACCGGTGCCGAGCTCCTCCAGCCGGTCCTTCACCTCGTCCCACAGGGCGGCTTGCCGGAGACAGCGCTCGACCAGATCGGGCAGATCACGTTTGGTCACCAGCGCGTTGAGCGCCGGTCCGTAGGCCACGTTGTCGAACACCGTCTTGGGAAACGGGTTCGGACCGCTGAAACACCATCCCGACCCGCTGCCGCAGCGAGACGAGATCGGTTCCGGCTCCGAACACGGACGCGCCCTCGACCAGGATATTCCCCTGGTGCCGAACGCCGGGGATCAGATCGTTCAGCCGGTTGATGGACCGCAGGAAGGTGGACTTGCCGCAGCCCGACGGACCGATGATGGCCGTGACCGCCTTCCGCTCGATGGCGAAGTTCAGGTTTTTCAGTGCCTGGCGGGGCCCGTAGAAGAAGCTGAACTCGCGCACGTCGATCGCCGGGGCTCCGCTGGAGCCAAGCGGCGCCGCCGGCTGGCGCGGAGCCAGCGTGACCTTCGGTGCCCGTGACGTACGGCCTGGGGCTGACCATCGTGCTCATCCGAACCTTCCCGTGATGTAGGCCTCGGTCTGCTCGTTCCGCGGAGCGGTGAAGATCTGCCGGGTTCGCCCGGTCTCGACCATGGTGCCCAGATAGAAGAACGTGGTGGTGTCCGACACCCGGGCCGCCTGCTGCATGTTGTGGGTGACGATGACGATCGTGAAGTCGCCGCTTCAGCTCGAACAAGCAGCTCCTCGATCCGCTGGGTGCCCTGCGGATCGAGCGAGGCAGTCGGCTCGTCCAGCAGAATCACATCGGGCGAGGGCGCGATGGTCCGGGCGATACAGAGCCGCTGCTGCTGGCCGCCCGACAGCGCCATCGCGCTGGCCTTGAGCCGGTCCTTCACCTCGTCCCACAGCGCCGCCTGACGCAGCGAGCGCTCGACGACGTCATCGAGCTCGGATCGCGGCAGGCTGCCGGTTGACCCGCAGCCCGGCCGCGACGTTGTCGTAGACCGACATGGTCGGGAACGGCGTGGGCCGCTGAAAGACCATCCCCACCCGGCGCCGCAGCTGCATCGCATTCACCCTCGGCGCATAGATGTCCTCGCCGTCGAGCAGCACCCGGCCGGTAATCCAGCCGTGTTCCGAAAGCTCGTGCATCCGGTTGAGGGTGCGGAGGAAGGTGGACTTGCCGCAGCCGGACGGCCCGATCAGCGCATGGACCTGGTTGGGCGCGAAGCCGAGCGACACGCCCTTCACCGCGGTGAACTTGCCGTACATCGCGGTGAGCTTGTCGGTGGCGATACGGGCAGTGCGGCGCCGTGGTCAGCCACCGGCTCGGTCGCGTGTGGCGCCGGCGGAAGCCGCGATGCGCCACGCTCAGCCGCGGCTCAGCCATTGAGTGTGAACCTCCGGCGGACGGCCAGCCTGGCGCCCAGGCTCAGCAGGAAGACGACCATGATGAGCACCAGCGCGGCGGCCCAGGCGTAGCGGTGCCATTCCTCGTAGGGGCCGGTGGCATAGGTGAACACCGTGAGCGGCAGCGCGGCCATCGGCTGATCGAGATCGAAGCTCAGGTACTGGCTACCCAGAGCGGTGAAGAGGAGTGGCGCGGTCTCGCCGGCAATGCGGGCCACCGCCAGGAGGCCGCCGGTCATGATGCCAGGCAAGCGTGGCACGCACCACCACCGAGAGACTGGTGCGCCACCGCGGGTAGCCCAGCGCCAGCGCCGCCTCGCGCAGCGAGTTGGGCACCAGCTTGATCATCTCCTCGGTGGTGCGCAGCACCATCGGAATCATGAGCAGCGCCAGCGCGACGCTGCCCGCCAGCGCCGAGAAATGTTTCTGCTGCGCCACGATCCAGGCCCAGGCAAAGACGCCGACCACGATCGACGGCGTGCCGTTCATGACGTCGGCCACGAACCGGGTGACCCAGGTGAGCCGGCTGCTCGGATACTCGGCGCAGTAGATGCCCGCCCCGATGCCGATCGGCAGCCCGATCAGGCAGGCCATTCCGACGATGAGGAGCGTTCCCACCAGCGCGTGGGCCACGCCGCCCCCGGTCTCCCCAGCGGGTGCGGGCATCCTGGTGAAGAAGTCGAGCGAGAGGCTGCCCGCTCCCTTCAGGATCAGATTGAGCAGGATAAAGAAGAGCGGCAGCAGTGCCACGACGACGGCCCCGATCATCAGCCCACCATCAGATTGCTGAACGCCGCGGAGGATGCGCCGGTTCATGCTGTGCCTGATCCTGGATTCACAGGGCGCTGCTCCCTGCCCCTGACCCGCGGGCCACCCGCCAGATCAGCAGCCGCGCGCCGGCGTTGACGATCACGGTGACGAGGAACAGCAGGAAGGCGACGTAGGCCAGCGCGGAGAGGTGCAGGTCGCCCACCGCCTCGGAGAACTCGTTGGCGATCGCGGCGGCCATGGTATAGCCGGGCGCGAAGAGCGACGCCGCAATCTCGTGCCGGTTCCCGATCAGCATCGTCACCGCCATGGTCTCGCCCAGCGCGCGCCCAGCCCGAGGATGACTGCGCCGACGATGCCCGACCGGGCATAGGGGAGCACGGCGGTGGTCACCGCCTCCCAGCGGGTCGCGCCCAGCGCCAGCGCCGCTTCCCGCTGGGTGTTGGGCACGGCCAGCAGCACCTCGCGCCCGACCGACATGATGTACGGCATCACCATGATGGCGAGGATGATTCCCGGCCGCCAGCATCGATGGACCGTAGATCGGCCCCTGAAAGAGCGGAAGAAATCCGAGAGTGTCGCGGAGGAAGGGAAAGACGGTGGTGCGGAGCAGCGGGAATCAGCACGAAGATGCCCCACAGCCCGTATACCACGCTGGGAATCGCCGCCAGCAACCCGATCAGAAAGGCGACCGGCTGCCGCACCGACCTTGGGGGCAAATTCGGTGAGGTAGATGGCGACGCCCAGCGAGAGCGGCACCGCGATCAGGAGCGCCAGCAGCGAGGAGACCAGAGTGCCGAAGATCAGCGGCAAGCGCGCCGAACTCCTCGGCCACCGGGTCCCAGGTGCTGGTGGTGACGAAGTCGAACCCGAACCGGCCGATAGCCAGCGCGGGAGCCGTCCCAGAGCTCGAAGACCAGAAACGCCGAGCAGGATCGGCACGGCCAGGGCGGCCAGCGTCAGAGATCCCTTGAAGACCCGGTCGCCATAGTTGGCTCGCTCGAGAGACGCAGCCGGCTGGGGGAGCGGCCGTGGGCGACCGTTTCAGTCGGCGGCGGTCATGGCAGGATCTTAGAGGCGCCTATCTCCGTGAATCGTCACGGATTTGTAACGGACTGGTCACGGGCTCATGCCTTAATGGGGACTAGTGAAAATCTTCTTCCGCACCAGCTCGATCACCGGAACCGGCAGCGGCGCGTAATGCAGGTCGGCCGCCATCCGCTGGGCGGGAGGCTCGAGCATCCATGTCGAGGAAACTCATGAATGGTCCTGGCCCTGGCCGTGTCCGGATCTTCCTTCCGAATCAGCAGCCAGGTGAACGATGCGATCGGGTATGAATCGCGAGCCCGGCGCGTTGGTGATCGAGACCCGAAAGTCGGTGTCCGGCCCGAGCTGGGCGCCCGCCGCGGCAGCCGCCACGCTCTTCAGCGTCGGCCGAACCAGCACGCCGGCCGCGTTCCGGATCCTGGCGGACGGGAGGCCATTGGAGATGGCGTAGATCAGCTCCACGTAGCCGATGCGTGCCCGGGTGATTGCTTGACCTGCTGGGTCACACCTTCGTTGCCTTTGCCGCCCAAGCCGATCGGGCCAGTTCACCGAGGTGCCCCTGCCCACCCGATCGGCTCCATTCGGGAGAGACCTTGGACAGGATAATCGGTAAAGATGAACGTGGTCCCCGATCCGTCCGAGCGGTGGACCACGATGATATCCTCCGCCGGCAGGCTGACTCCGGGATTCAGCGGCGCCGATCCGCCGTCGTTCCAGCGGGTGATCCGCCCGAGGAAGATGTCGGCCAGGAGCTCGCCGTCGAAGTCGAGCGCGGTCTTGCCGATGCGAGGGCAGGTTGTAGGTCACACTCACCGCGCCGAGCACGGTGGGCATGTGCATGACGTTGCCCTTTACGGCGGCGATCTGCTCGTCGGTCATCGGCCCGTCGGTGGCGCCGAAGTCCACCGTGCCCTCGGTAAACTGACGGATGCCGCCGCCGGACCCGATCGACTGGTAGTTGATCTGCACGCCGGTCTCCTTGGCGTACGCATCGAACCACTTGGTGTAGAGCGGTGCGGGGAAGGTGGCCCCGGCTCCGGTCAGCGCCGGCCGCCCGCTCCTGGTCGCGGCCGCACGATCGGCATCCGGCCCTGGCCGGCCGGTCTCCCCGCATCGCCAGCGCGAGCAGCGTCAGGCCGAAGGCGAGATATCGGGCTGTTCTGGCATGGCTCCTCCAGGGCTAGGGTCGCTAACGCTCACGTCCAAGGTGCGGTCCGGTTCGCCTGGTGTGCAAACGGCCGACACCGTCGGGTGCCGGCCGTCTGATTACCGAGCGTGATGCTTCTAGCGAGCGGCGATCGACTTTACCGCCGGCCTTCAAGGTGGGCAGCCGGGCCTGGATCAGAGCGATGACCGGAGCCGGCAGCGGAGCATAGTGGAGAGTCGGCCGCCATCTTCTGAGCCTCGGGCGTGATCATCCAGGCCAGGAAGTCCCGGATGAGCTTGGCCTTGGCCGGATCCTTGTTGTCCTTCCTGACCAGGAGCCAGGTGAAAGAGGCGATGGGGTACGCGTCCGCGCCCGGGGGCATTGGTGATCGACACCCGGAAGTCGGTGTCCTTCGGCAGCTTGACCCCGGCCGCGGCGGCAGTGACCGTCTCCAGCGACGGCGTGATGAAGCTGCCCGCGGCGTTCTTGATCTGGGCGTAGGGAAGGTTGTTGGAAAGCGCATAAATCAGCTCCACGTAGCCGAGCGCTCCCTCGACCTGCTTGACCTGCTGGGTTACGCCCTCGTTGCCCTTGCCGCCCAGACCGACCGGCCAGTTCACCGAGGTGGCGTAACCGACCTTGTCCTTCCACTCCCGGGAGAACTTGTTGAGATAGTCGGTGAACACGTACGTCGTGCCCGAGCCGTCGGAGCGATGCACCACGATGAGGTCGATATCCGGCAGCTTCACGCCCGGGTTGAGCGCCGCGATCTTCGGGTCGTTCCACTTGGTCACCCGGCCCATGAAGATGTCGACCAGCAGGTTGCCGTCGAACTTGAGCTTGGTGTCTCCCAGGGCGGGAAGGTTGTAGGTCACCACCACCGCCCCGAGCACGGTCGGGAACATGGAGCACGTTGCCGTTGACCGCCTGGATCTGGGACTCGTTCATCGGCCCGTCGGTGGCGCCGAAATCCACGGTCCCCTCGGTGAACTGGCGGATGCCGCCGCCGGAGCCGATCGACTGATAGTTGATCTGGATCCCGGTCTTCTTGTTGTAGGCGTCGAACCACTTGGTGTAGATCGGATTGGGGAACGTCGCCCCGGCGCCGGTGAGGCTCTGGGCGGCCGCGGGCGTGCCGAAAGCGCAGGACGGCTGCCCCAAGCGCCAGCAGATGTCGCGTCGTCTCTATATCCCTCTGGTCCTCCTGATGAATGACTCGTGATTAGAAGTTCACGGTCAGCGCGCTGCGCACGCCGCTGATGCTCGGGGTAACGTCGCCCTGGAAGCTCTGCCGCTCGTAGGCCACCCGGAACTGCGCCCGGCTCGACATGTAGATGCCGAGCACCGCCGGTGATCGTGGTAACCCGGTCATTGTCACGCATCGGTGTTGGGTCGGCGAGGTCGACCCGGAACGCCGGCTCGATCGCGTAGAGCCAGGAGGTCGGGCTCTTCATGCGGATGTTGTACGCCGCCACTCCCTGAATGCCCTGGATGGTGAACTTGGCCGCGGTAGCGTCGTTCCCGTGGAGGTACTCCGCCAGGACGAACAGTCCTTCGTCACCGGGCTTGCCCCACTGGGCATCGACGCCGAACGCATAGTTGGTGAAGCTGGAATCCGGGACTCCACCGACGATGACGATGCCGTCATGAGCGAACCAGGACCCGCCGACGTCGAGCTTGGAGATGATCCCGACAGTACCCCGGGCGCCGAAGCTCTTCTTGTCGTTGACGTCGTTGAGGCTCTCGCCCTGGCCGTTGTAGGCGCCGAACTTGAGGGTCACCAGCCGGACGTCGTCGAGCTTGTACTCGTAACGCAGGCTGGCGCCCACGTCGTGGGAGAGAAAGCCGGCCGCCACGAACAGGTCATTGGACGCCCGGGCGAGCAGACCCTGGCCGCCGCCGCGCTCGATCGATGGCAGGTTGGTGGACGAAGTCAGCTCGTATCGGCTGTAGGGCCGCTTTTCCTGGCCCGCCGCGCAGATAGAGCGCCACCCTTGCTGCCTTCGGGGCTGAAGCGGACGTCGATGTAGGCGTCCCGGAGCCGGATGCCGCTTCGGCCGGTAGTGCGGCAGACCAGAGGAGTCCCGGTGCAGGTGGTGACCAGGCCGCTGAGGTTGCGGCCTCCTTCGAACGACGGCTGGATGTAGATGGCCACGTTCTCCGAGATCTGGCCCCGCGCCTCGATCCGGGCGCGGCGGACGAAGAAGTTGTTCTTGGGTCCGACGGTGGCCGCGTAGTCCTCGTTCGAGAAGTAGTAGAACTGCGTCTGGAGCCGCCCGGAGAGCCTGACGTTGGGGTAGGTCGTCTGGCCGCTCGCCGAGCCAACCGCGATGGTCGCCAGCCAGCACAGTCCCGCTCAAGATCCTACTCGCCCGCACGGTCATAGGTCCCTTCCGGCTGAAGTGAGCCCTGCATGCTCTCTCGCCCAGTCGGGTGCTAAGAAGCTGGAAGGCAGGTCACGGTACGTCAGCTGTTTTTGTAACGAATGGGTAAATGAGGGGTCTCAAGCTGCCCCCCGACCCCTGGAGGGCGGTCTGTGACCATCTCGTTGCACACCCGTGGTGCTTCCGCGACCGAGTGTCCGGAGAATCTGGACTCGTGAACCGGCGCGACGACTCGACATGGCCACGCTTGCGCGCGATCCGCATCCCCCTACCCCAGGCCCAATGCACACCCCTTTCAGACTCAGGCGTCTCGAGCTTCTCCTGTTCTCTCCGGGCTTCTCACGGTAGCACCGCTGGCCGCCCAGGATCCAGGCCGCATAGTGGGCCGGGTGGTGGATGCCGAGCAAGGGAGCCCGATCTCCGGCGCCCAGGTCGAGGTGGTTGGCACCACGATTACAGCACCATCGCGGCGCTGGACGGACGGTACGCGCTTCAGGCGGTGCCCGCCGGGCCAGTCTCGATCCGGGTCGGATGATCGGTTTTGCGCCCGAAGGTCGTCACGGGCATCGTGGTGCCCGCGGGCGGGACGATAGCGCAGGACATCGCCTTAGCGGCATCTGCCGTGCAGCTGGCGGAGATCTCGGTGAGCGCCGAGGCCGAACGCGGCACGGTTAACCGGGCGCTGGATGAGCAACGGAACGCCACCAACATCGTGAGCTCGGTCATCGCGGAGCAGATCGCCAAGAGTCCCGACAGCGACGCGGGACAGGCGGTCCAGCGGGTGAGTGGCGTGACAGTTCAGGATGGCAAGTACGTCTTCGTTCGTGGACTGGGCGAGCGCTACACCACCACCTCGCTCAATGGCGCCCGCATTCCGAGCCCCGAGCCGGAGCGGAAGGTCGTCCCCTTCGACCTGTTCCCCTCCGCGCTTGCTGGAGGGAATCACCACCTCGAAGACGTTCACCCCCGACCAGCCGGGCGACTTCAGCGGCGCCGCTGTCAACGTCAAAACCCGGGAGTTTCCGGCCCAACGCGTTCTGACCTTCTCCGCTTCCGCCGGCCTCAACACTGCTGCTACCGGAAAGGATCCTGCGGCGCGCTCACCATTGTGGGCGAGGAATGGCGGGGATCGGCCGGTGCGGTCCGGGCGTATCCCGGCCCGGCCGCCGACGTCACCAGTCTGGCGGGCTTCAGCCAGGGGGAGATCAACGGCATCATAGGCTCGTTTCGGAATGCGTGGTCCCCGCAAGGCCGCGAGCGGTGCTCGGCTAACGGCAGCTTCGGGGTCACGCTCGGGGGCGAGGACCCGCTCTTCAGCCAGCCGATCGGGTACATCGGGTCATTTCACCTACTCCAACGGCCAGGAAATCCGGTCCGGACGAGACCCGCTCGCTGATCATGGCAACCAGCAACGGCTTTCAGCCGCTGAACGAGAGCCACGGTGCCACGGCGCGCAACAGCGTGCTCTGGGGCGGGATTGTCAATCTCAGCACCCGGCTTGGCTCCAGCAGCAAGCTCTCGCTCAACAACACCTATAATCGAAGCGGCGACAACGAGGCGAGCCGAGCTCGCGGGAGAGAACGAGGAATTCGCGGTGGACCTCGATGTCACCCGCCTCACCTTCACCCAGCGGACGGTGCGCTCCCATCAGCTCGCCGGCGAGCACCTTCTCGGGCACAGCCATCTGGTGGACTGGTCCTTCTCCGCCCACGGGTAGATCGCTACGAGCCCGACCGCTCCGACATCGCCTACATCACCGAGATCGATCCCGAGACCGGGGTCATCCCGACCGACGGCGTGGCTCGGCGGGTCCCGCTCAGCCACCCGCACGTTCAGCGACCTGGGCGAGAGCAGCTACGAAGGATCGGGAAACTACCGGATCCTGCTCGGCTCCTCGAGCAATCCGGCGAGCATCAAGGTCGGCGGCGCATACCGGGCGGTGGACCGCGACGTGGACAGCCGGGCCTTCGATATCACCAATCGTGCCCTGTCCGAAGCAGACCGCCAGGTGGTGCCGGAGCAGATTTTCGCCGGCCCTTACGCCGAGGACAGCCGTCTGTCGCTCTTCATCAACGCCAATGGCGGACGGTATGACGCGCGGGACCGCTTGGCGGCCGGCTACTTGCAGCTGGAGCTTCCGGTCGAGCTCCCGTCTTCGTGTCATCGGTGGGGCTCGTCTGGAACGCTGGGACCTCGATCTCAACACCCTGAGTCCCCAGGGGACTCGCGTCCGCCACGTCGCGCAACGATACCGATGTTCTCCCGTCACTGGCGCTCAACTACCAGCTCACCGGGAATCAGACCGTGCGGCTCTCCGCCAGTCAAACGCTGTCGCGCCCCGAGTACCGCGAGATCGCGAGCGTCAGCTCGTTCGAGCCGATCGGTGGCCTCATCACATTTGGAAACCCCAATCTGCAGCGAGCACTGATTCAAAACTACGACCTGCGCTGGGAGTGGTACCCGCGGTCGGGTGAGGTCCTCAGCCTCGCTCTCTTCGCGAAGCGATTCAAGGATCCGATCGAGCGGGTGTTCGTGAATCAGACCGGCGCGCTCGCCAACAGCTTCGTGAACGCCGAAAAGGCGGACAACTACGGGATCGAGCTGGAACTGAGGAAGAGTCTCGATTTCGTGACGCCGGCCCTGGCGCCTCTGGCGCTCTTCGCGAACACCACGCTCATGCAAAGCGAGATCACGCCGGGCAACACCGACATCAGCTCCCTCACCAGTACCGACCGCCCCATGGTTGGCCAAGCCGAGTACGTGGTGAACGGCGGAGTTACCTACGCCAGCGCCGGCGGCCTCAGCGCTACGGCCCTCTACAACGTGGTGGGCCGAGAATAGTGGAGGCGGGTGCGCTGCCGTTCCCCGACGCCTACGAACAGGCCCGCCATGTCATCGATTTCTCGCTTCAGATCCCGGTCATGCGCACACACGTTCCTAAAGGTGGATGCCAAGAACCTGCTGGACAGCCCCTATCGCGTGCTGCAAGGCGGCGTCACCCGGCTGGAGTATCGAGCCGGCCGAGTGTTCATGCTCGGCGCCACCTGGCAGCCTTGATACGAGTGACGTGATCGTGACCTAAACGTGCTCTATCCGACAAACGGATTTGTTGATTCTTCTGTGGCGAATGTCGACAACGCGAACCCTTCTCCCTACGAGGCTGTGAATGCAGTTCTCCCTGCGTACGCTCCGAGCGGCCGCACTGACGGCGGTGCTGGGCGCCGGCCTAGCCGCCTGTGGCGGCGACGACACCACTGCGCCCCCGGCAACGCCCCCCGCTCCAGCCGGGCTGACCGCTGCGGCCCAGAGCGAGACCTCGGTCCTGGTCAGTTGGACCGCCGTGACTGGCGCCACGAGCTACACGCTGGAGCGGGCGGACGCCTCGGCGCCTGGCGTCTTCGCCGCAATCGGCGGCTCGATCGCGACGACCGACTACACCGACAATGCGGTGACCTCTGGCGTGGCTTACAGCTATAGGGTGGCGGCGGTAAACGCCAACGGCACCGGCGGCTTCAGCTCCCCCGTCAGCGTCACAGTGGCGGGCGCAAAGGTGGCGACACTCACCGGCAACATTACGACCGATCGGACCCTCTTCGCCGACACGCTCTACACCCTGAGCGGCTACGTGAAGGTCGGCAATGCCAAGACGCTCACGATCCAGCCTGGCACGACGATCGTGGGTGATGCCGCCGTGCCCGGCAGCTCGCTGTGGATCCTCCGCGGCTCGAAGATCGATGCCCAGGGCACCGCCGAGGCCCCGATCGTGTTTACCTCGGCCAAGGCGCCCGGATCCCGGAAGCCTGGCGACTGGGGCGGCATCATCATCATCGGGAACGGCATCAGCAACCGGTCCGGCACCGTGCTCACCGAGGGTCCGCAGGGGATCACCGAGCCTTATTCGGGAGGCACAGACAACGCGGACAACAGCGGCACACTCCGGTATGTCCGGATCGAGTTTGCGGGTTATGACGTGTCCGCCGGTGCCGGTCAGGAGCTCAACAGCCTCAGCCTCTACGCCGTTGGCTCGGGTACCACGCTGGAGTACGTGCAGTCGCTCGCCGGCCTCGACGATTCGTTCGAGTGGTGGGGCGGTGCGGTAGACGGACGTTACCTCGTGTCCTATGAGGCAGGCGATGACCACTTCGACTGGACTGAGGGATACCACGGCAGAAATCAGTTCCTGATCGCGTTCCAGTCCGCCCGCCTCGATCCAGATCCCGGAGCCGGGGTGCTGGCGACCGACCCGGAAGGCTTCGAGGCCGACGGCTGCAACGGCACCGGGTGTGATCTCGGCTTTGCCAGCCAGCCATACTCCGTGCCCGTGTTCGCCAACTTCACGGTGATCGGGCCTGGCACCGGGACGACTCTCACGGCTTCGGGCGACATCGGCATGGTGTTGCGCCGCGGCACGGGCGGGTATCTGACCAACGGGATCGTGGCCCGCTGGCAGAGGCAGGGTGTGAGCGTGCGTGATCCCGAAACCAACAACATGCTCACCACGCTCGATTCCCTGAATGTGGTCAATCTCCTTCTGGCCGAGAACGCCCTTAACTACGATGCCGACGCCGGAACCGACTTCGGCAAGGCGGCGGCGTTTGCGGCTGCCAACCACGTAGCGGCCGGGGGCACCGCGGCATCGCTGTTCGCCAGTCTCACCCCTGCTTCCCTGGATTGGACCCCGGCTGCGGGCTCCGCCGCCGCAACCGGTGCCGGGACCATCGTTATACCAGTGGAGTACACTGGCGGATTCTTCGGTGGGTCGCTGACCAACACCACGTACTTCGGAGCCGCCGATCCTGCGGGCACCAAGTGGTGGCAGGGCTGGACCAGCTACACAACCAACTAAGACTGGAGTGATCAACGGGCAGACTGCCGATTCTGGTGGTCTGCCCGTTGGCTTATCCCCTTGGAGAACCAGATGCGTTGGCTCGTCTACGTACTACTCGCCGGAGTGGGGTGCGCAGCCGGGTCGTGCGACCGTCCGGACATGCGCGCGGAAGGTCCACCGCCCCGGGTGGTGGACAGCATTCTCACGCGCGACGAGGCTCTTCGAAGGTTTCGCCAAGGCCTGCCGTCGGTGAAGACGTTGGAAGGCGGCCAGGAGAGCCGCGACAAGCTGGTGGCCAGCTTCATCAGAGCGCTGGGAAAGCTTGATACTCTTGCTCTCGCTTCGATGGCAATCACCCGTCCCGAGTTCGCCTATGTGTACTACCCCACGACTCCACAGAGCCTTCCTCCCTACGAGCTCGAGCCGGGCCTCATGTGGCACATGCTGGTGCAGAGGAGCGATCGGGGGCTACGCCGGTCGTTGGCTGCCTATGGGGGGCGAGGGCTCCGACTCCTGAGCTACGACTGCGGTAAGGCGGGGAGCCGGGAGGGCGACAACACGATTTCCGGACCGTGCGTCATGCGGGTCCGGGACGAGCGGGGGAGGACGATTTCGCTCCGGCTCTTCAGCCAGATCATCGAGCGGGACGGACGTTACAAGTTCCTCAGCTACGCCAACAAGCTGTAGCCGATGGTTTACGGCCACGCTGCTGGGGAACTCGGGCGGAGGGCTCGACGGTCAAAGCGCTGCGCTGAGGACGCTGGCGGTGCCAGCGGCAATCAACTGGCCCACGAGCACGTCGCTCGGGTAGTGCACTCCCAGGCGAATGCGAGAGAAGCCCACCAGCAAGGCCAAAAGGAGGAGCGGTACGGCAACCGCCGGGAAGGCGACTCCGTAGACCAGTGCCACTGACATAGAGGCAGTGGCATGGCCGGACGGAAAGGAGAAACAATCAGGCTCCCTGACCAAGCTCACCAACCTCTCCACTTTGGCGGGGCGGTGTCGTACCACCGTACGCTTGACGATTTGCACCACCACGTGAGAGAGGACCACGGTCATGAGGGCGAGCCTGCCTGCCTGGTGCAGCGCGCAGCACGCAAGTAGAGGCAGGCTCGCTGCCAGAAGTGACGGGCCGGTGCCCCCCAGGTGGGTGATGACGGTCCACCCCAACAGCGAGAACCTCGACGCCGACGGGGCCATGGCGCACCGCTGCCTGAGCGCCCTGTCGTGGGCGCCGAGCCGGGCAAGGATCGTTGTGTCCATGTACCAATGAAGATGGCCGGCAACCGCAACCGACTCGCCGCGGACCGGCTACGAGTCCGTAACGATCCTTCATTGGCTTCGATACCAATCGAGACCGCACCTTGACCGAACTGTGACCCGCCGGCTGCAACTTTCGTTGTCCAAAGCTGGAGCCGCGATGCGCGTTCTGTACTGTACCGACACTTACCCGCCCCAGTTGAACGGGGTCTCCATCGTGACCTCACTGTCGGTGGAAGGACTGACCCGCCGGGGCTGGGAGTGCGCGGTGGTCGCGCCGCGGTATCCCGACGCCGCCGAGGCCCTTTGGGGCGAGCAGCCCGGCGCCGGCGGCAGGCCGGTCGAGGTCCTCAGTGTGCCCAGCGTGTCCCTGCCACGCTATCCCGAGGTGAGGCTGGCTCTAGCCCGTCCCGGCTCCATCCACGATCTCATCAAGCGATTCCAGCCGGACCTGGTTCACTGCGCTACGGAGTTCGTGGTCGGCCGGATGGGCCAGATCGCCGCCGCGCGAGCCGGGCTTCCGCTGGTGTCATCCTACCACACCGACTTTGCTCGTTACGCCGATGCGTACGGCACGTCCTGGCTCCGGGGGGCGGTTTCGTCCTACCTGCGCCGTTTTCATCGCCGAAGCCGCCGAGTCTTTACTCCTTCGACCGTATCCCGCCAGGATCTCGTGCGGCTCGAGGTTGCCAACGTCGAGGTCTGGGGCAGAGGGGTCGATGCAGAGTTGTTTCACCCGGGTCGCCGCAGCCAGGCTATGCGCGCGGCGCTCGGCATGGGCAGCCAGTTTACCTTCGTTTATGTCGGCCGCCTGGCTCCGGAGAAACGGGTAGAACAGATCATCCACGCCTTTCGGCTCGCCAGCGAAAGCCTCCCCCGAGGAGTGATCCACCTCATCATGGCAGGAACGGGCCCCTGTGAGGCGGACCTCCGGGCCGCGGCCCCGCCTGGCGTCACATTCCTCGGTTTTCTCGAGCGGCGTAGCCGCCTGCCCGACCTCTACGCCAACTGTGATGCCTTCGTTTTCGCGTCGGTGACCGAAACCCTCGGCCTGGTGGTTCTCGAGGCCATGGCCAGTGGCCTGCCCGTCGTGGCCGCCCCAGTTGGCGGCGTCCGGGACCATCTGCGAGACGGCCGGAACGGCCTGGCCTATCCCGCGGGTGACGTGGGTGCCATGGCAGGGGCGATGGTGAGGCTGGCGGAAGATTGGGGATTGACCCAGCGGCTTGCTCGTGGTGCACGGCGCACCGCCGAAGCACTCACCTGGGAGCGGGAACTGGATCGGCTGGACCTGAGCTACCGGGAGGTCTGCGAGGCGGCGGCCAATGGATCCCGTGCTGGAACGACGGAGCCGGGGAACCAGCAGGTCACGGTCGTCCCGACTCCTCGCTCGCTCTCGGCGTAGACCCTGCCTCCGTGCGCCTCCACCAGGTGCTTGACGATGGCTAGTCCCAGCCCGGTGCCACCCTCTTCGCGCGAGCGGGAGTGGTCGGCACGGTAGAACCGCTCGAAGATGCGGGCGAGGTGCTCGTGGGTGATTCCCGAGCCGTTGTCTGCCACGCTGATCGCCACGCCTGAGTCCTCGAGGCGGCTCCGGCATACGATGCGACCTCCACGGGCGGTGTAGCGAAGCGAATTGTCCAGCAGGTTGGTGAGCACCTGGCGAAGGGCATCGGCGTCCACCACCACCGTTCCAGCGCCGGGCGCAACTTCGACTTCGAATTGCACCGCGCGCGCGGCCGCCAGCTCCGCCAGCTCGTTCCACATCTCCCGGGCGGTGTCCTGCACATCCACCGGCTCGGGCTCCGGTTGCCATCGCCCCGCCTCGATCCGGGCGAGATCGAGGAGATCATCCACCAGCCGCTGCATCCGCCTGGCATTGTCCAGTATCGTGCCCAGAAAACGGCGGGTGGTCTCCGGGTCGGGTGTGTCCGCCAGCAGCGTCTCAGCGTAGCCCGAGATCGAGGTCAGCGGAGTCTTGAGCTCGTGGGACACGTTGGCCACGAAGTCCCGGCGCACAGTCTCGAGGCGTCGAAGCTCGGTGAGGTCGTGAATGACCAGCACAGCGCCCCCCGATGGCAATGGACGGGCGTTCATGAGGATGGCACGCCCGTCGATCTCGAGCTCCCGGTCCTCCACCGCCTGACCTCGAAGCACGGTGTCTACGACCTCACGCGCCGCCTTCACCCGGAACAGCTCCGGCAGGTCGGGAAGTGCGTCGGTCACCTCGTAGCCCAGCAGCCGCCGCGCGGCAGCGTTGGCTGTCACGATGCGGCCTCGCTCGTCGGCCGCGATCACCCCCTCCACCATGGATTCGACCAGGGCAGCCGTCTCGGCCTGCTCTCGCCGCAGCTCGTCGAAGCGGTCGCCGAGCTGCTGGTGCATCTGGCGGAGCGCCTGGACCAGTCCATCAATGTCGGGAATGCCGGAGCGGGGAAACCGCGGAGGCGCCCCCGCGGCGATGGCTCGTGCGGCGGCGCCAATGGTGACGAGCGGCTGGGCGATGGAGCGTCCCGCCAACAGGGCGAGCAGGCTTCCCACCAGGAGCGCGAACAGCGCGGCGCCGGCCACGGCACTCTGTGCCCTACGGACCACCTCATCCACCTGGTCCAGCCCGGCTGCTACGCGGATGACCGCGGGTCCGCCGGGAATGGCGACGTAGAGAAACGGCTGGCCGACGGTCTCACTGCGACGGCGGGCAACCCCGCGACCGTGAGCCAGAGCCGCGCGTACCTCGGGGCGCTGGCCGTGGTTCTCGATGGCGGGGAGCGGACCAAGCGGAAAGTCGCTGTCAGCCCTGACCCAGCCACCCCGATCGATCAGCGTAATCCGATGTCCAGTCTGCGCGCCCAGCTGGTGGACTGCAGTCTGCCAGGCAGCCGAGTCGGCGGGGAGCGCCTCTCGTACCAGCCGGGCCTCTCGCTCGAGGTTCTGGCCGATGTCTCCTTCGAGGTCCTGCCTGAGGGAGCGCTCGGCTACCCAGAGCAGGACCGCGACCGCAAGAACCAGGATAAGTACCGACCCGAGCACCAGCCGTTTGACGAAGGTCACCGGCTCTTGGCCCCTCGCTCGTTGCCCTTGAAACGATAGCCGAAGCCGCGCACGGTCTCGATCAGCCTGCCGGCCTCACCCAGCTTGGTGCGGAGCCGCTGAACGTGCATGTCCACCGTGCGGGTCTGGATGTCGGGCTGCGCCTCCCAGACGATCTCCAGAAGCTGGGGACGGGACTGCACCCGGCCCCGCCGCTCCACCAGCGTGAGCAGCAGCTTGTACTCGGTGGCGGTAAGGCTGAGCTCCTCGCCGTGGATCGTGGCGCGGTGGGCCGAGCGGTCGATCGAGATCGCTCCAGCCGTCAGGGTAGAGCCGGCAGTCACCGCCGGCGAGCCCAGGCGACGCAGGAGGCCGCCGACCCGGAGCGACAGCTCCTGGGGCGAGAACGGCTTGGTGAGGTAGTCGTCGGCCCCGAGCGAAAGCCCCCGGATCCGGTCGGTTTCCTCCCGGCGGGCCGTGAGGAGGATGACGCCGACTTCCCTGGTCTCATCGCGCTTCCTGAGCTCGGCCAGGACCTCGTATCCCGATACCCCGGGGAGCATCAGGTCGAGGATCACGATGTCGGGGCGCTCCTCCCGCGCCGCTTTCGAGCGCATCGGGCCCGTTGGCAGCGGTTGAGACCCTGAAGCCGGCCTTGGCCAGGTGGTAGGCGACCAGCGCGGTGATATCCGGCTCGTCGTCCACGACGAGAATGCGATGCGTCATGATGGCCCCTTCTGTCGGGCCACCGCCGACCGGCCGGCGGCTCCTGCACGCGGCTACGGGTGTGGGACCGACTCCGATCCGCCGCGCGGTGCCGCTCGGCTCGCATCTCACCGTCGTCGTGAACCACGGCGTCGAGAATCGCAGCCAGCATGCGGCCATGCGTCCCGCGTTGTGGCGGAGCCGGTAGAGCACGAACTGGGCGATCGGAGTGTCCCGCACCAGCTCGGCCCGGCGCAGAACCTGCAGGTGCCGGGAGACCGTGGGCTGCGGCAGGTCCAGCACAGCCTGCAGGTCGGAGACGAAGAGTGGGGCCGCCGCCAGGCAGTTGAGGATCCGGAGCCGGGTGGGCTCCGCGACCGTCAGCAGCAGGTCCGCGGCGGAAGTGGTGCTCATATGCGCGTAAACGAATATACCCCTAGGCGAATGGACGGCAAGGGTGTCATCCCGAGCGGAGCGAGGGATCAGCGTCGGCGTCGCGTGTGACGACTGACTCGATGGCGATCCCTCGCTCTGCTCGGGATGACGCGCGAGTGCTCCGCCCCTTCCCGCGTCTCCTGCCCCTCCCGATATTCCTCCGATGCTCTCCCTGTTCACCGCGCTCACATTGCTCGCCGCCCCGCTCCAGGACACGGCGCACGTCGTGATAGTGGCCACCACCGACGTGCACGGCCACGTCACCGACTGGGATTACGTCGCCAATCAGCCGTCTTCCGGGCGGCATCGCGCGGGTGGCCACGATCGTGGATTCGCTCAAGGCGAGATATCCCGGACAGGTGGTGGTGGTGGACGCCGGCGATCTGATCCAGGGCGATCCGTTCGCCACCTACTTCGCTCGGGTCGCGCCGCGCGACCCCAATCCGGTCATCGAGGCCATGAACCTGACCGGCTACGACGTCGCCACACCAGGCAACCACGACTTCGATTGGGGGCTCGGGGTGATGCGGCAAGCTGTGGCGGGCGCGGCTTTCCCCTACGTGAGTGGCAACATCTACACCCTGCCGGCGGACACCCTGCTTTACCCAGCCATACGTCGTGCTGCACCGGCAGGGCGTGAGGGTCGGCGATCACCGGCTTCACGACTCCGGGGGCCGCGGTGTGGAATCGCGATCAGCTTCGCGGGTAAGCTCCGGCTGGATCGCATCCCGGCGGCGGCCGCACGCGTTATCGAGCCGCTGCGGCGAGACTCTGACCTGGTCGTCGCTCTGGTCCACAGCGGCCTTGCCGGACCGCGCCTCGTACGACACCGCCGGTGTGGGCGCTGAGAACGTGGCGGTCGTCGCTGGCCGAGCCTCCCGACCCGACCCGACCTCGTGGTGGTGGGCCACTCGCACCGGGAGATGCGCGATTCGGTGCTGGAGGGTGTCCACTTCGTGCAGCCGCGGCCGTACGGCGGGCAGCGTCTCGGTCACGCATGTGGATCTGGTGCGCGAAGACGGGCGCTGGAAGCCGGTCCGCGATCCGCGGCGGAGCTGGTCTCGACGGCGCGGTGCCGCGCCCTCGACCGCGCTGGCTCAGCGGCTGGCTCCGGCGCATGACGCGGTGCTCGAGTGGGCCGGATCCGACCTCGGCGAGGCCGCCGGGTCCGATGCGGGCGAGCGCCGCCCGGCTGGAACCCACCCCGATCATCGACTTCGTCCACGCCGTCCAGCTGCCAGCGCACCGGGCGCCGAGCTTCGGCCGCCTCGGCGTTCGACCTCCGGGCCGGCTTCGACAGCGGCACCATCCGGATAGCGGATCGTGCGCGGCTCTGTACCCGTTCGACAACACCCTGCGCGCCGTGCGCATCAGCGGCGCCCAGCTCAAGGAGTACCTGGAACACAGCGCGCGGTACTACCGGGCCGATCCCGCGGGCCGATCTCGATCAATGACTCGGTGCCCGGCTACGACTTCGACATGATCGCCGGCGCGCGCTACGACATCGACCTGCGGCGCCCAGTCGGCGACCGGATCCGGAATCTGTCGTGCGGCGCCGCGCGGTCAGCCCGGACCGACAGCTTCACCCTCGCCGTAAACAGCCACCGCCAGACCGGCGCCGGCGGATACGCCATGCTGCGCGGCGCCCCGGTGGTCTACGACAAGGGACGAGAACATTCGCGACCTGCTGATCGAGGAGGTCCGGAGCCGGAGCCGATCGACCCTGCCGGCTATGCACGCCGGCGAGTGGCGCATCGTGCCCGAGGTCGCGCCGCGCCGTTCGCGGCCTGTTCGGCATTCCCGCGCGCCCGCTGCCGGCGGGCCGCGCGGACACCGTCCTCCTCCGGATCCTCGCCACCGCCGATCTTCATGGCGCGCTGCTGCCTCACATCGGGAGCAGGGTACTTCGAGCGGGGCGCGGCCGCGCTCGCGGCGACTCTGGACAGCCTGGCGGCGGACTGCGCCTGCCCCAGCTCCGGCTCGACGCCGGCGACGCGATGCAGGGCACGTCGGCTCCGAACGTCACCCGGGGCCGCGCCGGTGGAGGTGCTCAATCGGCTGGGCTTCGCCGCCGACCGCGCTCGGCGAACACGACTTCGAGTGGTCGCGTCGACACGCTGCGGCGGCGCATGTCGGAGGCGCGATATCGCTGGCTCGCGGCGAATGTGCTTCGACTCGCGCCACCGGCCGGCGGCCCGACTGGATCGTGCCGTACCGGTGCTGGACGTCGGCAGGACTGAAGGTCGCCGTGGTCGGCTACATTACTGCCGAGACCAAGACCAGCGTGAAGGCGGAGCTGACCGCCGGACTTCGCTTCGGCGAGGGCGCGCTGGCCATCCACGACGTGCTGGGCGAGGTCCGCGCGCTGCGGCCGCCGATCTTACGGTCCTGCTGGCGCACGCGGGCGGCAGCTGCGATCGGCTCGGTCTGCACCGGCGAGATCGATCCGGCTGGCCGATGCGGTCGAGTCGCGCGACGTTGGACCTGCATCGTCGCGGGGCACACGCACCGGATGGTCAACACCAGGGTCGCGGGGATCCCGATCGTCGAGCCCGGGCCGGAGGGGAGCGCGCGTCGGCGGTGGCGGATCTGGTGAAGACCCCGCCGGGGCCGGGAGGTCGAGACCCGGATCGAGCCGGTCAGCGCCGACCGAGTCCAGCCGGATCGCGGAGATGGCGGCGCTGGTCGAGATCTACCGCGCGCCGCGACCGACTCGATCACCAGCCGGGTGGTCGCCACGATCAAGCGTCCCGCTCAGCCGCGCGGGCGAGCAGTACCGGCTCGGCGGCCTGATCGCCGAAGCTCGGCGCAATGTGCTGCGCGCCGACCTGGGTCTGGTCGGCGACTCGAGCGATCCGGGCCGATCTTCCGGCCGGCCCGGTGACCTACGGGCAGCTGTTCGAGGTCCAGCCCTCGCAGAGCAGTCTGGTGAAGCGTGACGCTGACCGGCAGCGCAGCTCCGCGAGGTGCTCGAGCATGCGCTGGCGGCGGGCAGCCGAGCCGCCCACCTGGCCGGCGCGCAGGTGCGCTACGATCCGCGGCGGCCTCGCGGGCAAGCGGGTGCGGGGCGTCGAGCTTCAGCGGCGGCCGGAAGCTCCGGCCGGACGCCGAGTACACCCTCGCCGTCGACGACTTCTGCGCCGCCGGGGCGAGCGGTTACGCTGATGCTGGCTCGGCCTGCCGCCGAGCGCCGGCCGCCATGCTCGACGTCGAGGCGGTCGGCACCTATCCTCCGGCGTCTTGCCCCAGCCGGTCGAGTGTCCGCGCCCAGCCCGGTTTCGTGTCCACCCGGTGAGCGACACCATCCGGGTGTTCGTGAACGCCAGCGCCGGTGGATCTCGCCGCCGGGTCCGACGTCGGCCGAGGCGATCCGCGGCTTTCGATCCCGGCGCTGGAGCCGGCAGATCGCCGGCGGTGCCGCGTACGTCACCGACGGCCGCGGCATCGAGCTCGCCGCCCGACTCCGCTCGCTCGGTGGCTGGCCATCCTCCGGGTGGTGGTGCGAGCCCGGCGGGCGACAGGGCCGATGCTGACGCGTGAGCTGATCGGCCGGCTGCCCAAGGCGGAGCTGCACGCCCATCTCGACGGCTGCGCTCCGCCCCGAGACGATGATCGAGCTCGCCCGCGAGGCGAAGGTCGCCCTGCCGTCGTACGATCCCGACGCGCTCCGGCGCTTCATGCTGGTGGACGACGCCGCCAACCTGCGAGGACTACCTGCGACCGGTTCGACCTCACCATCCCGCTGCTGCAGACGCCCGAGGCGATCGAGCGGGTGGCCTACGAGATGGTGGAGGACGCGGCCCGCGACAACGTCCGCTATCTCGAGGTTCGCTACTGCCCCCAGCTCGAGCCAGCGGCAGGGCCTGACGCTGGACGAGGTCATCGCAGGCCGAGCTGCGCGGCCTAGCCCGGGGTGAGCGCGACTTCGGAGTGGTCGCCCGGGTGATCAACTGCTCGCTCCGGCACTACGATCCTGCCGTGTCGGTCGAGATCGCGCGAGCTGCTCGGTGGCGCTTCCGCGACCGAGGGCGTGGTGGCCTTCGACCTGGCGGGCGGGGAGGCCGGGCGTCCTCCGGGCATCCACCGGGCGGCGTTCGACGTCGCGGCCCGAGGGCTCCTGGGCATCACGGTGCACGCGGGCGAGGCGGCCGGCGCCGAGTCGATCGCGGAGGCGGTGCACCTGTGCCATGCCAACCGGATCGGCCACGGCACCCGGCTCTACGAGGACCCGCGAGCTCAGGACTACATCCGCGACCGCCGGATCCCGATCGAGATCAACATCACCAGCAACGTGCAGACCCGGGCGGTGCAGCCGGGCATCGGACCACCCGGTGCGAGACTACTTTGATGCCGGGCTCAACGTCACGCTGTGCACCGACGGCTGGCTCATGGCCGGGCGTCTCGCTGAGCGACGAGTACTGGCTGGCGCACACCGAGCTCGGGTTCACCCGCGAGGAAATCGACCGGCTGATTCTCAACGGCTTCGAGAGCGCGTTCCTTCCCTGGCCCGAGCGGCAGGAGCTGCTGGAGCGGGTGCGGACGAGCTGGCGGCGCTGTAGTCACGAGTCACGAGTTGCGCTGAGCTCGTTGTGAGTCCGATAATCGCGGACTCCTAACTTGCGACTCGCGACTGCGACTCGCGACCAGCGAAGCGACGAGCCATGCGCCGTACTCCTTGCCATTCTCCTCCTCGCCGGCGCGCTGTTCGCGGCCTGGGTGGTCCCGGGGCTCACCTGGCAGGGCGTCAGCCGCGTGCTGGCGCAGCCGGCGCCGGCGGTCCAGACCGACTCTCCGCACGGTCGCGGCCGCCGCAGGAGCCGAGCGTCCCCGCCCGCCGTCCGGAGCCGCGCGGGATCGTCTGGCTCCGCCTCACCGGCCTCCTCGGCATCGCCGCCATCCTGGCCATCGCCATCGCCCTCTCGCACAACCGGAGAGCAGATCCGCTGGCGGGTCGTGGCCTGGGGTCTGGGCCTCCAGGTGCTGTTCGCCATCTTCGTGCTCCGGATTCCCGCCGGCCAGCAGCTGTTCCGCGCGCTCGGCAACTTCGTCACCGCCATCCTCAACTACTCCTACGTCGGCTCCCAGTTCGTCTTCGGCGAGCTGGGCAAGCCCAACTCGAGCCTGGGAGTGATCTTCGCCTTTCAGCTGCTGCCCGCCATCATCTTCGTCAGCGCGCTGTTCGCCATCATGTACTACCTCGGCATCATGCAGCTCATCGTGCGGGCCTTCGCCATGCTGATGAGCCGGGTGATGGGCGCGAGCGGGGCCGAGAGCCTCAACGTGGCGGCCTCGATCTTCATGGGGCAGACCGAGGCGCCGCTCACCATCCGGCCGTTCCTGCCGCGGATGACCCGCTCGGAGCTGATGACGGTGATGACGTCGGGGATGGCCCACATCTCGGGCTCGATCATGGTGGCCTACATCGCCTTCGGGATCGAGGCCCGGCACCTGCTGACCGCGGTGATCATGACCGCGCCGGGCACGATCATGATGGCCAAGCTGTTCGAGCCCGAGACCGAAGTGCCGGAGACGTACGGCAAGGTCAAGCTCGACATGCCCAAGCAGGACGTGAACCTGCTCGACGCCGCGGCGCGGGGCACCAGCGAAGGCCTGAACCTGATGCTCAACGTGATCGCGATGCTGGTGTCGTTCGTGGCGCTGGTGGCGCTGCTCAACGGCGGCTTCGCCGCGGTCCACCGCTATGCCGAGTGGTTCCCGCCCAACCTCCAGACGGTGCTCGGCTGGATCTTCCGGCCCGATCGCCTGGGTCATGGGCGTGCCCTGGCACGACAGCGGCACCATCGGGAGCCTGCTGGGCACCCGCATGGTGCTGAACGAGTTCATCGCCTACGCCGAGCTCGGACCGATGAAGGCGCAGCTGGATCCGCGGTCGTTCACCATCGCGTCGTTCGCGCTGGCGGGCTTCGCCAACTTCAGCTCGGTGGGCATCCAGCTCGGCGGGATCGGCGCGCTGGTGCCCGAGCGGAAGCGCGACCTCGCCCGGCTCGGCATCCGGGCGATGCTCGCGGGCACGCTGGCCAACTTCCTGTCGGCCACGATCGCGGGGATCCTGCTGTGACGGCGAGCGGAGCCGCGAGGGACCGACCGGCAGCGAGCAGCCGGCGATGATCCGACGAGGACGGCGCGAGGCCATCCGCGCAGACGGATCGGCTGGGCAACGGCCGTCCCGCGTGGCCATCGTGCTCGGGCTCGGGCCTCGGCTATCTTCGCCGAGCGGATCGAGCGACGCGGTCCGGATTCCCTACGGCGACATCCCCGGCTTTCCCGGCCGACGGTGATCGGCCACGGCGGCGAGCTGGTGGCGGGCAGCTTGCGGGCAAGGAGGTGCTGGCGCAGAGCGGCCGCTTCCATCTGTATGAGGGGCACGACGCGCCGCCACTGCGCGCTGCCGGTGCGGGTCTTCGCCACGCTCGGCGTCGAGCACTCTGATGCTGACCAATGCCGCGGGCGGCATCCGCCGGACCTTCGCCTCGGGCACGGTGATGCTGATCGCCGATCACATCAATCTGACGTTCCGGAACCCGCTGTTCGGCCCGGTGCTGCCCGGCGAAGAGCGGTTCCCCGACATGTCGGATCCCTACGACTCCGTCGCTCCGGGCGCTGGCCCGCGAGGTGGCGCGGAGCAGCGGATCGCGCCTCGACGAAGGGGTCTACGTCCAGCTGCTCGGGCCCAGCTACGAGACGCCGGCCGAGATCCGGATGCTGGAGCGGCTCGGCGCCGATGCGGTGGGGATGTCGACCGTGCTCGAGGTGATCGCCGCGCGGGCGCGGGGCATTCGCTGTCTCGGCTTCTCGGTGATCACCAACCTCGCCGCCGGGATCTCACCCACGAAGCTCAATCACGACGAAGTGATGGAGACGGCGAACCGGGTCAGCGGGCGAGCTCGGTGGCGCTGATCGAAGGGGTCATCGAGCGGACTGTAGTCGCCGGAACCGGTGTGATTGAGCGGGCCGTGTCCGGCGCCCAGCTCCGGGCGCGGCCGCGATGGCGCGGTGCACGAAGTCGAGCGCCGTCAGCCACGGCGTCTCCAGCGGGCGGCCCAGCGCCAGGCCCGCGGTGATGGCGGCCGAGAGCGTGCAGCCGGTGCCGTGGGTGGAGGTCGTGTCGATGCGCGGGTGGGTGAAGTGGCGCACGCCCGCGGGCGTCACCAGCACGTCGGTGATGTTCGCTCGGCGAGATGGCCGCCCTTGATCAGCGCCGCGCCGGCGCCGAACCGGCAGCAGGGTCGCGCCGGCCCGCTCCATGGTCGGCATGTCGTGCACCACGCGCCCGGTGAGGATGGCGGCCTCGTCGAGGTTCGGCGTCACCAGCGCGGCGAGCGGCAGCAGCTCTTCGCGGACGACGTCTTCGGCCTCGGTCGGTCAGCAGGCGGTGCCGGAGGTGGAGACCATGACCGGGTCCACCACCAGCGGTGCCCAGCCGTTCTCCCGGATCGCCCGCGCCACCAGGCGGACCAGCGCCGGCTTCGGCCAGCATGCCGGTCTTGAGCGCCGCCGGCGGCAGGTCCTCGGCCAGCGCGGTGAGCTGGGCGCCGACCATCGCCTCGGGCACCGCCTCGACCGCGCGCACGCCCACGGGTGTTCTGGGCCGTGAGGGCGACGATGACCGAGGTGCCGAAGACGCCGAACTGCTGGAAGGTCTTGAGGTCGGCCTGGATGCCGGCGCCGCCGCCGGAATCCGAGCCGGCGATCGTGAGCGCGATCTTCATCGGGTGAGCACTCTCCATGAGCAGCTCCCTCCAGACGCTGATCCGTGACCTTCACCGCCGCCGCGGGCCGGGAGCGGCGCGGCCTGGCGCTGGCCGAAGGCGTGCGGCTCGTCGAGGAGGCGCTCGCCGACCGGCATCGCCGATACGGCGGCGCCGCCGTGTCGCCGGCGCTGGAAGCTACCACCCGCGGGAAGGCGCTCAAAGCGGCGCTGCTCGGAGCGCGGCATCCGGGTGGAGGAGGTGAGCGACGCGGAGCTGGAGGCTCTGACCGACACCGAGCATCCGCAAGGCGTCGTCGCCGTGATCGAGCCGAGGAGCTGGAGCCTCGCGGACATCCGGCTGCCGCCCGGGATGACGTGCGCTGGTGCTCGACGCGGTGCAGGATCCGGGCAACGTCGGCACCATGCTCCGCACCGCGCTGGCGCTCGGGCGCCGCGCGGCGTCGTGGCGCTCAAGGGCACGGCCGACCTCACCAACCCGAAAGTGATCCGCGGCGGCATGGGCGCGGCTTCCGGCTGCCGGCGGTTGCCGCCGACGCCCGAGGAGCTGGTGGCCTGGGCCCGGCTGCAGCGGGCCGAGATCTGGGTGGCCGACGTGGCCGGCGAAAGCCGCTGGCCGGTGCCGCGACGCACGTCGCGCGACCCCCGGTCGCTCCTCGTCGTCGGGCAACGAAGGCGCCGGCGTCAGTCCGCCCTCGATGCCGCCGCCGACCGGCGGGTCGGCGATTCGGCTGGCGCGCGGAGTGGAGTCGCTCAACGTGGCGGTCGCCGCCGGCATCCTCCTGTATGAGGTCACGCGTGACGTTGATGAGGCTCATCCCGGTCCGCTTCGCGATCGCCCTGGCGGCGCGCTGCTGGGCGCCCTGATCGGCAGCTTCCTCAACGTCTGCATCCTCCGCTGGGGCGCCGAGCCCAAGGAGTCGGTCGTGCACCCGCCGTCGCACTGCCCCCGCTGCGGCAGCGGGCTCGCGTGGTACGACAACATTCCGGTGGTCTCGTGGCTCCTGCTTCGGGCCCGCTGCCGCGGCTGCGGCCAGCCGATCTCGGCTCATGTATCCCGCTGATCGAGCTGGCCACCGCCGCGCATCTGGGCCTTCATGGTCGTGGCGCCACGGTCTGACGCTGGAGGCGCTGCGCGGCGCCGTGTTCGGCACGATCCTGCTCGGCATCGCCATGACCGATGCGCGCGAATACATCATTCCCGACGAGTTCTCGCTGGGCGGGCTGGTCGTCGGTCGTACTCTTCAGCCTGGCCGGTGGGCTGGCGGGCCTCGAGCACCGCGCTGCTCGGGGCAGCGGTCGGCTTCGGCCTCCTCTGGCTGGTGCGGTACCGTGGGAACCTGGGTGTTCAAGGAGGACGCGATGGGCGGTGGGGACATCAAGATGATGGCGATGGTCGGCGCCTTCCTGGGATGGCAGGGCGTGCTGCTGACGATCTTCCTCGGGGCGCTGGTGGGCAGTCTCGATCTTCGTGCCGCTCCTGCTCGCGGGGAAGAAGAAGCTGGTGCCCTTCGGCATCTTCCTCGCCATCGGCGCGGCCATCGCTACGAGGCCGGGCCCGCGATCTTCGGCTGGTACGGCCGATACCTGACCGGCGCATGAGACGGCCGTGGCTGGCATCGGGACTGGCTTTGGCCGCCTTGCTCATCGGCTGCCGAGGCTGCGCCCGCCACGACCTCGGGAACCGATCTCCTGCGACGCCTGGTGGACAGTCTTCGGGCGCCGGTCGAGCGCGCCGCCGGTCTCACGTTCAAGGCGAGCCCCGGGTCGGCCATGCGGTCTCGGGAGCAGGTGCGGGCCTACCTCATCCGCAAGCTGGACGAGCAGCTGCCCCCTGCCAAGCATGCGCGGCCTGGAGACGACCTATAGGCTGTTCGGCCTGCTGCCCGACACGCTCCAGCTTCGCGCGCTTCTGCTCGATCTCTACACCGAGCAGGTCGCCGGGTATTACGACCCCGACTCCGCCACGCTGTTTGCCGTGGCCGACGCCGACCCGGCACAGCTCCGCCTGGTCCTGGCGCACGAGATGATTCACGCGCTCCAGGGACAGTACCTCCCGCTCGATTCGATCCTCACGACACCTCGAACAACGACCGGCTGACTGCTGCCCAGGCGGTGCTCGAGGGGCAGGCGACCCTGGCCTCCATCGAGGTTCTGGCCCCGGGGCAGAACGTTGGGGCCAATCCCGAGTTCTGGGAGCTCTATCGCGAGCAGGTCCGGCAGCAGACAATCGTCCATGCCGGTCTTTGCCAGGGCGCCGCTCGTGGTCCGCGAGTCACTGATCCTTCCCTACCTCGCCGGCGCGGAGTTCATGCATTGGTGGAAGACCTCGCCACTGCGGGACACCGTTGCCGTACGGGCCACGGATGCCGGTGTCGACCGAGCAGATCCTGTATCCCGATCGCTACCTCAGGGGAGACGCCCCTGTGCCAGTGGCCTTGCCCCCCAGTTCCGAGGTCATCCATGAGGACGTGCTCGGTGAGAGCGAGATTCGGGTGCTCATGGCGCGGCTGACCGGGCTCGGGAGGTCCGGGTCCGCGGCCCATCGGGTGGGGAGGCGATCGGTATCGGGTATTCCCCACGCCATCGGGCCCCGGCGCTGCTCTGGTATGTCGTCTGGGATGATACCAGGTCGGCTGAACGGTTCACCTGGGGCTACGGCGGAAAGCTGCGATCGACCTCGCGTGAGGGCTACCGGACGCTGCTGGAGAGCTTCGAGCTGGGTAGCAAGCCGGCGATGCGGTATGTGCTTGCGCCTGTATCCTGGGAGGGCTGGGGCGACGTGCCGAACGTGTCACTGGACCGGTAGCTGGCGAGGTTCACATGGCCGCCTGCAGCCGGCCTATTGTGCTTGATCGGCGCGGACCACCATGTTGGCCTGCCGTCGCGGCATCAGCGCCGCGCCGATGTCGAATGCACACACCCATGCCGTCCTGCGGACGGGCTTATTCATCATGATGTGCGCGCACGATTACCCAGCCCTAACGGGCCGGGCTCTTAGTTTGGCGACCATCCTCCGGACCGCGGGTCAGCCGGCCCGTTTGGGCGCCTCGTCCGGGCGCATGAGACACCGGCATGAAACGAGTTCCGCATCCTGGCATCGAGCTGCTGGACGCCGGCGCCAGTTGCACGCGGCGGGGCCAGCGGTCCGGCGGACCGCGCGGTCTCTGTGCCCAGCACTGCGTGCCTTGTAGTGCCGGCAGACCTCGTGAGCATCCAGGCCCGCCGCTGGCGGGCGTAGGGGATGGCGATCAGAGCAATTGTGGTCACGCTATAGATCGTCAGGCCCACGAGGCCACCCACCAGCGTTCCGTTGATCCGGATGAACTGCAGGTCCCGCCCCACCAGCAGCTCGATGCGGCGGGAGGTCTCCTCCGGGTCCCACGCGCTCACGGTCTGGGCGATGAGCTGGCCCACCTCGTGGCGGTGCTGCTCCACCACCCGAAGCACGGCCCCGATGACCCACCCGTCGACCTTCTCCAGGAGCGCCTCGTCCTCCAGTGCCGAGCGAGCCAGCGCGGAGAGGCCCGCGCGCCACGGCGTCCATGGCACCCCCCTCGCCCGCCGGATTCTGGCGGCTCGAGGGCCTCTTTTGCTTCGCTCCAGAGCGATGCCGCCAGCCGGCCGCTGGTCTCAGGATCCAGAACCTGTTGCTTGATGGCTTCAGCCCGGGCGATGACCTCCGGAGACTCCTGCAGCTGCACGATCCATTCGGACAGCAGCTCGTCGAACTGACGGCTGAGCGGATGACCGGGATCGGCCCCGACCTCGACTAGCGTACGCGTCGATCCCTCCCAGAACCTTCTTGTGGATCCTGTCGTCCACCATCTCCGGCACCCACCAGGGACTCTCCTCCCGAATCCGGTCGCGAATCAGGATCCTCGTTCTCCGCCACAAGGCGGGTGAGCCCGTGGATGAAGCGGTCGAGCAGCTGCTGGTGCCGGTTGTCCATCGTGAGCAGCTCCAGCCCCTTCGACAACACCGGCGCGATCGGCATGCGGCGGAGCGGCTCGACCACGCTGCGGTCGAGGAGCGCGAGGACGTCCTCGTCGCGAACCACTGCGCCGGCGCTCCTGAGCACCGACGCCAGGTGCTGGGCTGCCTTGCTCGCGTTCTCCGGCTCGGCGCAGCCACTCGGCCGCGCGGCGGCTGATCTGGGCGGCTCGAAGCTTCGCCGACAGGACCTCGGTCGATAGAAAGTTGTTCTGCACGAAGTTGCCGAGGCTCCGCCCAATGCGGTCCTTGCGGCTGGGGATGATGGCGGTGTGGGGAATGGGAATGTTCGATGGGTGGCGGAACAGGGCGGTGATGGCGAACCAGTCGGCGACGCCACCCACGAGCGAAGCTTCGGCCGTGGCCCGGATGTATCCCAGCCAGGCGTAACGAGGCTCCAGAAGCCTGGTCGCCACGAAAGGCCGCACCCATGATCACGAGGAGCCCGGTGGCCCGCCGCTTCATGCGGTCGAGGTTACGTTGGCGCTCCTCGGGGTTGGTGATCTCCTGCATGGTGGAAGGGTAAGCGGGCAAGCGGTAAGGCGGTAAGGCGGTAGGCGGTAAGGCGGAGGACAGTTGGTTGCCGACGTTAGCCCATCCGATCCCTCGCTACGCTCGGGATGACGCTGCGCTGTCCGTCGGACCGCCCGTCCGCCCGTCCGCCTTGAAGAAACCCCGCTCCGCTGCTACTCTTACGGGCTTATGTTCGACGAGCTTTCTGGCAAACTCAACGCCACGCTCCAGCGACTCACGGGGCGGGGCGTTCTGACGGAAGAGGCGGTCACAGAGGGGCTCCGGGAGATCCGACGGATCCTGCTCGAGGCCGATGTGAGCTTCGACCTGACCCGGGATTTCCTCACTCGGGTGCAGGAGAAGGCAGTCGGGCTCGCCGCACTGAAGGAAGTCCGGCCCGGGCATCAGCTGGTCAAGATCGTCTACGACGAACTGGTCGTGTTGCTGGGTGAGAAGCAGGCGCCGATCGCCCATGCCACGGTTCCACCGACGGTCATCCTGCTGGTCGGTCTGCAGGGCTCGGGCAAGACCACAACCGCGGGTAAGCTCGCCAAGCGGCTGAAGCTGGAGCAGAAGGCGCCGTTCCTGGTTGCCGCCGACGTGTATCGTCCGGCCGCCATCGATCAGCTGCACACGCTCGGGCGCCAGGTCGAGGTCGGCGTCCACAGCGACAGTAGTACCCAGGACGTCGTCCAGATCGTGCGCGACGGGCTGGTAGCGGCGGGGAAGGCTCGGGCACGAACGGTCATCGTCGACACCGCGGGCCGGCTGCAGATCGACGACGAGATGATGAACGAGCTGAAGCGGCTCAAGGCGGCAGTCTCGCCGCACGAGATCCTCCTCGTCGCCGATGGCATGACCGGACAGGATGCGGTGCGGATCGCGCAGGGCTTTCACGATGCGCTCGGCATCACCGGCGTAATCCTGACCAAGATGGACGGCGATGCCCGGGGTGGCGCCGCGCTCTCGATCTACGGAGTCACCCACGCGCCGATCAAGTACATCGGCGTGGGCGAGAAGCTCGAGGCGCTGGAGCCGTTCCATCCCGACCGGCTCGCGGGACGCATCCTCCAGCAGGGCGATATCCTCTCGCTGGTCGAGAAGGCGCAAACAGCGGTCGACGAGAAGGAAGCCGAGCGGCTGGCCAGGAAGGTCCAGTCGAAGAAGGGGCTCGATCTCGGCGACTTCCTGAATGCCATGCGGCAGATGCAGAAGATGGGGCCGCTCAAGAACGTGCTCGGCATGCTGCCGGGGATGAACCCGGCCATGCTCCAGGCGGCCAAGCTCGACGACAAGAAGCTCAAGCATGTCGAGGCCATCGTGCTGTCCATGACACCGAAGGAGCGCACCAACCCCGACGTCATCAACGGCCAGCGCCGGCTGCGCATCGCCAAGGGATCGGGCCGGACGGTGCAGGAAGTCAACACCTTGCTCGTCGCAGTTCAAGCAGATGCAGAAGTTCATGAAGATCGCGGGGAAGACCGGAGGCGCCGGTCTGAAGCTGCCCTTCGGACGCGGCGGATTCCCCGGTTAACCCGTACGATCAGGAACCCACATGGCAACTCGCATTCGTCTGCGCCGGATCGGCCGGAAAAAGCTTCCGCTGTATCGCATCGTGATCGCCGACCAGGAGGCGCCCCGCGACGGCCGCTTCATCGAGATCATCGGGACCTACAACCCGAAGGGCGAAACGACGGCCGACAAGGTACAGGTAGACGCGGAGAAGGCACGGCAGTGGATCGCCAAGGGAGCGACGCCTTCGGACACCGTCCAGTCCCTGCTCAAGCAGGCCGGGGTGTTTGAAACGGGAACAGCGACAGCGTAAGCAGGAACTGCAAGAGCGTAAGCGGGACGTTCCCGTTCACGTTGTTTCTTTCCCGCTCACGTTGTCTCTGTTGACATGTCATATGACCCGTCACGTAGTGGTGGGCCGGCTAAGGAAGCCGCATGGGTTGAAGGGTGACTGCAACCTTTTCCCCCTGACCGATGATCCGGCCACTATCTTCGCTCCCGGACGGGAGATCTGGGTGGTGGACCTGGCTGGAGACACGGTGGCCGGCCCGCTGACGGTGGAGCGGAGCCGAGAGTACCACCGGGAGTGGCTGGTAAAGTTTGCCGGGGTCGAGAGCCGCGATGCACTGGAGCCGTTCCGGGCGCATTTTCTGGCGGTCCCGCCCGATCAGCTGAACCCGTTAGCTGAAGACGAGGTCTATCTCCACGAGCTGGACGGCTTCTCGGTTCGCCTGCCCGACGAGACCCCGCTTGGGCCTCGTGTCGGCGGTGTACGAGCTGCCGGCCGGGATCATGATCGAGGTTCAGGGTCCCGAAGCGCGAGTTCCTGTTGCCGTACAAGAAGGAGTTCGTGCAGCAGGTGGATCGGGCGGCACGGCGGCTGGTCGTGACTCCTCCTGATGGGTTATTGGACTAGCGAGTCATTCCGAGCGTAGCGAGGAAGCGGACGGCGTGCACGTTTGGATCCGGAACTCGACGTTCACCGGGCCGATCCCTCGCTCCGCTCGGGATGACGTGCTTGACCGCCGGGATGACGCACGATGCTGACGATTGATGTTGTCACCCTGTTCCCCGAAGTCATCGCCCCCTACCTGGCCGCGAGCATACCCGGCCGGGCAGCGGCGGCGGGCCTGGTGCAGTTCCGGTTGGTGCAGCTGCGCGACTTCACCCACGACCGGCACTCCACGGTCGATGACTACGCGTATGGTGGCGGGGCGGGGATGGTGCTGAAGCCGGAGCCGTTTTTCGAGGCAGTGGAGACCCTGCGACCCACCGGTCCGGTGGTGCTGCTGTCGGCGCGCGGGCGGCGCTTCAGCCACGACGATGCGGTCCGCTTCTCGTTGGGCGAGCGTCTCACACTGCTGTGCGGCCACTACAAGGACGTCGATCAGCGGGTGGCGGAGGGGCTGGCCACCGAGGAGCTGTCGATCGGCGACTTCGTTCTATCCGGCGGCGAGCCCGCGGCGCTCTGCGTCCTGGATGCCGTAGTCAGGCTTCTGCCTGGCGCCCTGGGAGACCATGAGTCCGCCAGCGCCGATTCGCACTATGACGGGATTTTGAGCCCGCCGAGCTATACCAGGCCGGCGGAGTATCGTGGGCTCGAGGTGCCCGAGGTCCTTCGCAAGGGCAACCATGCGGAGATCGAGGCCTGGCGGCAGGCGGAGGCCGAGCGGCTCACCCGCGAGCGGCGGCCGGATTTGTGGGAGCAGTACGACGAGGGCGAGTAGTGTAGCACGAGTCATTGCGAGGCGGCGCAGCCGCCGAAGCAATCCAGTGGGCTGCTGCGGGATTGCTTCGGGCGCTACGCGCCCTCGCAATGACTCGTGGCTCCCCGGATGACAAATCGGGGCCGCGGTACTAAGATCGTACCAGTTTTTCATGTTCACCGGGCGCCGGACGGCGCGGAGGATGGGACAATGGAGCGATTGGCAGAGGTGGCCCGTGAGGGCTTGCGCACGGACATTCCTGCATTCGATCCGGGGGATACCATCCGGGTCATGGTCCGGGTTCGCGAAGGTGACAAGGAACGGCTGCAGGCATTCGAGGGAATGGTCATCGCCAAGCGGGGCGGCGGGATCAGCGAGACCTTCACGGTCCGAAAGATCTCCGCGGGTGTGGGGGTGGAGCGCCTCTTTCCGATGCACAGCCCCACGATCGCCTCGGTCGATCTGGTCCGCCGGGGACGGGTGCGCCGCGCCAAGCTGTACTATCTGCGCGCGCTGAGCGGCAAGGCCGCCCGGATCCGGGAGAAGCGCGAGAGCTGAGCTCGATGGCCCCTCGCCCTACGCTGGCCCGCGAACGGGCGGTCTGGGCTGAGGAGCATCTCCTCGTCGGCGTTGACGAGGCCGGCCGCGGACCCCTGGCAGGACCAGTGGTGGCCGCGGCCGTCGTCTTTCCAACCGGCTGCTCCTGCGTGCGAGGCCTGCGCGACAGCAAGATTCTCCCCGCCAGCAAGCGCGCTCGTCTGGCCAAGCTGATCCGCGGTCGCGTGCATCGCCTTTGGGATCGGTGCCGCCTCGGCCCACGAGATCGACCGCTTCAACATCAGGGTGGCCACCGCGCTGGCCATGCGGCGGGCCATCGCCAGACTCATCTGCCGCTACACCCTGGGGCAACCGTACCGCATCTTGATCGACGGACTTCCCCTACCGGAAATCGGCTACCCTCACGAAGCGCTGGTGGATGGTGACGCGCGCTGCCAGTCGATTTCGGCGGCTGCCATCCTGGCCAAGACCGTGCGCGATCTCCTCATGCACCGCCTGGCTACCCGGCACCCCGGCTATGGATGGCACACCAACGTCGGCTACGGAACCGAGGAGCACCAGGAGGGCCTGCAGGCGCTCGGTCCCACCCGTCACCACCGTCTCACCTTCGCACCCCTCGCGCAATTAACGCTGTCCCTGTAATGAGGTTGTTCTTCGAAGCCTTCCGACTACTCGGAGTCATCGCGAGCGGGCCGAAGGCCCGCGTGGCGATCCCGCTGGGTTCCGGCTGGATTGCTTCGGGCGCGGCGCGCCCTCGCAATGACTGGTGGGCGCGCCTCATGTGCTTGGGCGTGGCAGTCGCCAGCCCGTTGGCGGCTCAGCAATCCAACGCCGAGCGGATCCTCAGCGGCCGGGACACGCCCTCGCACGACTACGACCTTATTCATCAGCGGATCGAAGTCGCGCAGCTTCGACTGGAATGCACTGGCGTTCGACGGCAATGTGACGACCACTGTCGTGTCGCTTCGGCCGGGGCTCGACTCGATCGTGCTGGCCATGGGACGCCGGCTGGCGGTGCGGTCCGTCACGATGGAGTCCGCACGTCGTGCGGCCCTACAGTTTTCGCGCCCGGGCGACTCGATTGTGGTTCGTTTGGCCAAACCCGCCGGGTTCCGGGACACGGTGCGGTTCACCATCGACTACCGGGGCAAGATCACCCAGGGTCGCGGGCTCTACTTCTTCAAGGCCGAGCCGGGCAGGCCGCGTCATCCGCAGCAGGTTTACAGCGGGGGCGGCACCGACGGGAACCCGAACTGGATTCCGACCTATGCTGCCCCCAACGACAAAGCAACCTGGGAGCTGGTGGCCCGGGTGCCAGCCGATCTCACGGTGGTATCGAACGGGAGGCTGGTAAGCGATCGACCCGATCCGCCCTCGCGGGGCGCTCGAGCCGCTGGGCCAGCACGCCCCCGTACCCATACCGTGCATTGGCGCCAGGAGCGGCCCGCTTCGACCTATCTGATCTCCCTGGTCGCGGCACCGCTAAAAAAGGTGAGCGACCGGTGGCGCGATGTCCCCCTGGATTACTACGTCTACCCTGAAGACGTGGCCCAGGCACGCCGCCTCTTCGGGGTTACGCCGGACATGATGGAGACCTTCAGCAAGCTGACCGGAGTGAAATACCCCTGGGCCAAATACTCTCAGGCCACGGTGACCGATTTCATCGGTGGCATGGAGAACGTCGGCGCAACGACTCTGGTGGATTGGCTGCCCGACGCGCGGGCGTACCGCGACCGGCCCTGGTACCGTCAGTCGTTGATTCCCCATGAGCTCGCCCACCAGTGGTTCGGCAACCTGGTCACCACAGAGAACTGGTCCAACTACTGGCTCAACGAGGGCATGGCGGAGTTCATGGCGGGCCAGTACTGGGGCGCCAAGCAGGGGCGCCGAGCCGAGGACGACTTTTATCTCGACGAGTACCATCGCTTCCTGGCCGCCGAATCCCGGCGCAGCGTGCCGCTCGCCTCGTTCAACTCGAACAACGTTTATACCAAAGGCGCTTTGGTGATGCAGATGCTGAAGAAGCATCTGGGACCGGAGCGGTTCTGGGCGTCGATCAACCGATATCTGACCCGGCATGCCTACGGCAACGCCACGAGTGACGACCTCCGCCGTGCCGTCCTCCATGCGACCGGCCAGAATCTCGACTGGTTCTGGGATCAGTGGATCTACCAGGCGGGCTATCCTCGAGTTCTCCGTCGCCCATACCTACGATTCCACCGCGGGATCGCTTGCCCTCACGGTTCGTCAGACCCAGGTGGACACGGCCCGCGCCGACAGTGGTGGAATCCGCTTCGTCACTCCGCGCGTGTTTCAGGGGCCGGTGACCATCCGGGTAGGCACCGCGGCGGGCGACGTGCGGAAGCGAGTGCGGCTGGACCGGCGGGAGCAGGTGATCCTGATCGAGGGGCTGAAGTCACGGCCGAACATGGTGGTCTTCGACGAAAACAACGCCATGCTCAAGGCGCTGACCTTCGAGCAACCGACGCCGTGGCTAGCGACCCAGCTGGCGCGAGACCCCGATCTCTGGAACCGGAACTGGGTCATTGGACAGCTCGCGCCGGCGGACTGGCGACTCGCTGGCCGGCTCGACGCTGGCCCGCGCTGCCAGGAGCGCCGATTACTATCTCACCCGGGCTCAGGCGCTGGGCGCGCTCTCCCAGTTTCCTGCCGCCGTGGCCCTGCCGGTGCTCGAGGCCGCTATGCGCGACACCTCAGCGGTTGTCAGGGCGGTAGCGGTGTCGGGGCTCGGCGCCCAGGGCGGACCCCGGTCGCAGGCGGCCGCGCTTGCGGCCTGGAAGAGGGACTCGAGCTACGAGGTACGGGCCAACGCTCTCCTTGCGCTCTCGCGCATCGATTCGGTGGGGTCCCGTTCTCAGGTGCTGGCTGGGCTGGGTACTCCGTCATATCGCGATGCCATCCAGAACGCGGCGATCGTTGCAGCCGCGCGGGCCCCCGACTCGACGCTCATCGACGGGTTGGAGAAGATCCTGGGTGACCAGCAGCAGCCCGCCATCGTGCTGGCGACGCTCGCCTCCCAGGGCGACACCCGAGCGCTCACCACGCTGGTGCGCCACCGCGCCGATCCTCGGCCCTGGGTACGCCGCTGGGTGTTGGATGCAATCGAGCAGCAGCTGGAGAGGACGCCCTGATCAGGTCACCCATGGACGCAGTGACGCTGGCGGCCATCATGGCGTGCGGGCCCAGTTCCCACCTCTACACGGCATCGATGCACTCGCCATTGACCGCGAATCCGAGCAGCACAGGCTTCGTGTGGGGTGTGCAGGGCCACCCCGGCAAGCAGGCCGCCTACGCCGCGTCAGGCGAGGGACTCTCCCGGCAGTTCGATTACCTCGATGGCCTGCAGGCCTCCTACTACCGAATCGATCTCTACCCTGACACTGCGGGCAACGTGGACCCCGCATTCGGTGGCATTCTGGATGGGGCAAACGCTCGAGGCATCCGAATTCTCCCGTTGCTCGTGGCTGCCCCGGAGCCGAACGCATCCGACTCGGCCAACTACCACCGGGGATACGCGATGGCGTTCAACTTCGCCGCGCGATACCGGGGCCGGTTCAGCCATGTGGAGGCAGGGAACGAGCTCGACAACCGGGCGCTCAAGTTCACGGTGGACTCCACGGCCAGCCCGCATCGAGTTCTCCACCCGGACGGCTCCTCTATCGCCCATTACGTGGACTCGCTGCTGCCCAAGACTACGGCTTTCCTGCGGGGAATGACCGAGGGCATCCATGAGGGCGCGCCCGGAACCGGCGTCATCATCAATGTCGGGTTCCGACATTACGCTTTCCTGGAGGCGCTCCACCGCGACAGCGTTCCATTCGACGTCTACGGGTACCACTGGTACTCGGATATGGGCGACTTCGCGTCAGACGTGCTGCCTCACCTTCCCGACCAGGGCAAAGACATCTGGATCACCGAGGCCAACTGGAAGAATACGTCTGAATCCCGCTATGATCCGGTCGAGCAGGGTAGGTGGATCGCGCAGTTCGCGCGGGAGGTCTCCGCCATCCCTCGTGTCAAGGCGCTGTTCATCTACGAGCTGCTCGAAGAGCGGGCGTTCGGCCTCAGAGAACCAGAGGCCTGGTACGGGATTGTGGGATGTTCCGACGAAGCCTGCAGCGGGCGGAGGACACTCAAACCGGGCTTCTATGCGTACCGGGAGGCCATTCTGGAGTCGCGGCGTGACACCCGAGCGCTCACCACGCTGGTGCGTCACCGCGCCGACCTCGGCCCGGATGCGCGCTGGCGGACGGATGGACGGGTGGACGGATGGACGGGGGGGCGGACAGACGGATGGACGGATGGAGGGATGGACAGTCAGTCAGGTCGGCCTGGTGGTCTTGCTGGTGGTCTTGAGGGAAGCGTAAAGGCCCCAGGTCAGCCGCCCGACACGATCCCTGAGTTCATGTACTATCTGGAACGATTCGTTGTCAAGAATTCCACGATCCTTACTGAAGCGAAGAAGGTAGGACACTTCAGACAGAGAACCTCTGGCTATGTCTAGATATCGCCGAAATTCGCGAGGGCCACGCTTCGCCGCGCCTTCAGCGATATTCGTCGGAACAGAGAGCGCAGCCCGCCGGATCTGCGCCGTCAGTTGGTACCGCTCACATGCTGGCCACGGATCGGTGATTCTATAAACTTCCAGGGCGAGCTCGTGGGCCACTTTCCAAGCTTCGTATCTCTCATAGGGCATCACCCTCAGGATCTAGCATAGCATAGATCAGGATACTGCATCCGAATACCGCACGGCTAATTCATTTCCGTCCGTCCGTCCGTCCGTCCGCCCGTCCGCCTGTCCATCCGTCCATCCGTCCATCATGCAGTCGCCCCAACCCGGCTAAGCCAGCCCACCACCGTTCTCATCCCCTCGCTCCGATCCGGGTAGGCTGTTCTTGGTGCCGCCACCACCCGGTCGAGTCCGGAGAGGCGGGCAATCGCGGCTGCATTAGTGCCGGTGGACTGGTCGGGCGCCTCGGGTGTCGTCAGCACCACGCCGGCGCAGGGAACGCCGGCGAGCTCTAGTGCGCTGAGTGTCAGCAAGGTGTGATTGATGGTTCCGAGCCGATCGACGGCGACCACCAGCGCGCAGGCGCCAAGCGCCCCAGCCACATCCACCATGTTCCACTCCCACGTCACCGGCGCGAGCAGGCCCCCGTGCCTTCGATCAGCAGGAACTCCGCGCTCTCCGCGTAGCGCTCGATCTTGAGCACCAGCCCGTCGAAGTCGATCGTGATGCCGGAGCGGTCGCTCGAGAGTGGGGGAGGCACTCGTCCGGCAACCGAAAGATCGCGTGGGCCGGCTGGCTCTGTCCGGTCGCCCGAGCCAGAAGCACTCCGTCTTCGCGGTCGCCGGGTGCGCCGGCGCAGCCGGTCTCCACCGGCTTGACGGCGACCACTTGTTTGCCGCCGCTCCGGAGCGCTAGGGCCAGCGCCTGCCCGACCCAGGTCTTACCGACTCCGGCTCCGGTGCCGGTGATGAGGACTCGCATCTGCGGAGACTACCGGCATACCCGACGGTCCGTCAACTTCCCTCCTTCACCAACCCCAGTCTTCAGCCACTTTGCCATGCCGACTCTGACGCGCTGGTTCATCAAGACCGCCCTCTTCTACTTCGTCACGGCGCTGGCCCTCGGTGCCGTAATGCAGAGCCGCTCTCTCGGCACGGCCATTCCTGCGCTTTCGGTCATGTGGCCGCTATCTCCACCTCTTGGTGATCGGCTGGGTCACCGGATTGATCTTCGGCGTCGCCTACTGGCTCTTCCCCCGTTCCGATCGCTTGGGTCCGGCACTGTCCGAGCGACTCGGCTGGGCTGCATATGGCTTTCTGAATATTGGTCTCCTGTTGCGCGTGGCAACTGAGCCAGCGGCGGCGGTCGATCCGACGACTCCGGTCCGGTGGCTTCTCCCGCTCGCCGCGCTGCTGCAATTGGGAGGAGCCTGTGCCTTCACCGCGCTGATCTGGCCTCGGGTGAGGGCTCGCTAGCGTGCCGCGGCTCAGCGTCTGGATGATACGAACTGCTCTCGTCTATCTCGTCGTAGGATTCGGGCTCGGCGCGGTGATGCTGGCATTTAAGGTGACGCAGTTCGTTCCCGGGCTCGTCGCCTGGCTCCGGCCCTTGCACGTCGAATTGCTCGCGCTCGGTTGGACGATGAACCTCGCGCTCGGCGTCGCCTACTGGATCCTGCCGCGCCGCGGGAGCGACGGGGAGCGCGGCGGTGAAACCGCCGTGGCGCTGGCAGGGGTGCTGCTCAACGCCGGGGTGCTTTCTGTAGGTTTAGGGCAGGTAAGCGGTGCGCCGTTCGTGCCCTTCATCGGCAGGCTGGCGGAGGTAGCCGCGGCGGGAACCTTTGCTTTCTACGTGTGGAGCCGCGTCAAGCCGTTCGGCACCGGCACCGGGGAGCGACGCTCGAGGTAATGCACGTGGAACCTTAACCGGGAGATCCCATGCCCCACGTCTTGTGGGTGGCTGTAAGCACCGTCAGCCTCTTGTTTGCTGCCTGCCGTCCCTCCACCCCTTCTGATCGTACTCCACCGGGCCGCGCCGCGTCCGGCGTCCCCAGCAGTGAAGAGCGCACGACGAGTCCCCAGGAGGTGCTCGACACCGTCCCGCCCGGCCGACGTGTCGCACGGCGAAGCGAAGATCGGCGGACCGGAAGTGGAGCCGGCACCGGTAATGGCCCGGCTCGCGCCTGCCGAGCGGACCCGCCTCCACACGATCCGGCTCGAGATGAAACACGCGCCGGTGACTATCGCGCCTGGAGTACAGTACGCCGCCTGGACCTTCGGCGGTACGGTTCCTGGCCCCACGCTCCACGTGCGCCAGGGGGACACAGTGGACTTCACCCTGGTGAACCGAGCGAATATCCCCCACAGCATGGACTTCCATGCGGCCGAGATCGCGCCGAGCAAGTATTACGTGAACCTGATGTCCGGCGACTCGCTCCATTACCGTTTTGTGGCGCGGGTGCCGGGTGCCTTCATGTACCACTGCGGCACCGCACCGGTGGCAATGCATATCGCGAATGGGATGTATGGCGCCCTTATCGTGGACCATGCCAGGCCGTTGCCTAAAGCTCGGGAATTCGTCTTCGTGCAGAGCGAGTTCTATCTAACCCCCAAGCCTGGGGCCGACGGCACCCGCAGCTTGGAGTGGGAGAAGCTCCTGAGCCTCGCCCCGGACCATGTGGTCTTCAACGGCAGGGCTGGCCAGTACGCGACCCACCCGATAGAGGTCAAACCCAACGAGCTGCTTCGTCTCTACGTCGTGAACGCCGGGCCCAACCGGATCAGCTCCTTCCACGTGGTGGGCGGAATCTTCGAGCGGGTTTACCAGGGCGAGAGCGTAGAAGTCGGCGTGCAAACGGTGAACATCCCGGTTGGCGGCGGGAGCATCTTCCAGGTGCGGCTTCGCGAGCCCGGCGACTACCCCTTCGTCACTCACGCATTCGCCGATGCGACCAAGGGTGCGGTCGGCGTACTGCGGGCGCTCGCCCCGGGCCAGACGACGGAGCGCGCAGGAGGGTGCGATGGCGCACTGAGTCCCGCATTCTTGCTCTCGGGTCCAGCGCCGGATGTTAGCTCGGTAACAGACCCCTGTTTCTGCGGCTCCCATATTGGATGCCCGCCCGAACTGTCCGATCGGCGACCCGGGCGGATCCAGGAATGCGAGTACGACGAAAGGGGTTTGCATGTTCAGTCTACTCCGCGCCGCTGGTTCGGCTGCAGTGTTGGGATGCAGCGTCGCCGTGCTGATGGTTGCCTGCAGCGACAACGGTCCCGCGGGCCCCGACCCGCCCGATCCCGCCTTGGCGGCCCAGGGAAAGGACATCTTCCGCTTCGACACCTACGGCGACGAGACGTTCTGGACCGATACGCTCCGCGATGCACGAGGTCATTCAAGCCGCCGTGGATCCCACTACCGCGCTGGCGGTGGGTCTCAAGGTCGATGCCGAGGCGCTTCCCCTCGAGGTGGTGCAGGGCATACAGAGCGGCGCAATCAGCCTGACCGACCCGGCGACGACGGTGGCGCTTCTCAAGCTCAACGCCGTGGTCGGCCTGAAAGGCACCGTCGAGACCATCGATGGCCGCGACACCCTGGTCCGGGTCGGGACCACCTGCGCTCTCTGCCACTCGACGGTGAACAACTCCTTCGCTGCGGGAATCGGTGCGCGACTCGATGGGTGGCCTAATTCCGATCTCAATCCCGGCGCGATCATCGCGCTCTCGCCCGCTCTTTCAACCGGGCCAGAAGGCGGTGTACAACTCGTGGGGCCCGGGTAGGTACGATCCCTCGCTTCAATTTCGACGGCCTGAACGGGCCGGTCGTTATCCCGCCTGCCTACGGCCTCCTCGGTGTGAACAGCATCATTTACACCGGCGACGGCCCGGACATCGCGTACTGGAATCTCTACGTCGGCGTCACCCAGATGCATGGGCACGGCACCTTCGCCGATTCACGCATTGGCGTGAGTGTGCAGAACCCGCCCGACTGATCTCATCTAAACTCGAAGCCTTCAGGCGTACCAGCTCAGCCTCGAGTCTCCGGCACCGCTGCCGGGAAGCTTCGACCCTACGGCCGCCCAGCGCGGCCGGGCGGTCTTCCAGGGCGCGGGAGGCTGCGCCACCTGTCACGCGGGAAACCTGCTCACCGACGCGAACACCCGGCTCCACCCGACCGGCCGAGGTGGTGAGCGAGCCGGAGCCGAATGGGGCGCCGAGCTACGCCTCCCGCAGCGCAACCAAGAAGTACCGCACCACGCCGCTCCGGGCGCTCCTGCGGCACCCGCCGTACTTCCACAACGGGATCGCGCCGACGCTGGATGCGATGTCGTGGAGATCTACGATACCAAGAAGGGTCTCACCCTTACCGCGGCGCAGAAGGCCGATCTGGTGGAATATCTGAAGTCGCTCTGATCACGGTTCCGAGATGGAATCGACGTAGGTCTTGAGGGCCTCTCTATCTACCTCGATGAGCCCTCGGCGGGTGTAGCTGATCAACCCCTCGGTACGGAGACGGTTAAGGAGACCAGAGACGACCTCACGTCGAGCCCCGATCATGCGGGCCAGCTCCTCCTGAGTGATATGGTGGGCGATGCGCCTACCCCGTGCTCCAGTCTCTCCCAGCCGGTCCGCGAGCCCAAGTAGAGCCCGTGCTAAACGCTCGGCCACCGGGTCGAAGGAGAGACTGCGCAGCCCCTCATGCGCGTCGGCGAGATGCTCGCACACCGCAGACGCGAATTCCAGTGCGGCTTGTGGATCCTGACGTACACTTCTGAGCAGAGCCGCTAGCGGGATCTCGACTATTTCGCTCGGCTCCAGCGCCACCGCCTGCTCACGGCGCTCGCCGGTGCAGAGACAGAGCTCTCCGAGGATGTCACCGGCCGGGTAGAGGCGCAGGGTCAGCTCCTGGCCGCCTGCCGAAACGAGGCTGGTCTTTACCAGCCCACGGCGAACTAGATAAACACTCTCTGCCGGCTGACCCATGGTGTAGAGCAGCTTGCCAGCCTGGACATTCCGTCCGGGACCCCTGGCAAGCTGCTCGCACAACTGCCCTCGAAACAGGCGGGAAACTACGCTGCAGCTTGCGTGATCGCTCAGGCGCGGAAGGGATACCGTCGCTGTCATAGGCCGTTCACCTGCTCCCTTCCAACAGCGCCTGGCTGACTCACTTTGTGGCGAGCCGCTTGCCGAGATTCTCCGCCATGTCCAGATGCGCCTGGAAGGCCGGGGCCACCTTCACCACCAGAGCTCTGAGCTCTTCGTTTTTGATGGCCGGGAGCAGCGTGGACTGTATGGCGGCAATCACGTCTCTGTGGAACGCAGCCTCGTACTGGAGAAACGCGCGGTCGAACTCAGCTCCACGAAGGGCACTCAGCCGGTGCAGGGTGGCCGCCTGGTCCTGGGTGCTGTGATCGCCGGCGGGTGGGGTGGGTGTCACCCCGAGCTTCTGGGCCAGATCCCGTCCTTGCTGGCGAACCATCGCGTGGTCGCGCGCGAGCATGGCGCCGAACTGACGCACTTCGTTGGAGTGGCCCTGTTTGGCGGCGAGCTTGCCGGTCTCGATGTCGAAGCTGTTGGCGTTGTCGAAGATCGCTACTATGGTGGGGTCGTCCAGCGCGGGCGCCGGCGAGACGACCGCGGCATCTTGCTGCGCCGCGAGGGGGCTGGTTCCACCGAGTGCTGCAAGAGCGAGTGCGATAGGGAAGGCTGCGAAGGCGAGATAGCGCTTTGACATTTTCGGCTCCAGTCCTGGAGGGAGGGTGAGCGATCCGTCAGTGAGTTGGCTCCTTCCTCCACAAGGTGGTAGAGTGTTGAGTATTTGTCAAGATTTTCATTGACTTATTTGACAAATCCATAACTATATGGCACTTTTGGGGCTACGAAGGAGGCACAATGGTCCCACCGACAAAGCCGGAGCGAATTCTCGAGACCACCCGTGGGCGGGTTCTGAGCTTGTTGCGGCGTGGCGGAATGACGGCCGACGAGCTGGCAGAGGTCCTCGGCTTGACCGACAACGCCGTTCGTGCCCATCTCGCAACCCTGGAACGTGATGGCTTGGTCCAACCCCAGGGAGAGCGACGGCACGGACGGGTCGGCAAGCCGGCCACGCTCTACCACATCTCGCCCGATGCCGAGCCACTCTTTTCCAAGGCGTATCTGCCGCTCCTCACCACGCTTCTCGCCGCTCTTGGCGAGCGGTTTACGGCGGAGGAGCTGAGGCGCCTTCTGGCGGATGTCGGCAGCCGCCTTGCGGCGGACGTCGGGCACGCGTCGGGCGATCTGTCACATCGCGTGCAGGCGGCTTCCAACCTGCTGAATCAGCTCGGCGGCCTCAGCTCGGTGGAGGAGGTCGAGGCCGGCGCGCGCTACCTCATTCAGAGTCGTGGCTGCCCAGTCGGCGCCGCCGTGAAGGAACGACCCGAGGTGTGTGAGGCGATCGTGACTCTTCTCTCGGAGCTGACCGGCGCCAGTGTGCGCTCCTGCTGCGCCCGGAGCGGTCGGCCGAGCTGCTGCTTCGAGGTCGCGGCCGCCTCCTGATCTAGTTCCCATCTCAGCGGACAGCAAGCTGACCGGCACTGCCACTCGCCCGTAGAGCGCCGTGACGTCAGCCGCAATGCCTTCGCATCACCCTCTGAGGCACCGCGGCACTACTCCCACCAAGAACGATCTGCCGGGGGCCTCGCGGCTGGAGGTGGCTGGACTTCTCCACCAGCGGGTTGCAGACTGCATCGACCTGCGGACACGGTGGAAGCAGGTCCATTGCAATGTTGCAAGTCGCCTGAGGCTGCGAGCGTATCTGGGTATGGGGCCCGCTCCTAGTGAGGTAACTGAGCATCCTGTCACGTCGCCTTGGGCGCCGCTGCAACAACAGGTGTTCCGGATGCTCTGGCTGGCCGTGCTCGCTAGCAACATCGGGACATGGATGCAGACGGTCGGCGCACAGTGGCTTCTGGTCGGATTGCCGAACGCCGCAATGTTAGTCGCCCTTGTCCAAACCGCCGATACCTCGCCGGATGTGCTGCTCGCGCTGCCGGCCGGTGCACTCGCGGATGCCTTTGACCGGCGCCGACTTCTGATCGCTCTCCAGTGCTTCCAGGTAGTTGTAGGTGTAGCGTTGACCGCACTGACGATCAGTGGACAGATGACCCCACCGCTCTTGCTGGCCTTCACCTTTGCCCTCGGCGCCGCGTCGGCGATGGAGTTGCCTCCTTACCAGGCGCTTATTCCAGAACTGGTGCCCCGGGATCAGCTCGCCTCCGCCTCTGCTCTCGGGGGCATCAGCGTGAATCTGGCTCGAGCAATCGGTCCCGCGGTCGCCGGCTTGCTGATCGCTCACGTTGGAGTCGCCGCGGTGTTCGCGGTCAACACGGCCACCTTCCTCCTCTTCGCTTTAGTGCTGATCGGGTGGCGTCGCCCAATCGAGGAGGCCGCGCATACACCCGAGCGGTTCATTCCCGCGCTCCGCGCCGGCGGGCGGTATATCCGATTCTCTCCCGTCGTGAGGCGAATTCTCTTCCGCCTGGCCCTGTTCGTTGTTCCGGCCACGGCGATTTGGGCATTGCTACCGCTGGTGGCAAGCCACCGGCTGGGAATGGGGGCTCAAGGGTACGGATTGTTGCTTGGCGCCCTGGGTGGTGGCGCGATCATTGGGGCGTATACCTTGCCCCGACTTCGCGCGAGGCTGTCGAGCAACAGAATGATCCTTTTGGCGAGCGCGGCCTACGCCATAGCGATGGTGGTACTAGTCCTAGTGCGGAATCCTGTCGTCGTCTTCCTTGCGCTTATTCCCGCCGGAGCCGCCTGGGTCGTGGCAATCGCAAACGTGAACGCATTGGTGCAGTTATTCCTCCCAGGCTGGGTACGCGCTCGCGGCCTGGCTGGGTATCAAATAGTGCTGTTCGGCTCACAGGCTGTGGCGGCACTCGCGTGGGGGCTCATCGCCGAACAGAGTGGCCTGGTCACCACATTTCTCCTCGCCGCCATGGTACTGCTTGCCGGTGCAGCAACCATCCACCGCTGGCCCCTGCTCGATGTGCGCGGGCTCGACCGTGACCCATCGGTCCCCTGGCCGGAACCGAACCTGGTGATCGATCCCGAGTCCGACGTCGGTCCGGTGCTGGTCACCAACACCTATACGGTGGCTCCCAATGTCGAGGACCCGTTCCTGAAGTCGATGCGTGCGCTTCGGCTCTCGCGGCTGCGAACCGGCGCGATCCGCTGGGGGCTCTACCGGGATGGTGCGATGCCGAACCGTTTCGTTGAGACGTACATCGTCCTGTCGTGGGAGGAGCATCTGCGGCAGCACCACGGCCGACTGACGGGCGCTGACGCGGCGATCGAGCAGCAGGTGGATGCGTTCTCGGACCCGCCGCCCCAGGTTGCCCACCTGTTCCCTGCCTATCCAAGCTGAGCGAGCACAGCGCCCCACGGCACATGGTGCCGGGTAGGAAGGTTGCCGCTGGCTGAGCTGCTGAAGATATTTGAGGAGTGGTATGTCGACTGCATGCCGGGGGGCGTAGCTCAGTTGGTAGAGCAAGGGACTTTTAATCCCTAGGTCGTGGGTTCGAGTCCCACCGCCCTCACTCGATACTCCACAACAACTTAGGCACTATTTTCCATCGGCCCCGGTCACCGCGATTCGGGGCCGATGTCTCTCACGATGTCTCTCAATGATGGAGGCAGCGCTCCTCGATGGGTAAGGCAGCGGCGCACAGAAAATGTGCGCCGCCGCGTCAACGGCTATCGAACGAAGCGACCGGAACCCGGTGCGAACCTCTTCGACAAACAGCTCTGGCTGCTCCCACGCGGCGAAGTGCCCGCCCCTGTCGAGCCGGTTGAAATGGATGAGCTTGGGATACGCCTTCTCGGCCCAGCTCCGCGGGGCTGGATAGAGCTCGTCGAGGAAAGACGCTCACGGCAACCGGGATGACGACGTTCTTGACGTTGAAAAAGCTGAACTTGTTCTCCCAGTAGAGACGGGCCGCGGAAACCCCCGTGTTCGTCAACCAGAAGAGCGTGATGTTGTCGAGCACATCGTCTCGCTAGGCCCTCAGACTTTCCGTCGAAGACCCGCGCGATGAGCTCGAGGCTGCGCGCATCGTGGTCGAGGAACCATGCGGCCAGGCCGACCGGTGAATCGGCGATCCCGTACAGCGTCTGGGGCGGGTCCCCATCTCCTGCGCGTAGGCCAGGTCGAGCGTATAGAAGAACGCGAGCTGGTCGTAGGCTTTCTTCTCCTCGGCGGGAAGGCCGTCCGGTGCCGGAGCCCCGGTGAAGGCCGCCTTGTCGATCTCGGGCGGAACCGCGCCGGGCATGTTGGTGTGAATGCCGAGCAGTTCCGGTGGCGCCTCGACCGCCATCGGTCGACGATGAGCGCGCCCCAATCGCCGCCTTGCGCGACGAATCGCTTGTATCCGATAACCCTCATCAGCTCGATCCAGGCGCTCGCGATGTGGTCGGGGCCCCAGCCGGTCGTGTTGGGCTTGCCCGAGAACCCGTAGCCCGGCATGGACGGAATACCACATGGAACGCGTCCGATGCCTTGCCGCCATGCGCCGTGGGATTGACGAGCGGGTCGACAATCTTCAGCTGCTCGATGATCGAGCCGGGCCATCCGTGCGAGACGATGAGCGGCAGCGCATTGTCATGCTTCGAGCGAACGTGGATGAAGTGAATGTCCAGCCCATCAATCTCCGTGATGAAGTTCGGCAGGGCGTTCAGTCTCGTCTCCCACCTTGCGCCAGTCGTAGTCCGTCGCCCAGTACTTCGCCAGCTTCTGCATCGTCGCAAGCTGGACGCCTTGCGACTGATCCTTCGTCTCCTGCCGCTCCACCGGCTTGACGGGCTCCTTCTCGGGCCAGCGCGTGGCCGCGATGCGCGCACGCAGCGCCTTGAGCTCCGCCTCGGGGAACTCGATCTTCGCGAACGGCCGGATCGCTGTGGCGACCGCTGGCTCTTTGGTCGTGACAGGCATGTGGCTTTCCTTTCATTCTGGGACTGTGGCGGCAATGAGAGCAGGCGATCACGCTTAACGCACGACAAAGACCGCCGGTCGCCTGGTAGGCGGCTCGGCGGTCTTGGGTTCTTCGTGGCGTCAACCTGGCGTCGCGGAGGAGGCGAGGACCCGTGGCTTTGCGGCGCCGGCTTTCGCCGGTTGTGCCTTTCCTATGAGGTTACGGCGAAGGCTACCATAGCGTGGGGTACTGATCTCGTCAACCTAGAGCGGGCCAAGTTTGCCGCCCGCGCACTCGCTTCTGCCAGGACCCATTGGTGCTACTCCTTGTGGTAGGAGACCCGGATTCATCGGCTTCCTCCTGATTCGGTCGCACTGAAGCCCTGACCGCATGAAGAAATGATTAAGAGACCGGAAGGTTGCGGGGGTTATGGCTTGGCGATATGTTTCGGCATGTCTTCACCTTCCGTCGCACACCCTCCGTCAACGCAGGAACGGCTCGAGCGGCTCGTGAAGGCCTCCTCGGCGCTCATCACCGAGGTCTCTGTGGAAGGGGTCCTCCACCGCGTGGTGCAGGTGGCCGCCGAGGTGATCGGCGCCCGCTACGCGGCCATCGGAGTGGTCGCGCCCGACGGCAGGGTCCTGGAGAGCTTTACCACGTACGGCATCGACCCCGAACTCCGGGCCAGCATCGGCCCGCCGCCCCGAGGCCACGGCATCCTCGGACTCGTGATCCGCGAGGCCAAACCGATCCGGCTGCCGGACCTCACCAAGCACCCCGATTCCTACGGCTTTCCCCGAAACCATCCGCCGATGCGCTCGTTCCTCGGTGTCCCGATCGTCGGCCGGAGTGGCGTTGTCGGGAACCTCTACCTCACCGAGAAGACCGGCGGCGAGGTGTTTACGCGAGGAGGACGAGGACATCGCGATCCTGCTCGCGGCCAGACCGCGGCCGCGGTCGAGAATGTGCGGCACCACGAGGAGAGCGCCCGGTTGCTGGAGGAGGTGCAGCGACTGCATCGGACCCGGGAACGGTTCTTCGCGATGGTCAACCACGAGCTCCGGAATGCGCTCGCCGCGGTCTACGGCTGGTCGGAGATGCTGGTGCGGAAGAAAGACCCGGCGACGGTTCCGCGCGCCGCGCTCGAGGTCCTGGACTCGGCCCAGTACGCGGTCGCCCTGATCAGCGACCTCCTGGATCTGAGCCGGCTGGATGAGGACCGTCTAAAGCCCGTCATCCGGGCGGTCGAGCCCGTATCCATGGCCAACCGCGCCATGGGCCGCGTGACCCCTGCGGCCAACCTCAAGCAAGTCGCCCTGCAACTGGCGCCCAGTCCCGACCTGCCGACCTGCGAGACCGACGCCAGCCGGGTCGAGCAGATCCTGGTCAATCTGCTGGGCAACGCCATCAAGTATGCTCCCGAGCGCAGTACCGTGCGGGTCAACATCACGGCGCGGGAACGGCGTATCGTCTACCAGGTGGAGGATGAAGGGCCTGGAGTGCCACCGAGTGAGGTGGAACGGATTTTTGACATCTATGTGACCAAGGCAGGCGAAGAAAGTCGCGGGCTCGGGCTGGGCCTGCCACTTTCGCGGCGGCTTGCCCAGTTGCTCGGCGGCGAGCTCCACGCGGTGGCGCGACCTGGGAGAGGGGGGGTGTTTCATCCTGGAGGTTCCCGCGAGCGCATTATGAAGAGATCTTCACCTCAACTTCCGATCGGGATCAAACAGCTCTTAGATTTTCATCCATGAAGATTCTCGTGGTCGAAGACGACCGTAAGGTTGCCGGATTCATCGAGCAGGGGCTGAAGGAGGAGGGTTACGTCGTGGACGTAGCCCCCGACGGGGATGAGGCCACGATGCTGGCTCACGTCTACGACTACGACGTCATCCTGCTCGACGTGGTGCTCCCGAAGAAGAACGGGTTCCAGATCGCGGCCGAGCTCAGGCGGGAGGGGCGGAGCACTCCTATCCTCATGCTCACCTCCCGCGACGCGGTCGAGGACGTGGTCCGGGGATTGGATGCCGGGGCAGACGACTACCTGCCCAAGCCGTTCCGTTTCGACGAGCTGCTCGCCCGAATCCGGGCGCTGCACCGGCGCGGCGGTGCGGAGCGGCTGGAGGTGCTGCGCTACGGCGCGGTTGCCCTCGACCGCCTGCGCCACGTCGCGACCGCCAACGACCGGCGACTGGATCTCACCCCCAAGGAGTTCCAGCTCCTCGAATACTTTCTGCTCCATTCCGAGGAGGTCGTCCGCCGCACCACGCTCCTGGAGAAGGTATGGGACATGCACTTCGACCCCGAGAGCAACGTGGTGGATGTTCACGTGGGGAACCTGCGCCGGAAGCTGACGCGCGACGGGCGAGCCGATGCTGGCGACGATCCGCGGGGTAGGATTCAGCCTCCGCCAAGGCGGCGACTCGCACTGAGATGGGCTTCACTGCCGGACCGCGTCAGCGAATCTGAGCCATGCGAGAGCTCGGCGTCCGTCCGGCGGAAGGCCATCAAGCGTGAGTTCTTCTGTGACCCGCTCGATCTCCGCGAACCAGGTGCGAATTTCAGAAAACGGTCGGCAAGTGCTGCCACGACCTCAGTCATGCCCTGCCGGCGTCCGATGTGGTCCAGATCGCGACGCGTCCGCTCGAGCACCGCGGGTGTGGCAAATGTCATCCATCCATAGCCGGTGGATATCGCGCAGCGTGGCGCTAAGCGGCGGGGCGATGCTCCGTGGAGTCAGTACGAAGGGCCCATTCCGTCGTGAGGGTGGCGCTGGTCATGAGTATCACATCCCTCGCTTGAGAAGTCTGAGATAGAATAGCACCAGCCTTATGAAGTGCGTGTGAAGCACGAAGGAAGCATTCTTCCTGGCAGGCGGAGGGATAGGGTTCCTTAAATGCGGATCTTGCTGGTCGAGGACGATCGCAAAGTGGGCGCTTTCCTTAGGAGGGTTTTGACAGGAGGGGTTTCTTGTAGCCTGGGCGCATGACGGAGATGAGGCGGTCGAGCTCGCCGGCACCGGCGCTTTCGATCTGATTCTTCTGGACTTCATGTTGCCCAAAAAGGACGGGCTTCAGGTCGCGGCGGGGCATCCGGTGCCTGGGCCAGGACACCCCCATCCTCATGCTGACTGCCCGTGATTCGGCTGAGGATGTCCGCCGAGCCCACGCGGCGGGTGTCAATGACTATATGGGCAAACCCTTCAGGTTCGACGACTTGTTGGACCGCATCCAGGCCCTCGTGGCGGAGGAGTAGCAAAACCTAGGGCCTTGAAGGTCATCTCTACCTCGCATCCCGCCCGCATCATACCAGATCGACTCCAAATCCCTCTTAAAACCAGGCTCGGAAGACCGCGCTCCTTGGGCCACCGAGATCCGCGTTGCTTCCGACACATGAGGTTCGTTTCGAACTCGCTTCATGCAGCCTTCATACCTGCACCACCATCTTGGTATTCCATCAGAAACCATGAGGGAACACGATGAAGGTAGCGGACATCATGCAGACCGCCGTGAGAACGGTACCCAGCGACACTCCCGTTTCGGAGGTCGTGATGTCGCTAGCGGACGCGCAGGTAAGCGGCCTTCCTGTGGTGGACACCCGAGGCAGGGTAGTTGGAGTCGTCTCCACCACGGACCTGATCGCCGCGCAGGCCGAGACACGAAGCGCTCAGGAGCGGCAGATCCTGGAGCACACCTCCGTGCAGGATCTCATGACGAGGAAGCCGCTTACGATCGAGTCGGGTGCGGAGTTGCGAGAGGCAGCACAGCACATGCTCTACGCTGACGTGCGTCGTCTCTTTGTTGAGGATGAGGGCGCCCTCGTGGGCGTCATCTCGCAGACCGACATCGTACACGCCATTGCGACTGGAAAGATCGGCTGACATGAATGCCGTCCACGACAACATGAGCACCAGCCCTGTCGCGGTGGAGCCGACGACATCGATCGGTCCGTCTGCTGGCCCTGTTCGACCGGTACGATTTCAATGCCTTCCCGGTGGTGGGCCAGCGCAATCGCCTGCTGGGGATCGTCTCCAAGCTGGACGTGCTGGAGGTTTTCCTGGGACCCTCGCAGATCAACGCTCGGGGCCACCGATGTGAGTTCCACCACCCAGGTCGCGGACGTCATGCGTCGAAAGGCCGTCTCTCGTCGAACCGCGTGACGCTATCACCGCAGCCGGTAACCTGATGGTCGTCACCAACCTTCGGAGTCTGCCTGTCATAGAACGGCGGGGAAGGTCGGCTCGTGCTGGTAGGAATGCTGAGCCGGGGTGATGTGCTGCGCTGGCTGAGGTCGCAATTCGTCGAGGGCAGATACGTTCGGCAGGAGAAGGCGTCATGACACCGCTAGAGAGCGTTCTTACGAGCCACGGTGCGCAGGACTGCCGGGTACGCGACCTGGCATGTCAGCAGTCGGTTGAGATTCTCATCGACGACATGGCGGAACAGTCCTTCCCCGCGAGCGATCCGCCTGCCTGGGGGACTGCCTCCTCACGGTGTGACAGGTGGTTTCGCACGCGCAAACGAATCAGGAGCGCTGCTCCGTCCACCATACTTGAATGAGGTCATAATGACTACAGCCTTGCTCCTGAGCGTCCTCCTGGGTGGTCTACTGCCCAGCACAAATCCTGTCAACGCGTTCCTGGCCCCAGTCGACGACTGGCTGTCCTATGATGCCGCCACCAACACGGTCACCTTCGAGCTCATCGCTGGTCCGTTCACATTCAACGGCCATCGTAATGGCGGAGCCACTTTGGTTGTCCCTCACGGAGATCGTCATGAACTTCGTCAACAAAGACGGGACTCCACATAGCGCCATTGTGATCGCCGGTGATGGAGCGATTCCCAACGCTCCGACCGATCCAGCAATCCCACGGGCTTATACCACCAAGGTGCTGGAAGGCCTGCCCCAGGAGGCGGGGGATGTAATGCGCTTCCCGGTGCCGGAGGACGGCAGATATCGGGTTGTGTGCGGGGTGCCCGGCCACGGTCTTTCCGGAATGTGGATCTGGCTCAAGGTGGACCCGACAGTGAAGCAGCCCAGCTTCGGCCCTACAAAGGCTTGAAGGCAAGCATACGGACAGCCGTTTAAGCGACACTCCTGTTACTGAGGTCACGATGGCAGCCACGTTGCGACAACCGATAAACAGTTACTCGATGAGAAATGATCTCACGGCCCAAGTCTGCGCCGCGGCCGTAGAATCTCTCCACGAGCGGCTGGCGGATGCGATTGATCTCCAGCTGCAGGCCAAGCACGCCCACTGGAACGTGAAGGGGCCGAGCTTTTTCGGCACCTCGATCAGCTATTCGAGAAGATAGCCGTGGAAGTAGCGGGGCACGCCGACCTGATCGCTGAACGAGCAGTACAACTTGGCGGGGTGGCTGAGGGCGCGGTACAGGCTGTGGTGCAGCGCTCGGAGCTATCACCGTACCCGTTACGGATCGACGCAGGGGTAGACCACGTGAGGGTCCTAGCTCGTGCGCTTGCCGCCCTCGCTGCCAAGATGCGGGGCAGCATCGCCGAGGCAGAGCAGGCGGTGGATCCGGTCACTGTTGACATCTTGACGGAGGTCTGCCGCGATATCGAGAAGTTGCTATGGCTGGTCGAGGCCCACGCCCAATCCTCCGCGTTAACGTAACCCATGGAGAGCCTAGCTAGGTATCCAGTGAGAGGAGATGCAACCGATGAGATCCACTTCTACCGTTCCAGCGCACGTCCCCGGCGCCTTAGCTGGAGGAAGCAGCTGGCGGATCGACCCCGCGCACTCACACGGTGGAGTTCGCCGTCAGGCATCTCATGATTTCGAGTGTCAAAGGTGCCTTCGGTGATGTCCAGGGAACAGTCTGGGTGGATGAGTCCGACGCCAGGACAGTCCTTGTGGATGTCGCTATCCAGGTCGCCAGCATCGACACGCGCCAGGAGCAACGCGATGCGCACCTCCGCTCCGTCGATTTCTTTGACGTGGCACGCTTTCCGACCATTGCCTTCCGCAGCCGGATGGCTGGAGGGCAATCACCTCGATCGCGCGTTTCGCCTGGTGGGGGATCTCACCATCCGCGACGTCACGCGTGAGGTGATGGATGTCTCGGCTCAGGGCCGCTTGATCGACCCGTGGGGCGCCGAGCGGGCTGGGTTTAGTGCCCACGGGAAGATCGATCGCACGGACTTCGGGCTCACCTGGAATCAGGCCCTCGAAACGGGCGGGGTCCTCGTCGGCAACGAGGTCAAGATCTCGATCGAGGTGGAATGGATTTGGCAGGCGAACCAGGCCGCGGCTTGAGTCACTACGGAGGCAGACCGCGGACACTCGCAGTAGCGATGCCCTTGGGTGGGCACCTGCCCGCCCATGTTGCCCCCTGACGCTCTAAGGAGGACACGATGCGAGCACGACGTCTAGGGACTGGATCTGAGTTCCGGCTGTTTCAGGATGAACAGGAGATCGGTCACGTCGACGGTACCACGGTGAGCTTCAGGGGATTTGCGACCCGCGATGATGCGGCCCTGGCCGCCTCGGTGGCGCATCGTGCGTTAACCCGACGCCGCGGAGAACAGCCTCGCTCAAGCGCACGGAGCCTAAGAATGTCCTCGTCATGGACCATGGGTCTACCCAGGCCGTGATCGCACAAGCTGGGGTTCTGGCCACATTGCTCCCACCAGTACCCGAAGAGACCGAAATCGGCGGCTGGGGTTTTGAGATCGAGCTGCTTCCGGAGGAGCGTTTCGAGGTATTCGCCACCGCGCGAGCCCGCGTCGTATGGCGGGCACTCCGGGGTACCGGGGTTTACCGGCGCATGCGGCAGTTCGGTGGAAAGTGCCTGGCATCCGTTTAGACAATGGAGCCTGGCCGGGCTGCAGGCTCGGGTTCAGGAAAGGAGATCATGATGACTGTGTCGTTTGCCTACTCGCCGGCTCGGGGCTCGGATCTGACCGACACCCAGCTGGAAGAGCTGAACACGGAACTGCTGACCGAGCTGCGCCGGCTGAGCCCTGGTTCCACGCTCGGCGTCAGGCGCAACGATGTGCGGACACAAGGCCGGATCAGGCTCATCCTCGAGGCGTTGAAGCGGGTTCGAGCAGGCATCTACGGGACCTGCCTGATCTGTCAGTCGCCCATTGCATTCGATCGTCTCGCGGTCATACCCGAGACAAAGACGTGTGTGCGCTGCAGCTGAGAGGAGCAGGAGACAACATGACACAAGTCCATCACGTCCCACGGCTCGCCCAAAGTCGTACCTCGCGGGCGCTACTCGAGCGCATACTGGTGGGCGTGGACTTTCGCCAGCCTTCTCTCGCAGCCGCCAGATGGGCCGCCGCCCACTTCGGGAGCTGCGCGCGAATCGAGCTCGCACACGTACTCCCGATTCCTACAGTACCCGGATTCCTGCAGCCAACGATGCCGGTGCTTGACGACCAGCTCGGGGCCGCGATCCGCAGCCCACTGCCTGGCTTGCGAGGTTTCGCGGCAACGCTTGGGCCCAGGACCTCTCAGTGCAGGTGCGTGTGGGGTCGCCGTCCAGAGCCTGGCTGACGCAGCCCGAAGCCTCGAGGCAGATGTCGTGGTCCTGGGCCGCAAGGCGCTGGACGGGAGCAGGGGCCGGACGCTCGAGCGTTTGATCCGGCAGCTCACCGTGCCGGCCCTTGTCATCGGAGGTGGCGCCGAGGAGCGCCCGCGACGGATCCTCGCGGCGGTGGATGATGCTCCCATCGGGCGCCAGGTAGTGGACTGGGCCGCAGCCCTCGCTCACCACTTCGGAGCCGAGCTCACGCTCTTGCACGTGCTCAGCGATACCCTTCTGGCGCACGACCGGCTGTGGGAAGCGGGCGCCCGCCCGGAAAGCGGAGGCGCGAGACTGGGTAGCAGCTTCCGCTGGGTGGCTCCCACGCATGCGTGGCTACGAGGTCTGGGCCGGTCAGACGGACGACCGCCTGTGGCCCGCACCATTGTTGCCGTTGGCGCAGCAGGTCCGGTTATCCTGGAACGCGCCCGCGCCGTTCGAGCCGATCTCATTGTCCTCGGACGCAATGGCGCCCACGCCACCGGTTCCGCTGAGATCGGATCGGCCGCCCGTCTGGTCCTGCGGGGAACCCAGATGCCGGCTCTCATTGTACCGAGTACAGGTTCTCTCGAGCCACACCGGGGCCGAGCCGGTCTGGGCGCGGCCTGACTCGTGGGCCGCCGCGCTCCATCTTCAGCCCGAACGGGCGAGGTACTCGCGGAGCGCCACCGCCGCGTTATCTCGTGTCGTGCGAGCTGAATACGAGCGTAACGAGGCCCTTGCGGGAGGCCTCGAGCAGAGGCTCGAGCGATTGCTCGTGCGCTTTCAGCTCGTTGAAGTACCGGCGTCGAAACTGCGGCCACTTCTTCGGGTCATGGCGGAACCACTTCCGGAGCGCAGGACTCGGGGCCACATCCTTGAGCCATCCGTCCAACTTGAGCCCGCTCTTTGTCATACCTCGAGGCCAGAGCCGCTCCACGAGGTACCGCACGCCATCGTCCCTGCTGGCACGATCGTAAGCACGTTTGAGTTTGATCATGGAATACTCCTTCCGTCCGGATCTCGGCCCGCATTCACGACCTCCATGCTCGCAGCCTAATCAGATAGTCATGAAGAAATGGTTAAAGGGCCGCGAAGCTTGAGGTAGTGGTCCGATGAAAGCGGCTTCACGCTGCTTTCAAATCAGCTTCACACCATCGGTGATAGACTGTCTGTCGCTGGGGACCTGCCAAGCCCCCCAGGCTCTCCGCGCGAGTCGGCGAGCTCGGAGAACGATCTCACTCGCAGGGAGCATGGATTGTATGAAACGCCTCCTCCTCGGGTTGCTGGGAGCCGCTCTCGGCCTTGGGCTCCTGTTGACCACGCCAGAGAACGCCGCAGCTCAACGCAAAGCCCCGCCGGGCGACGGGTACAAGAAGGTCAGCACCCTGGTCCAGCTCCCCGATTTCCTGCCGGGGCTGGGCACATTTTACGCGGACCCCGCGACGCTGCCCGCTGGACCATTCCTGGCCTACGACCGGCAGGGCAAGCTGGTGAGCTCGATCTACATGATCCCGCTCAAGGACATGAACGTGCAGAAGGCGTTCGCTGGTCTCAAGACCGGGCAGGGCGAGCAGGTCGATCACGTCGACGTGGTGTACAACGCCGGGCATCCGGGCGTGGCCGAGCCGCACTACCACATTGTCCTGTGGTACATCTCCGCCGCCAAAGCAGCGGCACTGAAATAGGCGCGAGATGAGCACGCGACGGAGATTCATCCAGGCCGGTGGGGCAGTTTTGGCCGGCCTGGCCCTGCCGCCCTGGTGGGTCGCCCAGCCTACAGCGGCGAAGGTGGTCGAGATCGCGATGCGGAGCGACCCGCTGGGAAGCAAGGTCTGGTTTGACCCGGTGGGCGTCTTCGTCGCCCCCGCGACCACGATTCGCTGGGTGGTGCGGGAGAACGTGCATACCGCCACGGCCTATCACCCGAAGAACGGGCGTCACTCGCTGCGCATCCCCGAAGGAGCAGAGCCCTGGGATTCAGGGTACCTGGTGAATCCAGGGGATCACTTCGAGGTGACGCTCACGGTTCCCGGGATCTACGACTACTTTTGCCTGCCTCACGAGGCAGCCGGCATGGTCGGCCGGATCATTGTGGGGGAGGCCACGGGCCCGGGCAGCAAGCCCTTCGACTACTTCGTCGGCCGGCCCAACGCCGAGGATTGGCTGCCGGTGCCTGCGGCGGCCCGTAGCGCGTTTCCGAGCATCACACAGGTTATGAAAAAGAGGTAATCAGCATGAAGACGCCACCGTTCCTGACGATTACCCTTACGGCGATGGCGTGCCTGTTTGCCGTTCCCGCCGCGGCCCAGGGATCTTCCTCTGAGCGTCACTCGAAGACCGTCTATGTGGCTCACCTTCACCCGATGAACGCCAAGGTGACCGGGCTGCAGACCTCGGGGGAGGCTCGGTTTACCGTTTATGGTGACACGCTCACGATCAGCGTCACGGTCAAGGGCGCGGCCCCCGGCATCACCCATTGGCAGCACTTCCATGGGTTCAAGGACAACCGCGATGCGGTCTGCGCAACCCAGGCAGCCGATGCGAACCGGGACGGGGTCATCGACCTGATCGAGACCGAGCCGGCATCCGGGACGACGATGGTGCCCTTCATCGACGACCCGGTCAGTATGAACGTGGCGGAGGGGACGTATCCCAAGGCCTCGGCCGCCGGTACCTACGAATACCGGAGCACTGTCTCGCTTGAGGTCCTGAGCGCCGCTTTCAGCAAGGCTTTTGATGGCTCGAAGCTCGATCTCGACCGGCGCGTCGTCCTCATCCACGGCACGGCCAACACGCTGGCGGGGTCCGTCGCCTCGCTCGGTCCAATCCCCGCCCAGGTCACGTTGCCGATCGCCTGTGGTACGATCGAGCGGGGCAGCTGACTCCTGCTGCCTCGGGTGACCGCCCGCGGCGCAGGCCTGGACCGGGCGATGAAGAAGCGCGGGAAATGATCCTGACGGTGTGGACCGTGGGGCACTCCACCCGCCCACTCCCAGATTTTCTCGAGGTACTCGCCGCGTATCGAATCGAGCTTGTCGCCGATGTCCGGCGCTTTCCCGGCTCCCGAAGCCAGCCGCAATATCAACAGCCGGCACTCGAGTCCGCGCTCCACCAAGCGGGAATCGGCTACCTCTGGCTTCCTGACCTGGGGGGCCGCCGCCGACCGGTCTCGGATACTCCGAACACAACTTGGCGACACCCGGCATTTCGGGGTTACGCCGACTATATGCGCGGCGAAGAGTTTGCCGCCGGCCTTGTGGAGCTTCTGACACTCGCATGGGGTCTTCGGACCGCCGTCATGTGCGCGGAGATCCTCTGGTGGCGCTGCCATCGGCGAATGATCGCCGATGTGCTGGTGTCACTTGGAGCACGCGTCATCCACATCATGGATGCTAAGACCGCTCAGACGCATCGGCTGAGGGCACCTGCGCGCCTCGTCCGCGGCGTGTTGAGCTACCTGCCGGCGGGTTAGCGGCCTGAGGAGCGCTTACGGTGAAGGAGGGAGGTCCCCCCGAGTCTCCAGCCGCCCGAGCAGCAGGTGGTAGTACAGCATTCCCCGCTCCGGACCCAAGGTGTCGAGCAGCGTCTCGACGTCGAGCGGCACCGGCCCCCCAACCAGCGTCAGGTTACGCGCCACGCTGGTGTCGTTCGCGGGAAACACGTCGAGCCGGCCGAGTCCACGCAGCAGGATGACCACAGCCGTCCACGGGCCGATTCCCTTGATGCTGCGAAGCAGGGCGGCTACATCCGGACTGGGAAGTCTTTCCAACTGGGCCTGGTCGAGCGCACCCGCTCCGAGCGCGTCAGCGACGCGCCGCAACGTCGCCAGCTTGCCGGCACTGAGGCCGGCTCCGCGCAAGAGACTGTCTGGCGCACTCAGGACCTGTCCAGGACTCGGAAAGCGATACAGCCGGACACCGCCGCGTTCGACGGGCTCGCTAAGCGCCATGGTGAGGCGACCCATGATCGCACTCGCCGCATGGAGGCTGATCTGCTGGAAAACGATCGCATTGACGCATGCTTCCCAGACGGTTGGGTAGCGCGGCGGCCTCACGCCCTGCATGCGGACTACGAGCGGATGCAGCCATTGAATGTCAGACGCCGAGCGGTAGAACCGGGAGAGGTCGACCTCCACGCCGAGCATCCGCCGCACGAGCGCGAGCAGGCGCGGATGCTCGCGCCGGTCTCCCTCGATCTCGACGGTGAGCGTTCCCGGGTTCGGCTGGCGTACGCGTACGATCGCGAGCTCGGGCGCGTCCCCGAGCAAGCGGACATATGCTCCATCTGGACTGAGCACATCCACCAGATTGGTCGACAACCGGCGCAGGACATTGACGGTGAGGTCGAGGCGGTACGGCGCTCGGACCGAGATGGAGTAACTGCTCTCGGCCGGTTTGTCTGTAGGCCTGGCCTTGACCGTGCGGGTTTGAGTCACGACTTCACCATGCCAGCATAGGGAAGGATCGGATGGCTAAAAAACGTTTCAGGCGGGGAGACCACGTGAGCTGGAACTCGGAAGCCGGTCGGGTCCGCGGCCGGATCACCAGAGTCATTACCACCAGGATCACGTTCAAAGGCTACACGGTTCATGCCAACAAGGATGAACCGCAGTACGAGATCAAAAGCGATAAGACCGATCACATCGCGATGCATAAGGGGTCGGCGCTCAGGAAGCTGGCTGGCTGAGGAGCTCCTGCTCATTGACGGACGATCACGCCGATGACGATGGCGGCGTCCAGGATGATCCAGCCGATGCAGGCGAGATAGATTGATTTGTCGTGCTTTCGAAGTCCGTGAATCAACCAGAGACACGCGGCGACAAGGTACGACGTCCACGACACCAGGGAGACACCGCTCGCGCTTCCCACCCAAACCTGGAGGACCTGCGGCACGGTGGAGAGCATGGTCAAAACCGACATGAGGCTTATGACTTTATCCATCAGGCTGAACGCTGGCGAGGGCTGCGATTGGGGTCACAGGGGGACGAGAAGCCGGAAGGACTACCATGTAACCTCCGATGACTGAGACTTATCCTTCTCGCATGCATCCCCCTTCACCAGTCCCGGGAGCTACCCCAGGGACGCAGGCCCCGTCGGGAGTCTCCACCGCACACCGTGAGGTGGTACTCACCGGGGATCGTCCGACGGGCCCACTGCACCTCGGCCACTTCGCCGGTTCACTGCGCACCCGCTTGGCGCTCCAGTACGAGCACGACCAGACCATCCTCATTGCCGATCTCCAGGCACTCACCGATAACGCAGGCCGTCCGGTCGACGCTCGCCGGCAGGTGGTGGAGCTCGCGCTCGACTATCTCGCCGTCGGCATCGATCCCACCGCGAACACCATTGCCGTCCAGTCCGGCATCCCCGAGCTCGCGGAGCTCACGGTACTCTACCTCAACCTGGTGACGGTCGCCCGCCTCGAGCGCAACCCCACGGTTCGCGAGGAGATCGCGCTCCGCGGCTTCGGGCGAGGTGTTCCCGCCGGGTTCCTGGTATACCCTATCAGCCAGGCAGCCGACATCACCGCTGTGCGCGCCACGCTCATCCCGGTGGGAGATGACCAGCTCCCCATGATCGAGCAGACCAACGAGATCGTGCGCCGCCTCGCTCACCTCGCCGGGAGGTCCCTGCTGCCCGAATGCCGGCCCCTCCTGTCGGACACGCCGCGTCTTCCAGGGGTCGACGGCCGCAAGGCGAGCAAGTCGCTGGGGAATGCCATACCGCTCACTGCCACCCCAGATGAGATCCGCGCGAAAGTTGGCGCCATGTTCACCGATCCGGGGCACCTGCGGGCGAGTGATCCGGGTCGCGTCGAAGGGAACGTCGTTTTTGCCTATCTCGACGCGTTCGACCCGGACACGTCTGAGGTCGAAGAACTCAAGGGGCGATACCAGGCCGGAGGCCTCGGCGACGTCGCGCTCAAGCGCCGCCTCGAAGAGGTCCTCGAGTCGCTACTGGCCCCCATACGCGCGCGACGCCAGGAGCTCGCCGGGGATCCTGGCGCGATCGAATCGCTCCTGCGCAGCGGAACGGCGCGCACGCGGGAGGCGGCTGCAGGCGTGCTCCTAGAGGTTCGGGCGGTGTTCGCGCTCGATCCGTCATAGGTCGCTCGGGAACTGGTGGCTGATCCACAACGGTCACCTCGTCCAATCACTTTGTCGCGACTCGAGTGAGAAAGTTCTCCGCCATGGCCAAGTGCGCCTGGAACGCGGGGGCGACCTTCACCACCAATGCTCTGAGCTCCTCATTCTTGATCGCTGGCAGCAACGTCGTCTCTATGGCTGCAATCACGTCCTTATGGAATTGGACTTCGCGCTCTAGGAATGCGCGATCGAACTCTGCGCCACGCAGGCCACTCAGCCGGCGAATCACAGCAGCCTGCTCTTCGGCACTCCGATCGCCCGCGGGAGGCGTGGGAGTGACACCGAGCTTTTTGGCTAGGTCGCGTCCTTGCTGGCGAACCATCTCATGATCACGAGCGAGCATGGCGCCAAACTGACGCACCTCGTTGGAGTGACCGCGTTGAGCGGCAAGCTTGCCCGTCTCTATGTCGACGGTGTTGGCGTTGTCGAAGATTGCCACAATGGTAGCGTCGTCCAGTGCCGGCGCGGGAGCTTCGACCGCCGGTGTTCTGATGTGTTGCTCCACAATCTTGGAGTAGTCCTGGGGTACAGGAGCCTCGGTCAGAGAGTGTCTGATGTGCTCCTGTGCCGCCAGGCCATTGCCCCCAAGGCTTAGTGTGGAAATCAGGGCTGCGAAGGCGAGGTAAGTTCTTGACATTCTTCAACTCCAATCCTGTTGTGCGAGGCCGGGCCACCCGTCAACGTGCTGGTGCTCCGCTTTTACACGCAGGTGAACCGTGCCGCAGTCTAGCTCGGCCTTCATGAAATGCTCGTGAAGGAGGTGGGAAAGCTTCGTCAGGCGGATCCACAGGCTTGACGTGACTTCCGGAGCCGACAAAGATTTGCCAGGCGATCGATCTGAGACCTACCGGAGCAAACGGGGGCGTCGGTGGGATCCGTTAAGCAGGTGAGAGAACGCCGCTGGCTGGCTGGCTACGTCTGGTGGTTTAAGTGCTATCGCGGGCCACGACGGTCTCAGCCTTTGTGTGCCGGTTTGTGTGCCAACGCAGCAGAAAGGAACCGACTATGGGTTAACTCGGCAGCAGTGGGATTGCTGATAACCTCATACACGGCAACATTCAACGCGATTGAAGCGAATACACCGCTCTCAAGATCCAGAGGTTATAGAGACATCTGGGGCAGCTCCGCAAGCAACGTCGATGCAGTCGCTCGCTTTTTTAATCTGACAAAGATTCGATTGTCGTCTGTATGAGATGTTCGATCTCATGATTAGGCCCCTTATCATGGTGCCTATCATCGCCCGAGGGGGCATCGAGGCCATCCGGGGGAGGGCCACCTGTGGGGAGCGAGTTAGCCAGGGTCTGCAAGAGTGACTGAGACGACGACAATTACTTGCCCGACGTGCGGGCATCAGGCTGAGGAGGCAATGCCACGGGATAGCTGCGTCTATTTCTGGTCGTGTCCAGGTTGTGGTACGGTAGCACGGCCAAAGCCTGGTGACTGCTGCGTCTTCTGTAGCTATGGAGCGGCGCCCTGTCCCTCCAGGCTACGGTAGGTGCGCCCCCTAGTGGCGGCAGTGGCTCCGGGCAATAAAGCGGCCACCTGAACCAGGTGGCCTTTCTGTTGCTCGGATACCGAAGGTGCCTAGGCTATCAGCCGGAGTGCGGGAGGCCGAGGCGCGAGCACCAAGCATGGTATGGAGGAGCGATGGCGCTGAAAGCGGCTGACGGTGAGCAGGTCGACACTTCTCGAGAACCGAGCACCGGAACCCCGCAGCGCGAAAACGGACTGCTGACGCAGCTGCTTGCCGGCATCGCGCAGGAGCGCTGACGCGGCGCAGAGCACGACGGATCGGGCCTTGAGCGCGGCACTGGCCGCTTGCAGCGCGTCCATCTTACGCCGGAACCCGTCCCTCGTTGATCCGGGATTCGAGCAGTCTGGCAACCGTGTCCAGGAAAGTATCGGGATCGAAGGGTTTGAAGAGTAGGTGCTCTCCCCCGGTCGACAAGCTGCCAACGAGGGCGTTAGGGCATACACCGGTCATGAAGAGAATGGGCACCTGCGGATAGAGCGGACGAAAGGCATGGGCAAACTCGTAGCCATCCATATACGGCATGGCCAGGTCGGTTATGACCATGCTCAGCGCACCCTTGAGCTTGCGAGCTATCTGGAGCGCCGTCTTACCGTTATCGGCCTCGACGACATCGAAACCCCACTCTTTGAGCAAGCGACCTACGACCAAGCGCACCATCGGCTCATCATCGACTACCAGAATCGTTCTGGAGACTGCGACACTGGAGGCGGCTGTCATGGGAGATTCGCAAGCCCCGACTCACGCCGGGCGTGAAGGGAAGGTGCCCAGAGGGCGGGCACCTGGCTTTCAACTTACGGCCGGGCCGGAACTTTACAATAGGACAGTCTCCTTGGGCTATGGGCTATGGGCTATTGGCTATTGGCTGTGGCGTATGAATTCTCGCGTTCTCCTCATCCTGAGCCCGTTCGCGGAGTTTACCCTGGGCTCATGCGAAGGGCTCAGGGCAGGCTCTCGCCTTGCGCGGGATGAGGAGAATGCCAGAATTTCGTATAGCCCATAGCCCATAGCCCATAGCCCATAGCCCATAGCCCATAGCCCATAGCCCATAGCCCATAGCCTCCTTTTTCGCCGATCACCGTACCGTGACAGAACTGTGACCGGGTGGCGACCGGAGCTATGTAGCCTAGCAGCGAAGCACAGCGGCTTCGACTTTTCCTCAGCTGAGGGCTGTCATGACACCTTCACCGTCGTCCCGCATTTTCCTGCTCCTGATGATCGCTTCAGGCGTCGGCGCCTGCACTGGTCTTGTAGCCGGTCCTGAGAGCAGCAGCGTAACGCCGATCCCTGCGTCGCGCGACTCGGCCTACGTTCGTGCGCGCCGGGCACTGACAGGGGAATCGTTCACGATGGATGTGGTCGACTCGACCAGGGGTGTTCTCACCGGCACCCGCTGGCCCAGCGCGAGCGCCCAGCAAGGCTCGCAGGCTGCCTGCCACGTTATGGTCGCCCTCCAGATCCAAGGCGATGAGAACCGCTCGGAAGTAGCCACCACCAGTCGTTGGGTGGCCCCGGGCGGCATGAGCGACAAAGCGCCCCAGGTATGTGAGGAGGAGCGCAAGCAGGTCCTGGACCGCACGGCGCAGGTACTGGTTCCGCCCCCGACGCCGTAAATCGAGACCCGGGCACCTTCCGATGCCCGGGCCCGCCCGCCACCGTCAGCCTCGGGAAATAAGGACCCTCCAACCACCCAGCCTTGTCGCTAAGTTTCGGTGCGAGGGCGCTTCGTTACGCATCCGTGACAAAGCCGGCTGGCGCTCGACCTGAACGGGGTGGATCATCCATGATTGTTATGACTACCAAGGAACACCCGGCGCAGCCGCGCCTTGCCGCCATTGACGTCGGTACCAATACGATTCGGCTCACCGTGGCCGAAGTGGAGAAGGACGGGACCTACCGCATCCTCGACGAGGAGCGGGAGATGGTGCGGCTGGGACACGACATGGATCGCACCGGCCGTCTGGGGGACGAGGCTGTTGAACGGGCCTTGGCCGCGATCGGCAAGATGAAGGCGATCGCCGACGGCTTCGAGGTGACGGAGATCCGGGCCATCGCGACCAGCGCGGTCCGGGAAGCAGCCAACGGCCGTGCATTCACTCGCGAAGTTCTCCGGCAGCACAAGGTACGCATCGACGTCATCTCCGGTGAGGAGGAAGCCGAGCTCGCGTTCCGCAGCGCCAAGCGGCATTTCGATTTGGACGGACGCTCCACGGCGGTGGTAGACATCGGCGGCGGCAGCGTGGAGGTCATTCTCGCCGCGGGTACGGTCATCGACCAGATTCACTCGCTTCCGCTCGGTGCAGTCCGGGTGACCGAGCGCCTGGTGCGGTCTGACCCACTGCGAGACAAGCATTGGAAGCTCATGCGGAAGGAGATCGATCGCCGGATTCGGGAAGGCATCGGTCGCCTTCCGCACCGGGCAGAGATCATGGTTGGGAGTGGCGGGAGCTTCACTGCGCTGGCACATATGGCCAAGTGGCAGCGGGAAGGCCGCCATGGATCGGTTCAGGGCTACATGCTCACACCGGCGGAGCTGGTTCACTTGCTCGACCGGTTGAGAGAGGCTCCATTGGAAGGACGGCGCCAGATTCCGGGCCTGAGTGCAGACCGGGCCGATATCATTGTGGCGGGGGCCGCCGTAATCGCTCGTCTCGTGAAGCGGCTCGGAACCCAGCAGATTCTGGTGAACGAGCGCGGCATCCGCGACGGCCTGCTACTGGGCATGATCTCCGACCTATCCGGGCCATCGGCGGTCGCCTCGCCGCAGACGGCCGATCGGATGGAATGGGTCCGTCTATTCGCCCGCAAGTGCCGCTCGAATGAGCGGCACTGCGAGCACGTGGCCAACTTGTCCCTCCAGATCTTCGACGGCATCAAGGGGCGCTACCGGCTTCCGCCCATCGGACGCGATGTCTTGCAGGCGGCGGCCTTGCTGCACGACATCGGTTATCTCATCAGCCATTCCAAGCACCACAAGCACACTTACCACCTGATCATCCATGGTGATCTGCCGGCATTCTCACCCCATGAGGTGGAGCTGATTGCCAATGTGGCTCGGTACCACCGCCGGGCGTTTCCCAAGAAGTCTCACGCGAACCTCGCCGGCGTGTCGGCCGATGACAGAAGGCTGATCGGTCAATTGAGCGGCATCCTGCGGGTTGCGGACGGTCTGGACCGCACCCATTCGCAGGCAGTGTCAGCCATCAGGACCCGTGCCCTGCGGAATCGTCTGCGATTGGACATAGAAGCAGCCGGCATGCCCGAGGTCGAGCGTGCCGACGCGGAGCGAAAGTCTGATCTGTTCCAGAAGGCCTTCGATACGGAGCTGGAGTTGGTATGGCGCAATCCACAGGAGCATGGCCGCGTAGTCGGCCAGCGTCGGAGCCCGAGGTTGCACGTGGTGGCGGCTGGTTAACGTACGAAGATATGCCCAAGAACCTGGCGCAGTTTCCTACCGACCACTACCTGAACCGCGAGCTGAGCTGGCTCGAGTTCAACGCCCGGGTTCTGGAGGAGGCTGCCGACGCGACCAACCCCTGGCTGGAGCGGGTGAAATTTCTCTCGATCGTGAGCTCCAACCTCGACGAATTTTTCGAGGTCCGGGTGGCGGGCCTTCAGCAGCAGCTCTATGCCGGGCTCGAGCCCCAGGATTTCTCGGCCGATGGCCTCGCCCCCGCCAACCTGTTGACCAGGATCGCCCAGCAGGCACACGGGATGGTCGACGAGCAGTATCGCTTGCTGCACCAGGAGCTGATCGGTGGCCTCAAGGAGAACGGAATCGAGTGGGTTCGGCTCCCGGAGCTCACCCGGCCGGAACGCGAGTATGTCGACACGCTTTTCACCAACAGTATCTACCCGGTGCTCACTCCGCTCGCGATCGACCCGGGGCATCCGTTCCCCCACGTTCACAACAAGAGCCTCAACATCGCTCTGCTGGTGGAGGGGGCCCACGCCAACCAGCTTCAGGAACTGTTCGCCGTGGTCCAGGTTCCGGCGGTCCTGGACCGGGTGGTCATACTACCCGGCAGCACGGACCGAATCCGGTTCGTTCTGCTGGAGGACGTGATCGCTGCCCATCTGGGAACGCTGTTCGGCGGGGTCCGGGTGGTGGGGCATACCGTGTTCCGCGTGACCCGCAACACCGATCTCGAGATCGACGAAGACGAGGCCGAGGACCTGCTTCAGACGATCGAAGAGACGCTTCGCCAGCGTATGAGGGGCGATGCGGTCCGGCTGGAGATTGTCGCCGGGGCCGACGAGCGCTTCGAGCAGATGCTGCGTGATGCCCTCGATCTGGAATCCCCGGACGTCTATCGGGTGGCGGGGCCGGTGGACCTGACCGTCTTCATGGCACTGCAACGGCTGGATGGCTTCCGAACGCTCAAGGACGAACCGCTGGTCCCCCGGATACCGCCGGCGTTCACTGCTGGCAGCGGACGTATTCGATCTGATTCGCGGTCAGGACGTCCTGGTGCATCACCCCTATGAGTCATTTGGCTGTGTCGTGGATTTCATCGAGCGGGCGGCCGAACGACCCACAGGTCCTCGCCATCAAGCAAACGCTCTACCGCACCAGCGGCGGCGAGCCCGATTCTCCGGGCGCTGGAGCGGGCGGCGCACAATGGGAAGCAGGTGACCGCACTGGTCGAGCTCAAGGCCAGGTTCGACGAAGAGAACAATATCGTCTGGGCCCGGTCGCTCGAGCGGGCCGGCGTGCACGTCGTGTACGGCGTCGTGGGACTCAAGACCCACTGCAAGGCATCACTCGTCGTCCGGCGTGAGGCGGAGGGAATCCGGCGCTATGTCCACCTTTCGACGGGCAACTACAACCCGACCACGGCCCGGATCTACACCGATCTGGGACTCTTCACCGCCAACCATGAAGTTGGTGAAGACACCAGCGAGCTGTTCAACTTGCTCACCGGCTATTCACAGGGACGGCGCTGGCGTAAGCTCATTGTGGCTCCGCTCGGGATGCGCGAGCGAATTCTCGAGCTGATCGATCGAGAGCGGCAGCATGCGGAGGCCGGGCGGGCCGCCCGAATCATCGTCAAGATGAACGCGCTGGTCGAGCCGTCCGTCATTGACGCGCTGTACCGTGCCTCGCAGGCGGGAGTGAGCATCGAGCTGGTGATCCGCGGAACCTGCTGTCTGAGACCCGGGATCCCCGGGTTCTCGACCAACATCCGGGTGATCAGTGTGGTGGACAAGTTCCTGGAGCACAGCCGCATCTTCTACTTCGAGAATGCCGGAGCTCCCGAGGTTTTCCTCGGCAGCGCCGATTGGATGCCGCGAAACTTCTTCCGTCGCATCGAAGTGATGTTTCCGGTCGAGGATGCCCGGCTCAAGACCAGGCTGACCGAGGAGCTGCTCCAGTTGGTGCTCCGGGACAACGTCAAGGCACGCCAGCTTCAGGCCGATGGCACCTACATCCGGGTGCGGCCTGCGGACGGCGAGCCGCTGGTGCGGTCGCAGACCACCTTCCAGGCCCTGGCTCGCGAGTCCGCCCGGGAGGCCATTGACCCCGCGTTCCGCTTCGTGCCCATATTGGGTCCGCTGGCGGAGAAGCAGACACCCGGAAATGGCACCCCGGGTTCGAGGAAGCCCTCAAAGCCGGCCCGCCTCCGGTCTCCTCGGGCACGAAAGAGTCCTGAATCCAAGTGAAGCTTCTGATCATCCGGCATGGCCCCGCTGGGGACAGCGCCACTTGGGAAGCCGAAGGCCAGGATGATCGATCGCGGCCGCTTACCCCTCAAGGCAAGAAGCAGATGCGGCGGGCCGCAGCCGGGCTCGCAACTCTCGCTCCGGAAGTCTCAGTGCTCGCTACGAGTCCTCTGGCCCGCGCGGTGCAGACCGCCGAGATCGTTGCCGCCGAATACGGGTGTGAGATCGTACCGGTGGAAGCGCTCGCGCCGGGTCACGATCCCGAAGAGGCTGTGGGTTGGCTCAAGGAACAGCAACCGGACCTCACTGTGGGGCTGGTGGGGCACGAACCCCACCTGAGCACCCTGGTGGGATATCTGCTCACCGGAAAGCGAGCTTCATTCATCAATCTAAAAAAGGGAGGGACCTGTCTTCTGGAGATGACCCCACCCCTTCAGCCTGGTCGGGGTGCTATGGCATGGCTACTCACTCCGAGCGCGCTGCGGCGGCTGGGAGAGTAGAATGACGGCACGACTTCCAGCCGATCTGCTGGACCGGTCCGCAGACGAATCCTCCCGGCTGCTGGCGTTGACTTACCTCGACGAGATTGGACTCGCCAAGCGCCGCATGGCGGATCCCCTGGATACCGAAGCGTTGCACGATTTCCGGGTGGCCCTCCGCCGGCTTCGGAGCTGCACCCGGGCCTACCGCACCCAGCTCCAGGGCAGCGTCTCGAAACAGATGCGGCGGAGGCTCAGAAATCTCACCCTGACGACGAATACGGGTCGGGATGCCGAGGTGCACCTCAGCTGGTTGCGGAGCCAGGCCGAGCGGCTCGGCCCTGAGCACACCCAGGGGCTGGCCTGGCTCATCGGCCGCCTGGAGGGGCGGCAATATGAGACGCTCGACCCCGCCACCGTGAAGGTAGGCCAGCGGTTCATGAAGCTGGCGGCCAGGCTCCGCCCTCGTCTGGAAATCCTTCGCATCGAGGTTCGGAGAGGCAGGAGCAGTGAGCGACCTTCGTTCCGGCAGGTGACCAGTGAGCTGATTTGTCGGCACGCCGCCGAGTTAGGTGAGACCCTCAAGGCAGTACGCAGCTGCGGAGAACATGGAGGAAGCGCACCAGGCAAGAATAGCGGCCAAACGCCTGCGATATCTGTTGGAGCCACTGGTACGCCGTGCGGCGGGAATCAAAGGCCTCACCACACAACTCAAGGGCCTGCAGGACGTGCTCGGCCAACTGCATGACATGCACGTCATGTCGGAGGAGATAGCATCCTCGCTTACCCCACTGTCGCGAAGTCCAACCGAGCGCCCATCCGGAACCGAGCCCGGGCTCCGCGCTTTGGAGCAGCTTGCCAGGGAGCAGGGAGCTGCGGCGTTCGCCGATTTTCAGGCCCATTGGGGGGACCAGGGTCGGAGCCGGTTCTTAGCTCGAGCCGAGGAGATCGGTAGGACCCTTGCCGTGACAGCAGAGAAGTCCGCCGCGGGCCCTCCCCGGCTCAGCCTGACACACACCCGGCGTTCCGATCCTGCCTTGAGAGTAGGAAGACGCAATGGAGCGCCCTCGCAATAGCAAGCTCATTCAACGATGACCCGTCCGGTCATGAATGGATGGGGCTCGCAGTGATAGGGGAAACTTCCCGCGCCGGGGAAAGCCTGGGTGAATGCGGCGCCGGGCGCGAGTAGTGGCGACGCCCACTGGCCACCGTCGGCGGTGCTGGTGTGCGCGTCTGCATCGCAGTTGATCCACGTGACCCGTTCGCCGGCTCGTATCCGCACCTCAGCCGGTCCGAAAGCGAATTTCTGAATCACCACAATGGTGGAGCCCGGTACGCCCTCTCCCACCGGGAAGCTGCATACGCCCTCAACGGGAGCGGTGGCCCCGTTGTGCTCTGAGAAGCAGCCGGCCAGCGCCGCGCTGGTCAAGGCAATCGTCAGCCCAAGCATCACGAGGGCCCGCCAGGTCATGCCCATCCTCAGCGCACCACGATCAGGCCCCGCATGAATGGATGGGGCGTGCAATGGAAGGGGAAGGTGCCGACACGGGAGAAGGTGAGACCGCGCCGCTCACCCGGCTCGATGGCCCCGGAGTCGAAGCTACCGTCTTCAGCGGACACGGTGTGCATTACCTGGCCGTCGTTGGTCCACACGATGGTGGTCCCGGCGGCGATCTCGATGCGCCCCGGCCGGAAGAGGAAGTCCTGCACCGCGGCGGTGACGGTGTCACGCCCGCCGGCGGCTGCTTGCGCCCCGGGTTCCTGAGCTGGCGGCATGGCTGCTGGTGGGCCGGGTTCCGGGTCGCCGAAGTAGCGGCTCAGCGTCACCGGAATGGTGAACTCGAAGCCGTAGCGGGTCTCGCCGGTTCCCCGGGAAGAGCTCTGGAGCGTCGCGTTGTTCGCGTTGGTGGCATGCAGTGACAGCGTGTGCGGCGTGCGCGGGATCGCCAGGTTCAGGCCAGCGCCCCACGCAACTTTCTCACCCGGGCCGCGCTTCGTCAGGGTTGCCACGTCCCCCGATACCGCGAGATGCCGGGTCAGACGGATCACCGCACCCGATGCCACCGCCACATCAGTTCCGCCATTCGCTCCCGGATCGGCCAGCACCCGCAACGCGGCCAGGACCCGGACCGGTCCCTGTCGCCGGGCAACCGCAGCTTCCCCGTCGAAGCCCTCCGCGGCGAGGTTGTAGCCCACCTCTGCGGAAGCGTCGATCGGCGCACCGAGCTCCTGGGTGAACGGCGCTACTCGGCCGAAGAACTCCCACTCATTGGGATAACGCGGCGAAAGCTCGGAGTTGGTGGCGTAGTGGACGCCGAGCAGCGTGCGCCCCGGGAGACCGGCGGCAAGGAGGAAGGTGGGCGTGCTGGTGACCTTCCGCTCCGGGGCCGAGCTGATCGAGAAGCGATGCAGGAAGTTGAAGTGCACGCACCCCGGAGACGCCGACCCAGCCGCCGGAGAGATTCGGCGTCCGATCGAGCACACTCTGGGCGCTGGCCCCACGCCCTGTGACGAGGGTGCACAGGGCCGCGAGGAGCAGCCTGCCGCGGCTCAACATTGCTCCTAAATAGCACGGCAACGGGCACCGGTCTTGGACGCCCGGAGTCGGCTTGAACGCTTATAGCTGCCTATGTGGAGCGTACCGCCCGCCGGAACTGAAAAGGCGAAACGCCGGTGTGTCGCCGGAAGAGGTTCGAGAAGTGGCTCTGGTCGGAAAACCCCTCGCCGAGGGCGATCTCGGCCAGTGACAGGTCGGTATCGGCAAGCTGGCGAGCGGCACGCTCGATCCGCAGCCTGCGGACGTACTCTCCCACGGTGCACCCGAATGCCCGGCGGAACGCGCGCGCGAGGGTGACCGGGTGCACGCCCACCGACTCGGCCAGGCCGGTCAGGCTGGGTCGGGCACCCAGCTCCACGTGGATCCGGTCGCGCGCGTCCTCCAGCCAGCGAGGCCGCCCGGAGCTGCCGTTCTGCTCTCGTGTACGAGAGGCGGAGGCCACCAGCTCGAGCAACAGCCCTTCGATAGCGAGCGGCGCGGCCGCGTCCATCCGCCGCATCTCGTCATAGACCCGCCGGGCCATCCCGGAAACGAGCCCGCCATGGAAGGATACCCGCTCGTCGAGCACTGCGGAGTGAGGCCGGATCGCCCCGACCTGCGCCTCGTCCGCCTCAATCAGGAGGCCACGCACGTCGCCCCGGCTGAACTGATCCCAGTGGCGCTCCCCCGCGGGGGTGATCTTCAGGGTAGAGCTGGTGCACGCGATCGAGCCGCCGCGCCACATCTCGCTGAACGCACCCTGGAGCACGAAGCAGATCGTGGGGGTCTCATGATGGTGCCAGGGCAGCTCGGAGCCATGCTTGTGAACCCCCTCGGTGACGGTGAATCCACCCACCTGCACCCGACGCACCGGCTTGGCCTCGGCGGCCTGCCCAATCCTGCGCACCATGTTCCACCTCCAAAAGACTTCGACCGCTTCCCGTTAGGCTGAGACGTCCTAGAGTGAGACGTCGAGCGATCCTCAGCGAGCACACCAGCCCGCTACCCCGCTTCAAGCGGGCTACCCCCTTGCAAGACCGGCCCGACCGGGCCTGCTAGCGTGGTAGAGAAAGACGGCCAGGCCACCAGTTCGAAAGGAGTGCTGTAATGGACAGTTTCCGTATTCTTAAGATCGCCGTCGCGGCCCTGCTTCCAATAGTCCCCGCCTGTGGCGACGACGAACCGGCTGGTCCGGCAACGAGCTTCACGGCTACCCTGTCGGGCGCCAACGAAGTTCCGGCGGTGACGACCACGGCGACGGGGAGCGCGACCCTTTCAGTGAGCGGCACCGAGATCACCTATACGATCAACGTGACAAATCTGCAGAATGCGATACTCGGGCACATTCACCTTGCCGCAGCGGGGGTAAACGGCCCCGTGCGGCTGAACTTGTGCGGCACCGGCGCCCCTGAGCCGGCCTGCACCAGCGGAACGGGGGTGTTGGCCACTGGTACCAATGGGACCACGGTCGGCACTCCGGCAATCACCTTCGAGGAGTTGCTCGATGCCATGCGCACGGGCGGTGCATACGTGAACGTGCACACCTTCGCCGAGGGCTGCACGCCCGCCACCGAGGGCTGCAACCCGGGCGGCGAGATTCGCGGGCAGGTCGTCGCGAACTGAAGGACGCATACGTGAGGTGATGATCGGAGTTATTAGGGGAACATCGCTATGAAATGGGGACACCTGCTCGCTGCGGTGGCCGCCGCCGTGCTTGGCTGCTCTGGTGGCGGCGGCCCGAGCGCGCCCAGTGATGCAGGGAACAGCGGCATGACAGTGACAGTCAGGAACGATCTCTTCGATCCGGCCACACTGAATGTGCCAGTGAACAGCACCGTCACCTGGGTGTGGAACTCGGGTGGCGTCGAGCACAATGTCACCTTTCAAACCGGGCCCGGTTCAGGCAACCGAAGCTCTGGGTCATTTCCCCGCACGTTCCAGACTGTTGGGACCTACGCCTATGTGTGCACCATTCACGGAGCCCAGGGGATGTCAGGTGTGGTGAATGTTACGGCGGGCACTGGTGGACCTGGGGGTGGAGGAGGGGGCGATGGTGGGGGCGGCGGGGGTTACGGTTCCTGAGTTGCCCGGCTCGCTCTGAGAGCGTGGCTGCTGGCGTCGACCGTCCTAGTTCCTGCACTGACAATCGAAGCACCCGTGGGACTCTTCCGCATAACCTCGGACGCTCATGCCCTCCAGATCTACCCGCCGGACCGCCGCTGCGTACTCCGGCCGGTGCGGGTACAGCCACAAGCGCATGCCAGGCGCAGGTTGAGAGAGTTGCTCATTGCAGGTACTCCTTATTGTTTTGGTATCCAACCAGGTGAACGATTGCTTTCATACCTGCTGACGCGCCTGGCGCCAAAGCATTACACTGCGGCTCACTGTAATCAGGTCAGGCAGACACTGGAACAGGAGAGGACTCGATGGGACGAGCTCTTCGGAAGACTGCGGGAGTCATGGGTGCCGGGGCGGGAGCCGTGGCACTCCTCGGCCTGGGCTATGCCGGCGTCACCTGGTATCGGTACGGCAAGGTGGCTCGCGGCGGGATTCGCGACCCACTGGTCGATCGTTTCATGCCCAAGTACGAAGTCCGTGAGGTCCACCAGACGAAAGTCGCCGCACCGGCGGAAGTAACCTTCGGAGTGGCTCACGACCTTGACTTGCAGCGATCCACCATCGTGCGAGCCATCTTCACCGGCCGCGAGCTCCTTCTCGGTGGAGAACGGTCGAAGCGCGACCACGCACCCGGATTTCTGGCGGAGGTCCTCGCCTTGGGGTGGCGAGTCCTGGCGGAGGAGCCGGGGCGCGAGCTCGTAATTGGTGCAGTCACCCAACCGTGGAAGGCCGACGTCGAATTCCTCGGCCTGCCGTCGGACGAGTTCGCCGCTTTCAAGGAACCAGGCTACGCTAAGATCATCTGGACCTTCGTAGCGACGCCACTCGGCGAGAAAGCGTCGGTCTTTCGCACCGAGACCAGGGTCGTAACGACGGATCCCGAGTCCCGCTCCCGCTTCCGCCGTTACTGGTCGGTCTTCTCACCCGGCATCATGCTGATCCGGTATGAAACGCTTCGACTGGTGAGACAAGAGGCAGAACGACTGGCGGGCGCAGAGCCGACACCGGTCCCGGAGATGCTGGCCGAGCAGCCAGCACCCTAAAGACTCTTGGTTTAAGAGCACACCTCCTGAGTTCAAACTCTCGAACTTGGTGGGTGTGCCCTTGATTACCTAGCAGTTGTCGGGAATCCTATGCCGTTGGCTTGCAATCGTCCCGGCCTAAAGCCCTCCTTACTAAGGTGTGGCGTATCAGTGCCTCAGGAAGGAAGATCGTCACCGGCGCATTGTTTGTGAGGTGATTTCCGTCACCCGGTGCCGGGGGTATTTCTACTCTTGAGCTGCTTCCGACCGGCGCCTGGACCGGTCTGGCCTCCTGAACAGGTCTACTCTCCCCTCGCCCTGGCTGTAGCCGGGATTCTTGATCTTGTACCACGTCGTTGCCTGGCCGTACGGATCGCTCTTCCTCTTAGCCACGATCCCCTCCAGATCCATCTTCCTGATCGCGCTGAAGAGGGCGCGCCCGTCTTCATCGAGAGTCAAAATCTTGTACAGGGGCCCAGTGTCCTCCGGCAGGAGCTCGCCGAGGGCCCGTTTGCGCTCCGCCAACGGTCGAGGCCGGAGGTCGGTGCCGTCGAGCCATAGGAGATCGAACGCTGCGAAGGCAAGGTACCCCTGGCCCCGGAGCAGGTCACGGAAGACCGGCTTTCCCTGCCGGTTGAGGGCGACAACCTCCCCGTCGAGGATGGCCTCTCGACTGCCGAGTACCCCGGCGACCCGGTCGCAGAGGTCCCCGAACCGGTCGAAGCGAAAGTCTCGGCGCGATCGAATCTCGCAGCCGGCTCGTGAGTTGTAGAGGAAGCCGCGAAATCCATCGTACTTCGGTTCGAACATCCACGCGGGGTCGTCGAATGCCTCCGCCCGAGCGGTGAGGATGACCGGTTCAATCTGGGGGAGCCCACTGACAAGGCGGATATCAGGGCGGCGGAGACGAGATTTCGTGGGCATGACGGCTCCGGGGCCGAGTTCACGGCCGGGAGCCCCTCCCACGAGAAGGGCGGTTCGCTGGGGGGTCGAGAACCGGGGTGTCCCGGTCCGACCTGTCCCAGGTAGAGCCACAATTCTACGCCCAGAGGAGGCCATCCGTAAGACGGGCGGGCGGATGGATGGGCGGACGGATGGACGGGCGGACAGGTGGAACGGACGGTGGGGCGGTAAGGTGGACGGTGGTAAATATCGCCAAGTAGATTCCTCATCCTGAGCCCTTCGACTGTGCTCAGGGCAGGCTCTCGCGTTGCTCGGGATGAGGAATATGTGACCGCATACATCACTGTCCGCCCGTCCGCCTGTCCATCCGACCGGCCGCCCACCTGACCGCCCGTCCGCCTGTCCGCCCGTCCGTTCGCCCGTCCGTCCGCCGGCGAGTCGGAGCCGTTCTCGCCCCGGCGGTTTTTGTCCTGCTGCTCACCCTTCCGATGGGAGCGCTTCCGCCCCCGGCGCATCGTCTCGCTGCCGTGTTGGGGGCAGTGGTGGTCCTCTGGGTAACAGAGGCCCTGCCGCTGCCAGTCACCGCGCTGCTGGGCGCTGCGATCTGCGTGCTGCTTCAGGTTGCGCCGGCGAAGGAGGTCTTCGCTCCCTTCGCCGATCCACTGATGTTCCTGTTCATCGGGGCCTTCATCCTGTCGCGTGCCATCTTCCTCCATGGGCTCGACCGCCGCGTCGCCTACGCGGTGCTCTCTCTCCCCTGGGTCGGAGCCCGGCCCAGCCGCATCCTTCTCGCCTTCGGTGCGGTCACCGCGTTCATTTCCTGGTGGATCTCCAACACCGCCACCACGGCGATGATGTTCGGCATTGGACTCTCCATCCTCGCCGCTCTGCGTGCGCCGGGAGCAAGCGCGACGATCGATCCCCGCTACGCCACGGCGCTCATGCTGATGACCTCGTTCGCCGCCTCGATCGGGGGCCTGGCCACTCCGGTCGGCACCCCTCCGAACGTGATCGGCCTGGGTTTCATCCGCTCTCAGGTGGGTGTAGAGATCCCGTTCTTCCGCTGGATGCTGATCGGCGTTCCGATCGTGCTGGTGCTCTTCATGCTTCCTGTACGCCTACCTCAACGCGGTCGCGCCCGCCGGCGTTCGTGAGCTGCCTGCCGGTGCCGAGCTGATCCGGCGGGAGCGGGCACGGCTTGGCCCCTGGACGCGAGGGCAGCGCTCGGTGGCGACCGCGTTCGTGGTAACAGTGGCGCTCTGGATTCTGCCGGGCCTCGTGGCCATAGTGGCGGGGGAACAGAGTGCCGCCTATACGGGCCTGACCCGACGGCTCCCGGAGGGGGTAGCGGCCCTGCTCGGCTCCCTGCTGCTGTTCATTCTGCCGGGCGAGGATGGTGCCGCAATCAGCTGGCAGGAGGCGGTCCAGATCGACTGGGGTGTGGTGCTGCTCTATGGCGGAGGCTTTGCGCTGGGAGTGCTCTCGTTTCAGACCGGCCTGGCCGAGGCGATGGGACGCGGGCTTACCGGGCTGCTCCCCATCGAGGGAAGCTTCGGAATGCTGGTGGCCTCGGTGCTGGTAGCGGTCATACTGTCCGAGACCACCTCCAACACGGCCGCCGCGAACATGGTGGTGCCGGTGGTCATCTCCATCGCCCATGCCGCCGGCTTCGATCCGCTGGAGCCGGCGCTCGGCGCCACGATGGCCGCGAGCCTTGGCTTCATGCTGCCGGTCTCGACTCCCTGCAATGCGATCGTCTATGGCTCGGGTTACATCCCGCTGAGTCGGATGATCCGGCACGGGTTGGCGTTGGACCTGGCAGGAATCGTGGTGATCGTGATTATGGTGAGGCTCCTGTCGCCGCTGCTCCGGTAAGGCGGTACGGCGGTACGCGGTAAAGGGTGATGCCTTATTCGTGGGTTCTCGAATTAACAGGACCGCCAAGATGGATCTCGGGTTACCAGGCAAGCGGCACTCGTCACTGGCTCGACCGCAGGCATCGGGCTCGCAGCAGCAGGAGTCCGGCCCTCTGGGGCCGGCCGGCGCAGCATCATCCCTCACCATCTCTTAGCCGATACCCCACCCCCGGCTCGGTAGTGAGAAGGCGAGGTCGTGTCGGATCCCGTTCAAGCTTGTGCCGTAGTTGAGCCATGTAGACCCGCAGATAGTGGCTCTGGTCTGCGTAGTTGGCTCCCCAGACCTCCTCCAGGAGTTGCCGGTGGGTACTGACCCTCCCGGCATGGCGTATGAGAGCGGCGAGCAGCCTGTACTCCGTCGGCGTGAGATGGGCCTCTTCCTCGCCGCGGAACACCTGTCGACGCACCAGGTCCACCCGAAGCTCACCGGTCTGAAAGACCGGTTCGGCCGGGGCGCCGGGCGGCAGGGCAGCCCTGCGAAGAGCGACTCGAATTCGGGCCAGAAGCTCTGAGGCTCCGAACGGTTTGGTGAGGTAGTCGTCGGCGCCAAGGTCGAGTGCAGCGACCTTGTCCTGCTCCTGACCTCTGGCCGAGATCACGATGACAGGTGTGCGGGCTGATCGGCGGATCGTTCGCACGACCTCAAGGCCGTCGAGGTCGGGAAGGCCCAGGTCGAGCAGGATGAGCTCGGGATTGCGTCCTGCGGCCTGCGCCAAGCCCTCTCGCGCCGTTGCCGCCTCCACGATCTGGTAGCCGTGTGCCTTGAGCGTCGTCCGGAGGAAGCGGCGCATTTGAGGTTCATCCTCGATCAGCAACAGGAGCGGGGCCAGGGTAGCCATGGGTGAGCCGATCAGCCTTCCTGCGCCTCGGCCGGCATCGTGCCCATCCGCGGGCCCTCGAGCGGCAGGCTGAAACGAAAAGCGGCGCCAACCTCGGCCGGCTCCAGCCAGATTCGCCCGCCATGCGCTCCGATGATGCCGCGGCAGATCGTCAGCCCGAGCCCCGATCCACCAGCAGGGCCGAACCTGTCTACACCGCGGCTTCGCTGAAACTTCCGAAAAACCGTTTCCTCCTCGCCCGCCGGTACCCCGGGCCCGCGATCTGCCACCTCGACAACCACTGCGTTGTGATCCTCCCAGGCCGTCACCGTGATCGCTGTGCCCGCGGGTGTGTGCTTTGCCGCATTCTCCAGGAGGTTGATGAAGACCTGCTCGATCAGAAGCTCATCTATGGCTACGAGCGGGAGAGTGGCGGGGAGCCGAGTCTCGATCGGATGTGTGGCGAGGCGCTCTTCGACACGCAGTAGGGCGACTCCAAGGGCCTCTTCCAAGGGTTGCCAAACCTTCTGCACCGCCAGCGACCCCGATTCGACCCGGACCATGTCCAGCAGGTTGGTAACCAGCCTGGTCATTCGGCGAGACTCCTCCAGGATGGTCTCAGCCATCTCGCGTTGGGCCTCGACCGACAGGGGTCCCTGAAGCAGGCTACTCGCAGCGCCTTCGATGCTCCCGAGTGGGGTGCGCAGGTCATGAGACAATGAGCTGAGAAGGGCGGTGCGCAGCCGCTCAGACTCCACCTCAACGCGCGCGCGCTCGTGGCGTTCCGCCAGAGCGGTCCTTTCGAATGCCGCGGCCGCCTGATCCGCGAGGGCCTCGATGGTCCGTCGTTCCGTTGCCGAGAGAACCCGGTCCGGCGACTCCGGACCGACAGTCATCACGCCGATCGTCCGGCTGGCGGTTCGAAGGGGCACGACGAGCGCTTCAGCCTCGGCACAATGGCTGGTGCCCCAGCCCGCACTCTCGCCATGCTCGTATGCCCAGGTAGCAGCGACCCGCACGGCCAGACTACCGAAGACGCCCTCGGGGGGCCACGCTCGGCGCTGGGATTCCTTATCCCACTCATCAAGGAAGATGAGCGTCTCCCCCCTTACCTGCGCGGAGATGTGCCGTGCCGCCGTCGTGGTCTGAGCCTGGAGGCTCCCATCTCCGTTCAGCTCTCCGCTCAAGGCATACAGCGCGGCGGTTCTTCGTTCCCGCTCCCTGGCATCCTCCGCCTGCTCCCCGATTCGAGCCGTCAGCTGACTCATGGTAAGAGCGACCGCCAGCATTACCCCAAAGGTGAGAAAGTACGCTGCATCGTTGACCTCAAAGGTGCGATATGGAGGTACGAACCCGAAGTCGAACGCGGCGATGCTCAGGAGGGATGCCAGGAGAGCCGGTCCGCGGCGGTGCCGGTAGGCCACGACGACGACGGCAAGCAGAAAGAGCATCGCCACGTCGGTGATCTGGAGGTAAGGGCGGAGGGTGCGCGCCAGCATGGTCGTCAGCGCGATGATGCCGACGGACCATGCGTACCCGTTCAGCCTCAAGCGCCGCCACGAGTGTGACACCGTCGCCCACTTCGTTGCCGAACCAGAACGCCCTGTTTCAGCGTCTATCACGCCACTTGGAGCCACTGGTGCCATCCCTGAGTGAAGGGCCCGTGGATCAATACTAGGGGCAGCAGGCATCAGGATTCTATCAGGATTTGCTGGCTCGGGCTGACACGGCGCCGATCGGTCGGCAGTATTCTCGGTCCGTCGGTAGACGGGTGTCAGTGGTGGAACCTCACTCCGAGGAGAATCGTACGCCGGATCCCATCGCCAGTCCTGAACCTCGACCCGGCACGCTGCGCCGGCTCAGACGTCTCCTGGTCGGCAGCCCACGCGACCTCAGGGATAGCCGACTGTTTCACCGGCTGTCACTGATTCCGTTTCTGGCATGGGTAGGCCTGGGGGCCGATGGACTGTCCTCGTCAGCCTATGGCCCTGAAGAGGCGTTCAAGGCCCTGGGGGAGCATGCCTACCTCGCCGTGGCGCTGGCGGCTGCTCATGGCCGCAACCGTGTTGCTCATCTCCGCCGCATACCGCCGTATCATCGAAGAGTTTCCCAGCGGGGGCGGTGGTTACGTGGTGGCAAGCAGCCTGCTGGGGCCCAGTGCCGGTGTGGTCTCCGGAGCCGCCCTGCTGGTGGATTACGTTCTCACCATCACCATCTCGCATTGCCGCCGCGGGAGATGCGCTCTTCAGCTTCCTGCCGCTGAGCTGGCACGTGTACAAGTTGCTGGTCGAGTTCGGATTCATCCTGCTGCTCACCACCCTGAACATCCGCGGCGTACGTGAGTCGGTGATGGCTCTGCTGCCCGTCTTTCTGCTCTTCCTCGTGACCCACGCCGTGCTCATTGGCGGCGGCATTCTGGGACATCTGCCCGAAGTGTCGTCGACGGCCCGGGCTGTCGCGGAATGGCTTTGCCGAGGGCGCCGCGACGCTGGGTGTCGGTGGTCTGCTGCTTCTCTTCTTCCGCGCCTATTCGCTGGGCGGCGGCACCTACACGGGGATCGAGGCGGTCTCGAACGGTCTGCCGATCATGCGAGAGCCGAAGGTGGAGACCGGAAAGCGGACGATGGTCTACATGGCCACCTCGCTCGCCTTCACCGCCTCCGGCCTTCTGCTCTGCTATCTCCTGTGGCAGATAGCGCCGGTGCCGGGGAAAACCATGAATGCGGTGTTGACCGAACGCTTGGCGAGCTGGGCTGCCATTCGGGGGAGACCTTCATCGTCCTGACCCTCTTCTCCGAGGCGATGCTGCTCGTGGTGGCCGCGCAGGCCGGATTCCTCGACGGCCCCCGGGTCCTGGCGAACATGGCGGTGGATTCCTGGGTGCCTCATCGGTTCGCGGCATTGTCCGAGCGGCTCACGACCCAGGACGGCATTCTGCTCATGGGCGGTGCCGCGCTCGCGGCGCTGCTCTACACCGGGGGGAATGTCGGCCACCTGGTCGTCATGTACAGCATCAACGTATTCCTCACCTTCTCGCTCTCCATGCTGGCCATGCTGCGTTTCTGGTGCCGCCACCGCCGAACCCGGGCCGAATGGGTGTCGCCGGACCGCCCTCTTCGGCGCGGCCCTCGTGCTGTGCGTCACGATCCTTGTCATCACGGTGTATGAGAAGTTCGCCGAGGGCGGCTGGATCACTGTTGTCATCACTTTGCTCGTAATCGCCCTCTGCTTTACCATCCGGCGACACTACCGGAGGGTGACGCCTCGAGCTCGACCAGCTGTACCGGGAGCTGGGGGACTTGCCTCTTGCCGCGAGACCTGGCGAGGCCGCGTACAAGAGATCGATCCTCGGGGCCCCACGGCCGCGGTCCTGGTCGGGTCCTATGGAGGGGTCGGCATCCACACCGTGCTGAACATCTTTCGGGTCTTCCCCGGCCACTTCAAAAACCTGGTCTTCCTTTCGGTCGGCGTGATCGACTCGGGTGAGTTCAAGGGGGAGCACGCGGTGGAGGATCTTCGCCGGCGGACAGAGGAGATGCAGGCGAACTACCTATCGCTCGCTGCCGGCCTGGGCGTGCCGGCTACCGCACGGATGGCCATAGGCACCGAGGCGGTCGAGGAGGCTGAAAAACTGTGTCTGGAGGTGGCCCGGGAGTTTCCCCACGTGGTGTTCTTCGCCGGCAAGATGATCTTCCAGCGGGAGAAGTGGTACCACCGGCTGCTGCACAACGAGACTGCGCTCGCGGTGGAACGGCGCCTCCGGTGGATGGGTAAGACCATGGTGACGCTGCCGGTTCGGGTCCAGACGGCGAGGGTCCGGTGATCGGCTTCAGTTGTGAGGCAATCAGGGACTATCCTGCCGGGTGAATTCCCCATAAGATCAGGACTTTGAGGGATTCACCCTAAGGGGGTGATGGCGTGGCGCCAGGTCGTCGGCTGGGAGAGCGTGGGGCCGTATCGTCCGAACCAAGGCGGCCCGCACGCGCATCGGATGCCCACGAGGCAGCCCTTCGAGCTGCTGACGAGCGGTTCCGCCTGGCCACCGAAGCTGTTGCTGCCTTCCTCTACGATTGGAATCCGGTCACCAACGACCTGAAATGGTTCGGTGGCATGGAGGAGGTTTTGGGCTTCAGCCTGGCCGACGTTGCGCCGGACGTTGCGTGGTATGAGGCCCGAATCCATCCGGACGACCTCCCTCAGGCGTGGGCGGGAACGCGAGCGGCGTTCGAAACCGGCGCTCCCGGCTATTCCAACGTGTACCGGTTCCTGCACCGCGACGGCTACTACGTCCACGTCGCTGACCGGGGGCGGATTTTTCGGGATGAGAGGGGAAGGCCGGTGCGCGTCCTCGGCGGGGTGAGTGACATCTCGGAGCGCGTGACCTTGCTCGAGCGAGAGCGCCGGGCCCGAGCTGCCGCCGAGCACGCCACCCGCGCCCGCGATGTTGTACTGGGCGTGGTTTCGCACGAGCTGGGGAACTCCCTCGGTGCCATCGCCCTCTGCGTCACTGCGCTTTTGGAGAGCCCCGAGCCCTCGGCAGAGAGCGTGAGGACGATCCTCCAGGCGATCAAACACTCCTCGGAATCGGCCGGCCGCCTCATTCGGGACCTGTCGGACGTCGCCAGCATCGAGGCCGGCCATCTGGCCGTCGAGCCCTACGATGAAGTCCCAGACGCGATACTGGCCCAGGCCGCGGAGATGTTCGCTGCCGCGGCAAACGACCGCGGCGTGTTGCTGGAGACGCGGTCCGCTCCCGATCTTCCAGCCGTGCACGCCGACGCCGAGCGGGTCGTACAAGGGCTCGCTAACCTGGTAACGAATTCCCTCAAGTTCACCGCACCTGGCGGACGCATCACCCTCAGCGCCGAGCCCGACCCGGCCGGAGTGAGATTTGCCGTGGAGGACACCGGCGTCGGCATTGCCGCCGAGGATCTGCCGTACGTGTTCGATCGCTACTGGCAGAAACACCGCGAAGGGGCCCAGCGCGGCACCGGGCTCGGCCTCGCCATCGTGCGGGGTATCGTCGATGCGCACGGGGGCCAGATAAGCGTCGAGAGCACTCCGGGGAAGGGGAGTCAGTTCAGCTTTACGATCCCGAGGGTTGAGGGCGGCCGCCTCGATCATCGCTTGCACCGCAGCAATCTCATCCTCGTTGATCTGATGCCCCATTCCCCGATAGAGCCGCATAGTGACGTCCCCACCGAGCCTCTGCATCACCTCGGCTGACTGCCGCACCCGCTCGGCCGGTATGTGCGGGTCCACGTCGCTACAGCCCAGGAAAACCGGCGTTCCATCGAGGGATCCGGCATAGTCTCTCGGCGTGCCATCAGGGCCAATGAGGCCGCCGCTCAGTGCGGCCACGCCTCCGTACCGGCGGGCATGGCGCGCCGCAAACTCCGTCGCAAGGCAGGCACCCTGAGAAAAGCCGAGCAGCAAGGTTCGCTCGGGCGGAATGCCGGCGGCGGCTGTCTGCCGAAGAACTTCCTCCACGGCCGTCATGGCGGACGAGATGCCAGGCTCGTTGCTTGCGATCGGGGCGAGAAAGCTTTGGGGCCACCAGCTGTTGCCTCCCGCCTGCGGCGCCAGGTACGCGAAGTCCGGAGCATCCAGTTCGGAGGCCAGGGAGAGGATGCTCTCTGCCGTGGCGCCGCGCCCGTGGAGCATCACCATGGCCCCCCGCGCCCGGCTGAGAGGTGTGCCGGCCGTTGGCACCGGCTGACCCTGATGTGGTCCTTTCATCTTCCCATAGCCTTCTGCTCCTTCGGCGAGAACCCGGGTCCCCGGGTTGCGAGCTCTAGTGCCTGGCCGTCGGGATCCCGGGTAAAGAAGCTCTTGAAGTACACCCGATCCTGAATCGGTGAGGCCGGTACTCTGCCAGCGAGGAGTCGTACCCGCCATTCCGCCAGGGCCGCGTCGTCGGCTACGGTCAAAGCGTAGTGATCGGTCTGCCCCGGACCATGGGTGACGGCGGCCTGTCCCGGTCGCTCGAAGTACGTCACCACTGTGCCGGGCTCCCCGTGGCCGGCACTCCAGTACCAATGAAAGGAATCGGGCATGTCGAAGTTCGAGGTGCGCTTTACCCGCCGCAGTCCCAGCACGCCATGCAGGAATTCATGTACCCGGTCGATGCTGGCTCCGATGGCCGTAATGTGGTGCAGCGTGCGAAACCGCATGTCCGGCGTAATCTCCGGCAGCGGGTGGGGCCAGGTCTCGGCCCGGATCCGCTCCTGATCCCGGTTCCCCTTCAACATCTCCGGCGGCGGTGGCCGGTGCTCGGTGCCGATGCGATCCAGGGTCTCGTCGCGTGCCCAGCCCATGCCGCGGGTGGCGATCTCGATGACGGTGCCGTCGGGATCCCGGTGATAGATAGACTCGAAGTAGTGCCGGTCCAGCGGACCGTTAACGGAAATGCCGCGGTCGGTGAGACGCCGCTTCCACTTCAGCAGGGCGTCACGGGTTTCCACCAGCAAGGCGAAGTGATGAGTGCCGCCGACACCTTCTCGTCCCGGTGCCGCCCCTGGCCGCTCGATGAATGAGACGATGCTGCCCGGCCCTCCATCCCCCGCACCGAAATAAAGGTGGCGGCCTTCCGTGGCCGCTGCCCCCGACCGCGCCAACAGCCGCAATCCGAGGGTATCGGTGTAGTACTCCTCCGTACGGGCCGCCTCGGAGCAGATGCCTGTGATGTGATGGAGGCCCTGGATACTCACGGCTGTCTATCGGCGCGGCTCGCCGGCGAGCGTTTCCGGCGTGTGCAACGGTTGCAGGCTGGCCTCGATCTGGGGCCTCTTCGGCTCCAGCCATGGCGGCAGCACAAGGGACGCGCCTAGCTCATCCAGCGGCTCGTCTACCCCGAACCCGGGCCCGTCGGTGGCAACCTCGAATAGGGCCCCGCCCGGCTCTCTGAAGTACACCGACTTGAACCAGAACCGATCGATCACTGGGGTTGGACGCCGCCCCGCACTCTGGAGCAGGCCCTGTACCTTACGCTGGGTCAGGTCATCCGGGACGCGCCAGGCTATGTGGTGCACGCTCCCGATTCCCCAGGTGCCCTGGCGCTCGGTGGGAAGCTGCTTTATGTCGATCACCCGTCCGGACCGGCCACCGGGCAGCGCCAAGCGGCGCCAACCCCCCTCCTCGCCTACCTCCTCGAAGCCCAGGGTGTGCATCAGGAAATCGGTCGTCGGTGTCGCATTCCGCTCCAACAGGCGGACGCCATGGAGACCACGGACCTGGTATACCTCCGGGACCACACTCTTTGCCCATGGCGTGAAATCGCGAGCGTCGGCCGTCTCCACTAGTGCTAGTCGAAGCCCGTGCGGATCGGCGAAGGTGAGCAACCGCTCGCCAAAGCGCGTCGTCGGCTCCGTCACCTCCACGCCATGGCGCGTGAGGCGCTCGGCCCAATACCCGAGGCTTGCGTCCGGAACGGCCAACGCCACCTCGACCGTCAGGCCGACTCCGGTTTGCCCGGGGGCCATGTCCGGCCAGGGGAAGAACGTCAGATCGGTGCCGGCGTGCGCAGCGCCGTCGGCGTAGAAGAGATGGTAGGTCCCCGGCACGTCCTGGTTGACAGTCTTCTTTACCAGCCGCATCCCCAGGACTCCAACGTAGAAGTCCAGATTCGCCTGGGGGTCCCCGGCGATGACGGTGATGTGATGTAGTCCGGTGATGTTGTCATCCATGGCGTCGGCTCTCGGCTTTGCGGGTGGCGAGCACGCGGTCGACCGAGTATTCGCCCGCGCCGGTGAGAGCCAGAGCGAGCGCGGTGCCCAGAAGCGAAAGCTCGAACTCGTAACCGCCTATCAAACCCTTGCTGACCTGGACCAGCGCGATCGCACCGAGCATATCGACCGCAAGGAGCAGGGCAATGGGCCGCGTGAACAGGCCGAGTACTAAGGCGATTCCGCCGAAGAACTCGAGGAAGGCGATAGCTGGACCGGTGACCCCCGGCAGCGGTACTCCCATCTGGCCGAATGCGCCAACGACGCCCGCCATACCGAAGACAAAGAGCTTCTGGGCGCCGTGAGCGATGAAAATGCCGCCTAGCACGATTCGCAGGAGCATGAGGGCGGCATCCAGGCGCTGGGCAGGCTTCGTGGTGGTCGAGCGGTACGCCATTGATCGGCCTCCCTGGGGTTCAGGTCCTTGGAACTGGGTCACGTGCGTTAACGCACTCTGGGCGACAACACATAGTAAGCTGATTTGGTTCGCGCGACTAAAGAAGACGGGAAGGTCGGGAAGGACGGGAAGGATGGGAAAAGCGAAAAGGTCCTCGTCCCGAGCGTAGGGAGCCAAACCGGAAGCATCTGAAGCACGCGGAGCAGGTCTCTCTGTCGCTAACGCTCCCTCGGGATGAGGAGTCATCTTGTATCCTCTGCCTTCCCGTCCTTCCCGTCCGAGCAGCGACCTTAGTCGCGTGATGCGCTAGCAGCGTGCCACTGCGATGGAGGCCGCTCCAGGGCGGCCCGGTCCCAATTGCCCCGATCCGCGGCCGCGGCGTAGGTAGTCTGGGCGAAGTCGAGCAAGGCTTCGTCGGGCGATGCGGCGGTACGCACAGCTTCATACGGCAACACGAACTCCCGCATTTCTTCGCTGTAGCGCGCAGCGGCCGGCTTGACCGGATAGCTCCGGAACCCCTCCGGCTCGGGGTAGGCGTAGGCGTAGAACACCGGCTCAGGGATCGGTCCGCCACCGGGCCAGAATCCAACGCTGCTGCACTCGTGGGAATAGGCCTCCTGCATGACCCAGTTCCCCACGTTCGGCACCCCGCCGGGGTATGGCGGCGCCCGGCGTCCGGAAAACCGTGTCGCGGCGAGGTCGAAGCCTCCCCACCAGAAGTGCACCGGACTGGCTTTGCCGAGAAAGCGTCCCCGGAACCGCTTCAGCACCCGGTCGGCCTGAACAAGCAGTCGCCACAAGCGGGCGGCCGAATCGGCGTCGTAGGACGCGTGGGTCCGGTCTTCGGGGAAGCGGATGGAGTTCTCGACCTCGACGGGAACCGGCCAGATTCTCACCTCGAGGTCGAGCGAGCGCAGCAAGCCCAGGTAGTCCGAGTAGAAGTCAGCTACCGAGCGTGGGGCGAGCAGAAGCGTGCGAACTGCCCCGTCGCTGGTGCTGGCGGAAAGATTGTGCTCCAGGAAGTCGAAATCGACCGCGAACGTGCGGTCTCCGGACGGGATTGGAGACGTGGTGAGTCCCCGCTCGGTGACGTACAGTACCACCTGCCACCAATGGTTCTCCATGGGAGCGAGCGCGAGGCGGGTCTTGCCTACGATCTGCGTCCACATGTGGAGCGTCGCGTAAGTGTCGCGCCACGAATCGAGCGGGAGGGCCGGCCACGCATCGGTCATGTGGCTGTCAGCGAGCCCGCTGGCGCCGGCGTCAGGTGCAACATGAGATCGATCCTCCTCGTTCGCGTGCGACGGACACGCCTATTACCCAGCCTAATCGAACCACTCCAAATACACACCTGGCGCGTCGGCGGTGTCGGGGAAAAGCCCACTTGACATATCAAGCATTCTTGATATGATAGTTCATGGCCACACGCACCATTACCGCCCCCGATCGTGCCGTCCGACTGTTTCACGCCCTGTCGGATGGCACCCGGCTTTCGATACTTCAACGGCTTCGCCTGGGCGAGCGCTGCGTCTGCGACCTGACCGACGCCCTCGATGCCGCCCAATCCCGGCTTTCCTTTCACCTGAAGGTACTGAAGGACGCAGAGCTGGTCACCGACCGGCGGGAGGGTCGGTGGATGTATTACACCCTGAACCCCGAAACGCTGAATGAAGTGGCCGAGTTGATCGACGGACTCGCCGCGGCCCCCTCAGCTGCGGAGCGGAGAACCGGTTGTTGCTGATCTGCTCTTTTTTCTGTGACACATCAACAAAATTTGATCAGGGAGAAAAGATGACTACCGAAGATGTGAAGGCGACGGTTCGCGAGCGATACGGCCAGGCTGCCCTGCGGGTCACCACGGGGGAAAAGACATCCTGCTGCTCGACCAGCTGCTGCGGCGGCTCAGGGGACCCAATCAGCTCGAATCTCTACACCGAGGCCGAGACCGCATACCTGCCGGAGGAAGCTCTCCTCGCGTCACTGGGCTGCGGCAACCCCACCGCCCTCACCCAGCTGCACGAGGGCGAGGTTGTGCTCGACCTGGGCTCCGGTGGCGGCATCGATGTGCTGCTCTCCGCCCGGCGGGTCGGCCCCTCCGGCAAGGCATACGGCCTGGACATGACCGACGAGATGCTCGCGCTGGCCCGCGAGAACCAGCGTAAGGCCGGCGTCGAGAATGTCGAGTTCCTGAAGGGCGAGATCGAGGCCATTCCCCTCCCCGACAACTCGGTGGACGTGATCATCTCCAACTGCGTCATCAACCTCTCGACCGACAAGAACCGGGTCATCGCCGAGGCCTTCAGGGTGCTCAAGCCGGGAGGTCGGTTCGCCGTCTCGGACGTCGTGATCCGGGGCGAAGTCCCCTCGGATGTGCGCCGCAGCATGGAGCTGTGGGTGGGTTGCGTGGCGGGAGCGCTGACGGAGCAGCAATATCATCAGAGCCTCTGGGAAGCCGGCTTCGAGGAGATCGGGATAGAGCCGACCCGGATCTACGAGTTCGAGGATGCCAAGGCGTTTCTCGCCGGCACCGGGCTCGCCACCGAGGCACTGGCCCGCGAGGTGGGTGGCCGCGTAATGGGGGCGTTCGTTCGCGCTCGCAAGCCACGGTAAGGACGGGACAGATATGACCGCCGAGATCAGGAATTGCGACTGTCTGGAGCTCAGGTCCGCCCGCTCGGCGGATCTGCCGGAGATGCTCGCTCTGCTCGGCCGCGCGCACCTCCCCACGGCAGGTGTAGCTGAGTCCCTCACGCACTTCATCGTCGCCGAGCGTGAAGGCGAGCTTATCGGCGTCGCCGGACTGGAAGTCTACGGAGCGTCGGCCTTGCTTCGGTCGGTCGCAGTCGAGGACAGCTGGCGGGGCAGCGGAGTGGGGAGGACCTTGATCGATCGAGCCCTGGAGCAGGCCCGGCAGGCCGGCATCGAAGACGTGTTCCTGCTCACCACCACCGCGGAACACTACTTTCCCCGCTTCGGATTTTCCTGTGTGAACCGTGATTCGGTGAACCCAGGGGTCCAGGCGTCGATCGAGTTTCAAGGAGCCTGCCCTACATCGGCCATCATCATGCGGAAGAGCCTGAGAGGGTAACCACATGAGGCTAAAGCTCGAGCGCCTGGTGCTCGAGGCACGGATGCAGGCCATTGGCGAGTCCGGACTAGCACTGGACCGTGTGTCGGTCGACGAGGATGCCTCATGATTTACGCCCTCATCTCTGACATCCATGCCAACCTTCCGGCTCTGGAAGCCGTACTCGAGGACGTTGGACGTCGGAAGGTGGGTGCCACCTACCATCTTGGCGACCTGGTCGGTTATGCCCCCTGGCCCGACGAGACCGTCGCCCTGCTGCGTGAGCGCGCGATCCCCGGAGTGGCCGGCAATTACGACTCGACCGTCGGGACCGATTACAAGCACTGCGGCTGCCGCTACGAAGATCCGCGCCAGGAGGAGCTGAGCCACCTCAGCTATAACTGGACCCGGCAACATGTCTCAGCCGCCACCAAGGAGTTTCTGGCCGGACTCCCCTTCCGCATCGACCTGCTCCCGAAAGGCGGGCACATGGCCGGGCCTCGGGTGGTTTTGGTCCACGGCACTCCGACGCTCAACACGCTCTATTGGACGGAAGACCGGCCCGACGACTTCTGCCTGAAGATGGCTGGCCACGCCGGAGCCAAGCCCGGCGACGTGATCGCGTTTGGCCACACCCACATCCCTTGGCACCGCGAGATAGGCGGCATCCATTTCGTCAACACGGGGAGCGTAGGACGCCCCAAGGACGGCGATTGGCGCGCCGGCTACGTATTGCTCGACGTGAGCGACGGATCGATTGCGACGCGATTTGTCCGTGTTGAATACGACCTGGACCGGGCCATGCGAGGCGTCCGGGAGAGTGAGTTGCCCGACGACTTCGCTGAAAACCTTCGCACCGGCGGGCGACCCACCATCGCCCCGGTGCAGTCGCGATAGCTCCGGACCCATTCGACGCCGGGGCCAGCGTGAAGGCGGGTACATATGTTCGAGCGCTTGTTTCCAGATCACCGAAAGTTCTTCGCCGAATTCGCGACGATTGCCGGTAAGCTGACCAGCGCGGCGTCTCTATTGGAGCGGGGCTTCGATGAGCCAGAGCATTGGCCGGAGCTGGTGGCGAGCATTCACGAGATTCAACGCGCGGTCGATGTGGAGGCCCATACGTTCGATCTGAGCATCGAGCGGCTCCTCATTCCGCCACTGGACCGTGAGGATATTCATCTTCTCGCAACCCGCCTCCGGAGCGTGGTAGACATCATCGGTGGCGCGGCTCGTCGCGCCGTCAGCCTGCGCGCCACGGAACGCAGGGAGCCGGCTGTTCGGCTCGCCCACACGCTGGTCCTGGCCACCAGCGAGATCCAGCAGGCGGTAGCCGACATCCGAGTGGCCGAGCTCGTGCTGGCTCACAGCCGGGCCATTAAGCACTGCGAAGAGGAGGGTGATGCGATCTCTCGGGATGCGATCAGCGATCTCTTTCTCGGGAACCCGAATCCACTGGACGTGATCCGCTGGAAAACCCTCTACGAGCAGCTGGAGGAAGCCTTGGACGCTTGCGAGGATGTGGCGAACGAGTTGGAGACCATCACCCTGAAGCACACGGTCTCGTGACCGCACCGTTTCCCGGCCGGCGAGCGGCCGCCGAGGCGATGGGAACATTTTTCCTTGTTCTCATCGGGCCGGGGACGGTGATGGTGGACGCGTTTGCCGGGGGGGCGTTGGGTACCACAGGCGTGGCGCTGGCCATCGCCTTCGTGGTGATCGCCATGATCTATGCGCTGGGGCATCTTTCCGGCGCCCATATCAACCCCGCTGTGACGCTCGCGTTCTGGTCGGTGCGCCGGTTTCCCGGTGCCGAAGTGGTCCCTTACATCGTCGCACAGTGCGTCGGCGCCTTGGCCGCCTCCATGGTTCTGCGTGCTGCCATCGGTCCGGTCGGCCAGCTGGGAGCAACCCTGCCCAGGATAGGAGTCGGGTCCGCCCTGGTCATCGAGTGGCTCCTCTCGTTCGCCCTCATGTTCGTGATCATGGCGGTGGCGACCGACGAGCGAGTTGCCGATGGCTTCGCCGCGCTTGCCGTGGGGCTGACGGTAGGCTTCTGCGCCCTCATGGGGGGTCCGCTTACCGGTGCCAGCATGAATCCGGCCCGATCCTTCGGCCCGGCCCTGGCAGGCTCGCTGTGGCAGGCGCATTGGGTCTATTGGCTTGCTCCCATCACAGGGATGATGACTGCGGCACGGGTCTATGAATTTTTGCGTCTGGCGCACGCACCACGCCTTCCCAAGGCCGACTCCGCTCTCGGCGTGCAAGGGCCAATAACGTCGGACCTGCCTAGCCCATAGCCCATAGCCTCTTTACATTCGACAGCATGACTGCCAGCGCCAAAGCCAAGCTCAGCCCTTCGGCACAGGAATCCGGCACCCCGACCATCTGGCTCGATGGGGAGTGGTACGATCGTGGTACGGCAATGGTCTCCGTCTACGATCATGGTCTACTGTACGGCGACGGTGTCTTCGAGGGGATCCGGGTATACGGCGGGAAGATCTTCCGTCTGGAAGAGCATCTCGACCGGCTGTACGACTCCGCCAAGGCGATCTGGCTCACCGTCCCGATGCAAAAGAAGGAACTGGTCAGCATCACCCGTGAGGCGGTGCGCCGGTCCGGCATCGCCGAGGCATACATCCGCCACGTGGTCACCCGCGGCGCCGGCGACCTGGGCCTCGATCCCCGCAAGTGTCCCAAGGCGTCGGTCATCATCATCGTAGACACCATCAAGCTCTGGCCGGAGCAGGTATACGAGACCGGGCTGAACGTGATCACGGCGGGAACCCCGATCCCTCAGCGGGAATCGCTCTCGCCCCGGGTGAAGTCGCTCAACTATCTGGCCCACATTATGGCCAAGGTGGAAGGGATCCACGCCGGAGCCGACGAAGTCCTCATGCTCGACAGCGCGGGTGCGGTGGCCGAAGGGTCGGGACAGAACGTCTTCGTGGTGAAGAACAGCCGGTTGCGTACGCCTCCGCCGCACGCCGGCATCCTGAAGGGCGTCACCCGCGACACCGTCATCGAGCTCGCCAGGAAGGCTGGGTACGAGGTCGAGGAGACGATACTCAATCGCTACGATCTGTACACGGCCGACGAGGCATTCTTCACCGGCACCGCGAGCGAAATCGTGGCAATCCGGCAGCTGGATGGCCGGGTGATCGGGACCGGCAAGCAAGGGCCGATTACCCGGGACCTTCGGGCCCGCTTCCAGGCGCTCGTGCGGAGCTGAGTACGACCTTACCGGTGGTCACCCCGACCCTCGGTAGAGCGCCGCGCCTGCTGCGGCCTTGCGGGACCTCGCCTCTCTTCCCACCTCATACCAGCTCGACACCCCTTCCCAGTCGCTCAGGCGCACTTCTGAATGCAGCACTGGCAACGCTGTGATTCCACCGCTCGCAATTCTGCTCAAGGCTCCCCGGCTGGGCATGGTCAAGACCCGGCTCGCCGCCGAGGTAGGGGACCGTCATGCGCTCAGGCTTTATCGTATCATGGCCGGTCGCGTCCTGGCGGCCGTGCGCACCGCCGGGCTGGAAGCGATCATCTGGTTCACTCCGCCGGAAGCGCTGGCGGAGATGGAGTTCTGGCTGGGCGATTCCTGGGAGTTCCGGCCCCAACCCTCCGGCGATCTGGGCACGCGCCTCGCTGCCGCCGCGCGCGCGGTTCCTCGTGGGCATCCGTGGATGGCTGTTTGTGCCGATTGTCCCTCGATCACCGCGACCGTCCTGCGTCAGGCCTGCGCCGATCTCGAGCGCGCGGGTGTGGTGATCGGCCCTACCATCGACGGCGGCTATTATCTAGTTGGAGGGCGGACGCCGCTGCCCGACATCTTCACGGCCATGCCGTGGGGTAGCGACCGGGTCCTCGCCGAGACGCGCGTCCGACTCGCTCGCATCAGCGCGGTGTGGCACGAACTTCCGGTGCTGCGGGACGTGGACACCGCTGCGGATGCACGTGCTGAAAGACTCTTGACCTGATTCCCCGCCACTAGCCATAATTGGCCACCTTTTTCGCCCTATACGCTGGAGCCGGGATGGCCTGGAGAGTCCTTGAGCACGCTGACCGACGCTGGAACGTCTCCATAGCGGCCGAGCGCCGGCCAAATTCGCCTCACTGGAACCTCGTATTCTCCTTCCGCCCTGCGGATCCGGGGCAGCGGTCCGTCTGGGCAACCTATCCTCTCTCGTCATCCTCCAAGGCCGCGCTGTTCGCGCAAGCGGATCGCGTTTCGAACGCCGATCTGGTAGCTCTGCTCACGCAGCTTCTCGCCTGACTGGCATGGGCTTTGCCCGGCTGGTCCCCCGCATTCCTCACTGAATTCAGGCCTGCTCAAGGACCGCAATGTCAGCGCTAGACCCTCTTCCCGAGCGGCTCCGTTTCGCCGAGTTTACGCTTGACCGGCTGCCCAATGGGCGCTGCCGCGCGCGCGTGGGATTGACATGGAGAGACTCGGAGCAGTTCACCGGCGAGGGCGAGGGCCTGGCATCACAGGCCGGCGAGCTCCGCTGTTCGGCACAGGCCTGTGTCATTGCCCTCGGGCAGGCGGTGCAGGGGGGACTGACCTTCGAGCTCCTGGGCGTGAAGGCGGTGCGTGCGTTCGACGCCACCGTGGTGATCGTCTCGCTCGCCGTGCATGGCGATGGCGCCGGACATCGTGTGGTCGGCTCCTATCTCACAGAGGCGGACACTCCCCGGGGCGCAGCGCTCGCGGTGCTGAACGCTACCAACCGGATCCTCGGCAACCGGCTGTACATGCGCTAAGGCAGAGACGTCTTCCCTTCCGCCCCCCTGGAGCATGCAGGTGCAAGGCTCTTGCGGAACCGGGGCTTGCCTCAGTTCTGCCTCTGGTCCGGCGGTTTGCAGCCGAGCGCGGTTTGTACCCCGCACCCGAAATTTTGCCGAAGGTGCGCACCAGCGGTCTTCGGGTATCGCACCCAGGGAGCCATCTATGCCCAAGTCCAAGCAGTGCCGGCTGGCTCTGATCCTGGTGCTCTCCTGCATCGGGTGCGGAGGGCCGGGTTCCGCCCCTCCAGTCACGCCGGCGTCAGTCTCCCTCGCCGCTGACGGCCAACCCCGCCTCGACGCCACGCTCTGCCTATGGTCCGATATCAGGTCCTGAAGATCTTACTCAGCCGTCTGCCGCGGACTCGGCGCTTCTCGCTGCCGATACCGCTGCCGAGCTGCAGGTCGCTGCCGATTCGGCGGCCGATGAGGCCGTGCTCGAGGAGTTGGCCGACGCTCATCCCGAGGGTAGCGAAGCGGAGGAGAAGACCGGCGACGCGCGTGCCGAGGCCGTGCTCGCCGACGCCGTCACCTGGGACATCGACGTGGAGACATTCAACAGCCACGCCCGGGTTCGAGTACTACCTGGATTTCTTCCAGGGGCGCGGGCGGGAGCGGATGGCGATCTGGCTGACCCGCATGCCCCGGTACGAGGCGATGATTCGGGAGCGCCTTCAGCGGGAGAGTCTTCCCGGCGACCTGGTATACCTCGCCCTGATCGAGAGTGGCTTCTCCAATACCGCTACCAGCCGGGCGAAGGCAGTGGGGATGTGGCAGTTCATGAAGGCGACAGGCGAAGGGATATGGTCTTCGGGTGGACTCCTGGGTGGACGAGCGCCGGGATCCCTTTCGCGCCACCGACGCCGCGGTGCGTCACCTCGCGATCTCAACCGCCGATTCAACTCACTCTATCTGGCCGCCGCGGCGTACAACGCGGGGTCGGGCAAGGTGTCGCGCGGCCTGCGGCGGTTGCCCGATGACGAGAGCGACTCCACGAACTCCGATGCCATGTTTTTCCGGCTCTACGATACCAAACTGCTCCGGCGGGAGACCAAGGACTACGTACCGAAGCTGATCGCCGCCGCGCTGATCGCGAAGCAGCCGAAGCGCTATGGCTTCGGTTGAGGACGCCCAGCCCGCGGCCTATGACTCGATCATCGTGCCCGACATGACCGGGCTCGACGTGCTCGCGCGCCTGGCCGATACCACTGTCGCCGCGATCCGCGAGCTGAACCCGCAATATCTCCGGCTCGCCACGCCCCCGGGAACGCGCTCCATGGTGCGTCTCCCTCCTGGATCACGGCCCCATGACCGTGGCGGCGTATGCAGAACTTCCCCCACGGCAGCGGGTGACGTTCGTCGAGCACTTCGTTGCCAGAGGTGAGACGCTGAGCGGAATCGCTCTCCGGTACCGGGTGAGCCAGGCGATGCTCACCGCCTCGAACCCCAAGGTGCAAAGCCGGAGGATCAGGATCGGGCAGCGGATCGTGGTGCCGACTGGCGGAGCGCTCTCGACCAAGGTTGCTCGGCGCATGGCCGAGCCGGTGGTTGCCGCGGGCACGGCACCAGCGACATTCCACCGGGTCAAGCGGGGCGAGACGATCTCGGAGATTGCCGATGAGTATGGGGTAACCCAGCGGGAGCTGCTGACCTGGAATGGGCTGGACAGCCGGGCGCGCATCCGCATCGGGCAGCGCATCCGGGTGTCGTCGCCCGAAGGGCGCGCCACACCGAGGGCAGAGCGCATCGCCGGAGCTTGCTGGCGAAGACCCACATCGTGCGGCGGGGAGAAACGCTGATGGGCCTGGCGAAACGCTACGGCGTCTCGATCCAGGCCCTCAGGGAAGCAAACGGACTGACGGAGCAGGAAACCCTGAGAGACGGGTATCGCGCTCAGGATTCCGGGCTAGCGCACGGACGGCTCGGTCGCGGCGATGGGACGAAAGCCCTTCAGCACCGCGTCGGAGTAACCGTTGGCGGGGTTTCCGCCCTTGAAATGAATCTTGTTCACGTTCGCTGGACCTCGGTTATACGCCAGCAGGGCCAGGTGCACGTCATAGTTGAACTTGGCCAGCAAGTCGTTGAGGAACCGGAAACCGATACGCAGGTTGGTGTTCCGGTCGTAGAGATCACGCTGGGTGATGCCCGGCTGATAGAAGCGGGCCGTGGGCACCTGTACCTGCGTGTATCCATAGGCCGCCATGTTGCTCTTGGCCTTGGCCTTGAAGCCGCTCTCGATCTTGACCAGCTGATAGCCGAGCGAAGGATCGATCCCCTCGCTCAGTGCAATGTCGTAAATCGCAGCCGATAGATCAGCCGGGATCTGATAGCGGGTCGAGTTCTCCATGATGGCGTTGGCGCGCTCGAGCTGAAGCTTGATCACCATGGCTTCGCCCCGGGAGGCCTCGAGCTGCTCGCTCAAGCTTCCCATTTGACGCGCGACCGCCCCTACATCCGGAATGGAGACAGTAGACGTTATCGGTGGCGCGGACCAGCTTGTTCCAGCCGCCGAGCGCACCGATTCCCACAGCAGTGGCCAGGAACACACCTCCGCTGAGCAGCAGTCGCTCCGCAGTCATCGGCTTCGGGTCGTCGTAATACTTGGGTCTCGACACGCGCAGGCCCCTTTCTTTTTGTGAGAAGGCCGCTCCGAACCTACGACTCGGATCGGCGCCAATCTCCCCGGGTTCCCCCGGTCTTGCTCACCAATCGCACTTCCTCGATAGTCATTCCTCGATCGACTGCCTTAACCATGTCGTACACCGTGAGACACGCTATCCCTACCGCGGTGAGCGCCTCCATCTCCACTCCGGTGCGGCCGGTTGCCTTGGCCACCGCGGTGATCCTCACTCCAGGCAGCTCCGGCTCCAGCCGCGCCTCCACCTCGATCAGATCCAGGCCGAGAGGGTGACAGAGCGGGATCAATTCGCCGGTACGCTTGGCCGCCCATCGCTCCCGCCACCTCGGCCACCGCGAGCACGTCGCCCTTCGCCACCGCCTGAGCCGCCACCAGGTCGAACGCCTCGCGCGACATTCGTACCACTCCTTCGGCGGCGGCGGTCCGCTCCGACTCGGGCTTCCCGCCCACATCCACCATCCGCGCCCGGCCCCGCTCGTCCAGGTGGCTCAGCTTCACAGGACCTCGGCCAGCTCTTCGCCCAGGACGGCCAGCAGGACCTGCGGGTTCACGTTTCCCCATGCCGCCTCTCGGGCATCGGCCACATGCTCCATGGCCTTGAGCAGTGGATCCGGATCCCGATAGCCGCAGCAGCGCCTTGGGAACGGTCCGCCGCACCGGCTGTCCCAACGTTCCTCGGGCGGCCTCGCCCAACGTATCCGCCAGTGCATCGAGCATGGCGGTGAACTCACCCCGCGCGGCCCAAGGCGTCTGCTTCAGGGCACGCTCGAACGAGGGCCCCGGTCCCGCCAGCACTGCCTCGAGCCAGAGCGCTGCCGCCTGCTGTGCCTTCCCCGCTTCGTCACCGGCTCTAAGCGCGGCGCCGATGGATCCCTCGGCCAGCGACACCCGCTGTTCCAGCTCCCGGGATGAGGGTGCGGGCTTCAAGTGCGCCTTCAGGAACCCGCCTACCTCGGCATCAGTCAGTCGGCCGAGCCGCAGGGGCACTGCCCGGGACCTCATCGTCGGCAGCAGCAGCCGGCGAGCCTCGACCGTCGTCAGCAGGAACAGACTGCCCGGCTGGCGGCTCTTCCAGCAGCTTGAGCAGGGCGTTGGCCGCTTCCTGTGCTCGACTCCTGAGCGATGAGCCGGTCGGCTTCGCCCAGAATGAACACCCGGGGTCCACCTTCCACCGGAGTCAGCGCCGCTCGCCGCTGAAGCAGCCGTACACTCGCCAAGCTATGCGAGGCCATTCCGTCGGCCACCGAGTACAAGGGCTCGGCCCGCCGCTCCGCCATGGTCTGGGCGATGGCCTCCGCCGCTTCCTCCACCTGCTTATCTGGTATCAGAGGCCTTAGGCCTCGAGATCGGCACGATCCAATGCACATCGGGGTGCGAGAGCCCAGCCACTAGGTGACAGGATCTGCACGTCCCGCACGGCTCCTGGCCCCGATTTTGGCACAGGACCAGCTGGGCCAGCCACAGCGCCAGTCGCTGTTTTCCTACACCCGGAGCCCCGGTAAGCAGCAGGACCTGTGGCAGCTTGCCACCAGAGGCCGCCCGGGCCAGCCGATTCCGGGCCTGTTGGTGTCCAATCAGAGGGTGCAGGGACATGCAAAGCAAGCTACGTACCGGCCGGTAAAAAGGTAGACTACTGATTGTAACATTTTTCTCAACAACGACTTAGCCGATGGCGTTGAGTGCAAGATCCGACGTGCCGTGTCAAAAAAACAAGCGTTTTATTTGACAACAATCAGGGGTGCAGGTTCGTGTCGCTCAGCAGGCGCGAGCGCACCCTCGCATGCATCGTTTGATGTTCGTTTGGCTTAGCTTTGCAGTTGGGCGGGAACCAAAGTAGGCATCGGGTGGAGCGGGGGCTGTGCCTTGGCTCACCTGCACTGCAAGGTATGGCAGTTGGGAGGAGGGGGCCAGGAGGAGCTAGGAGTCGGGAGTCGGGAGTCGGGAGTCGGGAGCTGGGGCGTCAGGAGCTCAAGGTACTTCCTGGAGAGGGAGCATCCACTAAGCGATGGTGAGATAGCTGGCAACCGGTAGTTCCTAGCTCCCAGCCCCTAGCTCCCAGCTCATTCAAAACGGAGGTCTCTATGCCCTGGATCGTCTTCTTCGTTCTGCTCGCTGGAGCATGCACGTCGGACAGCAAGCAAGCCCGGCCGGGCACCCAGCGGGAGCGGGACAGTGTGCTTGGTGCCTCGAAGTTGCCCGGAGCGCAGGGGGTGCGTGGCGCTCTCAGAGCGGGGGATTCGGCGGCTGCGCGGAACGCTCGACTGGACTCCATCGACCGTTGATTCCTCGTTGCCTAACGGTGCACGCAGCGCTAGGTTTTGCCCTGCCGACAGCCGGTAGAAGACTGCGCCGCATCGTCGACGATCCCGAGTAGCTCAGTTGGTAGAGCAGGTGACTGTTAATCACCGGGTCGGGGGTTCGAGTCCCTCCTCGGGAGCTTTGCAAACTCACAAATGACCGACTGCTAGCCTTGCGGGCCACCAAAATCGAGTGGCCCGCTAGTGTTTTCGTCCTTACGGCGTGTATAGCCAACTCTGGTTTCCGGTGGCCATGAAGAGGTAGGTGCTGCCGTCCAGCGTCACCCGCGTCACTGACCCAAACCCACCAGACGGGGCAGCTGCCCTGGTCTTCCACTGGTTGGTCACCGGGTTGTAAGCATAGGTTTGCCCCCCGACAACGACGTAGAACTTTCCGTGCAGGCCAGCCCCGGCGGCGCCTCCGCCTTTGGGCATTGAAGCCAGGGTGCGCCAGGTGTTAGTCGTCGGGTCATAGACATCGAGGGCGGCGACCGGCGTGTCAAACCCGGCGATGCCGCCTGCCACGTAGAGCTTGCCGTCGATGACGACAGCGGCGCCTCGCCGGTGGAAGTGGGGCGCCGATCGCCTGGTCAACCAGGTGTTTGTCACCGGATCATAACGGTAGAAGCGACGAGTTTGCTCCTCGATACAGTACCCCGCATTGGGGTAGCCGTTCCCGTTACAAGCACCGGGGAGGACGTAGAGCTTGCCGTTGATGACACCGCTGACCCCTTCGGCGCTGAAGATCGGTAGCGGGGCCTTCCTGATCATCAGGTCCTTGGAATAATCGTAGGCCCACAGCTCGTGGGAGGCGTCCGGCAGGCCGCCGCCCTCGATGTAGCCGCCCGAGAAGTAGAGCTTGTTGCCGATCTTGCCCACGCCGTTCGGCTTGTAGATATGAGTCGCCGCGGTCATGAACCTCCAGGTGTTCGTGGACACGTTATAGGCCTGGACGCGCCCTCCGGTGGCACCGTCGTCGCTCGATACGCTGCCGAAGGTATACACGATCGATTGTCCGGCGGAGTTGGGCGCCATCCCGAGACTATAGTCGCCGGTATACTGATCAAACACTGGCCCGGCCCTTGGGGTCCAGGTGTTCGGCGCCGTCGCCAGCGCCAGGGCGGCCGACTCGGGATTCCCAGCCATATCGGGCTGGGTGGGGGTTACGTTCTCACCGCATGCGGCAAGGGTCAGCATGCTGAGAGTGAGCATCGGGTAGAACGGCAAGGGGCGGGACATTTGATCCTCCTCATGGAGGAACTAAGGATACGCCCGCCCGTCAAGCAGACATCAAGGCGGTAGTGCCACGGCGACGGCGGAGTTTCCTGAAGCACGACGCCATTACGGCGTGTACAGCAGGGTGTGGCTTCCGGAGGCCGTGACGAGGCGGGGAAGGCCGTTTAGCTTCACGAACGTCGTTGACCCAAAAACCTGCGGAGCGGCCTTGGCCTTCCACTGGTTGGTTGCCCGGTTGTAGGCATAGGCACGATTATCGGGAGTGGTTCCGTTAAAGCCCCCGACAATAACGAAGAACTGACCCTGCAAGGCTGCTCCCGACGCGGATCCGCCCTTAGGGATTGGAGCGAGGGTACGCCAGGTGTTGGTCGCTGGGTCGTAGACGTCGAGGGCGGTCACTGGTGTAAAACCAAACTCGGCGAGGCCGCCTGCCACGTAGAGCTTGCCGTCGAGAACGGCAGCGGCGCCTTGCCGGTGGAAGTGAGGTGCCGCGTCGCCTGGCCACCCAGGTGTTCGTGGCCGGATCGTAGCGGTAGAAGCGGCGAGTTGCTTCCACGGCACAGTACCCCGCATTGGGGTAGCCGTTCCCGTTACAAGCGCCCGGGAGCACGTAGAGCTTGCCGTTGATGACACCACTGACCCCTTCGGCGCTGAAGATCGGCAGGCTGGCCTTCTTGATCATCCGGTCATTGGAATAATCGTAGGCCCATAGCGCAGTGGTGGCGTCCGGCAGGTTCCCGGCCGTGACGTAGCCTCCTGAAAAGTAGAGCCTGCTTCCGATCTTGCCGACACCGTTCGAATTGAAGACGCCGACCCGCGCAAGCTTTCCGGTCCAGGTATTGGTGGCCACATTGTAGGCCTTGACGCTCATTCCGGTGCCGCCTTCGTCGCTTGAGGTGCCGCCGAAGGCATACACGATGGATTGTCCGGCAGAATTGGGCGCCGTCCCGAGATCATACCCGAAGATGAAGTCACTATACGGTGTCGGGGCTCTTGCGGCCCAGCTGTTTGCCGCGAGGGACAGGGCAGCCGGCGCGGGATTTCCGGCCATCTCGGGCTGGGTGGGGGTTGTGGTCTCACCACACGCGACCAGGGCAAGCGCGGTGAAGGAAAGCGTGAGGTTGAGCTGGGTGCGGGGGGACATGATGATCTCCTACGCGGTTGGGGCGAACCGAGAAGACTCTATTGTGGCAAGTAGCGTCAGGCTGCGACACCAGAACTGCTAGCACACCCCCGTCAAGCCGATCTCAAGCCACGCCACTGACACCAGGCCGGACCAGGTCACGCGGACCTAAGCGACAGCAGTGCTGCGGCTTGTGGGTCATGCTGAAGTCTGAGGGCAGGGTTCGAGGTAAGCCGCGCCGATGGGCTCAAACCTCCATAAGGAAGATTAACCCGGGCGATCGGTCGCACGATGTGAGTGGGCTCACCCGAAGTCGCGACACTGCCGCGGCCGAAGGTTAAGAGGTCGGAAGCCGCTCTTGGATGGAAGAAAATGCCACAAGAGCAGGCCATCTCACGCCGCGGGCGACTCCACCGCGGCGAGAGAGTGGCTCTGCGTCCGGTACTGCGCCTGGAACGCGCCGGGGGTGACTCCATGGCACTCCTTGAACCGCCGGCTCAGGTGCGACTGGTCGGCAAAACCGCACTCGTACGCCACCCAGGTGGCTGACTTCCCCTCGGCGAGCAGCCGCCGGGCGCGGGCGAGACGCACCTGCGCGTGATAACTCTTCGGGGGCAGGCCCACCGACCGGGAAAATGAACGTACCAGGTGGGAGATGGTGACCCCGGCGACCGCGCCGACTTCGGGCAGGGTCACCGACTTGGTCGGGCGATCCTGGAGGTAGGCGCGCGCGCGCTCGACCGCCGGCATCCGCTCCGGCGCGACCACATTTTCGGCGTGGCGCAGGAGGAACTGTTGCAGCCAATGGGCTACCCGCCTCAGGAACTCGGAGCCGGAAATCGCGACGGCCAAGATGGGAGAGAATCGCCACGGGCGGTATTCCCTCGTCGGGGAAGCACGCCCGTGCAAGCGGTCCCGTGCCCCGGGTGAGATCTTACGCCTGATCCGAACGCTTCGGACCTGGTGTGTGATCGGTCCCCCAGCCCATGGAGAGTGACGTGAATCCGACCGTGCGGCCGGCGAGTTTAGCGGTGTGGACAACCTTTCTGGGTATTGCCTGCTTAGCTGCGCTCCTGCTTGGCTGCGGCAAGAAGGCTGCACCTGGGGCTCCACCACCGCCCGAGGTCACCGTCCTGACCGTCCAGCCGCAGACCATTCCGGGGCAGTTCGAGTGGGTGGCCGTGGCTGCGGCCTCGAAGAGCGTTCAGGTCCGCTCCCAGGTCTCGGGTGTGATCGTCGAGCGGCCCTACGTGGAGGGTACCGACGTGCCGAAGGGGAAAGTCCTCTACCGGATCGATCCGCGCACCTACCAGGCCAACTACGAGAGCGCCAAGGCCAGGCTGGCGGAAAGCGAAGCGACGTTCGCCAATGCCGAACGGACGCTGAACCGGCTCAAGCCGCTCCTGGCCGAGCGGGCGGTGGCCCAGCAGGACGTCGACAACGCCCAGGCCACCTTTGACCAGAGCCGCGCGGCGGTGCTCGATGCCCGAGCCGCAGTGGACGCGGCGAAGAAGAACTACGACGACACCTTCGTCCGGGCCGAGATCAGCGGGCGGGCGGGACGCGCCTTGATGGAGGTCGGGGCCCTTACCTCGGGGCCGGCCGATCAGCTCACCACGGTCGATCAGGTGGATCCGATCTACGTGTACTTCAACCCCTCCGACCAGGACGTCCTCCAGTGGCGGCGGGACATTGCCGCTAAACGCCTCGTGCTGCCCCGGGGCGTGCTCGACGTGCAGGCCACCCTGGCTGACGGGAGCATCTTTGGCCAGACGGGAAAGCTGAACTTCGTCGCCGTGGCGCTCCAAACCACCACCAGCGCGCTCCAGCTCCGCGCCGAGTTTCCCAATCCGCAGCACACCCTGTTGCCGGGTCAGTTCGTGAGGGTGCGGCTGCTCGGCCTCAAGCGCAACGATGCCATCCTGGTGCCGCAGCGGGCGGTGCAGCAGGGACTGAGCGGCCCCTTCGTCTACGTCCTCGCCGACAGCAACAAGGTCACCGCGCGCACCGTGGCCGCCACCGCATGGCAAGGGACCCAGTGGATCATCGATGATGGGCTCCGGCCGGGCGATAAAGTCATCGTGGATGGGGCCCAGAAGATCAGGCCGGACGCTCCGGTGCGGCCGGTGGCATATGACCCCAAGAGCGACAGCACGCTCGCGGCGCGGCGCGACACGACCATCATTGCTCCACCCTCGGCCGCGCCACCGATCCAGGCCAGGCCCGAGTTGGGAGAGCGGCGATGACCGACACGCCCGAGATCAAATATCTGTTCATCCGGCGACCGATCTTCGCGGCGGTCATCTCGATCGTGATCGTGCTGCTGGGCGCGCTTCGCGCTCACCACGCTGCCGATCAATCGATATCCCCCGATCACCCCGCCGTCGGTCCAGGTCTCGGCAGTGTATCCGGGGGCCACCGCGGAAGACGTCGCCACTGCGGTGGCGGCGCCGATCGAGCAGCAACTCTCCGGGCTCGACGGCCTGCTGTACTTCAAGTCGTCCAACGCCAGCGACGGGACGATGAACCTGCAGGTGTACTTCGACCTCTCCCGGGACCTCGACCTCGCGGCGGTGGACGTCCAGAACCAGGTCAACCTGGCCGAGCCCCAGCTGCCCCAGGAGGTCGTGCGGCAGGGGATCACCATCACGAAGGCGCAGACCGACATCCTTGCGGCCATCGGGCTCACCTCGAAGGACCCCCGCTACGACGCGGCCTATCTGAACAACTACGCCCGGATCTACATCATCGACGAGCTCAAGCGCATTCCCGGCGTGGGCGACGCCTCGCCCATCGGCTCGCTCCAGTTCTCGATGCTGCTGAGCCTCGATCCCGACCGCATGGCCCAGCTCGGCCTCACGGTGTCGGATGTGCAGGCGGCGGTGCAGGAGCAGAACACCACCAATCCGGCGGGCCGCATCGGCCGGGAGCCGGCGCCGCCGGGGAACCAACTGACCATTCCGGTCACGACCCTGGGCCGGCTCACGGATCCCAAGGAGTTCGCCGACATCATCGTCCGCGCCAACCCCGATGGCTCGCTGGTCCGGGTCAAGGACATCGGCCGGGTGACGCTCGGGTCCCAGAGCTACGACCTGGTCGGCCGGGTGAACGGCGTTCCTACCGCCGCCATCCGGCTGTACCTCCGGCCGGGCGCGAACGCGCTCAACGTGAAGCAGGCGGTCGTGGCGCGGATGAACGAGCTGGCCCGGAGCTTCCCGGCGGGGGTGACCTGGTTCATCCCCTTCGATACCACGCCGTTCATCACGGCCTCGATCGACGAGGTGGTGAAGACCCTGTTCGAAGCCATGCTCCTGGTGACCCTGGTGGTCTTCATCTTCCTGCAGAGCTGGCGCACGACCCTGATCCCGGTGCTCGCCGTGCCGGTCGCGATCATCGGCACCTTCTTCGGGCTGCATGATGCTCGGCTTCGAGATCAACCTGCTCACGCTGTTCGCGCTGGTGCTCGCCATCGGCATCGTGGTGGACGACGCGATCGTGGTTATCGAGAACGTCGAGCGGATCATGGCGGAGGAGAAAGTGCCACCGCGGGTGGCGGCCGACCGGGCCATGGGTCAGGTGGCCAGCGCGCTGGTGGCGATCGTGCTCTCCCTCTGCGCCGTGTTTCTCCCGGTGGCGTTTCTCGGCGGGATCACCGGCAAGATGTACACCCAGTTCGCCATCACGCTCGTGGTGGCGGTGGTCATCTCCGGCATCGTGGCGCTCACGCTCACGCCGGCGCTCTGCGCGGTCCTGCTGAAGCCCAACCAGGGCGAGTCGCGCAACCGCCTGTTCGGCTGGTTCAACCGCGGGTTTGGTCGGGTCACTGAGCGCTACGTCCGTTCGGTGGGCGGGGTCATCGCGCGCCCCTCGCGCTGGCTCGCCTTGTTCGCGGTGATGCTGGTGCTCATCGCGGTGCTCGCGCGCCGGGTGCCGAGCGGGTTCATTCCCACCGAAGACAAGGGCTACTTCGGCGTGGTGCTCCAACTGCCGGACGGCGCCTCGCTCCAGCGGACCGTGGAAGTCAGCCAGCCGGATCGAGGACTACCTGCTGAAACAGCCCGCGGTGGCCTATGTGCGTCAACTTCACCGGCCTGAGCTTCATCCTCGGCACCAACCAGACCAACTCGGCGTCGATGTTCGTGCTGTTGAAACCGTGGGACGAGCGGACCAGGAAGGAGGATCAGCTCGACGCCGTGCTGCAGGCTACCAACGGGTTCCTCTTCTCGCTCAAGGACGCCGTCGGCGTTCGGCTTCAACCTGCCCGAGATCCCCGGACTGGGCACGACCGCGGGCCTGGAAGTCAACCTTCAGGACCGCAGTGTGAACGACATCCGGAAATTCGCCGAGCTGGTGAACGAGTACACCCAGCAGGCCAACGCCCAGCCTGAGCTGCAAGGGGTGCAATCGCTGATGCGGGTGAACGTGCCCCAGATCTACGTCAAGGTCGATCGGGAGAAGGTAAAGTCGCTCGGGGTGTCGCTGACGGAGGTCTTTCAGACCCTGCAGACCATGCTGTCGACGCTCTACGTCAACGACTTCAACCTGTACGGCCGGACCTATCGGGTGCAGCTGGAGGCGCAGTCGCAGTTCCGCCAGAAGCCGGAAGACATCGGCCGGCTGTACGTGCGGGGTCCCGACGGAGCCATGATCCCGATCTCCAGTCTCGTGCGCAGCGAGTTTCGGGGAGGCCCCAGTCTGGTGCAGCGGTTCAACGGGTTTACCTCGGCGCTGGTGACCGGCCAACCAAAGCCGGGTTACAGCTCCGGCCAGATGCTTGCTGCGGTCCGCCGGGTGGCCGACTCGGCCTTCGCGCCCCGCGGCGTCGGCTACGCGTTCAGCGGCCAATCGTATCAGGAGGGCGTGGCTGGTGGACAGGCTGGGCTGATCTTCGTGTTGGGCCTGGTCATGGTGTTCCTGGTGCTGGCGGCGCAGTACGAGAGCTGGTCGATCCCCTTTGCCGTGCTGTTCGGGATTCCATTCGGCGCCTTCGGCGCTTTCCTCGGTGTGTGGCTGCGCGGCATGGCGAGCGACGTCTACTTCCAGATCGGGCTGCTGGTGGTGGTGGGGCTCGCGGCCAAGAATGCGATTCTGATCGTGGAGTTTGCCAGCCAGCTCCGAGCCCAGGGACGCTCCATTCGCGAGGCTGCCGTGGAGGCGGCCCACGAGCGGTTCCGGCCGATCCTGATGACCTCGTTCGCATTCATCCTGGGTGTCGCTCCACTTCTGATCGCCAGCGGGGCCGGCGCGCGAGAGCAGGCACTCGATCGGGACCGGCGTGTTCTTCGGCATGCTCACCGCTACCACCATCGGGGTCTTCTTCATCCCGCTCTTCTTCTACCTGATCGGCAGCGCTGGGCGAGCGGGGCATCTTCCGCCGCCGAGCGATCGCGCCGACGCCGGTGCCGGCCGGCGCCGGGGCAACGCCTCGCGCCGAAGGCGAGCGCTGAGATGGGCCGACTGTCCTGGGAGCAGTCCTCCTGTGCGCGGTGGCCGGCTGCGCTGTAGGCCCCGGCTATCGGCGCCCCGAGCTGGGCATGCCGGCGGAGTGGCGGCGCACCGAACCGGCGGCGGACTCGCTCCGGCCGTTCTATGACTCGCTGATGGCCAACCGGGATACGCTCCCGCTCAATCCCAACCGGCCGGAGGCGGTCTCAGATCGACACCACGGATGGCGCGGGAGTATTCCTCGCTGACACGACGGCGACCCTCGCCTGGTTCGACCTGCTGCAGGACCCGGAGCTCCGCAAGCTGGTCGAGACGGCTCTCCGGGAGAACCGCGATGTGCGGGTTGCCGTAGCCACGATCAGCGAGTTCCGGGCCCAGTACGGCGTGGCCAAGGGCGACTTCTTCCCTCAGATCACGCTGAACGCCCAGGGGGGACGGACCAAGACCGTGCTCACCGCCCTGGGCGCCCTCGGCTCCGTTTCCTTCAACGAGCTCACAGCCACGGCGAACCTGTCCTGGGAGCTCGATTTCTGGGGGCGGATCCGGCGCTCGACCGAAGCCGCGCGGAACGACTTGCTGGCCCAGCGAGAGAATCAGCGCGCGGTCGTGCTGACGCTGGTGAGCGACGTGGCCAACAGCTATCTCCAGCTCCGCCAGCTGGACCTCGCGCTGGAGATCTCCCAGCGAACGCTGGCCGCCAATCGGGAGACGTTCCGGCTCGCCCGGCGGCGGTTCGATCAGGGCCTGATCTCCGAGCTGGATGTGCGGCAGTTCGAGTCGGAGGTGGCCAGCCCGGCGGCGAGCGTGGCGCTGCTGGAGGGACAGATCACCCAGACGGAGAACCAGCTCAGCCTCCTGGTAGGAAGTAACCCGAGGAGCATTCCCCGGGGGCGGCCGCTCACCGAGGTGCTGGGTGAATTGACGGTGCCGTCGGTCTTACCCTCGTCTCTACTCGACCGCCGACCCGATGTGCGGCAGGCCGAGGCCCTGCTCCACGCGGCCACGGCTCGAATCGGCGCCGCGAAGGGCGACCTGTTCCCCAAGCTCATGGTGACGGGAGACTACGGCACCTTCGGCTCCAGCGTGGACGACCTGTTCAAGAACAACAGCGAGATCTACCAGATCTTCGGTGGCGTTTCGATGCCGCTCTTCACCGGTGGCAAGGTGGGCAAGCAGGTGGATGTGGCGCGGGCCCGGGCGGAGCAGTCGCGCTACAGCTACGAGCAGACGGTGCTCACCGCGCTTCGGGAGGTGGAGGACGCGGTCGCCGGAGTGCGCGCCTCCCGAAACCAGGTGGCGGCACAGCAGACCCAGGTGGACGCGCTGCGCCGGGCGCTCCGGCTGGCCGAGATGCGTTACCAGTCGGGCGCGTCGAGCTACCTCGATCTCCTCGACGCCCAGCGGAGCCTCTTCGGCGCCGAGCTCTCCCTTGCCCAGGTGCAGGGTCAGCAGGCCACGGCCGCGGTCACGCTCTACCGGGCGCTGGGCGGCGGTTGGCCGGTGACCCCGGCGGACTCGGCCCCGCCACGCTGACGGCTCCCCCGATCGGGGGAGCAAGAAGGTTCAAGCCCTCTCCCACGCAGTGCCCAACTTAGCCACGCAAATTTGGCGCTCCGAGCCGTCGCACACCGTCCGACTCTGGAGCTGGTGCCGGATATCCCCCAATCGCGTGCATCCGGTCGTTGATGTGGGCGTGCCTCACGCCAAGCGCAATCAACGGCACTGCGACACCAGCCCCTCTCTCTCCGCTCCCAGCCGAGGTCATGGCGCCGTATGATCGAGTTAATGGGAGGGGCGCTTGCGCGATTCGTGCCCGGGGTCGTTGGTCACTGCCATCTGTTATCCCACGAGGGCAAGGGAATGATGGCGACGACCGAGCTGACCGGAGGCGACGGTGCGGATTGAGCTGGGGGTATGTGCGGTGCGGGCTTGGCGCCTCGGGGACGCCAGGACCCTACGTCACACCAACGACCAGCGAGTCCGACGAAACCTGGGCGACGAATTCCGGCCGCCCTCCACTCTCTATGCCGCGGCCCGCTTCATTACTCTGGATGCAGAGCATGCGTCCCCCCACCTGCTTTGCAATTGCGGTGGGAGACGAGCCGGTGGGCGGGATCGGCTACCAGCTTCAAGATGGTCTCGGACCAGCTCGGGCCGAGATTGGCTACTGGGTGGGCGTCTCCTGGTGGGGGCGGGGGATCGCCACAGCCGCCCTCACTGCGATAACGGCCCATGCCTTCCGGTCCCGGACCGAGCTCGATGTAACGGACCTTCCCGGCGCGCTTCGCCTCCAGCACGGCTTCCATGGCCCCGCCAGCCGCAAAGATGCGATCGGCGTCGTCCATGCGGATGACCTCGTGATGCTGGAGCAGATCCACACGTTCGGTCTGGAGCCTCCGCAGCGATTCGTCGATCTGTCGCGCGGCGGTCGCCCGGTCCCGCCCGTCGATCTTGGTCATGAGAAACGCCCGGTGGCGGTACCCGTTCCGCAGGGCCTTCCCCATGCGCAGCTCGCTCTGGCCGTCGTAGTAGTCCCAGGAATTGTCGAGGAAGGTTATCCCGCTGTCGATCGCGGTGCGGATGATACGGATGCTCTCCGACTCTTCGAGATAGGGCTTGCCGAGGTGATACCCCCCGATGCCAATGGCGGAGACCCGTTCGCCGGTGCGCCCGAGCGTGCGGTAGGGAATCACCGCCCGGCCGTGCACAGCCCGAACGACGGCATTGGATGCAGGTCCGCGATGGTGTAGTGCTCGCCGGGTTGAAGGGGACGGGGCTGCCAGCCGGCGACCTGGAGAATGTGATGCAGCATCTCGTGCCGGAGATAGGTGGTATCCTGGCGCACCAGGACGATCCGGCTGCCCACGTTGAACCCGTAGGTGGGTCCCTTGGGTCCCTGGAGTGGCGCATCCATGACGGCCCAGCGGACCTGTTCGTAGTCTCCTCCTTCCCGGCGCAGCGCTCCACCTCGTGATAGATCGTCCGCCACGCTTCCGGGGCCTTGATGGGCTGGACTGATGCGAAGAGGAATGCCGGGGCGTCGCCTGCCGGGAGTGGCGCTTCCGCAGTTGCTTCCTGAGGCTTCGAACTCGCGCAGCCACGGCCGCCGCGCCGATTCGGGACGGGCATGGGTTGGAGTGTGTCTCCGTCCGAGGCCCGGCGCCGATCAGGAGGCCGGCCGGGAGCAGCAGCACCGCTCCGACCGCTGCCGATAAGGGGATCACTGTAAATATTCGCATGGGCTCTCCGCCCCCATATGCCGCTGTGCACACCGGCGCCCGAGACCGCGTGTCTGGGGCTTAAAGGCCGGTACGACCCCAGTAAGGTGGGAGGTGGCCGGTCTCCGGGCTTGCATGGCGATGCTCCCCCAATTGGGGGGACTCGCATGAAGTGTGGTTAATTGGGGTACCAGGAGCCTGCCGGGGGACCGAAGTCGGAAATCTTGAATGAGCTACCGCGGCTTCTTCGATGCGGGCCCGGGTTTCCGGCGGGGTTTACCACCGCGGAACTCGAAGTGGCTCTCGTTGACCACACTGGCCATGGAAGTCGGCCCGCCCATCACAACGTACCCGGGCAAACTGGCGGGCGGAGAGCCAGGCAGCCTTGTACCAGACCCGGGCTTGAGCCCGGGGTACAGGTTGGCAAACTCCCGTTTGAGGCGAGCCTCGCGGTCGTTAGGCATCCTGGCTGCGCTGATGGGGATGTTATAAAGATAGGGATCGGTTCCAGGGGCACAACTCGACGGCAGTGCCATCTATTGCGTATACTTGGCGGGAACGAAACATGGATACGCTGGTACATAACGACTTATGGGCGACCACCCCCTCACCAAACACCTGAGGACGGAATGGCTACAAAACTCGACAAGACGATCAAGCGAGAGCTGGAGCTCGAGGGCAAGTTGTACACGGTGGCCATCTCGCCCGAAGGGGTGAAGGTCACACCCAAGGGTGCGCGTAAGGGTCATGAGGTGTCCTGGAGCACCCTCGTGGGTGGCGATGCCGAGCCGCGGCGCGACCTCGATACCTCGAGCGACGCCTATCGAGAGTAAGCCGAGCTGCTCCACCACAACGCGTACTCAAAGGTCAATTCATTTGCGGTCCGGCACTGCCTCGCGGTTGAGGCAGGCCCGACCGCTGTATTTCTGGGTCACTCTCTTGCCCGGGGGGATCTATGGCGGAGCCCAGTTTTGGGGAGCAGATGTCAACCCTGAACTCGACCCTCGGGGCAATCGAGGTGCGCCTGGCTCTCGGGCGGGCTCCGGTCGAGGGCCTGGAGGATTTCAAGAGTGCGCTGGACGACATGCGTCTCCGGCTCTGGGGGCTGCTGAGTGCAGCGGGTGGCTCCGACTCCAGGGGGTTCCATGAGCAGTTCCGGATCCGCCGCGCGATCGAGATGTGTCGCAGGCTGGGTAGTGATTTGCAGGCGGGCTCGATAAGTGGAAGACATCGAGAGCTCGAGGACCTGGGGCAGGCGGCGACCGAGCTGGCGGAGAAAATCGAGCAGGCACGGCAGGACGCCTACTAGGGGCCGTGAGCGCCACCCCCACCATCCGCACGGCGCGCCTCCTCCTCGGGACATTCGGGTCCGATGACGCTCCTGATTTGCAACGCATGGCTGGGGCGCGTGAGATCGCGGACACCACGGTCTCGATCCCCCACCCATACGGCCTGGACCACGCCCTGGCCTGGATCGGCAATCAGCGCAGGGAGTCGGTCAGAGGGCGCGCTACCAACTTCGCCATCCGCCTGCTGCCCGGATCTCCGCTGATCGGCTCCGCCGGGCTCCGGGACATCGACCCCGAGCACCTCCAGGCCGAGCTGGGGTTCTGGATCGGGCGCGAGTGGTGGGGCCAGGGATACGCGCGCGAGGCGGCTGCGGCAGTCATTCGGTTCGGCTTCGAGACGCTGGGGCTCAATCGCATCTATGCCCATCATATGGCTCGCAACCCCTCGGCCGGGCGAGTACTGCTCCACGTCGGCATGCAGCGAGAAGGGCTTCTGCGTGAACGGGTGAAGAAATGGGGGGTGTACGAGGATGTAGTACTCTACGCCATTCTCCGAGAAGACAGGAACTGAGCGGTGCCAGCGAGAGGACAACGCCGATGGAGAAGCGGGTACAGTTTTCAGCGGCCGAAGAGCACGCACCTGCAGTCCAGGCTGCCGCCGACCCTCTCAGTTCGGAGCGGTCCGGCCGGGTTCATTGGGTTGTCGTTGTCACCCGAAGGGTCGAGCCGACGAACAAAGTACCGCCGGGCACCACCCTCGTCACGCGGTTCTGGCATCCGCGGGACCATAAATGGAGCGAGAACGTATTCGACTCGCTGGACCACGCGCTGCGTCTGTTTGTGGACGAGAGCGGGTGGGTGCTTCGCCAGCAGCAGGCGCTCGATGGCCCCCAGGCTCACGAGCTGATCTTCGAGGCCCGGCGGGAAGATTTCAGTCGGCCGAGCACCGAGGAGCTGCTGCAGGAGGTGGGGCTCTCCCCGGAAGAGGTGGCATACCTCCTCGATCGAGTGGACCGGAACGGCGAGGCTAAGCCAGAGTAGCTCGGAGGGCTCAGCGGCGGGGGCGTTTGAACACCGGGCGGGGCTCCTCGTCCTCCAGCTCCTCCGGCACTTCCGGCAGGCGTCTGGGTGCAACGGGCCGCCGTTCGTTGATCATTGCCGCCGGGACCGTCGGCACCGATCGCTCTTCCTTTAACGAGGTCAGCGCGGATTCTGCCGTGTCGCGAATGATCTCCAGCGAGTTCTCGAGCTTGCCCTGCGCCTGGGCGTAGAGGCGGGGTCCCTCGAACGCGAGCACCGCTTCGATCAGGCTCCGGGCCGCGGCGTCGGTAACCGGCAAGCCCATCCGCTGCAATCTCTCCCGAATCATCGCGATGCCTTGAGGGCTGGGCGCAAAGCGTGACCCCTGTTCATGTCGTGTCATCTCTTTGCCTCGCTCCTGGCTAAAGCTCGAGGGCGCGCCACAGATACCAGCTCGCCACGCTTCGGTACGGCCGCCAGCGCTCGCCTCGGCGGCTCATTGTCGCGGGGTCGGGCAGTTTGCGCTTCCCGAACGTCTGGGCAAACCCCTTCCGGACTCCGAGGTCGCCCAGCGGCAGAACGTCGGGGCGGCCCAGCTTGAAAATCAGCAGCATCTCCACCGTCCAACGCCCGATCCCGCGCACCGCGGTCAGACGCGCAACGATCTCCGCGTCCTCCATCCGGCGCACCCGTGAAAGGGAAGGCACCGTTCCGTCGAGGGCTCGTGCGGCCAGGTCCCGCAATGCCGCAGTCTTGGCGGTAGAGAGTCCGGCAGCGCGAAGCCGCTCGGGCGAGATCTCGAGGAGGTCGTATGGAGTGGGGAACCGTTTCGGGGCGAAGAGCCGGGTTACCCGGCCCAGAATCGTTGCTGCGGCCTTACCGGTCAGCTGCTGGTAGACGATAGATCTCACCAGAGTCCGGAACAGGCTATGGCCAGGGTCTGGCCGCATTGTGAACCGTCCGACGCGTGCGATCAGGTCGCCCATGGCAGGATCAGCCTCCGCCAGGTGCCGGCATGCGACATCCGGGTCGAAGCCCAAGCCGTCCGTGCGGGGTCCAACAGCCAGGAGATCAGGAACCGCCATATCGGAAAAATACATCGGAAAGGCGGGAATGACGGGGGTAAGCTCATCGTTACCTTGACCCTCTCTGCTTGCTCGCTTCCCCGCTTCCCCGCTTCCCCGCTTCCCCGCCTTCCCGCTTCCCGTCCTTCCCGCCCTTCCCGTCCTCCTACATCTTCTCCGCATGAACCCCGACGACTTTCGACGCCATGGCCACCAGTTGGTCGACTGGATGGCCGACTACATGCGAGATGTGGGTACGCTCCCGGTCACACCAGCCGTTCGGCCCGGCGACGTTCTGCGGCAGCTCCCGTCTTCGCCACCAGAGAACGGAGAGCCGTTCGACACGCTGCTCCAGGACTTCACCCGCATCATCGTTCCAGGCATGACTCACTGGAACCACCCCGGCTGGTTTGCCTATTTCCCGGCCAATAACAGTCCACCGTCGGTCCTGGCGGAGATGCTCACGGCCACGCTCGGTGCTCAGTGCATGTCGTGGGCGACCTCTCCGGCCGCCACCGAGCTGGAGCAGCTGACGATGGAGTGGCTTCGGCAGATGCTCGGGTTGCCGAAGGATTTCACCGGCGTCATCCAGGATACGGCATCCACGGCCACACTGGTGGCGCTTCTCTCCGCACGGGAGCGGGCAACCCAGCACGCGGCCGGCGTCACCGGCCTTGCGGCCACCGGGGCGCGACTGACCGTCTACGCCTCCAGCGAAGCGCATTCGTCGATCGACAAAGGCGTCAAGCTCGCGGGGTACGGCCTGGAGCAGCTCCGCCGGGTACCGGTCGATCAGGCGTACGCCCTGATGCCGGATGTGCTGGACCGGATGATCGCGGCCGACAGGGAAGCGGGACTCGTCCCGGCATGCGTGGTGGCGACCGTCGGGACCACGTCATCCACCGCCATCGACCCTCTTCCACGAATAGCCGAGGTCTGTCGGCGGCATGCCGTCTGGCTCCACGTAGATGCGGCATACGCCGGGGCGGCCGCGATGGTTCCGGAGCTGCGCCACCTCTTCGATGGCGTCGAGCAGGCCGACAGCTTCGTGTTCAACCCGCACAAGTGGATGCTGGTGAACTTCGACTGCAGCGCCTATTTCGTCCGCGACCGGGACGCGCTCCTCCGGACCTTCAAGGTTTCTCCTGAATATCTCCGGACCGCCGAGGATAGAGAGGTCGTCAACTTTCGCGACTGGGGTATCCAGCTGGGGCGGCGGTTCCGGGCCCTGAAACTCTGGTTCGTGATCCGGAGCTATGGGCTCGAGGGGCTCCGGGCACTGGTTCGAAAGCATGTGGCGCTGGCACGTGAGCTGGCCGGGTGGATAGAAGCGGCTCCGGGATTCGAGTTGATGGCGCCGGTGCCTCTGGGTCTGGTGTGCTTTCGCTACCGCCCGACCGAGATGGGCGTGGACGACCCACGGCTCGATGATTTGAATGCCGCGCTGCTCGCCCGGGTGAACGCCACGCGCCGAGTGCACCTGACCCATACCCGGTTGGGTGGGGAGTATGTGGTTCGGGTGGCAATCGGGCAGAGGCAGACCGAGCGCGCACATGTGGAGGAGGTGTGGAGGCTGATTCAGGAGGCGGCAGGCGGAAGGCGGACGGGTGGACAGGCGGACGGAAGTAAGCGGGATTCCTCATCCTGAGCGGAGCGAAGACCTTACCGACGGCTTCCACCGAGAACGAAATCGAGTAGGTCGACTACGCTCAGGGCAGGCCTCGCGTTTGCTCGAGGATCTTGTTGATCCGACGTTCCGCCCGTCCGCCTGTCCGCCCTCCTCACAGCGCCCCGGATTCCCATGGCCCCCAAATCGCGAACGTCATTCCCTTCGCACCGCCTGGAATCTGGATCGGCCGGGTGTTGCCCTGAATGTTGACAAAGAGGGTCCTGCCCTGAGGGCTGAAACACGCCCCGGCCCACTCGATTTCGTTGAGGTTGTTCCTGATCAGATCGAAGATCGCGCCATCCCGGGTGAGCCCTCGGACGTAGTTCGTGCCGGCGCCGTCCTCACAGAGCACGATACCTCCCCGCGGGCTCACACAGATGTTGTCGGGGCTGTTGAGGACGGCCGGCGACGGCGACTCGAAGATGAGCTGCAGCTCGTGTCTGCCGGTGTGATACTGCCAGATCTGTCCGGCGCCCGCATTGCCCCCGCTGGTGGCGTTGAAGTAGATGCTACTGTCGCCGTACCAGCAGCCCTCCAGCCGGGCGAACTGTGCCGCCCCTTTGGCGAGTCCCTGGTTGAAGACGAAGCCGCTGTCGAGCGTGGGCGCGTCCGAATCGGGGTGGTCGATCCGAACCCACTTCACCTTCCGTGGGCTCAAGAGGGCCTGATTGGTTGCGGTCTCATACCCGTCCCGGTCACGCATCGCTAACGCCTCGAGCTCGCCCCCACGGGCAAGCTGGCCGGGTACCGTGGGCTTGAAGCGATAGAACCCCGATGGCATGCGGTCTTCGGTCTGGTAGACCCAGCCAGTGGCCGGATCGACTGCTAGCGCTTCGTGCTCGAAACGGCCCATGGCCTTGAGGGCCACCGGGGTCACGACCCTGTTGGCTGAGGCAGGGACCTCGAAGTTGTATCCGTGATTTCCTCCCATCCGGCCGCCGGTACCCGCCACCGTCTCTTCGCAGGTGATCCAGCTACCCCATGGGGTGGGGCCGCCGGCGCAGTTGACAAAAGTGCCGGTCAGGCTGGCGAACTGCCTCACCAGAGCTTGGCCGCCCGTCCGGCCCCAGCCGAACCTCCAGGGTAGTAGTCCCGCCGGGGCCGACTCCGATCATATGGCCTGCCTCCGAAGGGCCGGCTCACTTCCGGTGGGTCCCGCAGCTCATGGTTGCGGACCAGCCGCACCATGTCGTTGCCGGCCGCAAACGCCGCCATTCCATCGAAGGCGTTGGGGACTACGCCTCCCACCATTTCCTGGCCCGAGGTGCTGAGGAGCGCGGCGTGGAAACCGGAGGGTATCGAGATGATCTCACCCACCTCCTTGCTGGGTAACAGAGGCCCATAGCCGCCCTCACCCTGCTCCGCCCGGCGAACTGGGCGATCAGACCGCGTTGATTGGGAGGCAGTAAACGAGATGAAGCCGGTGAGTGAGGGCGCGAGGAGGGCTCCGCCGGCCAGGGCCGATGCGTGGAGAAATCTTCGGCGATCGAGATTGCTCATGTGGAGGGGCCGGTCATCCGGCGAGCGCGGCCTGAGCCGGTGAGAGGAGCGGCAGTAGATACCGGCCGGTGTGCGACTCCGGCACTTCGACGATCTCTTCCGGGGTTCCCTGAGCGACGACACGGCCTCCCGCGTCTCCGGCATCGGGTCCCATATCAATGACCCAGTCGGCCCGCTTGATCACATCGAGGTGGTGCTCGATGACGACGACAGTGTGGCCGGCATCGACCAGCCGGTCCAGCACGTGGATGAGCACCCGCACATCGTCCAGGTGCAGTCCGGTGGTGGGCTCGTCGAGGATGTAGAGCTTCCGGCCTTCACGCCTGCCGGCCTGAGTCAGCTCCCGCGCAATCTTGAGCCGCTGGGCCTCGCCGCCGGACAGAGTGGTGGCGGGCTGCCCCAGCCTCAGGTATCCCAATCCCACCTGCTGAAGCTGCCACAGCGCGGCACCGAGCTTGGGCTGGTGGCGAAACCGGGTTATGGCCTCATCGACGGTCCACTGAAGCACGTCGTGGATCGATTTGCCGGAAATCTTGACGTCGAGCACTTCGCGCCGATAGCGAGTGGCGCCGCAGGCCTCGCAGGGTACGAACACGTCCGCCAGAAAAACCATCTCCACCTGGACGTGTCCGGCGCCTTCGCACGTCTCACAGCGACCTCCAGGCAGATTGAAGGAGAAGGTTGCGGAAGTGTACTTGCGCTGCCGGGCGAGCGGCTGGCTGGCGAACAGCTCGCGGATCTCGTCGAACGCCTTGATGTAAGTCACCGGGTTCGAGCGCGGCGAGCGGCCGATGGGAGACTGGTCCACCAGCAGAACGTCTTTCAGAAGCTCCCACCCGGTGATCGAGGTGACCTGTCCGACCGGCTCGCCGAGATGAGACTTGGCGGAGTGCTCACCGCGGAGCTTCGCCTCGAGATTGCGGTACACCACGTCGTGCAGCAGCGTGCTCTTTCCCGACCCCGACACGCCCGTCACCGCGGTCAGCGTGCCCAGCGGAATGTCCACGTCTACGTCCTTGAGGTTGTGCAGGTCGGCGCCCCGCACCCGCAGCCATTGCGGGCCCGCTGGACGGCGCACGCTCGGCACCGCAATGCGTTTCTTGCCCGTCAGGTACTGCCCGGTGAGCGACGCTCGCGCTTCGGCGACTGGCCCTGCGTGTACCACCCTCCCGCCGTTTTCCCCGGAACCGGGACCCAGCTCGAGCATGAAATCAGCCTGCTGGATGGCCGCCAGATCGTGCTCGACCACGACTACCGTATTCCCCGCGTCGCGAAGGCGGTGCAGCAGGCCCAACAGGCGGTCGGTGTCCCGGGCGTGCAAGCCCACCGAAGGCTCATCCAGCACGTAAAGGGTATCCACCAGATGCGAGCCGAGCGCGTTGGAGAGCGAGATCCGCTGCGCCTCGCCGCCGGAGAGAGTGCGGGTCTGACGATCGAGGGTCAGATAGCCCAGCCCGACGTCTCGAAGAAAGCTCAGCCTGGCGTCGAGCTGATCGATGATGAGCTGCGCTACCGAGCGCTCCCAGGGCGTGAGCGAGAGCTCCTGCAGCCAGTGGTGCAGGGCGTCCACCGAGCGGCCCGCCACCGACCCGATGGCGTCATTCCCGATCCATACGGAAAGGGCATCCGGGTTGAGGCGGCTCCCGCCGCACTCGGTACAGGTCTTGGCAAGCTGATACTGCCGCAGGAACACCCGGATGTACTGCTTGTAGCGCTTTTCCTCCAGTCCCTTCAGGAAGGGATGGATACCGACGAAACGGCCCTTGCGTCCGTAGAGCAGCTCTCGGCGCTGGGTCGCCTTCAGCTTGGACCAGGGCTTGTGAGGGTCCGCGCCGATGGACTTCGCAAAATCGAGGAGAATCCTGCGGCGAGACTCGTAGCGCGGCTTGGTCCAGGGGTCGATAGCCCCCTCCGCCAGGCTCTTTCCCGGATCGCAGATGATCAGCGAGTCGTCGTACTCGAGCACCGCGCCGAACCCGTTGCAGTTGGAGCAGGCTCCTCGTGGGTTGTTGAACGAGAACAGCGCCGGGGTGACGCTGGCGGCGGGCGTATCACAGCTGCTGCAGGCAGGGAACTCGGTGAACCGGGTGCGTCCGGCAGCCGGGTGGCCTCCATGCAGCACGATGGCGACGCCCTCACCTTCCTGAAATGCGGTGGCCAGGGCCTCCTCCAGGCGTGAAGCCGATGCGGGCCCGCCCTCCAGGCGATCCACTGCCACCAGGAGCTCCTCGACCCTGGTGAGGTCGAGGCGGTCGGGCACCTCGTCGAGATGCACCGGCGTTCCATCCGCCACCACCCGCATGAAGCCGAGCGCCCGCAGGTTCTCGACCACTGTCGCATGGGTCAAGCGGGCCAACGGCGGGAGCGGGAAGCAGATCTGGAGCCGTCCGCTCACCTGTGCCAGAATGGCGTCGGCGGCAGCCTGCGGCGTGTCGCGGCGCACCGGCCCACCACACAACCGGCAATGACTCTTGCCGATGCGGGCCCAGAGCAGCCGCAGATAGTCGTAAACCTCGGTGGCGGTGCCAACCGTGGAGCGGCTGGACACGACCGGGTTCCGCTGCTCGATGGCGACGGCCGGCGCCAACCCCTCGAGCCGGTCCACCAACGGCTTGGGCATGCGATCGAGAAACTGCTTGGCGTAGGTGGACAGGGACTCGATGTAGCGGCGCTGGCCCTCGGCGTAGAGGGTATCGAACGCCAGGGTGCTCTTACCCGAGCCCGAAGGCCCGGTGATCACGATGAGCGCCCGGTGGGGCAGGTCGACGCTGATGCCCCGCAAATTGTTCTGCCGGGCATTGACAATGCGGATGACGGACTGGGACATCGTCTGAAAATAGTCAAGAAGGACGGGAAAGACGGGAAGGACGGAGAGGTGCGGCGGCAATGACGCTGGATTGCCATCCCGAACCCTTCGACTGCGCTCAGGGTTCAGGATGACAACCTCCGTTGCGTCTCTCCTTCCCGTCCTTCCCGTCTTTCCCGTCCTTCCCGCCTTACCGCCTTCCCCACTACTTTTCCCCTTCGATGCCTCTGCTCCTGACTCCCAAGTTGCTGCTACGCGGCTTCGAGATTTTCGTCGTCGCCTCGCTGGCGGGTTGGGGGATCACGCTTCTGTATGGCAACGACCTTCCAGCGTTTCTAGCCGGTATCGGCCGGGTCCAGTGGATCTGGGTGCTCGCCGGGCTGGCCCTCGCCTCGCTCGACTGGATCGGCGGAGGCCTTCGGCTCTGGGTTGTTGCCCGCCACATCTATCCCAACCCGCCGCTCAAGGGATCGATCCTGGCGGGAGGCATGGGAGCGTGGGCCGGTTACATCACCCCGCTCAACTCCGGAGCCGGGCCCGACGACGATGTACACGCTGAGGCGGTATGGTGTGCCGCTTCCGGTGGCGGTCACCTCGACCTTCATGAGCTTCGTCGCCACCATCCTCTTTTTTGCCATTGCGGGGCCACTCGCCGTGTTCTTCGGGGCAGGCCGGTCGCTGGGACAGCGGGGCAACGTGCTCGGGCTCTCGCTGTTCGATCTCTTCCTCGGCAGCCTCGTCATCATCGCCGGCATCGGCGTGCTCATGGCCTTCGTGATGTTCTTTCCCCAAGCTGGTGCGCGACCTGCTCCACCGCGCGGCCGAAGCAATCGGGCGGCGCAATCGCGGGGTGGCGGATCGGCTGGAGAAGCTGCGCGATGGTATCGATCGCGCGCATGAAGACGTGGTGGCCTTCAATAGCCCGAAGGGCTGGCTGGCACTTTTCTGGGCCACGATCCTCTCCGGCCCTTCTCACGCCAATAAGCTTTTGGCCGGGTACGTGGCGCTTCGAGCGGTTGGCCTCCATGCCAATTTTGTCGATATCCTGCTGGTCCAGACCCTGGTCATGTTTCTGTTGTACTTCGCCCCTACCCCTGGCGCGTCGGGCGTCGGAGAGGTGCTCTCCGCCGCCGTGATGTCCTCCTACGTTCCCCGTGAGCTGACCCCGATCTACATCCTGATCTGGCGCCTGACTTTGAGCTACTTCACGATTGCGGTCGGTTTTCTGGTATTCTCCGGCTGGGTACGTCGAGGCCTCAAGGGGGTGGATGAGTCGGCGCTGGCAGAGCCGGCCGGCTAGAATCGCGCTCATGGATCAGGACGAAGCTCTCGACAAGAGCTATGACGCGAGGCTGCTGCGGCGACTGCTGGTATATCTTCGCCCGTACCGCGGCCTCACCGCTCTGGCCGTGCTGCTGCTGCTGGCCGGGGCCGGGCTGGCGCTGGTAGGACCGGTTCTGACCCAGCGGGCACTGGATGTAGCCATTCCAGCACGCGACACGGGGCTTCTGGGCACGCTGGCCGTCCTGTTTCTGGCTGCGCTCGTCCTCGAGTTCGTCGTCGAGTACGGCCAGACCTTGCTGACCACCTACCTCGGCCAGCGGGTGATGTACGACCTGCGAATGCAGATCTTCGGCCATCTCCAGCGTCTGAGCATCAGCTACTTCGACCGGAATCCAGTCGGCCGGCTCATGACGCGGGTCACCTCCGACGTCGAGACTCTCAACGAGCTGTTCTCATCGGGGGTTGTCACCGTGTTCGGCGACGTGTTTACCCTGCTCGCCATCATGACCATGATGCTGTGGATCGATTGGCGTCTGGCACTGGTCACCTTCGCCGTCATCCCTCTGGTGTGGCTCACCGCTCGGATCTTCCGCCGCCGGGTGCGGCAGGCGTTCGGCGACATCCGGGTGCGGCTTGCCCGGCTCAATGCGTACCTCCAGGAGCGCCTCTCGGGGATGCGGGTGGTCCAGCTCTTCGGGCGCGAAGCCGATTCGGCGGCGCGGTTCGCTGAGCTCAATCAGGAACATCTCGAGGCTCACCGGCGCTCGATCACGATTTACGCGGTGTTCTTTCCGGTGGTGGAGCTGTTGACCGCGGTGGCCATGGCGCTGCTGCTCTACTACGGAGGGCTCCGGGCCCTCGGCGGCACCATCACGGTGGGCGTGCTGGCGGCGTTCATCCAGCTCACCCGCCGCTTCTTCCAACCGCTACAGGACCTGTCGGAGAAGTTCAATCTGCTGCAGAGTGCCATGGCTTCTTCCGAGCGGGTGTTCGCGCTGTTGGACCAGCCGGTGACCGTGCTGGAGCCGGTCAATCCGGAAACGCTACCCCAGCCGGTGCGCGGCGAGGTCCGGTTCGAGCGGGTCTGGTTCCGCTACGGCCCGAATGGCCCCTGGGTCCTGCGCGACGTGTCGTTTACCGCATCACCGGGCCAGACGATCGCCCTGGTCGGCCATACTGGGGCCGGGAAGACCACCATCGTCAATCTCCTTCTGCGCTTCTATGACCCGGACCGGGGCCGGATCCTGATCGATGGTGTGGATATCAGGCAGCTCTCCACCTCCGATCTCCGGTCGTTGATCGGCTTCGTGCAGCAGGACCTCTTCCTGTTCGCCGGGGACATTCAGCACAACCTGACTCTCGATGCTCCGATTCCGCCCGAGGCAGCCCGGCAGGCGGCTCGCAGGGTAGGGGCTGACCGGTTCATCGAACGCCTCCCGGCCGGATACGACCACCGACTGGGGGAGCGAGGCCGAAGTCTGAGCGTAGGAGAGCGTCAGCTGCTGAGCTTCGCTCGGGCGCTCGCGCTCGACCCGACAATTCTGGTGCTCGATGAGGCCACCAGCTCGGTGGATGCCCAGGCCGAAGGCCAGATCCAGCGGGCCATCGCCGAGCTCATGACCGGACGCACCAGCCTGGTGGTCGCCCACCGCCTGAGCACGATACTCCACGCGGACGAGATCCTGGTGCTCCAACACGGGGAGATACGTGAGCGGGGAAGTCACCGCGAGCTCCTGGCGCAGCAGGGTCTATATGAGCGCCTCTACCAGCTGCAGCTCCGGGGTCAGGAGCAGCGAAGGATTGCGTAGGGCGTTTGCTTGCATGGTTATAAGCCGGGGGATACGTTACACGGCACTCAAAATTCTCCTCAGGATCAATCGATGATCCATCTCGAGATCGACGGCGAGCGGTACCCCATCGCCGCCGGCGAGACAGTCATAGGCTCGGCCTCAGACAGCACGGTGGTGCTTGAAGGTGAGGGCGTACGACCCCGCCACGCCGTGGTGCAGGGGATGCCGGCCGGAGCCGCCGCCATCCGAGCCGCTGCCAGCGAGGCTGAAGTGCGAGTCAACGGTGTCCGGCTGGGTTCCGACCCTACGCCGCTGCTGCATGGTGACAAGATCGGGATCGGAAGTCGCGAGCTGCTGGTGGTCGACCCCGCTCGGGCGGGCAGCACCCAGCTGTTCGACTCTGGCGCCTTCGCCGACCTCACTCCGCCGGCGGGTTACAAGGGGACCGGGACCCGCACCGGCGGGCGCCTGGTCTGTCTCACCGATGGCCGGGAGTACAGCGTGGGGTCGCAGCCGCTCTCCTTCGGGCGTGACGCCGGAGCCGATGTCGTGGTGGCGGGGAGCGAGGTGTCTCGCCAGCATGCCGAGATCCGAAACGAGCCGGACGGATACATCCTGCTCGACATCAGCGTCAACGGCACCTACGTCAATGGCGAGCGCATAGGGAAGACGCACCTGCTGGCGCGGGCCGACGTGATCCGGATCGGAAACGATGAGTTTCGCTTCTACGCCGACGCCGTGAGCCCGGCCTCGCCGAACCCTGTGCCGGAGAGCCCCGCTCCCCCAGACCCTCCGCCGCGTCCGCCCGAGGGAGCGGCCCAGCGGCTCTCCGACACGATGCATGGAGTGCCGGAGGAGGAGCCGACGCGGCGAGATACGCCTCCCTCGCCGGAGGCGGCGCCGCTCGCTTCCTTGCTGTTCCGGAGCGGAGGCTTCAAGGGCAGGAGGCTCCCCATCAAGGTGCCGGTCGTCAACATCGGGCGGGGCGACTACAACGACATTGTCATCGGCGATCCCAGCGTGAGCACCATGCATGCCAAGCTGCAGCGCAGGGAGGCGATATGGATTCTGACCGATCTCGGATCCACCAACGGCACCTTTGTCGAGGGAGAGCGTCTCGCCGGCGAGACGCCGCTGAGTCCGGGAACGACCCTGCGCTTCGGTGACGTAATTGCGCTGTTCGAGCCTCTCGACGACAAGGTTCCTGCCGCGCGAACCGGAAATACCCGACTCATGGGCAGGTTCGAGCCGGAGGAGTCGGCGGCGGGCCTGCGGCAGGAGACCGAGAAGCCACGGCCTCGGCCACCCAGACGGCCGATCCGCCTGGCCACTCCGCGCCCCAAAGGTCCGTCTCCATTGCTGGTGACATCGCTGCTGGTCTTGCTGGCAATACTCGCATACCTGTTGTTGAGCTGACGAATCTCGTGAAATTCACCTGCGCTGCCCGCACCGATGTCGGCATCGTTCGTTCGGGCAATGAAGACAACTATTTGATGCTGGCCGAGCACGGGATCTTCATCGTGGCCGACGGCATGGGGGGGCACGCAGCAGGGGAGGTGGCAAGCGAGATGGCAGTGAGGATCACCTCTCAGACCATCGGCTCGCTGCGGGGGCTGAGTGACGAAGAGGCGGGCGAGCGGGTGCGGACCGCGATACGCACCGCCAACGATGCCATCTTCGAGCGCACGTTATCGGAGCAGGACAAGCGCGGAATGGGCACTACCGCAACGGTGCTGGTGCTGCTGCCCCAGCGCTACCTCATCGGGCAGGTGGGCGACAGTCGGGCGTACCTGTTGCGGGATGGCCGGCTCGACCAGCTCACCAAGGACCACTCCTACGTTCAGGAGCAGGTCGATGCCGGACTGCTCACACCGGACCAGGCCCGGGTCCATCCCTACAGCAACGTGATCACGCGCTGTGTCGGAGCGGGCGTCGATGTCGCTCCCGACATCTACTTCGGCTCGCTGGAGAAGGGCGATATTCTGCTGCTCGCCTCGGACGGATTGACCGGGATGCTCGAAGACGAGCAGTTGATCAACATTCTGGGATCGCATGGTGGCCCTCAATCGTGGGTGGATCGGATGGTGGGGGAAGCCAACCGAAGGGGCGGGCTGGACAACATCACGGCGATCGTGGTCCGGATCGACACGGTGGACAGCGACACGGGCGAGCATCCCGTGGTGCCGGCAGCCGCGAGTCAGCGGTCCTAGCTCAGGGTTTGGTCTCCAGAACCCCCTTGATATAAGGTCGAAGCCCCTCCATCATCGCCTTCCCGGTATCGGAGTTGGTCGCCACCCACTCTGCATTGCGGAACGCGCGCGGGAAGCCCGCCTGGCGGATCTTCTCCACATGGGGCTCCACCCGCGCAAACAGAAATAGTCCCTCCCCGTTGTTCTCCACCAGAAAATCGGCCGGAACGATCCCATGGCGGGCAATCCCGTAGACCATTTCCCAGTAGCTCGACGTCTGCCGATAGGCGGCGTTGAGCGGATGCTGCGTAGCGGTGACCGCCAGCGCCTCCTCAGCGTTTCGGGGCCAGAACTTGGCGTTGATGGCGTTGCGTGACTCGCGCATCACCGTTTCCCTGCGTAAGTCATACAGCTTCAGGATGAGATCGGCGTCGTGGTGGTCGGGCGCGTCCGTGAACACGGCAGGCTCCTCTAAGGGGGCTATGGGCTATGGGCTATGGGTCGTAGGCTTTGGGCTACGGAGCTGAATGGTGAACGGAGCGGCCCATAGCCCATTGCCCATAGCCTTTTGCCCCCGTGATCCCCCGCACATCCTCTGCTGTCCCTCCAAGCTACTCTCGCTGAGCAGGGCCAGACTTTGGCGCCCTACCCCCGCAGCGTAAGGAGGACCTGTGGACGTTCTGACCTGGATCATAGTCGGGCTGGTGGCCGGGCTGCTGGCATCGATGGTCATGGGCGGGATTGGCTACGGCATTGCTGGAGATATCATCGTGGGCATCCTCGGCGCCCTTCTGGGCGGCTGGCTCTTCGGCCAGATGGGGTGGGGCACGCCGTTCCCAGGGATCGCCGGAGCGATCTTCGTTGCCTTCATCGGGGCGGTGGTGCTGTTGCTCATCATCCGGCTCCTCAGGGGAGCGAGGCGCGCCCGGTAGGGCTGAGCTGAAGCTCCAGCCGGATGTTGGCGCGGCGGTAGCGACCGTCACTGGTAAGAGGTACCTGCACGAACCCGTGTTTCTGGTAGAGCCGGATCGCGGGGCTCAGCACCGTATTTGAGACGATCACAACCCGGTGGGAACCGATCTCCCTGGCGAAGGCCAGGGAGGCCTCCATGAGGAGGTCGCCGTAACCCCGGCCTCGGGCTGCGGGGGCAACGGCCATCTTGGCGATCTCGCACTCGTGGACACTATGCCGAAGGACCGCACAGGTCCCTTGGACCTCGCTCCCGTCCAGCACGAAGAAGACCTGGCCACCCGCATCGAGAATCTTCCGTCGAGGATCGCCAAGGATCTCTCGGTCGGCGGGCTCCAGGACGAAGTAAGTCTCGATCCACTCGCGGTTGAGACGCTCGAATGCGCCCCGAAATTCCTCGCGGTACCGCACCACCTCGGTCCCGCGGATCGATATCGTTACGGGTGACTCCTATGCTTTCCTTCATTCGTGGTTCTCACGTCTTCATGCTTGCGGTCCTGACGGCTTGCGCCGGCCGCTCACAGGACACGGGCCCCACGCCGGCGAGCTCGGCGATGGTCCAGGTCGAGAATCAGGGTTTTGCCGACATGGTCATTTATGCCATCAGCGGCGGACAGCAGGTGCGGCTGGGCCTGGCCACGGGAAACTCCACCAAGACATTCACCGTCCCACGGTACCTCACAGGAGGCGCCGGCCTCATCCGGTTTCTGGCCGACCCTATCGGCGGCAACCGAACTCCGGTCAGCGAGGAGATGAGCGTTCAGCCCGGCGACCTGGTGACGCTGACCATACCTCCTTAATAAGGGTGCAAGCGTGGAGACGGTCATCCGCGACGGGGGATCTCCGATCAGGCGAGATCCCTCTGTGTCCTCTGTGGTTCAAATCGGTGGGGTTGAAGGGCATAAGGCGCTAACCGTGGTCCAGCGGCGGCCCAGAAGACCCCAGCTGTTAGCTAGTGGCGCGCAAAGAGCTTGGTTGAGCCGTCGAGCTGGAACGAGACGACTTCGAAATCTCGGGGGTCCACGTCCGGCGGCGCCATTCCGGGTGTGAGCGGTGGCATGCCGGGCACAGCCAGGCCTCCTGTCTTGGGCCGTTCGGCCAGGAGTCGGCGGATGTCTGACGCGGGAACGTGACCTTCGATCAGATACCCGTCTACCTGGGCAGTGTGACACGACCGCACGCCCTCCGGCACCTTCAGCTTGTTCTTGAGCGCCTCCATCTCCTCTTCGTCGTGTACCACCGGAGTGAAGCCGCTGGCCCGGATGTGATCGACCCATTTGGTACAGCAGCCGCAGGTGCTGCTCTTGTAAACGGTGATCGGGGTGGGGCTCGGGCCACCGGGAAGCTCTGCCCAGAGCCGACGACCCGCCACACCAACCGCAACCAATCCAGCCATCCGCGCGAGGAACCTGCGCCGCTGCATCATTCCAGTTTCGCTCACAAGAGATGTGCTCCTGCTCCAAGGCGTCGCCTGACCTCGTCTGCCGGTACGGTCAGGAGCTCCAGTATGGGGTCCAGCGATCGGCTTGGCGCGCTCGCCACAAAGATACGAAGACGGCGAGCACTCCGGTACAACTCGTCTGCCACCCGGGGAAGCCCGAGATGTCCGGCTCGGCCTGCATCGGTGAGCCTCTCCACGGTGCCTGCCCGGGTGCGAAGGGGCAGGTCTCACCCCGAGCATCGACGAGCGCGCAGGGAAGTCCAGGAGTAGCCCGCCGGGGGGCAGTCCAACCTGGGTCGCGACGGCGTCCTCCACCAGCTCCAGCAGGTCCGGATCCTGAGCCACCCAGGGCTGAAGATCCGCGGGCACGTCGCTCGCCGGCAGGTCGAGCGCCCGCTTGTGCAGGCGCCGTGCCCGGATTGCGGCAGCAAGCTCATTGCCGTCTCTGACCGATAAGGAGCTCCATCAGGCCATCATCGGTTGCCTCCGCAATGCCCTGCGCGGTGACGATCCCGCGCCGTACCGCTCCCCTCACGGCACGCTTGAACATGCAGGTCGCGGAACGCACGGCATGGTGCCAGTAGACGTTGCGGTACATCTGGTATTTGGCGAACAGGAGTGATTCGAGCGCGCTGATGCCCTTCTCCTGCACCCCGACCTCGTAGCGTCTCTCGGCCCCACTTCGACCAGGGTGAGGGAGGAGAGCAGCCGGTCCACATCCACGGTACCATATGGGAACCCCGCACATCCTGGCGTCGCGGCTCAGGTAGTCCACCTTGTCCAGGTCGATGGAGCCCGAGATGAGACCCTGGAGCGGGCTCGTGCTGGTCCCGCTGATCGAGCTTGCCGACCGCTGCCGGGAAATCCCTCCCACCAATGTGAACCAGCCGTTCGCCCAGCTCTCCCTGGGTGAGCTTGGCGACTCCGAGCTCCTCATGCGAGGGGAAGCCGGCCTCCTCAAGCGCATGGGAGAATGGATAGTGACCGATGTCGTGCAGCAGCGCCGCCATCCGTACTGCGAGACACTCTTCCGCGCTGGCGGGCCCCAGCTCGCCGAGCTCCTCCAGCGCCGCGATGGCACGCCGGGTCAGATGGAAAGCGCCGAGTGCGTGCTCGAAGCGGGTGTGAGTTGCGCCGGGGTAGACCAGGAAGGTGTGACCGACCTGGCGGATGTAGCGGAGGCGTTGAACCGCGGGAGTATCGAGCGCGAGAAGCGCAGGACGGTCGACACGAATGTTGTCCCAGAGGGGATCGCGGATGATTTCGGGAAGGGCGGGAAAGTCGGGAAGGGCGGGAAGGTGAGGTGGCCTCGCGATACTACCTTCGGCGGTTGGCATCTGCTGCTGCGACCCCTTCCCGTCCTTCCCGTCCTTCCCGACTTTCCCCTTCACACGACAGGACCCGCTCCCGCCACAGACTCCGGGACCTCCGCCCGGAAATGCTCGAAGTTCTCCCGGAACATGGTAGCCAGCTTCCTGGCCTGCGCGTCATAGGCTGTGGGATCGGGCCAGGTGGCGCGGGGGGAAAGAACTCCATCGGGCACGTCGGGAACCGAGGATGGGACTTCGAACCCGAACACAGGATCCCGGGTGAACTTGCCCCGGTCGAGCGCGCCGGAAAGCGCGGCGCGCAGCATCGCGCGGGTGTGGGACAACTTCATCCGCGAGCCGGTGCCGTACGGGCCGCCGGTCCACCCGGTATTCACCAGCCATACCTTGGCGCCGTGCTTCCCGATCCGCTCACCCAGCATCCGGGCATAGACACCGGCGTGAAGCGGCAGAAAGGGCGCACCGAAGCAGGCCGAGAACGTCGCCGAAGGCTCGGTCACACCGCGCTCCGTGCCCGCGACCTTGGCCGTGTACCCGGAAAGAAAATGGTACATTGCCTGCTCGGCCGTGAGCCGCGCGATCGGGGGCATCACACCAAACGCGTCGGCCGCGAGAAACACCACGTTCTTCGGATGTCCACCGGCGCCGCTGGGCAGATGATTGGGGATGGCATCGATCTGATAACAGGCACGAGTGTTCTCGGTGATGTTGTCGGCGTCGAAGTTCACCGCCCTGGTGGCAGGGTCGAGCACCACGTTCTCCAGGACGGTGCCGAACATCTGGGTAGCGCGGTAAATCTCGGGCTCAGTATCGGGACGAAGGCGGATTACCTTCGCGTAGCAGCCTCCCTCGAAGTTGAACACACCGCGGTCACTCCAACCGTGCTCGTCGTCGCCGATGAGCTGCCGGGTCGGATCGGCTGAGAGCGTGGTCTTTCCGGTCCCGGACAGTCCGAAGAAGATGGCGGTGTCGCCGCCCGCCCCGACGTTGGCGGAGCAGTGCATTGGCATCACACCCTGGCCCGGCAGGATGTAATTGAGTGCCGTGAAGATCGACTTCTTCATCTCGCCCGCATACCGGGTACCCCCGATCAGCACCACCTTCTTACCGAAGTTGATGACGATAAAGGTCCCAGTGCGGGTGCCGTGCCGGTCCGGATCGGCCTGGAAGTCGGGGGCATGAAGAACGGTGAACCCCGGACGGAACTGGGCCAGCTCGGCCGGCACGGCCCGGATGAACATGTTGCGCACAAAGAGCGCGTGCCACGCGTTCGGGGTGATGAACCTGACAGCCAGCCGATAGGCCGGATCGGCCCCGGCGAAGAGGTCCTGAACGAAGACCTCGCGGGAATCGAGATGCGCGCGCACGTCCTCCTGGAGCCGTTCAAACGCTGCGGAGTCGAGGCGCGCGTTCTTCTCCCACCATATCCGATCGGCCGTGCCCGGTTCCTCGAGCAGGAACTTGTCCTTTGCCGAGCGGCCGGTGTGGGGCGCGGTCACCGCCGTAAACGCACCGCGGTCGGTCAAGTACTCCTTCACCCCTCCGAATCGCATGCTCGATCAGTGCCGGCGGAGTCAGGTTCGCATGGATCCGGATGGGAAAGAGGCCGTGCTCTACGAGGGTGAGGTTCTCGCGTGGGGCTGCTGTGGTTTCGGCAGTCATGCGCTAAAGTATCGGCAGCTTCGAGCGCACGATGCAACCTCACCGCGGAGTGATGGTGAGCGTCGGTTGGGTATGGTAGGCCAGCTCGGCTGTAGCCCGGTCACGGGGGCTGAGGGTAGTCACCACGGGATCGCCGAACATGATGTCGTCGGGGTTCGGCGAGTGGGTAAAGATGCCGAGCGAATGCCCCAGCTCATGGGTAGTGGTGAGCGCCATGCACTCGTCGACCCCGGGAGAGGCCGGATAAATCGGGGGTCGACGTAGACCCGGATCGGAGGCAGAATTTCCTGGCCCCGCCGGCGGCAAGCTCGACGTCCGTGGCGCCCTGGCATTCCGGCGCCAGGCCCAGCTCCGAGCCGGGTGACCGAAAAGCCGCCCTTGGGCGCTGATCCGCTCGGTCACGATCACGTCCGCGTCGCTCGAGTCTGACACGACCACGGCCCTCGAACTCACCGTACAGAAACGCGGCCTCCCACTCGTCGATGCCGTGCTCGACGTGAGCCGGAAGTTCAGCGTGTCCTTCGCCCAGATCCGTACCGGCAAGCTCCGGATTGCGGCCAATGGAAGCTAAGCGTGTCTGATCCGCTTGCTGTGGCCACGATACGCCGCCACTCATAGTCATTGCTCCGGCTCGGGGCGGCGATGTCGGCGCAGGAGAACGAGCAGCAGACCCACCGCCAACCACAGCAGCGGAAGCAGCCGGCGCGGACTCACCGGCGGCCCCGGGCCAAGCCGATGGCTGGCGGCAATTCGTTGCACCCCCTGGCTCTGGCTGAAGCCGCGGGTCTCGAGCTCGTCGGTAGTGAATCGGTGAAAGTCGTAGCGCAGGTGACGCCATCAGGTCCCACTTGTCCAGGATCGCACGCCGGTAGTCCATCCCTGCTCCCGCCAGAAACCGGGTGGTTCCGCCCTGCAGAAAAATTCCCGCGTTTCGTCGCTGGGCCAGTAGCCCAGCAGGCCCGACGCCCGCCCGCCAGCGAAAACCCCGCGAGACAGGGCCATCGCAGACCCAGTGTGATGCAGCCGGTGCGCACGGTACCCAGGTCGGCCGTCGCCGCGCCGGCCTCGGTCGCTCTGGTACCCCGACGTGGCCAGGGCACTTCCAGGCCGGCACTGATAGAGGGGCGCAATCGGAAGGGAGACGCCGAAAGCCAGCGTTGGCGCCAGCTTTTGCTGGACCTCGATCTCATTGATGATGTCGTCGTCGGATCAGGGCGTGGCCCAGGTTACGCCCAGCCGGGCATTGTAGTCCATCTGGGCCTGAAGCGCACGGACACGCCCACGTCGTGACCGAGGACCAGCAATGCCAGGATGGCTCGCATGCCCGCAAGTATCGACGGGGAGGGGAGTCGGTCAACGCGACACCGCAGCCGCTCGAGCGTACCGTGCGCAACCGGCGCAGCATTTTCCGGTCTGCGGTAACCCCGTCGTCGCCCTTAGGCGTCTCCAGGATCTTGATCACTGTGAGCCAATCGCGGGTCGGTCATGATCCGGCGGAATGGCCGGGGACCCAGCGAGCCCTCCCCGATCAGCTCATGCCGGTCGCGCCGGGATGCAAATCTGGTCTTCGAGTCGTTCAGGTGCAGGCAGAGGAGCTTGTCCAGACCGAGGATGTCGTCCCAGGCCCGCCAGACGCCCTCGTAGTCGCCACCAGATCGTAGCCCGCAGAATAGAGATGGCAGGTGTCGGCACAGTACGCCACCCGGTGACGCACATCGTCGCCGACCGCGGCGCGGAGCATCGCCAGCTCCTCGAAGGTGCTTCCCAGCGCAGTCCCGCAACCGGCCGTCGTCTCCAGCAACAGCACGGGCGAGCCCGGCACTGCACGCAGGCAGCGGGTGTAGGCCGCGGCGTTCCGGGCGAGGCCCGAAACCCGGTCATCCATATAGTTGCCGGGGTGCGACACCAGATAGGGTATCCCGAACGCTTCGCATCGCCGGAGCTCGGCGATGAAAGCGGCCTCTGAGCGGGCACTTAACGCCGGGTCCGGAGAGGCGAGGTTGATAAGGTACGAATCATGCGCCACTATACTGGTTACTTTGCAGCGCTCGTATTCCCGCCGGAATGCGGTGCACGACGTCCGCCGAGATGCTTGGCTCACGCCACTGGCTCGGCGTCTTGGTGAAAACCTGGATCGCGGTTGCACCGATCGCCTTGCCTCTAACCGGCGCCCTTTCGACGCCACCCTGGACCGATACATGAGCGCCCAAGCGCTCCGACGGACTCAACCGATGCATCTGCTCCTCTGTCGCACGTGATTCAAGGGGCGGTGGAGTCGCCCGCTCGCCCGAGGGTGCTCCTCCTGGGTGAACCCTCCGCTCGCCCGGCGGGGCTGGAGCGAGCGCTTACCCGCGGCCGGCTTCCAGCTGGTCGAGCGGGAAGACCCGTCCGTCGACCCGGACGCCGACGCCATCCTCATCACCGTGAACGATATCGACCAGGGTACCCTGGCCACCTGCTCGCCGACTCCGGAACCGGAGCCTCAGTCCGCCCCGTATCGTCATCGTCGCGACAAGCGATCCGGACGCGCCCGCCGCCGCGTTGTCGCTGGGTGCGGCCGACGCATTGGCGGCCCCGATCCACCTGCCCGAGCTCTGCGCCCGGCTGCACGCGCGGATCAGGGACCGGCTGGACTCAGCCCGGGGGCTGGACCGGGAGCAGCTTCGGCAGGCCGGCCAGGCGTTCGTCCAGCCCGGGCTCGATCCGGACGAGCGGATGCTGGCCCTGGTACGGCGCCTGGCTCGGACGTTTGACCTGACGCACTGCTCCTTCGTGGCCGTCGCCCCGGGGGGCGAAAGCGGCCGGATCATCGCCGAGGCAAAGCACCCTGCTGCCGACGAGGAGAGCCTGGATCTCAGCAGTTACCCGGAGATCGCCGAAGCCATTCGCACGCGCAGGACCGTCATCAAGCCGATGCACACCAATCATCCTTGTCGAAACACCAGGCACGCTCATTGTGCTGCCGGTCGAGTCTGGAGACCGGGTTGCGGGAGCCCTCCTGCTCGGCACGCGGGAGGCACACCGCCGGCTCAGTCCGCTGCAGCTCGAATTTGCGGCCGGCCTGGCGCGAAGCGCGGCGGCGGCGCTCGACCAGGCCGAGCCGGCGACACGGAACAGACGGGACCCGGGCGACCACCGGGAGGAGCTTCCGGACTCCGAGGCCGCCCTGGCCGCACTTGACCGTCGAATGCGTGAGGAGTTCGAGCGGGCCCGACGCTACTCGCTCAGCTTCAGCCTCATTCTGCTGGGAGTGGACGAGCTGCGCGGCGTCCGCGAGCGGCACGGACCGGAAGTGGCCGACCAGCTCAGGGCCGAGGTCGCGTCCGTGCTCCGGCGGGAGCTCCGGCTTCCTGACTTCGTGGTCACCTACGGAAGCAACGAGTTTGCCATTGTGCTCCCCGAAACCGGTCAGGCCGGGGCTCGGCAGTCGGTCATCCGGGTTCGAGAGCGCCTGGCCGTGGTGCCCCAGGAGGCAGATCCCCGTCTCGATCATCCCCGCTTCAGTGCCGGGCATCGTGACCTATCCACATCCGGCGGTTTCGCAGAGCGACGAGCTTTACGCGATGGCCGAGGCGGCGCTGATGCGAGGGGAAGCGCAGGTCGGGCGAGCGCATCGGGGTGGCGGTGTAGGAGGCAGCGGGACAGCGGGGACGGCGGGTCGGTCCGTCCGTGCGCGAAATGTCGCTCCGTGTACTTCGCCCGCTGTCCCGCTTCCCCGCTGTCCTCCTACCTCCTACGAAGCCAAGTCGTCGGATCCAGCGCGATCTGATTCTCGCCTCGAATCTCGAAGTGCAGGTGAGGGCCGTAGTCCGAGTTCTGGCCGCCCACCGTGCCGATGACTGCCCCCTTGCTGATCGATGCCCCCAGTTTGACGCCAGCCGACTCCAGGTGCGAATAGACGGAGTAGTAGCCGTTGCCGTGCTCCACCACGACTGTGAGACCGTAGGTTCCGAACTGTCCCACCAGCCGTACCTTCCCCGCCTCCACACGCCTTCACTGGCGTCCCGACGCCGGCGGCGATACCAACGCCGTTCCATCTTATGATTCCACCGCTCGGCAGCGTGTCCCGCCCGAACTTGTAGACGATTGCCCCCTCCACCGGCCAATCCAGTTTCCCCAGGTCGGCAGTCGTGATCGAGCCCGGCGTGCCCACCGCGCCGCGGAGTGCGCCCCGCGCCAGCTCGTCCCGGCGGGCGCGCTCCAGGGATGCCAGCAGCCCATTGAGTCGCGACTCGTCCTTCTGCAGCTCGGTCAGCCGGCGCTCGGTGCTGCGGGCCGAACGCTGCAAGGTCTGCAGCCTCCTCGCCCGCTCCGAAGCCAGCTCGCTGTACTTGCTGAACTCAGCCTCGCGCTCATCCCGGCGCCGGTCCAGCTCGCCCCGGACGTTCAGAATGTTGTTCCGCTGCGTGACCACCCGATTCCGCAGCTTCTCGACATCGGTCACCAGGGAGCGGTCCTGCTGACTGGTCAGATACAGGTACTTGTAGCGGCTCAGCAGATCGCCAAAACCTTCGGCCGCCAGCAGCACCTGAAAGGTGTGCAGAGGATCCCCGCTTGTAGATGTCTACCAGCCGCCGCTCCAGCACGGCGCGCCGCTCCGCCAGGTTGTCCTGCGCCAGGATCAGCTCGGCGCTCGAGCGGTCCAGCTGCGAGGCTAGGCCGCCGATCTGCCGCTCGATCTCGTTGACGATCCGGTGGGTCGATTCCCGCTGCCGCTCCAGGTTGCTCAGCTCGTCGTTGACGTCGTGCACCTGGCCCTGCAGCCGCCGTTGCTGCTGCTCCAGCCGGTCCCGCTCGGCGCGGATTTCTTCTAATCGGCGCTCGACTTTCCTCGAGGTCCGGGTCTGCGCGTTGCGCGAGCGCTAGGGACGCTTGGAGCAATGATCAGCGAGCGCGCAGAGCGGGGCAGCGGGGCAGCGGGGACAGCAGAGGAAGCCACAGCGCACCGGAGGGCCATAGCAGCTGGAGCAGAGCCTCCCCGCTTCCCCGCTGCCCCGCTGTCCCCTCAGACATGCCGAAGATGCCGGCCCACGCTCACCAGGCTCCCGCCCAGGCCGAGTAGCACGCCGAAGACGATGATGAGCACCATGTGCTCGGGCCGGAAGAAGATGAGCCCCGAAAGCGTCCCGCCGCTGTTGTCCCGAAAGAGCAGATAGCCGGCGTAGCAGAGCACCAGAGAGAGCAGGCCACCGAGCAGGCCCTTCAGCGCGCCTTCCAGCAGAAACGGACCCCGGATGAACCAGTTGGTGGCGCCGACCAGCCGCATGATGGAGATCTCACGGGCCCGCTGGAGGATGGTGAGCCGGATGGTTACCCCGATGATCACCACGGCGACGGCCGCGAAGGCCAGCCCGATCACCAGACCCACGAGGCCTGTGAGGTTGCGCAGGTGATCCAGCTTCTGAACCCACTCCCGGCCGAAGCGTACATCGTCGATGAACCCGAAGCCCCGGAGCCGCTGGGCCACCCGGCCCACCGTCGCCGCGTCACGATAGCCCTCCTTCAGCCGCACCTCGATCGAGGCGGGCAGGGGATTCACCTGGAGATCTCGATAGGCATCGCGGAACTCGACCAGCTCGGCACGCGCCCGCCGGAGCGCTTCCTCTTCGCTGACGTAGCTCACGTCGCTGACTTCGGGAAACGCGGCGATGTCCTGGGTGGCGATCGCGATCGTCTCGGCCGGCGTGCCGCGAAAGATGTAGGCGACGATCTCGACCCGCTCCTCGATCCCTCTGAGCGCCTCGCGCAGGTTCATCGCGACCAGACCGAAGAGCCCGACGGTGAAGAGCGAGAAGGCGATTGTCGTGACCGAGAGGACCGAGAGGAGCGGCGCCCGGCGGAACGACAGCAGTGCCTCGCGGGTGAGCAGCTTCACCGAGCCTCCGCCGCGGCTTCGTCCACGTCGCTGTCGTAGACCAGGCTGCCATCGCGCATCTCGATGGTCCGGTAGACGGTCTGGCGCACGAGGTCGAGGTCGTGGGTGGCCATGACGACCACGGTGCCACCGTTGTTGATGTCGCGGAGGAGCTGGAACACACCCCGGGTAGCCCGCTCGTCGAGGTTGCCGGTCGGCTCATCGGCCAGCAGGATGGCCGGGTCGTTGACGAGCGCCCGCGCGATAGCCACACGCTGCTGCTCGCCGCCCGACAGCTCGCGGGGATAGGCCCGGCTCTTGGCCGAGAGGCCGACCTGGGTCAGCACCCGCATCACCCGGGCGGCGATGGTGTCGGTGCGCGCCCCGGTCACTTCGAGCGCAAACGCCACGTTCTCTTCCGCGGTCCGGTCCTCCAGCAGCCGGAAGTCCTGGAACACCACGCCCAGACGGCGCCGGAGCCGGGGCACGTCATCCGGCTTCAGGGCGTTGACGTTGTAGCCGGAGACGCGCACCTCGCCCGCCGCTCGGCCGCTGCTCGGCGAAGAGAAGCTTCATGATGGTGGATTTGCCGGCGCCCGGAGTGGCCAGTCAGGAACACAAACTCGCCCTTGGAGACGTGAAAGGTCACGTCCTTCAAGGCCATAGCACCGTTGGGATAGGCTTTGTATACGTTGGCGAAAGCGGATCACGGTGGGAAAAGTAAGAAGGACGTGAGATATGGGCTATGGGCTACTCCTCACCTTTGGCCCATAGCTCATGGCGATAGCCTCTCACCTCTACTTCAACCCCTGCTCCAGATCCCCGATTATATCCGGCCGCGTCCTCGATCCCGCAGCTCAGCCGGAGGAAGCCGTCCGGAATGCCGATCTTGGCCCGGCCCTCGGGTCCGATACTCTTGTGGGAGGTAAGCCGCGGCTCCGAGACCAGGGTCTCGACTCCTGCCAGGCTGGGCGCATGAGTGATCAGCTTGAGCCGCTTCAGCAGCCGCTCGGCCGCCTTGGCTCCGCCCTTGAGCTCGAGTCCCACCATCCCGCCGAAGCCGGCCAGCACCGTACTTGGCGTGCTCGTGATCGGGATGAGACGGCAAGCCGGGGTAGTGCACCTTGGCGATGCCGGGCTGCTGCTCGGCCCACTGCGCGACGGCCATGCCGTTGGCTGTTGTGGCGCTCCATTCGGACCGCCAGGGTGCGCATTCCGCGATCGATGAGCCAGGCGGCATGTGGGTCGATCGCCTGGCCCCACAGGCGCATGAGCCGGTTGACCTCCTCGACAAACGAGGCGCTGACCCGCCACCGCGCCGGCGATGACGTCGCTGTGGCCGTTGAGATACTTGGTGGCGCTGGTGATGACGACGTCGGCGCCGTGCTCCAGGGGCCGGAAGTTGATCGGGCTGGCGAAGGTGGCATCCACCAGCAGCGCCAGCCCGTGCTCCTCGGCCACGTAGGCGATGGGGCCCAGATCGATCACCCGCATCAGCGGATTGGTCGGGGTCTCCACGAAGATGGCGCGGGTGGACTTCTGCACCGACTTGCGCCAGAGCCGCACCTGGTCCGGACCCACGTAGGTCACCTCGATTCCATAGCGGCCCAGCTCCTCGTCGAAGAGATGCTGGGTGCCGCCGTAGATCCAGGTGCTCGAGATCAGGTGGTCGCCCGGGCGCAGTACCGCCAGGTGAGCGAGGGCGGTGGCACCCATTCCGCTGGCGACGAAGATGGCCGAGTCGGCTCCCTCCAGCAGGGCGTACTTCCTGGCCAGCTCCACCTGATTGGGGTTGTTGCCGTAGCGGCTGTAGAGCACCTCGTCCTCGGTGCCGATCGGGTTGACGAAGGTGCTGCTCTGGTGGAGTGACGGGCGCCACCGGGCTCCAGTCGGGCCGGCGGTGCGGGATGCCGTGGATGGCGATCGTCGAGAGGCCCAGGCCGGGCCGGGTCATGCGGTCTGAAGCGGGTAGTACAGCTCGCCGATCGGCCGTACCAGCCGGTGCAGTGTCAATTCGCCCAGGGCGTCACGGCTGCGTGACTCGGGCCACCCTAGTGCTCGGGCCAGGTCGGGTACGTCGAGCGGTCCGCTGCTCCGCGATGCGAGCGAACGCCTCCCGCGCATCGGCCGGCACCCATCCGAGGAGCCGGGGAGCCCGGCAGCCCGGAGGAACCGCCGAGACGGCAAGCCGGTGATGGGTCAGGACGTGGTCGATGGCCTCGTGGTGATCCTCGCGCAGGCCTTGCAGCACCACGAAATACGCGGTCCGGACGGTCAGCAGCAGCTTGGCAACGACTTCATCGGCGCAGCTCAGGTCCACCAGCTCGATCTCCGAGAAGTCCAGGAGGGCAGTGAGGCAATTGGAATCGGCCAGGGTTGCCTCGATCCGGGTGCGCACCGCGGCCCCCGTGGGGCGGGTGACCAGGTCGCGATAGGGGGCTGCAGACGGCCTCCCGCAGAACGTGTCCGATCCGGATCGTCTGGATCACCGTGACTTCGGCTCCTGTGCCGGGATGATGATCTGCACCTGGGCTCCGGGGAATGAAGGAAGATGGTCGCTCAGTGGGATGTCTTCGTCCCATGGCGGTACGATCGACAGCCGGGCGGTTCCGCTGCGAATAGAGATTTTCCCCTCCCACTGATCGAGAAATCGCTTGATGAAGGCGAGTCCCTGCCCGCGCCCCGGGTCGCGGAAACGACTGACGCCCTGGATCAGCGCCGCCTCGAGCGCCGCTCCGTCTCCCCAACGCTCGCCGAAGCGCTTGGCATGGGTGCTCTCGAGGGAGCGACGAAAGCCGACTCCGGCATCGCTGACCGCGATGACGACGACCCGACGGCCCAGCCGGCGACGGAAAGTATAAGCTTGTACCGCAACCCAGCCGCTGGTGCCGGCGTGCTCCACAATATTCTGGCAGGCTTCCGAAAGCGCCATACTGAATCGCAGCGTGGCCTTCATTTCGAGGCCCAACTCGCCATGGAGTATCCGGGAAGCTCCCTCGGAGATCTTGTGCACCACCCCATGCACGTCTTCCGAGGCCCGCACTGGCGTCACATCGAGCAGCACATCCGAGGGGCCGGTGGCTCCGCTGCGGGGCACCTTACCGTGCAGCTCGAACAGCTCCGCCGCCTGACGAAAGAAGCCCGCGCGCGCCCAGTAGCGCTTCACCTCGTCATTGGTGGGCACCGTGAGCAGCGGCTTCTCCCGCTTCGCTTCGGCGAGCGCCTGGCCCGCCGTCAGTATCCCGATCAGGCCGTAGGGCGAGGCCCACTGCGTGCCCCGGGCATCGATCAGCACCTTCTCCGCCGGCGGCCATTCGCCGAACCCGGCGGCAAAGGTGTCGAAGCTGCGGTCGTCGAAATGGGCAGGAACTTCGATCACCCTGGTCACGGGGTCACCAGCTCCCCACGCAGGTGACTCGCCAGACCCCGCGCACCGCGGAACCCGGCGTTTCGCGCCGCCAAGGCCGTAGCGTGGCGGAGGGCGGCTTCAACCGGATCGCCGGACAGGAGCCGGGCGAACGCCGCTGCACCGAATACATCGCCACAGCCGGTTGGGTCGAGGGTTTCGACGGTGGGAGCCTTGATGAGCGCAGAACGGACGGTCGGGCGGTCGGCCGGTCGGGCGGTCGGTGTTCCTGACGTCCCAATCAGTCCCGCTGTCCGCCCGTCCGTCTGTCCGCCTGTCCGCCCGTCCGCCAGTCCATCAAACCCCGGCGCCGCCACGTACGCCACGCCCCGCGGTCCCAACGTAACCGTGAGCAGAGAGACTCCGGCTTCCAGAGCCTGGGCCGACAGCGTGAGCGGATCAGGCGACAACTGACTCATCTCATCCTCGTTCAGCTGAACCAGGTCGAAGCAGCCGAACCAATCGGCCGCATCCGGAAGTGGCTGGAGCACTCGCATCCCATCCTGCTGCATCCCGAGAAAGAGGCTGTGGAAGTCGGCGTAGATCGGCCCATGGAAACCCTGCCGCAGCGCCTGAGCGGTCCCGAGACACAGCTCGAAGCCCGAGATGAAGTTCAGGTAGATGGCGTCGAGGTCCCGCACCATGGGGCCGAGCTCGGCCCAGGTCCATCCGGGGACACCGCCTGCCATTCGCTCGCAGCGCCGCTCGGTCGACTGATAGTGGAGCACCACGCGGTTATTGGGCGCGGTCACTTCTACGCACCGCGCCCCGGGCGCCAGTCGGGCCAAGCCATTCAACAGCTGCTGTGCCTCGCGGCTGAGATCGCGGCCCACCTTGATCAGCGGCACGATCTCCCAGTCGGGCGTCAGGCTCGCATCCAGTCCGGCGAGAGCGTAGGCAATGCCGCCCCACTCCTCTACCGGAGGCGCGAGCGGGTCCCGGCCGTAGATGAGGTCCCAGACCAGCGACCCGATGATGCCGACTTTAGGCACGTTGATCCAGGAATACCTTGGCAGCGCCGTAGACGCCCGCGGTGCCGGTCAGCTCACATGGCACGATCCGGCAGACGCTCACCGCCGGCTTGAACGCGCGGCGGGCCACCTCGCGCCGGAGCGGGACAAACAGATGGTCGCCCGCCAGGGTGACGCCTCCGCAGACGACCACCGCCTCCGGATTGAAGATGTTGACCAGGTTGGCGATGCCGATGCCCAGAAATTTGGCGGTGTCGTTGACTACCTCGCATGGCGAGCTCGTCGCCATCGTGCGCCGCCTGGTAGACAGTCTGGGCGGTAATCTTCTTGAGATCGCCGCCGACATACTTGGTCAGCCGGCTCTCCGCACCAGCCTTGATCTCCTCGCAGGCTCGCAGTGCGATGTTCGGCCCCGAGGCGTAGGCCTCGAGGCAGCCGTAATTGCCGCATTTGCAGCGGCGCCCTTCGGTGTCGATGGTGGTGTGGCCGATCTCACCGGCGCAATCGGAGGTGCCGTGGTAGAGCTTGCCGTCGAGGATGATTCCTCCGCCGATCCCCGTCCCGATGGTGATCCCGATGGCGTTTCGCGTGCCGCGGGCCGCGCCCATCCACCATTCACCCAGGACGGCGCAGTTGGCATCGTTGTCGAGCGCGGCGGGGAGCTGCAGCCGGTCGTGGATGATCTGGCGGAGCGGCAGATTTACCCAACCGAGGTTCGGCGTCAGCAGGACGATCCGCTCTTGGTGTCCAGTGGCCCCGGCGCGCCGACACCCACGCCGATGATCTCGGCACCAGGGTATTCCCGCTTTGTCTGTTCGATCGTTCGCTTGGCGAGAGCGATCAGCCGGTCGAGAACATCGCGCTCGCCCGGCTTCCGCGCCGGTCGGCTCGCTGCCGAGTGCGTGCAAAGCCGAGCCATTCTCGGCAACGCTGCCGACGACCAGGTTGGTGCCACCGATGTCAATTCCGAGGACAAATCGCACCCGACTCCTCCGCACTGGTTATGGCGGCCAGCGCCGCGGCTACGGTTTCAACCGACAGCTCTCGCATGCATCGGTGATGACCCAGGGGGCAGGTCTCTGGCCCATGTTTCGAGCAAGGCCGGCATGCCAGCCCGTCCCTTCCCAGCGTAGTGTCGCCGGCGCGCCGAGGACCAAACCCAAAATCGGGAACCGTCGGTCCAAAGAGGGCCACGATGGGGGTTCCCACCGCGGTGGCCAGATGCAGCGGGGCCGAGTCGTTCGTCACCAGCACCGCCGCCCGCTGGATGAGCGCGGCCGAGGCTCGGAGGCGCGAGCTCGCCCGCCGCGCTCACCGTCCGGCCCGGCGCGGCCGCGACGATCGCATCAGCCAGAGACCGATCCTCCGCGCCACCAACGATCACGCAAGGCCGGTCGAGCCCGGCGGCCAGCACGGCGTAGTACGGCCAACGCTTCGTGCCCCAGATCGAGCCGGGGGCGAGCGCGATGAACCTGGGGCTCACTCCATGTGCCGACAGCCAGTCGTCCGCCGCGGCGTAATCGGCGGCGGTGAGCCCCAGACTGACGCCCGGTGCAGATGCAGGTCGACCCCGCGAGTGTCAGGAGCCGCTCGACTTCATGCCCCTCGCTCGAGCGCGGCACCCGCCGGGTGTAAGTGATCGCGGCGGCGCTGTCGGCGAAGCCGACTCGATCCGGCGCACCGGACAGCATCGCCAGGACAGCCGAGCGGACGGAGCGGTGCGGTAGATAGACGCTCGCGTAACGCCGGGCGCGAAGCTCGAGTGCCAGCTTTCTCAGTCCGCGCCAACCCTTGGTCGCTGCCGCGCTTGTCGTAGCGTATGACCGACCGGACCGCGGGGTGCGTTTCCAGCAGGGTCGCCGCCGCCGGCGTGGTCACCACATCCACCGGCCCGTGCCGCTCGGCCAGCAGCGACAGCAAGGGCGTGGTCAGGATGACGTCGCCGAGGAAGGCGGTTTGGATGACAAGACAGCGTGAGCGGTCAGCGGTACAGCGGTAAGCGGGCGGTCCCGGCTGTCGACCGCTTCGGTCGTCGCGCCTGGGGTCAGACCAGGTGTTCCCGCTCACCGCTCACCGCTCACCGCTCACGTCGTTAGTCCACCTGCAATACAGCCAGAAACGCCTCCTGCGGGATCTCCACGGCACCGATCTGCTTCATCCGTTTCTTCCCCTCTTTCTGCTTCTCCAGGAGCTTGCGCTTACGAGTGACATCTCCCCCGTAGCACTTGGCGAGCACGTCCTTCCGGAACGCGGATATCGTTTCCCGGGCGATGACCTTGTTGCCGATCGCGGCCTGGATCGCCACCTGATACAGTTGGCGGGGAATCAGCTCCTTGAGCTTCTCCGCCACCTTGCGGCCCCACTCCTGGGCCTTGTCGCGGTGAATGATGACGCTGAAGGCGTCGATCGGGTCGCCGTTGATCAGCATGTCGAGCTTGACGAGGTCCGATTCCCGGTAATCCGCGGCCTCGTAGTCGAGCGAGGCGTAACCGCGGCTCAGCGACTTGAGCTTGTCGTAGAAATCCAGAACGATCTCGCCCAGGGGAAACTCGAAGTCGAACTCCACCCGGGTCGGTGTCGATGTAATGCATGCCGTTGTACACCCCGCGCCGCTCCTGGCCCAGCTTCATGATGCCGCCGATGTACTCGGCCGGTGCCATGATGCGGGCCTTGACGTAGGGCTCGTCGATCCGGGAGATGTTGGCCGGGTCCGGAAGGTTGCTGGGGTTCTCCAGCAGCAGCATCTCGCCATCGGTCTTGTACACGTGGTACTCCACCGTCGGCACGGTGGTGATCAGGTCGAGGTTGAACTCGCGCTCCAGCCGCTCCTGCACGATCTCCATGTGGAGCAGATCCCAGGAAACCGCAGCGGAAGCCGAAGCCGAGCGCGGTCGATGACTCCGGCTCGTAGTGGAGGCTCGCGTCGTTGAGCCGCAGCTTCTCCAGGGCGTCGCGTAGCCCCTCGTACTGCTCCGAGTCGGTGGGGTAGACGCCGGCAAAGACCATCGACTTGACGTCGCGGTAACCCGGCAGCAGCTCGGTTGCTCGATTCGCGGCGTCCAGAATTGTGTCGCCCACCCGGGCGTCGCGCACGTCGCGCAGGCTGGCGACGAGATAGCCCGACCTCGCCGGCGCGCGAGCTGATCGGTGGGATGCTGTCCCAGCTGGAGGTACCCCACCTCGTCTACGTGGTGCACCTCGTCCGGGTTGGCCCCGAACACGATCTCCGTCCCCTCCCGCACCACGCCGTCCACTACCCGGATGCTGGGAACGGCACCGCGGTAGCGGTCGTAATAGGAATCGAAGATGAGGGCGCGGAGCGGGGCGTCCAGCTTGCCCCGAGGCGGCGGCACCCGGGCCACCAGCGCCTCGAGCAGCTCGGGCACCCCGGTTCCCTCCTTGGCCGAGACCGCCAGGATCTCCTCCCGCTTCGCGCCGATCAGATTCATGATCTCCTCGGCGCGCCGCTCCGGCTCGGCCCCGGGAAGATCGATCTTGTTGAGTACCGGGATGATCTCGAGCCCGGCGTCCATCGCCAGAAAGAGGTTGCTCAGCGTCTGGGCCTGAATGCCCTGTGAGGCATCGACCACCAGGATTGCGCCCTTCGCACGCGGCCAGGGACCGGGAAACCTCGTAGGTGAAGTCCACGTGCCCCGGGGTGTCAATCAGGTTGAGCTCGTACGTCGTTCCCGTCCTTCGCCGTGTAGCTCATCCGCACGGCATTCAGCTTGATCGTGATCCCGCGCTCGCGCTCGAGATCCATGGTGTCGAGCAGCTGCTCGCGCATCTGCCGCTTCTCCACCGCACCGGTGGCCTCGATCAGCCGGTCGGCCAGGGTGGACTTGCCATGATCGATGTGGGCGACGATGCAGAAGTTGCGAATCCTGGACTGAGACATGGGGGGAAGATAAGCGGGTCAGCGGGTCAGCGGGGCAGCGGGGCAGCAGAAGCAGGTGCGCAAGCGGTTCGGAAGATGATTACTCTTTATCGCCGATGGCCACCGACCAACCCGACGCAGCCGTCACGACTGCCCCGCTGCCCCGCCGCCCCGCCGCCGCCCGCCGTATATCGGCGGACGATCTGGGCATGCTGCTCGTCTGCCTGATCTGGGGCTTCAACTTCAGCATCACCAAGTCGGCGTTCGATCAGATCCCGCCGCTCCCGTTTACCGCGGTCCGCTTCGTGATCTCGAGTCTGCTGCTCTGGGTGGTGCTCCGGGTCATCGAGGGGCCGGCAAAGCTGCCGCCAGGCGCGCTCAGGCTGCTGGTGGTCCTCGGTGTGGTGGGCAACAGCTGTTACCAGCTGGCATTCATGCTCGGGCCTGGCGCGTACCACGGCCACCAACAGCGCGCTGATCCTGTCCACGGTCCCCACGGTCGTGGCGGTATTCGCCGGGGCTCTCGGTCTGGAGCGGATCACGCCGCGGATGCGCTGGGGGATCGGACTCGGTACCCTGGGCGTAGTGCTGGTGATTGCCACTCGCGGCGTCGATTTCGACATCGGCACCCTGACCGGTGACCTGCTCACGGTGCTCGCGGTGGTATTCTGGGCGGGATACACCGTCGCGCTCCGCCGGGTACCACCGGGGGTCAGCCCGCTTCACGTCACGACCATCACCACCTTCGCTGGAACCCCGGCCCTCGTGCTGGCCGGATTGCCCGGCGTGTTCGAGGTGAATTGGTCGAGGGTGAGCGTGGACGCCTGGCTGGCCCTCGGCTACGCCTCGGTCCTGTCTCTCGTCGTGGCCTACCTGCTGTGGAACCGGAGCGTCAAGGCCATCGGTGGCACCCGGACCGCCATCTACATGTGTCTTACGCCTCTCGTCGCCGTGCTCGGCGCGTGGCTACTGCTGGATGAACGGCCCCATCCACTCCAGGGCGTCGGTGCGCTGTTCATCATCACGGGGGTTCTTCTGACGAGGACGGGAGGTGGGGCTGACAGCGTGAGCGGGGACAGCAAACAGCGTGAGCGGTGATCGGGAAAGGATGTCATCCTGACCCGACCCGGTTCCTCGCTCCGCTCGGAATGACGCGCGGCCTTAGTGACGGCAAACGTTCCCGCTCATGCTCTTTCCCGTTTACCGCTCACCGCTCACCGCTCACGCTGTTCCCGTTCCTACTCCACTATCTCCTTGTAGCTCTCCGGATTCCATTGCGGCCGCTTCGGCGTGTTCCCGATCTCCTGGCCCAGAAAATAGAGCAGCTTCAGGATCCGGGCTTCCTTTTCACTGTCGATCTTGTCCGGCGAGTCGCTGACCTGGTGATAGTCCTCGTGGACACCGTTGAAGAAAAACAGGATCGGAACGCCCTTCCGGGCGAAGTTGTAGTGGTCCGAGCGGAAGTAAAAACGCTCTTCCGGCCAGCGGTCATCGATGGCGTTCATGCGAAGCTCCGGGTGGGCCGCGTTGACCCGCTCGAGGGTGGCGCCCAGGTCGGAGTGCTCCTTCCCGATCGCGACGATCGTGTCGGCCCAATTCCGTCCGATCATGTCGATATTGATGTCTGCCACGATCTGCTTCACCGGCACCGGAGGGTTGCTGGCGAAATAGTCGCTGCCCCACAATCCCTTTTCCTCCCCGCTCACCGTGAGGAAGATCAGCGACCGTTTGGGCCGCGCCCCGGGCCGGCTGAATGCCTGGGCCAGCTCTATAACGCCAGCGGTTCCTGACGCGTCGTCGTCGGCCCCGTTGTTGATGCTGTCCGTCTGCCCCGGGGTGATACCGATATGGTCCATGTGGGCGGAGTAGACGATGTACTCGTTCTTGAGCTGTGGATCGCTCCCCTCCAGGATACCCACCGTGTTCGGGGCAGTCAGTGAGGAGGTAATAGTGTCCTTCATCTCGACCCCGACCTGGAGCGCGGGGAGCTCCCGCGAGACCGGTGAGGACGCCTGCCGCACGCTGTTCAGATCCACACCCGCGGCTGCCAATGCGTTCTTCAGGGCCCCCGGCTGCACCTGCAGCGTGACGGGCCGTGAGGGTGGGAGGCCGATGACAGTGCGCTCGGGGTAGCGCTTCGGAACCGAGCTCGCGAAAGTAGCGGAGTCTGCATCGACCAGGATCACCAGCGCCTTGGAGCCTCCCAAGAAGAGAACCCGCAGGACCTGCTGGAACCCGGCAGGGTTGGCTTTGGCTGGCGGTACGAAGAGCACGACCTTGTCGCGGACATTCACCTCCCCCGCGGACTCCGCCGTGTGGGGGCCGCCCACCAGCACGGCACCGGCCCGCAGTGGCTTCTCGGGAACCACCCCGCCGCCGATATCGGGCCGCCGTGGTAAAGCTCGCGGTGTCCTGCCGACCCCCTGCCGCAAAGATCACCCGGGAGTGCACCGGCTCCAGCCGTCGCCTGGTAATGGGGTACCGTTGGAATCGAGGACTTGAGCCCGAACTGCCGGAACTGATCCGCCACATATTGCGCGGTGAGGTCGAGTCCCCGGCTGGGCGTGTCGCGGCCCATCATCGAATCGTCTGCGATGATGCCGACGCGGCGGGCGACATCCGCGGCGGTGATCGATGCCGCGGCCCGGGACGCGGAAGGGGTGGTTTGAGCCGCCAGTGGTGTGGCGGTGAGGACAAGGGCGAGAAGCGTTAAGCGGCGCATGCGTCTTCCTGGTGAATAGGCAGTATCGAGCATTTACTGACGCTCGACGATCCGGCGGTACATCCCCGGCCGCCACTGGGGGCGCGACTCAGAGTCCGCCACGGTGGCGCCGAGGTAGAAGAGGAGCCGCACCAGCCGCACCTCCTTCTCTCCGTCTATACGGTCGGTCTCATCGCTCGGCTGATGGTAGTCGGCGTGGGTACCGCTGGTGAAAAATAGAATGGGTACGCCCTTCCGGGCGAAGTTGTAATGATCCGAGCGATAAAAAATCCGCTCCTCCGGCCACCGGTCCGCGATTGGCGTCATTCCGAGCTCAGGGTGCGCCTGGACCACCCGACCCAGAGTTGCGCCCAGATCCGATTGCTCCAACCCAACGGCAATCACGGAGTCCCGCCAGTTGCGGCCTACCAAATCCATGTTGAGGTTGGCTACGATCTGCTCGAGCGGCACGGTAGGGTGCTCCGTGAAGTGTGCGCTTCCCAGGCAGCCCGTCTTCCTCGCCACTCGGCGCCAGAAAGAGCAGCGAGCGTTTTGGCCGCACTCCCGGTTGACTGAAGGCCTCTACCAGCTCGAGCAGCCCGGCGACGCCGGAGGCATTGTCATCGGCGCCGTTGTTGATGCTGTCCCGCTGCCCTGGGCTGATCCCGATGTGGTCGATATGCGCGGAGAAGATCACATACTCGCTGCGGAGCCGCGGGTCGGAGCCTACGAGAATCCCGGCGACATTCGGCACCCTGCCTTGCGCCACGACTTTGCGGGCGAGGCTCAGCTCGATGGTGAGGCTAGGGAGCGGCCTCCAGTGTTCCCGCTCGAGCCGGCGCAGCCGGTCGAGGTCGATGCCTGCAGCAGCCAGAACCGGACCCAGGACGCGCTCGTGGACCTCGACGATGGGGCGCCTTCGTCTGAGAACGGCTCCTGGTCTCGGGTGAGTCTGGGCCGGGCTGCCGCTGCCAGCCTTTGGGCGAAGGTGGCCGAGTCTCGGTTCGGAGACTACCACAACGGCCTTGGGGCCTCCCCGAGCCAGATCGACGATTTTCTGGTTCAACGCCGGCGAGAGCGGCTTGGAGAAGTCAGCCAACAGCAGGACGATTCGATCCTTTACATCTGTGTCGATGCCGGCGTTCGACGTGTCCGGGCTTGCCAGGAGCACGACGCTGCCTTGAACCGGCTGGCTGGGGATCTTCCCCAGCACGTATCGCGCATCGGTTCCCAGGCGAGCTACACGCCAGCCGGCCTCCCGCCGAGAGCTCGACTACCGAGCGGTTGGTGTCGATGGTCCAGCGGGTGACGGCGAACCGCTGCAGGTAGCTACCATTTTCGCCGGCAGGCCGAAGTCCCGCCCGCCGAAACTGCGACGCGACGTATTCCGCCGTACGCTCGAGGCCAGGGCTCGGGGTGGCCCGCCCCAGCATCGAGTCGGCCGCGATGGCGCCTACTCGACGCATCACGTCACCTTCGGTGATCGTTGCCGCCGCCCGCGACAGAGGCGCAGCGGTCTGGGCCGCGAGCGGGAGACCGGTGAGGGTCAGGCACAGCCACAGCGATCGCACGGAAGGGTCTCGACTGCGGGGAAGAAACAGCGCGTGCATCCGGATCAAGCTACGGACAGGAGGGTTACGCGGTTTCAGCATGAGGGTCAAGGCTTCCGGCGGCGCAGCTCCGGCTCTCCGGTGCTCTGCGGGTTCCGCGCTCCTCGCTGTATTGGGGGCACCTTGTCGGGCTCGCGGTCTACCGGTTTGACACCGTCTGCCGTTTCGGCGGCACGTGGGCGGGCTCGGCGTCCCTCGACCCGGCGGTCATCGGCGGGAGAGGGACTGGGCACGGCCTCCCGGATTTCACGACGGAAGAGGGGACCGCGCTCGGTTCTTCCTGCGGCTGTACCCGGTTCGGATCGGGTCACTCCTGGAGCGGGGATGACCCCTGGCCCGCCCACGTCGGCGCTGGTGCGGCCCCGTTCGTCGCGCGATCGGGCCGGATCGCGAGCGCGCTGGTGCAGCCGGGTCACGTACTCGGTGCCCGGCTCTGCGTCCCTGAACACGTACTTCGGAGCCGCCCACCTGGGCCGGGCCACCACGACGTTTCGGCCTGGATGGTAGCGATAGGGGTAATAGGCGGGATCGTCGTAGACCACTACCCGGAATCGAGCGCACGAGGAGGTGTAAGGGTCCCACTCATCGTAGCTGGCGTACGAGTGACAATCGTAGCAGACGAAACGCGGGTACTCGTAGTGGCGCTCGACGTAGTAGGGGGCGATGTCGTACTGATAATCTCCCCGAGGCGCAATCCTCTCCGCCAGAGCAGTGAGCGCAACGTAGGGATCGCCCTGAATCCTGCCATCGTCGATTACGCGGAAGTCCCAGTAGTCGCCACGGGTGATATCGTCGTACCGGAAGGGAAACGGAGAGGCGATGGCAAAGAAATATCCGATTCCCGGGTCGTCCTCGATCGTGAACCAGCCCCCGTTCCGCGCATTGGACACCTCCTGGGTCCGCCCACCGCGCACCTTCGTCCCACCCCAGGGCTGGAGGGGAAAGAGCGTCCGGACCCGTCCGTCGGTGTCGACCCGAAGCACGGTCACATAGCCAGGCTCATCGGTACGGAAATAGATCCTGGCGCCTTCGCCGCGCCGATAGGGTGTCTTACGGTCCGCCCAGACGCTGATCCGGCCGGCGGCCTCCGAGTGCCGGCGGATCTGCTGCTGTTGAGCCAGGACGGGTGTATGAGTGGGGTGCGGCAGGCTGACAACCAACAGCCACCCCAAGGTGACAAGCATGGATCCTCCAGAGGTATCCACTCGATGTCAGCAGACAGCGTGCCAGCCGGACCCGGCCTCCTAAGGCCCGATGGGCGAAAGTGTTGAATGGGGTTCACTGCGCTGCCGATGCTCCGTGCTGTAGCCGATGGATGACATGGTAGAGATCCAAAAAATCTCCCCGCTGAGTTTGACTTAGCCAGTGGCGTACGGATACGTTGCGCCGGGCATGGAAAGTCTTGACGTGCCATCCGGTCGCTCGCGCCTCGACCTGCTCGACCCCTTGGAGGTCTCGAAGCTGGGAGGTCTGGAGCTCATCACCGAAGGTGTGGTCGAGGGCTTCCTCAGCGGGCTGCATCGGTCGTCCAGACGCGGGTTCTCCGTTGAGTTCGCCGAGCACCGGATGTATCAACCCGGCGACGAGCTGCGTTATGTAGACTGGAAGATCCTGGGTCGTAACGACCGGCTGTATGTGAAACAGTTCGAGGAGGAGACCAACCTCCGCTCGGTGATCGTCTTCGATATCAGCCGCTCGATGGCTTGGACCGGCTCACCCACCACCGTGCTCCCCAAGCTCGCCTACGCGCAACGGTTGATCGCCGCTTTGGCTCTGGTCCTGATCCGCCAGCGCGATGCCACTGGACTCATCACCTTCGATGACGACGTTCGCTCGGTCACGCCACCCCGCGCGCGCCTCAGCCACTGGCGTCAACTTCTCGGAACGCTGGCTGGACTGGAAGCGGGGCGGGGGACCGCGGCGGAGCCCGCACTCAGACGAGTGATTGGTCAGCTGCGGCGAAGAGGCCTGGTGGTATTCGTCTCCGACCTCCTGCTCGACCGGGTCTTGGCGCTCAAGGCACTCCGTTTCCTGAGGCACCGGGGGCACCAGGTGCTGGTTCTGCACATCATGGATCCGGCGGAGGTCACCCTCGGTGGTCCGAACGAGGCGCGCTTCGAGGACCCGGAGTCCCGGAGCGCCGTCGTCCTCAGGCCGCGTGACTGGGCCGGCGCGTATCGGGATACCGTGCGCAGCGTGGTCAGTGAGTGGCGGCTGGCCTGTCGTCGGCATGGGATCGCCTATCACCGGGTCACCACCGACACCCCCTTCGGGATCGTACTTCGCGAGGCCTTGACGCCACCTTCACGCTCGGCATGATCGGTTTTCTCCACCCCTGGATGCTGGCCGGGCTGGCTGCGGCCGGCATCCCGATCCTCCTGCACCTGCTGGCACGGCGTGAGCCACCCACCGTCGTCTTTCCTGCTGTCCGTTATCTGGTTACCACCACGCAGGAGCACCATCGCCGGCTGAAGCTGCAGAACTGGCTGCTGCTGTTGCTGCGAACGCTGCTGGTCGCCACGCTGGTGATGGCTGCAGCCGGCCCCACGGTCCCGCTCAGCGGCGCGCCCGGTCATTCGCCCAGCGCGCTGGTGCTCATCATCGACAACTCGCCGAGTAGTGGTACCATGGCAGGAGGGTCGCCGCAGCTGGGGCAGTTGGTGGCGGCCGGGCGCCGAGTGCTTGCTCGGGCCACTCCGGAGGATGCGCTCTGGCTGATCGCAGCGGATGGAATTCCCCGGCGTGGCGATCGGGTTGGCTTGACTGAGCTGCTGGGCGGTCTCGCCGTGTCTCCGCGGCGCCTGGAGCTGGGTGCCGCCATCACGCTTGCCGGAGAGGTCCTCGCAGCCGAGCCCCGGCCGGGCGAGATCGTACTCCTCACCGATCTTCAGGCCAGCGCTCTCTCCCCGGCCGACCCTTCGGCGCCTCTCCTCATCGGCCATCCTGACAGCCGCCCCCACCCAATACCGGGATCGGACGGATCGAGACCGGAACCCAGCCGTGGTCCTCCGATGGAGGGCGAGTCTCGGTGGTTCTAGTGGGCGACTCAGGTCGGGTCGGTGCCCGTCGCCGCCAGGCTGGGGGAGCGCCCAGCGCGGCAGGCCCTTGCTCGCGTCGGCGGCACTGCTGCTCTCTCGCTCCCCGGCGTACCGGCCGGATGGTGGACGCTGACCGCGGGACTCGACCCGGACGAGTTCAGGCTCGGACGATCAGCGAGTCGCGGCCGTCCGGGTGGCCCCGGTGGCCAGGGTAAGCTGGGATTCCACCAACCGGTTTGTGGCCGCCGCATGCGAAGTGCTGGCGGCCAACCGGCGGATTCTCCCGGGTCAGGAGGTCACGGTAGGACGGCTGGGGCCCAGGACCTCGGTGGTGCAGCCACCTGACGATCCCGCCGAGCTTGGCGCGCTCAACCGTGCGCTGGCCGCGCGGGGAGTCGGGTGGAGCTACGGAAGCATCTCGACCGACGTGGCGTTCAGCGACAGCGGCGCGGTGGTCGGCCGCCAGCGGGTGGCGAGACGATACGCTCTGCAGTCGACCACCAGTGGACGCACCGGGGTGCTCGCCAGCGTGAACGGGACTCCCTGGATCGCTCGCGGCGGCTAACGTGATCCTCCTCGGCAGCCGGCTCGATCCCGCCTGGACCGATCTGCCGGTATCGGCTGGGTTCATGCCGTTCGTGGATGTGCTGGTCAACCGCCTGGCTCGGGGTGAGGCGGCGTTGGAGCACGGTGCGCCGGGAGATCCGGTACCGCTGCCGGATCTGGTCACCGATGTGCGTCGGGGCGACCGCGAATGGCGGGTAGAGGGTGGCGGGCTCTTTCAGCCGCCCGAAGCGGGTGTCTACTATCTGCGCTCCGGCCGGGACACCATTGGCGCGATCAGTGTGAATCCCGACCCGCGCGAGTCGCGACTTGCCCGGGCCAGCGACGCGGAGGCACGTCAGCTCTGGAAGGGAGCGCGGCTGGTGGCGCTCCAGGACGCGGGCGACGCCGCGTTCTCCACGGCGTCACGCGGAGATCTCCGGGGGCCATTACTCTGGCTGGCCCTGATCGCCGGCCTGGCCGAAGTCGGCCTTGCGAGCGTCTGGAGGCGCCGGGTGTGACCCTGAAACCGGTACTGGATGCCTTTGCGAGGACACCCGCAGTGCGTGATCTATCGGAGCGTCTGCCTGCCCGGGGCGAAACTCTCCGGCTGGGCGGACTGCCGGGCTCCAGCGGGGCAGTGCTCGCCGCGTGGCTGATACAGACGTTTCCTCAACGGCTTCTCACCGTCGTTGCTCCCACGCCGGCCGATGCCGAACGGTGGCTGACCGATCTCGGTCATCTCACCGATGTACCCACCGCCCTCTACCCGCAGCGTGAGGCTCTCGGTGAGGACGAGCCGCACTACGAGATCGCGGGTGAGCGCGCCGAGGCGATCCAGGCGCTGCTCGAGGGACGCTTGCGGGTGCTGGTGACCACGGCACGCGCAACCGCCGAGCGAACCCTTCTGCCGGCGGCACTCGATCGCCTTCGCCTCACGTTGGCCGTGGGAGAGCGGCGGCCTCCTGCGGACGTGGCTCGCGCGCTCGAGACCATGGGCTACCGCCGGGTCCCGACCGTCACCGAGGTCGCCGAGTTCAGTATTCGCGGTGGCATAATGGACGTGTACGGCTTCGGCATGGCAGGGCCTGCCCGGCTGGAGTGGTGGGGAGACGATATCTCGTCACTGCGTGGATTCGACCTGACCACCCAGCGCTCGCTCCAGGACCTGTCCGAGATCACGGTGCTGCCCATCAACACGGTTGCGGTAAGAGAGGAGGCGGACGATGGACCGGGGACAGAGGGACACGTGGACGGAAGAACAGTCTCACGAAATGACCGAATAGCGTCTCCGCCCGTCCGCCGCGTCCCGCGTCCGCCCTCCCGCCGTACCCTCCTCGAGCTCCTCCCCTCGGACACCATCGTCATCGAGGAGGCATTCGGGCCTGACCTCGACGAAGTGAGCCGGGCGTGGAACGAAGCGGAGCACCACCTCGAGGTCGCCCGCCGGCTGGGCGAGCAGGTACCGAGTCGTGACGCCATCTTCGAAGGGCCCGATGACTGGCGCTGCACATCGAAGCGTTTCCCCGGCTGATGTTGCGTGCGGAGGAGACCGACCTCCAGTTCGGGTTCTTTCCTCCAGAGCGGATCGACCGAGACCTCAACCGGCTTCGGGCGTTGCTCGGCTGGACCCTCCCAGTCTGATCCTGTGCGACAACGAGGGTCAGCTGGAGCGCATGGAGGAGCTGCTCGAGGAGGGTACCCGCTTCCGCACCGGGGCGATGTTAGCGATTGGGGCGCTGGACGGTGGATTCGTCATGCCATCGCTGCGGGTGCTCACCGACCACGAGATCTTTCGCCGGGCCCGGCGGCTCCGGCGCGCCCGTCGCTACCGTCAGGCCGCTCCCTCGGCAGCCACCGGCGCGCTGACTTACGGCGACTACGTCGTCCATCTCGAGCACGGCATCGGGGTATACCGCGGCATCCAGACAATTACCGTCGGAGAGTCCACCCTGGAGGTGGCGATCGTCGAGTACGAGGGCGGTGACCGGCTCAACGTGCCGCTGTACCGCCTCGACCAGCTGGAACGCTATCGGGCCGCCGGTGAAGACGGCGACCGTCCGCCCGCCGCGGATCCATCGGCTCGGCGGCAGCAGCTGGCAGAGGGTGCGGGAGAAGACCCGGCAGGCCATCAAGCAGATGGCCGCCGAGCTGCTGGACCTCTATGCCCGTCGCAAGGTCACCGGCGGCTACGCCTTTCCCCCCGGACACCAAGTGGCAACGCGAGCTCGAGTCCAGCTTTCTCTACGAGGACACTCCCGACCAGCGCAAGGCGACCGATGAGCTGAAGCGCGACATGGAGCAGCCGCGACCGATGGACCGGTTGCTGGTAGGGCGACGTCGGTTACGGCAAAACCGAGATAGCGGTGCGAGCGGCGTTCAAAGCAGTGCAAGGCGGCAAGCAGGTCGCTGTGCTGGTTCCCACCACCATTCTGGCCGAGCAGCATGGTCGCACCTTCATCGAGCGGCTGGCCGATTTCCCGGTGAAGATCGAGGTACTCTCCCGCTTCCGTACGCCAAGGAGCAGCAAGCGGTGCTCGCCCGGCTGGCGAGCCGGGAAATCGACGTGGTCATCGGCACCCATCGGCTGCTCTCCAAGGACATGAGTGTTCAAGGACCTCGGCCTCCTGGTGGTAGACGAGGAGCACCGTTTCGGCGTGAAGCACAAGGAGCGGCTCAAGGCGATGCGACTCTCGCGTTGACGTGCTCACCCTCACGGCCACACCGATTCCCCGCACGCCTCATCTCTCGCTGGCAGGGCTTCGCGACCTCACCCTGATCGAAACGCCGCCCCGCGACCGCTCCCCCATCCTGACCTTCGTCGAGCCATGGGACGACCCCTCGCTGGAGGAGGCGTTCGCCCGGGAGATCGATCGCGGGGGCCAGGTCTTCGCGGTGCACAACCGGATCGAGACCATCGACACCGTTGCCGCCAAGGTGCAGGCGCTCGCACCCGGGCACGGGTGGGAGTGGCCCATGGCCAGATGGCAGCCGACGAGCTGGAGGAGGTCATGCGCCGGTTCGTAGCCGGGCGAAGTGGACATCCTGGTGTCCACCATGATCGTGGAGTCCGGCCTGGACGTACCCAACGCCAATACCATGGTCGTGCACGACGCCCACCGCTTTGGCCTGGCCCAGCTCTACCAGCTGCGGGGAGAGTAGGCCGGAGCCACCGGCGGGCCTACTGTTACCTGCTGGTCCCCGATACCATCGATGCCGACGCTGAGGATCGGTTGAAGGTTCTCGAGCATCATACTGATCTCGGGAGCGGGCTATCGCATCGCCCTCAAGGATCTTGAGCTTCGGGGCGCCGGCAACCTGCTCGGTGCCGAGCAGTCGGGTCACGCGCAAGCGGTAGGGTTCGACCTCTACATGCGATGGCTGGAAGAGACGGTTCGTGCGCTCGGGGGCAGGGCACGGTCGAGCGGCCGGCCCCTCCTGACGTGGTACTGGACCGGCCGGCCCACCTGCCCGACGGCTACGTTCCCGATGACGACGTCAAGCTGGATCTCTACCGGCGACTGGCGCGAGCCGCCGAGTCCGGCGAAATTGATGGGCTTCGAGACGAACTGCGTGAGCGCTTCGGTCCCTTGCCGGACCCGGCCGAGATCTGCTGGACATGGCGCGGCTTCGTGTCATGGGGGCGGTCTCTGGGCCTTCAGAACGTGCTGGTACGGGGAGACGAGGCGCGCCTCACCTTCCGACCCGGGACACACCCCAGGCTGGCCGGGCTCACCTCGGCACTCGACGACGTACAGCTGGCGGCGGAGGTCCGGCGCACGGTGCCCCTCTCGCTCCGCCTGATGCGTCTCGGCGGCGAGCCGATCGTGCCCGCGCTGGTGCGAGCATTACGCAAAGCTTTGTGAAGGTCCAGGGTCAAGGGTCTAAGCTCAAAGTCTAGACCCTCGACTCTAGACTCTCGACTCTCGACTTCTTTCAACCGGAGTACCAATGGGTCGTTCCGCGCTGTTCTCGCTGTTCCTGCTGGCCGGCTGCCCTGTCGGGCTGCGACAGCTGCCGGATCTCTTCTCCGCCCATGCCGACGTCGCGGCCGAAGCCGGAGCCAGCAGCTGACATCGCCGAGCGGTTGGCTCAGATCATGGCAGCGGGAAGGGCATCAAGCCCAGTCCACCGAGACCGGAAACTTCGTCTCCAATGTCTGGGTCGACTACGCGCTGTTCGCCCAGGCGGCCGCCGATGGACAAGCTGCCGCTCGGACTCGGCCGGCATCGCGCAGGTCGGTCTGGCCGGAAATAGCCGAGCTGCGCGGAAGCCACTGGCATGATACGTTGATGGCGAGCCGCTCCAGCTTCTCGCCCGGTGCCGCCGACAGCGTGTACAAGGCTGATGATGTTCGCGTCCTCCAGCACATTCTCTTCCGGGTCAGCCAAACGCCGTGCCTGAAGTGCGGAACGTCGCACGGAAGAAGGCGGCAAGGCACCCTGCGCCGGCTCAAACGGGGGCGCCGATTTCAGCACCCTGGCGGCGCAACTATCGGAAGACCCAGGCAGCCGTATGGAGCGCGGATTTCTGCCGCCCAGTCCCAAAGGCAAGTTCGTGACGGCTTTCGACAGCGCTGGCTGGGCCCTTGCACCTGGTGCGATGAGTGGGGTGGTGGAAACACCGTTCGGCTATCACATCATCAAACGGCCCGCCCAGGATGCCGCGCGGGACCGTCTGACATCGTACCTGGCCGAGAGCGCAGGTACTCGGCTGGATTCGATCTACATGGACAGCCTGGCGCTGATCAAGAAGATCAAGGTGGCCGGTGGCGCACGCGGCTGCCATGCGAGGGCCGGCGAGGACCCCGATGCTGCCCGGCGCTCGCAGAAGACGCTGGTAAGCTTCAAGGGCGGCGAGCTCACCGTCGGCGAATTCATGCGTTGGCTCCAGGCGTTGCCGCCGCAGTACATCGCCCAGTTGAAGCAGGCCAACGACACCATGCTCACCCAGTTCGCCAAGATTCTGACCCAGAACGTGCTGCTGCTGGACAGGCCGACTCCGCCAAGATCAACATCACGCCGGAGGAGTGGCAGGGACTGCAGGCGCGCTATCGGAGCCAGATCGACACCCTCCGCGCGGAGATGGGGCTCGACGATTCGACATTGGCTGACTCGAGCGTGGCAGTGGCCCAACGCAACAAGGTTGCCGCGCTGAAGGTGGAGGAGTACTTCGATCGCCTGGCCGGAGGCAAAACCCGGCTCCGGCCTGTGCCCTCGGCCCTTGCCACCATCCTGCGCGATCGCTCCAGCTACAAGGTCCATGATGCGGGGATCAACCGCGCCATTGAGCTGGCCCAGGCCCAAAGCAAAACGGCCGACTCGGCAAGGGCAGCTACCGGCCCCATCCAACCGGCACCCGGCCCGGCCCCGATCCCAGGAGTCGGATCCGACACGGCCCGCGCAAATACCCCGGCGCCGAAGCGTACCCGGCCCCGAAAACCACCCCGGCACCGAGCGCGCCGGCAGCGCCGAGTGACACCGCGCACGGCGAACCCAGGGGAACTGACGCATGCAGAGTTGCCGGACCCGCCTGACCGTTGCACTCGCTTTGCTGGCATCGGGGCCGGTGTATGCAGGTCTCGCGGCACAGGACACCACTACCACAGCGGTCGATTCCGTCGCGGCCGACACCACCGGGCCGCCCCGGGGCCAGGCGATGGTCGCGCCGGCGCACGATACCACGCTTCACCGTGGACCGCGTGCTGGCCATCGTGGGCAACCGCCCGGTTCTGGCCTCGCAGGTCGAGGAGGAGATCTTCTCGCGCGAGGCCCAAGGCGCCAAGCTGCCGACCAGCCCCGAAGGCATCGAGGCGGTACGGCAGCAGGTCGTAAGCTCGATCATTGACGAGGAACTCCTGGTGCAGCAGGCCCAGCGAGACACGGCCATCAAGGTGACCGACGAGGAGATCGCAAGCGGGGTCGAGGAGCAGGTGCGCAAGGTGCGCGGCAACTTCACCTCCGAGGTGGACTACAAGGCCGAGCTCCAGAAGGCGGGCTTCCAGACTCCCGGAGGAGTACCGCCGGTGGCTGAGCGATCAGCAGCGGCGTGCCGCATTCCAGAACCGCCTGGTCGAGAAGCTGCGCGGCGAGGGCCAGCTCAAACCGGTCTCGCCGACGGAGAAGGAGATGAAGCAGTTCTTCGATGAGCAACGGGCCACCCTCGGCACCCGGCCGGCAACGCTCTCGTTCCGGCAGATCGTCATCTCTCCCAAGCCATCGCCCGAGGCCAAGGCACGCACCAAGGCCCAGGCTGATTCGATCGTGCTCGAGCTCCGCCGGGGGGCCGACTTTGCCACCGCGGCGCGCCGATTTTCCCAGGACCCGGGGTCGAAGGAGCAGGGAGGATCGCTGAACTGGTTCCGCCGAGGAGTGATGGTGCCGGAGTTCGAGCGGGTAGCGTTCGGGCTCAAGCCCGGGGTCGTGTCCGATCCGGTCGAGTCGCCCTTCGGGTACCACATCATCCAGGTCGAGCGGGTGCAGCCCGCCGAAGTTCAGGCGCGACACATTCTGCTGGTGCCGGAGGTCGACTCCGCTCACGTGGACAGCGCCAGGGCTACGGCCGAGGCAGTGCGAAAGGCGCTGGAAGCCGGGGCCCGCTTCGATTCACTTCAGCGACGTTATCACGATCCGTCGGCCGAGCGTGAGGCGGAAGGCGTGCCGATCGAGAAGCTGCCGGAGAACTACGCCAAGGTGATCGGTACGGCAGACTCCGGGACGGTCGTGCCGCTGTTCACTCTCCCCGCCGGTGGCCGCGAACAGTTCGTGGTGCTCCAGGTGACCGGGCGCCGCCCCGAGGGTGACATCAAATACGAGGACGTGCGCGACCGTATCCGCGAGCAGCTGGGGCAGCAGCTCGCCATCCGGCGCTACCTCGACCGGCTGCGAAAGGCGACCTACGTCGAGATCAGGTCCTGACGGGAAGGACGGGAAAGACGGGAAGGACGGGAAGGACCGAGACGCAAGACGGGAGGCCGCGGCTGGCCGTGACGTTGGGCGATCCCCGAGGCATCGGTCCCGAGATCGCGGCCCGCGCGCTGGCTCAACCGCTCGATGCCGAGATTACGATTGTTGGCGCCGAAGACCAGATCGCGGGGATACCGGCTCAACGAAGGATCTCGGTTGGGGCGTGGGGCCTGGGCAGCGGTGACTCGGATCCGGACCGCAAACGGTTGATCCGCGCAGGCCGCATCGCCGGCCACTCCGTCGAAGCGGCGGTCAAGCTCGCCCTCAGCGGTGAAGTCGATGCCATCGTTACGGCTCCCGCCCACAAGCACGCTCTCCATCTCGCAGGCTTCCCTTATCCCGGTCACACCGAGTGGCTGGCTCACCTCGCCGGCGACGTCGATGTGGCCATGATGCTCGCCGCCGAGCCAACGCCCGACGACCCCAAGAGCCTCCCGCTTCGGGTGGTACTGGTCACAACCCATGTGCCGTTCCGGGACGTGCCGGCACTGCTAACGGTAGACCGGGTGGTGCGAACCGGCCGGACGGTGGATGCGGCACTACGAGGTTGGTGGGGAATCCAGCGGCCCCGGCTGGCCGTCTGCGCGGTAAACCCGCATGCCGGCGAGTCGGGTCTATTCGGTGACGAGGAAGAGCGCATCTTGCGGCCCGCGGCTGAGACGCTAGGAGCTGCGGGTCCGCTGCCGGCGGATACGGTGTTCGTGCGGGCGATGCGGGGGGAGTTCGACGCGGTGCTGGCGCCCTATCACGACGTGGGGATGACGGCGATCAAGGTGGCGGCCTTCGGGAGGGCGGTGAATGTGACGCTGGGTCTGCCGTTCCCGCGCACGTCGCCGGATCATGGTACGGCGCTGGACATTGCGGGTACGGGAAAGGCGGATGCATCGAGCATGCGGGCGGCGATCGAGCTGGCGGCGAGGCTGGCGCGTAGGTGAAGCAAGAGCTGAGTCCCAACCCACCGCGGTAGAGTGAATCGCGCCGCGGTAGACTCGAGGATGTCGCGGGTGAACGGCTCGCTTGACCGACTCCTCACTACGCTCGCAGTGACCTACCGCCGCAGTCACCTACCGCTCGCGCTCCAGCCTCTCCATCAAATCCAGATACGCATCCAGCTTCAGCTTCTGGCTCGCCCGGTTGGCCACCAGCACCGCGCCGCAGTGCAGGATCGTTCCGCGCTCGACAAGGCCGTTGGCCCGCAAGGTATTCCCGGTGTCGACCAGATCCACGATCCAGTGCGACAGGTTGAGCAGCGGTGCCACTTCCACCGAGCCACCCACCTCGATGATATCCACCGGCCGGCCTGCGGCGGCGAAATAGGCTTGCGATAGGCGGGGATACTTCGTGGCCACTCGTGCGGTGACGCCTCCGGGCAACGCCGGGTAGGGTACGTCGGCGGGAGCCGCCACTACCAGGCGGCAGAACCCGAACTGCAGCTCCAGCGGCTCGAGCACATCGGCGTTGGTCTCCCGCAGCACATCGGTGCCGGTTACGCCCAGGTCCGCGGCTCCCGACTCGACGTAGACCGGCACGTCCCCGGGCTTCACCACCAGGAATTCGATCGATGGGTCGCTCGAAGGGATGAGGAGCTTGCGTCCGGACTCTGTCGCGAGCTCCGCTCCAGCCTGGCGGAACCGGGCCACTGACGGCTCGAACAGGCGGCCCTTGGCCAGGGCAATGCGCATCCGGCTCAGACCACCACCTCGGCGATGGTATCGAGGTCGAGAGCGACACCTACGGCGGGCATCGGCCGGCCGAAGCGGCCCATCAGGTCGTCGTAGCGCCCACCTGCCCCAGCAGCGCGTCCTGCTCCAGCGATATAGAGCTCGAAATGGATGCCGGTGTAATACTCCAGCCCGCGCACTTCGCCGAGATCGTAGACGATGTGGGCCCGCTCTGTGGTGGTGAGTGCCGAATCGAGCGCCAGGAGATGCACCAATCCAGGCAGCGACGCCTGCGGCGCGGTCCGGGCCGCCTCTTCCAGGGCGTCCCGACGACCGATGACGAACGGGAGAGTCATCAAGGTGCAGGCGTCGCCGGACAGGCTCGCGAGCGCTCCCCGAAGGCTGCCCCTGTCCTTGCGATCGATCCACCTCCTCACGTCGGTTCGCAGCGGCTCCTCGATGGCGTCGAGACCGGCGGCGAGCACCCCGACATGCCCCAGGTTGACCTGGAAGTCCTTCAGTCCTGCGGCGGCCAGCAGGGTCAGGGTGAGGCGGACAACCTCGATATCCGCAGCCAGGTCGCCCTGACCCAGCAGCTCCGCGCCGACCTGCAGCATCTCCCGAGGGCGCCCGCCTCGCTCCGGCTCCTGGCGGAAGACCTTGCCGGAATAACACAACCGCAGCGTTCGGCTCGCTCCCGAAAACGTCGTCGCGGCTACTCGCGCCAGGCTGGCGGTGAAGTCGTAGCGAAGCGCCAGTATCCGGCCGTCCCGGTCGGGGAAGCGCACCAGCCGCTCGGCGACGCCCGGCCCGCCTGCCCGGACGAAGGTGTCCTCGTACTCGAATGTGGGGGGAATCAGCTCCTCATACCCGGCCTGCTCCAGCACGCCCATGGTGGCCCGCTGCAGGCCGCGGCGGCGCCGGACCGCCTCGCCGGTAAGATCGAGGGCGCCTGGAGGAATCGCGGCGATGGACGTGGGGAACATTAGGCGTGAAGGTAACTGTCCCAGGCTCAGTCCGTCGAGGAGCTCGGGAGCAGCGCCGGCATCAACCCGGTTTCGAGACCGGCGCCTCTTCCGGCTTGGGTGCGTGGAGGCGGAGGGTCTTCACCCGCCGTCCCTCCATTTCGACCACCTCGAAGGTGAAAGGACCGACGCTCACCCGGTCGCCCGGCCGGGGCAGGTGCCCCAGCTGGCCAAAGATGTAGCCGCCGATGGTGGTGTAGTCGGTATCGTCGAGAGCGGCTCCGAACTGGGCGTTGAACTCGGAGATCGTCATGGAGCCGTCGAGGCGGGGAGCGCCGTCGGAGGGCCCGGCCCGGTCCTGGGGATCGTACTCGTCGTAGATCGGCCCGACGATCTCCTCCAGCAGGTCCTCCATGGTGACCAATCCGGCGGTGCCGCCGTACTCGTCCAGCACGATGGCCAGGTGGGTCTTGAGCCGCTTCATGTCGGCCAGCACGTCCTCCACCTCCCGGGTGCCGGGCACGAAGAGCGGCGGGCGCATGATGATGCGGACGGTCTGCCCCGGCCGGGCCCGGAGAGCGGCGAGGATGTCCTTGGCGTGCACCACGCCGATGATCTCGTCGAGCGAGTCGGTATACACCGGATAGCGCGAACGGCCGTAGATGGCCACCTGATCGGCGGCGTCCTCGACCTTGAGATCGGCGTTGAGTGCCGCAATCTGGGTGCGCGGCGTCATCACCTCCTGCGCCGTCTTCTCACTGAACTCGAAGACGCCCTCGAGCAGACGGGCGTCCTCCTGCTGCAGACTCCCTCCTTCTTGGCTCTGCTCCACCAGCATCCGAATCTCCTCCGGAGAGTGAAGCCGCTCCAGCTCCGGCGATGCACCCTTGATCCCCATGAGCCGGATCAGCCGGTTGGCGGTCCAGTTGAGCAAGCCGGTGGCGGGCCTGGCTGATCCAGGAGAAGCTCATGAGCGGCGCGGCCACCCAGCGGCTCACCGCCTCGGGATAGAGTAATGGCACGGCCTTGGGGACCTGCTCGCCCGAATACGATGTGAAGAAAGGTGATGAGCGAGAGCGCGATCACGGAGGCGACGCCCGCGCGGTCCGATGGTAGGCGAGCCAGGTGGGAAGCCAGTGCAAGCCATTCGCGAAAGACACAGCCACGCTGTCTTCGGCCATCCAAGCCGAGACCCAGGACCGAGGCGAGCGTGATCCCGAGCTGTGCGGCAGAGATGTAACGGTCGAGGTCTTGTACCGCGCCGCTCGCACCAGCCTTAGCCTTCCGATCGCCCTGCCGCACCATCGCCTCGATACGGGTCCGCCGGGCCCACACCAGGGCGAACTCGGCCGCCACGAAGAATGCATTCGCGACTACCAGGACCACCACCGCCAGAGACCGCAGGACGATCGGAGCCGGTTCTGAGAGTCTTCCATACGGCAATTAGCGTAACATTGAGGCGATCTCACCGCGAGGGATCCGCTGATTCGCCGGATCGCCGTGCCGCCTCTCGACGCTCTCGAGCCGTTCCTGCCCCGACTCGCCGGTGCCGACCCGGACACCCGCCGGACGGTGGCCGGAATCCTCGAGGACGTGCTCGCCCGCGGCGACGAGGCGATCCGGGAATACACCCGCCGGTTCGACGGGGTGGATCTGGCTCCTGACTCCTGGGAGCTCGAGTCGGCCGCCTGGCAGAGTGCCCTGGGCCGGATTGCTCCCGCCCTGCGGGACGCCCTGGCCCTCTCGGTCCGGCGGGTCAGCGAGTACCACCAGCGTCAGCGGGAAACCGGGTTCCACCTGGCCGAGGACGACGGCAGCGTGATCGGGATGAAAGTGTCGCCCCTGGATCGGGTCGGTCTCTACATTCCGGGCGGCAAAGCCTCGTATCCCTCCACCGTGGTGATGAATGCGGTCCCGGCTCTCGTGGCCGGAGTCCAGGAGATCATCGCGGTGGTGCCGCCCCAGGGGGTCACCGACGTCGTGCTGGCCGCCTGTGCCCTCTCCGGGGTGACCCGGGTCTTCCGCATCGGAGGGGCCCAGGCCATTGCGGCTCTGGCCTACGGGACCAAGACCATCCCCCGGGTGGACAAAATCGTCGGGCCAGGAAGCCGTTGGGTGGCGGAGGCCAAGCGGCAGGTGGTCGGCCGGGTAGGAATCGACATGATCGCGGGCCCTACCGAGGTGCTCATCATTGCGGACGCCACCGCGCGGCCCGAACGGATCGCGGCCGACATGATCGCCCAGGCCGAGCACGACGAGGATGCCACCAGTTGGTGCGTTACCACCGACCCGGATCTCGCCGAAGGGCTGCCCGCTGCGCTGGAGCGAGCTCTGGCCCGGGCTCCCCGTCGCGAGATCGCACGCGCTGCGCTCGATCGAAATGGCCTCATCGTTACCGCTGGATCGATGCGGGATGCGATCGAGGTGGTGAACCGGCGAGCCCCCGAGCATCTCCAGATCGTAGCAGATGGTCCCGAACGGATTGCCAGCGCCGTTCGCAACGCTGGAGCCATCTTCCTGGGCGACGACACGCCCGAGCCGGTGGGTGACTACATCGCGGGTCCGAGCCACGTGCTGCCCACCGCGGGCACCGCGCGGTACGCCTCGCCGCTCGGCGTCTATGACTTCGTCAAGCGGACCAGCATCATGAGGTATGCTCCGGAACGATTGGCTCGCGACGCCGACGCTATTATTGCGCTGGCCGAGGCCGAGGGGCTCTTTGGGCACGCGGAAGCGGTGAGGATGAGGGTAAGCGGGTGAAGCGGGACAAGCGGGAAGCGCGGCACGAGCGGGCCAGCGGTGCCAATTGGTTAAACTTCAGGCATGAGCAGGACAGCCCATTTCCGGCACGCCCTCCTCTGACGCCGACGCTGCGGGCGGATTGCACTTCGCTGCCTCACCCGCTTCCCCGCCTACCCGCTTCCCCGCTTGGGGGCGGTCCTTGCCCTAACTGTCGCCTTCATGTTCGTGGAAGCGGTGGGGGGTTGGATCAGCGGATCCCTGGCGCTGCTGGCCGACGCCGGCCACATGCTCACCGATGCCGGGGCGCTGGGGCTGACGCTGCTGAGCGCATGGATCGCGTTGCGTCCCGCCAGCCACAGCAAGACCTACGGCTATCAGCGGTGGGAGATCCTGGCGGCCCTGATCAACGGCGCCGCGCTCTTCGGGATCGCGGGCTGGGTAGTCATCGAGGCAATTCAGCGGATCCAGCACCCCGAGCCGATCCGGGCGGGGCTCTTCCTGGTGGTCGCCGCGGGCGGCCTGGCGGTGAACCTGATCAGTCTCGGAATCCTGCACGGCATCCGGGATGGGAACCTCAATACCCGGGGTGCCTACCTCCATGTGCTGGGCGATGCCCTGGGGTCGGTCGGTGCGCTCACAGCCGCGGCGATAATTGCGACCACCGGCTGGACGCTGGCGGACCCGATTGTTTCCATAGTCCTCGCCCTCCTTATCCTCGTGGGAGCGTGGCGCCTGGTGCGGGAGAGCACCGACATCCTGCTGGAGAGCGTGCCGGGTCATGTGTCCATGGCGGAGGTGCACCGCAGGATCCTCGCCGTCTCCGGGGTGACCGCCGTTCATGACCTCCACGTCTGGGGGGTGACCAGTGACCTGGTAGCGATGAGCGGCCACGCCATCGTCCCTGATCTGGGCCATCACCCCGAAGTCCTCGAGCGCATCCGATCCGAGATGTGTCAGCTGGGCATCGGGCACGTGACCATCCAGCTCGAGGTCCAGCACGAGTGCGAGGAGCCCCGGGCCGCGACCACCTCAGCCACCCGTGCGCATAGTCATCTAGGCCACCGGCACTAGACCACCCCACCGGCTGCGGGCAGAAGTCCCACCTCCGCACAAAAGAACGCAGTGCTTCGGCGGGATCTCCTGCCCACAGCTACCCCTCCCCGCACGGTGGGGATGCGGCAGAAAGTGGATTCTCCGGAGCCCACGTCAGTGAGCAGTTGTTCCACTTGGGATCTCAATTCCTAGAGCGAACTGCAGTGGGCGGAGGAGAGCCACTCTGCCGCTGGGCGGGGGGCGCTCGCCGCTCTCTTGCAACATCTGGCGGCCTAGTCTATATATGCGCCGCGGAGGCCCGGGCGTCCGGGCCTCCAATTGTTCGGGCCATTGGCAGGAAGTGTGGATTGATTCGTAATTTGGCGATCATCGCTCACGTCGATCACGGCAAGACAACTCTGGTGGATCAGATGCTCCGGCAGGCCGGGGCGTTCCGGGCCAACCAGCAGGTCGAGGAGCGGGTGATGGATTCCAACCCGCTCGAGCGGGAGCGGGGCATCACCATTCTGGCCAAGAACACGGCCGTGCGGTGGCATGGCACCAAGATCAACATCGTGGACACCCCGGGCCACTCCGACTTCGGCGGGGAGGTCGAGCGGATCCTGCGGATGGTGGACGGGGTGCTGATCCTGGTCGATGCGGCCGAAGGGCCCATGCCGCAGACCCGGTTCGTCACTCGGAAGGCGCTGGCCCTCGGCCTTCGTCCCGATCGTGGCGATCAACAAGATCGACCGGTCCGATGCCGAGCCGCTCCGGGTGCACGACGAGGTGCTGGGCCTGTTCATCGACCTGGAGGCCACCCACGACCAGTTGGATGCCCCCTTCCTTTATACCTCCAGCCGGTTCGGCACCGCCACCAGCGACCTGGAGCGACCGGGCACGGACCTCACGCCGCTGTTCCAGACGATTCTCGACTACGTCCCGGAGCCGAAGGGCGATCCCGAAGAACCGTTCCAGATGCTGGTCTCCACGCTCGACTTTTCCAGCTTCATCGGCCGCATCGCCATCGGCCGCATCGAGCGCGGCCGGGTGCGGGTCGGGGACCAGGTGGCGTTACTGCCGCTGGGGGAGCCGGGCCTCGTCCAGGAGGACGAGCAGTTCGAGCGGAACCGGGTAACCCGGCTCTACACCTTCGACGGACTGAACCGGATCGAAGTGGATCAGGTGGACGCCGGCGACATCGTCGCCCTCTCCGGCTTCGAGACCATCGAGATCGGGAAGACGTTCACCTCGACGGAGCGGTCTGGAGCGCATGGAGGGCATCGCGGTCGAGGAGCCCACCATCTCGGTGGACTTCATCGTGAACAACGGCCCGTTTGCCGGGCGGGACGGGAAATTCGTCACCAGCCGGCAGCTCCGGGATCGCCTGTTCAAGGAGCTGGAGCGGAATGTCGCGCTGCGGGTCGAGGAGACCGATACTCCCGATACCCACACCGTCTCCGGGCGAGGTGAGCTGCATCTCGGGATCCTGATGGAGACGATGCGGCGGGAGGGATTCGAGTTCCAGGTCTCCCGGCCCCGCGTCATCACCAAGCTGGGCCCCGATGGCGAACGGCTGGAGCCGTACGAGGAGCTCATGATCGATGTGCCTGAGGCGTACATGGGCGTCGTCATGGAGAAGCTGGGGCCCCGCCGCACCGAGATGATCGAGATGAAGAACCCGGGGCAGGGCATGGTCCGCATGAGCTTTCGGATTCCGGCACGCGGGCTCTTCGGCTACCGCTCCGAGTTCCTGACCGACACCCGGGGCACGGGGATCATGCACCACCGGTTCCTGGACTACGGACCGTGGGCGGGCCCGCTGGCGGGACGGAAGCGCGGTGTCCTGATCGCCGACCGGGAAGGGTCGGTTGTGGCCTTCGCGCTGGGCAACCTCCAGGAGCGGGCCCAGATGTTTGTGGCGCCTGGAGATCTGGTGTACGAGGGGTTGATCGCCGGGGAAAACTCCCGGCCGGGAGACCTGGACGTCAACGTGACCAAGGAAAAGAAGCTCAGCAACATGCGGACGACGGCCACGGACGAGAACGTCACCCTGGAGCCCCCCCGCCAGATCACCCTCGAGTACGCCCTCGAGTACATCGAGGAAGACGAGCTGATCGAGGTGACGCCGAAGACCATCCGGCTACGTAAGCGGGTCCTCCCGGCGAATGATCGCAAGAAGGCTGCCCGGGCCGCCCGGGTGGCGGACGCATCCTGACGCCCCTGTTCACTTTCTGATGGCGGAGGACATCATGTTGGCCTGGGAGACGTCGGTGGAAGCCCTGGACTTGCGTCGGAAATTCGATGACGACGAAGACGAGTTCGAGGACGACGGGTTTACCTTCGACGATGATGACGACGAGGACGAGGATCTGGACGACACCGATGAGCTCGATGAAGACGATCTCGACGATGAGGAGCTCGAGGAGCTCGAGGACTTCGACGAGGACGAGGAGCTGCGCTGAACCGAGCCCGGCTCCGAGTTATCTTGTTGGAGTATCGAAAGGCAGGCGGCTATTGCCCATGCCGCCGGAAGGGCCTGTAGCTCAGGTGGTTAGAGCGCACGCCTGATAAGCGTGAGGTCGGTAGTTCAACTCTACCCAGGCCCATACGAAGAAACTCAGCCCCGCTTGGAGATCAGCTCCGAGCGGGGCATTTGCTGGGGTCTCGGTGACCCACTGTGTAGCAGCCCTGTCTCCCGCTGCTCAGCGCCTGATTGCGGAATGCAGTGCTGAACAGTCTCGCCGATCACTTTGGCAATTTCAACGCTGAAGTCGCCCAGCGCTTTGCTCAACGACGCAACCGACTGCTCGGTCGAGTGACCCGCTGCCGAGGCGGTCAGGCGTGCCTCCTTCTCGGCAATCGTTTGCCTGGCTTGCGACATCGCGCAGGAACCATCGTGCGGCGAGGTGCGCCGTCCCGGCGGTATCCGTCTCGAAACTCAGAACGTCAATCTCGAGCTGATAGGTTGGCCGCTGCTGGCGCCGGCCAGGGGTGCACGGATTACCTCGATCGGTCTGCAGCAGCATCGACAAGTTTTGAGCCAGCACCTGCGCAATGTTGTCTGCCAGGGGCTCTGCCCAACGATCGTTGTCGGACAGGGTAACACGATTCTGGGAGATCCGGGTAACTATCTGGTCCTGATCCAGATATCCCGGCAGGTGGATGGGCCCCACGCCGATCGCGCAGCTGCACCGGCCCTGGCGAGCTCGTGGCTCGCCGCCTGCTCAGCTTCGGTTCAGGAAGCGGGCTGAGGGTAAAGAGTCGCCATGGCTGTTCCTGCTGTTGGCCGACGTGTACGCACGCCGGTGAAGCAGAGGCAGGCCAGCGCCAGGAACATCGGTCGAGCAGACGGACCCCGCATCACTTCTCCCGGGCCACCGGTCTGCCGAACATGAGCGCGCTCGGGTTGCGCTCCAGATAGCCGGTCAACAGACGGACGGAGCGCGCAGCAGCCGAAACCTCTTGCAAAGTCCGGGTGAGCTCGTACAGCACGGGGGAGTCGTTGAAGGCTGAGTCGGTGTGCTGCAGAACTCTGCCGGCCTGATCCATCATCGCCCCCGCCTTCACGCTGGTCTGGCGGAGATCCGCCGTGAGACTGGAGACGTTGCTGTCGAGCCCGGTGGCCAGCTGTGACACGCTGCCGGCCGCGTCGCCCAGCCGGCCTGCGACATCGCCCAGCGATCGGATCGCCACTTTCAGGTCCGGCGAGCCGACCAGTTGGTGCAGTTCCGAGATGGCTTGCCGGGCAGAGTCGACGAGGCCCTTGAGATCGCTCTCTGCCAGCTTGGTGAGCACCTCGGTCACTGCCATCCGCGCCTTCTCGGTCGAGGACGGCTCGGTCGGAATCTCGCGGTATCGGAACTTGCGGGTGCGCGGCTGTTGGACAAAGGTGGCCGGACTGCCGGGGAAATAGTCCAGCGCCACAAACAGCACCCCGGTGACGAAACTCTCGGTCTGAAGCTGCCCCCGGAGCCCGCCATCGATCGCGCTCTGATACTCCGCCGGGCTGTTCAGAATGGTCTCGCTGCCACCGAGACTGGTGATCTTCTCGGGGTCGATGCCGATGATGACCGGTATCCGGGATACACTCTGGTCCGGCTGCAGCTGGAGCCGGATGTCTTCGACGGAGCCGATCTCGACCCCGCGAAACTTGACCGGCGCCCCGATGCGGAGGCCGTTCACCGATCCGGGGAAATAGAGCACGAACGGGGAGGTCCGGCGGAAGCAAACGACCGGAGCCGATCAGGACCACTGCCATCACGGCCAGCAACACTGCGCCGACCACGAAGGCGCCGATCAGAGTCGGGCTGACCCGCTGCTTCATGGTCATGAGGCTTCCTCCCCGCGTCAGGAAGCTCCGCAGGGTGGGATCCTCGGGTCCGGGCCAGCAGCTCCTTCGGGGGGCCGCTGGCGGTGATCGTCCGGCTCGGGACGTCGAGGTAGATGCTGTTGGTGCCGATGGCGAAGATGCTGGCCAGGTCGTGGCTCACCACCACCACGGTCATCCCGAGGCTGTCGCGCAGGTTGAGAATCAGCTCGTCCAGCCGGCGCGCGCTGATCGGGTCGAGCCCGGCCGATGGCTCATCGAAGAAGAGGATGCCGGGATCCAGAGCCATGGCCCGCGCCAAGCCGGCTCGCTTCTGCATCCCGCCGCTGATCTCCGACGGGTAGTAGTCCTCGAAGCCTTTGAGGCCCACCAGCGCGAGCTTGAGTGAGGCGACCTGGCGGATCTCGGCGGGCTTGAGATCGGTGTACCCCTCCAGCAGAAGCCCGATGTTTTCACTCAGGGTCATCGCGCTCCACAAGGCGCCGCCCTGAAACAGGACCCCGACGTTCCGGAGAATCCGTTCCCGCTGGCTCGGGTCCGCCGCGCGTGAAGTTCTCTGCCTCGTAATAGATGCTGCCGTGCGCCGGCTGGTTGAGGCCGATCAGGTGTCGCAGCAGCGTGCTCTTGCCGCTCCCGCTGGCGCCCATGATGATGAAGACATCGCCCTGGTTGACGGTGAACGTCATGTCGCGCATGAGCACGAAGCTGCCGTACGCCATGGTGAGATCGCGCACGCTGATGCAGGGCGTCGCTCCGTTTCCGGCGGCGGTACTCGTCGAGTCATCAGATCCCCAGGACGTAGAACAGGAAGGCGAACACGCCGCAGGCCACGATGATGGCAACCAGGCTGGTCACGACTGCCGAGGTGGCCGCCCTCCCGACGGCCGACGCGCTGCTGCCGGCCTGCAGGCCGCGCCAGCAGCCGGCAAGCGCGATCAACCCGCCATACACCGCACTCTTGAACACGCCACCGACGGTGTCGCCCAGGCGGACGGCGTGGGTGGTCTGCTCGATGTACATCGTCCACGAGAGATCCAGCATCCCGACGCCGATCGCGGCCCCGCCGAGGATGCCGACGAGGTCGGCGTACAGGCAGAGCAGCGGCATCATCAGGACCAGCGCAAGGACCCGGGGGAGAACCAGAAACTCGAGGACCGAAAAGCCCGCGGTCGTGAAGGCGTCGAGCTCCTGGGTCACCTTCATGGTGCCGAGCTCGGCCGCGAACGCGGCGCCGGTGCGGCCCGCCATGAGGATGGCGGTCATCAGCGCGCCCATCTCCCGGGTCATGGCAACACCGACCAGATTGGCGACGTAGATCTGCGCGCCGAACTGTTTGAGCTGGATGGCGCTGACGAAGGCGAGAATCACCCCCACCAGAAAGCTGATCAGCGTCACGATCGGAAGCGCCTCGACGCCGCACTGCTGGATCAGCAACCAGAGGTCGGAAGCACGATAGCGCGCCTTCCTCCGGACCAGCCGAACGGACGCCACCGTCATGTTGCCGATGAACGAGAGCGTTTCCTCTACCCCGGCGACGACAGCCGGAGAGCCTTCGCGCCCACGCGCTCGAGGAACCCGGGCGCTCTGAGTTCCTTGCGCGCGCCGGCTGGTTCGGGCACCGCCTCGGCGAGGTCGAGGAGGTTGTGCAGACCGGCCGGCAGCGCGGCGCGCGTCGAGCGCTACTCCTCGTTCGCGGCAGGCGTCGCTGACCCGGGCGAGAAAGGCCAGGATGCTGCTGTCCCAGAGACCCAGCTCGTGGGTGTCGAACGCGATCCTCGACGGGCGCGGCTCCCGCCGCAATTCCGTTTCAACGGCAGCGGCGGAGGCAAGCCCGTTCCGCAATTCCCATCGTCCGGCAAGACGAATCAGGAGGACATCGTTCTCGACCCGGTCAATCGCGACGTGACGCGTAAGGGCGCTCAAGGCTGATCCTTCCTTCACTGACCTGACGCCACGGCCGGCCCGGGGTAATGCTTGAACATCTTCTCAACCGCCTTGTTGAGTTCTTCTCCCATTTTTCCGGGTTGTCGCCAAGATTCAGATCCTTGGTCGCCGCGGTGCGCCACACGATTGAGCGAGTCTTCGCGTCGACCATCCCCACCACGAGAGTACCGACCGGTACCCGCTCCACCCGGGCCTGGCTCGGACCGCCGCCCCACCCGCCCCAGCCGGGGCCCGCCCAGCGATTGTCGTAGCCGTTGACCTCCAGGTCCTGGTCAGGGCTACCCGGTAGAAGACCAGCACGTCGGGGTTCCGGGTGCTGTCCACCTGCGTCAGCCCCTTCGCAGCCAACTGGCGATCCACGGCCGCGACGATGCGGGCGTGGTTCAGATCGTCCGCCACGTTTGTCCCACCGGCCCAGGCGTAGGTCTGGTAGCCGGAGAAGTTGGCACCCCGGTCGTAGTCGTAGTTCACGTCCTGTGCTGCTGCGCCTCCTGCCAGCAGCATCAATCCCGCGGTACAAAGCAGCATCCTGGTTCGCAAGTGACCTCCGTTAGATGATGGAAGGCCGCGTGGCCTGCCTCGAGCGAAGAACCTAGGCTTCTGGCCACAGACAGTCGTGGATGTCGCTGAGGAACGAAATTGCGCTGGAGTGGACGCGCCGGACACCGAGGCCAGGCCGCGTGCTAGGCCAGCATCGCCTTCGCGGAAACCCGGCGATTCGCCGGGCGCGTGACGTATGAAACCGCCAGCAACCCGATCAACGCGACGGGCATCAAGGACAAGGCCCCGTCGCCCGCCAGATAGTGCGCCGCGGATGCCGCGATCCACGTGAAGGTAAAGCCTGCGTAGGCCCATTCCTTCAACGTCGGCAGCCGTGGCAGGAGCAGCCCGATGGCTCCGGCCAGCTTCGCGATGCCGAGCAGGACACGCAACTGCTGGGGGTATCCCACGTGCCGGAAGTTCTCGACCGCCTCAGGGGCGGTGGTCAGATAGGTGAAGGCGCCGAACAGCGCCTCGATCGCCACTAGACCCGTGGCTCCCCAGTACATGATCTTTCGTGACATCCTGTCTCCTCTTTAACTGCTCGTGGGGGCCTGTTGCCGAAGCGCTCAATCGCATTTCTCCGCGCGTGCCCAGCACCGCCGCGTCATGCCTGGGCAGGCTTCAGCACAAAGTCGTAGTGCATACGATAAAACGGCGCTTCGACCTGGTATTTCGCCGCTTCTTCACGCGTCTTAACGCGCTCACAGTCCACCACCAACGATTCTTTCACCGCAAACACCACATCCGAATCGAGGTATTGGTCGCCTTTGACGAACAACTGTGTCACCAGACGCTCGTGCCCTGGGGCGCTGATCATGAAATGCAGATGCGCGGAGCGCATGTTATTCCGCTTGGTGGCCTGCAGCATGGCGCCCACTGGCCCGTCGGTTCGTATCCCATAGCTCACCGGCGGCACTCCCCGGAACCAAAACTGGCCTGAGCCATCCGTCCGCAGCCGTGCCCGCAGGTTGAGACCGTTGGGTTTTTGCAAATCGTAGAGCCCGTCACCGTCGGCTTCCCAGAAATCCACCACTGCGCCCGCCAGCGGGGTGCCGTCGAGGCTTGCGACACTGCCGGTGATCACGCAAGGCTCGCCATCGCTTGGGTGCTTGGCAAGATTACTCCCCAGCGGGAGTTCCGGTGCGCCCTCGACGAAGGCTGGCCCGAGCAGGTCCGACTCGGTGGCATTGCCAACTTTGCCATGATGGAGAAGGTCGACCAGCATCGACACCCCAAGGGAGTCCGAGAGCAGCATGAACTCCTGCCGCTTGTCATCACACTTCTGGCCAACCGCCGTGAGGAACTGGATGCCGGCCAGCAATTCCTCCCAGGTTAGCCGTACCTCGCGCACAGAGCCGTGCAGATGCTTGACCAGACTGGTCATGATCTGCCGCAGACGCGGGTCGGGCGTTGCGGCGACGCTTTTGATCACCGCTTCCATCAGGGTCTGTTCGTTATAGTCACTCATGCCTTCCTCCTCATGCACGGTATGGCCGGCGCCATCAAAGACCGTGATGTTCGATCGCGTCGTGGCCCTGCTCGCTCGAGCCCGGGATGCTCAACGCATTCACAGCCTAGCGTCCAATCGAGGAACCAGCGTTCAGTCACCGCCCAGAATCGGGCGGCGGATCAGGGCCGGAATCACCGGAATCACCTCCAGCACCAGCTTTGCTCTGTCGCCGTACACGTCCTGGCTTACAACCGAGTACTCGAGACCGAAGTTGAACTTGACTGGCAGTTTGCCGAGCAGCGTCGTTTTCGCGACCATCAGGCCCACGGGCACGTTCCAGCGGTTGCCGGAGATGGCCCGGGCGTCGTAGGTGATGGTCGGGTTGAAACCGAACTGCCAGGCGTTTGGCAGGTTGACCGACAGGAAGTAGAGCAGGTTCATATAGCTGGCGTCGCTGGACGCCGGGCTCACGGTCGCCGGTCGATCCGACCCCGAAGTAGTACTGCCCGAACGCCCCGAAGGTCGCTGCCTCTGTCCGGTAGCCCACGACCGCGGCCGGACCGAGGCCCCACTGCTGGCGACCAAAGGCATCGTCGGTCGCGGTTGGGAACAGGAAGGCCGGTCCTGCGCCGAGGATCCAGTTCCCCGTGGGGGGCGCGATCACCGTGGGCAGCTGGAAGTCCCCCAGCCCGCCAGTATGGTCGAAGGTGTTCAGGGCCGTCGGAACCGGCTGGCTGAAGAGCACCGGCAGGGTGGGTCGCGTGATGAGATTCCACCGGTTGGCCCCTTCGCCGTAGAGGGGCACCGGCAGGATGGGCTGGAAGAGCATTGCTGCCCCCGACCCTGGAGTCGCCCGAATTCACGTCGCCGTCCGCGAAGCTGACGTCGAAACGGGAGAACAATGCCCATACATCCGAGAGCGGGTTTGAAAGCTTCCTGCCGGTCTCGGCGACGTCGCTTTCAGATGCTCCCTTGGGCTCCTGTCCGCTTGCCGCCGTCGCGAAGGAGACGAACGCGAGCAGACTGGCAGCCCCAAGGAATGATCGCATGCGTTTGACTCCCCGTGGTTCGTTTCTCATGTTCGTTCTCCACTCCGCCATCACAGATTCTGGGGTGATCACCGCGGTGCGATGGGCGCCCTCACCGCGCGCCCCCACACGACGAACGCCGCGAGGCCCCCGAGGACGAGCGGCATCGGCAGCGCGCCGAACTCTCCACGGCTGGTGTGGAAGCCCGCGGCGAGCAGCATCGCCAGCGCCAGACCAACGCCGGCCAGTGGCGTGAGCATCGGCTTGACGCGGGTGGCAGCAGGAAGGATCAGGCCGAGCCCGCCGAGGAACTCGGCGACGCCGATGAAGCGCACGAGCGCCGCCGGAACCGCCGCCGGCCACCCGAAGGTGTCCACCAACACCGCGATCGGCTGGGTCGCCTTCATCGTGCCGACCGCGAGGAACAGTGCCCCGAGCAGCCCCTGAACGACCCACAACCCGAGGTGAAGCGCCTTCGAGGGCCTCACGTCACCTCTGGCTCGAACGCTCGCCGTCATCATTGCATTCCTCCTGCTTCGGAACTGTGATGTTCGATCGCGCCGTGGCCCTGCTCGCTCGAGGCCGGGTGCTCGTGGGAACCGTGGGAGCTACCCTGGGCCCGGCCGTGGACAACGGCCATGAGAGAGTCCAGAGCGGCCTGTCTGGCGGCGGCCTCGCTGGCGGTCAGAGTCTCTGGCTTGGGCGGCTTCTCATAGCTGTCATACCCGTACCCCATCTGTGCGGTGCGGTTGGTCGCGCTGACCGGCAGATACACGGCTTACCGCTCCTGTCCCCGTAGGCAAACTTGCGGTTGAGGTACTTGGGATCGGTTGGATTCTTGTTGCCCAGCCGGTTCCAGCTTTCCCAGATCCGGTCCATGTTGGCGTGGTGGAGATAGAAGAGCGGGTCACCCCCCACCGTGGAGAATTCCGCCATGTCGCCGCCGAGGGCGAAATGAGTGAAGAAGTGCGGGTTCTGGTCCATCCGGGGATTGAACCCGAGGTTGCCGTTCGCCGAGTCGATGTAAAACTTCTCGTTGAGGGCGCTCAGATTGATCCAGTTTTTATAGAGTTTATCGATCGGTTCGCCCCCATTGACCCAGAACCAGCGAGTGCCGTTGAACAGCGGGCTGCCCGGATCCCGGAACACGGCCGGAACGATGAAATCGTCGGGGTTTCCGGTGACCGGGTTCCAGTAGGGAAGCGAGAAACTCTCATCCTGCAGCACCTCGCGAATGACCCCCTCGAACTGATGCAGCATGAGCCGGTGCCAGGGCAGGAAGAACCACTGCTGAAAATGCTCAGGGTCGGAGGGATCGGAGGCGTGTGACTGGCAGCCGTTCCACACCGCCCAGGCCGCTTCGCGGTACTCCGGCGGAAGTGAGTCGATGGCTTCCTTCTTGCGCATTCTGGGAGAACTCCCACAGGAACGCCGGGTAACCCTTGATCCAATGGGTATTCCACCACCAGGTCCAGGAGCGGGTATCGTAGGACGGCAGCGTCTTCATGATCTCCACCGCCCGCCCGTATTTCGCGAGCATCACCTGGCCTTCGGGGCTGTTGACGTTGTAGCGGATGTAGGGCTTCGTCGCACTCCCGGAAGCGCGCCCCCGCACTGCTGGAGAGCGCCCCTCCAGTACTGAAAGGAGCGTCCCAGATGCGGAAGGCGACACTTTTCGCGCCACCGGGGGACATGCCCCCGGTGCGGATGGACAACTTCTTCGCCTCGCTGCCGGCAGGCGCCCCCTCCTCGTTCTTCGCAGGCTTGGCAGGAGGTGCGCCGAACTTCAGCTCCAGAACATCGTGGTTCGCCGTGTGGGTGTGCGAGATGCGGGTCCTGGAACACCAGCGCCCCGGCGGACTGGATCATCCCGCTCACCAGGTGAAAGCGATCGCCGATCACCGCGCCCGCGAGGCCGTGACGCGGCATCGGCATGGGAGGCAGCGTGAACCACGCATTGATCGCCGGGTCGTAGGCCTGGATGCCGTTAAACGCGCCGACCATACCGTTGGTTGTTATCTCGCCGCCCGCCACATAGATCAGGCTTGCCCGTCCGTGCCCCAGGCCCCCCCGCTTCGGGCGTACGGCATCCGCTCTCTCGGAACATTCCACGAGTCGTTCACGGGATTGTACTCCTCCACCACATCCGTGTTGGTGGCGGTCAGGATGAAGCCGTGGCCGGTGCGGCCGCCGATGACGTAGATCTTCCCGTTGACGGCACCGCCGTACGCGTGATTGCGCGCCACCGCCATCGGTGTGCGGCTCTCCCACTTGTTGGTGGCGGGGTCGTACACGTCGTTGCTGGTGAGAACCCGGGCCGCTCCGAAGGCCGTGAAGAACGAATCCTTGGACGCTGCCACGGTCGTGACGCCGCCGATCATGTAGATCTTGCCGCCGACTTCGACGGCCAACGCGGACCCGCGCCTGCTGGGCAGCGGCGCCAGCGACTTCCAGGAGTCGGCCGCCGGATCGTACTCCCAGACGTCGTCGATGGGCTGCCATGCGGCGCCGAGCGGGACGGCGGTGGTCGTGGGGGCGACGAAGCCACCGATCACGTAGATCTTGCCGTTCGCAACGGCCATGGCCGCATGGTGGGCCGGCCGCGGCATCGGCTTCTTCTTGGTCCATTTGTCGGTGGCCGGGTCGTATTCGTAGTTGCCGCCGGCCGCCTTGCCGCCGGCCCAGCCGCCCATCACGTACATCTTGCCGTTGACGGCAACGCCGTAGAGCTCTTCATCCGGCTCCGGGAACGGCGCCGCCTTCTTCCACGGAGATGTCGGCATCTGGGCCAGCGCGGCCGTGGCGAAACCCAGGCTGGCGATTACGGCAAGGATCGCGGTTCTTCGTTGCAGCACTTTCGACATGGAAGCCTCCCTTATGATGACCAACTCCTCAGGACCCGCGCTTATCTCGTGCTGACGATCAGGCCAAACATCAAGTAGTTGACGTCTTTAAGTCCGTCGCTCTTTTCCCACAGATAGGACGGCTGAAACGACACCTGCTTCGTGAGCGGCAGCGTGACGCCGGCCCACACTCGATCTTTGCTCCACCCAGCACCGCCGCCGTCATAGGTAGGCCTCGTATGCGGCAAAGGGCTCCCAGATGTGGCGTTGAACCGCGAGGGGATGCGAGATCATGAGTCGACCGCGATAGCGGTTGATATCATCTGCTGGATCTGGACGAAACCTTCTGACATACATGTTGCGGACGGAGATCTGGAACTTCCGGAGGGAGAACCCCACGGTCCCGTCGATTCGGAACTGGTGCTCCCCATAGCTGTCGGTGAATCCTGCCGGCTCCGGCGCGAGTTCATTGAGCCCGCTGGCAGGAACCGAGTAATACATGTAGCTGGGAGTAATGGTCAGAAACTTTGTGGCCCGAATAGGGACCTCAAACTGTGCGACCGGTGCTTTCAGGTCGCCGATGTAAAATCCGTAGGCTCTGAGAGCGATCCGTTCGTGGACCGGGGCGATCAGCTCCAGGTAGCCCGAGGGCGCGAACACCGAGCCCGATCCAGTGTCGGCACCAGGCGCGTCCACTTCCTGGGCTACGCACGGCCGGCCAAACGAGACCAGACCGATCACCAGAAGACCTGGCACCAGATGCGCCGCGAAACTTGGGAATCCTTTCATACCCTCCCCTCTTACCCGGTTGGTTGTGAGCGCCTGCGACGGCGAACTCCGTCGCACGGTCATCATTCTACGGCCGAGCCGTTGCGGCCTCTTGAACGCCGCAGAGGAACGAAATTGCTGTTTCATGGAATCCTCCTAGGCAGCAACGCGCGTGACCGAATCGATCACAGAATCGATCAGCAGCTGAACGGCCGCGGCTGACTGCTTCCGCCGTTCCAGGTCTTTCACGATCTGAAGCTGCGCACGGATGATCGACTCTTGTATGTTTGTGGCCGCCGGTAGACCCTCGTAGTCCTTCTTCATTGTCATTCTCCTGGTTGGCCTGTTCCATCTGAAGAACTTGTCCGTCGTGACGGCGCACATAATGCGACGGCGCGCGAGGCGCCACCATTCAGCAAACGGTTAGAAGTCAGTACGACTTTTCTTCGCTGTGGCTACGACTTTCGAAGGCGAGACGATCGGCGTGCGGGGTATAGAGCAAAAGTCGTAGTTCCACCCCGTCTTTTGGGCCAATAGACGGGGTTGCCAGCTTACGGCAAGTTCGCGGGGAAGGTCGAGAGCGGGAGAACGCTACAGAGGAACGGAATTGCCACGAGGTCGTCCGCAGCCGCGGAGTCAGGGGGACGTAACGGTTACCCTGTTGGCATGAGCCGCGGCCCGATCCTGAGCTCCCGCCCCTCCTGCGACCGGAGCACCTCCGCCACCCGGCGCGCGTGCGCCCGTACCGGCCGGTGCATGAACACCAGCGCTCGGCTCGCTCGCTATTCCAGGGCCGCCGGACCCTCGTTGTACTTCTGCATCGAAGCCCTCCTGGCCGGCCATTCCGGCCGGCCCGTTATATGTCCGACTGCAGTGTCGCAGTGTCAGTGATCCTAGCGTTCAATACCTGGCGCGAGTAAAGGTTCCCGCAGCTGGCTCGCTCCGTCGCACGGTCATCATTCTACGGCCGCGTCGTTGCGGCCTCCTGAACGCGGCAGAGGAACGAATTGCGGTCAGGCTACCACGCTCGCCGGGTCGAAGAAGAACCGCTCCCGCTCGATTCGTCCGTCGCGCCAGGTCTGCTCGGCAATCTCCTCTATCCGCATGCGCCGCCCGTCGCTGGTGGTGAAATCGAATACCCATCTCGATGAAGGCCTGGTCACCATCCACCACGACCGTGCGCGCCGTCACCTCGTGAGGGCGCGCAATCGACTCGGCGAACGGCCCGCTCTCGGACTAGGTTCGCCGGCTTGCCTACCGTGGGAGGCTCCCGATTCTCTTGCATGGTGACTCCATCGCCGTAGAACTCCTGCGATCGCGTCGACGATCCGTCTCCGCCTTTACGTACTCGATCCGGTCCAGCATCTCGCTCGCGTGTTGACATCGAAACCTCCGGGCTCGGGGTGGGGTCTATGGGGAATGGTCGTGCGCGCGTGAACGCTACAGAGGAATCACCGTGCGCTCGAACGGCTGACGCTTCGTCCGAGGCGCCAGCACGATGCGCGAGAGTTGCGGGTACGTCGCGCGATAGCCGAGCCAACGCGCGATCGGTGCGAGTGCGCCAAAGATCGCCCGCTGCACCACCAGCGGCGGCGAACGAAACACGATCACGTCGCTGAATTCCCGTGCAGTCAGGGCAAGTTGCAGTGGAGACGGCATGCCCTTGCCGTCTGTATGCCCTAACCGCGCAAGGCCGAAGAAGGTCTCGATCATGTACAGGAACCGCTCGCCCGGCGTGACTTCCACCCGTACGCGCGCGTCGCGGTCCCCCGCATTCCACCAGTCGTGCCATACGCCGGGCTCGATGGCGGCCGTCTCGCCCCGACGAAGAATGCTGGTCTGCCTGTCGCGCATCACGGTCAGCTCACCCTCGAGCACGGTGAATTGCTCGACAAGAGCGGGATGGAGGTGTTCCCCCATGACACGCGCCCCAACGAGTGCCGTTAGTTCGGCGGTCCCGCGGCCTGCCGGGTTGTCCCAGGGACGCTCCACGATCGTGGCGCGTTCCCCGGTGACGGGGTTTTCCCAGACCTCCCCGACTTGTATTGCCGTGCGATCCGGCGGGCCGTGTCGATGCTGGGTGTGACATTCGAACGATTCTCAAGATCTCTCCTCTAGAGCCGCATAACAGGAACTTCATAGGCAGTTCGCCGAGCTCGCTTGCCCGTGACCGAGCGACGCTGCGTCCCATCGCACGCCGGCCATAGTAGCGACAATCCGTCGGAGAGCGCTTGAACGCCGCAGAGGAACGAAATTGCGGTCAGGCTTCCGGGCTCGGGGTGGGGTCCGCGCCGACGACGGATGTCGTCGCACGGCGCGGATACTATGCGGGTAAGGTCGTGCGGGCGTGAACGCTACAGAGGAACGAAATTGCGGCGGCTGCCGATCCGCGCCGACGCGGATCCGTCGCATAGGGCTGATACTACGCGGGAAGGTCGAGCGGGCGTGAACGCTACAGAGGAACGAAATTGCGGCGGACGAGCCGGCTCCACAGCACGGACCACCCGGAACGCTCAGGCAGGACGAGGACCACCTCGGTACCGGCGCCGGGGGCGCTGGTGACGGTGAGCCTGGCTCCGATGGACGCCGCCCGCTCCCGCATGCCGATCAGACCCCAATGTCCCGTCGGGGCCGGCTGCGAGGGGTCGAACCCCCGACCCATCGTCGCGCACGCCCACACGCAGCTCTCTGGGCCCGGAGTCGCAGATGACCCACACGGTCCGGCAACCGGAGTGGTTCCGCGCATTCGCCAGCGCCTCACCGGCTATGCTGACGATCTCCGCCTCGAGCGTTGCCGGGTAGGAGCGTTCCGTTCCCGTCTGCGTCAGGTGAACCACGATCTCCGTCCCGGAAAACGTCCGCTCCGCCGCGCCGGCCAGCTGTTCATAAAGCGGCTGGCCGTCCGGGGGCGTGCGCATGGCGCCCACGACCTTTCTAGTCTCGGCCAGCACATATCGGGCCTGGGAGGCCAGAGTCGAGAGATGGTCGGCGATGGCCGAGGTATGTGTCGCCCGCCGCGAGACGTCGGGCGCCGGTGTCCAGCTGCATCGCCACGCCCGCCATGCCGCCGAGCAGCGTGTCGTGCAGCTCGCGGGCGACGCGGGTGCGCTCGGCGAGCATGGCCTCGAACCGCGCCTGGGCGCGCTCCGCGGCCAGCCGTGCTCGGCGGCGCTGCCATGCGACCGCGGCGAGGGCCGGGGTCGCGACGAGTGTGAGGGCGACGAGCGCCGAAGAACCACCACGTCTGGTTCCACGCCGGCGCGATGGTAAAGGCCAGCGACGCGCCCGCCGTGTTCCACACGCCGTCATCGTTGGAGGCGATGACGTGGAACCGGTAGCGGCCGGGCGGCAGGTTGGTGAAGAACGCCTCGCGCCGGCCGCCGGCGTCCTGCCAGGTGGTATCGAGACCCTCGAGGCGGTACTTGAATCGCACCCGATCGGGCACGGCCAGGCTGTACGCCGTGTACGCCACGCTGAGCGCCGAGGTGCGCGGCGGGAGCCGTAGAGTGTCACCCGCCGACTGTCCCGCGAAGTAGCGCCGCCCGCCGGCGGTGAGCGCCCGCAGGTGCACCGGCGGCGGCAGCGGATTGCGCCGCACCCGGCGGGGATCGACCCAGGCGACGCCCCCCGCGGAGGCAAACCAGATGCGGCCGTCCGTGCCGGCCGCGGCCGAGGGCAGCGGACGAATCTGCTCCGCCGGGGGCTCGATGCCGTCGCGGTAATCGAGCCGCTCGTACCGGACCTGGTAGCCGGGCTCGGCGAGCGCCCGCCGAACCTCCGCCGCCGGGATGCGGGTGACGCCGTCGGCGCCGTTGAGCCAGAGCTCGCCCTCGGCCGCCTCGACGAGCCCGACACGCCGCGCAGCGGCTCGCCGGCGGTGTGCAACGGGACGAAGAGCCGGCCGCCGGGGCCCGCCGAGCTCGCGCGCGTCGAATGCGGCCACGCCGGACTGGCCCCCGATCCACACTCGGTTGCCGTACACCGAGATGGCGAGCACGCGTTCCCACGTCGAGCCTGTTCCGCCGCGAACACGCGGACCGAGTCGCCCACCACCAGCACGAGCTTGCCCCTCGGGTACCCGAGCCACGTCCGGCCGCTGCTGTCGGTGGTGATGACGTTGGCGAAGACTGCTATCGAATCCCTGCCCCGGCCTGAAATGCTCCCAGCCGCGCCCCGGCCGCCGGCGGAAGACGCCGACGTTGAAGCGCGATCGCCACCCACAGCCCGCCGTCCCGCTCACGCGCCACCGCCTGGATCTCGCGCCCGCTTGGAGATTTTTTCCCGCGGGCGGCGGCAGGGGCACGGGAGCGAACGTGTCACCCTTCCGTCCCAGAGTCCGCGCCCGCCGATCCAGAGTCCGCCGCGGAGATCGCGGTAGATGCACGTCAGCATCGAGGGGGCATCGAGCCGCGGGATCGATACCGCGTCACCGACCCTGAGCAGGGCCGCCGGGCCACCGCGTCTCGCGGCGACCCACGCCGTTCCGTTCGTGTCCGGCGCCACGCCCGGCGCTTCCAGGTACCCCGGCGGTGCGATCGGCGTGAGCTTGGTCTCGCGGAACCGGTCGATGCCGGTCGGCGTCCCGACCCAGAGGCTCCCCTCCCGATCGTACAGCGCGGCCACGACGAGGTTTCCACTCATGCCCGCCGAGCGGGAGAACGGGATAGTGAGCGCCCTCGGCGGACGGTCTCCGCGTGCCCCGGCCACCTTGCCGGTTGAGGTGGGGAGCCACAGACGGACGAGCCGGCCCGAAGTGCCGATGGCCACCGCGGGATGGTCGCGGGACCAGGTCAGGGCGTAGATGCCGGTATCGGGGTACGCGAGCGTGCGGGGGGGCGGTGGACCTCCGCGGCCGTCAGCCACGGGATACACGCCGTACGAGCCGGTGGACGGCCCAGACCGAGCCGTCCGGGCCGCCACCAGCAGTTCCTCCATCGCACCGGGGTGCCGGCCCCGGCCAGCTCGCGCTTCTCGAAGCGCGCCGCCCCTCTCGGTAGGACGTAGATCTCCGTCTCCCGCCACCGCCCAGACCGACCCGCTCCCGTCCACGAGCACCGGCTCGGTGTAGCCTCCCGGATACCCGGCGGCGGTGTCGATCGCCTCCCAGCGCCCGCCGACGAGCCGAGCGAGCCCACGCGACGTCGCCGCCCACATCGTGCCACCCGAGTCCCGCGCGATCGCGGTCACGGCGCCGCCCGGCAGGCCGTCCTCGGTGCCGTAGGTGACGATCCTGCCCCGATGGAAGACGCTCACGCCGGCGGTCAAGTGGCCGATCCACAGAGAAGTGTCTGGCAGAGCGAGCAGGACGTGGGGCGCATGCGGCGGGAGAGTCTGTGCCCGGCGGGGGCTCGAATCGCTCGAAGCGCACGCCGTCGAACTGGAAGAGGCCGCGCTCCGAGGCAATCCAGAGCACGCCGTCCGCCCCTTGCGCCAGATCCTTGATCGCCCCCGGCGCTCCGTCCTGCACCCTCCACGCGGTATGCGCGTACTGGCCGAGGTCGAGCGACTGTGCCGACAGAGAGGCGCACGGGCAGCACGCCACGGCGCAGGCCGATCCGGACGATCGCCCCAGGGCGCGGGATGCGCGCAGAGTGCGCCCCCGGCGCGCAAACGTACGCCGGCTCATGGCTCGAAGCAGGTCATCATAGGCAAAGGAGTCCGGCTGGTGGAGATCCACTGCGATCACCTTCATGCTATAGCGGACGGCGGTGCGGTGCCAGAGCAGGCAGTTCGCCGTTCGGTGGATCTGAGGTCGTCCGGAGCCGCGAAGTCAGGAAGGCGCACGTGGAGATAGTTGCGCAGACCCTTGACGCCGGCGATACGCCTCACGGCGCGGTCGATCGCCCCTTTCTCGGCGTAGCTCTCCACGAATCCGGTCAGATACACCACGCCCTGGTGGACCGTGATCTCGACCGAGCGCCTGCCATCGTCCGGCTGGGTCCCCAGCTCCGTTCGGACGTCCTGGTGAATCTCGGGGTCGCGCTTCTGGTGCGGCACGGCGCACTCTAACGCCCAGGCGTCCCAACCGTCCTGATCGGAACTGTTGAACGAAACTGCGCCTGGCCTCCTAGCGAGCGCCCGGGCCGGCGCGCTACATTCAGAGCTCACCCATGGCACAGAGCTCACCCATGGCAGAGCTCTCTCCCTTCCGCCTCGACCCGGCGAACCAGTGCCTCTGGCGCCGCACTGGCTCCGGCGGGGAGGAGCGCATTCTGTTGACGCCGACGGAGTTCGGCGTCCTCGACCACCTCGTCGAGCACGCCGGGCAGCTGGTGACCCACCGGGAGCTGCTCGACGCGGTCTGGCCCGGCACCGCGATCGAGCCCCAAGTCGTCAAGAACAAGATCTTTCACCTCCGGAGAGTGCTGGAGGACGAGCCGAAGCGGCCTCGGTACATCGAGACGCTGCCCCGGCGCGGCTACCGGTTCGTCGGCCGGCTGGAGCGGAGCACGCTGGGAGAGGTGGAGGCCCCGGCGCCGGGGAGCCGCCTGGTCGGCCGCGAGAGCGCCCTGGCTGAGCTCTGGCAGGGCATGCGCAACGCCTCGGCCGGGAAGGTGCAGGTCGTCTTCCTCACCGGGGAGCCCGGCATCGGAAAGACGGCGCTGGCCGACGAGTTCCAGCGGCAGGTCGCCGCGCTCCAACCGCGCCGTGCGTGTTCGGCCACGGGCAATGCGTGGAAGGCTTCGGAAGCAAGGAAGCGTTCTACCCCGTGCTCGAAGCGGTCGGCCGGCTGTGCCGCGGGCCCGACGGCGCCCGCGTGGTGGATACGCTCGCCACCGAGGCCCCGACCTGGCTGGTGCAGTTCCCCGCGCTGCTCACGCGGCAGCACCGGGAGACCCTCCGGCAGGAGATTCTGGGCGCCACGCGGGAGCGGATGCTGCGCGAGATCTGCGAGGCCCTGGCGGCGGTCTCCGCGCGGAGTCCGTTGCTGCTCATTCTGGAGGACCTCCACTGGGGGGACTCCTCGACTCTCGACCTGATCTCCGCGCTCGCGCGCCATCGCGCCCCGGCGAGGATCATGCTGCTCGCCACCTACCGGCCCTCGGAAGTGGCAGGGTCCACCTCACCGCTGGATGCGCTCAAGCGCGATCTGGTGGCGCGCCATCTGGGTCGGGAAATCGTGCTGCACCCGCTCACCGACGCCGAGATCGCCCAGTATCTGGCCGAAGGGCAATCCGCGGCCACGGTGCCGGAAGAGCTGGCCTCGCTGCTGCACCGCCACACCGAAGGCAACCCGCTGTTCATGATCGCCGTGCTGGAGCACATGCTGGAGGCCGGGCTGGTCGAGCACGAGGACGGCGGGTGGCGGCTTCGGTGTCCGGCGAGCGAGATCGCTGTGCAGGTTCCGGAGAACCTGCGGCAGATGATCGGGGCGCAGATCGAGCGGCTGAGCGCGCCGGAGCAGCGCGTCCTGGAGGTGGCCGCGATCGCCGGCATGACGTTCGTGGCGGCGATACTGGCCCCCACGGCCAATCTGGACCCCGTCTCCTTCGACGAGTGCTGCGACGCTCTCGCGAGACGCAATCACATCCTGCGGCTGGCCGGCACCCAGGAGCTGCCCGACGGACAGGTAGTTCAGCGCTACGAGTTCGTGCACGCGCTCTACCGGGAGGTGCTCTACGAGCGCCAGGCGCCCGCGCGTCGGGCGATGCTGCACCGCCGCGCGGCCGAGCGGATGACGGAGCTCTTCGCCGCCAGCCTCGATGACGTCGCGCCCGAGCTGGCCCATCACTTCGAGCTGGGCGCCGACTGGACGCGCGCGGTGAAGTACCTGCGCCGGGTTGCCGACGTCGCCGGCAAGCATGGCGCACCCCTGCGGGCGAAAGCCAACCTGGAGCACGCCCTGACGCTGGCGGCCAGGCTTCCGCAGAGGGAGCGGGTGGAGGCCGAGGTGGGGATCCTCGATGCCCTCCTCAGCATCTCTATCGCCCTGATAGACCCGGCGGCGGTACAAACCGCGACGCTCCTGCGGGAGCGAGCCGCCAGTACTGGGCGCATCGACGTCGAGGCCAGGACGCTGGTCGACATGGCCGTCGCGGTGGCGTGGATCAGCAGCGAGCGGTCCCTGGAGCTCACCGAGCAGGCGCTCCGGCTGTGTGAGACGCAAGGGGACTCCCTGATGCGCGCGCGGACCCGTATGCGATGCATGGTGCGGCGAATCATGGCAGGGTGCTGGGACACGGCTGACGCGGAGGCATGCCGCGCCGCGCTGGCCGACATCCGCCGGCTCGGAACCAGGGAAGACGTCGCGCGGGACACGATCGACAGCAGCTACGTGGAGCTGTTCTCCACGGGTTACCGGAAGGCTACCGGGACACCGTCGAATCCCTCGCCGTGCTGAAGCAGGCGGGCGACGAACATATTCACCTGAACTACACCAGGGCCCGCCGCCTCTGCGAGTTCATCGGTTGCTGGAGCCTCATATTGCTGGGCGAGTGGGGCGCCGCGCTGCGCGAGCTCGACGCGGCCATCGCCCTGACGGAGCGGAACGCCGACCGGAACGGAGGCGTGTTCCTGCAGTTGTTGCGCTGCTTGACGCAAGTACTGGCGATGGACTTCGCCGGCGCCCAGGCCGGCTGCGCTTCGGTTTCACCACCGGACCGACCTTTAGAGAACTTCCCGCGACACTTCTGTCTCACGCTGGAGGGGGCAGCGGCGGCGGGCCTGGGCGACCACGAGCGCGCCCTCGAGCGGCTGCTGACGGCGGGCGAGGAGATGGACCGACAGCCGCAACTTGTGGACTGGTACTGGCGATTGGTGCAGCGCTGGGCGCTCGCCGGCCTCTGGTTGTCGAGGGGCGAGCTGGAGCGTGCGCGCGAGGAAGGGGAGCTGATGGTCGCCGAGGCCGGCGCTACGGCGGAGCGAACCTGGCAGGCGCTGGCCTGGGACGTGAACGCCAGAATCGCGCTCGCCGGTGACGACCCGCGGCAGGCGCGGGACCTCATCGAGCGCGGGCTTGCGGCGATCGACGGCGTCGAGGCTCCCGTCGCGGCCTGGCAGGTTCACGCCACCGCGGCCGAGGTGTTCGAGGCCCTTGGCGAAACCGGCAGCGCGCACTCCCACCGCAAGTCGAGCCGGGACACCGTTCTGCGGCTGGCGGCATCGCTGGAGACCTACGAGGCCTCGCGCCGCACCTTCCTCACCTCGCCCGGCCGTCGCCCGGGTGCTCGATTCCGCCGGGGCCGCGGCCGCTATCAGCGACTGCCCGCTCGTAACCTCGCCGCGGCAAACTTCCAACCGTCCTGTAACCAGAACACAACCGGCCAGAAAACCACTCCTGCCGCCGGCCTGCCCTAGCTTGGCCCCTTCACTCAAGGGGAGGGCAGGAAGATGTCGCCAGTCACTGCGCGTCTGGCGCTCGCACCCGAGGCACCGGCCAGGGCCCCGAGAGCCCGGGTCTGGCGTCCCGTTCCCGCCGGGAGGTGGCCGACGTCGTGGGGGTGGAGGACCGTGGCGGGGAGATCCAGCCGCGGATGCACCCCTGGTTCGGGATCAGCCTGGTCCGCTCGCGCGGAGTGGTGACGATCGAAGCGAGACGAGAGGTCGTCGCTCGACCGGAACTCGATCGTTCTGATCCCGGGGTTCCAGCTCTTCGGGCTGCGCCCGACAGGGGAGATGCGCGCAGGGGGCGGTGACCTTGCTGCTCGGACGGTTCTCACCTCGAGGGACTCAACCTCCCCACTCAGGCGGCGCTGGTGACCGATCCCTCGCTCGGCGAGAAGGTGGCGGCGCTGATAGCCCAGTTGCAGCGGCCGGTGCTGCGCGGATGGAGCACGCGACCACGATTCGCTCGGTGCTCGAGCGACTCGCTGGCGCGCAGCACACCGTTGGCTGCCGGGCGCGCTCCGGCGGATCAGTTCACTCGCCTCGCGTGCGCGATTACCTCCGGGCCCAGGTGAGTCAGCCGGTCGCCACCGAGGAGCTGGCTCGCGTGAGCGGGCTCAGCGAGTGTCATCTGATTCGGTCGTTTCACTACGAGTTCGGCCTGCCTCCGCATGCCTATCACCTGCGGCTCCGACTCGCCGCCGCCTGCGAGCTGCTCACGCGGGGTCTGGCTATCGCGAGCGTGGCCTACGAGTGCGGCTTCGCCGACCAGAGCCACCTGAGCCGCAAGTTCAAGGCGGTCTACGGCGTGACCCCGGCGGCGTGGGCGGCCGCGGCGACGGCAGAAGCCGGTATGACCGAGCGACGACATCCGCCGGTCGTCGGCATCGGCCCGAAGCACGTCCGGTGGTGCTGAGGCTGCCATGTCCAGAATACTCATTCTTGGGGCGACGGGCTCTCTCGGCAGGCATGTCACCCGACAAGCAGTTGCAGCGAACCACGAGGTGTCGACCTTGGTGCGAACCCCCTCGAAGTTGCCGGCCGGAATGCGAGACGCAAGTCGCCGTGCATCAGGCTGATCTGGCGCGAACGTCGGTCTCTGCTCTGGCGGCCATTCTTCGGGATCACGATGCTGTCATCATCAGTGCGGCCGGCTTGGTCACCGAAGGGCAAATCTTCGTTGACCTGGTTGATCGCATCGTGACCGGTCTGGAATCCTTACCGGAGAAGGATCGGCCGGTCTGCTGGTTCATGGCCGGCGCAGCCTTACTCGATCTCGATGACCGCGGTCGGCGGGGGGTTGATCTCCCCCGTGTCGCCTCGACCTACTGGCCGCACCGGGCCAATTTCGACCGCATCCGCCGAAACCGCGCTGGATTGGCGAATCCTGTGTCCGGGGCCGATGGTTGATCAGCAACCATTAGGCCTGGCTCGGATGCGGATCTCGCTCGACCGATTGCCGGTACACGTCCCTTCGTTCACCAAGTCTCTGCCCGGAGCCCTGATCTTGCCGTTCTTCGTCTCCCGTGTCCCTGAGATGATCGTCTCGTATGCTGATGCCGCTGCGCTCATGCTCGCCAACCTCACTCCCTCCGGGGAGATGTCCCGCCATCGGGTTGGATTAGCGCTACCGGCTGGGATGCGGGGCAAGAAAAAACAGTGGACAGCCCGACCAAAGACGGCTTAGCAGGTGACGCCTCTCGTTTGCAGCGCTCCCAAGAAAGCTATGCAGCAAGGCGCGTCACCGAATCGATCAGCAGCTGAATGGCCGCGGCTGACTGCTTCCGCCGTTCCAGGTCTTTCAGGATCTGAAGCTGCGCCTGGATGATCGACTCTTCCATGTTTGCGGCGGCCGGTAGGCCCTCGTAGTACTTCCTCATCGTCATTCTCCTGGTTGGCCGCTCCTGCCCAGCCTTCATTCCTTTATATGTGTATGTCTCCGGACTTCCCTCACCCTCTGGACTCCGGGCGCTTGCCCATCATCAGCAAACCTTCTGAAGAACTTGTCGCTGGTGGTCAGTGTCGGCCGGAAAACGCTCCAGGACGCGCTCGGGCACGGGCCGTCTCCCGTCGCTCTCCCCGCGACGGACGCCGACTGCGGCGTCCCCCACGCGGCCGGGGTCAGGCCGTAGACCTCCTTGAACTTGCGGCTCAGATGGCTTTGGTCGGCGAAGCCACACTCGTTCGCCACCGTTGCTACCGATAGACCGTATGAGAGCAGCTCGACTGCAAGGGCGAGCCGCAGCCGCAGGTGATACGCGTGCGGTGGCAAGCCGAATTCGAGGTGAAACGCTCGAATGAAATGCGACTCCGTGAGGCCGATCATCTCCGCCAAAGCCGCCGTCGGGATCAGCTCGCCAAGGTGGGCCTGGAGGTGCCGGCGCACGGGAGCGAGCGACCTGCCGCAGGAACGGGCACGTCCCAGCGGCGCGCTGCGTGCGAACAGGCGCTCGAGTAGCGATCGAGGGATGGCTTCGCGGCCGATCAAGCCCACCGGACGCTGCAACTGGCCAATGAGCGCCGCCAGCTGCGCAACACACTCTGGGTCAGTGACGAGTGCCGGCCGGTCAGGAACAGCAAGCCCTTCCAGAGTCAGACGCTTCGAGAAGCAAGGTCACCGGCCCCCGGCCCGGGTCGCCCTGGGCGCGCAAGGCGCAGAGCTGTAACCGGGGTATGAGGAGGATCTGGTTCCGGTCAGCGGCGAGGCCTCTGCTCGATTCCACCGTGACGAAGGCGGGTGAGCGAAGGAGCGTGATCCCGAATCGGCTGTGGATCCGCGGTGCAACGTCCCCCGGGGCGTCCTCCAGGCAAAGGAGATGGGCGACCTGCTCGGGGAACGGGCGCCAAACACGAGGCCGCTCGACCACCCGTGGCGCCTCCGGTGCGAGGCTCAAGCACGCCGTGGTCTATCCGCATGGTCTGTTGGTCTGCTCGGACACTCGCGCCATGACATCCTCCACTGGGTTGATGAGAAACAGAAGCGTATGAGGTCTCAGGCTGCCGGCCTGAGGTCCCAGTAGCCCATCTTCCTTACGTAGTTCCGGAGCTGGAGGGCAGATTTCTGGAGTCCCTCCAGCTCGGCGAGAGCTTCCCGCTCGAACTCCTGACGGGAGTAAACGTCCATCGCCTCGCGCTCCGCTTCGGGAGCATCGTTCCATCCGTTGTAATCGGCCGTCATGGGGACTTCCCTCGCTCTGTCGTGACGGCGCACAGAATGCGACAGCGCGCGAGGCGCCACAATTCAGCAAACGGTTAGAAGTCGGTACGACTTTTTTCGGCAGTGGCTACGACTTTCGAGCGGCTGAGACGATCGGCGAGGGCGGGGTATAGACGACAAAAGTCGTAGGCCCAACCTGTCTTTTCGGCCAATAGACGGGGTTGCCGGCTTACGATAGGTTCGCTACAGGGCCGTGCAGCGTCGCCGGCCCTGAACATTTGAGGTGAGAACTTGCCGAGCCCGTCCATCCGAGTTCTGTTGGCCGACGACCACGCCATTGTCCGAAACGGCGTGGCGCAAATCCTCAACGAGCAGCCCGACATTGAGGTCGTCGCCGAGGCGGGGGACGGTGAATCCGCCATCGTGCTGTATCGCCAGGAGCATCCTGACGTGGCGCTCCTGGATCTCCGGATGCCGAAGGTGGAGGGCACCCAGGTTGTCGAGCGGATCCGGCGGGAGTTTCCCGAGGCGGTGCTGGTGGTCCTGACCACGTTCGACACCGACGACGACATCGATCGCGCGCTGCGTCGCGGGAGCGAAGGGCTACCTGCTCAAGGATGTGGGCCCGGGGGATCTGGTGGCGTGCGTGCGCACCGTGCACGGTGGAGGTACCTGGGTCTCGCCCACCGTGGCGTCAAAGCTGGTGGCGCGGATGACCCGGGTGCAGATAACGCCGCAGGAGATGCGGGTGCTCCGCCAGGTGGCCGAGGGAAAGTCCAACCGGGAGATCGGCGAGACCCTCTTCATCAGCGAGGCCACCGTCAAGATCCATCTCAGCCACCTCTTCGAGAAGCTCGGCGCCACCAGCCGGACCGATGCCGTGGCCAAGGCCGTGGAGCGAGGCCTCATCCGCATGGGGTGAGCTCCGACTCCGCCGCTCGACACCCCCGCTCCCAGGGAGCACATTGGGAAGTGACCGTCCACCCTGATCAAGCCGAGCCTCCGGTGAGAAGCATCAGACGCTTCGCGCCGTCATTCACGTCCGGCGCCGTCTTCCACCCCCTGGATCGGCCGGAGCGCGAGGGCTCCGTCCGCAGCCTCTGGTACGGCGCCGCTCCGTACTTCCTGGCCATCATCGTCCGTCGCCGCGGCGCTCGCTGTCAGGTTGCTCCTCCAGCGCCTCGGTGTCGTCGGCGCCAGCGAGATGAGGATGGCGCTCTTCCTGTATGCGATCGCGGTGAGCGCCTGGTATCTGGGTGCGGGGCCCGGACTGGTCGCGGGCATAGTATCCGCTCTCACCTATAACTATTTCTTGAAGGATTCCCATTCCTTCAGGATCGCGCCGGACCAGGTCCCGTTCTACGTCGCCTTCGTGCTCTTCGCGGTGGTAATCACGCGGTTCACCGCCGTCCGGCGCCGGGTCGAGAGAGAGCTCCTCCAGTCGCGCGACGGGCTCCAGAAGGAGGTGATCGAGCGGCGGATGCGGGAGGAGCAGATCCGCGAGCTCAACCAGCAGCTGGAGAGGAGAAGCGCCGAGCTGGAGGCGAGCAACAAGGAGCTGGAGGCCTTCGCCTACTCGATCTCGCACGACCTCCGGTCGCCGCTGCGCCACATGGTGGGCTTCGCGGAGCTGCTGGGGCAGCACGCGGCCGCGGCGCTGGACGAGAAGAGCCGGCGCTACACGACGACCATCCTGGATGCCGCCAAGCGGATGGGCGCGCTCATCGACGACCTCCTCGCCTTCTCCCGGATTGGCCGGGCGGAGACGCGCGCATCGACCGTCAGCCTGCGGCAGCTGGTGAACGAGGTGGTGGAGGAGATGCGCCCCGACCTGGCCGGACGGACCGTCTCGTGGCGCATCGGCGACCTGCCGGACCTGTACTGCGACCGCTCGATGCTGAGGATGGTCTTCATGAACCTGATCGCCAACGCGATCAAGTTCACCCGTCCGCGCGAGCGGGCCGAGATCGAGATCGGGTCGTTCGAGGATGCTCGCGGCGTGGTGGTGTTCGTGAGGGACAACGGGGTCGGCTTCGATATGAAGTACTCGAACAAGCTGTTCCGCGTCTTCCAGCGACTGCACCGGAGCGAGGAGTTCGAAGGCACCGGAATCGGCCTCGCGACGGTGCAGCGGATCATCCAGCGTCACGGCGGAACGGTCTGGGCGGAGGGCTCGGTGAACGGCGGCGCCACGTTGTTTCTCGCCGTTCCCCCGGCGTTGAGGCGCTGATCCCAGCAGCGCACGAGAAGAGGAGAAGTCTCATGAACGGACTGCGGCGGATTCTGATGGTCGAGGACGACGCGAGGGACGTGGAGCTGTCGTTGACGGCGCTGGAGCAGTACAACCTGGCGAACGAGGTCGTCGTCGTGGGCGACGGGGAAGAGGCGCTCGACTACCTCTATCAGCGGGGCAAGTTCATGGCGCGTCGCGAGCGGGAACCCCGCCGTCCTGCTGCTGGATCTCAAGCTGCCCAAGGTCGACGGGCTCGAGGTGCTGCAGCAGATCAAGACGGACGACCGATTGAAGATGATCCCCGTGGTGGTGCTCACCTCCTCGCGCGAGGAGCGCGACATGGTGGCGAGCTATCGGCTCGGTGTGAATGCGTACGTCGTCAAACCGGTTGATTTCCACGAGTTCGTGAACGCGGTCAAGGAGCTGGGGATCTTCTGGGCCCTCATCAACGAGCCGCCGCCGGGGAGCATCAAGCGGGCGTGATCATGGATTGTCCTCTGCGCATCCTTCATCTGGAAGACGACGCCAGCGACTCGGCGCTGGTCCAGGAGACCCTGGAGGCGGGCGGCTTCCATTGCGAGATGACGCGCGTCGCCACCCAGGGGGGGTTCTGCGCGTCGCTCGACCGGGGTGGCTTCGATCTGATCTTCGCCGACAATTCGCTGCCCTCGTTCGACGGCCTCTCGGCCCTGCGGCTCGCGACGGAGCGGCGCCCCGAGGTGCCGTTCATCTTCGTCTCCGGAACGCTGGACGAGGAAGTTGCGATCGAATCGCTGAAGGTCGGGGCGACCGACTACATCCTCAAGACCAAGATGTCGCGGATCGTGCCGTCGGTGCGGCGGGCACTCCGCGAGGCCGAAGATCGGGCGCGGCGCGTCGAGGCGGAGAGGGCGCTGAGGCGGAGCGAGTCGTACCTGGTCGAGGCGCAGAGGCTCAGCCACACCGGGAGCTTTGGCTGGAACCCGGCGAGCGGCACGATCTACTGGTCGGAGGAGACCTATCGCATCTTCGGCGTCGAGCCCGGGACGCCACCGACGCTCGAGCTCGTGGTGCAGCGCACCCATCCCGACGACAGGGCCGCCGTCCAGGCGACGATCGAGTGCCGCGCAGCGCGACGGGCTGGACTTCGAGCACAAGTACCGCCTGCTGCTGCCGGACGGCTCCGTGAAGCATCTCCATGTCGTGGCCCACGCCGTGACGGATGACGGAGGCCGCCGCGAGTTCGTCGGAGCGGTCATGGACGTCACCGAGCGCGAGCGCGCCGAAGAAGGGCTCCGCGAGAGCGAGGACCGTTTCCGCACCTTCGTGGACCATGCGACGGACGCGTTCTTCCTGCATGACGACGAGCTGCTCGTGATCGACGTGAACCGCCAGGCCTGCGCCAGCCTGGGCTATTCCCGCGACGAGTTGATCGGCATGCATCCCCGGGATTTCGACGTTGGGCTGGACGAGGCGACGATCGGGCAGCTGGCGGATCGAGTCGCCGCCGGCGAAAACGTCACCTTCGAGAGTCTCCACCGCCGGAAAGATGGAACCGTGTTTCCGGTCGAGGTCCGCACCGGCCGGTTCCAGCGGGGAGGTCGGCTCTACCGCCTGGCGCTGGTGCGCGACATCACCGAGCGCAAGCGGACGGAGGTGGAGTTGTCGGAGATGAGAGAGCGGTACCGCGTTCTCGCTGAATCCTCACTCACCGGTATCTATCTCACCGAGGGGACCCGCTTCGTCTACGTGAACCCCGCGATGGCGAAGATGTTCGGCTATACCGTGGAGGAGCTGGTGGGCGGAGGGGGTGGCTCGCTCGATCTGACCTGTCCCGAAGACCGCCACCTGGTGGCGGAAAACATGCGGCGTCGGCTCGACGGCGAAGTGGACGAGCTTCGCTACGAGTTTCGAGGACTGCGGAAGGACGGCTCCGTGTTCCCGGTCGAAGTGCATGGCCGGCGGATCGAGCTGGGCGGCAAGGTCGGCGTACTGGGAACCCTGATCGACAACACCGAGCGCGAGCGGGCCCGCCGGCTGGAGCAGGAGCAGCAATCCGCCATCGCGGCCGAGCGGGCCCGGCTGGCGGGAGAGATCCACGACACCCTGGCGCAGGGACTGGCCATGATCGTGATGCAGCTCGCCGATGCGGAGGCCAAGCTGGGACCGGCCTGGGCCCTGGCGGAGAAGCCGCTGGGGTTGGTCCGTGAGCTGGCGGTGGAGAGCCTGGCCTACGCCCGGCGCTCGGTCACCATGCTGCAGCCCAGCGCGCCGGCGGCCGGACTGGCCCGGGCGATTCGCGACGTGGTCGACAGCGGGCGGCGGCACTTCGGCGGCACGCTGAACTTCGCCGTCACCGGCAACGCGGTGCTGCTTCCCGCGTCAGTCGAGTCGGCCCTGGCCGGCATCGCGCGCGAGGCGCTGACCAACGCGACCCGCCACAGCGGCGCGCCGCGGGTCGAGGTGGAGCTCGCCTTTCAGGATGGAGGAGCAGTCCGGCTCGCGGTGGCCGATGACGGGGTCGGCTTCGACGTCGAGAACGTTCGGTCCGACGGCTATGGGCTGACCAGCATGCAGGACCGCGCGGCCCGGGCCGGCGTCGCCCTCACCTTCGTCACCGAGCCAGGCGCCGGAACGGAGGTGGTGGCCAGCTGGTCCCCGTGAGAGGCTAAGACGCTGGGTGCTCCGCTGATCGGGTAGGTGAGAGTTCATCGTGGTGCCATCCGTGGTGACAAAGCACGCCGGCGCCGGCCAACGCCAATCCCATCAGTTTCGGCCTGATAAGCGTGAGGTCGGTAGTTCAACTCTACCCAGGCCCATATTTGAATGGATGCCCCGCCAGAGCTTACGACTCGGCGGGGCTTCTGGTGCCAGTAAAGGCGTGAGGGCGGTGACAATCTTGCTGACAGAATGGGAGGGAATTTGGCGCCGTCACGTGCTACCTGCGGGACTCTTCTGACCGGGCCAGCGCCCGCTCGATGCGACGATCAGGAATCAGCCACATGAGCGCGCTCAGCACATACAGGCCATCGGCAATCTGGGGACGTACGAACGCCGCGCCGATAGCCAGGAGATAGAGCAGCGGCGAGAGCTTCCCCTTGGTGTCCCGACCCACCGCAGCGGCCAGGACAGAGTGCGGCCCCTCCGCGCGCAGGATCTGCCGCTGCAAGATCAAGTAGGCGATCGCGGCCATGAGGAGTACCGTGCCGTAGAGTGCCGTAGGGACCGCGGCGAAGTGATTTTCTCCCATCCAGGCCGTTACGAACGGCACCAGCGACAGCCAGAACAGCAGGTGCAGATTGGCCCAGAGAATCGCGCCGGTTACTCGACCGGTGACGTGCAGCATGTGGTGATGGTTGTTCCAATAGATCCCGAGATAGGTGAAGCTGAGTATGTAGCTCAGTAGCACGGGCACCAGGGGGCGGAGGGCGGTGAGCTCGGCTCCATGGGGCACGCGCAGCTCGAGAACCATGATGGTAATGATGATCGCCAGCACGGCATCACTGAAGGCCTCTAGCCGACCCTTGCTCATCGGCGTCCTTTCCGCATTTGGAGTCCGGCTAACTTGACGGAGTCGCCAGCTTCGGGGCGTGGCACTGACCGTAATCAGCTATAAGATACGAGGATGGACAAACCTCGCATCTTCCTGGGCTCGTCGGGAAAGCAGGCAGAAGCTGCTGCAGGCGCTGACGCGCGGTCTCGAAGACGTCGCGCACGTCGAACCCTGGACGACATCCTTCAATCCTGGGACCACCACGCTGGACCGCCTCCTCGAGCTTACGCATGAAGTCGACTTCGCCGCGTTCGTGTTCGCTCGGGACGACTGGACGACCACCAGCCCGCCCGCATCCCCTTCCCCGGAATCCGGTCAGGCTTCTCCGCGAGACAATGTCGTCTTCGAAGCCGGCCTTTTCGGTGGAGTCCTCGGAATGCGCCGAACCTTCATCCTCCATGCGAGCGGCTCGAAGCTTCCGAGCGATCTCCTCGGCCTCACGTGCGTGCGGTACGGCGAAGCGACGACCCCTGCCGAGATGAGAGTCGTCAACCAGAAGCTTCGGAAGGCGATCGAGAACGAGGGCCGCGTCGCCCGCATCGAAGGCCTGTGGTGGCAGTTCTCCCTGACGGAGCGCGGCCCGCGCGAGCCTTCCGCCGTGAGCCTCCTGCGGATCTCGCGAGACCGCGACGGCGCGCTGGAGGTACGCGGCCGCTCCTGGCAAGAGGATGGCAGGCTGTCAGCGAGATACTGGAGCGAAGCGTCGAAGGAGAGGAAGGAGCCTTCGGGCGTCTTCTACTATTGGAAGGGAGAACGGCCTCGGGATCCGAACGCACCGCAGCTGGACGGGACGGGAGAGATCCGGCTGGAGTCCGCCGATCGCGCGTCCGGGTACTTCACGACTCGTTCGGACACGCCCGCGAGCGTGAACGCGCGGACGGCCGGTGTTTACTGGCGCGCCGAACCAGAGGACATGAGCATCCTGGACGGAAGCGACGATCGGCAACGCGCGGAGTTGATCGCAGAGCGGCTGAGGCATTGGAAGTCGATCACGAACGCCTGAGATCACCTGTCATGGTAAGGCGGTAACGGCGGTACGGCGGTACGGCGGTAGAAGGAATTCCAGGAGATCAGCCATGGTAAACTTCCCCGCCACTCGGGACGGCAATTCCGGACACCAGTCCGGCCGCGACGCGCGGAACGAGCTGGGGTCGTGATCGAGGAGACCGACCAACACCTCCCCCACGATGCGGCCCCCGACCTCGCCCAATCGGTCACCGTTGCTCTGGACCTCGGATTCTTTCAGGACGTAGTACCAGAGCGGGGTTTCCTGATCCCAGCCCATTGAGCCAAGAGCGGTCTGCTCCCGGGTGAGGGGCGCAGCGCCGATATGGCGCGCGATGGCCTCGCCGGACGGGAGGCCAACGGCGTGGCCGCGCTGGAGATCGCGCGCGGCCAGGCTGTGAAAGGCCTCGACCTCGACGTCGCCGGTAATCGCTTGGGGCAGGTGCATGATGGAGCTGCAGAGCCGGCCATCGAGTTTCTTGGCGCGCTGGGCCGGCGGACGGCCAGGAAGGTCGAAGAACCCGGCCCAGTCCACGACCCGTGAGGCGGGGACCGCTCGAAAACCAATGAGGTCGGGGAAGAGCGGCACCGGTGGGTCCCCGGGTTTGACCCGATAAGTCTCACGAAGCTGACCGTGCCCGTAGCGATAGGCGGCATCGGCGAACTCGAGCGGGATGAAAGGGTCGGCAGCGGGGCGATAGTAGCGCGACCCGCCGGCCAGGAGTGCGTCGGTCAACCCGTCACCGATCAGGTTGGGGAGAAACTCCCGCAAGATGATCCACTGGTAGTGCCAGACGACCAGTCGCTGGGCTTCGGTGAAAATGGCTCGTTCTGCCGTGCCCTTCTCGCGTAGCCAGTCCACAACCCGATTGTGAAACTTGGAGAACAGCACCTGCATCTGCGCCATCAGCAGGTGAGAGTCGTTGCGGGGATCGACGATGATCGCGATGCCCTGGGCATTGCGCTGAAGATCCTCAGCCTGGCCCGCATCGTTGAGGCCGATGAGGAGCTTGGCGGAGTCGTTAACGTCGTAGAGGTAAGGTTCACCGGTCGGGCCGGAGCCGTAGAGGAACTCGAGATTCAGCTTCTGGCGCCGGACGTTCTTGAGCGCCTCGATATCGGCCCGATCCACCAGGGCCGAGCGATCGGCGGTTACGTCGTGCGCGATGAACTGGCCGAAAAAGGCCCAGCCGGCCGCTCCCGAGGCATCGTCCTTTCCGTTCGCGCTGAACCTGGAGACCTCGGCTCCACACGAAGTCCCCAGCTTATGGAGGAAGGCCTCGTCGCTCGGCAGCTGGGGCAACTCGGGAAACATCCGCCGATAGGCGCCGGTGGATGTCGGGACCGCTCGGCGCCATGACCCAGCGCAGGAGCGCGGCTCGGTCCCAGGCAGTGGTGGGGGACTGGGGAATGGGTGATGGACTTCAGCATCTCACCTCGGCGCGCTCGAGCCGAAGGTCGCCGCGCACGACCAGCACCTGGCTCTGACCAGCGCATGAGAACAATCTAGCCAGAAGGCCTGTCGGCGGTACGAGCATCCCCTTCGGCCAAAGTTTCACGTCGGGAAACGGTCGCCGAACATCGGCCGCCCGCTTTTTGATTCGGCTTCGGTCACCTCGTCCTGCAGCACGTCCCAGTGCTCAGCGAGGTGGCCGTCGTCGATCCTGACCACGTCGGCCGCCACCCATGCGACGGGACGGCCGTTCCCCGTGAACCGGCCGTGGACAATGACGTAGTCTCCCTCCGCCACGATGTGCTGGTGTTCGTAGTGCAGATTGTCGGGCGAGCTGCGGATAAGATCGAACAGGCCCTCACGACCTGGTTCGATATGAGCGCTGTGCTGGATGTACTCGTCTGACCAGAAGCTGGCAGCAGCCTCGTAATCGCGCCTGTTGAACAGCGTGTCGAAGGCCTTCAGCACCAGCGCCTTATTCTGTTCTGGAGTGGTCTTGGTCATGTCGTTCTCCTTTCAGAGCTTCGAGCCGCCGTCGACCCTGACGGTGTCGCCGCTGATCCAGCGCGCGTCGTCGGAGGCGAGGAAAGCGACGACACCACCGATATCGTCCGGCTGGGCGACTCGCTTCAGCGCCTGCATGCCGAGCGTGAAATCCCGCCCCGCGTCCGTCTTGGTGAAGCTCGACATGTCGGTCGCGACGACACCCGGCGCCACGGCGTTGACGCGGATCCCGCGCTCGCCGAGCACGGCGGCGAAGTGCTTCACCAGCGTGTCGATCGCGCCCTTGGTCGCCGCATAGGCCGAAAGCGTGCCGACGGCGGCATGGCCGGCCAGCGACGAGACGAGCACGATGCTGCTGTCCTTGCACATGATCGGCAGCAACTGCTGGACGAGGAAGAACGGCGCGCGGACGTTGACCGCGAAGAGCCGGTCGAAATCCTCGACCGTGGTCTCCTCGATGGTCGCCGACTTCGAGGTTCCGGCATTGGCGACGAGGATGTCCAGCCGGTCGCCGACCACGGCGCGGACCTGCCTGGCGAGCTTGTGTGCCCCGTCCGGTGCGGAAAGATCAGCGGCGACGGCGTCAGCACGTCCGCCGGCCTTGCGGATCTCGGCGACGACGGCCTCGGCCTCTTTCGCGCCGCTGCTGTAGTGAACCAGAACCTGCGCGCCCATCCCTGCGAGGGCCAGCGCGCTGGCGCGGCCGATCCCACGCGAGGCGCCGGTGATGAGAGCGGTCTTTCCTGAAAGCTTCGTCATTGTGGACGCTGGCGCGGTCTGGTGGGTATGAATCATTATGGTTGCTCCCTTCCTATTCAGTCGGCACCGCATCGGGTACGAGCGCTAGGGCTGCTTCGCGCAATCGACGTCATTCTGGACCGTGGGCGCCCCGCTCAGCCCGATCGCCCCGACCACTTCTCCGTTCACCTTAATGGGAACCCCCCACCCCACGCCGCCACACGCGCAAGCGTGGGGATACCAGCCAACAGCGACGGGTCGGCCTGGATAAAGTTGAAAAAGTCCTGCGTGGAAACGCCGAACAGAGCTGTATACGCCTTATTCTGCGCCATCTCGATGCAAAGGATCGGGGCCCCATCCATCCGGCTAAAGGCCTTGAGATTGCCGCCGTCGTCGAGAATCGCCACGTTCTCGGTAACGCCAAGTTCTCTGGCTTTTGCCACCGCTTCATCCACCATTTTCTGTGCTAGCTCAGAAGAAATGCTGTGCTTCTTCACCACGTTAGCCATTGGGCTTCCTCCTTCCACTTGATATGCATGCCCGTTGATCGGGCGTGGGTCGTAATAGTCGGACGGCCGAATCGTGCCACGGTCCGATCGACGAGATCGCGTACTTCATCCTCATGGCGGACGTCGGCGTGAGTGAACTCCGCTTCGGCGCCGAGTGCCCGCAACTCGGTCTAAGTTGCCGGCCGGCGTCCTCGCGGCGGCCAGCATTCTCCGAGCAAAGAACGGCAGGGCTTCGCCGATGCCCGGCATCGCCGGCGCCCCTCCCTGGGCTGTGAAACGATCCTCCGCCATTACGCGACTCCTAGCGCAGCAAGAAGGCAACTGTCCGCTCGAACCACTTGCCGAAGGGCGGACGTATCAAGTCGGTGAAATTCAACTTTGATTGCTGAAAGACAGCCTTGGCGTGACTCAACGTCTTGAAGCCCTCATGTCCATGATATGCGCCCATCCCGCTCGCTCCGATGCCACCAAACGGCAGGTCGTCCTGTGCGTAGTGCAGGATGGTCTCGTTGATGCCGACGCCTCCGGACGTGGTACGCTCCAGGACCAGTCGGCGGCCCGGACCGTCGGAGCCGAAGAAGTAGAGCGCCAGGGGGCGGGGTCGTGCATTGACGTAGGCCACCGCAGCCTCCAGGTCGCGATAGGGAACGACCGGGAGGATAGGACCGAAGATCTCTTCCTGCATCACACTCATGTCGTCGGTGACATCGAGCACGAGTGTGGGGGTGAGCCTGCGTACCGACCGGATGTGTTGGCCGGCGGGAGACGAGCCGAGATCGATTACCCTGGCACCCTTGGCGCGGGCATCGGCCAGCAACCCCTGAAGCCGCTGGAAGTGCCGGTCGCTTACGATCGAGCTGTAATCGGGGTTCGCGTCGATATTGGGATAGAGCTTCTCGACCTCCCCGGTGTAGGCCCGGATGAAGCCTTCCACCTCCGGCTCCGAGACCAGCACATAATCCGGTGCTATGCAGGTTTGTCCGCCATTGGCCAGCTTGCCGTACGCAATCCGGCGGGCGGCCATGCCGAGTGGGGTGCCCTGCTCGATGATCACGGGCGATTTTCCACCCAGCTCGAGAGTGACCGGCACCAGGTTGTCGCTGGCGGCCCGCATGATCATGCGTCCAACGGAAGTGCTGCCGGTAAAGACGAGATGATCGAATGGCAGGCGGGCAAAGGCGGCACCCACTTCCGAATCGCCGGTGACGACGGTGACCTGCTCCGGCGAAAAGATCTCGCCCAGCACCGAGGCCAGCAGTGCGGCCGTGGCCGGGGTGATCTCCGACGGTTTGAGCATGGCACGGTTGCCCGCGGCCAGGGCCGTCGCCAGCGGTATCAAGGCCAGGCCCACCGGGTAGTTCCACGTCGAAATGATGCCCACCACTCCGAGCGGTTGGTAAACGATCCGGGTCGAGCTCGGCAGAAAATGGGCTGCGACCCGCCGCCGCTCCGGCCTCATCCAACGGCCGAGGTTCCGGTCGAGATATTTGATGCTCTCGACCGTTGACGCGAGGTCGAGCAACGAGGTCTCGTGGCGGGAGCGGTGGCCGAAGTCCGAGTCGATGGCGGTGACGAAGTCTTCCCGATGCGCCCGCACGACCCGGGCGAGCTCGCTCAGGGCGTGGCGCCGTTGCTCGAGCCCGGGCGGCCCTTCTCGAAGAAAGGCCGACCGCTGGTTGTCGAGCAGCAGCGACAAGCTGTTGTCGTGGGTGATGCTGGCTGTCGCTGTCATGTGATCCTCAGCTCTCTATAGTGTCTTGGTTGGCGACCGGGCGAGTGCTGGCTGGTGATCGATAAGCACCAGTGCCGAGTTCTCGACGGTCAGTGCGTTGGGATTGTGGTTCATGAACTGCGTTCCTCGTTTGTGTGTGGTTTGAGTTGCGGTGGTGTGGTGCCGAGCCGCTACGCCCTGGAGATCAGGCCGCAATGCGTCGGACGCGGAGAGCGGAAGCAGCAGCAGGAGCGGGAAGACGGCTTGGCCGACCGGATCACCGGTGAAGAAATGCGACGCCGATGCGCCGATCAGATCGATCGCGAACCCGGCGTACGCCCATTCCTTGAGTCTTGGCCAGCGGTTCTGCAGCAGCGCAAAGACGCCCAGCAGTTTGGCTGGACCCAAAATCCATAGGATGTACGGCGGATAGCCGAGGTGGGCCATGGTCTCGCGGCTCTGCACCGTCCCTGCGAGATAGAAGGCGGCGGACAGCAGCATGAGCGCCGCAAAACCTCCGGTAACGATCCAGTACACCCAGGCCTTCCACTGCTTCATCAAGACGACTGGGTTGCTTATGGGTCCAGCCCTTCAAGATATGGCCGGTCGCACACGAGCCAGGATGGCGATAGTGCGCCGGATTAGTTCGTCGGAGGGGAACGTAGGGTATTGTGGCGCTGAAAGAAAAGACTTTGTAAGTTGGGTGCCATACCTCGCAGGCATGGGGGCTGCATCGTGGAGCTACGACATCTACGCTACTTCGTCGCCGTCGCCGAGGAAGGCAGCCTGACGGTTGCGGCCGAGCGGCGGCTGCACACGGCGCAACCGTCTTTGAGCCGCCAGATGCAGGATCTGGAGTACGAGGTCGGCACTCAGCTCATGGTCCGGAGCGCACGCGGCATCGAGCTCACCGCCGCCGGCAGGGTCTTCCTCGACCATGCCCGGCTGGCGCTGGCCCAGGTCGAGGCGGGCCGAGAAGCGGCACGCCGAGCCGCGGAGCCAACCAAGCCGTCTTTCGCTCTCGGCTTCTTGACCGGACAGGAGATGGACTGGCTGCCTGAAGCGATGCGAATCCTTCACGATGAACTACCCAACATGCACGTCACGATCTCCAGCCAATATTCGCCGGACCTTGCTGACGCTCTCATGAGGGGCAAGCTCGACGTGGCCTTCATGCGGCCGGAGGCGCGGGCGCCCGATCTGGTGTTCAAGGTGGTGACCACGGAGCCGCTCGTAGCCATACTGCCGAGCGACCACCGGCTTGCTGCGTATGAGGCCATAGACCCACACGACATTGCGGGAGAGACGTTTATCAGCGTGTCGAAGACGGCCCCCGTATTACGGGTCGTCATCGATGATTACCTGGAGCGATTAAATCTCGGCATCAGGGCGGAGCATGAGGTGGACAATATCGCCATGGCGATGTCGCTGGTGGCATCGACGCGCGGTGTGGCGCTGCTGCCTGCCTATGTACGGAATTTTATGCCCTGGTCCGTGATCAGTAGGCCAATAAAAGGCGATGCGCCCACGATTGACCTGGTTATCGGCTATAACAGAGCGAACGCGTCGCCGACCCTGAAGCTATTCCTCTCGAGGACGGACGAGCTGATCGCTCGCGTATCGGAAAAGTTGGGCAGTCTGACGAGCGAGCCTGCGCCCCATACTTGAACTGATTGCCCCGCTTGGTGTTGCTGCCGAGCGGGTTGTTCTTTTCCCGTCCTCCCGTATATCTGAATATCCGCAGCAAAATTGTTCAATACCTCTCCGGTCCTCTATCGAGATTTGGGTCCCAACCCAGGAGGCAGCCATGAGCACCACCGCAATCCGTAGTCAGGACGCGACCACTGACGCGCGCGTCGGGACAGGTCGACATGAAGCTCGAGGTGATCACCATCCCCGTCTCGGATGTCGACCGCGCGAAGGAGTTCTATGGGAGGTCTCGGCTGGCGGCTCGACGCCGACTTCACCAACGGTGACGACCGCGCGGTCCAGTTCACGCCGCCGGGCTCCCAGTGCTCGATTCACTTCGGCACGAACCTCACCTCCGTCGCGCCGGGATCCGCCCAGAGCCTGTGGCTGATCGTCTCGGACATCGAGGCCGCGCGCGACGAGCTGAAGGCGCGCGGCGTCGAGGTGAGCGAGGTGTTCCACTTCGCCGGCTTGAACCGCGTCGACCCCAGCGCCAGCGGTTGAGCGGCCCCGCGCCGGACCGGGGCACCTACCGGTCGTTCGCCCCTTCAGCGACCCGGACGGCAACGGCTGGCTGCTGCAGGAGATCACGACGCGTCTGCCCGGGCCGGATCGACCCCGGCGCGATACTCGTTCGGCTCCGCCAGCGACCTGGCGCAGCGCGTTCCGGCGCGCGGAGGACGCCCACGGCGAGCACGAGAAGCGAACCGGCGAGCGAGACGCGGACTGGCCCTCCTGGTACGCCGCGTACATGGTTGCGGAGCAAGCCGGCACGGAGCTGCCCTTGTGAGCGACTGGCGTGGGCTCCTCCGGGCGCTGTCGCACTCGACGGTCGGAGCCCGGGAGATCGGGGCCATAACTGACTCCGAGCCCGCAGCCCGGTCTCCTCCCCTCGTGCGAACGCGCCCTGCGCGAGACCCATGCCAGTCGCAGCACGAGTGCGTTGACCCGCCCCGGAGTCAGCATGAGCAGCACAGCGCCGAGCAGCAGCACCGCCGCGGGAACGATGGGGGAGTCCGAGCAATGCGATCTGACATGGTGCCCGGGGCTACGTTCCCTGACTACGAGCTGCCCGATCATACGAGCACGCCCCGCCGGCTCAGCCAGCTGCAGGGCGAGGACCCGCTGATCCTGACGCTCGCGCGCGGCCACTACTGCCCCAAGGAGCACCAGCAGCACCTGGAGCTGGCCGCGTTCTACCCTAAGATCGCCGTGGCGTACACCCGGATCGCCACGATCTCCACCGACGACCACCACACGCTCCAGGAGTTCCGGGCGTCGGTCGGCGCCCAGTGGACCTTCCTCTCCGACCCTGGACCGCATGGTTCAGAGGGACCTCGACATTCAGGAGTACACCGACCCCGAGAACGAACCCGATGATCCCGCACACGCTGGTGCTCAAGCCGGGCCTCGTGATCCACCGGATCTACAACGGCTACTGGTTCTGGGGCCGCCCGTCGGTCGTCGACCTCTGGCACGACCTGCGGGACGTGACGAGCGAGATCCGCCCGGACTGGGACCTGAGTACGCCGGGACTCCGCGAGCGATGGAACAGCGGGCGACTGGTCGCCCTTCCACGGCTGGAACAAGCGGCAGAAGGAGAAGCCTGCCGCAGTCTGATAGGGAGGAACATGACCGCCGCATCCACAATCGCGCCGACCCGCCATGAGCCGGCGCTGCTCGGGCAGACCGTGGTCGTGATCGGCGGCAGCGCGGGCATCGGGCTCGAGACGGCCCGCCGCGCCGCGAGGAGGGAGCCGAGGTGATCCTGACCGGGCGCGACCCGGATCGCCTGAAGCGAGTCGGTCTCGAGCTCGGGGCCGGCAGCATCGCCGCCTTCGACGCCACCGACTTCGAGAGGCTCGGCACTTTTCTCGACGAGCTGCCGGTGCCGATCGACCACGTGCTGGTCACCGGCCCCGGGCCGTACTACACGCCGCTGGCGGAGTTCGACTTCGACAAGGCCCGCCGCGACGTCAAATCCCATCTCCTGCTGCCGATCCAGGTGGCCAAACACGCCGCAGGCAAAGTGCGCCCGGGCGGGACGCTCCTCTTCATGGGCGGTACCGGCGGCCGCCGCACGGCGCCGGGACTCGCGCTCATCTCGGCGCTCACGGCCGCGCTGCCCGCGCTGACGAAGAACCTCGCGCTCGAGCTCGCGCCCATCCGGGTGAACCTGATCGCGGCCGGGTTCGTCGACACGCCGCTCTCGGCGGCGATCCTGGGCGACCAGCTCGACGCGCGGCGCGAGCAGCTCCGCACGACGCTGCCGATCCGGCGCGTCGTCGGCCCGGCCGACATCGCCGCACTGGCCGTCCACCTCATGACCAACACGGCGATCACCGGCGCAACCTTCGACATCGACGGCGGCCAGCAGGTCGTCGAGTCCTAGCCGCGCTAATTGGAAGGAGGGGCGCATGGTAAACCGCGAAGCCACACGGCTGGCCGGCGCCGAGCAGCGATTGAAAGAACTTGGGATCAAACTCCCGGCGCCACCGGAGCCGTTCGGCGCCTATGTGGAAGCGGTGCAGACCGGGAATCTGCTTTTCCTGAGCGGGATGCTTCCCACGGAAGGCCACGAAGCGAAAGTCACTGGGCGCGTCGGAGCGGAGCTCGATGTGGCGGCGGGGCGCCAGGCGGCTCGGCTCGCGGCGCTCAACGTCCTCGCGGTCGCGCGCCAGCATCTGGGATCGCTCGACCGAGTCACGCGGGTCGTTCGGCTCGGTGTATCGGTGGCCACCTCCGGTGATGTCCGCGATCAGCCGAAAGTCGCAGATGCCGCCTCGGAGCTGCTGCAAGAGGTTTTCGGCAGAGACAAGAGTCCCTGCCGCCTGGTGTACGGCGTCGCCAGCCTTCCGCTGGGCACGCCGGTGGAGCTGGAAGTGATTTTCGAAGTGGAGGGCTAGATCATGCTCTCATCAGTTCAATCGCGGGCTCAAGTCCAAGAACTTACCGTGGCACACCCGACCTATTATCGCACGATACAGATAGATGGACTCTCCATCTTTTACCGAGAGGCCGGTCCAAAGGACGGGCCCACGCTGCTCCTGCTGCACGGACTGCCCTCGTCATCGCGGATGTTCGAGCCACTCTTCGCCCGGCTCTCCGATCGCTATCACCTGGTTGCGCCGGATTACCCGGGCTTCGGACACAGCGACTGGCCGGACCCCAAACAGTTCGCGTATACGTTCGATCACTACGCCGAGATCATGAATCACTTTACCGAAGCCCTGGGGCTCTCGCGGTACACGCTGTACATGCAGGATTACGGCGGGCCTGTGGGGTTTCGCATGGCCCTCGCCCATCCTGACCGCATCGAGGCGCTCATCGTCCAGGACGCCGTGGCGCATAACGAGGGCCTGGGACCGAAGTGGAAGACGCGGCGGGCCTTCTGGGCCGATCGTGCCGCCAACGAAAGCGCCCTTCGCACCAATCTTCTGTCGCTGGCAGACGACACGCACGCGCCATGTGGGGAACGACCCCAGCGTCGAACGCTACGACCCGGATCTCTGGACCGACGAGTTTGCCTTTCTCACCCAGCCGGGCCAGGCCGACATTCAAAGCGACCTCTTCTACGACTACCGCACGAACGTCGAGTCCTATCCCAAGTGGCAGGCCTGGATGCGGGAGACGCAGCCTCGGCTTCTGGTTCTGTGGGGCAAGTACGACCTGTCTTTCGAGCTCTCGGAACCGGAGGCCTATCGCCGCGACGTGCCGAAGGCCGAAGTCCACGTTCTCGAGGCGGGGCATTTCGCTCTGGATACCGCGGCGGACGAGATCGCGCGGCTGGTCCGGGAGTTCATGTCCACATGAAACCCACGCTCATCATGGGGGTAGCGGTGCTGATCGTGGGAAGCGGTTTGGCGCCCCACGTGGCCCAGGCTCAGCAGGCAGGAACCAAACGAACCGACCTGCAGCGGCACGATCTCAGCGTTCCCGGGCGCGAGGTCGTCCAGGTGCGGGTCGACTTCGACCCGGGGTATGTCTCCCCCAGGCACACGCATCCGGGCGAAGAGATCGTCTATGTCCTCGAAGGCTCGCTGGAGTATGAGGTCGAAGGAAGGCCGCCGGTGACACTGAAGGCCGGCGATGTCCTGTTCATCCCGGCCGGAACGGTCCACGCCGCGAAGAACGTGGGCAGCGGCAACGGGGCGGAGCTCGCCACGTATGTCGTCGAAAAAGGGAAGCCGCTCATCACGCTGGTCAAGTGAGGCACCATGACGTCCGCAGAATTGCAGCGCAGTGTAACCGTGGCGACTGCCCTCGGCCTTTTCCTGTCCGCCTCCCCCGGCTACGCCCAGACCGTCGCGACCTCCGCCCAGCCGCGCGCAGCGGCCCTGGACACCACGATCCGCCCCTTCCGGTTCAACGTTCCGGATAAGGATCTCGCCGAGCTGCGCCGGCGCATAGCTGCCACGCGGTGGCCCGAGAAGGAGACGGTCGCGGATCAGTCGCAGGGCGTGCCGCTCGCGATGATTCGGGAGCTCGCGAGCTATTGGGGGACCGATTACGACTGGCGAAAGGGGAAGCAAAACTCAAGGCCCTGCCGCAGTTCGTGACCAGCATCGACGGGCTCGACATTCATTTCATCCACGTCCGGTCGCGGGAGAAGAATGCACTTCCGCTGGTCATCAACCACGGCTGGCCGGGCTCGGTGTTGGAGCAGATCAAGCTCATCGGACCACTGACCGATCCGGCCGCTCACGGCGGGAAGGCCGGAGACGCATTCGACGTCGTCATCCCGTCGATGCCGGGCTACGGGTTCTCCGGAAAGCCGACGGGCACCGGCTGGGGCCCCGAGCGCATGGGCCGAGCCTGGGCGGAGCTGATGAAGCGCCTCGGCTACACCCGCTACGTCGCCCAGGGCGGCGACTGGGGTGCGTTCGTCGTCGATCAGATGGGTCTGCAGGAGCCGCCGGGATTGCTCGGCATCCACACCAACATGCCTGCCACGGTTCCAGCCGACGTCGACAAGGCGCTCGGGATCGGCGCTCCGCCGCCATCCGGTCTCTCAGCCGAGGAAAGGCGCGCCTACGATCAGCTCGCGTCGACATTCAAGCAAGTGGACTACGCACGGATAATGGGGAGCCGGCCCCAGACCCTATATGGACTGGCGGATTCGCCGGTTGGCCTCGCGGCCTGGCTCCTCGATCACAATGACGCTCATGGGCAGCCGGCCGCCGCGGTCGTTGCGGGATTGCATCGCACCTCGAGCGCCACCGGCGAGCTGACGCGTGACGAGATCCTCGACAACATCACGCTGTATTGGCTGACGAACACGGGGGTCTCTTCGTCGCGTCTCTATTGGGAATACAAGGGCGGCTTTTTCAACGCCAAAGGGCGTCAAGATCCCGGTGGCCGTGACCGTCTTCCCCGGCGAGCAGTACGAGGCTCCGCGGAGCTGGACCGAGCGGGCCTATCCCAAGCTCATCCATTACAACAGGGTCGCGAAAGGCGGCCACTTCGCGGCGTGGGAGCAGCCGCAGATCTTTGCGAGCGAGCTCCGCGCGGCGTTCAGATCACTGCGCTAGAAAGACGGTCACAGGAGGAACTCACAAGGGAGGAGGCCATGACTGGCGACCAGCACCATCCAACAACGCAGCGAGCGGGTAGCTGACAAGAATGCGATTCGTCCGTTTCAAGGTAGAATCGTTCGGGACGCGGACCTTACCGAATTGCGCAGGCGCATCGAGGCGACCAGGTGGCCTGACCGGGAAACGGATGCATCGCAAGGCGTGCAGCTCGCGACGATGCAGGAACTCGCGCGCTACTGGGCGACAGAGTACGACTGGCGCAAGGTCGAGGCGAGGCTGAACGCGCTACCGCAGTTCATCACCGAGATCGATGGGCTCGACATTCATTTCATTCACGTTCGTTCGAAGCACGAAGACGCGTTGCCGCTCATCGTCTCGCACGGATGGCCCGGCTCGGTCATCGAGCAGCTGAAGATCATCGATCCCCTGACCAATCCCACGGCGCATGGCGGCAAGGCATCGGACGCTTTCCATGTGGTGATTCCGAACATGCCGGGCTACGGGTTTTCAGGGAAGCCGACCACGACCGGCTGGGACACCGTGCGTATCGCGCGTGCCTGGATACGCGCTGATGAAGCGCCTCGGATACACGCGCTTTGTCGCCCAAGGCGGCGATTGGGGTGGGGTTGTGGTCGATATGATGGCGGTAGAAGCCCCTCCGGAATTGATCGGCATCCACACCAATATGCCTGGCGCTGTTCCAGCCGACGTGTGGAAGGCTGTCGTGTCCGGCGGCCCGGCGCCCTCCGGTCTATCCGACGAGGAAAGACAGAGGTGCGAGACGATGAAAGGCTGGTTTGCGAAAGAAGTGGCCTACGCCCTCCAGATGGGACTCCGTCCCCAGACGCTCTACGGAATTGCGGATTCACCCGTCGGCCTGGCCGCCTGGATGATCGACCACGACCTGCTGAGTTACCAGGCTATCTCGCGCCTGTTTGTCGATGGCACGCCCTATGGCGCTATGACGCGAGACGATGTCCTCGACAACATCACGCTCTCCTGGTTGACGACCACGGGGATCTCCGCGGGGCGTCTCTATTGGGAAAACAAGTTACCGTTCTTCGAACCGAAAGGTGTCTCCATCCCGGTAGCCGTGAGCGTGTTTCCTGACGAGGTCGATGCAGCCCCGCGCAGCTGGGCCGAACGGGCGTATCCCAAGCTCATCCACTACAACCAGCTCGATAAAGGTGGGCACTTTGCGGCCTGGGAGCAGCCGGAGCTCCTGGTAAATGAGCTGCGCGCAGGGTTCAAGTCGTTGCGGTAGTTCAAAGGTCGTACGGTGGATGGCGCGCCAGCCTCCGCGTCATCCGCCGCCTAACTGATACCGTTGCTCGCGAGTGCGAGCATTTCTCTTACCGACAGGAGAGAACGCCAATGGACTCTCTCATCACCACGGCTTGCCGCAGCCCAGAGCACGGTTGTTCCCATCGACGACGAGCCCGCGCCCAGGCTGATCGTGGAGCCGCCGCTTCCCGGTCCGTTGGCCCAGGGCGTCGTCTTCATCCCGTACCGGGTGGAGAACCTGCGCATCCTGCCCGTGGGCGGGGCGGCCGCACGCGACGTGTCCCCGCGGGTCGGCCATCTGCACATTACGGTCGACGACCTGCCCTGGCAGTGGGCGGATTACGGTCAGAGCAACACCATCATCCTGGTCGGCATGCCGCGCGGCCAGCACAAAGTGCTGATCGAGGTGGTGGACCCCGAAGGGAACGTTTTCACCGGGCAAACAGTGACGTTCTACTCGCCGGGCAAGCACTGATGTCTTCGTGGAATGAAAACCGGCTGACCGCGACACTCGGGATTACTTATCCGATCATACAGGGTCCGCTCGGCGGCCTGTCGTCGGAGAGATTGACGGCCACCGTCTCCAACTTCGGCGGGCTCGGCTCGTTCGGCGCGCACAGCAAGGCACCGGACGAGATCGAGGAGATGATCGCGCAGATTCGTTCCCTCACCGCCAAACCGTTCGCGATGAACCTGTGGGTGTCGATGGAGGACGAAGGCGCCCGTACCTCGGATGAGAGTGCCTTCAACCGGAGCCTCGCCCCGCTGGCCCCCCATCTCGCGGAGCTGGGTGCGGCTCGTCCTGAATACCAGCCGTATGTGCCCACGAGCTTCGAAGATCAAGCCCGCGTGCTGCTCGACGCCGGGGTGCCGGTACTCAGCTTCATCTTCGGCATTCCGCCGCGGGAGATGTTGGACAAGTGCCGCAGGAAGCGCATCGTCACGATCGGTACCGCGACCTCTCCCGACGAGGCGGCGGCACTGGATGATGCAGGTGTAGATGCCATCGTCGCGTCCGGCTTCGAAGCCGGAGGACATCGGGGTTCTTTTCTCCGGCCCGCAGAAGATTCACTCACGGGCACGATGTCGCTGGTCCCCCAGGTCGTCGACGCTGTCGGCGTGCCGGTGATCGCCGCGGGCGGTATCGGCGACGCGCGGGGCGTCCTCGCCGCCCTGGTACTCGGCGCGGAAGGCGTGCAGATGGGAACGGTCTTCTTGAGGTGTGAGGAGTCCGGCGCCAGCCGCCTGCACCGCGAGGCGTTGCTCGGACCGGGTGCCGGAAATACCGGGTTGACGAGAGGCTTTACGGGAAGGCTGGCACGTGGAATCCGGAATCGCCTGATGGAGGAGTTGAACCGAAACGGCACCGACTTCCTGCCCTACCCACTGCAACGAGGATTGGTCAGGAACGTGTCGGTCGCGGCGGAGGCAGCGGGTCGAGCGGACCTCATGCCATTATGGGCCGGGCAAAGCGCCAGGCTCTCCACCTCCACCGATGCATCGGCCTTCCTGAACACATTGATCGAGGAAGTTGAGAGGAGGATCCATGGGAACGACAACAATCGCAGTCGGAACGATGAAGGCCGCACAGGTCCCAAGACCCGGAGCGGCTTTCGAAGTCGTCGAGCGTGAGATTCCGAGCCCGGCTAGAGGAGAAGTGCGCATCAAGGTCCAGGCCTGTGGTGTCTGCCACAGCGACGTTTTCACGAAGGAAGGCGCCTGGCCCGGAATACAGTATCCTCGCATTCCGGGCCATGAAGTGGCGGGCATCGTCGACGAAGTCGGTGACGGTGTTTCCGAGTGGAAGAAGGGGCAGCGCGTCGGGGTGGGCTGGCACGGCGGCCACGACGGCACCTGTCGCGAGTGCCGGAGAGGAGACTTTCGCAATTGCCGGAACCTGCAAGTCAGCGGCATCAGCTACGACGGCGGCTACCAGGAATACATGGTTGCTCCCACCTCGGCGCTGGTCGCCATACCGGACGCCCTCAGTGACGTGGACGCGGCTCCGCTGCTCTGCGCGGGAATCACCACCTACAATGCGCTGCGGCACAGCGGCGCACTGCCCGGCGACCTGGTCGCGGTGCAAGGCATCGGGGGTCTGGGTCACCTCGGGATTCAGTTCGCGAACAGGTTTGGTTATAAGGTGGCGGCGATCGGGCGCGGGGCAGAAACCGCGACCCTTGCAAGGAAGCTCGGAGCTGCCGTGTACATCGACACCGTATCGACGAACGCAGCAGAGGCATTGCACAAGCTGGGCGGGGCGAAGGTCATTCTTGCGACGGCCCCGAGCTCAAAAGCGATGTCCGCTCTGATCGACGGGCTTGGGCCCAACGGCAAGCTCATGGTGATCGGTGCTGCATTCGAGCCCATCGAGGTGACCCCGGTACAGCTCATTACCGGGAGCCGGACGCTTCAGGGCTGGTCCTCGGGAACACCGGCTGATTCCGAGGACACACTGCGCTTCGCCGAGCTGAGCGGCGTGCGCGCGATGATCGAGACCTATCCGCTGGAAAAGGCCGAGGAGGCGTACGCCCGCATGATGAGCGGCAAGGCACAGTTTCGCGTCGTGCTGAAAATGTGAGGGCTGCTTGCGACGAATCCTCCTCGCCACCATACTCGCCGGTTCGACCAGCGCGCCAACCGCAACCTCAGCTCAGGAGAGGAACATGGTGCACCAGATGACCTCCGCCGCCGCCCGACTGCCAGTCGAAGGCGAGCTGCCGTCGCTGGCCAACGCCACGGTGTGGCTTAATTCCGAGCCGCTGACTCCGGCCGGCCTCCGGGGAAAGGTCGTCCTGGTCGAGTTCGGCACCTATACCTGCATCAACTGGCTCCGCACTCTCCCCTACGTCCGCGCCTGGGCCAAGAAATACCGGGATCAGGGGTTAGTCGTGATCCAGGTGCACGCTCCCGAGTTCGAGTTCGAGAAAAACCTCGAGAGCGTGCAGCGGGAGTTGAAGCGCGAGGAAGTCAACTTCGCGATCGCGGTGGACAACGAGCACGCTATCTGGCGCGCGTTCAGCAACCAGTATTGGCCGGCGCTCTATTTCGTCGATACCAAGGGGAAGATCCGGCATCATCGGTTTGGTGAGGGCGACTACGAGCAGTCGGAACGGATCATTCAACAGCTGCTGGCCGAGGCCGGAAGCGGCAGCGTCACTCCTGATCTGGTCTCGGCCGATGCCCGGGGTATTGAGGCTCCCGCCGATTGGGGCAGCTTGAAGTCACCGGAGAACTATGTCGGCTATGCGCGGACCGAGAACTTTTCGTCTCCCGGTGGCACGGTACAGGATCGGCGTCACGTCTATCGCGCCCCCGATCGGCTGAAGCTCAATCATTGGGCCCTGTCGGGGGATTGGACAGTGGGGAAACAGGCCACTGTGCTGCAGCAGGCCAACGGGCGGATCGTGTACCGCTTTCACGCCCGCGATCTTCATCTCGTCATGGGACCGGCGGCGCGAGGAACTCCCGTGCGATTTCGCGTGCTCATCGATGGACAGCCGCCGGGCGCTGCTCACGGAATTGATGTTGACGAACAAGGCTACGGCACGGCTACCGAACAGCGGCTGTATCAGCTGATCCGACAACCGAAGCCCATCGCTGATCGACAGTTCGAGATCGAGTTTCTCGATTCGGGCGTGGAGGTCTTTGCGTTCACGTTCGGCTGATCCCATGAGCGTGTAGTGAACCCGAACACGGGTGGTCCTGCGGGAGTTCTGTACCTTCATGCCCAGCACCCAAATAGATAGCCCGCAGTCGCTCACCAGCCCGCGGGTTTTTCGGTGCTGAGATTGCCCACCAGGCGACCTCGCTCCTATTTCTGAGCGGCAGATTTGCCGCCAGCAACGCGAAGTACCGCCGCAGCCGCTCCACCGGCGAGATCGACTCATCGCTCAGCACACCGCCGAGCGCTCCCTGCACCTTACCAAAGCGATCGATCACCTCGAGGGCGAGTGCTTCCTTCTCTCGAAGTAGTTGTGGGTCGCGCCCTTGGGAAGGCCGGCAGCATGGGTGTGTCCGCACGGCAGGGCATTGACCCTTGCGGTGGAGCGTCTCCAACCCGCTGGTGATCAGGTGTTCCCGCATACTAGGCTTTGGCATGCCGTGAATATGACCGATCGACTTAGAATTGTCAAGACTCCAGAAGGCGTCTAACTCAGACTATTGACATTTTAAGATGACTGGTCATATTAACCCTCCACTGAGGCCCACTCCGGGCCCGGAAGCAGTCCACACCAGGCCGCGGGAGCCAGGCTCTCGCAGAGGAGGGTGAAGTCATGTACCGGAAATTCCTTTTCCTGGCGGGCCTCGTGCTCGCATCGACCGCTCAAGCGCAGACGCCCGACAGGGCAATCATGAGGGACTTGCAGCCGGCTAATCGTAGAAACGCCCAGCGGCGCCGCAACCGGGCCGGTCGACGTGACTCTCCCAGCCGAGCCTGCCAGCGTCGCCGACGCGCCAATCGATGGGTCACGGGCGCTGTTGGGTAATTCGCCATTGGCCTTGCCGGTTGGTCCTGAGAGTCCGGAGAGGCAGTCCTCCTTCCGCGCCGAGGTTCGTGGCCATGTCACCAGCGATGCGTGGGGCGAAGCCGAGTTCGGCACCATCCACGCCGTTGACGAGTCCTCGGTCACCTTCGTGCTGTCGCTTGGGGTCTGCGGCGAGCAGAGCGCTGTCCTGTTTACCCGCACAAGTGGAGTTCCTCTGGCCGTGGGCCGCTACCGCATCTCGGAGAGCGCGAACGGAGCGGATGAGATCCTGGCCCTGGTCCTGACCGGCTCGCCCACCCGTCCGACCGGCGTGTTCCGGGGCGAGTCGGGCTGGCTGGTCGTCACCGAGGCCTCGGACCAATTGATCGCCGGACAATTTGAGATCGATGCCATTGGCTTCACGGCTGCCGATCCAGAACACGAGGACCGGCGCGTGAATGTCACCGGATCGTTCTCGGCCACCACAGTAGCTCCTCGTTCCGGGTTTGCGAGGACGCGAAGTGAGCAACTCCTTGATTTCCGGCTCTGAAGCGGATCCGCGTCTCGGTGTTTTGAGAGGGCTCGCCATGCAGGGAACGCTGGGTCGTCCACCGGCACTCTTGACGGGTCGCGTCTCGGGATGTTACGGTGACGAATCGCCCATCTGTCTTGAGAGGGGCTGGTAATGCGTCCACCGACGATTCTCGATGTCGTCCAGGCCGTCACCGACGTGGCGCCTTCCCATCCCCAAGTGGCGGTCTGGTGGTACGGGCGTGCGGAGACGGCGGGCGCGCCGCCGGTTCTGCTCGTCCTCGAGCCCCGGAAGGGCGCGTCCCCGGATACGGCACACATCGGTTCGGAGCTGACGGGGCGCCTGGGTATGAAAGCGGTCGCCATTCGGATGCATCGCGGCGCCGGTGAGACGCAGGCCCTCTACCGGCTGCTCACCGCCGAGGACGAGCGCGCGACCCCTGTAGGCGCGGAAGGCCGGTGACTCATGCACCTCCAGATCGAGACCCTCGTCTTCCTGGCCTACCTGGACTCGCTCTTCTCCGAAAGGCAGCGTTCGCCAAGCCACCCCGGTTCGGGACGTGGCCGAGACGTTGAACCGGCGTCATGCCGATGCGATGCGCGAGCATGCCCGCCAGAGCGCGCTGTTGGCTCGGGAAGAGGCACAGTGGATTGCGACACCGGACTGGCGGCTCGATCGCCAGATCATTCGCCTCGGCCTCTACCTGCGCGAGCGACTCGACATCGAGCCTGGTCAGCGCATCGCGCTGCTGTCGGAGCTCCGGCCCGAGTGGCTGATCGCCGATCTCGCCGCCCTCGGCCTGGGGGCGGTCTCGGTGGCGATCGACCCCCGGCTGAAACGGGAGGAGCTGATTGCCGTCCTGGAGGACGCCGCACCCCGCGTCACCTTCGTCTCGGCGGCCTCGCTGGCTATGCTGGAGAGCCTCGATGGCCGAGCCCCTCCGCACGGCCAATTGATCGCACTGGACCCCGGAGTCAGTAGCGACGGCGTGATGTCGCTCAACACCCTGCTGGAGATGGGAGGCACGCTCGATACGCCCGAGCGGGCGCAGTCGTACCGGGCCGACGCCCGCAGCCTCGCGCCCGACCAGCCGGCGATCCGCCACTACCTCCGGGCCCCGGGTGGCGGGTGGGAGCGGGTCGACTCGAGCCAGGGCGAGGTGATCGAGCGGCTCCGGGCAGGGTGGCTACGCGAACCGGCCCAGCCCGGCGATCTGGCCTATGTCAGCGATCCCACGGTCTCGCCGGCCGGCCGCCTCGCGTTGTATGCGTTTCTGGGAGATGGGTACACCACGACGGCGCTCGCTCCTGCTGGTGGGGAGCTGAGCGATCTTGCCTCGCTCCATCCTACTAAAATCGTCGCCCCTGCGGGGCTGCTGGCGGAGGCGGTCCGCGCGGGCGAGTCCCGCGCGGAAGCGCGGCCGGGGAGCGACGGCGGGTGGCTGCGCCACGCCGCGCAGTTGGCCCCGCACGCACGGGCGCGCAGGGAGCAGCGCGCCATCCGTGACACTCTGGGTGGTCGAGTTCGGTGGATCGGTTCCACTGACGGGCTCGATGCCGCCCTTACCGAGCGCCTCGGCGGCGTCGCCGTCGTCGGCCCGGCGCCAATTTGATCGTTTAAGAAGGGGGAGGTGGGGTATGAACGACTTGCTGGCTGCCACGATCAAGGAACTCGCGAACGCGGGATGGCAGATGTTCCAGGCGGTCAACACCCGTATTCCCGAGCATGCGTCGATCCAGCCGGAATGGGCTCCGGCTCCCCTGCTCAAGACCCGGCAGCGGTCGAAGCCGCCGCTGGGATGGCCGCGGCAGACCGACTCGCTCTGCCCCCGGTGCGTGGTGGAAGCCCGCAACGCGATCATCCGGGGCGAGCGCGACCTGGCCGAGCTGGTCAACGGCCACCTCGGCGAGATCAAGGCCACGATCCTGGAGGAGAACGGCCGGATCCTGATGCGGAAGACCTGCCCGGAGCACGGGACCTTCGAAGACACGCTCTCCATCGACCCCGAGATGCACCGGATCGTCGAGGGGCGTTACTACGGGAGGGACTTCCCCACCAAGGGCGACGAGCTGATCCACCGGCACGGCTCCTCCACCATTCGCCACGGCCGCGGCGCGGTGCTCACCATCGACCTCACCAACCGATGTAACATGATGTGCAATCCCTGCTTCATGGATGCCAACCAGGTGGGGTACGTGCACGAGCTCACTCTCGACGAGGTGAAACAGATCCTGGACGACTCGATCTCCTTCAAGCCCCGGCGACAGATGTCGGTCCAGTACTCCGGCGGCGAGCCCACGCATCTCGCCGCACTTCCTGGAGGCCTGTCGCTACGCCAAGGAGATCGGCTACTACGGCGTGCAGGCCGCGTCCAACGGGCTCCGGTTCGCCCTGGAGCCGGAGTTCGCCTTCCAGGCCAAGGAGGCGGGGCTCGACCTGGTGTATTTCCAGTTCGACGGCGTCACCAACGCCGCCAACAGCCACCGCCACATCAGCAACCTGTTCGACGCCAAGCTGATGGCGATCGAGAACCTGGCGGCGGCGGGGATCGACATCACTCCGGTCACCACCGTGGTCAACACCGTGAATGATGCCCAGGTCGGACCGATCCTCCAGTTCATGATCGACAACTGCGAGCGGATGGGCGCGGTTTCCTTCCAGCCGGTCTCGTTCACCGGCCGGGACGAGGGGATCAGCGACGAGGACCGCCGGCGGCAGCGCTACACCATCTCCCACCTGGCCCATGAGCTCCAGCGCTACTTCGACGGGCGGATCGATCCCTACCGCGACTGGTATCCGCTGGGCTCGCTCGGTGCCTTCACCTGGCTGGCGGACCATCTCAGGGGGCCCGAGGTCAAGTTCGGCGGGCTCTCCTGCTCCTGTCATCCGAACTGCGGCTCGAGCGTCTTCCTGATCGCGAACAAGCGAACCAAGGCGTGGGCCCCTGTCACCCAGTTCTTCGACGTGGATCGGTTCGTCGAGGACGTCGCCGTTATCGTTGACACCTCGCGCGGCCAGCCGGCCACGCTCACCCAGGTGGCGCTCTCGCTGCTCCGCAACTTCGACCAGCGGAAGGCCCCGGCGGGACTCTCGGTGACCGATATGCTCAAGGTCTTCAACCGGAAGGCCGGCGGGGCACTGATGGCGGGCCGGCGCCCGGAGACCGAGTGGAAGCTGCTGTGGGTCGGAGGGATGTGGTTCCAGGACCTGTGGACCTACGACTTCCGCCGGACCGAGATGTGTGTCATCCCCTATGCCACTCAGGAGGGGGAGATCTCGTTCTGCGCCTACAACACCGGCGTGGGCTGGCGGCAGATCGTCGAGAACATGCACATGGTGGCGACCACCAAGGATTGGTTCCAGGACCGGGGCCGGCACAAGATCTACGCCGGCAATCGTGCGATGGACCTCCCCGCGCGCTCGCTGCCGGTGCTGAGCGCCGCTGGAGCCGGAGCGGGCGCCGAGGAAGGCTGTGGCTCCGGCTGCGGCTGCCACTGAGCGGGAAGGACGGGAAGGACGGGAAGGACGGGAAGGACGGGAAGGTGGGGAAGGTAGGGCAGGAGAGGGCAGTAGCGGCCCACTGCCTTCTCTGCCTGCCTACCTTCCCGTCCTTCCCGTCTTTCCCGTCCTTCCCGTCCTTCTCAGCCAGCGGCTGCCACCCGTTCCGCCAGGTGTGAACGGCCCCGATCCACCCAAGCAGGGCGGCCGAAATCCGGCGGCACGAAATCGGGCCGGGGCCGCGACCCGGGATAAGTGAGATAGGCCTTGGGGTTCCGAAGCTCCCGCGCGGCCGTCAGCACCCGGCGCACGGCGAAGCTCTTCCCCCGCAGCACGAGTCTGGTCAGGTTCTTGATCGCCGGCCAGGTGAGCCGGGTGCTTTGATCCATAAGGCGATAGAGTCCCGCGAAGCGCTCGAAGAACCGCTCCGGCGGGAGCTTCGACGGAAGCACCAGGTGTATCACGTCGAAGAGGTTGTAGTCGTCGGTGATGAGCCGGTCCTTCGAGCTCTCCCACAGCTCGGTGCCGGGCAACGGGGTCAGGACGGTAAACGTCGGACAGGGAAGGTCGAGCAGCTTCACGAACTCCTCCAGCCGGTCGAACTCCTCCTCTCCCCATGCCGGATCCGTGATCAGGGACGTCATCGGATTGATGTGGTGGCTTCGGAGGATCTCGATCGCCTCCAGATTGGTCGCGGCTCCCCCTTTGGTCCGCTTCCGGATGGAATCCAGCCCGCTGTCGTCGATCTTCTCGATGCCGAGGAAGACGGTCTTGAGACCGATCTCCTTCCAGAGGCCGAAGAGGTCGCGGTACTTGACTACCAGATCGGCGCGGGTCTCACAGGTGTACAGGTGCTTGAGTCCGGCCTCCCGGATCCGAAGCCCCAGCTCCTCGTACGCGTCGTACTGGAGGAAGGCGATGTCGTCGGTGAAGAAGACCCGGTCTTCACCCAGCGCGCGCACCTGCTCCAGGTCCTCGATGATGCGTTCGGGCGAGCGGCGCCGGGCGCGCCGCTGGTAGAAGACCCAGATGCTGCAGAAGTTGCAGTCGAAGGGACAGCCCCGTGAGGTCTCGACGCAGGCCGAGGGACTGTCCCACGCGTGGTGGTAGCGCCGGCGGTAGCGGAGGGTGAGCCGGCGATCGGGCAGCGGCAGGTCGTCCAGGCTGGTGGAGTAGACTCGCTGCCTGTAGCCGCCATCCCGATTCTCCAGCGTGAGCACGCCGGGGACGCTCGCCGGGTCGTCCCCACGCTCGAGCGCATCGGCCAGCTCCAGCCCGGTCCATTCTCCCTCGCCGATGACGACCGCGTCCACCGGCGAGCCGGGGAAGAGAAAGTCGCCGGGAATGAGGGAGGCATGGTGGCCGCCGACGAACACGGGGGTGCCCGGAATCGTCTCCTTCACGGCCTGGGCGGTCCACAGCGTGGAGTAGACGTCGGTGGTGAAGCCGCAACTGATGCCCACGGCTCCGGGGCGGGGGGACGTGAGGGCCGATCGCAGGGCTGACGAGCGGTCGAGGCGCAGATCGATCAAGGTGACGTCGTGTCCGTGCAGCTTCAGCGCTGCCCCGATACACTCCAGTCCCAGGGGCTCGACCATCAGGATGCGGGTGAAGCCAAACCGAGTGCCTTGGGGTGGTTGAATGAGCAGCAGTCGCATGGGCGGAATCCTCCGCGGCGATCCCGTCCGCGGCGTCCGCGTTCGTCGTCACGCCTGCGGTCGGGGTATGTCCCGCGGCATCCTGTCACCCGAGGGGTTCCGGCTGGCCGGACACGCGGGGAGATAGGATGACAACATGCGAAGAATGCCCGGCCCCGACCAGTCCCCACTCACCCGAAGGTCGCCAAGTCCATCCCGCCCCCGCTGCAGAACCCGGTGGCTTTAGAGCGGGAGAAAGGCCTTCCAAAGCGGGTCATCCGCCGCCAGAGAACTCGCCAGCTTGAGAACCGTATCGTGGCGACCTCTGGCTCTTCTGAGTCGAATCCAGCAGCTTCTACGAGTGCCTAAACGCATCCACCGCCGGCGGGATGCCGATCCGTCGGCCGGGATCGAGAAGTACGGTGACACCCTTTTCGCCGATCCTACGAACAGGAAGTACCCGATCGATACTCCTGGTCGGATCAAGGCCGCCTGGGCCTACATCCACCAGCCGCGGAACGCTGGGAAGTACGCCCCGGCCGAGGTGCGCACGATCAAGGCTCGGATTCGGAAGACGGCGAAGGCGCGGAGCGTGGCCCTCCCGGATCCAGATGAGTTCGTGGAATTGATGAAGCGGCTGCGGAAGAAGCAGGCTAGCGAGTAGATGCTATGGAACCCCATCTCGCGCACGTCAGTGCCACTCTTGGGCTAGTCCTCGCGGCGGCCGGCCAAGCCGCTGCCCAGGCCGCTCCCCGCACGCCGGATCTCAGAAATCTCAGCTATTCGCTCGAGAGGGTGGCGGCGAAGGTTAGTCCCACCGTGGTGCAGATCCGGGTGAAAGCATATGGTCCGGTACCCGGTGGCCCCACCGGAACGGGGGCCCTGCTTGGCAGTCAGCGTAGCACCGGTTCGGGGGTCGTCCTGAGTGCCGATGGATTCATCGTGACCAACGCGCACGTGGTCGACGGCGGGCGGCGATTCACCGTAGTACTGCCCCGTCCGGCCGTCGCCGGTGTGCCGGGTCGTTCCGCGCTCGCTCCCGTCTCCCAAGAGGTTCCGGCCAGCTTGGTAGGAATCGACCGGGAAACCGATCTCGCCGTGCTCAAAGTGGCGCTGACCGGCTTGCCGTTCGCCAGGCTCGGCAATTCCGATTCGCTGGCACCGGGCCAAGTTGTTCTGGCCTTCGGCAGCCCGTTCGGACTCGCCAGCAGCGTCACGATGGGCGTGGTCAGCGCCGTGGGCCGCCAGCTCCAGGATGAAGACCGGATGATCTACATCCAGACCGACACGCCCATCAATCCGGGCAACAGCGGCGGGCCGCTGGTGACCGCCGAGGGAGTGGTCGTGGGCATCAATACGATGATCCTCAGCCAGTCTGGAGGCAGCGAGGGGGTGGGGTTTGCGGCGCCGGGCAACATCGTGCGCTTCGTGTACCAACAGATCCGGGCCAACCGGCGGGTGCGCCGGGGGGAGATCGGGGTATTCGCTCAGACCATCACTCCAGCGCTGGCCACGGGGCTCCGCTTGCCCCGTGAGTGGGGCGTCGTTCTCGGCGACGTCTACCCCAACAGCCCCGCGGCCAGGGCCGGACTCCGCGTCAACGACGTGATCCTCTCGGTTGAAGGCAAGCCGATGGAGAACGGGCGGCAGTTCGACGTCACCGTCTATCAGCGCCCGATCGGCGATCCAGTGAACATCGAGGTGGGCCGGGGTCTCCAGCGGCTGACTCTGCGCGTGATGGTCGCGGAGCGCCAGGACGAGGCCGACCGCTTCCGGAATATGGTCACCCCGGAGCAGAACCTCATCTCGCGTCTGGGCATCCTCGGGCTGGATGTCACCCCGGAGCTGGCCTCCGTCATTCCGGGACTCCGTGAGCCACACGGGGTGGTGGTGGCTGGAGTGGCCGTGGCGTCCGAGGGAACGGCCGGACCATTACCCGGCGATGTGATTCACGGAGTGAACGGCGTTCCGGTTCGAACGATCGCCGACCTTCGCACTGCCATCGGACAGGTCGCCCCTGACTCCGTGGCAGTGCTCCAGGTGGGCCGGCAAGGGCGGCTCCGTTTCATTACGGTGACTCTGGAGTGACCGCCCTATCGTGCTCAGTCGCTCTTTATCTAGTCGCTGGACCTCCTCGCGCGCCATCCACCGGTAGTCCGCTCGGCACCCGGACTGGTACGATGCGCTGCAGGTTGCGCGCGCCAGGATCGGTGAGCGCCTTCATGAACTCGGTTACCTCGTCGATCACCCCGTCAGGGAAGACCACTCCGGTCAACAGCGGATCTCGCGTCGCCAGGATCTCGGTGAGAGTTGGCAGCACGGTGCCCTGTAACAGCGGCTCGAGCTGGGTGATGTCGAAGTCGCGAAGCTTCAGATCCGACTCGCTATAATGGGCGACAAAGGCTCGGAGGTCGAAGAACGCTCCGTCGTGCCCATACGGCGCGGTCAGCTCGACATTCCGGAGTGCCGGGGTTCGGAACGCGTACCGCTCGGCTGGGTTTCCCGTCACCCGCTCCCTGCCGAAATCATCCCGGCCACTCGGGCCATCGCCCTTCCCCGGACCAAGTTGCGCCACGGCGACGTTGTGGAACTTGTTGTCGGTGAGCGCGGGTCCGTTGTGGCAGATCGAGCAACGAGCGCTCATGAAGTTCTTGGCGCCCTGGAGCTGGACCGTCGTCATCGCCCGGTCGTTGCCGGCCAGGAACCGATCCCAGGGGGAGTTGTTGAACGAAAGTTGGTCGACGAAGAAGCCGCCGATCGCGTTGCTGGCATGCGCAAAGGTCATCTGGTCGAAATGCTGACCCGGGTATGCCAGCTCGAACATTCGGCGATACGCCCGGATCTTGCCCAGGCGCTTCATCAGCGCTTCCCAGACCTGCTCCGGATGATCGTCACTGATCAGGGCCAGCTCGTTGCCGCTTGCGGCCCGCATCTCCTCCCGGTTTACCACCGGGAAGAGCGGAAGTATGGATACCGTACCGAGCTCGAATACCCGCTGCATAGCGGGAGTAATTGCCAGGCCGGCCGGGGTGTGGAAGGTGCCTGCTTCATCCCTGAAGATCCGTCCGTCCCAGAAGAGCGGCTCCAAGGCGAACAAATTGAACAGCGGCGGGGCGTTGCGGGGGATGAAGACACCATCGGGATGCACCCGGGTCCCTCCCAGTCCGGTGGCGCCCTGCCCGATGGAGAGACTCCGGAAATCGCCCGTGGCCAGTGAGGCCAGGTGACAGGTCATGCAGGATATGTCGCGGTTGCCGCTCAGGATCTTGTCGAAGGCTAGAGCGCGGCCGAGGTGGACCAGAGCCGGCCGAACCTGCGGAGGCCGTCCCAGTGCGGTGATGCCGCGGCCGGCAGTCAGCTGCCGGACCTCGGCGGCGAGCGCGTTTCTCTCCGTCCTCGTCAGCTCCAGCGAGGGGCCCGTCTCCGGAGCCGTGGTGTTCTCCTCACCGCACCCAAAAAGCCCGATCAGCGACGCGGATGCGGCCAACGCGCCAATCATGGCCTTGGTTCTCATGCAGCACCTACCCTTCTTGTTGGCCGGTGGTGATCGAAAGGGGGGCACGCGAATACAAGGTGTCCCCGTATACAGTAAATCGCAATCGGCCTCTCATTCCCGACAGACGCCCGTCGCATGCAGGTCGGGTAGGGGGTGCTCTTCCGTAGCGCGGGGACGGGCGCTATCCTGTCTCACCTCGTTTCCACCACGCCGATGACCGTCTTCGACCCCAACCGCTGGCAGGCGCTGGAGCCACTCCTCGATGAGGTGCTGGATCTTGCACCCGAGGAGCGGACCCGCTGGATCGAACGGCTATCGGCCCACTCGCCCACACTGGCTGCCGACTTGTCCGCGCTCCTCGCCGGAGAAGACGCGGCCGACCGGGGCGGCTTCCTGACCGCCCCGCTGGACGTGAGCCTCTCGGGACTCGAGTTGGGTGCGTACCGGCTGGAGCGGCCACTGGGAGAGGGCGGGATGGGGTCGGTGTGGCTCGCGGCTCGGGTGGATGGCCGGTTCGAAGGCAAAGCGGCGGTCAAAATTCTCAACCTCGCCCTGCTGAGCCCCACGGGACAGGAGCGGTTCCGGCGCGAGGGCTCGGTGCTCGCCCGCCTCTCCCACCCCGGGATCGCCAAGCTGCTGGACGCGGGTCTCAGCGGTGCGGGCCAGCCCTACCTGGTACTGGAGTACGTCGAGGGCCAGCCGATTGACGCCTTCGCCCGGGAGCGCCGTCTTACCCAGGTCGAGCGCATCCGCCTGGTGCTTCAGGTCTTCGCCGGCGTGGGGCACGCTCATGCCCACCTGATCGTCCACCGCGACCTCAAACCGTCAAACATCCTCGTCACGCCTGAGGGCGTGGTGAAGCTGCTGGACTTCGGCATCGCGAAGCTGCTGGACGGCGAGAGCGGCGGCGACCGCTCGGCCCTCACGATCGATGGCGGCCGAGTGCTCACCCCACATTACGCCGCGCCGGAGCAGGTCCGGGGCGAGCCGCTCACCACCGCCACCGACGTGTACTCTCTCGGGGTGCTTCTCTACCTCCTGCTCTCGGACCGCCACCCCACTGCGGAGGGCTGCCGGACCCCGGCGGAGAGCATCCGTGCCTTGCTCGAGTCCGAGCCCGCCAGGCTGGGGCTGGGCGATCTCGACAACATCCTCGCCAAGGCACTGCAGAAGACTCCTGCCGAGCGCTATCCCACCGTCGCGGCGTTCGCGGACGACCTGGAACGCTATCTCCGCCACGAGCCTGTCAGTGCCCGTCCGCACTCCCTGTTATATCGGGTGAGAAAGTTCACCCGTCGAAACCGGACTGCCGTCATCGCCGGGAGCGTTACGGCGGCCGGGCTCATTGGTGCCACGGCGTTCTCGCTCGAGCAGATGCGGCAGGCTCGCTTCCAGCGGGATGAAGCCATTCGGGAGAGCCGGCGGGCTGATGCGCAGGTAGAGTTCCAGAACCTGTTGATGTCCGAAGTTGGCGACGAGCCGATCACGATGCGGCAGGTGCTCGACACCGGTCGTGTGCTGCTCGAGCGGCATTCGGCTGGCGACCCGCGTTTCCAGACTACGATGTTGCTTCAGCTCTCCAACAGTTACGCCGAGCTGGCCGAGACGAAAATCCGCGGGGCCCTGCTCGCCCGGGCGGAGTCGTTGGCCCTGGCCGGTAGGGACGCCGAGCAGCTGCCCGAGATCCGGTGCTACATGGCGGACAACTTCAGGATGGAGGGTCGCTACGAGGAGGCTTGGCAAATGCTCGACGGAACCGACTCGCTGCTGCGGCATGCAAGGGATCCGGCGAGTCACGTGGAGTGTCTCAACGTTCGCTCTCTCTTAGCGAATGAAACGGGCCGCCCCGACGAGAGCATTACCGCGGCCCGCCACGCCGTCGCCATCCGCGACAGCCTCGGCCGAACCCGGGACATGGCCTATCTCGGCCTCCTTAGCAACCTCGCCATGGCCCTCGACGGTGCCGGTCGGTGGCGCGAGGCCGTCGCGCAGTATCAGCACACAATTGCCGCCATGGATTCGAGTGCCCGCGGTGGCACGCTCACCCGCTCGATCATGCGCCACAACCTCGCAGTTACGCTGGTTGAGCTGGGCGAGACAGCCGAGGCCGAGTTGGTTTTCCGCGAGGTGCTGGAGCGGTCCGCCCGAAGCGACCAGACCGGCCGCATCAACTGGCAGCCGGTGATCCACTACGCGGAAACCGCGCTGACGCAGGGCCACGCCGATTCGTCGCGTAAGTACTTCGGTATGATCGTAGCACAGGGCGTGCGGGACACGAGTCTGTACTGGGAAGGGCGAGGGCTGTTTGGTCTCGCGCGAGCGAACGTGCGGCTCGGTCGTCTTGGCGAGGCCCGCCGGCAGAAAGCGCGGCTGGAGCAGATCATCGCGATCTATCCCAAGGTTCGGAACACCGACGACCAGGTGCCGGACGGGCAGGTGCTCGCCGGCTGGCTCGCCATGGCCGAGGGGGACGCCGCCGCGGCGAAGACTGCCTTCCTCGGCGCGCTCAAGGCGAACGGCTACTTCGAGGGGAAAAAGAAGAAGCGGCTCCGCCCGGTGGCGCTCCTCGCGGCAGAATCCGCCCTGTCACTCGGCCAGATCGAGGAGGCCCTTCGGTGGGCTCGGGAGGCGCGCGCGATTGCCGCGGTGGACTCGCTCACCGTCTCGCGGAGCGGCGCCGTCGGTGAGGCGCGACTGATCGAAGCCGAGGCCCTGCTCGCCAGCGGCGACTCGGCGGCCGGACGTGCGGCTGCGGCGGAGGCGCTGGCCGCGCTCCGCTTCGGGGCGGGCGCCGAGCATCCACGCACCCGGCAGGCCGAAGGGCTCGCCGCGGCGGTCGAACGCTGAGGGCAGGTGCCTACCCAACCGGCTATGCGCGGGTCTGGGAATCGTCCTCGTCCCGCAACGCCCGGTGCAGCAGAAGCCGCGCCTTCTGCCAGTCCCGCTGCACCGTCCGTTCCGAGACGGCTCGGAGCTCGGCGATCTCCACGAACGAGAAGCCCCCGAAGAAGTGCAGGTCCACCAGCTCGGCTAGCGCGGGGTCCAGCTCGGCCAGCTGGCCAAGTGCCTCACCCAGCGCGTCGAGGTCCTGCCCGGCCTCGACCGTGGCCGGAGTGGCGATTTCGTCCTCCACCAGCGTGATCTCGTACTCGCGGCCGCGCTTCTTGGCTCGGCGGCGGCGCGCGTAATCGATCACCAGGCCCCGCATCGCCCGGGAGGCATAGGCGAAGAACCTTGCTCGGTCGGGAAACTTCGCGTCCTTTCGGTCGATCATGCTGAGGTAGGCGTCGTGCACCAGGGTGGTGGTGCTCAAGGTGAGGCTGCCGCCTCGTTCCAGATGATGCTCCGCGAGCCGGCGTAGCTCGCTGTAAAGCGCGGCAAAAAGCTCGTCGGCCGCTCGAGGGTCGGCCTGGTCGGCGCGGCAGAGCAGTTCGGCAAGATCGCTGCGCACTTCGTCTCCGGTGGTAGAGCCACACGAAGCGAAGATGCAGCTTACAACCTTGGCGGCCGAGCGTAGGTATTTCGAGGGGGGGGCAGCTTCGACGGAGGTTACCCGGCCGAGCCGTTTGGCGCGCCCAGCAGCCCTTGGACGACGTTGATGAGCCCGTCTCGGGCGAACGGCTTCTGGAGAAAGGGCGCCGAGGTCCGGGGAGAGCCCCGCTGGAAGATGTCGTTCACCTCGTAGGCGGACATGTAGAGGATGGGAAGAGTCGGCCGGCTCTGGGCCAGCCGGCGGCCCAACTCGCGCCCGTCCATTCCAGGCATGACAATGTCGGTCACGACCAAATCGATCGTCTCGGGCCCCGTTTCCACCAATTCCAGGGCCTCGCCGCCATGCGCGGCCTCCAACGTCCGATAGCCCTCGTCTCGGAGGGTTCTGCAGACCAGGTCACGCAGACCCTCCTCGTCGTCCACAACAAGGACAACATGCCGTAGCCCGCTCCCCGGCAAGTCGGCAGGAGCAGTGGTCACTGCTTTTTCGGACATAGCACCCTTGGATAGTTGCGAACGATAACGCAACATACCCCGGCTCTAGGGGTTCGCCAAGGGTTTTGAGGCTCTGTTAGACCCGGCGCCGCCCGGTGATCAGGTTGTAAACGAACACAACCAGGGCGATGACCAGTAGAAGGTGGATGAGACCGCCGGCCACTTTAAATACTGCCCACCCAAGGACCCAGGCCACGAGCAGGACAATCGCAAGCCACAGCATGGAGAACCCTCCGGGAGCTAAGGGACGGTGACTGACGGTGCAACCTACGGGTTGCCCCTCATGCTGTCTGTGACCGCACTTACAGCTGGATCAAAACATGTAGCGCACCCCTGTCTGGAACTGCCGCGGCTCGCCCAGGCCACTCCGGATGGTTCCGTCGAAGGCGAGGAACGTGCCGCCCGACGACGGATCCTTGAAGTTGTCGTTATTGGTGATGTTGAAGGCCTCGAAGATCAGCTCCAGGGCCCCCTGCCGCCCGATATTAAACGGCTTGGAGACCCGGATGTCCCAGGAGAAGTATTCGTTGTCGCGGCGGATGGTGTTCCGCTGCAGCACGTGACCATCGGGGCAGATCCGCTGCGACGGCACGGCAGCGCGCTGTCCGGTGCCGACGTTGCCCGGGCCGCAGACCTCCGAGGCCGGCTGTGCCGTGTACGCGCTCACCCGGTTGTTCATGTAGATCTCGCCCGGGAGAATGGCGAGCACCCAGGCGTTGAAGCGGTGCCGCTGGTCGCGGTCGCTCCAGTTGTACTCCTTCTCCAGCGAGTCGGCCCGGGCGTAGCGGAAGGTGAACGGATCCCGCTCGTTGTCGTCATCGGCCTTGTCCCACGAGAGCGTGTAGTTCACCTGGAACTGGAGCCTGGTGCTGACAGTTCGGCTCAGCTCTGCCGTGATGCCGTTGAAGCGGGACTTGGCCGTGCTCTGGACGACGGTGAGCGATCCCAATCCTGCTGCGCCGACCGGCGAGAAGTCGGTATCCCAGGGCCCGGCCACCCCATCGCCGAACACCGGGTCGTTCGCGTTGAAGAAGCGGGTCAGGTGATCGGTTCGAGCGTGGGTGGCGCTGAGGCCGGCGACAATGCCGGATGCCGATTTCCCGCTCGTAGCCCACGGTAGCGGTGAACGTACGGGGGTTCTGGAAATCCTTGTCAAAGACGAAAATCCCCGGCTCGAAGGGTCCACCGGGCGGCGTCGGCAGCAGGTCGCCGTAAGCCGGCGGCGGCGCCGAGGATGGGAGTCAGCTCGCTGTTCCGGAAGATGGTCTGTCCCCGCGAGCCGTCGGTGCTGCGGCTGCTGGCCAGGTTCAGTCCGGGAATCCGGGCATAGTAGAGACCTGCGTTGGCCCGGAGCACCTGCTTGTTGTCGCCATTGATGTCCTACGCAATGCCCAGCCGGGGCTGGAACATGCTGTAGTCCGAGGGAATGGTGCCGTCGCCGGGGAACTCGAAGGTGCCGACCGGCGTGGTCGAGGAAGTGCCGATCAAGGGCTGATAGAAGAGATCCGGGATCGGAGTGATCAGGCTCGGCTGGATCTGCGCTTCCCAACGCAGGCCGTAGTTGAGGGTCACGTTCGAGCGGGGCTTCCAGCTGTCCTGGAGGAACAACGCCAGCTCATTCTGAATGATGGTCTGGGTGCCCGCCTCGTCTACCGTGAGTCCACCGAGACCGGCCTGCTGGAGGTAGAGCGCCACTGGCCCGACAATGGTAGTCCCGGAGCCGTGCAGGCCCCGCGTTGTATTGCTGAGTCCCGTCGGAGCACTCGACGTACTCGTTCCCGTTGGCGACGTAGCCGAGGAAGCCATTCACCGACGTGAAGGCGATCCTGCCGTTGCCGAAACCTCTGAAAATCTGAGTGACCCCGGTGCGGTTCCACTCGCCACCGAACTTGAACAGGTGGTTTCCGCTCACCATCGAGACGTTGTCCAGCACCTGGAAGCGGTAGTCGTGCGCGTCCACCGGAATGAAGAACGGCATGCCCACCCGGTAGCCCTGGAACGAGGCGTCAGGGGCCACGAACCCGATGTCCGTGTCGGGGAAGGGTCGTCCGAAAGCCGGGTTGGTCGCCCCCTCGTAGGGCCGGGGCCGGTCCTCCCGGGCCCACTGGAAACGGAACTCGTTCGAGACCGAGGAGGAGAACAAGGACGTCAGGCTGCCGTTGACCGCGTTGGAGAAGTCGCGCTCCAGGGCGTTGGCGCTGCGGCCCCAGAAGTCGACGTCGAAGGTCCCGTTCTGCTGCCTCGAGTTGGTGTAGTTGTACTTGAGGGACGCATTGTTATTCTGGCCCAGCTTGAAGTCGAGCTTGGCCAGGAACACGTTGGCGTCGTTGGTGCGGCTGATCGAGCCGAAGTCCCCCTGGAGCGCCCCGCCGAACGCCGTATCCACGAAGGCCAGCAGCGCAGGGTCGATGGCGCCCAGGCGGTCGGTCTGCTTGGTCTCGTCGTACACCTGCTGGTCGTAGGCCAGGAAGAAGAACGCCTTGTCACGAACCAGCGGGCCGCCGAAGGTGGCCCCGAACTGGTGCTGCGCAAAGTCGGGCTCGAACCCGGTGGTGGCGCCGCCGGGGAAGGTGTGGCTGGGGTCCGCCGAAAGCGCGTCGTATTTGCCGAAGTAATGAGCCGAACCGTGGAATTCGTTGGTCCCGGACTTGGTGATGATGTTGACGAAGCCGCCGCCGGACCGTCCGAACTCGGCGTTGGCGCCGTCCGAGACCACCACGAAATCCTGCACCGCGTCCAGATTGAAGGTGAAGGCCGGCCGCTGGCCGCCGCGCTGCTCGCCGAAGAACGGGTTGTTGAAGTCCGCCCCGTCTACCGAAACGTTGTTGTGAATGCCGCGCTGGCCGCCGATGCTCAGCTCGTCACCGTCGGGGCCCTGCACCGTGGCCACGTTTGGGGTCAACGTGGTGAAGTTGAAGATGTTTCGCCCGTTGTTGGGCAGGCCTTCGACCGCCTCGACGCTCGAGCCGGGTGGCCGATTCCGAGCTGGTCACGTCCACCGGCGGCTCCGCCGAGACGGTGAGCTCCTCCAGCTGCACCACCTGTGGCGCCAGGGCAAAGTCGGTCTGGACTGTCTCACCCAGGCGGAGGGCAACGCTATCGCGCCGGGCTTCGCGGAACCCCAAGGCTCGCGCTCGAATATCGTAATGACCCACCTGAAGGAGCGTGGCCACATAGACCCCGCTCGCGTTGGTATTCAGCGTCCTTTGCGCGTTGGTTTCGCGTTGGCGCAGCGTCACGGTGGCGCCTGGCAACGGCGTGCCCGTGGAGTCCGCGACCAGTCCCCGGATGACCCCGGTACTGGCTTGGGCTTGCGCCTGGAGGAGGCCGGGAGGGCGGCTGAGAACGAGGCCGAACAGGAGCGAGCGGCTGGAACGAGACAGCGGACGAGGCAAGGCCATGGGGCGGATATCCTTTCGGACGGAAGGCCTGCGAAGACCACGCTTATGCTGAGGGACGGGGCATAGCATATCGTCGGACCGGCCGGGTCGCAAGGAGGACCTACCCGATCACGTTGGCGGTGGTGCTCTTCAGTTTCTCCCACGTTTTCTTCCCTGCCTTAACCACGCTGCCGAGCCCGCCTCGGGCGGCCTTCAACCCCTTCTTCGCCCGCCGCTTCAAGCTGGTTGTCTTTGATGCGGTGGACTTCTTGCCCCGGCGTTTCGATGGGGACTTCCGGGCGGGTTGCTTCTTGGAGGACGGACGCTTTGCTGTCGCGCGTTTTTTCGCGGCGCTACGTTTGGCGGACTTCCTGGTCGCAGCCATGGCGGGTTTCTCGATTGGGCGTGAGTCCGGGCCGGGTGTGAAGGCAACCCGGCGGGCAAGAAGAAGATAAAGTGCGTCACCAGGAGACGTTCCGCCATACCAGGGCTAGTTGTGTGGGGCCGGTCACAGACGCCAAGGGGTCTTACCTTTGAACTTCATACGCTGACTCTCTCCAGAGCCGTGCCCGGCCGCAGCGAGGCCAATAAACTCATCTGCCGGGCCCCCGCACGGCGGCTGGCAGTGGGAGTCTCCCGGAGCAATCATGAATCAAAGCGGAGCAGCGCAGCGTGTAACCGGCACCGCACTGGTGGCGCGGGCAGTTGCGCGGGTCGCGTCCGGTGCCGAATGGGCTCGGGTCGGCGCCAGCGTTCGGGGCCCGCTGCTCACGATGGCCACAGCCATCCTGTTTGATGTCCTCGCCCGGCACAACCTTCCCGTCGCGCATCCGTTCCCGTTTCTGCTTCTGACCGCCGTGTACTCCACCTATAGCGGCGGGCTCAGGCCCGGAGTCATCAGCGCCCTGGTGACCCTGGTGTATGCGCTCCACTTCCTCTCCCAGCCCGGCGCCATCCTGCGCTACACGTCCCCGAACGCGTACAGCTTGCTGGCTCTCGGCGTGGCCGTACCGGTCACGGTCATCCTGGTGGCCCGCCTCAAGGAGCAGGCGGAGCGCGCCCGCGTAATCCAGCTCTCCCGGGGCGAAGTCGAGCGGGTCGAACGGCGGCTCGGCTTCTTCGCGGAAGCCAGCGCCATGCTGGCATCATCCCTGGACTACATGCTCACCTTGCGGGACCTGTCGCGGCTCATGGTGCCGACACTGGCGGATTGGTGCGCGATCCACGTGGCCACGGAGCAGGGGACGCTCCAGTTCGTCTCCGGCGCGCACCGCGATCCGGCCAGGGACCTCCTGGTCCGGGCGCTTTGCGAGTACGGCTTGGCCCGGCCGCCGTTCGGTGTGGCGCAGTGGGGTTCCGATATGGCCGAGGTGACGGAAGAGGTCCTGCGCACCCACGCCGAAGATGGGGAACAGCTCAAGCTGTATCGTGCCCTCACGCCGACATCCTATATCCGGGTGCCCATGATGGCTCGAGGACGCAGCGCGGGTACAATGACGCTGGCGGTAGGGTCCGAATCTGGCCGCCGATACGATTCGGACGACCTGGCGTTCGCTGAGGAGCTGGCGAGCCGTGCCGCACTTGCGGTGGACAATGCGCGACTCTACCGGGCGGCCCACGAGGCGAACCAGCGCTACGGCATGCTGTTCGAGAGCAACCCGCAGCCGATGTGGGTGTTCGATGTCGACACTCTCGCTTTCCTCGAAGTGAACGAGGCCGCGACCCGCCACTACGGCTACTCCCGTGATGAGTTCCTCTCGATGACGATCATGGACATCCTCCCGCCGGAGGACGCCCCCGGGCTCCACCACGGACTGGAGCGCACCGGTGCCCAGCGGGGTGACGTGGCCCTGGCCCAGCACCAGCGCAAGGACGGAACGATTGTGGATATGGAGCTGGTATCGCACGAGATGGAGCTGGACGGCCGGCGGGCCCGCCTGGTCCTCGGCACCGACATCAGCGAGCGCACCCGTACCCGCGCGGCACTGCACCAGAGCGAAGAGCAGCTCCGCCAGGCCCAGCGGATGGATGCCGCCGGACGGTTGGCTGACGGCGTGGCTCACGATTTCAACAACCTGCTTACCACGATCCGCGGCTTCAGTGACTTGCTCCTGCGCGATCTCCCCGAGGAGCATATTCGCCGGAAGGATGTGGAGCAGATCCGCAAGGCGGCCGACCGGGGGGCTCAGCTCACCCGCCAGCTCCTGACGTTCGGAAGGCAACCGCCGCTCCAGCCAAGATCTCTCGAGCTGAACAGTGTGGTCACCAATATGGAAGGGTTGCTTCAGCGCCTCGTCGGCGCCGACATCCAACTGGTGACCCGCCTGCGGCCTGGGTTGGGCGAGGTGAAGATGGATCCGGGCCAACTGGAACAGGTTCTGGTCAATCTCGTTCTCAACGCGCGCGACGCGATGCCGGCGGGAGGCACCCTCACCATCGAAACCGGCGAGCGCCAGATCAGCGCGTCAACCCGGGGGCGCTCGGTCAAGCCGGGCCGCTATCTCGTGCTCGCCGTCAGCGATACCGGTAGCGGCATGGATGGGGAGGCGCTGTCCCACGTCTTCGAGCCGTTCTTCTCCTCCCACGCCCCGGGTAGCCGGTCCGGCCTGGGCCTGTCCATCGTGTACGGGATCTTGAAGCAGCAACGGGGGCGGTGTCCGGGTGTCGAGCGAGCCGGAGCAGGGAACCACGGTCAAGGTCTTCATCCCCCGGGTGGAAGGCGAGGAGCCTTCCGGTACGGATGTACCTATTTCGCTGCGGGGCGACGAGACGGTGCTCGTAGTGGAGGACGAGGACGGGGTACGCGAGCTGCTGTGGAAGGTCCTGACGGAGTACGGTCACACGGTGCTCGAGGCGCGGCACGGAAGGGATGCCCTGACCGTGGCCTCGGGATATGGCCACCCGATTCAGCTGATGGTCACCGATGTCGTGATGCCGGAAATGGGAGCGGGCCGGCTGGTGGATGAGTTGCTGGCGGAGCGTCCCCAGCTCAAGGTGCTCTACATCTCAGGCTACACCAATGATGAGGTTGTCCGGCGCGGGATCACCCGAAGCGATGCCGCATTCATCCAGAAGCCGTTCACGTCGGTGGAGCTGATGCGGAAGGTGAGGGAGGTACTGGAGTACAACGCCAGTCACGCGGGCACCAGTAACAAACGTAAGCGGAAGCGGCTGTCAGGCAGTTGCAGTATTCCCGCTTACCGCTTACGCCGTTGCTTTCCCCGCTGACCGTTTCTATCGCACCCGTCTCTGCAGGTTTCGAAGCACGTCTGGTCCGGCGTCTCCGTGCAGGTAAAGCATCACGTCTCCCTGGGCCCACCGCAGATTCCCCGCCGCCGCACCCGGTGCCTGTCCGGTACGCAGTCGCTGTTGATCCAGCAGAATCATCCGCCCTCGGTCCAGATACACCACGCGGACTACCGGCCGGTTGGGATCCGCGCCTGGAACCAGCCGGCCTGGAGTGAGGCCGATGAATTCAGGTGTCATCGCTTCGATCGCGTGGACCGGCCGCCCAAGCTGGGTTGCGGCCTCATCCAGGCCGATGCGCAAATACACCTGGGCGCGCTGCTCGGGGGTGCGTGGCGCCGGCGGCGGTGGGGCTGCGGCCTGGACCCCGACTTGTGGCGGCGGAAGTGCGGCAGTTGCGGCGTTGGCGCGGGACCGCATGCGCTCCCGATCGAGCTCTTCCAGTGCAGCAGCAGCAGCCTGGCGGGTGGCGAGATCCTGGTCCTCACTGGGCCGCTCGGCGGCGGTATCGGTGCGGCCTTCGAGCGCGAGGCTTTGGGTATCCTGGGAGGCGGCACCGGAGTCCTTGCTCAGCGCCGCTGCGGTATCCAGCTCGTCTGCGGTGGAGACAGTAGGTGGTGCGGCCTGGTCTGCCAGAACCTTGGGCTCAGCCGCTGCCTTCCCGATTCGGGCTCGGTTCACCGGCGCCGGACGGGATTCGCGAGCCGGCGTCGACTCGGGCTTTCCAGTTTCCTCCGGGCTCACGACGGCCGGGGAAGTCGCGGGCGGAGCCGGGTCACGGGTAGTCAGCTCCAGCCTGGGCCTGTCCGGTCGCAGTGCATCTTTGATCAGGCTGCCGACGCCGAAAACCACCAGTATCATGGCTGCCAACCGGAAAGTGCGCCCCCAGCCGCGCCGCCCCTGCTTCTCGACCGAATCCGGAAGGAGCAGCTCCGGTGCCGGTTCCCACGCCGACGGCTCGCGCAGCGGGCGGGTCGGACGATCGGCAGGCTCATTCCGAGCCCTGCTGGGGCCTGTGGGAGTTTCCAGCGCCCCGACCAGCCGGTCCGCTTCGGCCAGAAACTGCTTGACGTCCTGAAGGCGTGAGTCACATGCGGCGCAGGTGCTGAGGTGAGTCTGGATCTCCCTCACCTCGGCGAGTTCCAGCTCTCCATCGAGCAGCGCGTGCAGCGTGCCTTCATCAAGATGCGACATGCTTCCCTCGTGCTTCCGAGCGATACGCCTCTACCAGGCGCCGGCGGGCGCGGGCCAGCGTGGTACCGACCGCGCCTTTGGACAGCCCCAGGGTGGCGGCGATCTCCTCATAGTTGAATCCCTCTGCCTTGAGCAGCAGGGCCTCGCGGTCCCGCTCGCCCAGCGTCGCGAGTGCGGCGCGAACCGAGGCACTCCGTTCGTTCCGCTCCAGGTCTGCTTCCGGCCCGTGGGCCGGCCGGTCGTCGCTACGGAGCAGCTCCAGGCGGCGTCCCTGACGCAGCGCCCGGCGCCCATCTTCGCGCACCAGGTTGAGCGCGACCGCGAAGAGCCAGGGACGCGGGTTGTTGGGTGGAGCGGCCACGGCCCGCGCAAACGTCTCCTGCGCCAGGTCCTCTGCCCGGTCCCGATCACCGGTCCGGCGATAGAGCATCCGGACCAGGGACTCGTAGTACTGTTCGAAGAGCTGGGTGAGATCAGCCGTCATGTCCCTCTGGGGTAACGATGCTTTCCTGGCGCGGGCGATCAGGACTCCTGCATCAAATATGCTCGAATGCACGCCGCCGTCTCCGTGATGGAGATCCTATCGGCCTATCCGCCATCAGTCCAGGCCCGGCCGAGCCCTCGAGGGTCGGTCCGCAGCTGCTAGTGCTACCGCGGTAAGATGTTACTCTCAAAGAGGTTAGCGCCAGGGTGTCAAGCTGGTGCAGGTTCTGGCACTGCGATCAGGCGAGCAAATAGGGCTTCCCGGCGTTCTGGCCGGAAGGAGATGCGCGGCAGCGGGGAAGTTGCACGTTATTCGGATGCACTCTCCGCGAAGCGCCGGAGAACGGCGATGAGGTCCTCGGCCAAAAACGGCTTCTGCAGGAATCCGGTGACTCCGGGGCCGGACCCGATGAACTGCGGGGCCACCACCTGCTCGGTGTAGCCGCTCATCATGAGGATCGGAAGCTCGGGCCGGAGGGCACGCAGGCGGCGGAAGGTCTCCGCTCCTCCCATCCGGGGCATGGAAAGATCGAGCAGGACAGCGGTCACGCTGTCACCCACCTCCTCCATGATCTCGAGGGCCCGGCGGCCGTCTTCCGCCCCGATAGTTTGAAATCCGATCTCCTGCAGTATTCGCTCGGCTACCTCCCGCACCCCCTCCTCGTCCTCGACCACCAGGATCGTGCCGTCCCCGTGCCAGTCGCTCCGCTCCGCCGTGGTCTTCAGCGTCTTGACCGCGGCTCCCGCGGCGGCGGGGAAGAGCACCCGAAATGCCGTGCCCTCGCCAGGAGCGGTGCGAACCCGGATCAGTCCGTGATGGCTGCGGACGATGCCCATGATGGCGGCCAGGCCCAGGCCGCGCCCGGTGAACTTGGTGGAGAAGAACGGATCGAAGATGCGGCTCAGCGTGTCCGGGGTCATGCCACTGCCGGTATCGCCGACCTCCAGGTACACGAAGGGGCCGCTACTCCGATCCACCTCACCCTCGCCTTCCAGCGGTACACCGAAGTGCTGGTCGTCCAGGTCCTCCAGCTGGGCGACTCCGGTGCAAAGCGTGATGGTCCCGCCGGTCTCGCCGAGCGCATCCGAGGCATTGGTGATGAGGTTCATCACGATCTGGCGGATCTGGGTGGGGTCGGCGCTCACGGGCGGAAGGTTGGATGCAAGCTCCCATGCCAGCGTCGCCTGCTTCGAGATTCCGGTGCGCAGCAGCGTGGCCATCTCTCTCACCTCGGTGGAGAGATCGAGGTGACGGACGACGAAGGCGCCCTTGCCGGAGTAGGCCAGCAGCTGCCGGGTCAGGTCGGCGGCGCGGAGGGTAGCCCGTACGACTTCCTCGATCGGCCCCCGAGCCGGTGATCGCGTTGGCAGGTTGCTCAAGGCGATGTCGGCGTTTCCCAGGACGACGTGAAGCAGGTTGTTGAAGTCGTGGGCGATCCCGCCGGCCAGCACACCAATGCTCTCGAGCTTCTGCACGTGCCGGGACTGAGCCTCGCTGGATTCCGCGGCGCGGCGCGCACTCTGCTCTTTTTCTACCAGGTCCTGCGCCAGACGGTGGGCCTCGCTCAAGTCGGCGGTGCGGGCCGCAACCCTCGATTCCAGCTCGAGGTTGAGCGCGCGGATGTGCCGGGCCATCTGCTCTCGCTCCGTAACGTCGCGCACCAGCCAGCGAATACCACTGGGCTCGCCGTCCCGCGGCGGGCTGACGGAGTAGGTGAGCTCGGCATCCAGCGGCGCCCCCTCCCGTGGCTGGAGCTTGAAGGCGGCCGCGTGGTGTCCGGCAAGGGTCCCCACCTGGGTCAGAAGGACGCGAAACCGCGGCCGGTCATCGGTCGAGATGTATGCCGCGAGCGCTTTGCCGGCCAGAAATTTGGGTGGAACGCGAAGCAGCTTTGAGGCGGACCGATTCGCCTGGCGCACGATACCACTCGGATCGGTAACCAGGTAGGCGCCCGGGGCAAACTCGAACAACTCCTGGTAGCGCCGCCGTTCGCGATCGAGCTCGAGATGGGTAGCCGAAAGGTCCTCGTTCTGTTGCCGTAGCTCCTCTTCCGCAACCCGGAGCTCCTCCAGAGCAACTCTCAGATCCTCCACCATCTCGCCGGAAGCCAACTCCTCTGAGGTCAGACCGCTGATGCGGTCATGCATGGCCCGGAGCCGGTCGGCGTATCCTTCCCGGTTCACTGCAGGTCCTCGACCCAACCAAGAACGCTGTTACGACTTCCCATCGGTCTCTTCCATCAGGAGGATGACTCCCTGGGGGTCTCCGCCGCGAGGGTCGGCGAGCTGGGTGCAGGTCACCTTGACCCGCATCGGCTTGCCCCGCCGGTTGGTCGCGTCCAAGATCACCTCCATGAATTCGCTATCGCTTGCGAGACAGGCCCGGATCGGTCCCTTGAGTTGATCCACCGGCAGGCCGATGTCGAGATTCAAGAAATTCTTGCTCTGCACCTCTTCGGGGCGAAGACCCCACAGGTCCTCGGCCCTGCGGTTCCATTTTTGGATATGAAGATCACGGTCCAGCATCACGACGCCGCCCCGCAGGCTGGTGAGAATGGACTCGAGGAAGGCGTTCAGCTGGCCGAGCTGGTTCCCCCGCTCACGCGCTTCGTCGTTGATGGTCTGGAGCTCCTCATTGGTAGACTGAAGCTCCTCGTTCATGGTCTCCAACTCTTCGTTGGTGGACTGGAGCTCCTCATTGGTGGTCTCCAACTCCTCCACCGTGGATTGTAGCTCCTCGTTTGTGGTCTCCAGCTCTTCGTTGGTGGACTGCAACTCCTCCAGGGCGGTCTCCAGCTCCTGGTGGGTGCGATGCACCTCCTCCTGGAGGCGATGCGCTCTGGTCACATCGGTGAAGATGCAGCTACAGCCGAGAAAGGCGCCGTCCGTATCGGGAACCGGCACGACGAGAAGATCGAAGTACATCGTCTGTCCGCCTGGTCCCCTCCATGCGCCCTCTGTCTGGGAGATGGGCCGGTGTTCGGCGTAGGCGCGCTCGATACGGGATCGAAGCTCGAAAGGCCGGTACGACAGCTCCAGGTCCTGCAAGGGCCGACCCAGGTCGCGTTGACTGAGTCCGAACAGGGATCGTAGCTGCCCGTTGATCTGAACGACCTTCCCGCTGTTATCGACCAGGAGCTCTGCTACCGGAGCGATATCGGCCGAGCCGTCGCGCAGGCGCTGGCTCGTGTCGCCGGGTTCAATCCACCGCGCCCGGTCGACGTCGCCCCCCCGCTCGCGCGATTCGCCCTCGGCCTTGGTGAAGAGCCGCAGTTTCACGTCCACCGCGCCGAAGTTCACCGAGTGGGTCAGCAGGGTCTCGGACTTCCCCAGGAAGAGGATGCCGCCGTCCATCAGGGCAAACTGGAATCGTGCCAGAATTCTGGCCTGGGCCTCGGCGTTGAAGTACATCAGGCAGTTGCGGCAGGTCAGCAGGTTGATCCGTGAGATCGGCGCGTCCTGATTGAGATCATGGCGCCCGAAGATGACGCTGCGGCGGAGCTCCTTATCGAAGACGAAGCGCTCGTCCAGCCGGTCGAAGTATTTCTGCAGGAGATCCCGTGGCACGCCCTCCACCGCGCGACTGTCATAAGCCGCCTGGCGCCCCTGGGTGAGGGCTTCCTCATCGACATCGGTGCCGTAGATTTTCACCCGTTCACGAAACTGCTCCCGCCCCAGCGCCTCTGCCAGCAGCATCGCAATAGTGTAGACCTCCTCCCCGGAGGCACAGCCCGCGCTCCACACCCGGATCGCATTCCTCACTCCCGATCCTGCAAGCAATCTCGGAACAACATTGCTCGCGACGAACTCCCATGCCTGAGGATCCCGGAAAAAGCTGGTGACGTTGATCAGTATAGTGTTGAAGAGCCGGGTGAACTCGTTGGAGTCGACCTGGAGATAGTCGAGATAGTCGGCGAACGATCCTATTCCGACTGTCTGCATGCGGACCAGCACCCGGCGCGTTAGGGTGGCCCGCTTGTAGGCGGTGAAATCGAAGCCTCGGCTCTGTTTCAGATAGGACAACAGGGCCTCGAGCTCCTCGGCCTCGGGAGACTCGTTTGATGGTTCGACGTCGGGCAAAACCTGCTTCGATTTGCTCATGCCGCTCCACCGCAGAGTGCCACGAGGGCCGGGGCGATTTTATCCAGGGGGAGAATCAGGTCCACCTGTCCCGCATCGATAGCCGACTTCGGCATGCCGAAGAACTCCGACGTGGATTCGTCCTGCACGATCACCCTGCCGCCCGCTCGCTTCACGGCCTGGGCGCCAGTGGCCCCATCGTGGCCGGTGCCGGTCAGCACAACCGCCACCGCTCGGGCCCCGAAGCTGCCGGCAATGGATTCGAAGAGGTGGTCAGCGGCGGGGCGAACGAAGTGGACCGGCGGCCGGTATGAGAGGGAGATGGTGCCCCCCGGATCCACGAGAATGTGCGCGCCGGGAGGGGCGATGAACACCGCACCGGCGTGCAGGCGATCCTCGCTGTCGGCCTGCTTCACCGGAAGAGGGGTGCGCCGCCCCAGGATATCGGCGAGGTGACTCGGCCGGGCGGGGTCCAGGTGTTGCACGATGAGAATGGCCGCGTCGAGAGTGGCCGGCAACGCGCTCAAGAGCCGGCTCAGGGCGCTCAGTCCACCGGCCGACGTCGCAATGCCGATCACGGGCTTAGTGAAGGGACCGCCTTCAGCCTTTTGGTCTAGGATGCCGGTCACGTATGCTCCGCGGCTACGAGCTCGATCGGTTGGTCCTGCGCCGGGCGAAAGGCCGGGAGTTCTCTCCAGCTAAGCCGGATGTTGGGTGGGCAGGCCGGTGCCCCGACCTCTACGGCGGAGAATCCGTTTAGGATGATAGCGTGACCGGGCATGTGGATCTTTCCCGGGACAGAAGCATCAAATGACTGCACCGCACCCAAGTGGCGGCCAAAGGCCGGCGACCACCGAGATCGGATGATTTTACCGCCTACCCACTGCGGAAGGTACCACAAATAGCGGGGTTCGCGCAAAAGCGATGTGATCCAGCCTCGTCGACCGACCCGGCCTGGTTGGGCGGGTGCGTACCGGGGTATGTGGCGTGCGTCTAAGCCCATAGGTATCTTTCCGTTAGAGCGTACTGGACGTCCCGGCCGCAGCGCCCGCCGGGGCTTCCGAGCCGATAGGCCCCTGGAGGACTCATGCACACCAATACGTTGGCCTCGTCCGCCGCGTCTACCGATACCTTTCCCATCAACGGCACCGACTTTGTCGAGTTTTTCGTCGGCAACGCCAAGCAGGCCAGCCACTACTACCGGACGGCCTTCGGTTTTCAGCTTGTCGCTTACCGCGGACCGGAGACAGGAACCCGCGACCGCGCCACCTATCTGCTGCAACAAAACAAGGTCAGGCTCCTTCTCACCTCCCCGCTCGGCCCGGAGCATCCAGCCGCGGCGCACGTTGCGCAGCATGGCGACGGAGTGCGCGATATCGCACTCTGGGTGGATGACGCCCGTGAGGCATTCAATGTTGCGGTTGAGCGAGGCGCCAAGCCGGCCCAGAAGCCGACCGTATTACGGGATGACGCCGGGGAGGTCGTGATCGCTGCCATTCATACCTATGGCGACACGATCCACAGTCTGGTGGAGCGCCGGAACTACAAGGGACTCTTTCTCCCCGGGTTCCAGGCGGTCAGTCCACGCTACAGTCCAGCGCCAGTGGGTCTCCAGTATGTGGACCACTGTGTCGGCAACGTCGAGCTGGGCGCGATGAACACCTGGGTCAACTTCTATCAGGAAGTCATGGGGTTCCGGAACCTCATTTCCTTCGATGACAAGGATATCTCGACCGAGTACTCCTCGCTCATGTCGAAGGTCGTGGCGAGCGGGAACGACCGGATCAAATTTCCGATCAACGAGCCGGCCAAAGGCCGCAAGAAGTCGCAGATAGACGAGTACCTGGACTTCTACCGCGGGCCGGGGGTGCAGCACCTGGCCATCGCGACGGACAACATCATCGAGACGGTGACGGCGCTGAGGGACAGGGGAGTGGACTTCCTCCAGGTGCCCAAGGCGTATTACGATAGCGTGCTCGACCGGGTGGGCCACATCGATGAGGACCTGGCGCCGCTCAAGGACCTTGGGATTCTGGTCGACCGGGACGATGAGGGGTACCTGCTCCAGATCTTCAGCAAGCCGGTTCAGGATCGCCCGACCCTCTTTTACGAGATCATTCAGCGAAAGGGCGCCAAGAGCTTCGGCAAGGGTAACTTCAAGGCACTGTTCGAGGCGATTGAAAGAGAACAGGCGGCCCGGGGAAATCTGTGAACAACGGCGTAAGCGGTAAGCGGTGAGCGGTAAGCGGGACGGCCGCCGAAAGGTGTGTTGCGATCCCGCTCACCGCTCACTGCTCACCGCTCACGTTTTTTGGAGGGAAAGATGCCGATCTACCACACCATGGGCCAGATCCCGCGCAAGCGGCATATCGCATTCCGAAAGCCCGATGGCGGGATCTATGCCGAAGAGCTGATGGGGCACGAGGGATTCACCGGAACCTCCTCGCTGCTGTATCACACCTATCCTCCCACCACGGTGAAATCGGCCAAGCGGCTCCGGGAGCAGAAGTACGAGGCCGACCCTGACAACACTCTCCGTCACCGGCATTTCCGTACCTCGAAGGTCAAGAAGGGCGGCAGCCCGACGCTGGACCGGGTTCCCCTCCTGTTCAACCAGGAGGTGGCGATGCTCTACGTCGAGCCGGACGAGAACGACGCCCACTTCTACCGCAATGCTCAGGCGGACGAGCTGGTCTATGTCAGCAAGGGCACGGGAACCCTGGAGACGATCTACGGCGACCTACCGTATCATGAGGGCGACTACCTCGTCATCCATCGGGGCATCATGCACCGTTACCGGCTCGACCTGGGCGCCGAGCAGACCAAGCTCCTGATCATGGAGAGCCGGGGGCATGTGCGCTGGCCCAAGCGTTACCGCAACGAGTTCGGCCAGTTGATCGAGGGCGCACCCTACAGCGAGCGAGATATCCGGCGCCCGACCCAGCTCCGCACGCATGATGAGCGGGGCGACTTCCGGATCCTGGTCAAGCAGTACGACGGGTTGAACGAGATCATCCTCGACCACCATCCGTTCGATGTGGTCGGCTGGGACGGGTACTTCTATCCGTGGGCCTTCAACATCATGGACTTCGAGCCGATCGTAGGCCGAGTGCACCAGCCGCCCCCGGTGCATCAGACCTTTCAGGGCGACGGCTTCGTGGTCTGCAGCTTCTGCCCGCGGCCCTACGACTTCCACCCCGAGGCCGTGCCGGCGCCGTACAACCATAGCAACGTGGACTCGGACGAGGTGCTCTACTACGCGTCCAGCGAATTCATGAGCCGAAAGGGCATCGAGTTCGGCAGCATCACCCATCACCCCGACGGAATTCCACACGGCCCGCACCCCGGCCGCGCCGAGGCCAGCATCGGGGCCAAGTACACCGAGGAACTGGCGGTGATGATGGATACCTTCCGTCCACTCAAGGTGGCCAAGCCCGCGCTCGCAATCGAGGACCCCGAACTACCACGTGTCCTGGCTGGATGCGCAGCACGCGCAGTTCAATCCGCCGACTTCGTGAGGATGGGAAGACGGGAAGACGGGAAGGACGGCGAGGGACGGAGAGGACAGATAGGACGGAGCTGTCATCCTGAGCGCAGCGAAGGATCTGGCTAGTAACGAAACCCCGCTGTGGGCCCCTGACGCCGAGCGCGTCAAGCGCGCGAATCTCACCGCGTTCATCCAGCACATCCGAAAGCAAAAACCGGCCGGCTCCAACAGAGTCAGCGACTTCGCTTCGCTGTATCAATGGTCGGTGGATCATCCCGAGGCATTCTGGCCCGAAGTGTGGCGGTTCTGTGGCGTCATCGCCGACGAGCGGCCCGGCAGACAGCAGTGGGACGATGTGGTCGTCGGGCTCGACCGGATGGCGCCACCGGACCCGAGGCTCGGCCCCCGGTGGTTTCCCGGCGCTCGACTCAACTTTGCCGAGAACCTGCTCCGCTACGCCGACGACTATCCCGCGCTCGTCTTCTGGAACGAACGGGGCCGACAACGCACGCTCAGCTATGCCGACCTGGGGCAGGAGGTCGCCCGGGTGGCGGCCGCGCTGCGCGAGCATGGCATAGCCCCCGGTGACCGGGTTGCCGGCTTCCTGCCCAATCTTCCCGAGACGGTGATCGCCATGCTGGCCACCACCAGCCTCGGCGCCATCTGGTCCTCCTGCTCGCCCGACTTCGGCGCCAACGGCGTCATCGACCGCTTCGGCCAGATCCGTCCTCGCGTGCTCTTCTGCGCCGATGGATACCGCTATGCCGGGAAGGAGATCGACTCGCTCGGCCGAGTCCGTGAAGTACGCCAGCGGATCCCTGAGATCGAGCGGGTGGTGGTGGTGCCGTACCTCGCCGAATCGCCCGGACATCTCGGACATTCCCGGGGCCGTTCTGTGGGGCGATTGGCTGGCCGGGCAGCGGGGAAGCGGGGAAGCGGGGAAGTCAAAGCACACCGCCCAGTCAACTGCGGGAAACTGCCTCCCCGCTTCCCCGCCTCCCCGCTTCCGCCTGCTTCCGCCTTCGACCACCCCATCTACATCCTCTACTCCTCGGGCACCACCGGGCTCCCCAAGTGCATGGTGCACGGCGCCGGAGGGACGCTGCTTCAGCACTTGAAGGAGCTGGTGCTGCACACCGATCTCCGCCGCGAGGATCGGATTTTCTACTTCACCACTTGCGGCTGGATGATGTGGAACTGGCTGGTGTCGAGTCTTGCCGTTGGAGCCACGGTGGTCCTCTACGATGGGGCGCCGCTGTTCCGGCCGGGTGTCCTCTGGGATATGGTAGAGCAGGAGCGAGTGACCGTCTTCGGTACCAGCGCGAAGTATCTGGCTATGGCCGAGAAGGAAGGCTTGGAGCCCGGGCGTACTCATGACCTCGGCTCGCTGCGGACCATCTTGTCGACCGGCAGCCCGCTGGCGGGGCACAGCTACGACTACGTCTACCGCCGGATCAAGCCCGACGTTCACCTGGCGAGCATCAGCGGTGGCACCGACATCGTCTCCTGCTTCGCTCTGGGCAATCCGATTGGACCGGTGTGGCGAGGCGAGCTACAGACACCGGGGCTCGGCATGAGCGTCCAGGTGTTCGACGCGGAGGGCCGCCCCAGTCACGACCATCGAAGGCGAGCTGGTGTGCACCCGCCCTTTTCCCAGCATGCCGGTCCGGTTCTGGGATGACCCGGAGGGCTCCAGGTACCATGCCGCGTACTTCGAGAGTTACCCTGGGGTCTGGCGTCATGGCGATTGGGCCAGGATGACGGAGCACGGCGGTCTGGTCATTCTGGGTCGCAGCGACGCTACCCTGAATCCGGGAGGCGTGCGGATCGGCACGGCCGAGATCTATCGCCAGGTCGAGCAGCTGCCGGAAGTGGTTGAGAGCCTGGTGGTTGGGCAGGACTGGGAGGGAGACGTACGCGTGGTGCTGTTCGTCCGCCTGCGCGAGGGACTCACCCTCGATCAGGCGCTGGTTGGCCGGATCCGGCAACGGATCCGAGAGTATGCCAGCCCCCACCACGTTCCCCGAAAGATCCTCCAGATAGCCGACATTCCCCGGACCATCAGCGGGAAGATCACCGAGCTTGCCGTGCGCGAGGTTATCCACGGCCGGCCGGTGGTGAACCTGGACGCCATGGCCAACCCCCAGGCCCTGGACCTGTTCCGGGGTCTGGAGGAGCTGAGGACCTGAGGCCGGCGCTGCCGACTGTGATCCAGGCCCTATCGGGATCGCAAAACCCGAGGTACCTTATCCCCGCGCGCTTGGTAATTCAGCGCAGCCGAACACCCACTTGAGATGGCCCGCGGCACATGGACAATGGCGAAAGAGACCCTCAGGCGGGCAGGGTCCCTTCGCTCTAGGAGCGCATCTATGAGACATCTGTTGATCCTGGCCGCCGCGGCCTTTCTCGCGGTAGGCTGCCACAACCGTGGCGAGGACGAGACCGGCGCGGCCCCGGAGCGGGGCGATACCACCGCGGTAACCGCCACGGATACCGCAGCGGTTCAGACCGACACCACCGCGGCTGCTGTGCCTGAGCCAACGGTAACCGATACCACTGCGGTGTCGGACACCACGGCCGCCCCAATGGGCGCCGATAGCGTCGGTGCTCAGGCCGAAGTTCAGACCGACACCACGGCTGGGGTTGACACCACCGCGATGCCCGCTCCGGCAGACACCACCGCGATGCCCGCTCCGGCAGACACCACCGCTCAGCAGTAAGCCGCTTGGCGGGTAGTTCAAGGCGACCCCGGGTCCTTCCGGGGTCGCTTGTTTCTGTCCCCCAACTGCTAATTCTTGCAGCTGGCGGCTTGGTGTATTCGCAGCCGCCGCACACCAAGGTGCGACAGGAGGCCGGACTTGTTTTGGTAGCGAACCAAACGGGCCCCGGATTACACTCCGGGGTCCGTCTGCTTGCGGAGACTGAATGGCTGGTACCACCGAGGTGACGCGGACATATCTGGAGATGAAGGCCCCGGGCGACTTGCGGCCGGCGCCCACTCCCGAGCCAACCCCACGCATCGAGCGGATGGAGCACTGCTCTCCGGCGGTCTTTCGTTACCTCTACACCGAAGTGGGTCGCGCCTTTCACTGGACCGATAGGCTTGCCTGGAGTGACGAGATGATCCGGCGCCACCTGGGTAACCCAGGGATCTCAATCTGGCTCCTGTCGGAAGGCGAAACACCGGCTGGTTACTTCGAGCTTCGAGAGCACGATGACGGGTCGGTCGAGATTGCCTACTTCGGTCTCCTTCCCTCCTTCATCGGACGAGGGTGGGGCAAGTACCTTCTCACCCGTGCTACTCAGGCAGCTTGGGAGCTGAGGCCGAACCGGGTGTGGCTGCACACCTGCACGCTCGACCATCCATCGGCACTCCCCAATTACCTCAAACGAGGGTTCCGGCCGGTGCGAACCGAGGTGTATACGGTAGGCGGGGAAGCGGGGAAGCGGGGAAGGGGGGAAGTCGGTACAGGGCCGTGACGTCAGCACTCGCGCGTCATCCCGAGCAGAGCGAGCCAACCGGCCCCCTGTTGGATTCGCACCCGCTCCAGTAGAGAGAATTCCAGATGGCAAGCAGCGGGACCGGTCGGAAAGCAGAGCAGTCGGGCTCCCCTGGAGGCGAGCGCCGCGGGTGGCCGACCCGCGACATCCTGCGCACCCTGGCGATCATCGCCGGGTTCTACATCACCCTCCGCCTGTTCTGGGTCGGACGTTCCGTCGTAATCCTCACATTTCTAGGGGTATTGTTCGGCCTTGCTCTCACTGCCGGGGTGGATCGGCTGGAGCGCCGCCGCGTCCCACGCGCGGTGGGAGCCGTGCTCATCCTTGGGGCCTTCGTCGGTGCTCTCGTCGGTATCGCCGCGGTGACCGCGCCCAGCATCACCGGGCAGCTTCGAGAGCTGAAGACCGAGCTCCCTGAGGCGATCGGAAAGATCCAGCGCTGGGTCCGCGAGCGGCAGGAGGGAGTCTCACAAGTGTTTGAACAAGTGAATCCGGACACGCCCGTTGCTGCCGATCCGGTCCAGGATAGTGGTCAACAGAAGCCAGCCGCCAGGTCCGAAAAGAGTAGGGAGAAGGGGACAGAGGGGCAGGGTCTTGCCGACCAGATCGGCGGAGTGGGCCGGCACGTCTTTGGATTCTTCTCGTCCACGCTCGCAGTGCTGGGTGGCATGGTTCTGATTCTCTTCGTGACCCTATTCGTCGCCATCGATGCCCGGACCTACCAGGACGGGCTCATGCATCTCTTTCCCCACGAGGCCCGGCCCCGTGCACGGGAAGTGCTGAGCGAGACGGCGGTGATGCTGCGGCGCTGGCTACTGACCCAATTCATCAGCATGGTGCTGGTCGGAACCCTTACCGCCATAGTCCTCCTCCTCCTTGGCGTCAAAGCCGCACTGGCGCTCGGCATCATCGCCGGGATCCTGGAGTTCATTCCCATAGCCGGACCAGTGATTGCATCGGTGCCGGGGATCGCCATGGGCTTTCTCGATGGACCGGAGAAGGCGGTGTATGTGGCGCTCGCCTACGTCGTGATTCAACAAGCCGAGGCCAATCTCCTGTACCCCCTGCTGATGAAGAAAGGCCTCGAGCTCCCGCCGGTGCTGACCATCTTCACCCAGGGCGTGATGTCGATTGTCTTCGGATTCCTGGGACTCCTGGTGGCGGTTCCGATGCTCGCCGCTACCATCGTGCCGATCAAGATGCTGTACGTACGCGACGTCGTGGGCGACGAGGTGAAGCTGCCCGGGGAGGAGGATGGGTAGGACGGGAAAGACGGGAAGGACGGGAAGGACGGGTGGTAAGGCGGGATTGTCATCCCGGGCGTAGCGAGGGATCTCAGACCTGAACAGTCCGAGATCCTTCGCTTCGCTCAGGATGACACCTTCGCTCCTTCCCCTCCTTCCCGTCCTTCCCGCCTTTCCCGTCCTTCCGGCTCATCTGATCGACGGTCTGGCCGCCGAGGTGCTGCTGCGAAAAAACCGCACCAAGATGGGTCATATCTCAGGGGCGGAATGTGGGCTGGGTCACTCCCCAGAGGGCCGTTACTTTCCTGCCATGGCTCCCCGATCCATCGCCCGCCTCCAGCTCCTGGGCGCCGCGCTGCTCTTCTCGACCGGTGGTGCGGCGATAAAGGCTGCCGCCTTTACCGGTTGGCAGATCGCCAGCCTGCGGTCGGGGTTCGCAGCCCTCGCGCTCCTGCTGATGGCCTCTGGTGCCCGCCGAGGCTGGACCTGGCAGGCGGGCCTGGTCGGCGTCTCGTATGCCGGCTGTCTCACGCTCTTCGTGCTGGCCAATCGTCTCACCACCGCGGCCAACACCATCTTTCTTCAGTCCACAGCGCCGCTCTATCTCCTGATCCTGGCTCCCTGGCTCCTCAAGGAGCCGGTGCGTCGGCGGGATGTCGGCTTCATGCTCGCGGTGGCGTTCGGGTTGATGCTCTTCTTCGTCGGGGTGGAGCGGCCTGTGGTGACGGCGCCGGATCCGGTGCGTGGCAATGTCCTGGCACTGGTCAGCGGTTTCTGCTGGGCGCTCACGGTGCTCGGTCTCCGTTGGCTCACGGCCAGGGAGGGGCGCGGCTCGCCCATCGCCGCCGTCACCTCGGGTAATCTCACCGCCTTTCTCGTCACGCTGCCGTTTGCCCTCCCGCTCGGCGCGCATTCCATCACCGACTGGTCGGTGGTCCTCTACCTCGGCGTGTTCCAGATCGCCCTAGCCTATGTGCTCGTGACCAGGGCGATCAACCACATTCCTGCGCTCGAGGCGTCGGTGCTCCTGCTCATCGAGCCGGCGCTCAATCCGGTATGGGCCTGGCTGGTGCAGGGAGAGGTCCCCGCCATCTGGGCCATGGCCGGCGGCGCAATCATCCTGGCCGCCACCACGGCGAAGAGCTGGACGGAGCGCCGAGTGGAAGCACCGGTGACCTGAGCCATGCGCCACACACCGCCGGCATTGATCGAGACGATGCGGATCCGGAACGAGGAAGCTCCGCTCTGGTACCTCCACCTGCGGCGGCTGGCGGTAAGCTGCAAGGCACTGGGCATTCCGTTGCCGGGCGAGCTGGAGGTGCCGAAAGGGGGCAACGATCGGGTCTATCGGCTCGAGGTGGGAATGCGCGGAGTGCAGGTGAGCGAACGGCTGGCAGGGCCGACCACGCCGGTCAAGCTCATGGTCTCGAAGGTGGCCCACCACTCCTATCCCTACAAGACCACCGATCGAGCCCAGTTCGACCGGGCGCTCGACGGTGCGCGGGCTGCGGGGGTGGACGACGCATTGCTTCTCACGCCCGGTGGCTTCGTCGCCGAGACTGCGATCTGGAGTGTGCTCTGGTGGGACTACGACCAGCTGTGTGGTCCGGCGTTCGAGCTCGGCATCCTTCCCGGCGTGGGCCGGGCCCGGGTGACGGAGCTGGTCGGTAAAGTGGAGGAGCGACGCTCGACCCTGAGCGACATCGAGGGCCTGCCGATCTTCCTGGTGAATGCAGTCCGCGGGGTGGTGCCGGTGGCCACGATCGACGGCGTGCTGGTGCCTGGATCGCGTGAGACAGACGCGCTCGCACGCCGTTTTTGGCCTTGACCCGACCCTGCTTCGAGCGATATTTTCCCGGGCTCACGAACGGGGCGCAGGCTCCCGTGGTGGTTGTAGCTCAATTGGTTAGAGCGCCGGACTGTGGCTCCGGAGGTTGCGGGTTCAATCCCCGTCAGCCACCCTGGTAGGTGTTGGTCCGCCTGCGGAGAGCCACTGGTGAGGCTGGTGCAGAGGTCCGTAGCTCAAGTGGTAGAGCACCGGTCTCCAAAACCGGGGGTTGCAGGTTCGAGTCCTGCCGGGCCTGTTGGGGCGAGCTAGGAGCTAGGTGCTAGGAGCTTGAAACTCTGCCAGATCAGACTCGGGTAGGATGTGGGCGCTGAGGTTGGTGACGATAGCGGTGGGCTCGGATGATTTGCTCCCAGCTCCATAGCCCATAGCTCGCCAGCTCACACGGCGCTATCGTCTAGGGGACTAGGACGGGGCCCTCTCAAGGCCCAAACACGGGTTCGAATCCCGTTAGCGCTATCCGGGGCCGTCAGAGGCTACCTGCAATGTAGCTTTCGATGGGCGGAGTCGACGAAGGAGCAGGGCTAGAGTAGTGTTTTTGGCCCATAGCCCATAGCCCATAGCGCGCAACCAGCCCGGCCCCATCGTCTATCGGTTAGGACGGGACCCTTTCAAGGTCCAGAGAGGGGTTCGACTCCCCTTGGGGCTATGGATGTGGGCGCAGGGAATGCGCTCGATTTACTGCGCCGCTAGCTCAATTGGCAGAGCAAGTGACTCTTAATCACTAGGTTGTAGGTTCGATTCCTACGCGGCGCACTACAAACACAACAAAACCACGTGAGCACTAGCGGGTTGGGCCATTGCCAACCCGTTTTCGCTTTGTGGTCGGCCCCACTGATGGACAGCCTCGACCAAAAGCGCTACTGCTCGTGCTCGATCCAGCCCACCTGTGACCCTGCTCTGGTCTGCCGACGCCCTGCTTGAAATCCGCTTGACGCGCGTGCGTAGGTTCTCTTCTCACAGCGTGTGAGCCAACCACACCGCGAGTACGGTGAAGTGTGAAGGTTCAAAGTAGCTCGGGACGGATCTCCGATCACAGGACTCTGGCTGAGCTGCCTTGCAGGAGAAGGCGTTGGTTATGCGAAGGACACGCGTAGGATCTCCTCTGGTGCTCTGCGCGGGCGCGGCCCTCCTTGTGAACGCCTGCCATGACAGCTCGCAATCTCCCGGGTCACGCCCCGAGACTCCCCCGGGCCCTCCTCCAGAAAGCGCTGCGCTTGGGCCTATCGACCTGATCTACGTCTGTGGGAACAAGTTCCTGGCAACGAATGCCACCGGTGCTCCGGTTCAGGTCGAGTACCGGGTGGCCGGCACCGAGGAAACCGGAACTCTCACCTTGGCAGAAGGTCCCGACCAGGACCCCGCCTATAGTGAGACCGAGCTGGAGATGACGCAGGCCGGCGCGGTGGAGTTGTATCGGGACGGCCGGCGGGTGGCCTACCGGCCGAATGAAGCTTCTCCTTGCGGCGCATCCGCGTCCCCCATGTCCGCTTCCGTGGCCGCTCTGGCTGGCCCCGAGACCTCAGGCTCGTGGAGTGCACCATTCCCCTGGCCCATCGTCGCCATCGATGCCAGCCTGCTACCCAATGGCCGGGTGTTGGCCTGGGGACTGACCGGCGTCCCGCAGGTCTGGAACCCGAGTACCGGCACCTTCACCGCTGTGCCAGTCTCCTCCTGGCTCTTCTGCTCGGGTCACTCGTTCCTGTCTGATGGCAGGCTCCTGGTCTCCGGCGGGCACATCAAGGCGTTCCATGGCATCCGGGACAACAACTTGTTCTCGTTTAGCACGCAAACCTGGGCTACGTCGACCCCAATGCAGAAAGGCCGCTGGTATCCGACCAATACCACGCTTTCCAACGGGGAGGTCTTGATCCTGGCGGGGACCGATGAAAATCAGGTTCAGGTCACAGTGCCCGAGGTCTGGTCATTGACCGGTCTTCGGCGGCTGACCACCGCGAGCCGCACGCTGCCCTACTATCCCCGGACCTTCCTGGCGCCAAATAACCGGATCTTCTATGCCGGTGAGGAGCGAACCACGCGCTACCTGAATACCAATGGAACCGGATCGTGGAGCACCGTCGGGAGCCGGCTCTACGGGGTGCGCGAATACGGCTCGGCGGTCATGTACGACAAAGGAAAAATTCTCTACGTCGGTGGTGGCCGCACCACCAATACCGCCGAGACGATCGATCTGAACGTGGCGGCCCCGGTGTGGAAGTGGACCGGGTCAATGGCGTTTCCCAGGCGGCATCTCAACAGCACGGTTCTCCCAACGGGCGAGGTCCTTGTGACGGGAGGCGTCGGCGGGTCGATCCACAACGATCTCACCAAGGGGGCACGCGCCGCGGAGCTGTGGAATCCCTCGACCGGCGTCTGGACGACATTGGCCAGTAGCGCGGTAACGCGGGGCTATCACTCCATATCGCTGCTCTTGCCTGACGGCCGGGTCTTACACGCCGGAAGCGGTGGCGCCTCCGGAGCACCGGATGAGACCAACGCCGAATTGTTCTCCCCGCCGTACCTGTTCAAGGGTGCTCGCCCGAGCATCAGCGCCGCGACCACGACGGTCAGCTATAAGACCGCATTCACTGTGACCACCTCACAGGCTGCCAGTATCACCAGGGTGAGCTTGATCCGGCTTCCCTCGGTGACCCACGCCTTCGATATGAATCAGCGGTACCAGCGGCTCTCCTTCACCCGTGGGAGCGGGGTGTTAACCGTGACCGCTCCCACCAGTCGTGCGGTAACTCCGCCGGGGCATTACATGCTGTTCATCCTCAATGGCAACGGCGTCCCATCCAAAGCGAAGATCGTTCGAATTAGATAATGCATGCAGGCCGAAGGGTGAAGACACTGTCGACGAGAAGGGCCACCGGGATGCGGTGGCCCTTCTCTCTTAATCACGAGGTCGTAGGTTCGATTCCACAAAAGGTTGCCTTCTCCGGCAACCTTTTTTCGTGTGCGAGGCGCGATTATGTGGGCCGGACGACAGGAATCTCTCCCGTTATCATCTCCCGGGCGGCCGCGCGCCGCATCACCATGGCCACCGTCAGGTACGCTTCGGTCCAGGCCGCTCTCACCTCAGGCGTGAAATTATCGCCCAGCGCCTGTTCCAGCGTCCAGAGCAGCGCAGCCCCAATCGATTCGTAGTCGGCATCCTTCACCCCGTAGTGCACATGTCGCCGACCCAGGGCCGCCACCGGTCCCACCAGCTCCTCGGGTCGATCGATCACCTGCACGATCTGCGCGAGCATTGCCATGAGCTTTTGCTCCTGCGCCGCAATGTCGACGCCGGCGAAGAGCCGCTGCAGCACCGGATCGAGCGCGAAGAGCCGGTCGTAGAACTGGGCGCCGGCTTCCTGCAACGTGGGCTCGAATCGCCGCCAACTCTCCCGCACCAACTCCTGCTGCTCGGGGGTCATCAGTTCCTCCTCCTCGACCTGCAGGTAAGCTACCCCACACTCCTCAGACCGAAAGGGCGACAGAGTCGGGAGTCAGGAGTCGGGAGTCAGGAGCGGCCACGCACCTGTCATCCTGAGGAAGCGCTAGCGACCGAAGGATCTCAGCCCCGAATGGCTAGAGATCCTTCGCTACGCTCAGGATGACAGCATTTGCGACATTTCTCGACTCTCGACTCGCGACTCCTGACTCCTGACTACGCTGCGTCGAGATCCGGCTCGGGCGCCCGCGCCGGGTGCTGCCGCTCGAGTACCGAATCTTTCGGCAAGAATGTCACGACCGGCACAAGCGTCACGACCGGCGCCGGGATCGGATTCGAGTACAGGTCCTGCACCTCCGCGCTGCTACGCTGGACAATCCCGAGGTGCTCGATTAACACGTCGGCCGGTGAGGCTGGCCCGGTCTCGCCGGGCGCGGCATTAGTCTCTGCGCGCGGCCACCCCATTACCTCCGACATCGGCCACATGGTCCGCATCCTTCCACACATGGGTAGTTCTCCTATTGGGATTGGTTGAGGAATCAGTCCTCGGCCTTGGCGGCAAACGACCCTGATACGAACACACGCTGGCTGTCGCGGTCCGGCCGGGCTGCGGGGAATCCGGTGGCCTGAAGCGCGAAGAGGCCGGTGATCACGTTGTCCGAGACCGAGGTGATGGTGAGAGTCCCGGCCTGCGCCCGGAACACTCGCTCGGGACCGTCCGCTCGGCCGAGTCTGACGACCGCCTCGAGGGCGTCGGAGCCACCGCGAAGGTCTGAGACACCGTAGCTTCCGACGCTCAGGCGGGTACCGCTGGTGCGGGTAAAGAGGACGGCTCCCTCCAGACTGTCCGTGCCGAGGTCCAGGATGAAAACGGGCAGCGTTCCGGCGGTGGCGCTGCCCCAGTCGAAGGTCGCGCTTCCCGACATGGCGGCCCGCACATCACCGGTCAGGGCGGCGCGGAACGAATAGGAATGGTCCGTTGGAGACGCGACTCCGCCAAAGGCACTCAAGGCGACCATCGCGAGTCCAGGCAGGCGGGCGAGAAGTGGGGTTCTCATTTGGAACTCCTTCCCGAGCTAGTGCTGTCAGAGCCGCAGCAGCCGATTGCCGCCCGGGTTGACGCTGCCTAGTATAGACCGGGGACTCACAGCGGAATCACCTCCGAATCACCGCCGTATTGTGTTACGCGTGCATACTCTTCGGGAGACTCCACGTCCGCGGAGCCGGCGGCCTCGTGAGCGGCTCGGCGGCGCAACCACGCCGGCTGGCCGTCCTCGCCCTGCTGGCCTGCGCAGGCGAGCAGGGACTCACCCGCGAGAAAGTAATGGCCTATCTCTGGCCGGACACCGAGGAGGAACGCGCCCGACGTGGGCTCAACCAGGCGCTCTATGCGTTACGGCAGGATCTCGGCTCTGACGACGTATTTCTGGGCATCCGGGACCTACGGCTCAATCCGGAGCTGGTCTCGAGCGACGTGGTGGAATTCGAGCAGGCGCTGGGGAGGGAAGCTGGAAGATGCGACGGCACGATACACCGGCCCCTTTCTCGATGGCTTTCACCTGCCGGGCGCGCCGGAGTTCGAGCGCTGGGCCGAAGAAGAACGGGCGGGAGCTGGCGCGGAGCTACGCCGAGTCGCTCGAGAGGCTAGCCGAAGCGGCCGGAAGCAAAGGGAGACTGGACAGAGGCGGTTGGGTGGTGGCGCAAGCTCGCCGCGCAGGACCCACTCAATGCGCGGGTGGCGGTGAGTCTCATGCGGGCACTTGTCGCGGCGGGAGACCGTCCCGGCGCGCTGCAGCATGCCCGGATCTACGAAGTGCTGATGGAGCAGGAGTTGGAGTCTCCCGCCCGACCGCGAGGTCGTCGATCTTCGCGGCGGAGCTGCGGAGCGGCGAAGGCGCAGCCGCGGCACGACCGACTCCCTCGGCGTGCGCCGAGGTCGTCAGCCAGAGCCCGTGGCGTTCGTTGCTCCGGTTCTGACACCGATTCCGTCACCGCCGCTCGCCTGTTACCGCCCCGCGCTGCCGGAGCGCCGCCCGCCCTCCCGCGCATTGGCGCAACGTCGGCGGGTAGACTCTCGCCAGGCCGCGTGCGGCACTGGCCCTGCTCGCCGCCGGCATCATCGGCGGAATCTTCCTCCGCCCGCGCGGCACCGGAGGACTGGTCCCCGGGGCGACTCACCGCGTAGCGTTCGACGAACGGCTCGAGCTGGACCCAGCGCTCTCGCCCGACGGGAAGATGATGGCCTATGCAGCCGAAGCAGGGGATCGATTCCAGCTTTTTATGAGGCAGGTAGGGGGCGGACGCGCGGTTCCGCTCACCGAGGCGCTGCCGGGGTCCCATCGCCGGCCCGGTGGTCGCCGGATGGGAGCCGGATGCTGTTCCAGGCCGACGGAGCGATCTACCTGGTGCATGCGTTGGGCGGAGTGCCGCAGCGCCTGATCGGTCCATCTCAGACCGCCAGGTGGGTGGCGTATCCGGCTTGGTCGCCCGATGGCAGGTGCTCGCCTACGTCGAAAACTGGGCGATCTACGTCCGGCCCATGGACGGTAGGCCACCTAAGCTGGTCTCCCAGAGTCCTGCCGCCCACTCGCTGGCGTGGTCGCCCGATGGTGAGTGGATCGCATTCGTTTCCGGTAACCCGGTCTTCGCCTACGGCGAATCGCCCTGGGGCAGTTCCGCCAACCTCGGTAACATTGCCCCCAGCTCAATCTGGCTCGTGCCAGCACGCGGGGGACCGGCAGTCCAGGTCACCGACGCGCAGTCGCTCAACACCAGCCCGGTGTGGCTGCCCGACGCCCGCAGCCTCCAATTCGTGTCGGACCGGGAGGGAAGCCGCGACATCTATAGGGTGGACCTGGCCGCTCCGGACAGCCGGCCGGCCCCCGGTTCGCGTCACGACCGGCCTGAACGCCCACACCTTCAGCCTCTCCCGCGATGGGAGAGGCTCGCTTACTCCGTTTTCACCTACACCGGGAATGTCTGGACACTCGACGTCCCCCAAGGCGAACCGCCTCCTGGCGGCGGCCCTCCCGTTCACCAAGGGCACCCAGGTCATCGAAGGAATGAGTCTCTCGCCGGATGGGCGCTGGCTCGCCTTCGACTCTGACCGGAAGGGAAACCAAGACATCTACAAGGTGCCCGGCTCGGCGGCGAGCCGGTGCAGCTCACCAGCTCGCCGGACGACGACTTCGTGTCAACCTGGTCGGGCGACGGCCGCCAGATCGCTATCCACTCCTACCACGCGGGCACCCGTCGGGTCCGGATTATCTCCGCCGATGGGGGAGAGCCGGAAACGTCGTCGATCTCCTCCCAACCAGCGCTCGCCCGGCCTGGCGCCGGACGGCCGGACCTGGTCTTCACCGCCGATGTCTCGGGGCAACCCCAGTTCTACCTGGTTGCCCGGCAGGGCGGATCGCCGTGGAGCGCCGCGCGACAGCTCACCTCCGACGGGGGCTGGGCGGGCAGCTGGGCACCCGATGGCCACGCGATCGTGTACTGCCGTCAGGATGGGCTCTGGCTCATTGCGCCGGAAGGGGGAGTCCCCGGCCAGCTCGTCAGAGTCGATTCCGCTGCGGCAGCCGGCGCCGGAGCTCGCCCAGTGGAGCCCCAACAGCCGCACGATCTACTACAAGGCCTTCGATCCGGCCGGGCACTCGAGCCTCTGGTCGGTCCCTGCGGCCGGCGGCACCCCCAGGATTCTGGTACGCTTCGATGACCCCGCCCGCCCCTCGACAAGGCCCGAGTTCGCCACCGATGGCAAGCGTTTCTTCTTTACACTTGGCTCGCGCCAGAGCGACATCTGGGTGATGGAGCTGAAGACTGGGCGCTGAGGTGGTTACCCTGAGCGCAAGATTGTCATCCTGAGCGCAGCTAAGAGCCTGCCCTGAGCACTGCGAAGGGCTCCCTCAGATCACACGCGTGGCACCCTAGACTCAGCCCTCCGTAAGTCCCACCTTCAAGTCCGCCCTCTCCACTCGGCTGCACCGCCGACCTGTTATTGCGTAAGACGTCATGCGTCGGGTGATTCCCCCGTGATTCCAGCGTGAGTGCCGGTGCTAGATTGGCCGCCCGTAAGCACCACTAGGCTGGACGTGCAGCCTGTCCTGTTGGGCCAGAAGATCAATCTCTGACCTGCACGCGGCTCTATCGCCCCAGCCCCGCTCCCGTTGCGACGGGAGCGGGGAGCCGGGGATGGGTGCGCAGCACGGTCCGCTCCCTTCGCGGGATTCGTCCTCCAGGTGCAGGCTGTCGGCAACCACTGGAAACCCAACACGCAGGGCGGTCGTTCGGCGCTCGGCTTCGCGCAGCCTCACGTCCCGCCTCCCACTTCCCCGCCAGTCGTCTCTCCATCAACTGTTGTCCCCGGTGATTCCCGGGTGATTCGCGCGTGAGCGTCGACCGTATACTCGGCGCGTCATTGACACGGGCACCTCAACTCACTCGTACCGGGACCACCGGTCCCCAGGAGAACTCCGATGTTCTGCCCGATCTGCCGGCTCCCCCTGCTGCGGCGGCTCCGCGCCGTGCTTTCCCAGATCCTCGCGCTCGCCATCCTCCGACGCTCGGCGCCTGCGACGGCGGCGACAACCCGCTTGCGCCCGCCACACGCCCCCCGCCCCTGCCGAGGAGGTGCTCGTCCCGCCGGCCAGCCAGCGGGTCCGGACCTTGCCCTGGCGACTACGGCGCAGCGGATTCTGTTCACCTCGTCCCGCAAGGGTGGCTTCGACCTCTTCAAGATGGATCCCCAGGGGTACAACGTCGTCCGCCTGACCAGCTTTGCGAATTACGAGACGGAGCCGGCCTGGTCTCAGAACAACCAGCGCATCGCCATGGCTCGCCCGCGGCTGGATGCCTCGAACGTCCAACACTCGGACATCTACCTGATGAATACCGACGGCACCAACAAGCGCTGGGCGCGTTCCGCACCATCCTGGTTCGACATTCGCTACCCCTCCTGGTCGCCCGACGGCTCGCGCCTGGTGGTGACCGTCATACTGGGAGGGAAATCGTACCTGGCTACGCTGAAGCTGGCCACCGGTGCAATGGCCTTCCTCACGCGGGGCGGCAAGGTCCTGGAGGGCAATTCTCCGTCGTTCGATCCGACGGGCAAGTTCATTGTCTATGCCGGCGCCAGCGGCAAGACGATAGAGATGATCAACCCCGAGACAGATACTGGCTACCTGACAGTGTCGTCGGCCACCTTCATGAGCAGTCCGCGTATGTCGCCGGATGGCTCCAAAATCGCCTTCGCCAAGGTGGTGGGCACCAGCAACATCGATATCTTCGTTTACACCAGGAGCACGGGCGCAACCAAGCGCCTCACCACCCACGCCGCCTACGACGGCGATCCGACCTGGTCACCCGACGGTTCCAAGATCGCGTTCGTCAGCTCACGGTCCGGGAAATCTCAGATCTGGACCATGAACGCTGCCACTGGCCTGAGCCAGACCCGGATCACCCACACGACCACGGAGGAAAAGAACCCGGTGTGGTCGCACTAAGCGCGGCTGAGGAAGGCATGGCCCCGGCGCGGCTCAGCGCGCCGGGGCCGTTTCATGCCTTCGATTCCCCCCTCAGCCTGTGGATCGAGATCTGGCCGCGGCAGCTGGTATACCCGGATGCTCCGCGGGTCGCCACGCTGGCCGGCACCGTTGCCGAGGCTCCCGGTGAAACGGCAAGAGCCGCTGAGGCGGAGCCATGCAGGAGGACGTTTCCGTGAAAAGGGTCCTAGTGAGCCGGCTCGCCGCCCACGAGGACGTCGCGGTCCGTGCGCTCGCTGGGAATGCGCAGAAGGCCGCACCGCTGATGGCAAGCGATGCGGAGCTCGCGGTGGGTACAGTCGAAGACGCGCAGGGGGTGCGCGCCGCGGTTGACGGCATCGACACTCTGGTCCTCATCACGGCCGCCAATCCTGATGTCGCGGATCAGGCCAGTGCGCTGCTGGCCGCGGCCAAGGAGGCAGGCGTCCGGAAGCTCGTACACATCTCGGTCTTCGAGGCGGCCACTGATGGGCCGACGGACGTCACCCCCAGCATGGCCGCACCGACGCCGAGATTCAGGCCCCAGGCCTGGCGTACACCATCCTGCAGCCTCTCGTCCAATGGACGACGGCTCGCGTTCACTCTGACGTACCCTCTCCTCTCGGCAGTGCAGCCGACGTGTTGATGGGTAACAGCTTGCATCGGGTGATTCCCACGTGATTTCGGCGTGAGGGCCAGATCTAGATTGGCCGCCTCAACGTGCAGCTAGCGTGAGCGTGCAGTCTGGTCTTTCACCCACGAATGAGAGGTTTTCCAATGTCCCGTTTCACCACTGTCTTCCTGTTCACCATCGCCGCGGCCGGCCTGCTGGCCTGCGACGAGAACGATCCGACCGGCACCGATCTGACCACCTCGAGCGAGGGCGCCCAGGTAGCTGCTCCGGTTAGTACCGGGGATTCGGCGACGCCGGCGCTAAGCTCTGCCAGCCTGTTGGGCACCATCCCATTGCCGATCAACCAGACCGTTACGAGCCTGGAGCCGGCCTTCTCGATAACGCAGAAGGGCGAGCCGCAGGTTGGGTACTTCAAGCTCGACAACCCGACCGCCACCACTACCGCGTCTGCGCGGGGAGACAAACGGCTTCGGGTACGCGGTGCAGGGGATCGCATTCGGCAAAGCTATTGGCGGGTACTTCGGGGCTCACAATTCCAGCAGCCGGAGCGATGCGCTCCAGGCCTACACCAGCGGGACCGGCAACGCGGTCCACGGGACCGCCAGCGGCATCGGCGGCCGCGCGGCGTTCTTCGAGAATACCCTCTACAATAACTCGAACTCCGTCCTCGCGGCGCGCACTATGGGAAAGGGTTGGGCGGGGGTCTTCTTGGCCCCCCAAGGGGGCAAGGGCGTATACATCCAGACCAACTCAAGCACTACGTCGCTCGACGCCACCAACGTCGGGACCGGCTTCGCGGCCCAGTTCTTCGCCAACGGTCCTGGCAAGGGCGTATACATCCAGACCAAAGGTGGGGCAGGGCTCCAGGTGGTGGGCGGGAGCAAGAACGCGGTGGTGCATACCCCCGCCGGCGCCAAGGCGCTCTACACCGAAGAGTCCACCGAGGTGTGGTTCACCGACTACGGCTTCGGGAAGCTCACCAACGGTAAGGGACGCATCCTGTTCGACCCTTCGTTCGCCCAAACCATCAACGCCGATGAGTCCTACCACGTCTTCGTGCAGCCCTACGGGCGTGCCGAGCTCTACGTCGCGGAGCGCACCCCGCTCGGATTCACCGTGGCCCTCAAAGATGGCGACCCAAGCGCCGAGTTCAGCTATCGGATCGTGGCCAAGCGCCTGGGCTTCGAGGGGAAGCGGCTCGAGGCCGCGCCCTGGGCAGACCGCCTGGCTGGGTCAGCCGGACAGGATCGGTGAGGACGATGAACCTGCGCATCTGCGACGGCGAACGCGAGCGCATCTGGCCTGCCTCGGTCGAGCTGGTCGAGCAGACCTTCGCGCCAGGGGTGCCGCATGCGTCCGGGCACCGAGATCTCGCTCGCCGATAGCGATGGATGGCTCGCGGGCGTCGCCCTGGGTGCCCGGGAGTCGAGCACCAGCGGTAAGACCGAGGAGTTCCTGCTGACAAGCGCTAACGAGGACGGTGCTGCCCTGTCCGGCCCCGTGGGGAGGTGCGAGGTGCTCCGGCGATTTCGGGAGTTCGTAATGTCAAGATCTGCTGAGGCAGAGCCATGCAGGAGAACATTGCCGTGAAAAGGCTATTAGTGACCGGAGCAACCGGCAGGATCGGCAGTCGGCTTGTTCCCCGGCTTGCCAGGCACCACGACATCGCCATCCGTGCGTTCGTTCGCAGTGCAGAGAAGGCCGCGCCCCTGCTCGCCAGTGGCGCGGAGCTCGTGCTGGGTCATCTCGAGGATCCGCGGTCAGTGCGGAGCGCGATGGACGGCATCGATACAGTTGTACTGATTACTCCGGCGACCCCCTACGCCGCGGGCCAGGCCAGTTCCGTGCTGACCGCGGCGAAGGCGGCCGGGGTCCGTAAGATCGTGCGCATCTCGGTCTTCAAGGCCGGCGTCGATGGCCCAGCCGCGATTACGCGCCTCCACGGCAGCACCGATCCCGAGATTCAGGAGTCGGGCCTGACTTATACCATCCTGCGGCCGCCCTTCTTCATGCAGAACCTCCTCCTCGTGGCCGCTGACAGCATTGCCCGTGAGGGCCGGCTGTATTTCGGGATCGGCTACGGGAAGCTCGGCATGATCGACCTGCGTGATATCGTGGACTGTGTCGAGGCATGCGTGGTCTCGGACGTGCACGACAATCAGGTATTCACCCTCACCGGGCCCGAGAGTATTGGCTTCCACCACATCGCGAGTCGGTTAAGCGATGTTCTGGGACGACCGGTCCAGTACATCCCGGTGCCGCCTGAGGCTGTCGCGCAGTCGATCCGCGCGATGGGCATGGGCGAATGGTATGCGCAGGTAATGCACGACCTATGTAGAGCGTACAGCGAGAACTGGGGTAATCTGATCACCGATAGCGTGTCATCGCTCACCGGCCGAGCTCCTCGTTCCTTCGACGTATTCGCCCGCGAGGTCATGGCGCCGGCGATAAAGAAAACTTCAACCGGCGCCAGCTGCGCCATAGGATACCACCGATGATCGCATCATTTGCTTATCCCTTGCTGACCCTGCTCATAGTGAGCGGGTTGGCCACCGCCCCGTCAGCGGCCCTGGGCCAATGTGACGATCCGTTGCCGATCGATCCCGCGGTTGTAACACAGGAGATGAAGCTGAAGGCCTTCGGTAAGCCCGACCAGGCGGGTCCGGCGTGCCACCTGAATTGGGAGGGCGGGTCGAGCCCGAGTCTTATGATCTACGGCCCTACACCAATGGCCGACTTGGGGCGGACGTTCAGCTCTACGAAGCAGGCGGCCGACGAGTACGCCGGCGAGTCGCCGAAGGGGGCGGAGCCGTTTCCTGGGGTGAAGGGAGCGTACATGGTTTTCGATCCCAAGACCCCGAACCGGCGGGTGTTTGTGAAGTACAGGGGGAAGGTGTACATGATCGTGTCGCAGGATCAGGTGCCGCTTGCAGTGCTGGCGAAAGCGGTCGTTCAGCCCTAACGCCAAAGGGCCACCGATGCCGGTGGCCCTTTATAGTTGTGTTGTCGCCCCAGCCGGTGAGGGCAGCCGGGACGAACCTGGTCGACGACCGCCCCGCGAGCCGTTGCGGTAGACGGACTATGTTGCCCTGCTCCTACGCGGTCTGGAACTTCGAGAAAAACTCTTCCTGACCCTTCCTCATCTCCTCGGGAGTCGGATCGCTCACGTGCTGGGCCAGGTTCCAGAGGTGACCGAAGGGATCCTCCAGGCAACCGGTGCGGTCGCCCCAGAACATATCCTGAAGCGGCATGATCGTCTTCCCGCCGGCGTCTACGGCGCGCTTCCAGGCCGCATCTACGTTCTCCACGTAGACGTAAAACCTGACCGGCGTCCCGCCATATGCCTTGGGACTCCTGGCGCCCATATCCGGCATTTCGTCGGCGAGCATGATGACCGAGTCGCCGATCCGGAATTCGGCGTGCATGATGCCGCCGTCCGGCGCAGGCATGCGCACCGTTTCCTCGGCTCCGAACGCCTTCTGATAGAATTCGAGCGCCTTCGCGGCTCCGTTAACGACGATATTCGGCGTGACGGTGTGGTAGCCCTGGGGTATTGGGTTCGCTTTCGTTGCCATGGGGGCCTCCTTTTGTCGGTTGCAGGTCAAGGGATAATATGGGTCTCGTGGAGCGGCTTGGAATAGCACTGCTGGCCATAGGCTTCGCGATTGCGATTGCGCTCTGGCTCTATGGCGTCTACTGCTACGTGCAGATGGTTCGGCACCGGGTATCGGGGACAAGCGCTTTCCAGATAGCATGGCCTCCCGATCGACTCACGGAACGGGGCCGCGAGTTTCGACGCCGGGCGCTCCGCACCTATGCCTGGTTTGCGTTGGTGGCCCTTGTGCTCTTTATGCTGACGACAATCTTTGGCACCCGTACGCCCTGAGTGCTGCGGCATTGACAGGGTGCCACTGCCGCCTTGAATATCCCTGCTGGCTCGCGCTCCGGCGGCCGCACCACCCCGTCGTTTCTAGGACGTGTAACGCTTCCCGGCTCAGCTGAGCGAGAGGATCTGCAATGGCGCACGCGCAACTCCCCGTGGTTCGCCGTCGCTTCGGCGAAACGACGCGCAGGGACTGGTGGTGGTTGCAGCCGGCGATCGTCTTTCTCCTCCTGTCCGCATTCATCGGTTATTCGACGTGGGCCGCCTTCCAGGGCCAGCATTACACCTATGGTCCTTATCTCTCTCCTTTCTACTCCCCCGAGCTGTTCGGGAGCTCGCCCCATGCGTGGTTTGGGCCGAAACCGGGATGGTGGCCCGCCTGGCTGGTGTTCTCGCCGGCGCTGCTGATCCTGCCGTTCCCCGGGATGTTCCGGCTCACCTGTTATTACTATCGCGGCGCGTATTACAAGGCGTTCTGGGCGGATCCGCCTGCCTGTGCGGTGGGCGAGCCACGGAAAGAGTATTGCGGCGAGGCCGCCTTTCCACTGATCGTTCAGAACATTCACCGCTACTTCCTGTACGTCGCGCTGGTCTTCCTGGTGGTGCTCGCCTACGACGTCTACCAGGCGTTGTGGTTCGCCGACCCGTCCACGGGTCAGCGATCATTCGGCCTCGGACTGGGCACGCTCGTGCTCGCCGCAAATGTGATCCTGCTGGGCGGGTATACCCTGGGCTGTCACTCCCTGCGCCACGTCATCGGCGGGTATCTCGACCAACTCTCCCGCTCCCCGGTACGCCGGCGACTCTACGATTGCTCCAGCCGCTTCAACCGCGCCACATGCGGTGGGCGTGGACCAGTCTGTTCTCCGTGGCCTTCGCGGACCTATATGTCCGTCTCTGCTCGATGGGGGTGTGGACGGATTGGAGGATTTTGTGAGGGAGTCGCGAGTCGCCAGTCACCAGTCACCAGTCGGAAACCTGGGATCTGACCTGGATTGGCCATCCAGTCTGGCTCACTCTCGACTCTCCACTCCAACGTTCTCCTGCGCGACCGACGACTGGCGACTGGCGACTCATGTCTGAATACCAGACCTTCGAGCACGATGTCCTCGTCATCGGGGCCGGCGGGGCCGGGCTCCGGGCGGCGATCGCGGCGTCCGCGGCAGGAGCCTCCGTCGGGTTGGTGTGCAAGTCTCTGCTCGGCAAGGCCCACACCGTCATGGCCGAGGGGGGAGTCGCCGCCGCCCTGGCAAATGTGGATGACCGTGACAACTGGCGGGTGCACTTCGCCGACACGATGCGTGGCGGGCAGTACGTGAACAACTACCGCATGGCCGAGCTCCACGCGAAGGAAGCGCCGGATCGAGTCCGGGAGCTGGAGGCGTGGGGCGCGCTTTTCGACCGCACCCCCGATGGTCGCATTCTCCAGCGGAACTTCGGCGGGCACAAGTATCCCCGGCTGGCGCATGTCGGCGATCGGACCGGGCTGGAGATGATCCGGACGCTTCAGGACCACAGCATCCACCAGGGGATCGACGTGCACATGGAGTGCACCATCCTCCAACTCCTCACTGACGGTGGAACGGTATCGGGCGCGCTGGGGTACGACCGCGAGCGGGGCCGGTTTCGCCTGTTCCGGTCCAAGGCCATCGTGCTGGCAACCGGCGGCATCGGCCGGGCCTACTCGATCACCAGCAACAGCTGGGAGTACACTGGTGATGGGCACGCACTGGCTTACCACGCCGGCGCCGCGCTCCAGGACATGGAATTTGTCCAGTTCCACCCCACCGGCATGATCTGGCCGCCCAGCGTGCGGGGGATTCTGGTGACCGAAGGCGTGCGGGGCGAAGGCGGTGTTCTGGTTAACCGGCAGGGCAAGCGCTTCATGTTCGATGACATCCCCGAGAACTATCGGAGCCAGACTGCGGACAACGAGGAGGAGGGATGGCGCTATACCCAGGGCGACAAGAACGCCAGGCGGCCTCCCGAGCTCCTGACCCGCGACCACGTCGCCCGCTCCATCCTGCGCGAGGTTCGCGAGGGGCGGGGCAGCCCGCACGGCGGCGTCTTCCTCGACATCTCCTGGATCGGGAAAAGGATGCCCGATGCCCGGAAGCACATCATCAGGAAACTTCCCAGCATGTACCACCAGTTCAAGCAGCTCGCCGACATCGACATCACCACCACGCCGATGGAGGTCGGGCCCACCACCCACTACATCATGGGAGGGATCCGGGTGGATGGTGACACCCAGAGCTCCACTCTACCGGGGCTTTACGCCGCCGGCGAATGCGCGGCGGGGTTGCACGGCGCCAACCGGCTGGGGGGCAATTCGCTCTCGGACCTTCTGGTCTTCGGCAAGCGGGCGGGGGACTTCGCGGCGGCATTTGCTCGGGACCACCGTCTCGGGGAGGTCGATGTTGGCCGAGGTCGACGATGCCATTCGCGGTGCCCTTGCCCCGTTCGAGCGGGGCGCGAGCGCCGATAGCGGCGGACCCTTCCAGCTCCAGCAGGAGCTTCAGACCATGATGCAGACTCTGGTCGGGCATCGTGCGCACCGAGCCCGAGATGAAACGAGCGCTGAAAGGCATCGACGCAGCTGAAGGAGCGGGCTCGCCAGGTGGGCGTAGCGGGGAACCGCGAGTACAATCCGGGGTGGCATACCGGGCTTGACCTACCCAACCTGCTCATTGTGTCCGAGGCCATCACCCGAGCGGCCATCGAGCGGCAGGAGAGCCGGGGCGGCCACTTCCGCGACGATTACCCGGAGAAGGACCCTACAGGAGCCACGTTCAACGTAGTGATTCGCAAGGGGGAAGACGCCCAGATGCGGCTCTCCCGGGAGCCGGTCCCGGAGATGCCAGCCGAGCTGAAACGAATCATACAGGAGCAGAAGTGACGGTCCGTGTGCATCTTCGTCATCCCGAGCGAGCCTAGCAAGAGAGGGATCTGAATGGCGGTCGAAGAGCAGCAGCCACCCAAGGCCAAGCCGGAACCGGCGGGGCGGGCGACATTCCGGCTCTGGCGCGGCGACCGCCAGGGCGGGGCGCTGGTGGACTACACCACGAGCGTTTCCCCCGGTATGGTCGTGCTCGATGCCATCCATCAGATTCAGGCCGAGCAGGCGAACGACCTCGCGGTCCGCTGGAACTGCAAGGCCGGAAAGTGCGGCTCCTGCTCCGCCGAGGTAAACGGATCGCCCCAGCTCATGTGCATGACCCGCCTCAACGAGCTGCCGCTCGACAAGCCGGTCACCGTGGAGCCGATGCGGGCGTTCCCGCCGATCAAGGACCTGGTGACCGACGTCTCCTGGAACTTCCGGGTGAAGCAGGGAATCAAGCAGTTCAAACCCCGCCAGCCGGACGCCCCGGACGGCACCTGGCGCATGGCGCAATCGGACGTGGACCGGGTCCAGGAGTTCCGCAAGTGCATCGAGTGCTTCCTGTGTCAGGATGTCTGCCACGTGCTGCGCGACCATCACCTGCACGAGGAGTTCATCGGCCCGCGCTTCCTGGTCCATGTGGCCGCGCTCGAGATGCACCCCCTCGACGTGGAAGACCGGGTGGAGGAGCTGCGCCAAGCTCACGGGATCGCTTACTGCAACATCACCAAGTGCTGCACCAAGGTGTGTCCCGAGCACATCACCATCACGGATAACGCGATCATCCCGCTCAAGGAGCGGGTGGTGGATGAGTTTTTCGATCCGGTGGGGAAGTTGGTGAAGATTTTTAGTAGGAAGTCGTGACTCGTGACTCGTGACTCGCGACTGGATGACTCGGTGACTGCCGACTGTTGACTCGTAACTCGCGACTCTCGACTTATGGACTTCCAACCCAAACCGATCACCAAGGACGGCATCCCCGCGGCGCTGCAGAAGGCGGAGCGCTACCGGGTCATCAATGATCCCACCTCCGCGGAAAGCATCTGCCTCGATGTGCTGGCGGTAAGTCCCGAGAACCAGCAGGCCCTGGTCACCCTGCTCCTGGCCATCACCGATCAGTTCGGGGAGGCGCCGACCGAGGGTGTTCGTCGAGCCCAGCAGGTCCTGCCGCGTTTGCAGGACGAGTACAAGCGCGCCTACTACGCGGGCATCATCTGCGAGCGGTGCGCCAAGGCGCAGCTACGATCCGGCACCCCAGATCGGGGGAGATGGCGTATCACTGGCTCCGGGAGGCGATGAGCTGGTACGAGAAGGCGGAGTCCCAACGGCCCGGCGGCAACGACGAAGCGATTCTGCGCTGGAACACTTGCGGGCGCCTGCTGGCGCGCAACCCGCATTTCAGGCCGGGAGCCGAGGAACCGGTCACCCTGAGTCTGGAGTGAGGCACCTCTCCCTCTTGACAAAGTAAGACAGTTCGATAACCATTGAACTATGAAAAAGCCTGGCGTCCCACGGTCGACGCTGAGCGACAAGCAATTCGACCTCATCGCGAAGGCGCTGGCCGATCCCCGGCGCATGCAGGTGCTGGAGGTCATCGCCGGCGAGCGAGGAATGCCCGTGCCAGCGGTTGCGGGAGGAATTTCCCGTTTCGAAGGCTACGATCTCGCACCACCTTAAAGAGTTGGTGCGAGCCGGCTTGGTCGAGGCCCACAAAGACGGCCAGTTCCTTCACTGCGAAGTCCGGCGCGAGGTGCTCGAGGCGTATACCGCCGAGCTCTTGCGGCGGACGGGTGGCAACTGTTAAGGGTTCCGTCGCGTGAGGCAGTATATGACCCGCCGGGCAGCGGGAGTTTTTTATTGGCAATGAGTTCCATGGTTGTCGAACTATCGTACCAGTTGTGTAACAAAGCAGAAGGTCGAGAACGGCCGGTGGTCGAATCCGGCTCCGCTCGAACGACGAGTAGGTAAAGGTCGAACGACGATGGATTCCTTTGGAGGCAATCATGCAGACCCGGCGACTCGCACGTATACCGGCGTTCTCTCACTGGTTGGTCGTCTCGCTCGCAGCTCTGACCGCTGCGACGCGGGAAGGAGCCGCCCGCCGCGCCTCCGCTGCAGGCGGTTACGGTGGCCGTGGTGCCCGAGCGTGAGATCACCGAATGGGACGAGTTCACCGGCCGGCTCGAGGCGGTAGACCAGGTGGAGATCCGGCCCCGGGTCTCCGGCTACATCAAGCGGGTGGCCTTCGCTGAAGGGCAAGAAGTGAAGAAGGGCGAGGTCCTGTTCGAGATCGATCCTCGCCCCTACCAGGCCGACCTGGCTCGGGCCGAGGCGGAGCTGGAGCGGGCCCGCTCGGCCGCGGCGCTGGCCGAGAGTGAAGTGCAGCGAGCCGGCAAGCTGGTCGATGTCGCAGGCGATCTCCCGGGAGGAGTTCGACAGCCGGACCAGCGCCGAGGCCCAGGGCGGCGCGACGGTGCGGGCCGCGGAGGCCGCGGTGCAGACCGCCCGGCTCAACCTGGAGTGGACCCGGGTCCGCTCTCCGATCGCCGGCCGGGTGAGCAACGCGCTGGTGACGGAGGGCAATCTGGTCGAGGCGGGGCCGCCGGCGCGGCCCGGTGCTCACCACCGTCGTCTCGCTCGACTCCATGTACCTCTACTTCGACAGCGACGAGCAGACCTACCTGCGCTACGCCGGCCGGGCCAGGAGCTCGGGCGGGACCAACTGGCGGACGGCGCGGCTGCCCGGTCTATCTCGGCCTGGCGAACGAGTCCGGCTTTCCGCACGAGGGCCGTCTCGACTTCGTGGACAACCAGGTCGATCCCGCGAGCGGGACCATCCGGACCCGCGCGGTCTTCTCCAACCGCTCCCGCGCCCTGACGCCGGGCCTCTTCGCCCGGGTCAAGCTGGTGGGCACCGAGAAGATGAACACCGCGCTGCTGGTCCGCGATGCCGCCATCGGCACCGACCAGGACCGCAAGTTCGTGCTGGTGGTCGGGCCGGGTGATACGCTGGCCTATCGGCCGATCGTGCCGGGCCGGCTGACCGACGGCCTGCGCATCGTCACCTCCGGCCTCAAGCCGGGGGAGCGCATCGTGGTCAACGGCCTGATGCGGGTCCGGCCCGGCATGAAGGTGGCTCCGACGCTCGACGGCCATGGTGCCTGATTCCGTTACCACGCAGTCCGCGGAGCGCTAAGCCGATGCGATTCTCCCGCTTCTTCATCGACCGGCCGATTTTCGCGGCCGTGCTCTCGATCGTGATCTTTCTCGCCGGCCTGCATCGCGATGCTCGCGCTGCCGATCAGCGAGTATCCCGAGGTAGTGCCGCCGTCGGTCGTGGTCCGGGCCGTCTATCCCGGCGCCAACCCGCGGGTGCTCTCCGAGGCCGTCGCCACCCCGCTGGAGGAGCAGATCAATGGCGTCGAGAACATGCTCTACATGTCGTCGCAGGCGCACCTCGGACGGCGTGCTCACGCTCACCGTGACCTTCCGGGTCGGCACCGACGTCGACCTGGCGCAGGTGCAGGTGCAGAACCGGGTGAGCCAGGCGCTGCCCCGCCTGCCGGAGGAGGTGCGCCAGCTCGGCGTCACGACGGTCAAGAGCTCGCCCAACTTCATCATGGTGGTGCACCTCCTCTCGCCGGACAACCGCTACGACATCACCTACCTCCGGAACTACGGCCTGCTGCAGGTCAAGGACGTGCTGGCCCGGATCCCGGGCATCGGCCAGGTCCAGGTCTTCGGCGGCGGCGACTATTCCATGCGGGTCTGGCTCGACCCGGGCAAGGTGGCGGCCCGCGGCCTGGCCGCGACCGACGTGGTGAACGCCATCCGGGAGCAGAACGTCCAGGTCGCGGCCGGCGTGGTCGGCGCGCCGCCGATGCCGGTGCCGGTGGACTACCAGCTCACCATCAACGCGCGGGGCCGCCTGGCCAACGAGGAGGAGTTCGGCGACATCATCCTCAAGACCGGCGCCGACGGCGAGATCACCCGGCTCCGCGACGTGGCCCGGCTCGAGCTGGCGCGCGGGCGACTACGCGCTCCGCTCGCTGCTGGACGGCAAGGAGGCCGTCGGCATCGGCATCTTCCAGGCGCCGGGCTCGAACGCGCTGCAGCTCTCGAGCACCGTTCGCGCCACGATGGACGAGCTGAAGCAGAACTTCCCCCAGGGCGTGGAGTACCGGATCGTCTACGACCCGACGATCAACGTGCGGGACGGCATCCGGGAGGTGGTCATAACGCTGTTCGAGGCGATCCTGCTGGTGGTGCTGGTGGTGGTGCTGTTCCTCCAGACCTGGCGCGCGTCGATCATTCCGCTGGTGGCGGTGCCGGTCTCGATCGTCGGCACGTTCGCCATCCTGCTGGCCTTCGGGTTCTCGATCAACACGCTCTCGCTGTTCGGGCTGGTGCTCGCCATCGGCATCGTGGTGGACGACGCCATCGTGGTGGTGGAGAACGTGGAGCGCAACATCGAGGCCGGCCTCTCGCCGCGTGACGCCGCCCACAAGGCCATGGACGAGGTGAGCCGGCCGATCATCGCCATCGGGCTGGTGCTCTGCGCGGTGTTCGTGCCGGTGGCGTTCCTGAGCGGCCTCACCGGCGAGTTCTACCGCCAGTTCGCGCTGACGATCGCGTTCTCGACGGTCATCTCCGCGATCAACTCGCTCACCCTGTCGCCGGCGCTGAGCGCGATCCTGCTCAAGCCGCATGGCGCGCCGCCGGACCGGCTCACCCGCTGGCTGGATCGCGGGCTGGGCTGGCTCTTCCGGCCGTTCAACCGCGTCTTCGCCCGCGGCTCGGCCAGCGTTACGGCTCGGCGGTGCACCGGGTCATCCGGAAGAGCGGCTCGCGCTCGCGGTGTACGCCGGTCTCCTCGCGCTCACCGTGGTTCGGCTTCAACCAAGGTGCCGAGCGGCTTCGTGCCGACGCAGGACAAGCAGTACCTCGTCGCCTTTGCCCAGCTGCCCGACGCGGCCACGCTCGATCGCACCGAGAAGGTCATCCGGCAGATGGCGGACATCGGCAGCCAGCAGCCGGGCGTCGAGAACGCGGTGCAGTTCCCCGGCCTCTCGATCAACGGCTTCGTCAACGCCCCGAACGCGGGCATCGTCTTCTTCACCCTCAAGCCGTTCGACGAGCGGCACGGGAAGGACGAGTACGGCCTGAACATCGCGGGGGCGCTCAACGGCAAGTTCTCGGGCATTCAGGACGCGTTCGTCGCCGTCTTCCCACCGCCGGCGGTGAACGGCCTCGGCACAGGTGGGCGGATTCAAGCTGCAGCTGGAGGACCGCGCCGGCCTCGGCGAGGCCGCGCTCAACGACGCCACCCAGGCACTGCTCGGCCGGGCGTATCAGACGCCCGAGCTGGCGGGGGTCTTCAGCGGCTATCGCGTCAACGTGCCGCAGCTCGATGTCGAGGTGGATCGGGACAAGGTGAAGCAGCGAAGGCATCGTCGCTCACCGACCTGTTCCAGACCATGCAGGCCTACCTCGGGTCGGTGTACGTGAACGACTTCAACAAGTTCGGCCGCACCTACCAGGTGAAGGTGCAGGCGGACGCGCAGTTCCGGGCCACGGCCGAGAACATCGCGCAGCTCAAGGTGCGGAACGCCCAGGGCGCGATGGTACCGCTCGGCTCGGTGGTCACAGGTGAAGGAGTCGCACGGCCCCGATCAGGCCGTCCGCTACAACGGGTATCCCGTCGGCCGACATCAACGGCGGCCCGGCCCCGGGCTTCAGCTCCGGCCAGGCGGAGCAAGCCATCGAGGGCATCATGCGCGAGGTGCTGCCGAACGGGATCGGCTACGAGTGGACCGACCTGACCTACCAGCAGAAGCTGGCCGGCAACACGGCGTCTTCATCTTCCCGCTCTGCGTGCTGCTGGTCTTCCTGGTGCTCGCGGCGCAGTACGAGAGCTGGTCGCTGCCGCTCGCGGTCATCCTCATCGTGCCGATGTCGCTGCTGTGCGCCATCGGCGGCGTGTGGCTCACCAAGGGCGACAACAACATCTTCACCCAGATCGGGTTCCTGGTGCTCATCGGGCTGGCGTGCAAGAACGCGATCCTGATCGTCGAGTTTGCCCGCGAGCTCCACCTCCAGGGCAGATCGCGCGGTGGAAGCGGCGCTGGAGGCCTGCCGGCATCCGGCTCCGCCCCATCCTCATGACGTCCTTCGCCTTCATCATGGGCGTGCTGCCGCTGGTGTTCTCCAGCGGCGCCGGCGCCGAGATGCGGCACGCCATGGGCGTGGCGGTGTTCTCGGGCATGCTCGGCGTCACCTTCTTCGGGCTGGTGCTGACGCCGGTGTTCTACGTGGTGATTCAGAGGCTGGTCGAACGGCGGGCCCCGGCGGCGCGGCAGTTTGCGGTGCAGCCGGCCCATGACGAGGACTCGAACCATGTATAGGGCAGGCGCTCGTTCTGCCTGGCTCGCGTTAGCCGGCCGTGCGCGTGCGGCGCCGCCGGGATACCGCGCACCGGAGGTCCAGGTCCCGACGGCTTTCCGGGAGACGCGGGATACGCGTCCCATCGAGACCCTGGTCACCGGGCCGGCAGCCGCTGAGCGGCAGCTACCAGTGGCCCGGATGCTGGGCGACACCACGCTCGACCCGGCTGATGAAGCGACGTGGTTCAGGCCAATCTCGATGTCCGGGCGGCAGAGGCGCGGGTGCGCGGCGCCCGCGCGGCCCGGACCGAGGCGGCGCTCGACTTTGCGCCGACGGTCACCTTCGCCGGCGGCTACACCCGGCAGCAGCTCTCCAGCGCAACCTTTCCCATCGCGGCGCCGGCGCGTTCCCGGACCAGAACATCTGGGACGCCGGGTTCGATGCCTTCTGGGAGCTGGACCTGTTTGGCCGGGTACGGCGCAACGTGCAGGCGCAGGGCGCGTTTGTGGCGCGTGCGCAGGAGGACCTGCGCGACATTCAGGTGTTCGCTCGCCGCCGACCTGGCCCGGGCCTACTTCGAGCTGCGCGGCGCCCAGGAGCAGCTCTCGGTGGCGCAGCGGAATGCGCGAGAACCAGCGCCGCACGCTCCAGGTGACCCGGCAGCGGCTCGATGCCGGCCGGGGCACTGCGTTCGACACCGAGCGGGCCCAGGCGCAGCTCAGCTTCACGCTCGCCTCTATCCCGTTGCTGGAGTCGCGGGTACGCCAGGCGCAGTATCAGATCGGCGTGCTGGTGGGCCGTCCGCCGGCCGCGGTGGCCGTCGAGCTGGAGCCGGTCGCGGCGCTGCCAACGCTCCCCCCGGCAGTATCGGTGGCAAGTCCGCGACTCGGTGGTCCGTCGGAGGCCCGATGTCGCTGCGGCCGAGCGCCAGCTCGCGGTGGAGCGCGCGCTGGTGGGGGCGGCGAAAGCGGACTACCTGCCACGGCTCACTGTTGGCGGAAGCGCCGGCTACTCCGCGACCGCGGTCGATGCACTCGGTGACGAAGGTACGCTTCCGCTACGCGGTCGGGCCGGTCATCTCCTGGCCCGCACTCAACCTCGGCCGGGTGAAGGCGCGGGTGGACCAATCACGCGCGCGGGAGACGGAGGCCCAAGCGCAGTACACGCCAGACCGTGCTCCGGGCGCTGCAGGAGGTGGAGTCGCTCGCTGGTGCGCTACCGGACTTCGAGGGCTCGAGTGGAGCGGATCCAGGACGCGGCCTCGGCAAGCGAGCGCGCGGCGGACCTGGCGCGGCTGCGCTTCTCCGGCGGGGTGGCCGATTTCCTTCAGGTGCTCGATGCGGAGCGCACCCAGCTCGAGGCGCAGGATCAGCTGGCGCAGAGCCGCACCGAGGCGGCGACGGCTTACGCGGCGCTGTACAAGGCGCTCGGTGGGACCTGGCCGTCGGCCAACTAAGATCATTCGTCATCGTCGTCGTGCCTGTCCTTCAACGCCTCCGCTGCCGTGTGGCGGATGGCTTGGTCCTTGTCTTTTGCCGCCAGGACGAGCACGACGTCGCCCCGACGATCGTCGGTCTCCGCCAGTGCCTTGACGATCGCATAGCGGAACCGTGGCTCGGCGCCGGCGTACGCCTTCGACAACGCAGGTACCGCGGCAGAGTCTCCGATCTCGGCCAGCGCCATCGCCGCGATGATCCTCAGCTCGGGGTCAGGATCACTCAGGGCGCTCGTGAGGCGAACCGGAGCACGCTTGAGGTTGTCCAGCTCGCCCAGTGATTGGGCCGCGAGTCTCCGAACCACCATATCTCGATCATCGATGGCCTGGGCCAAGGGCCCTGCCGCCTTCGGATCCTCCACCTCCCCCAGAGCCTCCGCCGCGGCTCGGCGAACAGTGACGTCCTTGTCGCGCAAGGCCGCAATGAGTGCTCCAGTGGCCCGGTGGTCCTCGATCTCTCCCAGAGCGTTGACGGCGGCAAGGCGCACCCGAGTCTCGCGGTCGCGCACCAGCGGCGTCAGGCGATCGGTCGCCCGGATGTCCTCGATCTCCCCCAATGCGGCTGCGGCAGTGGCGCGGGTATCCGGATCGCCGGCGCCCAGCAGCTCCCCCAGCGGCTTTACCGCCCGCGCGTCCTCCAGCTCGCCGAGGGCAAATGCCGCCATCCGGACAACCGGCTGTTCCTTGTCGTGCAGCGCGCGAGCGAGATCGTGGAAGGCACCGAAATCCTCCGCACTTGCAAGGCCCAGAGCGGCAGCCTCTCGAACCCTCGCGTCGCCAGTCCGAAGCGCGCCCCGCAACTGACGAACCGTCTCCGGCTCTCCGCTCCCGCCCAGTAGTCGCGCCGATGCCCGGCGCACACACGCGTGCGGGCTCCCCAGCGACTCGATCAGGAGTGCGATGGCAGCCGGATCCGCGACCGGGCGGCTCAACCGGTCGCGTCTCGCCTCCTGGCGTTCTTCATCCTTCAGGCTGCCGGTGGGATAGTCGTCGTTCCAGTGGCCCCAGTGGTTTCCGATGGCTGTGACGGCGAACTGGCAGACCAATGGATCACTGCCGGCTAGTGCGGTGAGCAGGGCGGAGACCGCGGCGGAGTCGGGACCCGGCAGCGACCCCTCGAACCCGAGCCAGGGGTCCACCTCGTCGTAATCGTCGTGGCCGGCCTGAGCAGCGAGTGGCGACGCTCCAAGACCGAGGAGGAGTTGGAGGATGAGCGCCACCCAAAATACCGGCAATGGTCTCTGGATCATGGTTCGGGCACCAGCATCTGGTTACGGGTCGGTACTGGGGTCGCACCGGCTTAGGTCCAGGGAGTTGGACGGTTGAAGCGCCTGAAGGGTTGCACTCGTGCCCGATGCCAAAGCCTAGACGAAAATTTCATCCGGGCTCCCTGAGACTTACTGTGCGAACTGCCAGCCTCCATCTTTCTCTTCCAACCGTAGCCATTAAAGAACAGACGGCGAGGAGGAACCATCATGGGCACGATGCGACTCGTGGTCGAGGCGTGCGACCAGGGCATGCCGCGAGAGGTCGGTGTCGACCGGCTGGCCGAGCTGCTCACCGACAAGCGGAACCAGCTTTGGCTCGACATCAGCGACCCGGAGAGCCGGAGGTTCAGCTGTTGCGCCGGGTGTTTGGCTTCCACGAGCTCGCTCTGGAGGATGTGACCCGCCCGCACGAGCGGCCCCGATGTGATGCCTATGCCGAGTACTACTTCATCGTTGTGTATGCCGCCGAGCATCTTGGCAACGCCTTCCTTCCCCGGGAGCTGAATCTCTTCTGGGGTGAGAACTACCTGGTGACGATCCACCGCCGCCCCGCCGCGGTGCTCGCGGTGCTGGAGGAGGCGCGCCGCCGGTGGGAGCGGGACGAGAATCGACAGACCCATGGCGTAGCCTGCCTGGCACACACCCTGTTCGGGAGTCTGGTGGACGGCTACTTCGTGGTGCAGGATCGGGTCAGAGAGAGGATGGAGGGCATCGAGAATGAGATCTTCAAGGGGATCGAGGGCGCCGCCGCCGATCTCTTCCGGCTCCGCAAGGAGCTGCTGCGGGTCCCGCCACTCCTCGCGCCCACGAGCCACGTCCTCGAGGAGGTGCTCCGCCGCGAGCGGATGATCCCGGACGGGCTCCGGCCCTATTTTGCCGACGTGCAGGACCACGCCATCCACGTCCTGGCCGAGCTGGACACCTATCGCGACCTGCTCAGTGCCGCGCTCGACACCCAGGTCTTCTACGCGTTCAACCGGCTCGGCAAGATCATGCAACGCCTCACCGCGATCACGCTGATCATTCTGGTGCCGAACTTCGTGGCCAGCATCTACGGGATGAACTTTGCCAGGATCATCCCCGCGAGCGACTGGGAATATGGCTTCGTGGTGGTCGTCGCCTTCCTCGTGGTCATGATCCTGTGGGGTTTCATCCACTCCCGCATGCTGCGGTGGCTCTAAACCGGTAAACGCTTCCATCCTGTTCTTGTCCATGACGCCACTGCGGAGGATCCATGCCAGCCGCACGTACCATCGCTCTCCTCGCCGCCCTCCCCACGCTGGGGGCATGTTTTCACGCAACCATCCAAACCGGGCTCACGCCTTCCACCAAGGTGCTGGAGCAGAAGTGGGCCTCCAGCTGGATCCTTGGTCTGGTTCCACCGAAGACGGTGGAGACCGCAAGCCGGTGCCCCGACGGCGTAGCGAAGGTGGAAACCCAGCTGAGCTTCCTCAATCAGGTGGTGCACATCCTGACCCTGGGGATCTACACGCCAATGGACATCCGGGTGACCTGCGCCCTGCCGGCGGGGACGAGCCCTCCCCAAGGCGCCATGCTGACAGTGCCGGCCGACGCAGATAGTGAGAGCGTGCGGGCGGCGTTTGCTTCCGCGGCCGAGCAGGCCGCCGAGGGGCGGGCGACAGTGCTGGTGCGTTTCGAGCGCTAGCTCAGCGAAACGTTCCCGGACTCACCTGATACACGACGTGGGGCGCCCCGACCTCGTCCTCGGGCGCCCAGAATCCCAGCTGCTCGGTCCAGCGGGTGGTCTGGAGCCGGCGTCCATTCAGCGTGAGGAACCCGCCCGCTCGTGTGGTCACCACCCCCAATTTCCTGAGATCGGAAAGTCCTCTGAGCGACACGGCGGCGCGCTGGCCCACGATCCGTCGAGCCGCCACCGGCCCGATGCCAGGCACGCGCACCAGCTCTTCGTACGACGCTCGCTGGACCTCGACCGGAAACAGCTCCGGGTGTGCCAGCGCCCAGGAGCTCTTCGGGTCGAGCGCGAGGGGAAGATTGCCATCGGGCGCGTACACCACCTCGTCCGGCGCGAACCCATAGTTATCGAGGAGGTGCGCCGCTTGATAGAGGCGGTGTTCGCGCAGGGCAGGGGTGGCCTGCACGTTTTCCATCGGGGTATTGCTGATGGGACGAAACGCGCTGAAATGCGGATGGTGCACGCCACCGCCCTCCTTGAGCCGGCTCACCGTGTGGAGCAAGGTGCGGTCGGTGTCAGGTGTGGCGCCGACGACAAACTGCATGGTCATTCCGGACGCTCCACCGGGGTGCAACGGGTCCCGAGGCTTGCCCTGAGCCCGAGCCTCCCGCTCCAGCACCACCAGTGAGCGCACCCGCTCGAAGTCATGCAGGGTCGTTGCGAAGCTCTTGTCGGGTGCGATCTGCGCCAGGCTCTTGCCGCAGGGCGCCTCGAAGTTGAGCGAGATGCGGCTGGCGAGCGCGGTGAGACGATCGATCTGTGCTGTTTCGGAGCCGGCCACCAGCTTCACATGGATGTATCCGCCGAAGCGGTGCCGCTCCCGCAGCAGCTCCAGCACCTGGATGAGATCGTCCATGACCTTGACCGGGCGGCCGGGAATGCCGGTGGTGATGAAGAGGCCCTGGCACCACCCCCGCTGCTGCGCTCCCAGGAAGATGCGGACCAGCTCTTCCGGTTTGAGCAGGGTGCGTGGCATGGGCCGGTCCCGGCGCATCGGGCAGTAGTGGCAGTTGTAGCTGCACGCGTTGGTCATGAGAATGCGAAGCAGCGACATGCGCATGCCCGGCGCCAGGGCGAAGGTACCGGATGTTGAGCGGCCGAAGCGCTCCCACATCCTTCGTGTGCCGGAGGCGCGGGGGTAACCCTTCTCGATCGTCGGCAGCGAGAGACATCAGGATGTCGAGCTTTTGATCCAAGTCAGCGGTGCGCATGGTGTCGGTTCCGGCTGGAGTCCCCGGACACGCTACCCGAATAAATACCGAAAGTCAAGTAGAGGAACCAGAAGGGTGGTTTTTCGTGCCTTCGTACTTTCGTGTTTTCGTGTTATTCAGACTCGATCGGCAATGAATGCTTGCCTGATAGCCGAGCGCCTTGATTTCCGGACGTAGGACCTGCATCCTCGTTTGACACGCCAAGCGACCTCTAGGCAGCAACCGGATGACTTCGACATCAACCGCCGCGCCCAGGCTGAAATCCCCCAAGTATCCCTCGGTCCGCAACTTCATCGGCGGCCGGTTCACTGCCGGCGGAGTCGAATCGCTCGACGTCGTCAATCCCGGCGATGGGAGCCTCTTGTCCCGGGTTCCGCTCTCGTCAACTGAGGACGTAGATGCCGCGGTCCGCGCGGCGGCGGCGGCATTCCCGGCCTGGTCCGCCAGCCCGATCAAGGAGCGGGTTCAAGTCTTCTTTCGGTATCGGGCACTGCTGGAGCAGCACTCGGGATGAGCTCGCGGCGCTGATCACGGAGGAGCACGGCAAGATCCGCAGCGAGGCGCGAGGCCGAGGTGGTGAAGGCCATCGAGCTCACCGAATTCGCCTGCTCGCTGCCGCAGATCGTGACGCGGCGAGGTGCTCGAGGTCAGCCGAGGGGTCGAATGCCGCACCGAACGCTACCCCATCGGCGTCGTGGCCTCGATTGTCCCCATTCAACTTCCCCAGCATGGTGCCGCACTGGACCATTCCCAACGCTCTCGCGCTCGGCAACTGCATGATCCTCAAGCCGTCCGAGCTGGTGCCGCTCAGCGCCGGCCGGATCGCCGAGCTCCTGGCGGAGGCCGGCCTGCCGGCCGGGCGTCTTCAACGTGGTCACACGGGGGCAGCGAGGTGGTCGAAGCCATCTGCGACCACCCCGGCATCGCGGCGATCACGCTTCGTCGGGTCCACGCCGGGTCGCCAAGCTCGTCTACCGTCGCGGCACCGGAAACCTCAAGCGCGTCCTCGCCCTCGGCGGCGCCAAGAATCACCTCTTCGTCTTGCCCGACGCCAATCCCGAGATGACTTCCGGCAACATCGTCGCCTCGATGTCGGGCTGCGCCGGCAGCGCTGCATGGCGGCCTCGGTCATGCTCGCGGTTCGCAGAGCCGATCACATCGTGCGCGCAGATCGTCGAGCAGCGCGCGATCGTGGTGCCCGGCCAGTACGCTCGGGCCCGTCATCTCGCTCGAGGCCAAGCGAGCGGATCGAGGCGCTACATCAGAGAGGCTGAGACCGCCGGAGCCACAGGTGCTGCTCGACGGCCGCGAATGCCACTGTACCCGGCCGCGAAGGCGGCTTCTGGGTCGGCCCCACCATCATCGACCACGTCACGCCCCGACATGAGCATCGCCCAGGAGGAGGTCTTCGGTCCGGTGCTGGCGATCGTCCGCGCGCCGGACGTTGACCAGGCTCTCGCCATCGAGAATGCGCTCACCGCTACGGCAACGCCGCCGCCGTGTTCACCGAGAGTGGAGGCGTTGCGCGCTACGTGACCGACCGCGCCAGCGCCGGTATGGTCGGTGTCAATGTCGGTGTGCCTGTTCCCCGGGAGCCGTTCTCGTTCGGTGGGTGGAACGAGTCGAAGTTCGGCGTGGGCGATATCACCGGCCGGGGCTCCATCGAGTTCTGGACCAAGTCGAAGAAGACCACCACGAAATGGAATCGCGACGCCAGGTCGCAGGTAATAGCAAATTGAGATAGGCCGACCAATGACCGATGTGATGCCGCTCCCGCTGACGATGCCGCCGTTTGAACACACCCCGCGCCCGTACCAGGGTCCTTCGCGCGAGGAGGTGCTCGCGCTGCGGCGCCAGTACGTCAACCCCGCAGTCTTTACGCTGTACCGTGACCCGCTGATGATCGTCGAGGGGAAGATGCAGTATGTCTTCGACGAGACCGGCCGGCGCTATCTCGACCTCTTTGCCGGCATAGCGACGGTGTCGTGCGGGCATTGCCACCCTGAAGTCGTGCGCCGGCTCCAGGAACAGGCCGCCACCCTGCAGCACAGCAGCACGATCTACCTGCACCCCAACCTGTCGCTGCTGGCGCGAAAGCTTGCCGCGAAAATGCCGCCCGGGCTCGACGTGACCTATTTCGTCAACAGCGGCAGCGAGGCCAACGACCTGGCGATCACCATGGCTCGGCTCTTTACCGGACATCTGGACGTGATCGCGCTGAGAAACGCGTATCACGGTGGGTCGCCCAGCTCGCTCGGGTTGACGTCACTTCACACCTGGAAGTATGCGGTACCGTCTCAGCCTGGAGTGCATCACGCGCTCTGTCCCGATCCGGCGCTGAGTCCGTTCAGCGGCACCCCTGAGGAGATCGCATCGGAGAGCGCGTCCGACATCCGTGACCTGATTCGCTATTCGACACCCGGCAAGGTGGCCGCCTTCATCGCCGAGCCGATCCAGGGAGTCGGCGGGGTGACCCGGGGGGCACCCAACTACTTCCGCGAGGCCTATGCCGTTGTACGGGAGCATGGCGGGCTCTGCATTGCCGATGAGGTGCAGACCGGCTTCGGGCGAACCGGCGAGCACTACTGGGGCTTCCAGAACTACGGCGTGACGCCCGACATCGTGACCATGGCCAAGGGCATGGGCAATGGCGTTCCGCTGGCCGCGGTCACCACCCGAAGGGAGATCGCCGAGGCACTCACCAGCCGGCTTCACTTCAACACCTTTGGCGGTAACCCCGTCTCGATGGCGGCGGGGCTGGCGGTGCTGGACGTGATCGACCAGGACGGCTTGCAGGAGAACGCGCGCAAGGTCGGAGCCCGGCTGGTGCGGGGATTGCGCCGGCTCCAGGAGCGTCACCCGCTGGTGGGCGAGGTGCGGGGTTTGGGTCTCATGCTGGGCCTGGAGCTGGTGAGTGACCGGGTCACGCGCGCACCGGCGACCGCCCAGACGCTGGAGGTGCTCGAGGCCGCGCGCGAGATGGGGGTGTTGCTGGGGAAGGGAGGGCTCGAGGGCAACGTGCTCCGGATCAAGCCGCCCCTGTGCATCACGGCCGAGGATGCCGACTTTGCCCTGGACGTCCTGGATCGCGCGCTGACCCGGGTGGGCGGGGAACCAACAGAGTAAGCAGGGAAAAAACAGCGTGGGCGGGAAAAGAACAGCGTAAGCGGGGACATAATAGCGTCCCCTCTCACTTCTCACTTCTCACCTACAATGCCAGGCCGAGCGAAAGGTGGAGATGGAGGCGCCGGCTCCACTCGGGCTTGACACTGCTGACCGGCAGTCCATTCACGATGGCATTCAACACTTCCTCCGAGCTCCGGAGGTCCAGCACGGACGGATTCAGCTTGTAACCCAGGCTCAGCCGGACCGCCCCCACCGGAGTCTGATAGCTGAGTCCCGCGCCAGTAGAAAAGTGGAAATCGGTGTCCCCTGGAACGGGCAGCGGGTAGACGAACCGATCGTCCGGCGTCCACACCCTGCCTCCGTCCAGGAAGAGATGGACGCCCCACGCGCTGGGCAGCCCGGGAGCGGGGAGCCGTAGCTCGAGCGAGCCGCTCAGCCGTGCCAGGGCTCCAACCGGAACATATTGGTCTGAGCTGAAAATCGTGTCGCTGCCTTCAATTCTGGCCTCGACCTCGGGGAACTTGGGCCCCAGTTGCCGGCTACTCCAGCCGCGCACGTCGTTGGTGCCACCGGCAGTCATTGACTCATCCCTCAGCCGGATGAACTCGAAGATCGAGTTCTCACCTGGAGCCGGCACGCTCTTGCCGAACGGAAAGAGACGGCCGGCGGAAATCCGGCTGGCCAGCACCACCTTCCGGCCCAGGGGATAGAATCCGGATGCGGTGAGATCCAGACGGGCGAACTGGACGGTGGTGAAAGCCGCCGGAACCGTAAGCTCGGCCGACGGCCGCAGCAACCATCCGCGGCGGGGGTTTGCCAGATCGTCCACCCGGCCGAACGAGCCGGTCAGGGTAAGGGAGCTCTTGTCGATATTGCGTCCGAGCGAGTCGATCAGGGCGGGATTGCGGTTGACCAGGAACTCGGAGAGGCTGATGCCGGCCGAGACGTCGCCGAAGCGGTACTCGTAAATCCGCCGGGCACTGAACTGATACTGGAGCGCGATGGACGAGAGCGGCGCGATCCGGTAGAGCAGGGTGGTCGAAAGACCAATGGCGGCCGACCGGTCGCTCAGGTCGTCGCGGTATTCCGCGAAGGGCCCCACCACCAGGGAAAACCGCGGCGCAAAGACATAAGGCTGGGCCAGATTGAGTGAGCCCCGCAGAAGACGCTCCGCCTCGGTTCCGATCGCGCCGGCCCCACTCTGTGCCTCGATCGAGGCGGTGAGGCTGCGAGCACCCCCGGTGAAGTTGGGGTGATTCCACTGCACTCGTCCGGTGAAGCCGGCCCCCTCCGAGATGTAGCCCAGCTCGGCCAGCGCCAGCCGAGGACGCGCCTCCTGGATCTGTACCCGCACCGGCAGAACCGTATCCGACGGCGCCGCCGAGTCGACATCCACCACGACCTGGGGAAACAGGTCTATCTGTTGGAGTCGAGTCCTTCCATCCCTCAGCGCGGAGGCCGAATACCAGTCCCCGGAGCGGAACGGGAGCATGCGGGTCACGACTCGGTCGCTCACCGACTGGTTGCCATCCACGGCGATCGTCCCCAGACGATAGCGGCCGTCCGGATCGACTTCCAGGGAGACGTCCACCTGACGCTCTCCGACTTCGACCTGCCGCTCCGCGCGGGCGCGGGCCTTAGGGTATCCCTGATCCCGCAGCCATGCTGTGGCCTGGCGCTCCGCCGCCTGCGGCCTCGGCGTCCCCAAACCGCCGGCCTCGCCCGGCGGCGACCTCCGCCTGGAGCGCCCTCCATCCGGCCACCAGCGAGTCGGGCAGGCCAACACTATCGGTCAGGTTGATGCGTAGCTCGCGCAGCGCCACGGCAGGCCCCTCGTGAACCAGGAACGTCACGTCCACCAGGGTGCCGGGGGAATTGGCTTCCACCCGGTAATCGATGTCCGGAGCGAGGAATCCGGATCGTTTATAGAACCGCCGGAGCCGGACCACATCTTTTTGCAGCTCGACCGGATCGAATCGGTGGGTGGCCGGGAGCGCCGATGAACGGCAGCTTGCCGAGCAGCTGCCGGACCTGGTAGAGCGAACCCCTTCCCTTGAGGGCGATCACTCCGCCGAGCTCAGACGTCGAGAAGCTCTGCTCGCTCTGGAACCGGAAATCGACCGAGCCCACCTGGGCTCGGGGACGAATGAAGGGAATCGAGTCCTGAGCCGCAGCTCCGGTAGCGACCAGGAGCATGCAGGCAGCCGGCAGAAGGCCACCGAGCCGCCAGCGACGGAGGCCCGGGACGGTCACCGCCGGAGCCGGAGGAAGATGCGGAACTCGCTTCCGCCTCCCTGAAGGTTGAGCAGAAGTTGGCGCAGCGCGGCGTACTCCACCTCGAACTCCACGACGTCGAGCTCGGTCTCCGACCTCTCGGGATCGGTGGGGGGGACGATCGGCTGGCGAAAGCCGAGGTATAGTGGCGGCGAGACGTACTTGCCTGCGACCAGCGTCTGCCCGCCCTCGCGATCCTGGAGCACCTGCACCACGTCGAGGCCGACCTTCTGGCCGGCACTTCCGGCCACGGTTCCCAGTGCCGCGCCGACGGCCAGGGAAGCGCTGGTGCTCGAGTGCGTCCTGCTCGTCGGATTGGAGCGTGGGATCGGTGCTGGCAGGACGGCCGGTCGTGAGATACGACATGATGTCCTCGGCCCGCATGGACCGGAATCGAGCTCAATGTCACGGTCAGCTTGCCGGAATCGGACTGGACCGCCGTAGTGATCACAACCGGCTGGGTACCACTGGGAGAGGAGGCTGCGATACTCGGCCTTGAGTGCGACAGCGGTCTGCTCCAGCGGCCCGCTCAGCTTGACCGCTCCCTCCCTCAGCTCGAAGCGCCGTCCCATCACCTGCACGAAGCTCCGTGCCTGGCAGCGGCTGGATCTCCCCGAATACGTTGATGTCCCCGCCCGGAGCCTTCCGGACGTCGAGCTTACCGCCGAGCTCCACCGCCATGACTGGGTCGCTCCTCCGGCGCAGCCAGTTGTTCTCGGTCAACTGCACCTTCAGGCCGATATCCCACGGAGCCAGCGGCTTTTGTGCTGTCCCGGACCGGCTGGCCACGCTGTAGCCGAACCGCCGTTCCAGCGTGCGCAGGTCCTCGGGCGAGAGCTCGACCGCTTCCGCCGACTGCTGCAGGTTCTTGGCCTGGAGATAGACATCAGAGTTGCGAACCTCGAGAGAGCCGGTGAGCACGGGGGCCGCCGCCGCGCCTCCGAGCTTCAGCTTCCCGGAGAGGCTGGAGCGAAAGTCCTCCGCGGCCGCGATCCGAAACTTCGACAGCGTCGTCTGAAGATCGAAGGCAACGTGCGGGAATGCCCGGAGGTGAATGGTGCCCTGCGTTTCCAAATGCCCCCCGCCCGACTCCATGCGCGCCTGGATGACTCTCACCTCCTGTGCCCTGAAGCCGAAGCCGGACCTGGCCCTTGTCGTAGGTCGCGCCCAGCCGAGGTATCCGGATTCTAGCATCGGCCAGCGTCACTTCGCCGGACAACTGCGGTGCCTCGAGAGTGCCCGCTGCGTGAGCATTCATCGCGAGGCGGCCCCGGATCTTTTGTACTGTCTCCGGATCGAACAGCGGCTCCAGGGCATCGAGCCGGAAGCGGGGGGTGACGGCGTCCAGCGCGAGCGTACCGCCGGGAATACCGGCTTATCAGGCCGCAGTGTCTCCGGCTTCGAGTGAGAGAGCCAGCGGGATCCGGCCGGTAAGCTTGAGACTGTCTCCCGTCCGACTGGCGTACGCCGACGTCGAGCAGCAATCCCGCAGTGGACCAGTCGAGCCGGCCACGCGCGGTGCCTACTTCCTTGTTCCGGGAACGGATGTGCGACGTCGAGCCTCACCCTCGGCATGTGGGGGCAGCCGCTGGGCCGCTGAGTCTGAAAGGTGCCGTTGATCGCGCCGTCCATCTCGGGGGCTCCGAAAAACTCGGCCAACGGCCCCAGCCGGAGTGAGTCGACCCTCGCGCTCAGCTGCTGTTCGCCCCGGCGATCCACCACGCCATCGATGGCGATTCGCCGGCCACCCGAGACAAACAGGAAGTTGTCCACCTGGATCCGGTCACCGTATGCCACCCTGACCGGATGGGCCAAGGCCCAGCGATTTTCCTGTAACACGACCTCCAACGTATCGAGCCGCACGCGCGAGCTGTCGAGGTCGAGACGGGTGACCAGCTCGGGCGCTCCGCTCCTGATCAACTACCGATTCCGCCCGGAGCAGGATCTCGCTCCCTTGCTTGGTCCCCTGCAATCGGATCTCCCTGACCCGGGTGGAGCCGGTAAGCAGGCGCTCCATGCGCACATCTGCGGTCCCGCTCTCGAGTGAGTGATCCGCTGCGAGCTCACCGGAGAAGGATGCCTGGAGCGCCGCCTACCCGGCGAGATCCGACCTCGAGATTCCCGGCTTGGGCTACCAAGCCGAGCCGCAGGCCATCGCGAGGGCCGTGAACCGACGCCGTGAAGCTGCCGGAGTCGAGTCCCATCCGCTGGACACCGACCAGGGACGCCAGCTGCGCGATGTCCCCCAGCCGGCCCACCAGTCTGAGGTCGGACGAACGAGCGGACTGGCCGAACCAGGCGACCATCCCCGAACCGGCCGCGGTTCCAACGCTGGAGCGGAGTGCGAGTGTGTCGACGGTCAGGATGCCATCCTTCACTCCAATGCTGGTCCGGAGCGAATCGAGCTGCACTTCGCCTACATGACCCTGGCCGTAAAGCTCGCCCTGGAGGCTCATCGTCTCGGGTGACCCCCACTCACCCTCGAGCCGGATCCCCGCAGTGCCTCCGGCTTCCGGCGATTCTCGACCGAGGAATTGCCCGACGGCCTTGATGGCCACATCGCTCCTCAGCCGGACACGTGGGCGGCTCTCGAAGGGGTAGGCAGTTGCGAGCACCGTGAGGCTATCGCCCTGAGCCCGGAGTATTCCGGACAGATCGAGCTTTCCCCTGGCGAGCTTGCCCTCCACTCGCCCGGTTGTGATGACCGCGTCATTTACGGTGGAGCGTCTCAGAGTGAGCAGGCCGGTTGCGCCGGCGTCTTCAGGCTTCCGGCCCGAGCCCTCCGCTCGAAGCGAGCCGGTGAGACGAGTGCGCAGCCGCTCCTGGGAAAGAAGCCGGCCCAGGTCGAGCTCCCGAAACTCGGCCTCTTGCAGGACATACCTCGGGACCGTGTCGAAGGGGAGGGCAAAGCCGGCGAGGGCTGACTCGCCCGACAGGTGCATCCGCATCGGCCTTAAATGCCACCCGACCTCTTGCCAGGTCGGCCTGGATTCGGGCCCGGGTCAGCGGCTCCTTCCCGATCTGTGAGGGTTCGAGCGAGATCACGCTCGAGAGCTTGAGATGGTCGAGACGCCGTCCTCGCGCTTGGCCACGGGCGGTTCCCGAGATTTCCCCCGAAACACCGGTATTTGGGAGCAGCCGGGCCAGATCGAGCCGCCGGAATCCCAGCTTCCTCAAGATGAGGCCGGGCTCAGTATGAAAGGGGTAGGCGACCGCGGTTGCGTCCAGGAAGGCGCCATCGAGTCGAGCTTCCCCGGTCAGGTGCACCGTTCCACTGTCGATGCTGATATTCAGCCTACCGTCGTTCACGGTGTGAGAACCGTACGAGAGACTAGCACCGAGCAGGCTCGCCCGAGCCCGGGCCAGCCTGGGCGAGGTACCGCGGCTTTGGAGCGTGAACCCCGCATCGAGCGAGCTGGCGTTGGAGTCGCCGAGCAGGGCGGCGACGTCCACTCCCTCAATCGATCCGCGCTGGAGCCGGAGCTCGAGCTCCGGGCCCAAGGTTGCCGTGCCGGCGACGGCAACTGTCCCTCCCGTCACTCCAATGTCTGCTCGCATCCGGGCCGCTCCACCGCGGAGCCGCACCTCCACCCATCCCGAGTCGAGCAACCCCGCCTGGCCCGAGCCTGGGTCGATGGCCGCCAGTGCTCGCAGGTCTGCCCGCCGCGGATCGAGTCCGCTTCCGGCGAGACTCAGCGTGAGGCTCCGGTGCTCCTCGCCTAGAAGACGCTTCAGCCAGGGGGAGGAAACTCGCTCGAGCTGGCGCGCTCGTGCCTTGAGATCGTACGACGGCACGGAGTCGAAGGGCCTGGCCCACCCGCGTAACCGAACCGAGGCAAAGCCCAGATTGCTCTCGAGGTTGATCCGCCCGCGCCCCCGATCAAATAGTGCTCCAGCCACCACCTGTCGACGATCACGAGGCTCCGTGTGAGAGGACTGAATGGTGAGATCCGTCCGGCCTCCGAGTCGGTCCGGATTGGCGCCGGCGAGATCGAGAACCAGCGTGCCGTCAATCCGGCGCGGTAGCTCGGGGCTGGAGAGGAACAGACTGGGATCGATTCCACGAAAGTCACCTTGAAGCCGATATTCCACCGGGGAGCGCTTTGGTGGGGTGATCACCCCACGCGCCTGAGCCACCCCTCCTTCCGGCAGGGTGGCGCTGAGCTGGAACTCCATCCGGTGAGTTGTGCCGGTTCCCTTGAGAGTGAGATCAACCTCGCCATCGCGGTCGAATCCCGAACCCAGGAAGCGGAGAGATCGGTACGCGATCTGTGAGCGCACGGCCAACCGGGAAAGTTGGAGGCCGCGCTCGGCCAGAGACCCCTCGGCCTCGAGGTTGGCAGTGATCGAGTCGAGCTTCAGGGCGCGAGGGCGAACAATTATGCCACCGTCAATCAGGCTGATGCTCTGGATGGTGATCTTCTGTGACGCCGAGTCGGCGGGGGCCTTGGTTTTCCGAGGCTTGAGTTTCGGAAGGTTCCACGCGGAGTCCGGCGCCTGCTGGATCATGACCTGGGGCCGGAGCAGTTGCAGCTCGTGAACTACGATCGTGTTGGTGAGCAGACTCCAAGGATCGTAGTGGATCCGAACGTTGGCGACAGACAGCGGAACTCCCCCGCCTCCGCTTGTCAGCCGAAGACCCCTGAGCTCCAGCCAGGAAAAACCGTTCCCTATAGCCTTAGCGGCTCGGAGTCTGGTCCCGTCAACTGGGTTGATCTTCTCGAGCGCCAGATTGACCGCCCAGGTCGCGGCACCGACACGCAAAGCGACCAGACCCGCCAGCACAAGCAGGAGCGCGCCCGCGAGCAGAACGAGCAAGGTACGGAGCGCGATGCGGATCACGGGTGCGCCTCGGCGACGCCGGAGGGCCGGCTGGAAGATTGTGGGCTGAGAAACTGACGCTAGGACTCGCCGGAGGACGGCGGTACTAGACTTTGGGTCAGGGCTCCTGGGACTAGCGGGAGGAGGTCGTTATCCTCGCCGGGTGGGCGAGGATGAGACTGGCCCAGACCGGTCGGTGATCGCTGGCACCGCGAACCTGGCGAACCTTACCGGCCGGCGCCGAGGCCGGCACGGCGAGCCCCCGAACGAAGATGTGATCCCAGGAAAAGATTGTGATCGTGTCCCCAACCTTTTTGGTGGGCCAGGCAAAGCCCTGCTGTTCAAAGTACTTCCCGATGCCCCAGCTGTTGAAGTCTCCGGCAACGACGACGGGACCCGACGCGCGCTTCGCGTCGGCCAGAATGGCGGCGGCCTGGTCCTGACGGGCATACTCCGAGGCCCGAAGCTGGGTCTCCAGAGTGTACGGCGTAGACCCAGATCCGGGTGCCACCGCACGTTGACTATCGCCGCGGTCGCGTTGCGACGCTGGCGCCGGATGGGGGCTTCGTAGGGAAGGGTCAGCTTCCAGCTCTTTTCGATGGGCCAACGGCTGAGGATGGCCGGCCCGAAGTAGCGGTTCCGGGTCGGATGGATCGAGCCCGGATAGTAGATGTAGTTGAGGTGCAGCGCCCGGGCGATCCGCTCGGTGCCGCTCTCATCCATCTCCTGGAGCGAGATGATGTCGGCATCGCGGAGAGAATCGCTGCCGAGCACCTCGATTGCGGCGTCGATCCGGTCGGCCAGCTTGATGTTGAAGCTGACGACCCGCATTCGGCTAGCACCGTGTCCGAGTGCGCTGCCAGGGTAGGGGCGTAGGCGCCCTCGAATCTCGGTGAGGTCGGGTTCAGCAGGTTGACCGTGGGCGCGCAGGATCCCAGGCAGATCGCCCCCGCGGCAACGAACAGGATTCTGCTTCACCTCGACCGCCTTTTTCAGTGTGCTGGAGAGCCGGGAAAGCTACTGGGGCCGCCGCCTGAAATGCAGGGGTGGCTAGCGAGGACGAGTCGGGCGTACATTGCCGTACATGCATGAAGGCGCCTCCGACTCCGGACCCACAAGGGAATATGACCCATATCAGCTACGGTAAGGGCCAGCCCTGGACCGGTCAGGTTACCAGTGAGGCGGGTCAGGTCCAGGCCATTCGGCTCCTGCGCGCGGCCGTCCTGGTGGGTCTGGCCTACTATATCGGTGCCAAGATCGGCTTCGCGCTCACGCTGAAGCCCCATCCGGTCTCGACGCTTTGGCCACCGAACTCGATCCTGCTCGCCGCCTTCCTGCTCACGTCCACGAGTTCGTGGTGGGCCCTGCTCGCCGGCGCCTTCGTCGCCCATCTGGCCGTACAGCTGCAAGGCGGTATTCCGATTCCGATGGTGCTGGGCTGGTTCGTGAGCAACGCCAGCGAAGCTCTGATCGGCGCCACCATAGTACGGCGCTACATCACGGGGCCCCTCGACCTCGCGAGCTTTCGACAGGTCAGCATCTTTGTCGTGGGTGCCGCGTTCGTCGGCACCGCTCTGTCCTCGTTCCTCGACGCCGGCTTCGTGAGCCTCATCGGGTGGAGTCAGAGCAGCTACTGGGACGTGTGGCTCACCCGGACCCCTTCCAATGTGCTGGCATCCCTTACTCTGGTGCCGGTGATCGTCACCTGGGCCAACGGTGGCATGTCCGTTCTCCGAGCCGTCCCCGCCAGGCGCTACATCGAAGCCGGTCTCATGGCACTGGGCCTCCTTGTGGTGTGCGTCACGGTCTTCGGTAGAGCAGACGCCGGTGCGGCCAAGGCGCCGGTATTGCTGTACGCACCGTTGCCGTTCCTGGTGTGGGCAGCGATCCGATTCGGGCCGAGAGGAACCAGCGCTTGTCTCCTCGTCGTTACTAGCCTGGCGATCTGGGGAGCGGTCAATGGCCACGGACCCTTTGTCACCGAGTCCCCGGCGCAGAATGCGCTCTCCATTCAACTCTTCATGACGGTTATTGCGGTTCCGCTCCTGGCATTGGCGGCCGTGATGAGGGAGACGGAGCGTGCCGAGTCCTCCGCTCGGGGGAACCAGGCGCGCCTGAACCTTGCTTTGAGCGCCTCCCAAGTTGGTGCCTGGGAGTGGCGAATCCCCGATGATGCCGCATCGATGTCGCCCAAGTCGAGACAGATCCTGGGTCTCGATGGCTCGGACGGAATTGTCACCCTGGGCGATTTTCTCAGCGTCGTCAGTCCCGACGACCGGCGCACAGTTTCTGAGGCCGTCTCCGGAGCCGTCGAAGACGGCTCGCCCTACGAATGCGAGTTCCGGGTGGTGCGGCCGGACCAGAGCGTTCGCTGGGTCCTGAGCAAGGGGAACGTCCTCTACGATAACACCGGCCGGCCCGAGCGCCTGCTCGGCGTCAATGTGGACATCACCGACCGGAAGTCTGCCGAGAGGCTTCGGCAGGAGGAAGCCACGCTTCGGGAAAGCGAGGCCCGCTTCCGTGAGCTCGCCGACACCATGCCGCAGATAGTCTGGGCGGCCCGTCCCGATGGCCAGCTGGATTATTTCAACCGCCGCTGGTATGAGCTCACTGGAGCTGAGAGCGGCCCGGTGCAGGACGAGAGCTGGTTGATGATGACCCACCCGGCTGACCGACTGGCCACTCATCAAGCTTGGCACGAAGCGGTGCTCACCGGCGAACCCTGTGAAGCTGAGTATCGGCTCAAGGTCCACACGACGGGTGAATACCGGTGGCACCTCGGCCGCGCAATCCCGGTGCGAGATCCTGCGGGGGCGGTGGTCCGCTGGTATGGCTCGTGCACCGACATCGAGGATCAGAAGCGGGTGGAGCTGGAGCTGCGCGAATCACGACTGGATCTCGAGGAGCGGGTTGCCGAACGTACCTCGGCGCTTTCCTCGGCTGTCGTTCAGCTGCGGGAAGAGATCGCCGAGAGGATGGCCGCAGAGCGGGCGCTGCGCAGCTCTGAGGAGCGCTTCGGCAAGGCGTTCCGTGGCAGCCCCGATGCGATGTCGATAGAGGGACGACCGAACGAGCGGATCATCGAGATCAACGATAAATGGGAAACGCTGTTCGGCTTCAACCGAGCCGAGACCATGGGTCACTCGATCGCGGAGCTGGGGATACTCGAACGTCGAGACCACATCCGGTTACGCCTGTTGCTGGCAAAGCAGGGGTATGTGCGTGAGCTGGAGCTGAACCTGCACAACAAGGCAGGGCAGGTGTTACAGGCCATCCTCACGGCCGAACGGGTGGAAATGGGAGGCGAGCTCTGTACCGTCACCCTCATCCGGGATGTTACGGAGCGGAAGCGGGCCGAGCTGATGCTCCAGGAGCAGCAGCGTGAGCTCGCGCACCTGAGCCGGGTGGCCGCTCTTGGTGAATTGTCCGGCGCGCTGGCGCATGAGTTGAATCAGCCCCTGGCCGCCATCCTGGCCAATACCCGAGCCGCCCAGCGGATGATGTCGGCCGATCAGCCTGACATGCCCGAGCTCCGTGAGATCCTGGATGATATCGCGTCCGATGACAGGCGCGCGGGCGAGGTGATCAGCCGGCTACGCAGTCTATTGAAGAAGGGCCAGCTTCAACCCCGGCCAGTCAAGCTGGAAGATATCGTGGGCGAGATTCTGAGCCTGCTCCACAGTGATCTGATCGAACGCAGGGTGTCCGTGGCTACCCAACTGGCGCCGGCTCTTCCTCCCGTCCTGGGAGACCGGGTGCAACTCCAGCAGGTGTTGTTGAACCTGATCCTCAATGCCTGCGATTCAATGGCCGACAAGGAGCCCGGAGATCGACTGGTGACCATTGCAACCAGGCTTACCGCTCGAGGGGTCGTCCAGCTTTCGGTGAGCGATCAGGGAATCGGCATTTCGGAGGCGCGGTTGGAACAGATCTTCGAGCCCTTCGTGACCACCAAGGAGAACGGGCTTGGTTTGGGATTGGCGATCTCTCGTTCCATCATCATGGCTCATGGCGGGCGGCTGTGGGCCGTCAACAACGTGGACCGGGGCGCCACCTTCTTAATGGAGCTGGATCCGACGGAAACTGGGAACACGACCCCAACCGATGCCGGGGGCGAGGATGGCCGAGTCTTGGCCCGGCTCAGCCCTGCCGGTATCCGGTGACCGCCTCCAGCACTTCCAGCAGGCGGTAGTCATCGAAGGGCTTTTCGAGATACGCCACCGCGCCCGCATCGAGCGCACGCCGGCGGGCACCGGGATCATCCATGGCGGTGACGAAGACGATGGGAACAGCCTTGCCTTCTGCCGACAACAGGTACTGAAGCTCCAGCCCGCTCATCCCTTCCAGGTGCAGATCGAGCACGATGCAATCGGTGGGAACTCCGATCCGGAGATACTCCTCGGCCGAGGCGAAGGTCCAGGTGCGGAACCCCCAGAGACGAACCAACCGCCCGACCGCCCTCCGGAACGAAGCATCATCGTCCACGACGGCGATCAAGGGTGGCTCGGGGCGGTTCTCGGCCGCTGATTGGGAAGAATTGTGCTCCGTTACGATCGCACTGTTACCGTGCACTGGGATTCACGCGGACGGTCAAGGTCACCTGAGCACTCAACCTGATGCCAAGGTGGGGTCCGGGACCAACTACTGACAGTGGACTTTGGTAGAGGAGTGTGCCCGGTGTGCCGGTGAGCTGTTCCTACGCTCCTGCCAACGCGGTCGATCGAGCCTTCCAGGCTGCGGGGGCCTCGACGGGGCCGGTTTTCGCTGCACTACCGGCCGCGAGCCGGTCGGCGAGGCGCACCAGGTCGGCGACCGACTGAGCCTGTAACTTCCGCATCACGTTGGCGCGATGCAGCTTCACGGTCCCTTCCTTGGTACCCAGATGGCCGGCGATCTGCTTGTTCAGCAGCCCTCTTACCACCAGCCAGAAGACCTGGGCCTCGCGCGGGGTCAGGGCCTCGAGCCGCCGCTCGAGCTCCAGCCGCTCCGCCAGCGCCCGGCGGGCTTCCGCGCTCTGGGCCAGTGCGGTGCTTACGGCTCGGAGGAGCTGATCTTCATCGAAGGGCTTGAGCAGGAAATCGGCCGCTCCCGCTTTCATGCCGAGAATGCAGCTCTCGACATCGGCAAAGCCGGTCATGAAGATGATGGGAAGGGCTCGGCCGGCCTGGTTTACCGCGCGCTGGACGTCGAGGCCCGTGAGATTGGGCATTCGGATATCCAGGAGCAGGCAGCAGGGTAAGTCGGGATCCGGCGCGGCCAGGAAGGCAGCGGCGGAGGAGAAGGACTCGACGTTGTGGCCCGTGACCCGGAGCAGCCGTTCGAGACTGCGCCGAAGGGAGTCGTCGTCGTCAACGACGAATACGACCGATTCTGGGCCGATCATGACGCCTCGTTCGATAGGACAGGATGCCTTTAGGACAGGATCAACATGCCACCGGGTGCAGCCTTACGGAAGGCCCCGTACGAAGCTTGCGGTAACAGTTGGGTAGCGGGGCCGGAGGCTCCGGCCCCGCCTTAGAAGGCGTAGGAGAGCGGGTACAGCAGATTGAAGGCGAGCTCGTGGGCGTTCGAACCGGCGTTGAGGGGGCCTGGATTCATTTCGCCAGCGGAATCGACTGGGCCGCCTCGTAGGCCACCGCCGCGTCCAGCTTGCGCTCGATCTGGTAGTAGCGCGCCACCTTCTTGGGCGGCATGACCTTCTCGAACTTGCCGACGTAGGAGCGCTGAAGCTTGAGCCGATCGTCCTCTATGTCGAGCTGCCGCTTGAGCAGGTCCTTGGCCTTTTCCTCGCTGAGCGCGTCGTAGTTGGCCGCGAAATCATTGATCAGCGCGATTGCCCGATCGCCCAGCTGGCTGTGTTTGGCGCGATACTCGTTGTACAGGGGCCAGAACTTCGCGGCTTCCGGTTCCGTCAACTGCAGATTGGCGGCGATCAGCTTGGTCCGTTCGGCCTGGAGGTCGGCCCGAACCGACTGGGTCTCGGCCGGGTCTTGGGCGTGCGCCGGGAGGTGCAACGCTAGTGTGGCCAGGGCAACGAGCGCAGGCAGTGCACGCATGACTGACTCCCGGAGCCTCAGGCCCCAGCGTAGAAGGGTAAGGGTGGTTGGCGAACCGGGATTACGTTCGGGCCGCGGCGAAAGAGTTGCAAGCTGTCACAACTGACAGTTACCCCGGGACCGCCGGGACCCTAGTGTGACATCGACCGCTTTCCCAGGGACGGCACATGGCCCGGGCACGCGTCCTTCTCGCCGACGATCATCCCGCTCTGCTCTCAGCCATACGCGGACTCCTGGCTCAGGAGTTCGAGGTGGTGGGGGAAGCGCACGACGGGGAGGAAGTGGTCCAGATGGCGCGGGCTCTCCGTCCGGATGTCGTGCTCACGGACCTGGCTATGCCACGCAGGGGTGGGCTGGACGCGATCCGGCGGATCAACGCCGACGGGTCCGCCGCCGCCATCGTGGTCTTGACGGTCCTGGCCGATTGGGCCGTTGTCGGTGCGGCCGTCGAGGCCGGGGCGCGGGCCTATGTGCTCAAGTCCCAGGCAGGGGTGGAGCTCCTGCCCGCGATCAGCGCCGCTCTCGCCGGCCGCTGCACACTTCCCGTGGGTCTCTCCAACTCCTCATCGCATCGGGTCTTTCCTCAGCCCTAACCCAAAGTCCACTACCGACCCCGCCTCCTTTTCCGTAGAGTCGTCTCCCAACACTCACAAAGCCTGGGGCATGACGAGTACCTCAATCCGCGGACGCGTCGAGTCGGCTCTACCAGCCCCTCATTGGGGCATTCGAGCTGTCCCCAGACCGGTGGGACATTCCCGACTGCTGCTCGCCGACGACCACCACCTGCTGCTGGAGGCGTTCCGCCGGCTGCTGGAGCCTGAATTCACCGTCCTGGGTGGGGTGACCGATGGCGAGGCCCTGGTCGATGCCGCGCTCGAACTGCGGCCGGATGCCGTTGTCTGCGACATTGCCATGCCACGGCTCAGCGGGCTCCAGGCCGCACGCCGGATCCACGACCGCCTTCCCGCTATCCGGTTCATCTTTCTGACCATGCACGATGATCCGGAGCTCGCGGCCGAAGCGTTCCGGGCCGGCGCCTCCGCCTATGTGCTCAAGAGCTCTCCGGCCCAAGACCTCCTGCTCGCGATCCGCACCGCGCTGTCGGGCAAGACGTACCTGAGCCCGGCCTTGCCCCAGGCTCCCATGACGCTGCCACACCGTCGGCTGAGCGACATAGTCCGATACCCAGCCTCTCTCCCCTCGAGGACGAGAAGTGCTTCGGCTCCTCGCCGGCGGGAGCACCATGAAGGAAACGGCCGCCACCCTCGGGATTACCCCGCGCACTGTCGCCTTCCACAAGTACCGGATCATGCAGCAGCTGTCGCTGCGGTCAAGCGCCGAGCTGGTGCAGTTCGCGGTTCGACGCCGGATTGTGTAAACCGTCCTGACAATAACTCAAAAACATGGCCGGGGCCCCCATGCGGAACTACCTGACCGAGTTCATTGGCACCTTTTTCCTCGTTCTGACGGTGGGACTCACGGTAATCGGGGGCACTCCCCTGGCGCCGCTCGCCATAGGCTCCTCGCTCATGGTCATGGTCTACATGGGCGGCCACGTCTCGGGCGGCCATTACAACCCGGCGGTCTCCCTGGCGGTGTTCCTGCGGGGCAAGATGTCGTCGGCTGGAGAGCTCGTCGGGTACATGACCAGCCAGCTTGTCGGGGCCGTGGCGGCTTCTCTGCTGGTCTATGCCATTACTGGCAGAACCTTCGCTCCGGCCCCGGCGCCGGCTGCATCACCCGCGGCCGCGATGCTGGTGGAGTTTCTCTACACCTTCGCCCTGGCCCTCGTGGTGCTCAACTCCGCGGCTTCCGCCAAAACCCAGGGGAACTCCTTCTACGGCCTGGCGATCGGGTTCACCGTCGTGGTCGCCGCATTTGCCGGAGGCCCGGTGAGCGGTGGGGCCTTCAACCCAGCGGTCGGAACCGGCCCGATTCTGGTCGATGCCCTGCTGGGCCAAGGCTCCGCGGGGCAGTTGTGGCTGTACCTCGTGGGTCCGTTCCTGGGCGGGGCCGCCGCTGCCGCGATCTTCGGAATCCAGGAACGGCCGGAACTTCAACTCCATGCGGAGCCGAGTCGGGTGCCAGAGGGTCGGCCCTCGTAGTAGACTATGAGCACTCTGACAAGGTGCCCGTTGGCCGTGACACTCGTTGCCCTTCTCGCCTCGCCGCTTGCGGAGCGGACTTGGGGGCGGGTGGATCGGATTTTACGTGGCAGGCGCTTGGCGGCATAGGTTATGACCTGAGCCGCTGCTGCAGGCTGGACGCTGCATACCGGTACCTGGCTGTGGACTACGAGAAGGACGACGGCCTGGTGTACGTTGTTCACCTCAACGGGCCCGCCGTGGGCGTCACGGTGCGGTTCTGAGAAGAGCGATGTCCCGTGTCCCTCCTTCACGACGCGATCGTGCTCGCAGCCGTGGCGGTCCTGGTTCTCGGGATCTGGGCCACCGTCAGGGCGCGCCATGCCAGGTGGGTCGCGGAAGATGACCTGACCCGCCTCGGGGGTGGCCTCCTCAAGGTGCAGGAAGCCGAATGGGCGCGGATAGCGCGCGAGCTGCACGACGATATCAGTCAACAGCTGGCAGTAGTGGCACTCGAGCTCGATGCGCTCGAAAGGGGACCACCTGACTCGGCCAGCCAGCGACGCGCCCAGGTGTCCGCACTCGCGCAACGGGTGCGCTCGGTTGCCGCCGACCTCCAGCGAGTAACCCGCGCGCTACACCCGGCACGGCTGGAGCACCTCGGGCTGGTGCCGGCTGTCCGCGCGCTGGGTCGCGACATGGAACATCATGGGGTCCGCATCGACGTATCCGAGACGGAATGGCCCGGCACGCTTCCGAGCGCCGTCGCGCTCTCCCTCTACCGCGTGGCGCAGGAGGCCCTGCATAACTCTACCAAGCACAGCGGGACCGATGCCATCTCGGTGGCATTCCGAGGCGAGGACAACTCTCTTACCCTCACCATCTCCGATGCTGGGGTGGGCTTCGAGCCCCAGTCAGCCAGCGCCCTCCATGGGCTCGGCATGGTGAGTATGCGCCAGCGACTCAGGACGATTGGTGGCTCGCTCTCGGTCTATTCCGCGCCCGGCCGGGGGACGCAGGTGCAGGCCCGTCTTCCACGCCCAGTCCCACTGTCTGAGATCGAGGCTCATGCCGGAGGGCATGACGGGTTCATGGCACCACTCGAGCGGTGAGAGCTTCTTACCGTGGGGCGGTGTGGGTCCTGCTGGCGCTCCTCCCGGCCAGGCTGGTATCGCAGCAGGCGGAGACTTCCGCACGGCAGGATTCGGTTCCCCAGCGCGACCTCATGGATGTGCTCTCCCGGGTGCTGCACGGTAAGCCCACGCTGAGCGATAGCATCATCGTCCCACCCAAAACCGTGATTACGGTTCTGCCCGCAATCTCGGCCAGCCCGACGACCGGTCTCCTGCTCGGCGTATCCGGCAATGCCGTCACCCGGCTCGGGACCGATGAGAGCACCAACCTCTCGACGGTCTCCGCGTCGGTCAACTACACCACCAAGAAACAGTTCAATATCCTGCTCCGCTCCAACGTGTACATGCCGGCCAACGCCTGGAAGCTGGAAGGCGACTGGCGCTACCTCGACAGCAACCAGCCGACCTACGGGCTGGGCCCTGCGCTGCCCGGGGAGTTTGAGTCGCCGATGGACTACAACCTGATTCGATTCCATGAGACCGTGTACCGCGGGGTGTCCGAGGATTTCCTGCTGGGGCTGGGGTACCACCTGAACCACTATTTCAAAATCGTGGATCACAACGCAAGCCAGGGGATCGTGACTCCTTACGTTCAGTACTCCGGAGGTCAGCCGACCAGCTCCACTTCATCGGGCCTCTCCTTCAACGTGCTGAGGGATACCCGGGACAACCCGCTTAACCCCTCGAATGGGCTGTATCTTCGAGGAAGCTTCCGGTTCCTCCCTACGTGGCTGGGCAGTGACGACAACTGGCAGGCATTCGAAGGCGAGCTGAGGACCTATCCCAGAGTGGGGCCGGGTGTGCTCGCAGTCTGGGGGTGGACCTGGTTCACCATGGGCCAGCCGCCCTACCTCGATCTACCAGCCATCGGATGGGACTACAACAACCGGAGCGGGCGGGGGTACGCGCAGGGGAGAATCCGGGCCCAGGATCTGGTGTACGGAGAAGCTGAATATCGGGTCACGCTTACTCGAGATGGCCTGTTCGGTGCGGTGGCGTTCTTCAACCTCACCTCTGCCAGCGACTCCCTGACCGGCGGCTTACATACTCCCGATCCTGGAGGAGGCGTGGGACTCCGCATCAAGCTCAACAAACACTCCAGGACGAACATCGGCATCGACTTCGGATTCGGGGTCGAAGGATCGAACGGCGTGTTCTTCGGCACCGGTGAAGCGTTCTAGAGTCTGGGGTCTAGGGTCTAGGGTCGATATGAGACCTTAGACCTTAGACTTTAGACCCTGGACTCTAGACTTTCCGTCATCACTTCACCGTGTAGCCCTTCCCCTCGATACACGCGCTGTACGCCTTCTTGAAGGTGTCGATCTGCTGCGCGGCCCAGGCGTTGGTTTGCTCTACCGCTTGCTGTTCCGCCTGCTTCTTGGCCTGCTTCTTTGCCTTTCTGCCCGCGGCGACCCCTACGACCGCGCCGACACCAGCGCCTTCGCCGGCATCGCCCGTAATCGCTCCCACGACCGCGCCACCGGCAGCGCCGCGCGCCGCGCCCCTGGCCCCCGCACCCGCAGTGGCAGAGTCGGCCTTGGCCCCGGCCGCCTTCTTGGCCGAATCTGGGTTGGCTTTGACCGCTGCGGGATCGATCCCTGATTGCTCCTTGGACCAGGCGTAGCACGCCTGCTCGTCCTGGCTCTGTTGCTCGGGGGTCTGACCCTTAGCGGGAAAGACGTACAGCCCCAGTGATGCAGCAGGTCCCTTCGTGGACGCAGCAGCAGCCGCTTGCGGAGCCGCTGGAGCTGCCGGTTGCGCGGCTGATGCAGGTGCAGGCTGGGCCGCCGGTGCAGCTGCCGGTGCGGCCGCGGCGGTAGAGTCTTGCGCCGCCAGCCGGGTGGCGAGACCGCCGACCAGGGCCAACGTAGTCAATGCGATTCGCATACGAGCTCCTTAGATGTAGGCATCACTGTCTCAACAACACTCCCACGAACGCCAGGATGCCGAGGGCGCCCACCAGGATGGCGACGATGCTGGCGAGCGACCGCGGTCCCTTCCCGTAGCGTGCCTCCAGCACCTTGAGATCACGCCGGTGTTGAACCGTGGCCACCAGCAGCATAAAAAGCCCCACCACAATCATCGACATTCCAAAACGTCGGGGGTTGAGGGCGTGGGCTACTGAGGTCCCCTGCGTTCCCTCCCGCAGGTACTCAAAAAACTTGTAGATGGTGAACCCGAAGGAGATCAGCGAGACCGAGGTGCGAACCCAGGCCATCAACGTCCGCTCATGAGCCAGACGGGTCCGCTCCACCGCGAGCGCGGTAGAGTCGGGCAGCTGGCTGAGCGAGGCACTCACGCGGTCGGCCATCGAGTCCTCACAGGACGAGCTTGGCGGCGTAGCTCAGAATCTCGTTGATCGGCAGCGCCACCAGCACCACCGGCACGAATGGCAGCAGCACGGCGATCACTAGCGGCACGACCTGGGCGACCCTAAGCGGGACCAGCCCCATTCCGTGCGCGTTGGCCGTGATCGAGTACAGGTCGGTGGTCGCCGAGAAGTCGGGAGCGGCAAGCGCCTCGGCGCTGACGACGCTCGGGGCCCTGAGCCAGCGGCTCTCGAACTGCTGTCCTACGGCCTCCGCCAGGGCTCCGTACTGGAAGATCCCCCGGGTGCGAGCCCTGAGCAGCGCCGGTCCCAGCAGGAACAGCGGGCCGATGAAGAGCACCATCTCGACGATCACGATCCCCGCGATCACGTAGGTGAAGTCGCTGAGAGTTCGTCCGCCAAATAGAATTCCCTGCGCCACCGTCCCCGCGATGGGCACCGAGAGCGCCAGCGCCAGCAGCAGAAAGGCGCGGACCGATGTCCCGGCGAAGCCGAGCCCGCCGGCGAGATCGGGATGCGCGGGGATCAGCTGGAGGTCCAGGCGTGACATACCCCGGAGGAAGCCGGCCCAGAGCACTACCCGTAAGAGCCACCCCATCAGGAACATGAGGAAAAGTGGCTGACTCACCAGCGCCCGCCACCAACCCGCGAGTGAGAGCTGTTGTCCGGCTCCGGACAGCGGTGCGACCCAGGTGGAGACGCTCTCCGGATAGAGCCGCGGGGCCAGCCCCAACGTCGCGCCATAGGCCAGGAGCAGGATGCTGATGTCGGTCCAGGGTGACGCGAGCAGCCGCCGAGTCGATTCCACCAAGTGGTCGTAGCGGGGGCGGTTCGCCTGCGGGATCAGCCCCATGTCGCCGAAATGTCGCGCGATCGAGGCCAGCCCCGGGAGACAGACCGCTTCGGCGATGACGAACAGCGGCAGTGCGAGCAGGTAGCGGGCATGGGCCGCGATGTCGAGCAGCATCGATTCCCGGGGATCCGGCCGAAGCGCCAGACCCTCGACCGCGGAGAGCAGTAGCAGCGGAAGCCACGCGATGACCCCGACCAGGAGTGCGCGATGTCCGGCCCGCAAGGCATCACTCTTGATGAGCCCCAGGGTGGCCTGGACTCGGCTGTAGGGCCCGGCACCGAACGGATCTGCTCTAGCCTCCACCCTCATCCACCCGCACGCACGATGCAGCGGAAGCCGACGTGGCAGGTCGAGGTATCCACCGGCTCGGGGAAGCGTGCCGCGGGACGGTAGCGGCGGCAGTAGTTCGGCGCGCAGAGGTGGGACCCGCCCTTCAGCACTTTCCGCGGAATCCGGATGGCCGGGTCGGCAGGGATCGTAGCTGGCGTCCTCGCGCCCGCCCCGAGGGTTCCGAGGGATGCAGCAGGCCTTGATGGCCTCGGCCGGATGCCGGGGCTCGTACCAGTCGGTGGTCCACTCCCACACGTTGCCGATCATGTCATGAAGCCCGTAGCCGTTGGCGGGAAACGCACCGACCGGAGAGGTGCCCTCGTAGCCGTCGTTGGCCAGGTTTTGCCAGGGGAACTCGCCCTGCCAGGTGTTCGCCATTGGAACGTCGTTCGGCATGAATTCATCGCCCCAAGCATACGGCGGCCCCCTCGAGTCCACCCCGGGCAGCGAACTCCCATTCGGCCTCGGTGGGTAGCTCCTTGCCATCCCAGCGCGCGAACGCCTCTGCGTCGCCGAAGGTCACGTGCACGGCGGGGTGCTGCTCGAGTCCGTCGATCGAGCTCCCGGCCCCTGGGGCTCACGCCAGTACGCTCCCCGCATGTACTGCCACCAGTTGGCGATCTCACCCAGCTCGACTCGACCCGCCGGTTTCACGAAGACGAGCGAGCCGGCATAGAGCATCTCCGGGAGTGCTCCCGGGTAGTCCGCTGGATTCGGCGGTATCTCGGCGAAGGTGACGTGGCCCGTGGCCTCCACGAACCGGCGGAAGCGCGCGTTGGTGACGGGGAACCGGTCCATCCAGAATCCGTCGACCGTGACCGGATGCACCGGGCGCTCTTCGGGATAGTGCTTCTCCGAACCCATCCGGAACGTGCCGCCGGGGATCCAGACCATGTCCGGAAAGGAGGCTCCCCGACTGGTGCTGGGGTCTGGCCTGGCTCCATGACTCTAAGCGGCCGGCTGGGTTGGTCGGACATTGGTCTTCAGGGTCGGAGATAGTGGAGTCTATGGGGGTAGTGCCTGCTGGGCATCTGTCATTTCTGACAGTGGACGGGTGAGGTCAAATCAGCCAGTCTATATCGAGCGGCTGGACCGTTCTCCAAGAACCCTCCGCACTGGATCAAAGGGGAGGCAGCGTGCCACCGAAGACTGACGAGTCGCCGACAGGGCGCTTCCGGGTCTACCCCATGAACCGAGTGATCGGGATTCTCCCAACGACCATCGCGGCGAATGCCGCAGTGGCCGACCTCGTGGCTGCCGGCATTCCGGCCAGCAGCATCGAGACGGCGTCCGGCCAGGAGGGGCTTCGCGAGATAGACTTCACAGGCGCGCGCTACGGTATACTGGCTCGGATCGTCCGCGCGATCCAGGAGTCGGCGAGGTGGCCGAGTATAAGGAGCGGTTCGAGCAGGCACTTCGCGGCGGGGAATGTTTGCTGGCGGTGGACGCTGCGGCCGCTCCTACCCGGCAACTCGTGCGCCAGCGACTGAAAGCGTCCGGTGCCCGTTACATCAACTTTTTCGCGCCGCTAAGCGTCGAGCGGCTTGAGCCGTGACGGCTTAAAACGCGCGATGTCGCGGCAGTAGCGGCTCGGAGCCTGGCCACCTCGGTTGGCGGTACCGGGGTGCCATCTGATCAACTTAGGTCCCCGCCTTCTTCGCGAGCAAACCAGGCGAATCACAGAGATAGGTGGTGACCTTTTCTCGGTAACTTCGGGGCTCCCCCGACACCTGGCTCCGCGGCTCGGCAGAAACCGCGCGCCGTCGGACTGGGGCGGCTCCGCGTTCGTCTACCCAGCCGAGCAACCAGGGAGCAAGTCCATCTGCAACCCAGCGCCGAGCGCCGGGGTACCGAGTGACGTGCAGCGCGACTATTCCTCACGCCAGCGCGGCATTGATAGGGCGGCCCGTAGCGGCGGCTACGGCGGCGGCAATCGACCTGCGCCTCGCCGCTAGCACCTCCTACTCCTGTAGGAAGTAACAGTTTCGGCGCTCGTCGCGCCCTCGTAGCCTGTACCCACAGTTCGAGCGCCACCCTCACAGCAATCGGGAGAAGACCCATGCGGAGCATCCGCGGCCTCTACCAGCTCCTCGCTGGTGCCCTCCTGCTTGGGGCGTGCGCATCAAGAACACCGAGTTGGTGAATTCCTGGAGACCCGGCCTGACCCCGCAGCGCTTCAACAAGGTGCTCGTCGTGTTCATCAGCAAGGATGCCGGCCTGCGCCGGGCGGCCGAGGATCACCTGGCCCGCAAAATGGGCAATGCGGTGCCGGCTTACACGGTCTTCCCTGATGCGCTCCTGCAGGACAAGGACCAGGCCAAGGCCTGGGTCAAGCAGCAGGGCTTCGACGGGGCCGTGATCCTGCGTCCAGCCAGGGCGGAGCAGGAGACCACGGTCGTACCCGGTCAGACCTACGCGGTGCCGCTGAGTCACGGCGACATGTGGGTACTGGGAAACCGGCTACGGCTACGCCTACGACCCGGGGTACGTCAAGCAGGACCAGGTCGTGAGCGTGGAGGCAAACGTCTATTCGGTGGCCGATGACAAACTCGTCTGGCCAGCCGCACCAAGACGTACAATCCCGAATCGGTGCCCCAGTTCGTCGATGAGATCGTGGACGCGACGGTCGCCGAGATGAAGCGGCAGAAGGTCTTTGCGAGCCGGTAAGCGTCAATGGAAGAGCACTTCGCCGGGTTCGCTCGCGATGTCGCGCGGCGATCGGAGGTGGTCGCCGTCCTTGCCATCGCCTTTGGTGCGGCGGAGGCGACCGTTCGGCTGGCGGGTCGCCTCTTTGGCCAAGCGAGGGTCGTAGGCCATCGGGAGGAGGTTGGCTCCGCTTTGCCATGTGGCTCGTTCTGGGCCTGGAGTTCGAGCTGGCCGCGGACGTCGTCCGCACGGTCATCGCCCCGAGCTGGAGGAGTTGGGCGACTGGGCGCTATTGCGGTCATTCGAACATTCCTGAACTATTTCCTGGAAAGGATTTGGAGAAATACGGCGACCCAGGAAGACCTGCCGCCGAGCCGAGAGTCATGGCCTAGGGCAGCGAGGCTGCGGCGGATGACGGCACAGCGTGGCTGTCACAAATGACATTACCCATATCCCTATCGCCTATCTGGCGGACCGAAAATACTACGCAGCGGAGGATGTATGCGTACGCGGGCGTGGTTGAGCGCTGGACTCGTGGGAGCGGCGATGCTCGGCATAGGGTGCTCCAAGAAGGACAGCCGAGGAACGGTTCCCGAAACAGCGGCGGGGATGCAGCCGACACGACGACGGCAGCGCGCGGGGCGGCAGGACTCCATTTCGGCAGCCGAGGGTGCCTATCGCGATACCGCGGCTGCGGCGGCTGGCGCGGCGGGTGACTCTGCCGCAGCAGCCGCGGGACTCGTTGGCGACTCTGCCGCCGCGGACTGCCGGACCCCAGCGGCGTGATGCCGTACGACTGGCCTCGGAGCCGGCGCGGATTGTTCGGCCGGACTCGATGTAATCAGGAGCAGGTCCGACACCACGACAAAGCCCCCCTACTGGAGGAATGCCGTCGGCCTCGTCGATGGTCCTTTCCGTCTGCGCGGCCTCGGTCTCTGCTCGCAGCGGCGCCGGTTGAAGCCAGTTAGAGGAGGTAAGCCAGAAGCGTTTCGAAATGCGCCTGTTGCCGGCTCCAGTGGGCGGTTCCTTCGACGTCGGTGCCGGGACTGATTTCCGCCGGGAGAGCTGCGGCTCAAGGATTCCTTCGCCTGGGCGCCGTCCTGAGCTTCCTGGACAGATGGGGTCTGCCGTGGAGCTCACCTACCTGCGGCAGGACACGATATCGAATTCGACCCCGCGGCTGGGGGTGGCGGCATGGACCTGGGCGGGATCGCCATGGACTACATCCAGATCGGCGGCCGCCAGGAGTTTGGCACCGGAAAAACTCCGCCCGTTCATGACGGGCTGGCTGGGCATGGCAATCCTGGATCCGCAGGAGGCCAGCGTCGGCAACTCGACCCGATTCTCCTGGAGCCTGGGCGGTGGTGCCAAGTACATGTTCGCCAGCGGGAAGGCGGGGATCCGCACCGACATCAAGTGGTGGTCCACCCCGGGTCCATCAGGGACATAGAAGTCTGGTGTGGCTTCTATGCCTGCGCCGCGGGGGAAGGAACTGACGGATCACCAGGGCCAGGTATCGGGTGGGCTCGTCCTGGCGTTCTCCGGACGAACGAGCGCGCTTCACTCGCGTTGAGCGTCGAGCGGACCTGATGTCCTGGGTCCGCACCCCGCTCTGATCTTAATTATGGACGCCTGCACGAAGATCTAATCCGGTCCCCCTCCATCCAGCCATATCCCTGCGAACGTTTCAATCCGCGGCTGATTCACCGTGGCCTCGGGCCGGAGGATCCTGCCTATCCTGTGCCGGAGCTGGTCTGCACATCAAAGGTGGTCAGACTCGACCGCGCAGCCAATACAAGCAGCGGCAAGCTGGCCGAAGAGGCGGTGCCCGGATACCTTGACGGTGCGGATCGCGGCCGAGGAGGGGCGGAGGACGTTCAACGTCAGTCTTGAGGAGGATCATCCCTTGAAAGCCCTTCACCGACGCCTTCAATCGAGGCGAGCGCCGGCGTTCTAGGCCGCGGCGGACGCTGGCTGGCTCTGACGGCCTGCGTCGCAGGTGTCGTCGCCATGGTTGGCCCGGCTCCCTCCAGCGAATACTGATCGACATCCGGCAAGTCTCCATGCCTGCGAATGGCGGACATGGGGACATTCGCAGCCATCTCCATCGCACTCGAGCTGATGGTACACGGGTGGCTCCAAGGCCTTGCGTTCGAGCTGGTCGATGACAAGGGCGAGCAGCTGCCGAGAGCGATGCTGCATCACCTGAATCTCATCGTGCCGGACCATCGGACTCCAGCAAGATCATGCTTCGCATGGCGCGCCCGGCCCGAGACGCGACCCTACAGCCTCCCCTGGTTCCTGGGTACCGGTGCATCCTGGCGTCAGCCTTCTGGTGACCGCGATGCTGCACGATCCGACGCCGACGAGCACCAGGGCGTCCGGCTCCGGTGCGGCTCGAGATGAGCCCGGCAACGCCCTGGTTCCGGCCACTCGCCATCCGGCCGCTGTACCTGGACGTGATGCCGCCGGCAGGGGGGCACGCATTCGATCTGCCACCCGGCCGCTCGGTCAAGAGAGGGAAGGACGGCCCGCGGTCGCCGCCCGGCTGCTGGCCGCCGGCGGCCACCTGCATCAGTGACGAACGTCGCTCCGTCTGGAGGACGTCTCGGCCGGGAAAGTGATCTGGGAGATGCAACCCAAGCTCGGTGAGGGGGCGAGGTCGTGGGCATGCCAACCCGGTATTCCTGCCGTTCGGTGTCTGTCTTGTCCCCCGATCACCGCTATCGCCTGACGGCCGAGTACGTCAATCCAACCGGGGAAATGCTCGAGGGCGGAGGCATGGGCGCGCTCGGAGGGATCGTCCTGCCGCCTCAGGGAGCGAATGGCCCACCGTCGTGCCGAGTGATTCGGTGTACCAGCACGATGTTTGGGTAAAAGGGGCCGGGTCCTCGCACCACGGGCCTCGCAGCCGGTCCTCGCACCACGGCCCTCGGAGCACCAATCGGCGAACCAACAGGTGACCGAAGACAGGCGGTAGGCGGAAGGGCGGTAGATAAAGCGGCGGTAGGTACTGCGGCGGTAGGCGGTAGGTACAGCGGCGGTACGGCGGTAGTCAGCGCGATGGGCGCGATTCAGGAGGAATAGAAGCGCCAAGTCAGCTGTCCTGCCCTATTCCGAGATCATCCAACGCCAGAAACCTCTCCGGCCGAGTATGCCCCGGTCCCTGCTGAACCGAAGAAGGTACGATACTTCGGATTGAACCCAAGGCGATGTCCAGGTAACGCCGAAGCTCGCGGGGCCCCCGCTTGGCAGATCCTTCAGCGATGTTGGTTGGGGCGGAGAGGGCAGCACGACGAACCTGAGCTGTGAGTCCATACTCTCGTTCACAGGCCAACGATCCGTCTCGGCATATACCTGCAGGGCAAGTTCGTGAGCGACCTTCCAGGCATCGAATCTCTCGTAAGGCACCATACCCGATTGTAGTACTACCGTACCTATTGTCTGAACCACATTCACGCGCAGTCTACCGCCGTACCGCCGTACCGCCGTACCGCCGTACCCCGTACCGCCGTACCGCCGTACCGCCGTACCGCCATACTGCCATATCACAGCCGTACCGCCGACTGGTATACCGGTACCGTCGTTCCGGATCCAGACCGAGTCGGTCTTCTGTGCCTCGGCTGCTCCCGCGCCGAGGAGAGCGAGGGCCGGCAGGCCGCGGCGCATCACCTCATCAGCGCGAGGTTCCGCCAGAAATTCGCCAGACTGTCCGTTCCGCCGAACAGGGTCGTGAAGATGGTCGAGTCGGCCATGCAGGATGTCCCCGGCGCGGCGGTCCTTCGGCGGCATCCAGATGAAGCAGTTGAACTCGGTGTTGCCCGCGGCGGTGAAGGGGTGCGGGCGGTCCATGTCGATCGGCTGCCGCGACAGCACCTGCACCGATGCCGTGTCCCCGTTCGTGAGCGCGTAGTGCGGCAGGTGCGGGTGAAAGTTGAAAGTGGTCACGCCCTTGAGCAGGCCCAGCTTGTCCAGGTCCCGGTTGCGCGTTGAGCGGCGCGATCTCGCCCGCTGCCTTTGACCACGGCCGGGCGCAGACCGTACTGGTTCATCACCGGGACGTCGAGCGCCCTTCATGAGCGAGCGGGTGTACTGGCCGAAGCGCTGCTGGCGAGGGACCAGCGGATCGCCGTGGTGCTGGTACTCCATCTGGCGCTGCTCGCAGGTCGCTGGCGAAGCCGACGTCGTGGTGCGGGCCCGACCATCAGGCAGGTCCCTTCGCGCTTGAGCCACTCGCCGATCGCCTCGATCTCCTCCGGCCCGGCCTCCTGCTCGGAGACCAGGTGGTCGAGTCCGAACACCATCAGCGTGTCCGTGTCCGCCAGGATCCGCTCGTCGATCGGCTGCCGGTACCCGGCCTGGTCGATCCGCTGGAACACCGCGACCGGATGGCCGGTCGACTTCACCGACGAGCTCCTGAAAGCGAAAGGGTGGAGCGGTGAAACAGCTCCAGCGTGCCCGCGATGCCCTGGAGGAATGCCCGCTCGTCCCACTCGCGGCGTCTCGTAGTCCGGCCAGGCTACGCGGCGGACCTCGGTCATGGTCGAGAAGCGGTTGTCCATCATCGAGGGATCGCGGTTCGCCTCCCACGGATAGCTCCAGGTCCAGTAGATGCTCACCCGCCGCTTTCCCCGGCGTGTATCGCCGCGGCACGTGGTTCTGGTTGTAGGTCCGTGCCGCCGGCATGCGGTCCGCTCATAAAGACGCTCCTTCCTTTGTTCTGGCCCTCCGGCTCAGAAGCCGAGCGAGCACGAGATCTGTAGTGAGTATCCCTCGAACGTGGAACGGTTCGAGAACTCCTGGAAAGTACTTGAGACCCACGGCCGCTTTCCGTTTCGGCAGGCTCAGGCTGGTCGTGAATCCGAGGGCGTTGACCCGGTAGCTGGCCTCCGCCTCCTCGGGAGTCACGGCGGGCCCGGTCTTGTCGGTCGTCTGCCACTGTCCGTAGCCGACCACTCCCACCTGCAGGCGCATGTCGTCGCGCAGCGGGACCATCCTGGTCAGCGAGTAGTCGAGGTTGAGTGTCTGCCCCGGCTGGAGGTTCGTGCCTTCCTGAGTGCCGTGGAACTCGTACATCTGAAAGGCGGAGATCGCGGTCGCCCTGTCCGCCGTCAGGTAGATCGTCTGCCCCGACGCCACGACGTGAGTCCAGTATCCCGAGCCGACGTTGTCGCTCGCCCCGGCCTCGAACCGGCCGGTCGGAGCGAGGAAGCCGTAGATCGCCCGGATGTCGGCACGCTTCATCGCCCAGCCCAGGATCACGGGCTGGTAGTACGAGTCGGCGAAGCCGCCGCCGCCGCTGATCGCGCCGGCGGGATCCGAGGCCAGCGAGTTGTTGGCGATCGGCAGGGTCGCCGAAACCGAATACGCCGCCCCGCCCAGGATATCCTTCCGGCTCGCCCACACGAACGAGTTCATGTCCATCAGTACCGAATTGCTCCCGGTAGCCAGTACCTCGCCGTCCGGTCCTCTCGACTCGTTACGCGAGTAGAACAGGAACAGGTTCGAGTAGGTGAACCCGGCCTCCGGCATCACGCCGGAGTTCGTCGCGCTCATGCCCAGCGGGTAGACCCCGCGGTTCTGGGCCTCTGCAGGGCGGCACACGGCGACCGCGCAGGTCACGGCCAGCACCCTCGTCAGGAGATCCATCTCCTCGCCGCGGCTCAGGCGTGGATCCCGTGGCTCAGGCCAAGCTGGCGGGCGGCGTCCGCGGCCACCTTGCCGAGGATCCCCGCATTAGGTCGGAAAAGAGAGCGGCACGCGAGCGAACTCCGAGACCCGCATGCCCGCGGCGACGACGATCGACGCCACCTGGGCGATCTCGACCGCTCGCTCGCCGACGACGTGACAGCCCAGGACCCGGGACGTCGCGCGATCGACGACGAGCTTGCAGAAGCCGTCGGTGCGCCCGTCGATGATGGTGCGCGTCGTCGCATCGAAGCGAACGACCGCCGTCACGACGTCGTGCGCCTCCCGGGCTTTCGCCTCCGTGAGGCCCACCTGTGCGTATTCCGGGTCCGTGAAGCTGCCCGTCGGGGTGACCTGCTCTCCGGCGGCCATCGTCGGCCCGCGCACGGCGTTCGTGGCCGCCACGTAGCCCTCCTGGAGGGCCGTGGGAACGAAGAGCAGGTGGCCGGTGATGTCTCCCGCCGCGAACACGTGAGGAGCGGTGGTCCGCAGATGGGAGTCGACCTTCACGAAGCCCCGGCCGTCGGTCTCGACGCCTGCGGCCGCGAGGTTCAGCTTCCCGGTGTTGGCCTCCCAGCCGACCGCGACGACCGCCAGCGCGGCCTCCGCCTGTTCGGGCGCTGCCTTTCGCGTGAAGTTCATCCGGACGCCCGATGGCGTCTTCTCGAAGGAGTCGATGCGATCCAGGTTCTCGTGCACCGCAACGCCCGACGCGCGGAATGTTTCGGCGACGGCCGCCGAGACGTCGGCGTCCTCGGTCGGCAGGATGCGCGGGCCTCTCTGGAAGAGCTCGACCTTCGAGCCGAAGGCGTTGAAGATCGAGGCGACCTGAACCCCCGTCGCCCCCGCTCCGACCACCAGCATCGACGGCGGGACCGAGGCCAGGCCAAAGGCGTCCTGGTGCGTGCTCGTCCACTCGAAGCCGGGCACCGTGAGGCGCCGGCTCGAGCCGCCCGTGCACAGGATGATCCGGTCCGCCCGGAACCGGAGTCCGCTCTCGGTCTCGACTTCGTGACTGCGGAGAATCGCGCCGCGCCGGCCCGTTCGTGCACCGCGACTCCCAGAGCCTCGATCTGCGGGCGAAAGGCGGAGTGCGCGCCCACATCCTCGACGACTTCGCGCACGCGCGCGAGCAGGCGGGAGTAGTCGAGCACCGGCTCGACCGCCGCGATGCCGTACCGGCCGAGCTGTCGGGCCTCGCGGATGAGGCGGGCCGCGTGGGCCAGGGTTCGAACGGGAACGGTCCCCTCGTTGGCCGCCATTCCGCCGAAGTCCTCGCGCGTGACGAGCGTCGTGCGCGCGCCCAGCTCCGCGGCTCGCTGCGCGGCATACACGCCGGCCGGCCCGGCGCCGATGACGAGGACATCGGTCATCGCCGGTGACGCGGGCAGGAGCGTCCGAAGATCTCCACCCGGCTCACGAGCCGCCGTCCCGCGCGGCGAGATACCGGAGCGCCTTGATTCCGGGGAGAAAGAAGTAGGCCCCGCCCCGGACGGTGGTGAAGGCAGGCAGACCCTTGATCGTTTTCCGGATCGGGCGCTTCGGGATCTTGAATTCGAGGGTGCCGTCCTGGTTGCCGATGATCGGGTCCCGCTCGTTGCCGAGCTCGTGGAAGCTCCGATCGTTCACCCAGACGTTCTGCGCGAACTCGTACTGGCGGACCAGGCTGGCACAGATCACGAAAGCCGCGATGCCGCGCTCGGCGCCGTCCTCCTCCGAGCCCTCGGGCAGGTGCGGGCCGTACGTGGCTCCGCGGCGGATCATCCGGCGACGGTTCATGTTGTGCGCCGTGTCGCGGGGATTCATGCGCCGGATGTGCGAGCCGAGCGGCACCGCATAGCCGTGCGGATCCATCTGCTTGTAGTTGAAGTCGTTGTTTCGTTGAAGGTCGGCCCCGAGCGCCGGGTCGTCCTTGTCGGGCGCCAGCACGAGCGGGGCGCCGCTGCGCCAGCGTCCCATCAGCTTCGCCGCGATGAGCTCCTGCTCCTCGGGCGTCGCGCCATTCTGCCGCAGGAAGTCGCGAAAGGCGCCGACGTGTTCCTCCATGCAGCGGTAGGCCATGTAGCTGCCGTTGCGGGAAAGGACCTCGGGCTGCGGCAGATTGACTGCAGGGCCGTCCTCGTCGGGGTAGCCGAGGATGAACTCGCCCGCCTTGAGCGGCGCGCCGGTGCCGGGCGTCGGCGTCTCACCCGTCCCTTCGATGATCGGCTGTGACAGCCGGTCGTGGTAGCCGAAGTGGTCGTGGGCGTACTCGAAGGGCGGCGTGGCCTCGAGGTCGAGCGAGGAGAGCCGCTCGACGCCCTCGCATTTCGCGAGGAGCTTCTCGTGCTCCGCCACGGATCTCTCGCGCTCCGCGGCGTCCCGGGCGAACAGGATGATGATGGCGTGGAGGTCGGGGCTCGCAAGACCGCCGACCCAGTTGGCCGGAGCGTTCGCACCGGTGTCGCCCAGGACCTCCGCGCGGGCCGCCATTCCCTGCCGGAACGCCTCCGGAAACGTGGACAGCGAAGCCTCGTCGACGCCGAGCGCCCGCAGGCCGTTCCAGGTGAACGCCACGGTCACCCACCGCTTGTCGCTCGCGATCGACGCCTTCACCGCCGCAACCGACTGCACCTTTTCGATCATGGCCGTGAGCCAGGCCCGCCCGCCCGCCGCGCTCCGAAACGTCAGGAACTCGTACCGCCCCGTGAGCGCGGGGGTGCGCGCCAGAAGAATGTGTTGGATGTCGTCGTTCTCGAGCATGGAGCGTCCTTTTCGGGAATCACTGCATCTGGTCGAGCATCGTCGAGAAGGCCGCCTTCAGCTTGAGCGCCTTCTTGATCTCCTCGGCGCGCGACGTAGGGGTATTCGCCGTACTCCAGGAAGCTGGGCCGATGGTGCTCGCGCACGAACTTGATGAATGCCGCGGGGTTCGTCTTCCAGTCCTTGGGGAAGCCCTCGAGATTCTCGAAGACCGTGCCGATGCCCGTCCGCGGAAAGATGGCGACCGCGTCCTCGGTGTACTTGTCGAAATCGGTGTCGAAGATCCCCTGGTACATGAAGTAGGTGTCCGCCCTTGATCTCGAAGAGGACCCAGCGCAGGTAGTGCAGCTTGAGGACCGCCAGGACATCCGGCTGGCCCGCGATCGGTCTTCTCGATGTTTCTCGCGTACTCGCGGAATTTCTCCTCGTGCCCGGGCTGATCTTCGCGATGATCGAGAAGCCGTAGCACGCCGGAGTTTCGGGGAAGATCGCGCCGTATCGGCCCTGCTCCACGCTCGAAGAATCCCTCCCTTGGGGATCGCCATGGCCGCGGGCTTGGTCCAGTCGGTTTGGGTCGCGGTGGCTGTCATGTTGGGCTCGTGGTTTGATGGTTCAGACCTTCTGCTTCTCGACGGTTGAAGAGCCTCGCGATGGTCATGCCCACGCCGAGGCCGAGAGCGATGGCCATCGTTCCGGTGAATGCCCGGCTGGCGTGGGCGATCCAGGCCAGCGCGGCGGCGTTGAGGGCTTCGCCTTCGGCGGCGGAGGCCTTGAGCAGCTCGAACACCGCACGCACGCACCGGCCGCGCCGAGCGGAAGAACTGCACAGATCAGGACGATGGGTGACACGCGATGCCGGTGGGTGGTCGCCACTGCGACTGCCACGATCGCCGCCGCGGCGAGGACCGTGGCCCAGTCCCGGCCCATGCCCCCCTGGACGAGCAGGGAATGCACCAACCGCCCGGCAAAGCCGCCGAGAAAAGTCGGGATGAGGTACTGGAGAGGAGCGGTCAGACGAACACCGAGCCCCACCGCGAACAGGGCCGCCCACAAGCTGTTCGTGAAGATCGAAGCCAGGTCCATCGGATCTCTCCTGGTGGGTCAGCCGAGGGCCGCGTAGGCCAGGGCGACCGCGATCGCGATGACGACGAAGACCAACGCTGCGTTGGCGATCCGTTCGAGACCCGTGACCCGGTGGTGGGTCGAGAGCATGTCCGTGAAGCCATTGATCAGGGGGATGCCGGGGACCATGTAGATCACCGAGGCCAGGAGCGTCGCCGAGGGGACGCCGCTGAGCCCGAGGCGCAGTCCGAGCGCCGCGACCACCGCCGACAGCGCGCTGCAGGTAAACGCCACCGAGGTGCCCCCGACCCGCTTCGCCTCCAGGTGTAACTTGAGCGACTGCCCCGCGCCGGCCGCCACGAAGGCGATGGCCAGACTGCCCCAATCCCCTCCCGGGAACTGCGAATACGCTGCGCCGGCGCAGGCCGCGGCGAGCGCGAGCACGCGGTCGCTGTAGGGAGAGGGGAGCGGTCCGACCCGGTTCAGCTCCGCGTCGAGGGCCTCCGCGGCGACCTGGCCTCTCGCCACCCGCTCGCTGAGCGCTACCATCTCGCCGGCGCGGGCCAGGTTGACCCCGATGGGTCCCACCGATCGCAACGCTGTCAATCGTCCTACTCTGGTCTTCCCGCTTGCGGCGACGAAGTCGAGCCGCCACACCGCCGCCACGCCTTCGATCTCGCAGCCGTTCGGATCTTGGCGAAGCTCCGGGCGGCGGCGGCCGTGGATCCGCCGTTCCTCATCACGATCACCGCCGCATCCAGCGCGGTATCCAGGCGATGGGTCATGTCCACGAGAGCCCTCGCCGGCCGGTGGACGAGACGTAGTCGCGGCCTTCCCGGGCGGCTTCGATCGCGGGAACCAGCTCGTCGGCCGCGTCATCCTTCACCACGTACCCCGAGCCGCCGCTCGAAAGGCTCATCCGGATCATCGAGGGGGCGGCGATCACGCTGAGGAAGACGACCGGGTGCCGGGATGCCGGTCCTGGATCTGTCGCACCGCTGCCAGGCCTCCCTTGCCGGGCATCACGATATCCGCGACGACGACCTCGGGCCCCAATGCTTCGAACGCGGCCTCGAGCTCCTCGCCGCTGGCGACCACTGCCACCACCTCGTACGCCGGCTCGAGCAGCTCGCGAATCCGAGCGGCGATCATGGCGCTGTCATCTGCGAGCAACACGCGAGTCCGTGCCATGTGACCTGCCCCACCGCTAGGCGGTGTCTCAGAGCTGCAGTTGCGGCCGGCTCTGGAAGAACTGGGTCGCGCCGGTGACGTTGAAGCGGTCGAGCTTGCTATATCCGCCGTCGTCGAGGTCGCTGTAGGACATCCTCAGCACCACCTCCCACGCGCCCAGGCCGCCGTCGAAGACCGTCCTGGCCGGTGACACGGCCCTGAAGTAGCCACCGACGGTGTTGTACGAGCGAGTCTCGCCGGTGATGAGCCACGCGGCGAAGATGTCGCCCCCGCCGGGACGCGATTCAGTACTCATCGAAGTACCGCTGGATCGTCTTGGGGTCCTGGGTCTTGGACGCAGGCACGGTTTACCTCCTCGGCCGTAAGCCCCGACAGAACGAGTAGACGTGCTGGCAGCGGGAAGACTGCGGGCGTTGGTGAAGGCGGGACGAGAGCAGGGCGGCAGCAAGGCGCGCGTCGGCACATACTTCCTTCACCGGGAAGCCCATGTGCCGAAGCTATCCGGCGGCCGGACCTGTTACCTCGGGAACAACTACGTGGGCAGGACTCCGAAAAAGTTCGGGCACCTACACCCTAGGGCGTCACGATCCCCTGTCGGATCGCGAACTTCACCAGATCTACCGTATTGTCGATCTCGAGCAGGTGCATGATCTCGTACTTGTGGGTCTCGACGGTACGGACCGAAGCCCCAGCTCGGCCGCGATCTGCTTTACCCTGTGTCCTTCGGCCAGCAGCCGCAGAATCTCCCGCTGTCGCGGCGTGAGTGCGTCCCCCTGACCGCGCTCTCCCCCCACCAGCCGCCGGACCACATCGCCCGACACCAGCGGGCTCAGGTAGGTTCGTCCGGCCAGAACCTGGCGCAACGCCTCCACCAGCTCCTCGGCGGCCGCCTCTTTGACCACGTATCCCGTGGCGCCGGCGCGGAGCGCTTCGGCCGCGAGGGCCGGATCAGCGTGCACCGTCAGCATGACGAATCGAACCTGCAGCCGTTCGTGGCGGAGGATCTGAAGCGCCTCGAGTCCGCCCAGCTGCGGCATCGTCCAGTCGGCCACCACGAGATCAGGTTGCAGCCGGCGGGTCTCCTCTACTAGCTCCATCCGTTCGAGACCGTAGCCACCAGCTCCATGTCCCGCGGGAGCAGGAGCGCGAGCCCCTCTCGAAACATGGTGTGGTCGTCGGCGAGGACGAGGCGGGGCTTATGCATCGCGGGTTTCGCTGAGGGGGATGGTGATGTGGAGGGAGGCGCCCCCACCCGGGGCGTTGGCGAGAGTGAGCGTGCCGCCCACCGCGGCCACCCGCTCGGCGGCCGAGCGGAGCCCGAGCCCCCGCGCCGCCTCCCCGGCCGCCGCCGCCCCGAGCCCCCGCCCATCGTCCGTGATCTCCAAGTCCACCCCGTTCGTACCGCGCCGCAGGACGAGCACCACCCGGCGCGCCCCGGCATGACGCACCACGTTGGCCAGCGCCTCCTGGGCCACCCGGTACAGACACAGCGCCACCTCGGGCGGGAGCCCGATGGTCTCGCCCTCCTGGGCCAGCCGCACCATGAGCCCGGTGGCCTGGCCGACCTCCACGCAGGTGAGCTCGAGCGCCGCGGCCAGCCCGGCGTGCTCCAGCGCGGCCGGGTGCAGCTGGTGGGAGATCTGCCGCAGCGAATGGGCGATTGCGCTGGTCTGCTCCCGGAGCTGCTCCGCCTCGGGGTGGCTCCGCCGCAGCCGGCTCAGGCCGACCATCACCAGGGCGAGCCGCTGGCCCACGTCGTCGTGGAGCTCGCGCGCGATGCGGGTGCCCTCGTCCTCCCGCGCGGCGATGAGCTCGCGGCTGAGCCCCCGCAGCCGGGTATGGCTCACCTCGAGGGCCGCCCGGGTGCGCTGCTGCTCGGTGAGCACCACGGCCAGCCCCAGGAGCGGCACCCCGGTCCCCAGAATAAACAGCTGCGACAACAGCGTGTTGTCGCCGGGAGTTTCATTGGTGAACGGACCTTGCCCCGTGTTGGTGCTGTTCGTGGCGATCACAGAAACCAGAAGGAGAGCGGTGCTGGCGCCCAGGGTGCCGAAGCGCATCGCCGCCCACAGCAGGAGCGGCGGCAGCGTCATCGCGAACCCGGTCCAGGCCGCCACGCGATCCACCGCCCCCGAGAACATGAATCCCGAGGCGAGCACCAGGAGAAGGCCCAGCACACCGGCCTCCAGCCATCGCCGGGTCGGCGCACGTCGGATCGACCGGTGCCTGTCCGCGAGCAACACCAGGGTCGGGGTCGTGGTCAAGTACCCCGGCACCACCGCCAGCGCGAACGTGCGCCAGGTCATGAAAGTCGCGGGCCGGATTCCCCAGGCCCACACACCCGCCAGAACAGGCTCGCCGCAATGAGCGCGCCGCCGCCGACGGCGGCAAAGTAGGTCAGGAACTCCCCCAGCGTGGCGAGTGCGAGCGGGCGGCGGAGGACGATGCGCAGCGTGACGGCGATGGCGACCGTCTGGACACCGGCCAGGAGACCGAGGAGAAGCGCCGCCCCGGGAGGGACGAGTCCGAGGGCGAGGAACAGGAGGCGTCGTGCCGGAGGCCGCGCCGAGGATGACCGCCGGCCAGCGCCGGTGCTCCGTGAGCATCGCGAGCGCCAGCATCACCCCGCCGGGGATCCAGATGGTCGAGACCTCGGCCGGGGGCACCCACAGCAGGACCGCTCCCCACTGGGCCAGGAAGCAGGCCAGGCCGCTGCTGAGCGCAGCGCGCAGGCTACCCCACACTCGCTCCGTAGGAAACGGGCGCGCGCGTTGCGCTAAGCTGGGCGGGTACAAGAAGGTGGAGCCCGACACACGCTGCCTGGCAGAGGGGTATGACAAGCTAGGGTCGATGTGCCCGTGGGTAACCTGCGCCAAGGTGTAGGATGCTCCCCGCCCGTACTTTTTCGGACCGGGGCACCCGGAGTTTTTCTGAAGCCGAGTGCGCCCTGCCATCCCTAGGTTGACTGCCGGCGGCCGGGACTGGGGGGCGAGCTGGCCAGCCAGCCCGACCGATCCCGCGGGCTCGTGGTGCTGCGGCACAACAACATGGCCATCCCGATCGCGACGCCAGGCGCGGAGTCGAAGCAATCAACCGGGGGGCATTTCCGTGAAGCACTCCCTTGCATCCTCTTCGCGCGGCGGCTTGTGCCGCCTTCTGTTGTTCCAGCTCGCCGGATGGGCGGTGCTGAACGCTCGCTACAACTATGCGCTCTCGGCTGGTAGTGTCGACGACCAGTCCTACCTGAGCTTTGGCCTCGGGGTCGCGTGGAACCATGGCCATTGAGCATGACGACCCCGCCATTCGTCCGATTCAGTCGATCTTTCATCCCTCCGATTTTTCGGCCGGGAGCGAGGTCGCATTCGCGCACGCGCTCAAGATCGCGCTCGTCGCGGGGTCCGGGCTCGAGGTGCTGCATGTAGCCGGAGGGGAAAGGTGGCGTGGACCGATTTCCCGGGCGTGCGCGCGCTGCTCGAGCGCTGGCGGGTGCTCCCGCTCAACAGCCCACGCAAGGCGGTGGCGTCGATCGGCATCGACGTGCGGAAAGTGGTGATGACCGACGCCGATCCGGTTGGGGCCGTCGAGCGTTTCCTGCAGAAACACCCGACCGATCTCGTGGTGCTCGCCGCGCATGCCCACAAGGGCCACATGCGTTGGACGCACGCCTCGATCTCACGGCCGATCGCGGAGGCCGCCGCGGCCCCTGCGCTCTTCCTCCCCTACGGATGCGAGGGCTTCATCTCACGCGAGGACGGCAGTCCTTCGCTTCGGAACGTGCTGCTCCCCATCGATTCCGCACCGAGCCCGGAGCCCGCGGTGGAAGCGGCGCGCCGTCTCACCTGGGCGCTCCAGTGTCCCGATGTGACATTCACGCTGCTGCACGTGGGAGGCGCGGGCGAGATGCCCGCGGTTCGGATCGAGAAGCAGCCCGGCTGGACCTGGCGCAAGGTGACCCGCGATGGCGACGTGGTCGACACGATCCTCACGGTCGCTCGCGAGTGCTCCGCCGACCTCATTGTCATGGCGACAGCCGGGCGCCACGGCTTCCTCGACGCCTTGCGCGGCTCGACTACGGAGCGCGTGCTGCGTAGCGCTGCTCTCCCTCTCCTGGCCATACCCGCCGCCCGCATGTGACGATTTGGTCGGTCCATGCCCGTACTTTTTCGGACCCGCCCCCCGGGAGTTTTTCTGACGCCGGGCCTGCCCTCCCACCCCTAGGTTGACTGCGGGGTCGGCCGCGACCGCGGGAAGCATTCGATGTCAGCCTAAGAGGATCCGTTCATGGATCCCTCGCTCACGGTACCCTGCACATGTTCACCACTGGCGCGGGCGGGCGGCACCGGGCCGACTCGAATCCAGTGCCTGGGAGGTGATATGAGGAGGACTGCGACTGTGAACAGAACCCGACGGAACGCGCTGCTGGCTCCGGCCCTCGCACTCGCGCTCACGTGGGCGTGCAAGCCTGAAGACAGCCGCGCCGCCCGCGGCGGAGTCGGTGCAGTCGGCGCAGCCCGCGCCCGCGGGCGGCCCGCCAGTCAGGCCGGGCCCACCCGAATGGAGAAGGACCTCCTGGGAGAGAAGGAGATTCCCGCCGACGCCTACTACGGGGTTCAGACGGCCCGAGCGCTGGAGAACTTCCAGATCTCGGGAGTGCCGATCAACCACTATCCCGGGTTCATCGAAGCGTGGGCCATCGTGAAACTGGCCGCGGCGCGCGGCAACACCGACGTCGGCGCCATGAAGAAGGAAACGCTGGCCGCCATCGAAAAGGCAGCGGCAGCGCTGAGGCAGGGCAAGTACCACGACCAGTTTCAGGTGGACTGGTACCAGGGCGGCGCCGGCACGTCCACCAACATGAACGCCAACGAAGTGATGGCCAACGTCGCGCTGGAACTGACCGGGCACAAGAAGGGCGACTACGAGATCCTCGAGCCGCACGACGACCTGAACCTGTCGCAATCGACGAACGACTCTTACCCGACCGCCATCAAGGTGGCGTTCCTGCTGCGGAACGACAAGCTGATCGCGGAGCTGGAGAAGCCTGGCCGCCTCGTTCCGGGCCAAGGGCAACGCGTTCATCGACATCGTCAAGATGGGGCGCACCGAGCTGCAGGACGCCGTGCCCATGACCGTGGGACAGGAGTTCCACGCCTTCGCGGCTTCGCTGGAAGGAGAGATCGCGCTGCTGCGTGACGCGGAGAAGTACCTGTACGCCGTCAACATGGGCGCCACGGCCATCGGTACCGGGACTCAACGCGCCCAAGGGCTATGCGGAGCGGACCGCGGCGCATCTGGCGAAGCTCACGGGCAAGCCGATCGTGCCGGCCTAGGACATGCTGGCGGCCACCTGGGACCAGCAGGGCTTCGTGGTCTATTCCTCGGCGCTGAAGAGCATCGCCATCAAGCTGTCCAAGATCGCGAGCGACCTGATCCTGCTCACCTCGGGGCCGCGTGCGGGCCTCAACGAGATCAATCTCCCCGCGATTCAGCCGGGCTCCTCGATCATGCCGGGGAAGGTGAACCCCGTCATTCCCGAGCTGGTCAACCTCGTCGCGTTCCGGGTGATGGGGAACGACTACACCGTGACCCTCGCGGCCCACGCCGGGCAGCTTCAGCTCAACGCGTACGAGCCGCTCGAGGGCGTCGCCATGATGGAGTCGCAGCACCTGCTCTACACCACCTCGATTGCCTTCCGCACCAAATGCGTGGACGGCATCACGGTCAACGAGAAGGTGCTGGAGCACTACCTGGAAACCACCGTCGGCATCGTGACGGCGCTCAATCCGGTGCTCGGATACGACAAGGCAACCGAGCTGGCGGCCGAGGCCTACAAGAGCGGAAAGGGCATCCTCGAGGTCATTCGGGAGAAGAAGCTTCTGACCGAGCCGCAGATCAAAGACCTGCTCGATCCGGTGAAGCTGACCAACCTTGATAAGAGCCAGTACCGCAAGAACAAATAGCGATCAGCCGAGCCCGAACCTAGCGTTGACTTTCGAAAGGAGCAGCAGCATGAAGACATCTCGCAAGACATCGCTGGCGATGGCGATCATAGCCCTCGGTGTCAACATCCAGCCCATCCAGCTGGTGCAGGCGCAAGGCAAGAAGCCCAACGTGGTGATCCTGGCGACCGGGGGAACCATCGCCGGTGCCGCGGCGACCGGCACGCAGCTGGGCTACAAATCCGGCGCCGTGACCATCGACGCGATGATCGCCGCCGTGCCGGGGATCTCCGACCTCGCCACCATCAAGGGCGAGCAGATTTCCAACGTCGGCTCGCAGGACATGAGCTTCGACATCCTGCTCAAGGTCGCCAAGCGCATCAACGAGCTGGCGAAGTCGAACGATGTCGACGGCTTCGTGATCACCCACGGCACCGACACCATGGAAGAGTCCGCCTTCTTCCTGAATCTGACGGTGAAAACCGACAAGCCCGTCGTGATGGTTGGCTCGATGCGCCCCTCGACGGCGGTCAGCGCCGACGGTCCGCTGAACCTCTACAACGCGGTGGGGGTGGCCGCCGATCCTCAAGCAAAGGGGCGCGGTGTGCTGGTCGTGATGAACGACTGGATTCACGGCGCCCACTCGCTGACCAAGACCAGCACGACGGCGGTCCAGACGTTCATGTCGCCGGTTCGCGGTCTGGTCGGCGTGGCGAGCTACGGCAAGAACGACTTCTACACGACGCCGGAGTGGAAGCACACGACGCAGACCGAGTTCGACATCGCGAAGGTGACGCGCGCTGCCGCGGGTCGACGTCATTTTCGTTTCCGTCGACATGTCGCCGGAGCTGATCAACGCGGCCGCGAAAGCGGCGCCAAGGGCATCGTGCTTGCCGGCGTCGGCAACGGCAACATGAACAAGGCCTCGGTGGACGCGGCAGCAGCTGCGGTGAAGAAGGGTGTCGTCGTGGTGCGGAGCAGCCGGGTGGCAACGGGAACGGTGGGAAGAAATGTCGAGCTCAACGACGACGAACTGGGCTTCATCGCGTCCGACGAGCTGAACCCGCAGAAGGCGAGGATTCTCCTGTCGCTCGCGCTCCTGAAGCAGCGGACGCGGGCCGGAGTTGCAGACGATGTTCCGCACGTACTGAGGCCGGTCAGCGCTCACGTGCTCGGGTAGGCCCTCAGTCCTACACCAAGGTCCAGTGGATCAAAGCCACTCCCTCTTGCAAAGTGGTTGACCCAGGTCCGGCGTCAGCCTAGGAGGATCCCCTTGAAAGCGCGTCTATTTCTCGTCCTGCTGCTGTGCGGCCTGCCCTCGATCCTTGCCGCGCAGGACGGCAAATCGAAGTTCGAGGTGTACGGCTTCGCCATGATGGACGCGGGGTACAACGCCAATCAGATCCAACCCGACTGGTTCGACGTGGTGCGGCCCACCAAGCTCCCCTCGTTCGAGGGCGAGTTCGCTCCCGACGGCAACACGTACTTCAGCGCGCGCCAGTCGCGCTTGGGGGTACGCTCGACCGTACCAACCGACCTCGGAGATCTCAAGACGACCTTCGAGTTCGAGCTCTTCGGCACGGGCGTGGATGCCGGCCAGACCACGTTCAGGCTCCGGCATGCCTACGGCGAGCTGGGCAAATGGGGCGCGGGCCAGACCTGGAGTCCCGTTCATGGACATCGACGTGTTCCCCAATTCGGTCGAGTACTGGGGGCCGACCGGGATGGTCTTCTTCCGCAACGTCCAGGTCCGCTACATGCCGATCCAGGGCGACACCCGGATGACGATCGCGCTGGAGCGTCCCGGTGCCAGCGCCGACCAGGGAGATGTGGCGGGCCGGATCGAGATCGCGGACGTCAGACCGCGATTCCCGGTCCCGGACCTCTCCGCCGAATACCGCCACGCGGCGAAGTGGGGGTACATCGAGCTGTCCGGCATTGCGCGGTACATCAAATGGGAGGACCAGGGCACCGACGCGTTCGACCTGAGCGGCGACGCGCTCGGCTGGGGCATCCACGGGAGCTCCAACCTGAAGATCGGCGACCAGAATGTCGTCCGTGCCTCGGTGGTATACGGTGAGGGCATCCAGAACTACATGAACGACGCTCCGGCAGACGTGGGCATCGAGCCCAATCCCGGCGACCCCGTCGCGCCGGTCCAGGGCGTCGCCCTTCCGATGCTCGGCGTGGTGGCGTTCCTGGACCACACCTGGAACGAAAAGTTCAGCTCCTCGGTCGGATACTCGATGATCGACATCGACAACAGCGAGCTCCAGTCGGCCAACGCGTTCAAGCGCGGGCAGTATGCCCTGGGCAACGTGCTCTACTACCCCGTGCCGGGCGTGATGACGGGAGTCGAGCTCCAGTGGGGAGACCGCGAGAACTTCGAGGACGGATTCAGCTCCGACATCTTCAAGGTCCAGGTCTCCTTCAGATACAACTTCTCCAAGACCTTCTAAGGGCAACGTCATGATCACGCTATCCCGCGCACTCCTTACGCTGGCTCTGCCGGCGATCGGGGCCACCCTGGCCTTGACTCCCGTCCAGGCCCAGGGCGTCCCCCGACATAGCCACGGTCCTGAACGAGACCTACGCCAAGTTCCGGAACCTGCAGGAAGGAAAGAACGCCGACTACATCCCGGCCCTGGCCAAGGTCGATCCCAAGATCTTCGGTATCGCGCTGGTGACCACCGACGGGAAGGTCTACACCGCCGGCGACATCAAGTCCGAGGTCTCCATCCAGTCGATCTCCAAGGTCTTCACCCTGGCCAAGGTGATCGAGGAGCAGGGGCCCGAGAAGATCGAGAAGACCATCGGCGTGGACGCGACCGGCATGCGCTTCAACTCCATCGTCTCGGTGGAGTTCTCCCAGAAGGCACTGGGCGGGCCGGAGATGAACTCCCTGGTCAACCCGGGCGCCATCGCCACCACCTCCATGGTCAAGGGCGGCACCCGCGACGAGGTGTGGAAGAGCATCCTCGACTGGCACTCGGCCTTTGCGGGAAGGCCGCTGTCGGTGAACCAGGAGGTCTTCAAGTCCGAGGCCGCGACCAACCAGCGCAACCAGGCGATCGGCGCCCTGATGTACGCCTACGGATACATCAAGGACAAGCCGGACCAGGCGACTGACGTGTACACCGAGCAGTGCTCGATCAGCGTCAACGCCAAGGACCTGGCCACCATGGCGGCCACCCTGGCCGACGGGGGCAAGAACCCGGTGAGCGGCAAGACAGTGATGAGCCTCGAAGAACGTGCCCTATGTCCTGGCGGTCATGGCGACGGCGGGCCTCTACGACGACACGGGTAAGTGGCTCTACCACACCGGCCTGCCGGCCAAGAGCGGGGTGGGTGGCGGGATCATCGCGGTCGCGCCCGGGAAGTTCGGCATCGCCGTCATTTCACCGCCGCTCGACGAGGCGGGCAACAGCGTACGGGCCCAGAAAGCCATCACCGAGATTGTGACCCGCCTGCATGCCAACCCTTACGCGGTCGAGCCAAAGAGTTAATCGCGGGACAAGAGGAGGAGTCCCCCAACGTTCGATCGCGGCGGGGACTCTCCTGCTGCTCTGTCTGTCGAGGCCGAGCCCGGCCCGGTCTCAGCAGGCTGACTCGGCAGCTCGGGACACGACCCTCGAAACCGGGATCTCGGCCGGAGAGTCGGAGGCTGAGCCGCCCCGCCGGAGGCTGGTGACGTGGAACGAGTACGAGGGTCCGTTGTTCACCCTCCGAGTCGGCGCCGGTTTCCTGGTGGACTACGCCACCTACAGCCAGGACGACGCCGCCAAGGAGCAGGTGGACCTCGAGCCCGGGTTCAAGATCCGCGACTCCCGCCTGCTCATCAGCGGACGCATCAAGACCAAGCGGCGGCTCACCTACCAGGCGGGGTTCATGTACGACGGCTACGTCGACGAGTGGTTCGTCCGCCAAACGGGATTGATGCTGGGAGTCCCGGAGCTCTGGGGAAACTTCTGGATCGGGCGCAGCAAGGAGGGGCCCAGTCTCAACAAGGTGATGACGGGATACGACGGCTGGACCGCCGAGCGGTTCACCTTCTCCGACGCAATCCCGCTCCTGGCCGACGGCATCAAGTGGCTGGGCTACCTGCCCAACCGACACCTGATCTGGAACCTCGGCGTGTTCACGGATTGGCTGTCCAAAGACGAGAGCTTCTCCTACTTCCATCAGGCGGTCGCCGGCCGCCTCGCCTGGGTACCGATGGTCTCCGACAGCGCCGGTAAGCTGATTCACATCGGGGCGTCGTTCCAGATCGGCAAGCCGGAAAACGACACCCTGCAGCTCAAGGCCAAGCCGGAAGCCAGCGACGCGCCCAACTTCATCGACACCGGCAAGTTCCCCGTCGACGTCGGCGACGCTCCTGGGATTCGAGGCCTACTACCGGCCGGGGCCCTGGCTGTTCGGCACCGAGTACTACTGGGAGAAGGCCAACTCACCGGAAACCGGCGACCCCGTCTTTCACGGCGGCGACATCTTCGCCAACTGGCTGATCACCGGCGAGACCCGCTCCTACAACACGGTTGGCGGCTACTTCAGGCAGGTGTCACCGAGGAGGACGGTGTTCGAGGGCGGCCCGGGCGCGGTGGAGGTCCTGCTGCGGTTCTCCTACAGCGACTTCAATGGCGGGACCCTGCAGGGCGGAACCTTCTGGCGGCTCACCCCGATGGTGAACTGGCACCTCGCCGACTTCCTCCGGCTGGAGCTCATCTACGGCTACGGCAGGCTCGATCGGTTCGACCTCGAGGGCAACGACCCAATTTTTCCAGAGCCGTCTTCAGTTGGAGTTCTGACCGCTCGGCAGACCCACGCGACGTTTCGGCCGACCTGTTAAACCCTGAACGGAGAACGCAATGCGCCCAGCGGCCACCACGGCACGGCACACCTGGCTGTGCACAGCAGGTGCGGTACTCATTGCTGGGCTGGTCGCGATCGCGATCCTCCCCGCTGGGGCGCTGGCCCAGGACGAGGCGGGCCGGGAGCCGACCGACACGCTACGGCAGCTCAGGATCCCAAATACGCCAATTCAATCGCCGGCGAGTTCACCCCGGCCAAAGGCTTCGACATCGCCAAGACCAAGATCGCCAGCCTGAACATCAGCTTCTACGGGCTGTTCCGCTACATGAACCAGATGCCCGGGAGACCAGACGTTCACCGACCACCTGGGCCGGGAGCGCGCCGGTCAAGGCGCGCAACGACCTCAACTGGCACCGGACCTTCGTCTGGCTCACCGGGTTCTTCTACGACCCCAAGTTTCGCTACAACATCTCGCTCTGGTCGCTGCCCACGACCCAGCAGACCCTGCTGTTCGGCAACCTCAATACCGGTTCAACAAGGCCATCGGCGTCGGAGTGGGGATCGCACCGAACCTCACGGCGCGCTCGATGCAGGGCTCCTGGCCCTTCTGGGGCTCCAGCGACCGGCAGATGGCGGAGGATTTCTTTCGCGGCGGGTTCTCGTCCGGCTTCTTCGTCACCGGGCAGCCCATCGAGAAATTCTGGTACACCGCCTCGGTCAACACCAACATCAGCCAGCTCGGTACCACCGCCGCCAACGACACCCGCGACATGGCGTACAGCGCGAGCGTCGTCTGGAGGCCCAGCACCGGCGAGTTCGGGCCCCGGAACGGCCTGGGCGACCTCGAGTACCATACCAAGCTGGCCACGCAATTCGGCGCGTCGGCCGCCCACAGCCGCGAATCCCGCTACGCCTCGGAGACCGCTCCACCCAACGCCACCCAGATCAAGCTCTCCGACGGGCTCAACCCGTTCGATGCCGACGCGCTGGCCCCCGGCGTGACGGTGCAGAAGCTGGATTACGACGTGCTGGCCTTCGATGCCGGCTTCAAGTATCGCGGCTTCTCCTTCCAGAGCGAATTCTACGTCCGCAAGCTCTCCGACTTCCTGGCCACCGGTCCCGTCCCGCTGGAGTCCATCGTCGATAAGGGATTTCAGGTCCAGGGGATGCACATGGTGGTGCCGCGCCTGGTCGGGGTGTACCTCACCTACGGCCAGGTGTTCGACGACTTCGACCGGAAGCCCTGGGAGATTTCCGGAGGGGCCAGCTTCTATCCCAGCCGGACCCGCAGCTGGCGGCTCAACCTCCACCTCATCCGGGTCGAGAAGAGCCCGGCGGCGTCGAACTTCGGGTTCTACACCTCGGGCCAGAGCGGCACGACGATCTCCATCGGGACGGACATCCTGCTGTGAGCGGCGCGGCAGTGTGGCTGCCGAGCTGCGATCACCGCGCTGGTCTCGGTCCTGGCCACCGCCCGGCCTCTCTCGGCGCAGGGCGGTGCGGCCGCGGACCGGCGACGACTTCGCCGACGTCCACTTCCACCTGACCAACTACGTCCAGGAAGGCACCGACGTCCGCGACTTCCTGCGGATCATGGGCACAGCGGGCGGTCCGGTCCACGCTGTTCGGCATTCCCCTGCAGCAGACCTGGTCGCACGAGAACTCCGGCGACTTCGCTCCGACCTACTACCTGCAGAGCGACGCTCCGCTCTACTACTACTCGTTCACCGACGCCTTCATCGCGATGGCCTACCGGTCGCTCCAGCCGGAGGAGCAGGCCCGCTTCGATCCGATGATCACGGGCTTCAACCCCGCGGACATGTACGCCGCCGACCACATCCGCCGGGTGCTGCGAGACCTTTCCCGGCGTCTTCACCGGGATCGGCGAGTTCACCATTCACAAGGAGTTCGTGTCCTCGAAGGTCGCGGGTGAGATCGCGAGCCTGACCGATCCGGCCCTGGACCGGATCCTGGACTTCGCGGGCGAGGTGGGGCTCGTCGTCCTGATCCACAACGACATGGACATGCCGTTCGCCAAGCCGGGAACGGAGCCGGTCTTCCTCTCCCAGATGAAGGCGCTGCTGCGGCGGCACCCCAAGACGACGATCATCTGGGCCCACATCGGGCTGGGCCGCATCGTGCGCCCGGTGCAGGCCTCCGCATCGAGCCCCGGCGACGCGAGCGGAACCCCAATCACGGAGTCATCGTCGAGGGGATTCTCTCCGACCCGACGCTCCGCCACGTGTACTTCGACATCAGCTGGGACGAGGTCGCCAAGTATCTCCTCGCGACTCCGGAGACCACCCGCCGGTCGGCGGACATGATCAACCGCTATCCGGACCGCTTCCTGTTCGGCTCCGACGTCGTGGCGCCGCGCGACACCACCCAGTACTTCGCGGTCTTCGAGATGTATCGTCCGCTGTGGGCCCTGCTCACCCCGGAGGCCAGCGAGAAGGTGCGGAAGGGAAACTACGAGCGGCTGTTCGACGCCGGCCGGCGGCGGGTGCGGGCCTGGGAGCAAGCGCACAAGGAGTAGTCCACCGGCAGCACCGCCGGACCTCAGAAGGTCCAGCTGATTGCGAGCGTGGTTCCGAAGTCGCTCTTTGGGATCCCGGCAGCCGGTGGCTTGCTATCGTGGGTACTGAACACCGTCCCGGTCAGCATGAAGTCCTTCACCAGCTCGTACGACAGCCGGAAATCGTTCTGCAGTCTCACCCGACCCCCAATCGAAAAACTGGGAAATGCCTGGCTGGTCAACGAGGCGTCGAGTTTGGGACGATCGTAGCGGAACGCCCGGAACGAGGCGCCGAGCAGCCCCTCGAAGCCGGTGGAGGTCGAATCGGTGGAGAAGTACCGCTCGCGGGTCAGCACCATGCCCCCGGTGGCGCGGAACTCGATGTGGTTGGATTGGGCCAGCATCCGGGATCCGAAGCCGACCAGCCTGCCGCGTCCCGCCAGGTCCAGCTCTTCATTCTGATCGAACCCGACCAGGAAGCCGGTGCTCCAGCGGTTGCTGAGGAACACCCGCTCGGTGAAAGCGCCTGAGAGGCGGGAGGTCTCGGCGGCGTCATCCCGATCCTCGAGGAAGGTGGTGATCTCCAGCGTGGTCTCCGCGGTCGGCCCCCGGTACACCACTTTGGCTCCGGTGGAGAGCTGCACCGCCTTATGCGCCTTCTGGTAGGAGAACCCCAGGTCGAGATATCCGCTCAACCGACCGAGGAGCTTCTGCTCGATGGGGGCCATGGTCACGATCTCCCCCAGGCTGAGCGTGTCGGCACCCAGGGCCAGCCAGCCGCTGGAGACCAGTCCCAGGGGCCCGTAGAACTTCTGTCCCGAGCCGAGCTGAACTTCCAATATGGTGGTCGTGCTGATCCGGTCGACCTTGTCCCATTCGATGTAGATGGTGCCCAGGTCGTCGGTCGAGTACTTGAGCAGTGCCCGGGACATGGATTTCACCTCTCCGGTGATCCGGTCGCCGTTCCGGATCCAGACCGAATCGGTCTTTTGCGCCTCGGCCACTCCGGCGCCAAGGAGGAGAAGAAGACCCGCCAATTTAATGGGCATGAAGACCCTCTCCTCGATCCCGATCAGTCGTCGGCCCTCCCGCTGACGTCCAGATTAAGCTGGCAGGCGGCACGGTACGCAGCACGTCCCAGCATACCGGCATAGGTGGGGAAGGAGAGAGGAACCCGGGCCAGGTCGTCCACCCGCATCCCTGCAGCCATCGCGATCGCCACCACCTGGACAATCTCGACCGCCCGGTCACCAACAACATGGCAGCCGAGGATTCTGCAGGTCGCGCGGTCGGCGATCAGCTTGCAGAACCCGGTTGTTCGGCCGTCGAAGCGGCGGGGGAAAACCCGTAATGACTGCTGGGTGCTGGGCGTTGTGACGAGAGCTTACCGGGGCTTTGGCTCGAACGGTAACTGGACTTTAGTGCAGTCGAGCGGGGGGTTTAGGCATAGTGTTGGAGCAGTCAGTCCACGGCTTACCCACCTGTCAGAACTACCAGTTTCCGCCTCTCCTCCCTCGCCCTACCGTAGAGCGTCCGCCGGTCGTGCATCCAGCCGAGGTGCGGCCATCGCACCAATCCGATTCGCATCCCATGGCCTACTGCATGACGCCACCGCCCGTGACATCCGGGGCCGAGGACAAGGAGCTCGCGGGGGTGTGACATCAGGCCTGTGCCGGCGGGGCCTTGGCTCCACCGGCGCAGAGGTCGCCGTTTTCGTGCGGTAGGGTGCAATTGGACGGAAGCGGTCCGGCCCAAACAGAAGGGGGGAGAGATTGCCAGTCGGGACCTTGGACACCGTCAGAACGGAGGTCCGTCGTAAACGCTCGAAAGGCAACGGTCGCGGCGAACAACCGTTGTCCTTGGACCCGACGCAGCAGATGCTGATCACCCAGCTAGAGGCGAGCCGCGAGTCCTGGCAGCAAAGCGGAACCTACGACCCGGAGCAGTACCAGGAGCCTCCGGCAATCAGGCAGAGGAAGGGCGCCGCGCTGCGCAAGGTGCTGCCGCACGCGGCGCATGGGTCTTGGAAGCCGCCCAAGAATCGTCCCAGCCCGGTGGATATCGTCGTCGCCGGCAACGCGGGCCGGCAGCAGCACCTGGTGCCGCTTCGGATGGCGCGAATGAGCGCGTCGCCGTTCGCGTTCCTTCGCGGCGCGGCCTCGGTCATGGCGTGGGATCTCTCCCACACCCCGGTCACCGGCATTCAGGTGGTAATCAACGGCGACGCCCACATCAACAACTTCGGCCTCTTCGGCAGCCTCCAGCGCGAAGTCATCATCGATGTGAACGACTTCGACGAGGCCACGGTGGGGCCTTGGGAGTGGGACCTGAAGCGGCTGGTGGCCAGCGTCAACGTCGCGGGACGGGAAAACGGGATGACCCGGCGCGAGCGACGTACCGCGGTGATGCAGGCCGTCGCCGGCTATCGCTTCAACGCGTCGCGCCTGTCGACCATGGGCGTGCTGGACGTGTGGTCCCTCTTCGGCTATGCGGAACGCCCGCCGAAGACGATGAAGGTTCCCAAGAAGGCCTGGGTATTGATCCAGAAGGTCGTGGCCAAGGCTAAAGCGGCCACCAACGCCACGCTGCTGGCCAAGGTCGCGCAGCGCCGCCACGATGGCGGCTGGCGCTTCGTCGAGGATCCTCCCGTGCTGACGGGCATCGACGACGAGACGCGGAAGAAGGTCGTCGAGTCCCTGGTCGAGTACGCCGAGCATCTGCCGCCCGCCTACCGCTTCATGCTGAACCGCTACGGCGCGGCCGACGTCGTCCACCGGGTCGTGGGCGTCGGCAGCGTCGGTACCCGCGCGTACCTGGCGCTGCTCTTCGGCAACGGGGATGACGATCCGCTGTTCCTCCAGATCAAGGAAGCCACCACACCCGCCCACGCGCCGTACCTTCCTGCGCCGCAGCTGCGCAGCACCCATGACGGCTTTCGCGTCGTCGGGGCCCAACGCATCCTGCAGTCCCTCGGCGATCCGATGCTCGGTTACACCACGATCGACGGCAGGCCGTACTACGTGAGGCAGATGAAGAACCTGAAGGCATCGATGCCGGTGCCCTTCATGACCGGCACGCCGTTCAACTTCTGGGCGTTCCTCTGTGGGGGGCTGTTGTCGCGGTCGCACGCGCGGTCGGGCGACGTGGCCCGCATCGTGGGCTATTGCGGCGACGGCGACACGCTGGACCGCGCCCTGGCTGAATTCGCGGAAGATTATGGCGACCAGACCGAGCGCGACCACGCCGAGCTGGTGCAGGCCATCAAGCGCGGCCGGGTGCAGGCGGCTGGTGAATGAACCCGCCGCGGCGCTGCGCAAATAACCGACTAAACGAAATGAGCAACGAATGAGCAGCAGTGTGAGGAGGAAACCGGCCCCTGGGACAGCCCTGCGCTAGCCCAGTTTCGCGAATGGGAACCGCTATGGGTCGATCAATGCCTCAAGATGTCCAGAGACCCGTGGACCAGCGGCGTACTGTCGCGCAAAGACGTCGAGCTGATCAGCATTGCGGTGAATGCCGCCTGTACCAACTTGAGCGCCGAGGGAACCCGGCGCCATATTCGCGGCGCACTCGAAGCCGGCGCGACCCGCGAAGAGATCCTGATGAAGGCGAGCAATCTCGGTATTCCCATCCTGGCCGAGGAGCTTGAACGGCAGGCACAGTCGTCACGGTAGCGCACAAGGACGTGGCCCTCTTCAACGTCGACGGGACCGTGTACGGCATAGGCGATTCGTCTCTTCATCAGGCAGGATCGCGGGGCACCAGCAAGCTCGACGGGAAGGTGGTCGCCTGAAGGCGAAGGACCTTCATCAGCGACGAGTTCGTCTCCCGCCTGTCAGAACTACCAGTTTCCGCCTCTCCGGCGGCGCTCTAGCGTACAGTGATCTGGAGACTTGTCGCCCAATCGAAGTGGGGCATCATGATGCTGTCATTGGTCCCGGTCAGCAGCGCGGGCGACATTCTGCCGATGTATCGCGGCACACCGATCGAACGGCTGCTGCGGTATCACAACCTCGGAGAACCACTCCCACCTAGTACCGGCCACGCCGAAATGCTGGTTGGCATGTGCATGGACCACCGGAAGGATCTTCGGTTGCCCAATGAGTTTGCCTATGTGCTCCGCTCCGCAGGGGGAAACTTGAGAGGCAGCGAATTTCAGATCAGTTATGCGGTGGGTGTCGGGAGAGTCTCCGCTATCGCCCTGCTCGCACACACCGATTGCGGCATGGTTGCGGTCACCGAAAAACGCGATGCCTTCGTCCGGGGCCTGGTCGAGTGGGGCGGCTGTACCGAGGAAACGGCGTCCCGTCAGTTTGCCGAATACGCGGCGCGCTATGAGATCGGAGACCCGCTCCAGTTTGTGGTAGCCGAAGCCGCCCGGATCCAGAGCTATTACCCCCGGCTGATGGTTGCGCCTCTCCTTTATACCGTGGAAGACGATCGTCTCACGCAGATCACGAACGAAGTTGTCTCCACCGCATCGGTGTGAATCGATGATCCCTCGGCGTCTTGCCCTTGGTGTTTTTCAGCTCGCGTTCGGGCTGGTGGTCTGGAACGCCCCGGCTCTGGCGCAGGATGCTGCCTCGCAGGGCCCGGCGCCCGCAGAGGTGGCCGTCGAGCAGCCCACCGCGCCCGTGGTCCTGGATGGTGTCACTCTCTTCCGGGTGCGCGGCGTCTCCGCCTTCCCCGCCGAGCAGCGCGCTGCTGGGATCGCGGAGCGGATCGCGGCGCTGGCCTCGGATCGGTCGATCCCCGCCGACTCTGTCGTGGTACGGGAGACACCACTGGGGAGCGAGGTCGTCGCTTCCGGCCAGAGGTTGTTTGGGGTGCTCGATGCCGATGCCCAGCTCGAGGGGGTCGGGCGTCAGGTACTGGCCGAGACCTACCGGGGTCGCGTCGCCGAAGCCATTGAGCGATTCCGACATGAACGGGAGGGCACGGTACTCTGGCCCAACGCAGCCCGGGCATTGGTGGCCGTTCTCGCCCTGGTGTTCGGACTCTGGCTTGGGCGGAAGGGCTTGCGCCTCATCCGGGCTACGTTAGACCGGCGCTACCGCTCCAGGGTCCGAAACGTCCACGTGGGCACGGTCGAGATCGTGCGGGCAGAGCACCTGTGGCAGGGCCTGAACCGCGCCCTCGGCATCGTGGTTGGGCTGGTAGCATTGCTGGCAATCTACCTCACCCTCGACTACGTCCTGCTCCTCTTCCCCTGGACCAGGGCGTTCGGCAACAGCCTTTCCGCCATCCTGCTGGGGCCGCTGGCCACGCTCGGCAGGGGCGCGGTCGGGTTCATCCCCGATCTCGTGTTCCTGGTCATCCTCGCCCTGCTCACCCGGGCACTGCTGAGAGTGATCCGGCTCTTCTTCCGGCGGGTGGGTGACGGAACCTTGACCCTGCCGGGGTTCGAGGCCGAGTTGGCACTGCCAACCGACCGGATAGTCCGGCTACTGGTGATCGCCTTTGCCTTGGTGATCGCGTACCCGCGCATACCGGGGTCGGGGTCGGAGGCGTTCAAGGGCATCAGCCTTTTGCTCGGCATCATCTTCTCGCTCGGGTCGACATCGGTCATCGGCAACCTGCTGGCCGGGCAGAGTCTCGCCTTCCGCAAAACCTTCAGGGTGGGGGACCGGGTCAAGATCGGCGAGCATGTCGGGGACGTGTCGCAGATCCGCATGTTGACCACGTACCTGACCTCGCCCAAGAACGAGCGGATCGTGATCCCCAACTCCCAGATCCTCAACAGCGAGATCGTGAACTACAGCAGCCTCGCCCAGGAGGTGGGTGTGATTCTGCACACCATCGTCGGCATCGGCTATGAGACCCCCTGGCGCCAGGTGGAGGCGATGCTGCTCGAGGCCGCAGCCCGCACGACGGGACTCCTGCTGCAACCCCCACCATTCGTGCTTCAGAAGGCGCTGGGGACCTTTGCGGTGGACTACCAGATCAACGCCTACTGCGACAATCCGCGGGCGATGTTCCGGCTGTATAGCGCGCTCCACCGGAACATCCTGGACGTGTTCAACGAGTACGATGTGCAGATCATGACGCCGGCCTACGAGGGCGATCCGGAGCGGCCGAAGGTGGTGCCCCGCGAGCAGTGGTTCGCGGCACCGGCCGACGGGGCAGCCACCAGCTCGAATGGATCCAAGGCCGACGAAAGTGTGCCGACGGTGGTCTCCTAGCGCGTCGCGACTCGTGACCACTACGCGCCAACTACTTGGAATCGTTCTCTGCGGGGCGTTCCTTCAGCTGGTTCCCTGGGAACGGTTGGCCGGCCAAAAGCCCGACGACGAAGCAACCAAGCTTGCCAAGGCCACCCAGAACCCGGTCGCCGACCTGGTCAGCCTGCCATTTCAATTCAACTTCAACACCGGCGGGGGGTTCGACGACGGGACCTTCTTCAACCTGAATTTTCAGCCGGTGGTGCCGGTCAAGGGCGTGTTGAAGAAATACACGGTCATCTTCCGCACCATCGTGCCCTACGTGAGCATTCCCACGGCCGCCGGCACCCGGCAAGGCGGCCTGGGCGATATCCAGACCCAGCTGTTCGCCACCCCGGTAAAGTCAGGAAAAATCATCTGGGGTGTCGGTCCGATCTTCTCCTTTCCCACCGCGACCAACGATCTGGCTCGTACCGGCAGCTGGGCCATCGGGCCCACTGCGGTGGTCCTGACGATGACTGGCCCATGGGTCCTCGGCGGAGTCATGAACAACCTGTGGACCTTCTCCGATGACGGCGGATCGCCCGAGGTGAATTCGTTTTTCCTGCAGCCGTTCGTCAACTACAACTTCGGCAAGGGTTGGGCCCTCTCCTCCTCGCCCGCGATTACGGCCAACTGGGATGCTCCCGATGGGGAGGAGTGGACGGTGCCGCTTGGAGCGGGAATCTCCAAGACCACCGCCTTCAATCGGCGGCCAATAAGCTTGAGCATGCAGTACTACCACAATGTCGAGCACCCGACGGCAAGTGCGGGTGACCAGCTGCGGTTCCAGATCTCGTTCCTCTATCCGTCGGCCCCGCCAGCGAAGCCGGTTCCATGACGATCATGAATAGCCCACGATTCGCCGCCCTGCTGTCGCTGGTTGTCCTTCATGGCTGTAGTGCTGCCAAACAGCCCGCCATCACCGCGGCGCCCACCGGTGCCGAGCTGCCGGGGAAGTTCGTGTGGCACGACCTGCTCACCAGCGACCCGGCCGCCGCCCAGCGGTTCTACGCCGAGCTGTTCGGCTGGGAATTCCGGCCCAGTAATTCCGAGTACACCGTCGTGACCCAGGCGGGCCGGCCTATTGGTGGGATTCTCGACACCCGGAAGGCCAAGACGAAAGGGGTCCCGGCTCAGTGGCTCGGCTCAGTCTCGGTGGCCGACGTGGACTCCGCCGTCGGCGTCATCAAGGCTGGTGGCGGGAAGGTCCATTGGGGACCGAAGAGCCTGGGCCCGCGCGGCGAGGTGGCGCTGGTTGCCGATGCCCACGACGTTCCGTTCGTTGTCATGCGGGCGCCTGACGGCGATCCCCCGAACGTCCCACCGGACGTGAACGGCTGGCTCTGGGACGAGCTGTGGACCCGGGACCCGGAGGCTGCCACCCGATTCTACGAGAAGCTGGTGAGCTACCGGGTGAGCGCCAAAGACACGGGTAATGACCGAGTCTACTACGTGCTCGAGTCCGGTGGGCAGCCGCGCGCCGGAGTGACCCGGTTGCTTGCGACCGACGTCAAGCCCACCTGGCTCTCCTACGTACGAGTGGCCGACGTCAATGCGACGGTCGGCCGAGTCGCGTCCCTCGGTGGCCGGGTCCTGATAGCTCCCACGCCCAAGATTCGCGACGGCCGGGTGGCCCTGATTCAGGACCCCACCGGCGCCGCGATCGCCATCCAGGAATGGGAGCCCAAGTCATGAAATCATCCAGGACTGCCGCCGCGATGGGGCTTCTTCTCGCGGCGCTCGCACTGGTGGGGATCTTCGGCTGCGCCACCGGGAGCACCGGCGCCGAATGGGGCGTATCTGTCTCGGGTGGAGGCTATGGACCCTATGGACCATACGGGCCCTACGGTACGCCAGTCGGGCCGGTGATCGGTGTCGGGGTGTACGGCCGGCCGTAACCGCTGCACCAAGGTCCAGTGGTGCCGGCGTGGCCTGAGCTGCAGAGTGAGTCAGAGTCGCCAGTCGCCAGTCGCCAGTCGCCAGTCGCCAGACAGCAGTCGGGAGTCGGGAGTCGGGAGTCACCATTCACCGATGGAGAATCAGGACTCTGTAGTCTCCGGTCGGTGACTTACGATTAACCGACTCTTCACCGGGCTGATGACTCTCCCGACCCGCTCGTGACGGGTGTACGGATCTGCCGACCCACGTCGAGCGGAGCGAACGAGAAGGAAGGAGGTTGCCATGTCACCACTAATATTTGCCGGAGCCTTGCTGCTGGCTGTCACGGCGCCGCTCACAGCCCAGGACACCGGCGCCGATTCGGCCACGCCCGGGGTGCAGGGGTATGCGCCCGGTGGCCCACCGGCACCGGCTCCGAGTGCTTCAGAGCGCGCCATGGCTGATCCATCGGCGGTCGCGGGCGCGATCGCACTTCCAATGCGATCCAGGGCCGAGCTCCAACAGGCGATGATGGCCACCCAAAACGAGCTGCGCCGGGCAGACGCCCGGCTCTCATCCGCCAGCGAGAGTGGCTCGAAGGCCAGGGCGCTGGTACAGCAGCGCAGGCTGGAGCTGCGCGAGATCGAGGCGAAGATCAAGCAGGCCGACAAGGAGAAACGGAAAGCCGACAAGAGGCTGCTCGAGGCCGAAAAGAGAGCGGGCGAGCGACAGAAACGGTGGGCCGAGCAGCTCGAGACAGTGAGCGATGCCGAAACGGAGGCGGCCCGCCAGGCCCGTCTCGTCGCCGTCGCGAAGCACCAGGCGCTCGAGCTCGAGCTCCAACTGGCACAAAAGCGGGCCAGCGTTCCGCCCAGCGCTGCGTCGGGCGGCGGTTCCAACGTGGTGATTCGCGAGTTGGAGCAGCAAACGCTGGAGGCACAGAGGAATTACCGGAGACTGGACCACGGACTGGCACAAAAGGAGGAGGACCTGGCTAACAAGCGACTCGATCTCTACCGGGCGGCCTTGGAAGCCAAGGGACTCGGCACCTAACTCCGCGCCGTTGAGGTTCTTGGCCGCACCGGCGCCCGCAACTCGACGGGCCCTACTAACCTGTTAGAACTGCCGGTTTCCAGTTCTCCGCCTCTCTCCTAAGCGGGGGCGACCTGCGAGCGGGCCATGAACGCGATCCTTCTCCAATTCTCGGGTGATACATGCTGCCGCGCCGACTGCTGGGACTCGCGTTCTGCTGGGCATTCCTTCAGCTGGTTCCCTGTTCAGCATCCAGCCGCTCGTGAACTACAACTTCGGGAAGGTGCCGTTCGGAGGCGCCATCACGAAGACGACCGCTTTCAATAGCCGGCCGATGAGCCTCGGGATCCACTACTACCACAACCTGGACCATCCCACGGGTGCGGCGGCCAATCTGTTTCGCCTGTCCATTTCATTCCTGTACCCGTCGCGGACGCCCACGAAGCCGGAACTGCCCTGACACGCTGATTGCTCGCCCCGCCGGCTGAGGTGGCGAAGTTCCCTACACCAAAGTGCAATAGCCTAACAGGTTCCGATTGGGGACTCTGTCCATCCGATCGCAACAGGTTCCAACCAGCTCGCGGAAGCAGTCCGAGACATGGCGGCCATCCTCCAGCAGTTGTTCGCCCAGACCGACACCGGGGTGGTGGTGGTGGATCGCAACCACTGCATTTTGGCATGGAATCCCGGTGCGGAACGGATGTTCGGCTGGCTGGCATCGGAGATTCGGGGGAACGACGTGGTAAACCAGCTCGCCCCCGAGGGCTCCCCGTTGCGACGCTACATCGGTGCGGCCCTGCTGGGCGACGTCATCCAGGCGATTCCGGTGAGGCTGCGGCAAAAGTCGGGGGAGGTGGCCGAGCTGATCCTGACCTGCCGGGGCGCGGGGACCCGACCGAGTGCCCGCCCGACGGCGGTGCTCTTCATCGATCCGACCCCCCGACACCAGACGATCGCCAGCACGCTCGCCCAGCGCACCCGTGAGCTCCAGCGCATCATCGGCGCTTTCCCCGATCTGTTCTTCTGGACCGATGGCGACGGCCGGGTGCTCGACTACCACGCGGGTAGTGAGGCGGATCTCACGCTCCCGCAGGACCAGTTCCTCGGCCGCCGGGTGAGCGAGTCCATGGGGGGCGAGGCCGGGCACCGCCTGCAATCGGCGATCGAGACCTGCCTTCGGGAGCACCGCACAGCCGCGACCGAGTACACCCTCCCCCTTGCCGGTGGCCGAGGCTACTTCGAAGCCCGGGTCATTCCCCTCGCGCAGGACCGGGTCGTCGCGGTGGTTCGGGACATCACGTCACAACGCCGGCTCGAGGAGGGGCTCCGCCGGGTGACGAAGATGGAGGCGATCGGGCGGCTCGCCGGCGGCATCGCGCACGATTTCAATAACCTGCTCACCGTCGTCTACGGTTGCGTAGCCAGTCTCCGGGAGGAGCTCCCTGATGACGGACCCGCAGCGGCGCTCCTCAACGAGATGGTGAATGCGACGCAGAAGGCCTCCTTGCTGGTACGCCAGCTGCTCGCCTTCAGCCAGAGACAGCCGGCCTCCCCCAGAACCCTGGATCTCAACGCACTCGTAATCGACAACGTGGGTTTGCTTGCCCGGCTGGTCACAAAAGAGGTCACCCTGTCGCTCGATCTCGCCGAGGACACTCCGTGGGTGTTGGCCGATTCCGTGCAACTCGAGCAGGTGCTCTTCAACCTGTGCGCCAACGCTCGAGACGCCATGCCGGGCGGAGGCCAGCTGACGATTGGGACCGAGCTCCGGCCGGGAACGGCGGTGCTCATAGTGAGCGACACCGGCAGCGGCATGGACCCCCAGACCCTCGAGCACGCATTCGAGCCCTTCTTCAGCACCAAGGGCGAGCGGGGCACGGGCCTCGGCCTCGCTACGGTGCATGGCATCGTGAGCCAGGGCGGTGGTCGGATCGAGGTCGCCAGCCGCGTCGGGAGCGGAACCACCTTCACGGTACTGCTACCGCGCCGTGACGCCGAAGTCTCCCCAAAAGCCGGCCGCCGAAAGCGTGCCAGCCCCGGCACCTGGTGGAACCGAGACGGTATTGATTGTCGAGGACGAGTCGGCCGTGCGGAAGGTGCTGGCTCGGATACTGCGCAAACAGGGGTACGAGGTGCTCGAGTCAGAGTCGTTCGAGACGGCGCTCCAGGTCTACCGCTCGCGCCGCGACGACATTCGGCTGGTCATCTCGGACATCGCGATGCCTGGCCGGAGCGGGTACGAGCTCGTGGCCGAGCTGCGGGGCGACCAACCGGGCTTGCCGATAGTGGTGCTGTCGGCGTATGCCGAGGCCGGCAGTCGCGCGGGAGACCGTGCCCGGACCCGGCATCGTGATGCTGCAGAAGCCGCCGTCGTTCGACGAGCTGCTGCGGATCGTGCGGGCGGCGCTGGATGCTTCGCCCAGGAAGGAGTGAAAGGACCGAACCAGGCGTGAAGTGTGGCATGTTGGACTGGCTCCGGTGCTCGGCCGGAATGGTTGCCCCCACTGTCACAACTGACAGTTTCCTTTCGCTGCGGCCCTGCCCTCATTTGTGATAGCGACTTCGAGGAGCCAGCCGCATTGAGCGCTGGTGGCAATGGCTTACGGCACAGATACCAACCAGACCCTACGGAGGACGAGATGGCCAAGCGACAGCAGACCGAGCGTGCACGGACTGGAGGCGGCCAAACCAAGCCTAACATCCTCATCATTTGGGGCGATGACATCGGCTGGTTCAACGTCAGCGCCTACAATCTGGGCATCATGGGGTACCGTACCCCGAATATCGATCGTCTGGCGAAGGAAGGGGCGATGTACACCGACTGGTACGGCCAGCAGAGCTGCACCGCCGGCCGTGCCGCCTTCATCACCGGCCAGTCGCCTATCCGCACCGGGCTCACCAAGGTGGGCCTGCCCGGCTCGGACCTGGGCCTCCGACCTGAAGACCCGACCATCGCCGAGCTGTTGAAGCCGCTGGGCTATACCACAGGCCAATTCGGCAAGAACCACCTCGGTGACCGTGACGAGTTCCTGCCAACCGCCCACGGCTTCGACGAGTTCTTCGGCAATCTCTACCACCTGAACGCGGAGGAGGAGCCGGAAAACCCGGACTACCCCAAGGATCCTGAGTTCAAGAAGAAGTTCGGTCCGCGAGGGGTCCTGCACTGCTGGGCCAATCCAGACGGTACCCAGAAAATCGAGAATACCGGACCACTGACGACCAAGCGGATGGAGACGGTGGACGAGGAGTTTCTCGAGGCCAGTCTCGGGTTCATGGAGAAGGCCAATGCGGACGGCAAGCCATTCTTCCTCTGGTGGAACTCGACCCGCATGCACGTCTGGACCCATCTGAAGAAGGAGTCCGTGGGAAAGACTGGTCTTGGCATCTATCCCGACGGCATGGTGGAGCACGATGGTCACGTCGGGCAGCTGCTCGATAAGCTCGACGAGCTGGGCATCGCCGACAACACCATCGTGATGTACTCCACCGACAACGGTGCCGAGTGCCTGAGCTGGCCCGATGGTGGTTGGACCCCGTTCCGTGGTGAGAAGGACACCAACTGGGAGGGGGGCTGGCGGGTACCGACCTTCCTCCGCTGGCCTGGGGTCACCAAGCCGGGGACGGTGTCGAACGAGATCTTCTCGCACACCGACATGTTACCGAGCCTCCTCGCCGCAGCCGGCGAGCCGGACATCGTCGAGAAGCTCAAGAAGGGTCACAAGGTCGGTAACAAGACCTTTAAGGTCCACATCGACGGCTACAACCTGCTGCCCTACCTGAAGGGCGAGGCGAAGGAGAACCCCCGCAAGGGCTTCTTCTACTGGAGCGACGACGGCGATCTGATGGCGCTGCGGTATGAGAACTGGAAGCTCCACTTCATGGAACAGCGGGCTCACGGGTTTGCCGTGTGGCAGGAGCCCTTCGTGCGGCTGCGTTTCCCGAGCCTGTACAATCTACGGAGCGACCCCTTCGAGCGGGCGACCGAAGACGCGACAGTGTTCTACCAGAAGTGGTCTGCCGACCGGATGTTCCTGCTCGTACCGGCCCAGGTTCTGGTTGGCCAGTTCCTCAAGACCTTCGAGGAGTTCCCGCCCCGCCAGAAGCCGGCCAGCTTCAGCATCGACGAGGCCCTGGAGAAGGCACGGCAGCACGAGCAGGCCATGGCCACCGCAATCGGCGGGGGAGTGAAGTAGCGCACAGCGGCTGGCTCAGAACGGGAAACGGGGTAGGCGAATTCGGAAGGCGGCGGCGAAGAGGTGCACCAGCTCGGTGCGCCACTCCTGGATCGGCAGTCGCTGCTCGGTTGCGCGCAGGCGGGGTCCCACCTGCGCGTCGAGGTTCTGAGGGTCGAACGGCTCGACCGACTCGGAGGGCAGGAAGCTCTGCTCCTGGACGTAGACCCAGCTCTCCTCCCGCCAAAGGGCCCAACCGAAATGGGGGGTGTCGCCCGGGCCCCGGTAGGCAGGTGAGCAGAGCGGTTGCCAGAGCCCCATAGGCCAACCGCTCCAGTGCGGCCTGCCACTGGCGCTGGTAGTCTGCCACCCGCCAATGCCGCAGGTCAGCGACGAAGAACAGCCGCTCGGTGCCGAGCGCGAACTCGCCGCCGGCGTGGGGCCAGCCGGCATCGTCGATGACGGGCGGGGTGACGACGCGAATACGAAGCGTCACGCACTACTCCTGATGGCGATGTGATCGCGGGGTGACTCTCCGGTAAAGCAATTTTCGTTCCTCCCCGGCGGTCCACCTAAAGATAACGGGATTTGAACCATGGTTCTCGGGAACGAGACTGACGGGCTGCACTCCTGGAACGCAGGAGCGGCCAAGAGTGCCATTCAGGATTTCGTCGGACGGGTGACGCAGAGGGGGGCGCCCGACTTCGTTCCACCCGAGGCGCGCATTGCCGTGTTCGACAACGACGGCACCCTCTGGTGCGAGAAGCCGATGCCCATCGAGCTCGGCTTCATCCTCCAACGCCTCGCCGCCATGGCCGAGGTGGATGCATCACTCCGCGACAACCAGCCGTGGAAGGCGGCCCGAGATAGGGACTACGCCTGGCTGGGCGGCGCCATCACCAAGCATTACCAGGGCGACGACAGCGATGTGAAGGTCCTGATGGGCGGCATCCTGCAAGCCTTCCGGGGCTGGAGCGTCGAGGACTACGTGGCCGCCGCCGAGACCTTCCTGCACGACACCCAACACGCAACCCTCGGCCGCCCGTGCGCCGACTGCGGCTACCTGCCGATGGTCGAATTACTCCGCTACCTCGAGGCCAACGGCTTCACCACCTACATCGCCTCCGGTGGCGATCGCGACTTCATGCGGTCGGTAACCCAGGAGATCTACGGCATCCCTCCCGAGCGCATCATCGGGAGCTCCAATGCGCTCCGCTACCAGGAGGACGAGCACGGCGGCACCGTGGTCTACCGGGCGGTGCCCGACGTGTTCGACGACGGACCGGTAAAGCCGGTGCGCATCTGGAGCCGGATCGGCCGCCGGCCGATCGTCGCGGTCGGCAACTCGAACGGCGACATCCCGATGCTCAAGTATGCCGGCGGTCCGACGGGGTCCGCCCTGCGCCTCCTGGTGCTCCACGACGACAGCGAGCGCGAGTTCGACTACACCGCCGGCGCCGAGAAATCGTTGGAACTGGCCCAGGCACAGGGATGGACCGTCATCAGCATCAAACAGGACTGGACGACGGTCTTTGCAGGGGCGATGGCGCTGTCCGGGTCAGGTGAGGAGGCATCATGAAGTCAGCGGCATTGCTCTGAAGCTCGGCATGAACCCGAAGTGAGGACGGCGATTGACGCTGCACCGTCGACGGGGAACGACTCAACGTCGACACACGGCACTCCATCCTCGGCAGGGATGATTCGATCGCCGGCGGGGAGGATTCGATCACCGGCAGGGAGGATTCGATCGTCGGCAGGGAACATTCGATCGCCGGCAGGGAGGATTCGATCACCGGCAGGGAGGATTCGATCAGGGGTAGGGAGCGTTCGATCGCCGGTAGGGAGCACTCCACCAGGGCCAGGGACGCTCCCTCTCGGTCAGGCTGCAGCTTATCGCTCTCTGGGGCCCTCCTCCCGCTGACTCATTGTTGACCGCTGTGGAACCATGGGCTGTCGATAGCCGACTCCCCGGGGCTTATGCTGTTCACCCGAGCGGCCAGCGCCGACAACATTACACCTCATGGCTCATGCCCATAGCCCATAGCCCATAGCCAATAGCTAGTACCTAGAACGCGTACACCCCGCCTGCACGCCAGCCGTTTACCGTGTAGCTGATCTTGCCGGTACGGTTGATGCCGGCAAAGTTGTTCGTTCCCTCGATCGTCACCGCGTAGTAGCCGAGGTTGTACCCCAGTTCGAGTCCCACCTTGTCAGAGAGGAAGTAACGTCCCGCGAGCCCCAACTCTACCACGCCGGCTTTGATGTTGTCGATCTTGATGTAGATCGCCCGCAGGTCGCTCTCCAGGTACCATTTGTCGCCGAGCTGGAAACGACCGTAGGCCCCGAGCGATCCTTCGGGTCCGTTGAAGCCCCCCTCACGGGAGAACTGGGCGATGACAGTATCGGGGCCGCCGGCGGTTGCTCCTGCAATTGCGGCAACGTCAGCGTTCAAGAAAATGATGCCGAGCCCAAGGGCCGCCCCAATCTGGGTCTTCTCCTTGGTCATGAACGCGTAGCGGTAGGTCAGAAACATCTGACTGGTCCCCACCGTCGAATTGACCCTGAGCCCCGCAGCGAACGTGGTATCGCGGAGCACGATAGTGTCGGTGAGAACGGTCTCCCCCGAGCGCTTGGCCCATTGGTAGCCGCCCTCCAGCTCGTGCCGCCGTCCCGGCCGCCAGCGGAGTGCGAGGCGTGGCTGTACGGTGGTGCTGCCAAGGCCCAAGTTGTCTTCGACGTCGATCTCGGTACCCTCCCCGCTATCCGGATCGATGCGGATGTTGGCTCCCAAGACCAGAAACGTACCCGAGGCGCTCAGCTGAAACCGATCGTAGAGGTGGCTCCGGGGCACTTCCTGAGCCTCGACCAGCCCGGGTCCGAGTGCCGCCACGAGGGCGACGGCGAGAAGTTTCGCTTTCGTTGTCGTGTGGGCCCCCTAGGCTCGAGTCGATCGTGACCTAGCTGATCACCTTCTGCTTCTTCATCTCCTTGGACGTCTCCGCGATGATCTCGTCAATCAATGTATTGACCGACTTGGGATTGCTGGTTTGGCTCCGGCTGGCCCAGAGCAGCTTCTCGTCCGCCACGCGATAAATGTTGGTGTCGAAATTCACCAGTTGATCCTCTCGAACATACCCGGGATCATAGACGGTGCCATAGGCAGAGTAGCCGCCGTAGCCCCACCCTCCGTACATGCTGTGGTACCCTGCAGGCACGACGTACGCCGACCCCGGGACGTAGGTGGATGACTTGTCGACGCTGACCAGCCGCAGCATGACCACTCCATCGAAGCCTCCGTCGCGAAGCGCTGCCTTGGTCCGCTCCCGGTCGCCGAGCTGGTCGTCCGAGAGGACGGAATACGAAGGCTCCGAGCCCTTGATGGCAGCCGCCAGGCGGTCCTCGACCGTCCGCCGGGTGCCGTCGTCCTTACAGGCGCAGACCGTCAGAACCTTCTTGAAGCGGGTGCCCTCGGCCGCGGGATCCTTCCAGGTGTTCGTCAGCTGCGTGCTGGTCGTGGCGCAGCCGGCCACGAGAATGGCGCCGACGACAGCATGCCTAAGTTGCATGGTGCAACTCCTTTCGTCTAGGTTAGGGTCGAGGTTGTTATGCCCCAGCTAGCTTGGGGAGTCCGCGGCTGCCGAGCCATTGCACTTTGGTGCGGTCCCCTGGCGGAACCCAACGGGCGCGATCCTCGGAGCCATCCTCGGGGGGTGCACCAAAGTCCAATGGCTGGTCTTAGCAGGGGGTGTCATAGTGCGGTGGCCGGGGCGGCCCCTCAGTGGGGCGCTCACCGCCAGACCGCTGGGGGACCAATCATTCTCTACTCGTGCAGGTCCGGCGCCCTTCTGCTGGCCGCCGCCGCCCTCATCGCCGTGCCGGAGTCCGCCTCGAGCCAGGCGCGTGAGCCGGAATGGGCCTCGCTCCGCCTGCCCGGCGATACCCTCGTCTCGGCATTGCCCACCCCCCAGGCCATAGAGCAGCCCTGTCCCGATTGCAACCCGCCCAAGCGGTTCTGGGCCGGGGTCGGTGAGCTCATGGTGGCCCAGGCGATTCCCTGGGCGTTCACCAAATACGTCACTGAGGGCGAGTGGTCGAACATTTCCTTCCGGACCTGGAGCGACAACCTCAAGTTTCCCTGGCAGTGGGACAACAACAAGTTCAACAACAACCAGTTCGCCCACCCGTACCACGGCAGCCTCTACTACAACGCCGGGCGGGCCAACGGCTACAACTTCTGGGAGTCGATGCCCTGGGCCTTTGGGGGCAGCCTGATGTGGGAGCTGTTCGGAGAGGTCTGGGCCCCGGCGCCCAACGATCTGGCCAACACCACGCTGGGGGGATCTCACTGGGCGAGATGCTGTTCCGGTTCTCCTCCCTCACCCTCGACAACCAGGCGACCGGCTCGAACCGGGTGGTGCGCGAGGTAGGCGCCGCACTGATCAACCCGGTCCGGGGGTTCAACCGGCTGGTCCGGGGGGAGATGAATGACATCTCCGAGACGCCGCCCGACTGGCGTCCCAGCCAGATCCAGGCTTCGATGGATGTGGGATACCGGCGTTTCTCGACCTCTCGCCTCGCTCGACGATCCCGATGCTCAGGATGCGGCTTCGTCCAGTTCTCCGTCTTCTACGGCAACCCAGTTGGCCGATCTGGACCGGGAGCCGTTCTCCACCTTTCAGGTCTACGGCACGCTGGCGAGCAAGTCGCAGAATCACAAGGCGCTGCAGGAGCTCCGGGTCCGCGGCAACCTCGCCGCCAAGCCGCTCGGCGCCAGGATCAGAAGCGGCTCGCCCTCTTCATGACCTACGAGTACCTCAGCAACCCCGCGGTGGATTTCGGCGCCCAGGGCTTTCAGGGTGGGTTGTTTCGCTCAGTCGAAGCCGGGCAATCAGATGAGGCTTTCCGGCGAGGCGCTGGCACGGGTGAACCCGATTGCGGCCATCCGGTCGGACTACTTCGTGACGGCGGAGGGGCGAGACTACGACTACGGTATGGGCTCGGCGGCAACCTGGCAGGGCGGGCCGCTGTGGCCGGAGGAAGGCCACGGTGCAGCTGGGCGGCGGCATACGTCTTCCTCCCGGTTGTGAGCGGTTTTCCCGGCGGCCACCATCTCTGGACCCTGACCACCGAGGCGCGGGGCTATTTCCGCGGGAAGTTTGGGGCCGGCTTGGTCTACAACCGGCTCTGGCGGCGCAGTAACTACACCTTCAACCCCGACGTGCAGCCAGAACATATCGGAGGCTCGCGTGTTCCTCTCACTCGCCATCCCCAGGTGGGAGGTAGAATGACCGGTCGACAGGTGGGCCTGCTCGCGCTGTGCGCCGCGGGACTCGTGCTTGGGTGCGCGGACTCGATCGTCCGGCTCCTGGGCCCGGAGAACGCTCCCCAGACAGTCAACACGCCGGAGCGTTTTGAGTTCTCCGCCACTGATATGCGCAACGTCAATGACCGGCTGGTCTGGACCTGGCCTAACCCGGCGCCGAAGGCCGCGTTGGCTCATGGCAGCTTCATCCATCACGGCTACGGCATCCTCGTGGTCCTCGATGCCGTGGGCCAGGTCGTGGATTCCACACTGCTCGAGTACAGCTTGGAGGACTCAACGCGCACGGGCACCCCGGGCGACTGGACGGTCATACTGGTTCTGGCGTCAGCCCGGGGTCGGGCCAATTTCACCCTGACACCGGTGCCATGACGGACGGGCGGGCGGACGGGCGGTCGGAACAGGTGGCCAGAGGACGGGCGGTCAGGCGGACAGAGGAGCTGCGCAATGACCATATCGACGCAGACACTCTGACCACCGGTCAATCCGCCCGTCCGCCCGTCCGCCCGCCCCGCCCGTGAGGTGTGACCATGACTATCGCAACGTTGCTGGTACTCGGGCTCAAGATCAGCCTGTTTCTGTTGGTCTTCGGGCTCGGCCTCAGGGCCAGCGTCCAAGATGCCACCTACCTGATCCGGCGACCGAGGGAGTTGGTTCGGGCCATGGTCTCGATGTTTGTGGTGATGCCGATCGTGGTGTTCGCCCTCACGCGCGCCTTTGACCTCCATCCCGCGGTCAGGCTCGCCTTGGCCGGTCTGGCGCTGTCACCGCTCCCACCCACCTTCCCGAAGCTGGCGATCAAGCAGGGGGGAAGGGTGTCGTACACTACCGGTCTCCTGGTAGCCGCGACCCTGCTTGCAATCGTCTACATACCACTGGCTCTGGAACTGCTCGAGCGGATTACCGGGAACCCCCTGCAGATGCGGGCGGGGGCAGTATTCGCGCTCGTGTTTGGCGCCCTGCTGGTCCCTCTGGCCCTCGGCATTGCGGTCCGCCGGTTTGCGCCGGCGTTCGCGGAGCGTGCCGCCAAGCCCGTCACCCAAGCTGCAACAATTCTGCTGTTGGTGATGTTCATTCCCCTTGTCGTCAGGCTATCGTCCGCCATGTTTTCCCTGATCGGAAACGGCACCATCCTGGTGATGGTGTTCTTCGCCCTGGTTGGCTTCGCAACGGGGCACCTGCTGGGTGGACCCGATCCCGAGGATCGAACGGTGCTGGCACTCTCTACGGCAACCCGGCACCCCGGAATCGCGATTGCGATCGTGCTGGCCAACTATCCCGATCAGAAGCTGGCACCGGCCGCGGCTATCCTGTACGTGCTGGTGAGCGCAAATAGCAGCCAAACCCTATCTGAGCTGGGCCGCGCGCCAGCATCCGGGAGCGCTGGGTCCGGCGCGATCATGAGTTGGCGGCTGCCCCAGTCCCGCTCTGTGGCCGCCGTGCTCATGTCAACCGCGCTGCCCGGCTGTGATCGCCCTTCTCCCTCCAACACCTACTGGAAGCTCGTGGAGCTCGACAGCCTGCCCGCGGTCGAGGGCCGCGGACGTGAAGCCCACCTCCGGCTCACCGATGAGGGCTCGAGGGCGACCGGCTCTACCGGGTGCAACAGCTTCACGGGGAGATTCGAGCTTGCCGGGGATCGGTTGAAGCTTGGACCGCTCGCGACCACTCGCATGGCCTGCTTCGAGCCCGCGCTGGCGACCCAGGAACAAGCCATGCTCCAGGCGCTGGCGGATGCCGACAGGGTCGCAGTGGCCGGCGACAGCCTGACTCTGTACGCGGGCGTGGCGGTTTCTGCGATAGGGGCCTAGTGGCTATTGGCTTTGGGCTATTGGCTGTTCGATACTGCTATTCAGCTGTGCTGTATGGCTCTCTCATCATCCCCGCCCCGAGCAGCGCTCGTGTCACCGGCGCGGTCCTCGCGAAGGGTCACTCACCCACCGGACCACGATGGCCGGTGCAGGCCGGGTTGGTCACTGATAGCCCGTCGGCTGCTCCAATCCCAGCGGTGTGCTGATCCTGAATGGGGTGAGGCGGCTAGCGGAACTGGACTGAGCCCCGAAGGCTGAGCGCAAGGGGATGGGTGGGGGGAGGTTCGCGCTTGAAGCCGGAGGGGCTCGGTCCAGGGTCGCTGGCCGAGTGGGGTGGGGTAGCATGTTGACCCACCCGGCCGCGCAGCCGCCACGGACATGGGCCCTCCGGCAGGCTCCTGACAACCGGTCCGCCCGTCCCCTGGGAGCCCGCCATCGATCCCATGCCCGTCTCGTCTGCTCCGCCCGACCAAAGCTGGTGATCGTGAATTAGGTGGAGCAAACTCCTACGCGCTCCTAATTGATCCGGATGAGCTCCACTCTCCGGTTCTGGGATCGACCTGCGGCCGTCCGGTTCGAAGCCACCGGGTTATCCGGCCCGAATCCCTTGGACGTCACCTGCGCCGGCGACACCCCGTTGGCCTCGAGGAACTGCTCGACGGCCTGAGCCCGCGCACGCGAGAGGCGCAGATTGGTCGCCCGCGAGCCGGTGTTGTCGGTGTAACCCGAGACCTGAACCCGGTACTCGGGGCTGGCCGCCAGCTGGCCGGCCACATCTTTCAACACCGCCTGCGCCTCCGGAGTCAAAATGGCCTTCCCGGTCTGGAAGGTGACGCCACGGAGCAGGACGCTCCGGGCTCCCCGCTCAAACAACACCGGGCACCCCTTCTCGTCCACGGCCTGGCCGTTGGGCGTATTGGGGCAGGTATCCAGACCGTCGGGGATCTTGTCGGCATCGCTGTCACGCGGGCAGCCGCGTGGGTCGACCGGGCTGCCTGCCGGCGTGTCTGGGCACTGATCGGCGGCGTCCAGCACCGCATCGCTGTCGGCATCCCGCTGAGTCGCGGCGCAGCCCGCCTCGTCCACCTGCTCTCCGGCCACGGTATCGGGGCAGCGGTCGGCGATGTTCATGACGCCGTCCTTGTCGTCGTCCTTCTGACTGGCGGAGCAGCCCTCCGCGTCGACGCTTTCTCCGGCGGGGGTACCGCGGCAGCGGTCCAGGTTATCGATGACGGCATCATTGTCGGCATCGCGTTGCCCGGGCGAGCACCCTCCGGCGTCCACCGCCTCAGCCGCTGGTGTATTGGGGCACTTATCGGCCTCGTCGCTCACCCGGTCGCGGTCGGCATCGCGTTGGCTCGCGGCACAACCCGCGGCATCCACGGCCTTGCCGCTCGGCGTGTCAGGACACCGGTCTGCCTTGTCCTTTACGGCGTCCTTGTCCTTGTCGTAGGAGTTTCCGAACAGGAGGCTCAAGTCCTGCTTGGACGCCGAAGTTCATGTAATCGTCCGCCCGGTCGGACGCTGGGCTGGGGGCGTAGTCCACCGTGCCATCGACCAGGAAGCCGAGCTTCTCCCCCACACCTAACCTGAGTCCGAGTACACCTGTCGCCCCGTCGTCGTCGAAATTCCGCGTCCTCGCCGTACTGTTTCGCACGTAACCCGCACCTAGCCGAATCGCGCGAGCATTGCCTCCCAGGGGGATGTGGTAGGTGAGTCGCCCTCGAATAGGGGTATTTGTTACGGATGCCCCCAGCGGGCCGTCGGTCGTGGTGTATGCCCCCTCGGCTTCGATCGCCAGGTTCTTCAGCAGGAAGATGCCCAGCGAACCCCCGCCACCCGGCTTGTCATCCAGGCTGAGGGTGTCGTCGAACTTGGTGTAGCGGCCGAAGCCGCTGATCTCGAAGGTTCCTGAGCTCTGTGCGGCTGCTGCCGACGTGGCGGTGAGCAGCAGCGCCGTGATCGCCCGAGGTACTCGCATAGGAGGCGCTCCTGGTACAAGGCACCGAATGGACCCGGAGCGAGAATAGGAAGCGGCGCAGGTCAGGCGCTACTGGACCAAGGTCGATAAGGCCCGTCATCGCCCTTCGCGACGCCTGATCTCCGCCAGCGCCAGCACGATCGACTCCTGGGACGCCAGCAGCTCCTGCATCGCCTGGCCGGAGCTCCTTCCTGGACGCGGCGGCTGGGCCTCTCCTTCGTCCAGGAACGGCCGGAGCTTCTGCCAGACCGGCTCCGGCAGCACGGTCTCCAGGTACTCGAGGGCGGTACCGCGGAGATGCCGATCGTCGGTGTGGAGGCTGTGGAAGGCGAGCCGCACGGTCTCCGGCGGCAGCACCAGAGAAAGCAGGGTGAACAGGTGCTCCAGGCTGCGGCTGGCCCGCCCTCGCAGCACCTCCGCCTCCATCGGCGACGTGTCGTCATCCGGCAGGTCGATGAGCTGCCGGGTCTCCCAGATGCCACGCTCCACCGCCATCTCCCGCATCACTACATCGAACACGCGATCGCGATCTATCTGGAGCCCGGGGATCTCACCAGCGAGATAGTTGAGCGCCCGTGCGGCCCGGTAGCGTACCTCGAACCGCCGGTCGCGCATCGCCTCGAACAGACCCTCGAACGCCTCGGTCCTGCGCGATGCAGCCAGCACGGTCACGAGCCGCCGCCGGATGGCGAAGTCCTCCGCCGGATCGAGCAGGTGGCGAACGAACACGGTGGGGTCGGTGCGGGCCACCGCCCGGAGAGCCCGGATGGCCTGCGGCGCTACCTCATCCCAGGCGAGCAGCTCGATGGCAGGCTCGATCAGTTCCGGAGTAATGGGTTCGGTCGCCAGAGCGCGCTGAATCACTTCGGCATTTCCACTGTCGAACGATTGCCGGAGCGAGGAGGCCGGGGAGCCGGGTGACGGCGCTGGGGCGGGCTTTACCGGTGAGGCGGCTGCTAAGACGGAAGCGAAACCGGGTCTCTGTCGAATTCCGCTGAGATCGAAACCGCCGACCGTCTGGAGGAGGGCCGATCCCTCGTCCTGCAGCGGGTCGGGGACCTCTCCGGCCCGGCGTTGCAGACTTCCCTCCAGTGCGGCCACGTAACCCAGGTGCAGACGCCGAGCCACGGCGAGCGCGCCCACGGAGAGACCCACGGTGACGCCGAGGAGAATCTTTCCGGCCGCGGCTCCGGCGAGGACCAGCCCCGCGGCGATGATGGCACCTCCAGCGACATCGCCCAGTCTGGCTGCAAACACATCGATAAGGAGCTTGGTCGCCCGCTTCTCTCTGGGAGCCACCGGCGTGAACAGGAGCTCGTAGGCCGCCCGGAAGATCGAGCTCCGGAGCACCACCTCGGCTCCCCGCGCCAACAACACCGGGATGAGGCCCGGCACGATGAAGGCACCCACTGCTCCTAGCGAGACTCCGGCGGGCAGCAGTGCGGCGCTGCGGGCGATACCGAGACGGCCCAGCACTCGCCGGAGGGTGGTGACCTGAATGGAAATGCCGAGTAGCGCCGTGGCGGTGTAGAAGACCGCGAAGAGGCGAAGCAGCTGCTCACCCGAGTCCGGCTGCGGCTGCGGCCTGCGCCTTGAATACGTAATCCAGCACGCCTTCCGCGGCGGAGGTAAGCGTTACCAACAATGCCAGCCCCAGCAGATAAGGCGAGGCTCGCAGTATCCGCCCGGCGCCCGGTTGCGGCTCGTCGCCGAGAAACGGCTCTTGCACCGCAGGCTGGTGAGGGGCACCGCGATCCACGCCGAGCACCAGAGCGGCGGAGAGGAGGTGCAGCCCAGCCAGAATCGGGAGCATCGCGGTGAGGGAGAGAGTCGCTCCCACTCGCTCGGGCAAGAGGCCGCCCAGCAGCCCGCCGAGCGAGCCGCCCGCGGTTATATGGCCGATGGTGCGGCGAGCGGTCTGCGGGTCGAAGCGTTCGTTGACGATGGCCCAGAAGCCGGAAACCAGGAGGGCGCCAAGGCCGGTGAAATGCAGGTAGAGGATGGCGGCTGCGGGACGGCGGGCTTGGAGCGCAAGCCACCATTCGGCGAGGAGGAGCAGTGCACTCAGCCCAAACAGACGGGGGACCAATCGGCTGGGACGGCTTCGCCCCATGACCCGCGCCAGCACAACCGAGACCACGGCTGAGACTACCGCCGCCGCGATCACCATCCCCGGCAAGGCGGCCACACCGAAGCTGGAGAGGAAGAGCGCGTCTCGCGTCGCCTTCCCGGCGATCTGGAAGGTGATCATGACCGTGCCGGCCGCCGCCGCGGCCACGACGGCTGGACCGTCGGCGGTGGACAGAAACTGCTTGAGCGTCACCGGTCAGCTCAGCTTGGACGCATCAGAACCCGAAGCCGGCCTGGGCATAGATCCCGGTCCGCTCCTCGCTCTCGGCGACCGCAAGAGAGAGTGTGTATGCCCCCTCGAGGTATGAGAGCGACACTCCCCCGCCCGCAGCGGCGTGCCACTTGTCGGAGGACTCGCCGGCCAGAAAGACCCGACCGACATCGGCCAGGCCAAAGACTCCGAGGGTGGCGGGTAGGATCAGTTTGATCCTTGCCAGTGATAGCCGCAGCTCGGTGGATCCGTAGGCCGACGCGTCGCCGGCGTAGCGGTTCACCCGGCCAAGCCGCACGGTCGAAGCGCCGCCGATGAACGCCGCCTCGAAGAAAGGATAGGGTCCCCACAGCTTCCGTCCGCCCACCCGAATAGCGAGTGTGGGGTCCAGGGGCGCGCGAGCCGAGAGGTAGGTGAGGACCTCACCGCGTACTTCCCCGAAAGTGCTGTCCACGTCCCATATCGCGGGATACACCCTCCCGCCCAGCTCCAGAAAGATTCCTCTCCGGGCACCAACCGGCCGGTCCCGGCTGTCGTAGCGCAGGGTCAAGCCACCGCCGACCTCTCCAAAGTTTCCGGTGCCGTACAGATTGCCGAGCGATGCCAGGAAGCGGTCAGGGCGGTCGTCGGTGGAGGCGTACTTGAGGATGGGTCCAAACCCGACCGTCGCCTGCCTGCCCAGTGCGAACACCAGCCAGGGCTGCAAGACCGTAGGCATCCTGCGTTACCCGGTAGAACTCGGTGTTGCCCGGCGCCGGGTTCTCGTTGCCGAACCCACTGAAACTGATCACCTCGATACCGGACGCTCGAACGAGAATGTCGGCGTAGCCGCCCGAGTTTTCCCGCCGGAACTCACCCCGATACTCCAGCCGGTAGCTTCCGGGACCGGTTGCGATCGCGGCCCTGAACTGATGCCGGGCAGCGTAGGGGTCCTTGCGGAAGCCGTATACCGTCAATGTCCGGCCTCCGCCGAGCAGAAACCCGATGTCGGGGCCATAGCTCAGCATAGTGTTCGCAGTCCAACGCTTACCCCAGTCCCGCTCGGGTAGGGCCTTCGGATTCTTGCGGGGTGCGGTGTAGGGACGGCGGTCTACCTTGGTGGCCGAACCCTCGGTGCGTGCCGGCGCCTCCGGGTCATCATAGAAACGCTCCTGCCCCTTCCGGGTGGAGTCCACCAGGCGATCTTGCCCCGGCCCTCCCAGGATCCGGACCAGCGGCCCGCCGCCTTCGCCCCGGACCACTGCACGGTCGTCCCCGCTATCGAGGAAGACCCGGATTTCGCGGGTAGCTTTGGAGTCGAAGCGGCGTTCGAAATAAGGATCGTTCGTGCCGGACCCGCCGGAAAGCGTCAGCTCCACCGCACCGCCGGGCCCGCGGGTCAGGCTTGCCTCGTCGGCCGCATCGGTCGCGTGGACGTCTACCTGCTTGGCCAGCAGGTTGTAGTAACCGCGTGCCGCTTCGAGCAGATGATCCCGCCGGGCGCGGAGGGCCGACGCGAGGCTGGCGCCCTTCAGTGCGTAATGCTCCGGCGGGAGTGCTCGCACGGCATCGTTGATCACGGCGTCGGTGAGTACCGACTGGAGCTTGATCGCCGTGGATTCCCACACCGGCCAGTCCAGCTCGACCAGCAGCCGCCGGTCGAGATCGCGGCCGTTCCAGGTGGCTCCGGCCAGGTAGGAATAGCCGGGACCGAAGTTCGTCAGCTGGGGGGCGCTCTGGCGTGCGACGGTGAGGAGCACGCCGTCATACTTGGCGAAGGCCTGGTCGCGGTCCAGCGGAATGGGAACCCAGATGCGTGGGGCCGCGTTGCCAAACCGGGCCCAGCTCCACTGACCGGAGTGCCGGTCCCAGTCGCCGATCAGCAGATCGAACAAACGCGCGGTAAGGAAGGAGCGGGCCTCGACTCGATCGTCCGTGCTTCGAGTGATCCGCGCTATCAGCGAATCGGAGTTGATGAGCTCCGTGGCTCCGCCCCAATGAGCCGGGACGCCGCTGGAGCCGCCCACCCGTTCCTCCAGGAAACCCATCAGCCCGGCAAACTCCGGCCGGAACTCCCCCAGAAGCGGGTCATCAGGGAGGACGTACAAACGAGCCTTGTCGTGGAGAATCCCCGCCGCCTCGAGCAGCGGATCGACCACGAGCGGGCCGGTGGGGAGCGCTGAGCTGGTCTGGTCCCGGAGTACGTCACCGGCTACCGTGGGCCGCAGCTCCGGTGGCAGAATGGCCGACGGATCCTTGTCCACGGAACGGAAGAAGAATTCACGCCCATCCCTGGCCATCAGCAGCAGCGACTTGGTCTGCTGCCCGCCACCCTTCGACACCGGTTTCAGTCCACCGGCAAAGGTCCGGAGGTCGAGCACCGGCACCGATACGGGTGTGGACCAGAGCGAGCGATATTCCCGGCCAAACAGAAAGCTGTGCAGTCCACCTGCGCGGTACTCGGGGCCGGGTGCCTGAGACGTATGCCGGCCAGTACCAGACTCCTGGGCCAACAAGCGGGCCGCGCCAAACGCCAGCAGCGCCAAGCCGAACGACAGCTCTCTCATTCGGGTCATTGTGGCTTACTCCACCGGTATGTCGAGTTCATCCGAATCTGATGCCGTCCCGGCATCCCGTCCATGATACCGGATGGCTGTGGTCGTGGCCCCTGCCACTCCGCCATTGACGAACTTAAACGTGTGCAGGGGCTTACGACTGCCTTGGTCGGATTTGGAGCGGACTACCGAAACATCGAATGAATCACGAGGACTGCTATCCCAGGCGCGATCAGAACATGAACCCCATGAGCAAGGAGAACGCGGTCCGCCCGTCGCCATGGGCCACGCACGTTACCGTATTGCTCGGTTCAATAGGCCATCAGAGCCCCCCACCGAACGCCGAGTGCCAGGTGTTCGACGATCCCCCGTCAGCCAGACCCGTCCGACGTCCGCCAGGCCGAAGACTCCCAATTCACCCGGAGCAAGAAGGTTGAATTTCGACACCGGTAGCCGAAGCTCCGCGTTCCCAAAGGCTGACGCATCACCCTGGAAGCGGTAGGAATACAGGCCGCGCACCGTTTCGTGTCCGCCAATGTAGGCCGCCTCCTGAAAGGGAAACGATCCCCACACCCGCTTCCCACCCACCCGGAGTGCCAGCGTCGGCCGGAGCGAGATCGGCGCCGTCAGGTAGGTAGCCGCCTCCCCGTGCACCTCGCCGAAGGTCGAGGTCACATCCCAGACCGAGGGGTAGACGTGCCCCTCCACGGCGAGGTGCGCGCCTCGGGTGGCCGCTGCCGCAGTATCGCGTGAATCGAAGCTGAGCCCAGCCTCAGCACCCAGCTCACCGAACTTTCCCGAGCCATAGGGGCGAACAGCGCGAATCAGCCCGCCACGCGCGAAGTCCGTGCTCGAGTACTTGAGCACGGGCCCGAGCCGCGCCGTCAGTAGCGCCCCATTGACCAGCCGACGGCGCTGGAGAGTTGATACTCCTGCTGGTAAACCTTGAAGAAGGCGTTCGGGGCAGCGCGTGTGGTCTGGTTGCCAAACCCGAAGAAGCGGCCGACGTCGGCCCCGGAAGCGTACCCCGGAACAGGAAGTGGCGTGTCGAGTTCTCCCGGCGCAGGTCACCTAAGACCTCGCCCGCGAACGCCCCGGCGTCGGTACCGTACCCGCCCCTGAGGTCGAGACGGAAGGCATAGGGGTTGTGGCGGAAGCCATAGTCGAACAGGGTCGTGCCGACACCGATGAACGCGCCACGGTCGGTGCCAAGTTCGATCCAGGACTGAAAGTCCGCCAGTGACCCCAGTCCCGCGGCGCAGCTTGGATGGCGCTGGTGGAGTCCGGCTGCCGGTACGCTCGCCGATCGACGGACAAACGGCGGGATCCTCGGACGACTGCCACGCTTGGGTCCGGAGCGTAGACCCTCGTCCAGCTCCCAGTGGCGATATCGGACACGACCTTCGTTCCCGAGTCGCCCAGCACGCGAAGCCCCGGCCCGCCATCGTTGCCCCTGACGAGTACGGTATCGACGCCGCCCCGGAGGAAGAGTCGCACTTCCTTCGTGTTCCTGGAGTCGAAACGGCGGTGATAGTATGTGGCCCCCGCCGGGGGACCCATCTCCCGCCCGAATCGATAGGTCTAGAGTCCCTTTTGCGCCTCGGGTAGCGATTACCATCTCGTTCGCATCCGTGGCATAGACCTCGGCATCGAACGCGACCATCCGATAGAACCGGCGCGCGGCCTCCGGCAGCTGGTCCCGTCGTTGCCTGAGCGCCCGGGTGAGACGGGCTCCGTCTTCCCGATAGAAGTTCTGCGGCAGTTGCCGAACCGCCAGATCGATGACCGAATCGGTCAGACGCGTCTGAAGCTCGTGCGCCACCGAATCCCACGTCGCCTGGTCCAGTTCACCCAACAGCCGACGATCGATGAACCGGGCGTGCCAGTTCGACCCGAGCATACTGGGATATCGGTCGCCGAAACCCACCAGCGTCGGGATACCTGATGACGGGCGATGTCGAGGCCAGTCCACTGGAAGCGGACAAAGGCGTAATCGCGATCGTTGGGAAGTGGCACCCAATGCCGCGCTCGCCGTCGCCTCGGGCGAGCCACATCCACTGCGTTTGCTCCCCGATCAGCGTCACCGAGATAGACGTCCATCGAGTCGGGCGGCGAGGAAGGCACGACTGTCCACCCGCTCGCGCTGATCGCGGTCAAGAGCGCGTAAAGTTGGTCGGTAGTGACGATCTTGCCGGCGCCTTCGAAGGGTGGAGTGTAGGCCATTCCTCCAAAGTGCCAAGCAACGCCGGCAAACCGCTTCCGGAACTCGCCGAGCGCGGGATCGTCCGGCATAACGAAAAGGTGTGGTCCGAGTACTGAGTACACCTGCGGCTTCGAGCAGCGGCAGCACCACCACGGCTCCAGCCGGATATAGCGCGCTGATCTCGTCCTGCCAGACTTCGGCCGACGACGCTCTTGCGGAGTTCCCGCGGCAGGTGCGTGATCCCGTCTCTTGTCCACCGAACGAAAGGAGAATTCGCGTCCATCCGGCGTCTCCAGGTGCAGCGACGTCGTCTGCAGCCCGCCGCCCTGGCCGACGGCTCGGAGGCCACCTGCGTAGCGGTGGAGGTCGAGCACCGGCACCGATATGGGCGTGGCCCACAATCGGCGATAGCCGCTGCCCAGCAGCGCGCGATGCAGCCAGCTCTTCTCGTAATGGGAGTCCGGCGCGATGGGGTCGAGTCTCACGGAATCTCCCGCTGAGGCGTCGGCTCGGAGCGGCTCCGCCGGCCCCTGTCCCCAGAGAGAGGAGCCACCATGCCGAAAAGGACAATCAGAGGAACGAGACGCACACGCATAAACTCGTCTCCGATGAGACTCCTGGGTGCTTTTGATTCAGAGCCACACATTCCGTGGGCGATGACCTTCGCCAGTACCACCTCGAAGGTGCGCCGCTGGCGACGGCCAAGGCTTGAATCCCTATGCTCCCCCGACTGGGGGCGGATACGGAACGGCAGCGGATCTTTCGAGGAATCTTCGGAGGGGCGCCAGCGATGCCGTGGCGACAGTTTTCGGAGAGTGGCTTGGGCCTCACTCCACCCAGGTCGAGAAGACTTCACGGCTCCGACCTGCGCTGTCCACCTGTAGTACCGCCAGACGGGCCCGACCCGACCGCGGCACATCGAGCCGGGCAAAGCCGCTCGCATCTCGGGCGAACAGGGTGCCATGAATGCGGCTCACGTCGGTGGTGTGCCCGTAGGTCCCCGCGCCGCTGACGAGATTGAGTGGGGCCGGACCACCCGCTATGACCTGGAGATTGTGGTCATGTCCCGACGCGTAGAGGGCGGGGGGGACGCCGGCGAACGCCCGGCCGAACGCGGCGATCAGGCGTTGGTAGGCGCGAGATGGAACATCTTGACTGGAGAAGCCCTGCTGCCTGGCTGACGGATAGAGCGACCCCAGAAGTGGTAGAGGGATCCAGAGCCACGAAACTGCCACTCGAAGCGGGAAAAGGTGGTCCTTCCAGCCGAAGTACCCGCCATGCTCCCCGCCCGAAACCAAGTAGATGGTGGGCCGCGACCACGACCAGGCGACCCGCTGCTCCAGTCAGCGCGGCTCGTAGCGAGTCCACGATCTCCCGCTCCGCATCAGCCGGGCAGTCGGAGTCGGGATCCTGCGGCTTCGGACCAGTGTGCAGCCACCATTGGGTGTCGAGCAGCACCAGTCGAAGCCGATTCCCTATGTCCACAACATCCGGCCCCGGGCAACCGCCGCGGGGACGCAGCGTGACCGCCCCGCCACCCGCTGAATCTATGAACGCTGCCTGGCGCTTGATCGCCTCCCAGCCTTCAGCCGTATGCTTGGCCCAGTCATGGTTCCCGGGCACGAAGTAGCCGGTCGCGCCGGAAGCCGTGATCGACTCCACCTGAGCCGCGAGGTTCAACTCGGCGGTCCGCCGGCCAGGTTGATTTGGAGCGGGGAGTCCTCGGGGGTAGGCGTTGTCGCCAAGAAAGATCACGACCCGCTGCCTGCCCTCGGAGGCAAGCTCGCTGCGCAGTGCCACCAGCGCCGGCTCGCGGGCGGAGTCGGGTGCACCGGCATCGCCGATCAGATAGAGGCTTGTCTCGATGAGTTCCTGAGGGAGGGCCGGAACTGGCGATGGGGGTGGTGGCGTGGAGGCACAGGCGGCGACGCCGATCAGCGTGGCCAGGCGACAGGCACAGGATCCCGGATTCACCGTATAACTGCGGTCGCCTGCAGTGCCTGTGATTTGCGTTGGTACTCCCGTCCCACGGCCACCGCCAGAACCAGCCAGACGGAAGCCAGCACCAGATTCACCCGGGCGAAGCCGGTGGTGCCGAACCCGAGCAGAGTGACACCTACGTAGACGAGCACCGCCGACATTACGTCCCCCGCGCGCCAGAAGAACGAGTCGATGGCTTGCTTGGCCTTGTACTTCTCATCTCGGCTGGTGGGGAGGAACAGGACATTGCGCACCGTATTCTGAACCGAGTAGTCGGTGGCGTTCTCCGCGATCTTCACCGCGCGCACCAGCGCCAGGATCGGTGCGAAGGCGAGGATGGTGTAGCCGGTCAGCGCAATGAGCGGCAGCACGAGAACAGCCGCCCTGACCCCAAAGTATTTCAGGAGGCGGGAGACGACGAAGAGCTGGACCAGGAGCCCTACCACGTTGACTATGAGAAAGAACTCGGAATAGAACCGCCCGATGTACTCCGGGACCCCCAGCCCACCGGCGGCTCCCGAGTTTACGGCTGCCTCAGCCGCGCCGGCGACGGTGCGACCCAGGATGTACTCACCGGTGGTGTTGACCCAGTTGACGATCAGCATCAGCAACGCAATGAGCAGCAGGTACCGGCTGCCGAATACCAGGCGAAAGGTGCCCTTTCGGCTCCCGGGGCCGATGCCAGGCAACGACACCGTGAGTTTTTGAGCATCCTCCATGGTCTGGATCTGGTATTCGCCAGTCGCAGCCGGTAGTTCGGCCGTGGTCAAATGAGCTGGAAGGTGGGTCTCGTGTTTCGCCCTTTCTCGCGCATCAACCACGTTGCTGACCACGCGCCGCCAGGACGAGGAGCCCAGCGGCAACCAGGAGGGCCTGCGCCACCCCTACCAGAGGAATAATCTGCGCCGGCGAGGAGACTCCCCATGACCGCGCCGAGCGACATACCGAAGGCGACGATCACGAAGAGGCGCTCACCCTGTTCCTTGGTGTACAGGTCGTTGGCGAAAGACCAGAACTGCGCCACGATCATCAGGTTGAAGATGCCCACCCAGAGGAAGAAGATGACGCCTACAGGCACATTGGCCTTGGTGAGCCCATAGAAACCGATGAGGCAAAGCACGAAGAATGCAGTGACCGCATTGAGCAGCCCGCGCCGCGGCAGCCGGTCCGCCAGAAGACCGTAGGCGGGCACAAGGCCAAGGAGCAGGAGCGCCTGGCCAGCCGCGGCGTACGACTTCACCTCCGCCCCCTCGCCCGACAGGATGAGTGCCTCACGCACCGGCTTGATAATGTAGTAAGCGGTAAGGAGGAGGAAGATGTTGAGCGTGAGGAGAAGCGCGGTGCCTGCCTCTCCCGCTCGAACGTCGGTAAACAGGCGCAACGCGCGATCCAGCGGACCGGCGCGTTCGATTACTCTCGGCGGCGCTTTCGCCCTCACCGTCATCCGTGATCCGCCATGACGATCCTGGCGCTCACGAACGCCCCGCGCCAACCGTCGGCGCGGGCGTCTCCATCGGCTCCCACATCGCGTCCATGGTCTTGGTCAGCATCCTCTTGTCCGACTCGGCTGGCTCGACACGGGCGGACTCGGGATGGTGCCGGTCCCACCAGCGATGCGCCTGGTCTTCGGTCCAGGCGGCGGGAAGCGCGGCCGCAAGCTGGCGTGAGAGCTCGCCGGCTGTCTGAGGCCGATCCTCGGGAGACTTGGCCAGGCACGCCAGGATGACGCTGTCCAGTTCGGCCGGAATCTCCAGCTCGCTGCGCTGCGAAGGCGGAACCGGCGTGGCGTTGGCGTGCTGATACATGAGCTGGATGGCATTGGGCGCTTCAAACACCAGGCGCCCGGTCAACAGCCAGTACCCCACGCACCCCAGGGTATAGATGTCCACCCGGTGATCGACGACTCGGTCGCCTCGTACCATCTCCGGCGCGATGTAGGCCGGCGTTCCGGTAGTGCTTTGCGGCGCGGTCAGCAGTGTCGCCTCTCGGCCGCGGTCGTCTACCACCTTCACCAGACCGAAGTCCAGCACTTTCACGAAGTCCACCGCGAGGCCCATGCGGCAAGTGAAGATATTGGATGGCTTGATGTCGCGGTGGACCAGGCCTCGGACGTGGGCCTCCTCCAGCGACGCGCATGCCTGGCGCAGGAGATGAACCACGCGCTCGGGCGGCAGCGGCCCGAACCGCTCCACCAGCGTTTCCAGGTCCAGGCCGTCCAGGAGCTCCATAACCAGGAAGAAGGTTCCGTCGTTGGCAACGCCGAAGTCATAGAGACTGATCGTGTGCGGCGACCTGAGCGACGCGGCCGCCTGCGCCTCACGCCGGAAGCGCTCGACGATCACCCGGGCGGCAGCCGGAGAGCTGGAGCCGAGGATCTCCGGGCGGATCAACTTCACGGCCGCCGGCCGCGCCAGCATCTGGTGGGTGGCCCGGAACACCTCTCCCATCCCGCCCTTGCCGAGCGGCTCTTCGAGCCGGTAGCTCCCGAGCTCGCGTGCGCGCCTCACCTGCTGGCCCAGCCCGTGGATGATCTTCACCGGTATGACGACCAGGAAGGCACAGATGTAGTTGGGCAGAAAGTCCCAGAGCAGACGGAAGCGCGCTGAGATGGACCTGGACCCCGCGAAGCTCATTGAGGAGGAAGAGCGCAAGGGGCTCAGTGGACGCCGCCAGGAGCGACGTCACCAGCGTCTTCCTCGGAGTGTTGGGTACGATTGCCGGATAGAACAGGATCGGGATGCAGACCCAGGAGACCCGGGGGCTGATCGGCACCGGTGCCCACTGACTGAGGATGGACGCCAGCAGGCATTGGAGCACCAGATAGCCGGAACCCAGGTCCACCAGGATGGGATTGCCGCTCAGGCGCCGGGCCAGCGCGGTCATGAAGAGGGAGCTCGACGATCCCTATTCCCGCGACCAGGTATCCGGGGAAAGGCCAGAGGCCCCGCAGAAAGGCCATCTCACCGAACCACCCTGCCACAACCGTATTCATGAAGATTGCGATGGCCCACAACGCGGCGAAGACCAGGCCGACGATGCCGACTCGACTGCAGGTCTGGCACACGACATCGCTGGGCAGGCTCTGCCCCGGCCTGGAACCGATGGCGGACCGGGCTGGGGTCGACTGACGGCGATGGAGGTGTCGCAAGGTCATAAGCATTCGCGCCTAGGGGTTCGCCCTAAGCCTACCACGATTAAGGACGCCGCGGAACACCGGATGATCCGAAGCTGTGACGCACCGTTGCCACATTTAGAATCCCAACGTACGTTCGTGCCGAGAGGTTCCGCCCGACTCCCAAGTAATTGCCACGATCGAACCGAGCTTGCCGCCCGGCCAGACTTTGCGGCCCGCCCTCACTTCGTGGCTGGTCCAGTAAGCCTGTGCCCTCGTTGGGCGCCGGCGGATGCGCGTCCACACACCAACCGGTAGCCAATGGCCCTGAACCCGAGAATGTGGCAGCTAATTGCGGTGGTGCTTTCCCTGGCCGCCGCCTTGATCGCACGGTCGGGTCAATGAGGCACGCCTCCGCACTCGCCTGTCTGATTCTGGCTGCATGCCAGCGCGCCGCAAGCCCTGCTCCCGAGCCGGCGCGGTGTGGACCAGCCGTGCCCGCCACGGCGATGCACCCGATCGCCCTCCGTCCGGCGCTTCTCGCTGGCGATTACGAGCTGCTCCAGGTGACGAGCCAGCCCACGAGCGGGGTCGTTACCTCGGGGCGTCTCCACCTTGCTCCACTGGACTCCGTCACCAAGGCCGGTGCGATGGGCGATGCGGTGCGAGACCTGATCGGCTGGCTCGAACTGACGGCAGGCGATCCGGCATGGCGCAGCGCCGTTTCCTCTCACGACCCAGACCGTCCCGGCGCGGTGCTCACCGGCCAGCACCTCCGGCTCGGACAGGCCGGTCATCCGGACGGAATGGTCCACATCCTGACGATTACTGCGGTGTCGCCCGAAGGATTCTGGGGCTGGTGGAGGGCGGATCCTGGGGTAGCGGTAAGGACCGAGCCCGGTACCAAGCGCGTGCTGCCTGATCCGGCCGGTTACTTCTGTGCCCTGCGGGTCGAGAGGTAGATACCCACGGATGGTGAGACCCTCCACGCCGAGCGCCGGACTGCTGCTGTATCGCCGCGCACCGGGCCGGCTCGAGGTCTTTCTGGCTCACCCGGGGGGGCCGTTCTGGCAGAATCGTGACGCTGGTGCCTGGACGATACCGAAAGGCGTTGCCGAGGAGGGGGAGGACACTCTGGCCGCCGCCTGCCGGGAGTTCGAAGAGGAGACCGGCGTTCTTCCCATTGGACCGTTCCTTCCGCTCGGCAGCATCCGGCAGAAAGCCGGCAAGCTGGTGCACGCGTGGGCGTGGGAGGGTGACGCGGATCCGGACCAGATCACCAGCAACACAATGCAGGCCGAGTGGCCCCGAGGCTCTGGCCGTTTGCTCACCTTTCCCGAAGTGGACCGCTGTGCCTGGTTCGACCTCGCCGCTGCCCGAGAGAAGATCAACCCTGCCCAGGCCGAATTGATCGACCGACTGGAGCTGGCCCTTTTGGAGCCACCACCCGCGGCGTGACCGCAGCAGCTCCGATACGCGGCTGCCGGCGTTCATTGCAAAACGACATTGCTGTTTAGGTCTACCAACGACCCTCAACCCGACCGGCCTTGTCCATACAATCATATCGTGTCCTCCCTATCGCTCTGCTCGCAATAGCCTCCGCCAGCCTGACCGAAGCGCAGCAGCGGCCCCGGGCTCGCGACCTCGGTGTCGCTCCTGGCGTACTGCGTCCGGGCACCAACAACGCGATTACCGACGTGGCCGGCGTTCAGGTGGGACACACCACCGTGATACAAGGCGACTCGGTTCGCACCGGCGTGACCGCCATTCTTCCCCACCCGGGGAATCTCTTCTTCGATCGGGTCCCCGCCGCCATCCATGTCGGCAACGGATTCGGCAAGCTGCTCGGTATCAGCCAGGTCTCCGAGCTGGGCGAGCTGGAGACGCCGATCCTGTTGACCTGCACCTTGTGCGTATGGAAGGCGGCCGATGCCATGGCTGCCTACCTGCTCGAGCTCCCCGGCATGGACGCGGTACGCTCCATCAATCCCGTCGTGGGAGAGACCAACGACGGCTACGTGCTGAACGCGATTCGCAGCCGTCCCATCGCACCGGGTGACGTGCGCGCCGCTCTGAGCGGGGCGAAGTCCGGTCCGGTGGCCGAGGGTAGCGTCGGGGCGGGCACCGGGACGATCGCGTTCGGATGGAAGGGTGGGATCGGAACCTCGTCCCGCCTGACCGCTTCGCCGGACAGCGGGTGGACAGTAGGCGTCCTGGTGCAGTCAAATTTCGGGGGCGACCTCCAGATTCTCGGAGTGCCGGTTGGGCGGAGGCTGGGACGCGGTGGAGTGAAGGCACGGACCGATCCGCAGGGAGCGCGAGGCTCCATCATGATCGTGGTCGCTACCGATGCACCCCTCTCGGACCGAAACCTTCGCCGTCTTGCCAGCCGTGCGATACTCGGGTTGGGGAGGACGGGCTCGGTGGCTGCCAACGGCTCGGGTGATTACGTCATCGCCTTCTCGACCAACCCGGACGTTCGGCGCCGAGTGGGTGAGACCCGGCACCGTACCTCCGAGCTGGCGAACGATGAGATGTCGGTCCTCTTTCAGGCCACGGTCGAGGCTACTGAGGAGGCAATCTACAACTCGCTCTTTGTGGCGACGCCGGTGAGCTCCCGCGGTGGGACAGTGGAGGCGCTGCCCGTCGACGAGGTTCTCCGCATCCTGCGCGCGCATCGCGTTAGGCTGATCAGGTGAAACCGTACGCCGATCATTTCTCCCGGCTGGCCCCCGCCTACGCCTCGTGCCGGCCCCGTTATCCGGAGGGGCTGTTCGACTATCTGGCCGGGCTGGTGAGCCGGCACGACCTCGCCTGGGACTGCGCGGCAGGGAGTGGACAGGCCTCGATCCCTCTTGCCCGCCGGTTCAATCGCGTCATCGCTACCGATATCAGCCCCGCCATGCTCGACCAGGCTCCAGGCAATCCGGCAGTGGAGTACCGGGTTGCCCCAGCGGAAGCCAGCGGTCTGGCGGATGCCACCGTCGATCTCGTCACGGTGGCGCAGGCGCTGCACTGGATCAATACGGAGACATTCTACCCTGAAGTAGGTCGGGTTCTGGTGCCCGGGGGAGTGCTGGCGGTGTGGACCTATGGGGCACAGTATCTCGATGAGCCGGCACTCGACAGCGTGCTCCGGCACTTCTACGCCGACATCGTCGGGCCTTACTGGGCTCCGGAGCGCCGCCACGTGGAATCGGGTTACCGTACGCTCCCCTTCCCGTTCCCGGAGCTCGAGACCCCGGTATTAGCCATGCAGGAAATCTGGAGCCTGGCCCAACTCCTGGGTTATGTCGGGACCTGGTCGGCTACCCAGCGGTTCCGTGAGCAGGTGGGTCATGATCCGGTGGATCAGTTAGGACAGGACCTGGCGCACTACTGGGGAGACCCCTCAGCCACCCGCCGCATCCGCTGGCCGCTGAGCCTGCGCGTGGGCCGCGGACCGGTATGACCACCACCTAGCCATGACTGGCGAGGTTGGTCGTGTTAAGTTGGACGAGTCCCCCAACAGATCAGTGGAATGAAATCAGTCGACGAGCTCTCCTCCGCCGTACCTTCGCGTGCCGCTGCCGGAATTTTGGTTCTCGTGGTAGATGACGAGGTTGCAGTCCGGCGTTTTGCCGTGCGAGTGCTCGAGCTAGAGGGCTACGGTGTGGTTGAAGCCGGAGATGGGATGGAGGCACTGGAGCTGATCAAGCAAGGAAGCACATTGGTCGAGGTGGTGGTTACCGATATCGTGATGCCTCGACTGAACGGCGTCGAGCTGATGCAGGCCCTTTCCGTCTCACATCCTGACCTGCCGGTGATTCTGATGTCGGGCTATGCGACCGACGCCCTGACTGAGCTCGGCATCGCCGTGCCCTGCGCCATGCTCGGCAAGCCGTTCCCGCCCGAGCGGCTGCTCGAAGAAGTGCGGCGGTGCATCGCGCTGCGGGGTGGCAAGTAACCCGACCTTGCCCCAGTAACTCGAGCAGTTCCAGCCGCTAATTCCGTCCGCCCGTCCGTTGTACCCTGCGGTTCCAAGGTTGACTTGGCGCACCTATTGCGGCTCATCGACGCCGAACCACCGCCGGTCCCCGGGGGTTCACCGTTTCCTTAGTATGCCGGCTTATACGGTTGTGTCGCGCGGAATGCCGATTTTCGCGCCCTTTGGCTTAAAACTAGTTCCAGACTGCGTTTACATTCGAGCCGCCGTCCCAGGTGCCAACTTCCTTGACCATCCAGCACTATCCGGGTGCAAGGGGCGGCGGTGCAGAACGCATGTCATCGAAGCCCTAGACAGGATTTGATCGTGCCGTTGATCTCGCGGAAGCAGCTTTCCTCTCTCGTCCTCTTGGCCGCCTTGGCGTGCGACGGGGGTCCGAGCAGCCTGAGCACCGGCAACCTCTCGATCCTGGTGTCGGGGCTTCCGGCTGGGTCGTCCGCAGCGATCACGGTGACTGGCCCAGACGGCTACAACCAATTGGTCTCTGGTACCCAGACCCTCTCCCAGCTGGTCTCGGGCACGTACGCGGTGGCCGCGTCGAACGTGACAGTCGGTTCCACCGTATACTCGGCCAGCCCGGCTTCTCAGTCCGTGGTGGTGGGACCCTCCACAGCCAATGCCTCGATCGTCTATGCCAGCGGAGCGGGAAGTCTGGCTCTGACCATCAACGGTCTTGGCACCAATGGCACTGCTGCCGTGACGGTCACCGGACCAGGCGGCTACAGCCAGCCCGTGACTGCGACGAGGACTCTGACTGGCCTCGTCGCGGGTACTTACGCCGTTACCGCCCAGGACGTCACCGCCTCCTGCGGGACACTCTACAGTGCGGCTCCTGCCACCCAGAGCGTGACGGTCACAACTAGTAGTGCTGCAAGCGCCGCGGTCACCTACAACTCGCAGGGCGGCGGATCGCTCAATTTGTGCATCGACGGGGTGTACCTGACCCAGAGTACTCAGACCTACACCGGCAGTGTGCCCCTGGTGCAGAACCGGGACGGGTATCTGCGGGTCTTCGTCGTGGGCAATCAGGCCAACATTGCAGCTCCTGCTGTGCAGGTCAGGCTCTACAATGGCGCGGCCCCACTCTGGCAGGCCACCATCCCGGCACCGGGCCCCTCGGTGCCCACCTTGGCAGACGAAAGCTCATTGACCAACTCCTGGAATGTCGCTGTTCCCGGGACTCTCATTCAGCAAGGCCTGAGGATCGAGGCGGAAGTGGACCCGGCACCTGGAATCGTCACCGAGAGCAGTGAGGCGGATAACGTATTTCCGGCGGCGGGTTCGCTCGCAACGACTGTCCGGGTGGTGCCGACTGTCAACGTCACCTTTGTGCCGATCATCCAAAGCGGAAGCGGCCTTCAGGGCAACGTGAGCAATCCCAATGCCTTTCTGACGGCGACCAGGAAGATGCACCCGATTGACGTGGTGAACGTGGCCGTGCGGGCACCCGTCACCACCTCGACCGCGCTCGAGGCCGATGGTACCGGATGGGCCACGGTGCTCGGCGAGCTCGACGCGATCAGAACCGCCACCGACCACAGCTCGCGATACTACTATGGCGTGGCCAAGGTATCGTATAGCAGCGGCGTGGCGGGGATCGCCTACGTCGGCACTGGCTCCACCGACTGCGCGCGCGGCGCTTGGTTGGGATAACCTGCCCAGCGGGGCCACCGTCGCCGCGCACGAGCTGGCACATAATTGGGGCCGGAACCACGCTCCCTGCGGGAGCCCGCAAGGGCTGGATGGTCTGTACCCCAATCCGGATGGCAGCACTGGCGTATATGGCCTCGACGTTGCCACGGAGACCCTGAAGCCGCCGACGTTGGGTGACATCATGGGCTACTGCGATCCGAAATGGATTAGCGACTATACCTACAGAGGCGTTCTGGACTATCTGAGCCCGCCGAGTCCGCTGGTGGCGAGCTCTGCTGCCAGCCAGGCGGTCCAACCCTGCCTCCTCGTCTGGGGACACATTCGGAACGGCGAGATGGTGCTCGAGCCGGCCTTTCAGGTGAACACTCGTCCGAGCCTTCCTGACCGCCCCGGCCCCTACTCGGTTGAGGCAGCCTCGGAGGATGGCACTAGGCTTTTCACCCTGTCCTTCACTCCCCAGGAGATTGCCGACCTGCCCGGAGGACAGAAGAACTTCGTCTTCGCGGTGCCAATCTCGGATGCCCAGGCAAGGCAGGTGACAACTCTCCGCCTCGGCGGTCGCGGACGCGAGACCCTTCGAAGGGCTCAGCCGCCCGCGCTCTCGGGGGTGCAGCCCCGTACCGGTGTAAAGCCGCTAGCAGCCGACATGCGCCGGTTGTCGAGTGGTGGAATGGGAATTCGATGGGATGCGCGCGCTCACCCGATGGTGATGGTGCGCGATGCTCAGACGGGCGAAGTGCTGTCCCTTGCCCGAGGTGGCAGCGTGCAGCTCCCCGGCTTCAAGCGCGAGGTAGACCTGGTACTCTCCGATGGGGTCAAGAGCAGCGCCTCGCGGGTGCCGGTGACACCGTGATCAAGGTCTCGATTCTCGGGGTGGCGCTGGGACTTGCCGCCTGTGCACCGCGGGCCGCCGCCGCTCCCGAGGTCCAACAGCCCGGTGAGGCCACGGGAGCAGCACGGCCGGCCATCAGCTTGGAACGCACCCCCTGCTTCGGCGGTTGCCCGGTGTACACCATCTCGGTCTCACCTTCTGGCCAGGTGACGTTTGAGGGCAGGGCTCACGTGCGCCAGTTGGGCACGGCCAGCGGACAGATTCCCGGGCAGCGGGTGGACTCGCTGCTGGTCGAGCTCGAGCGAGCCGGATACTTCGGCTTCGCCAGTCGATACGCCGTATCTGAGCCTGTCTGTGGACGCTACGTCACCGACCTGCCGTCGGTCATCAGCGCCGCCACCCTCCGCGGACGAACCAAGCGAATCGAGCACGACCACGGATGTGGCAAAGCGCCCGGCGCCCTCGCGGTGCTGGAGAAGAGAATCGATGAGGTCTTGGGGTCGGATCGGTGGATTGGAGGTAAGAGGGGAGCAGCGTAGGACAGTAAGAAGTTGTCATCCTGAGGAAGTAAGCGACCGAAGGATCTACTCCGCTGGGCCCGAGACCCTTGGGGTGATCCTTCGCTTCGCCCGGATGACATCCTGCTGACCCGCTGACTCCACTTCCACCGCTCACCTCTCACTCCTCCCGGCCGGATCTAGCCGGTCCCGCACCGCATCTCCCAGCAACGTCGCCGCCACCACCACCAGCACCAACGCCACGCCCGGCGCGGTAGCGACCCAGGGCGCGTTGACCAAGGTGTCCCGCCCCGAAGCGATCAGGTTCCCCCATGACGGCGTCGGCGGCTGCACTCCGAGTCCCAGAAACGAGAGTCCGGCCTCCAGCATGATGGCGTTCCCTATACCGAGCGCGGCTGCCACGATCACCGGTGTCAGCGCGTTGGGCAGGATGTGCCGGACCAATACCCTCGGCCCTCGAACACCCAGCGCCACCGCGCTCTCGACGAACGGGCGCGCCGCCAGGGCCCGCACCTCACCGTGAACCAGTCGTGCGATCGTCATCCATCCGGTAAGCCCGAGCACCACGATCACCAGCCCAGCGCTCGGCTGCCACAGCGATGCCAGCAGTAACAGGAGCACCACCCGCGGCAGCGCCAGAGCGAAGTCGGTGAGCCCCAGTAACACCAGCCCGGTGCGGCCTTGCCAGAACCCGGCCGCGGCCCCCACCGCCACGCCGATGATCACCGAGAGTAGCACCGCCAGCAGACCTACACCGAGCGACACCCGCGCACCGAACACCAGGCGAGCCCACACGTCCCGCCCGAAGCGATCGGTGCCAAGCAGATGGAAGCTGCCGTGCAGGTCGGTGCTCAGTGGAGGCAGGAACCGCGTGGCCACAATGTCCCGCTGGAGCGACGGGTCCACCGCCAGCAGTGGAGCCATCGCTGCCACCAGGATGGCGAGCACGAGAACAGCCAGGCCGAAGCGCGCCCGGGGATCGTGAAACAGGGAGCTGCCACTCCTCATCTAGGCTGCCTCGCCCGACGGTTGCGCTCTCAAACGCGGATCGGCCCAGACGGCCAGAGCCTCGGCGAGAAGGTTGCCCAGCACCACCAGCGTTGCGCTCACCGCCGTGGCGGCCATTATCACCGGATAATCCCTCGCTCCCACCGCCTCGACCATGATCCGCCCCACGCCCGGCCAGGCGAAGATCGCCTCGATGAACACGGCGCCGGAGAAGAGTGCCGGCAGGGAGAGACCGAGCAAGGTGAGCACCGGAATCAGGGCGTTGCGCAGCACGTGCCGCACAGTCACTTGCACCGCTGACAACCCCTTTGCCCGGGCGATGGCCACGTGTGGCGCGTTGCGGACGTCGAGCATCGCGCCTCGCACGAACCGCGCGGTGCCCCCGATGCCAATCAGCGTCAGCGTCGCGAGCGGGAGCGTCAGATGTCGCAGCCGGTCCGCGACCTTATCCCATCCGGTGAGGAAGTCGGCATCGAATCCCGCCGCCCCAAACGCCGGGAGTGCCCGCGCCCAGTAGGTGAAGACCATCACCAGCATGAGCCCGAGCCAGTAGCCCGGAAGCGCGAACAACGTCACCGTGATGACCGAGAGCGTGGTGTCGAGTCGGCCGCCTCGGGTTGCCTGAATCGCCCCTACGACGATGCCGATGATGTAGCTCAGAACCAGCGACAGCCCGACCAGGCTGACGGTCGCCGGCCAGGCAGCGGAGATCATGCCGCGCACCGGACGTCCGGTCGCAATGCTGCTGCCCCAGTCGCCCCGAACGAACCGGCCCAGCCACGTGGCGTACTGCTCCGGCAGGGGGCGGTCGAGGCCTAGGGCCTTTCGCTGCGCCGCCAGCTGCTCTTCTGTCGCGGTGGGCCCGACCAGGAGTAGTGCAGGATCGCCGGGTGCCATCCGGATGAGGAAAAACATGAGGGTCACGACGCCGACGACCACGGCAAGGCCGGCGAGGGCACGACGGACGAATGTTCGGAGCATGGATGGAATGTACTGCCCAGTTGAATTCGGCCCCACCCAGCCGCAGCGGGCCGGGCTCTCACCTCCGCACAAAAGAACGCAGTGCTCCGGCGAGACCACCGGCCCACTGCCGCCCCCCAACTGACCTTCTCCAATGGGTGGGGCGGAGCGGCGGTGAGCAGTGACCCTGGAGGGCGCGTTGTGCGCACTCTACCGTCGTTGTGATCTCTCCTTTCAAGCGCACACCAGCGCCCGGAAGGGTTTCTGCTCACCGCCGCGCGTGGGTGCGGGGGCCGCAAGTTGCGTCCTGGTGAAGCTGGCAACCGCCACGGTGGTAAGGATAAAATTCGCGGTGCTTCCGACCCGTCCTGGTTTCTCCTCTGCACGCTGGTGTCCGCCTGCGACTCGAACGCGTCGCGCCGCGGCGACACCGTGCTCTTTGCTTCCGGCGCGGATCTCCAGAGCATTAATCCGCTGCTCACCGTCCATCCCCTCGCCCGACAAGTGCAGCGCCATGTGCTCCTCACCACGCTGGCGCGCTACGACAGCACCCTGATTCCTCGGCCTTATCTCGCCCGGTCATGGACCTGGTCGCCCGACCGCCGGCGACTGACCTTCCATCTCGAGACCGCCGTCCGATGGCACGACGGCCTCCCGACCACCGCGCACGATGTGGCCTGGACTCTGAACGCGGCTCGGGACCCCGCCACCGGCTACCCCCGCGCGAATGAGCTGGCAGGACTCGAATCGGTCACTGCGCGCGACGATTCGACGGTGGTGTTGCGGTTTCGGCAGCCACAGCCACGCTTTCCCGATCTCCTGACCGATCTCGCAATCCTGCCCGCTCATCTGCTCGACACTGTGCCACATGCCCGATTGCGGCAGGCCGAGTGGAACACGGCGCCGGTCGGCAACGGTCCCTTCCGCTTCGTGTCGCACGACCCGAACCGCCGTTGGGTGTTTGCCGCGAATCCGGCCTTTCCCGCGGCGCTCGGTGGCCCGCCCCGCCTCGGACGCTTCATCGTTGTTGTAGTGGATGAGCCGACCACCAAGTTGGCGGCGCTCACCTCTGGTGAGCTCGACTTTGCCGGCATTCAGCCGGCCCACGCGGAGTTCGTACGCCGCGATTCCAGTCTTACCGTCGTGAGCTATCCACTGCTGCAGACCGACGGCATCGTTTTCAATACCAGACGGCCTCCTTTCGACCGAGTCGAGACCCGTCGTGCGGTGAGCGATGCCATCGACCGCCAGGAGCTGGTTGATGGCTACATCTACGGCTTCGGCACGCCGGCCCTGGGCCCGGTACCCCCAACCGCGCCGGGCTATCTTCCGATCGCTACCGATCACGCCACGAAATCGGCGCTCTTACCCGGACGGGTCCGCTTCGAGCTGCTCACCGTGGGCAGCGGGGAGGCACCGCTGGAGCAGATGCTGCAGGCGCGTCTCCGCAGCGCCGGATTCGACGTGACCATCCGCCAGCTGGAGCTGTCCGCGTTCCTGGGGCGGGTCTACGGCTCGAAGCCCGACTTCGACGCCGCCGTACTGGGCATCCCGGGCGACCCCGGCCTCGGGTATCTGGGGCCGCTTGCCAGGCTGGCCGGGCTCGACGTCCCGTCCGATCCTGCCGCCGCACAGCGCATGTTCGCCGATTCCATGCCGGTGGCCTTTCTTTATCACTCGCGCGGTCTTCAAGGGATGAATCGACGGGTGCACGGGGTCACCATGGATCTGCGTGGGGAGCTTCCTACCGTGCGGGATTGGTGGGTGGAGCAATGACCGCGAGCCCTTCTCGCCGCACAGGCCCTGCTTACAGCGCCGCGGCACCAGTGCGACTGGATCTAGCGGGAGGCTGGACCGATGTTCCGCCGTTCTCCGCCCGTGAAGGCGGCGTTGTAGTCACCAGCGCCATTCAGCTGTTCGCTCGCGCCGAGGTACGCCTGGGCGGAAGTGGCTTCCGGCTGGTGTCCGAGGACCTCCACGACGAGCTCGAGGTCAGCGACTCGGCAGGATTGGTCCGCGATGGGCGGCTGGAGCTGCTCAAGGCTGGACTCCGAATGCTGCCGGTGGGCGGTTGTACTCTCAGCACCCGATCCGATGCACCTCCCGGGTCCGGTCTCGGCAGCTCCGGTGCGCTCGACGTCGCACTGGTTGCAGCCCTGTCGGCCGCTCGAGGAGAGAGCCCCGATCCGGTGGATGTCGCGGAGAGGGCGTGTCACCTCGAGGCGGTGGAAGCCGGCATTTCCGGAGGACGGCAGGATCAGTTCGCCTCGTCGCATGGTGGGTTTCTTCGGCTGGATTTCCGAGATCCGGAGGCCGAGGTGCGGCGATTGAAGCTGGATCCGGAATTCGCGGCCGATCTGGCTCGGCGGACGGTGCTGTGCTACACCAGCGCCTCCCACTTTTCCGGAAGCACAATCGACCGGGTGATGCGGGCCTACGAGCGCGGGGAGGCGACGGTTGCCCGCGCCCTGCATGGGCTGCGGGAGGTTGCGGAGGCGATGGCAGCCGCGCTGGTGGCCGCCGATTCCGCCCGGGTCGGAGAGCTTCTTACCGAGAACTGGGCTCACCAGCAGGCACTGGATCCTCGAATGTGCACCGACGAGATGGCTCGGCTGGAGCGGTCGGTTACCGCCGCCGGTGCGCTCGGCGGCAAGGCGGCGGGCTCCGGTGCAGGTGGGTGCATGTTTTTCCTGGCTCCCGACGATCCGGTACCGATCATCGAGGCGGCGCGTGAGTGTGGCGTTCAACTCCTCCCGGTTCGTTGGGCCATGTACGGCGTGCGCCCATGCTGACCGCCGAGGAGGTGGAGCAGCGCCGATCCGAGATCGAGGCCGCGCCGGAGCTGTCCGCGCTGCTCGAGCGGCTGGTCGAGCGTGCGACACCGCTGCTCGAACGGATGCCTGCGGTTCCCGAGTCGAAGGCACTGCTGACCGCCGACGGCGGTGTCTGTCCCGATGACGGCAGCCGGCTCGAGTTCGATCCCTGGAGCCCGGCAACGCACCGCTGCTCCCGCTGCGGAAAACAGTTCGTCGGTGAGCGTCATGACCGGGCGTGGGCTCACTATCAACATCTTTGGCTGGCCGAACGCGCGGCGCATCTGGCCACTGTTGCCGTGTTCGCCGGGCATGACGCTGCGGCCAGACGGGCCAACCAGCTGCTTCAGGCGTATCGCGGCTACCTGGATTACCCTAACCGCGACAACGTTCTCGGGCCCAGCCGGCTCTTCTTCTCCACCTACCTCGAATCAATCTGGATCGGCAACTATCTCGCGGCGGCCATGCTGCTTCGTGAGGGCGGCCTGCTGGACGATGCCACTGCCGAGGTAGTGGCGCTGGTGGCCGACGAGGCCGCCAACCTGATCGGTGAGTTCGACGAGGGTCTCTCCAACCGGCAGACTTGGCACAACGCGGCTCTCGTGAGCATCGCGGTATGGTTCGAGGACGAAGAGCTGGCCTCGCGTGTCATCGAGGGCGGGAGCGGGATCGTCGCTCATCTCCTGCGCGGCTTCGGCGAAGACGGCATGTGGTACGAGGGAGATAACTACCATCTGTTCGCGCTCAGGGGCCAGCTGCTCGCCATGTGGTGGGCCCGGCAAGCTGGCGTCGATCTTCTGGCCGACCCCCAACTCGCGGACAGACTGGCCCGCGCGCTTCGTGCTCCCGCTGCTACTGCCCTACCCGACTCGACCTTTCCGGCCCGCAAGGATTCGCGCTTCGGAGTGTCGCTGGCCCAGCCGATGTACCTGGAGCTCTGGGAGATCGGACTCGCGAGAGTCGGTGGGCCGGAGCAGCAAGGCGAGCTCTGGAGCTGGCTGCGTCAGCTCTATCAATCACCCGCACCGAAGGCGCAGACTTTCGACTCCTATCTCCACGAGGCCGGGGAGCCCGCCCCGGGACCGGTGCGCAGCCGGTCGGATCTTTCCTGGTGGGCCCTGCTGGAGATGGTCCCGTCGCTGCCTTCGGAAACACCGCCATGGTCTCCCGGCAGTGTCTTCGTCGAAGGGCAGGGTCTTGCCGTGCTCCGACATGGAGACCGATATGCGAGCCTGGAAGCGGGCGGCTACGGCGGAGGGCACGGACATCCAGATCGCCTGAACCTGGTCTTTCACGCCCACGGTGAATACTGGCTGCCCGACTTCGGCACCGGATCGTACGTGGCGCGGGATCTGTTCTGGTATCGCTCGACCCTGGCGCACAACGCGCCCCGGCTGGACGGCGTCTCCCAGTCTCCCGGCGATGCGGTCTGTGACAACTTCGAGCAGCGCGGTGAATGGGTCTGGGTGCGAGCCCGCTACGGTGACCTGGTGCGCATCCTGGTTTCCGGACCGGCGTACCTGCTCGACGTGGTCGAGCTATCCGCCGGCGAGGACCACGTCCTGGAGCTCCCATGGCATCTGAGCGGGCGGGTCGAGGTGGAACCGGCGGGGAACTGGGTTCCAGCCGAGCTCCGCGACGAATTTGTGCGACAGGTGGAGCGGTTCGTGCCTGCATCCGGCGCCCCCGTCGTGCTTCGCTCGTACGGCCAGAACGCAACGCTGAGCGTGCGCCTGGGTTCGGAGGCCGAGCTACTGCGCGCCGTGGCTCCGGGTGCGCCCGGAACGGCGGAGCCGGTTCCGTTCTTCGTCCTGCGCGCCCAGGGTCGCAACCTCCGGCTGGTTTCGGTGCTGGAGTCGAGCCGCGGCCAGCCCGCGGTTCGCGCCGTTCGCACGGGCACGGGCGTCATCGAGGTCGAGACCGCCGCCGGCGTGGACCGCCATGTGGCAACGGTTGAGGGCTGGGAAGTTCAGACTCCCAAGGAGGCCCTGAGGCTGGCAGGGAACCGTCGAGCCCCAGCTCCGTTCGTGCCGTTGCTGCTGAAGGACCGCCCGCTCGTCAGCCACGGGGCAGCGTCCCAGGTCAGGGAGGCTCCCGCGCTGGATGGAACGCTGGACGGCTTCGAGCCAGGCGAGCCGCTTCAACTCGACCATGAGGATCAGTACCGCAGAAGCGAGCAGCCGTACGCCGGCCCCGAGGAGTTTTCCGCTACCGCGACGGTCAACTGGAACGATGAGGCCCTCTTCCTCGCCGTGGATGTGGTGAAGCCGGAGGTCATTTCCCGCGACCCCAAGGCCGGGCCCCTTCGCCTGGACAATGAGCCGGACGAGATCCACAGTGACGGGATCCAGGTATACCTCAGCTTTCCGGGCGAGGACACGGACCTCGGACTGATCATTGTGCCGTCCTCCGAAGGTGGAGCGCTCATTGCACGCGGCATCCCCGGGACCGCCGGATCACCTGAGATGGTTCGAGGCAGTTGGCAGCCTACCGAAGCGGGCTATCGGATTACCGCCGCCATCAGCGCTCCGGGCTTGAGTGCCATGCGTACCGGGGAGGCTATCGGATTCGACCTGCTGGTGAACGAGATGCAATCCGGCCGTCTCAGACGAGCGGGTCAGCTGGTGTGGAGTGGCGGCGGAGGATGGGTCTGGCTCCGCGGCGATCGTCAGGATCCGGCGAGGTTCGGTACACTGGAGTTGCACTGACGAAAAGCACCCACCCCATCGCAGCGGGGGGAGCATCAGACCCTTGCGGGCGCTGGAGTGCGCTTTATTTGGGGAGATCACAAGACGTTATCTCCGGAGGCACTTTGACCGAGCACGTCGCTGGCTTCACCTCCACCGGCAGCAAGAGGCCCGAGACTCTCTTCGGCGCGCTCGATCCTGATCTGCCATCCCGGATGGTGCGCTCCTCGGGGTACCGGGTCTGGGACGAGAACGACCGTGAGTACGTCGACTACATCATGGGTCTCGGCTCGGTCGCACTCGGGTACGGCTACTCCGAGGTCACCAGAGCCGCGGTGGAAGCGGTGGAAGACGGCGTCGTGGGTCCCCTGGCTCCTGTTCTGGAGGAAGATCTTGCGGCTCAGATCTCGGATCTCATCCCCTGGATCGAGCAGGTGCGCTTCCTCAAGACCGGTGGCGAGGCAATGGCTGCGGCGGTGCGGCTGGCCCGCGTGGCAACCGGCCGGGATCGGATCCTGGGCTGTGGGTACCACGGATGGCTCGACTGGTGCCGGTCCGCCGGCGGGGTCCCCCGTTCCACTCGCGAGCTGTATGGCGAGCTCCCCTTCAATGATGCGGCAGGCAGCCGAAAGCTCATCCGGGCCGCCGGCGATGGCCTTGCGGCCGTGGCCTTCGAGCCCGTCATTCATCGCGAGCCCGACCCCGAATGGCTTACGGTTCTTCGGGAGGAGACCGAACGGCTCGGGGCGCTGCTCGTCGTGGACGAGATGAAGACGGTCTGCCGGCTCGCGGTGGGCGGAGCCTGTGAGCGCTATGGCCTCCGTCCCGACCTGGTCGTCATGGGCAAGGCGTTGGCCAACGGCTTCCCACTTGCCGCGGTCGGCGGACGCGCCGAGGTAATGGCCGGGGTACCCCGAACCTGGATCTCATCGACGCTCGCCACCGAGTTCGTTTCCCTTGCCGCGGCCCGTGCCACACTCGACGTGATGGTCGCCCGCCAGGTGCCGCAACACCTCGGCCGGGTAGGGGCACGCTTGCTCGATGGGCTCATTCAGCTTCAGCAGGCGCACCCCGAGCTCGTCACCGACGTAGGAGGCATTCCGGAGATGTGCTTCCTTCAGTACGCTGATGACGCCGTATCGCGGGCAGTCACCGCCGCCTGCGTCCGGGCGGGCCTTCTCTTCAAGCGCTCGGCGTACAACTTCGTTTCCCTGGCTCACGATGAGCCGGTGATCGATCGGACGCTCGCGTTGCTTGCCGAAGCCCTCTCGACAGTGGCAAAACCTGCCTAGATTGGAAGGCGGGCCCGGGCGGTCGTGCATCGGCGCGGCTGAGCGATCGGGCGGTCGTGCAGAGCGACGGGAGGAGGGTGATATGTCAAGCCGCAAGCCAACAGTGGATGGCCTCGACGACATCGATGACGAAGATGACGCTGGTCGAGGAAGAGATTTCCGAGGAGAACGACCTGACTCTTATAGTCGAGACGGCGGAAGAGGTCCTCATGGGGAGCGATCCTCGACTCGAGGGACCCGTAAACCCGGACGAGCTCGACGAAGAGGAGATCGTAGAGGAGGAGGGGGTATAGCGCCGCTCATCGACGTTCACGCGCACTTCCTCCACGACCGGTCTCCGCGCAGCGACTGGCAGGAGCGTAACGCCAGCCGCCTGCGCGCGGGGGAGCGGGTGGGCATCACGATTCACGTGGCGTCGATCCTGGGAAGCTGGGGTCTGACCTCTCCTATCTACTTTCCGTCTCCCGCCGATATCGAGTATGGCAACGACTGCCTCCTCGCGCTGCAGCAGGCTCACCCCACCCGCATCCGCGGCTACTGCGTCGTCAATCCCAACTTTCGCTCTCACGCGCAGGCCGAGCTCAGACGCTGTCTCGATGCCGGCATGATCGGGATCAAGCTCGCCGCCAGCCGGCGGGCCACCGATCCGCTGCTCGATCCCATCTGCCAGGTAGCGGCACAGCGGGGCGTTCCGGTGCTGCACCACGTCTGGCAGCACCGCCGCCGGGAATACGCGGGGCAGGAGGCCTCGGACGCGGTCGAGCTCGCCGAGCTCGCGGCCCGCCACCGGAAGGTCAACTTCCTGCTGGCCCACATTGCTGGCGGCGGCGACTGGATCCACTCGCTCGCGGCCTTGCGCGATCAGCCGAATGTGTTCGTGGATCTCTCGGGCAGCGGAGTCGATGGCGGCATGCTCGAAGCGTGCCTCGATGCGGTTGGCGTCGAACGGCTGCTCTGGGGTTGTGATCTGACCATCGACACCGGCTGGGCCAAGCTTCGCTACCTGGAGCACCTGCTCTCCGGCTCCGATCTCGACCTGGTCCGCTGGCGCAACGCCGCCCGCATCTTCCCCTCCACCGCCTTTTCATCCGACTGATGCGACTCGACGTCAACAGCTTTCTGGGATCGTACCCGTTCCGGCGTGTGCCCGGCACATCGCCCGAAGCTCTCCTTCGCGCCATGGACCGGGTTGCCGTCGATCAGGCCTGGGTCACCCACCTGCCGGGGATCTTCTGGCGCGATCCAGCCGCGGGCAATCCCTGGCTGTATGAGACCACCGAGCGGCACGACCGGCTCCGGCCGGTGCCGGCGGTGCATCCCGGCCTGAGTGGATGGGAAGCGGTGTTGACCGAAGCCCGAGCCAGCAGGAGTACCCGCGGTTCGCTGCGACCCGACCTACTATGGGCTCGACCCGGCCGGCGCCGAGATGCGGGCTCTCACTGAGGCCTGCTCGGCTGAAGGCCTGCCACTGATGCTTGCGGTGCGGCTGGAGGATGCCCGGCAGCGGCACCCGAACGATCGTGCGGCCGAGCTGCCGCCCTGGGCGGTGAGGACGCTGGTCCGGAGCGACCCCCGCGTCCGCCTCATCATCACCCACGCCGATCGACCCTTTATCGAGGAAGTCCATTTCGGCTCCACGCCGGAGGAGTCGAGCCGGATCTGGTGGGATATCTGCTGGATCTGGGGCCCGCCGGAGGATCATCTGGAGACGTTGCTTCGTACGGTTGGGGTGGATCGCTTCGTGTTCGGCACCGGCCAGCCACTTCGATTGCCGGAGACCAGCGTGGCCAAGCTCGATCTGCTCGACCTGACACCGGCCCAGCGTGCGGCCATCGAGAGCGAAAACGCTCTTGGTGTCACCCCAAGCCCTTCGGCGGGGCTCAGGGCAGGCTCCGCGAGGAGGTCGAGGCACTAAAGGCGCCGGTCGATCGAGGCGGCAGCCATGCATTGCACATCGAGCCTGAATAACACGAAAGCACGAAAACACGAAAACACGAAAGGGGCTGTTTCGTGATTGCTGTTGCTTTGTTCTCTCACCCCGGACGCATTGTGTGACCACTCTAGCCGAGCGCATCGACGGCGGCCTGATCCCCGCCGTGCCGGTCCCGTTCCGCGGCACCGAAATGGATGCCGAGGCTCAACGGGGCTACGCCCGGTGGATGGCGGCGCAGCCGATTGCCGGCGTAGCGGTATGGGCTCATACCGGACGCGGTCCCCATCTGAGCGCCGAGGCCCGGCGGGAAGTGCTGGATACGTGGCGGGAGGCGCTACCCAATGGACTGCTGATAGCGGGGGCGCGGGACATCGGCATGGCTATCGAGGCCCGGCGGGGCAAGGCCGATGCGCTGCTCGCATTTCCCCAACAGAACGATCCAGTCGGATATCACCAGCGGCTCAGTCGCGAGCTGCCGGTGATCGCCTTTTATCTCTACCAGGCGGCCGGCGGTGTCGCCTACGACGACCGGACTCTGCACGGGATCCTGGAGCTGCCGAACGTCATCGGAATCAAAGTGGCGACGCTGGACTCCATCATGACTTTTCAGCGCATCGCCGCGGTGCTGCGCCAGCATCCGTCGAAGCTGCTCATTACCGGCGAGGACCGCTTTCTGGGCTACTCCCTTCTGCTCGGTGCCCGAGCCGCGCTGATCGGAATGGGCGCGGCACTTCCCGACCTCCAGGCCGACCTCTTGCGAGCGCGGACGGCGGAGGACTGGACCCGGTTCATCTTTCTGTCCGATCTCTGCGACCGCTTTGCCCAGACCACCTTTATCGAGCCAATGGAGGGTTACATCCGCCGGATGCTGTGGGCCGCGGCAGCTGACGGCGCTCTGCCGCCCGATGCCTGCGACGATCCCTGGGGTCCCCCACTTCCAAGCGATGAGCGCGAGGCAGTCGAGCGTATGGTCCGGGATGCGCGCGCGACTCGAGCGTGACTTCGAGCGCTTCAAGCGCGAGCTCCCGAGCGACCTGGCCGGCTACATCCGGGGCGCCTACCGTATCGACCTGACGGCGCGCTACCTCGGCCGCACCCTGCCGCACCCGATCGGAAAGGGATCGGGCCAGCTTTCCCTCAGCCTCGAGCAGCTCGAGACCGACCGGGCGGCTGGACTCGCCTTCGTGGTCCTCAAGACCGTCATTGCGGAAGACCCCGCGGGCGAGAGGTCCATGGGTGCCTGGGCAGTGCATGAGACCCGGATGAAGGTGGAGCGACGCCGGTCGGTCAGCGACAGGGAAGGGTGGACGGTGACATGGAAGGGCCGGGGCTGGGATCGCTCGTTCGACGAGTACCTGGCTCTGGTCCGCGCTGCTGCCGACTGTACTCGGTCGGGCGAGATCGTGGCGGTACCGTCGGTGAAGTATCATCTGCCGCGCCTTGGCGAGCCGTTTCGCACCGAGGAGTATCGCTACACCACGGAACGGCTCTCCCAGGCATGGGGCAGTGAGGAGCTGCTCCTGGAAAAGGATTTCTCTCCCACACTGGCCGGAAACGAGCTGGCCGAGGAGCGAAACCAGATTCTCCGCTGGCTGCGCGAGGTACCGGGGCAGGTTCGCGCAGCGGCCCCGGCTCCGGTTCGGCTCGCGCTCAAGCTGATGAACGCCCGGTTCGACGATGCCTTTCAGCTCGAGATGCTGGAGGCCGCCGGCTCGGCCGATGCGCTGGTCGTGTTCAACCGGCTGTGGGATCCGGAGCATGGGGTCGCCTTTGGCGGGTTCGATCTGAGCGAGCGCAATCTCCGGGTGCTGGAGGCGGCGCAACGCAGTGAGGTCACACCCACCACTCGTCGGCACCGGCAACGTCTCCACCGGCCGACTCATCGTCGATTATGCCCGGCTCGGTTGCGAGAGCGTTCAACTGCACACCTTCTTTCAGCTCCCCCTCACCGAGTACCCCGCGACGGACGGCTCCCGACCGCAACGCGCGCTTCACGCCCTGCTCTTCGAGCCGCGTGACGGTCTGATTGCCTGCATGCTGGATCTCGAGGCTGACGGGCTCCTCGAGCGTACGGGCGGGGAGTTGAGGTTCCTCGATCTACAAGGCAGATCGAAACAGCAATCACGAAAGCACGAAATGAACGAAAACACGAAGAAAAAAAGCAGAAACACAATTAATTAGTGAGTGACGTTACAGCGATTGATCACCCTGTTCGTTTTCTTGTCCACCTGAACTTGTCGAGTCATCGCGAGCGGACCGAAGGGTCGCGTGACGATCCCGCAGCCCCGGCGTGCCAGGCGCTGGATTGCTTCGGGCGCCAGCGCCCTCGCAATGACTCAATGTCCTTGACCTTCGTGTTTCCGTGATTGCTTTTGCTGTTTACCCTCGGAACTGAATACCTGATGCCGATCGAACGCATTGAGCTCTATGAGCTGACCCTCCCGCTGCTCGAGCCGTTCATCATATCCGGTGGGACCATGACGGAGCGACGGTCCCTGGTCGTGGTACTGCATGACGAGAATGGCCACCGGGGCTACGGCGAGTCGCCACCCTTCGAGCTGCCGTTCTACTCGGAGGAGACTCTCGTCAGCGCTCGCGACCTCCTGGAGCGGGTCCTCATCCCGCGTCTGATGAAGGCAGGAGTGGACTCTCCGGAGGAGGTGGATGGCGTCCTCCGTGCCGGAGTCAGGGGCAACCCGTTCGCCCGCTCCGCACTGGAGACAGCAGCGTGGGATCTCGAGGCCGCCCGCCGGAACACGAGCCTGGCGGCGCTGCTGGGCGAAAGGGTGAAAGCCAAGCCGGCCGCCAGCATTCCCTGCGGTGTCGCCTTGGGCATTCCACAGGATCGCTCGACCGAGACGTTGCGCCGCTGGATCGATGAGGCCCTCGCCCGGGGCTACCGGCGGGTCAAGATCAAGGTGGCACCAGGATGGGACGCGGCGCCCGTGGAGGCCGCTCGGCAGGGGATGGCGGGATCGGGTCTTCCCTTGACCGTGGACGCAAACGGCGGATACGAGTGGCCCGAGCACGAATCCAATCTGCGCGGGCTCGACGAGGCCGGCCTGCTCTACATCGAACAGCCGTTGGCGCCAGACGAGCTGGTTGGCCACGCAACGCTCGCTCACGACCTGAAAACCCAGATCTGTCTGGACGAGACCCTGAAGGATGCCATTGCTGCTCGCCAGATCATCGAGCTCGGTGGTCCCAAGGTCTGGAACATCAAAGTGCATCGGATGGGCGGACTATCCGAGGTGAGCCGGGTCTACGCCATGGGAAAGCATTATCGAGCGCAGATGTGGGCCGGCACCATGCCCGAGTCGGGGATAGGCTCGCAGGCCGCCCTCGCGGCGGCCTCGCTGCCGGGGTTCGTCTACCCCTCGGATCTCGAGCCCAGCACCCGCTGGTTTGGCCGGAATACTGACGTCGTAAACCTGGTCATGAGCAACCAGGGCCGCATGGAGGTGCCAGCCGTCTCGATCGAGCGCATGCTGGACCTCGATCTGTTTCGAGCTGCCACCCGGTTTATCGTGTCTACCGAAGAGTGAGGAGCGTTGACGCGCTCAGTCCCGGCGCGTAGACTCTCATCGAAGCTAGCCAACCTCCTTCCCGTGCTCTCCGACCGGCCACACCATGGTGGAATACGCGGTCCTGCTCGCCCACAACGCCTCTCAGGTCGTAGGCCTGGCGAGTACCGATGTGCTCTCCTGGGCCTCGGGGTTGAACTGGGCCCAAATCGGAATCGCCGCCCTGGCCCTCATCACCCTTCGTATAGGCATCTGGGCGGTCAAGGGCCGGTAAGCCGAGGCTACGCGCGCTCCGCCCCGGTCTCACGTCCGGCAGGTGACCTGCGGTACAGCCCAACCAACTGCCCAAACCCATTATTGAAGCTCAAGCTCCGCATTACCTTTTCCGGGGATGAGCCATGGATTTGAGCGACAGGATCCGTCGTTGGACCGGCTGGTTGTGTCTTGGTATGGTGGCGACCATGGCGTTCCTGGGGTATCTCTTCGGGAACATCCGGTTCACCCCGTTGGCCGCGGGGTTCGCTATCCTGGCTGCCGTCTGCTTAGTCGAACGCGGACAGGCACCGATGAGGAGCGATGGCATTCAGCCGAGACGAGATTCGGGAGTCCGTCCAGCGAGCGGGTGACGCCCACTGGCAGGCCCTGATCCGTCACCACGAGGACGCGTACCCCGCCAGCCGTCCCACTCCGGGCGACGTTGCCAAGGGCGAGGCCGAGCGGCTGAACGCGATGGGCCTAGGCGGCACCCCTGATCTCAAGCTGGTCGAATCCCGGATCGAACGGCTACCCTCCAACCTCCGCATCACCCACGTTTTCGAATACGTTCCGCTAGGCATCCGGCTTCTCACCGAGCCCTACACCGGTTACGACTGACCTGGCTCGCTCGCCAGCTTTCCCCGGGCGGAGCTAAGTTCCCGCGATGCCCGGGCTCACTTTCCATCTGATCCCTCACACCCATTGGGACCGGGAATGGTATCTCCCGGAGAGCCTCTTCCGGACCCGACTCGTCCTCACTCTGGACGATCTTCTCGCTCGACTCCACTCCGATCCCGGTGCCACTTTTCTTCTCGACGGCCAAACCGTCCTGGTAGAGGATTATCTGCAGGTCCGCCCCGATCGCGAGCAGGCGATCACTGAGCTGGTGCGCGCCGGACGCCTTCAGGTGGGCCCCTGGTACGTGCTGGCCGATGAGCTGATCCCCTCCGGCGAGTCGTTGATCCGGAACCTGTTGGCCGGCCACACCGATGCCGAACGCCTCGGCGGCCGGGCGGAGGTGTTGTATTCGCCGGATGCGTTTGGCCATCCCGCCGTGTGGCCCACCCTAGCCGCCGAGTTCGGGATCCGGTACGGAGTGGTTTGGCGCGGTCTCGGCGGTGAGCCGGGACAGGAGCGGGATCTTTACCGCTGGCGCGGCCGCGATGGCCGCGAAGTCCTGGTGTATCACCTGCCCCCCGACGGATACGAGGTTGGCGCGGGGTTGCCGGCCGATGCCGAGCGTCTTCCCCTCGCGTGGAACCGGGTGCGCTCTGTGCTGGTGCCGCGTGCCTCCACTCGTCATGTCCCGGTCTTCATTGGTGCCGACCACCACTCGGCGCATCCCGCCCTGAGCCGTCTCCGCTCACTGCTGGAGCAAATAGAGTCCGACAGCGAAGTCCGGATCTCGAAGCTCCAGGACTTCTTTGCCGCCGCGGCCGCCGAGGCAGTGGGCGTGCCGGTCATCTGTGGCGAGCTCCGTTGGTCCTATGGTTACACCTGGACTCTTCAGGGCGTCCACGCCACCCGCGCACCGCTCAAGCGCCGCCACGCGATCTCCGAGCTGGCCCTCTCCAGGATCGCGGAGCCACTCGCCGCGCTAGCGCTCGCGACGAGAGGGGGCGACCGCCGCCCTCTGCTCGGCCACGCCTGGCGCACTCTTCTCCAGAGCCAGTTTCATGATTCGATCGCGGGGACGACCAGCGATTCGGTAGCTCGCCGGGTGGAGTTGCGGCTGGACGACGTTCGCACTCAGGCCTCCGAGATCTCCCGCACCAGCCTGGACGAGCTGGTGGGAAACATCCCCGACCGCGCCCGCGCGAAGCCCGAAGGCGCGGCACCCAGGCTGGTGCTTTGGAATCCGGTGCCGCGGCGGAGGCGAACGGTGGTTGTTGCCGATCTGAGCTGGTTCCGCCGGGATGTGCTGATCGGGCCGCCCGGCGATCGCATGTCCCGGGTGGGGCCGGGGTACCACCCGTTTCATCTGCTGGGGCCTTCGGGTGAGGTGCCGGTGCAGACGCTCGGGCGGCGGGGCGGCCAGGAGCGGATCGACGCGCCGCATCATTACCCCGACCAGGACGAGGTGGACTGGACCCGGGTGGCCTTTCGCGCCCCCGAGATGGGCGGGCTGGGCCTCGCGACTCTCGAGGCCGGAGAGCACCTCTCCGCCCATCTCACCGGCACAGCCTGGCAGAAAGGTCGGACGCTCGGCAACGAATTTCTCGAGGTCAAGATCGCCCCCAATGGGTCCCTCCAGCTGCTCGACCGCCGCAACCAGCAACGCTTTCGCGAGCTGTTCGTGCTGGAGTCGAGTGGAGACGTGGGAGACACCTATAGCTACTGTCCGCCGGTGCGTGACCGGGTTCGCCGGGTCAACGGGTCGGTGCGTGTGCGTCCGCTCGCCGGCGGGCCGCTGGTGACCGCGCTGGAAGCGCGCTGGCGCTTGGCGGCCGGACGCGGAGTTCATGGCGAACGCTCCGGCACCATCGGTGTCCGCCTTGTCGTCACGCTCTACGCCGGGTGTCCCTCGGTGCGGTGTACTCTCGAGCTTGACAATCGGGCATCCAATCATCGACTCCGGCTGCGGGCCAGCACCGGGCTGCCCGGTGGCAGTGCTGTCGCGGGGGATCACTTCGGAATCACCGAGCGGCCCGCCGTGGCAGCTAACCCCCGCAGCTACCCGCGGGAGACGCCGGTATCCACGGCGCCGGCGCACCGCTTCGTGGCGCGGGCAGCAGGGTCGAGGGGACTCGCCATCTTTACCCCCGGGTTCTTCGAGTACGAGCTCGACCGCAAGGGAGACCTGCTGGTCACCCTGCTTCGCTCGGTCGGAGAGCTCTCCCGCGGCGATCTGCCGACTCGCCCCGGTCATGCCGGATGGCCGGTGGCAACCCCGCTCGCGCAGTGTCATGGCGTGGAACGGCTTCAGCTCGGTCTGGCCCCGGTAACCGAGACCGAGCTCGAGGGCGGCACCGCCGTCCCCGAGCTGTGGGAGGACATCTTTCTTCCGGTCCGTGGCGTGTGGCTGCGGCAGGCGTCGCCGCTGTCGCCGGTGCCGATCGATGTGCGGCTCGAGGGCTACGGGCTGGTCTTCTCGGCGATGAAACCGGCCGAGGACGGGGAGGGCATGGTGCTCCGGTGTTACAACGCCACGGCCCGGCCAACCGCTGGTCTCTGGCACTTGGGCGAACCGGTGAGCAACGCGCAGCGAGCCCGCGCGGATGAGCGCCCATCTGCACGACATCCGGCTCGGAGAGGGCGGGCGCATCGTGCCGTTTCACGCAGCCGCCCACGAGATCGTGACGATAATGGTGGCGCTCGGCCGACCCGGCTAACTTTGCGCATGCGCGATCTGCCATCGCTGCCATGCTACCCCTGTCCCCATAAGTCGTCCTGTTGCGCCTACGGCGTCACCCTGAGCGAGGATGAAGCCGCCGCCATCGCACGGACCCATGGTGCGACGACCGTCTATCGCACCCGCTGGGGCGAGTGGCGCACCCGGGTGCGGGAGGGACGCTGTGTGCTCCTCCGGGACAACGTGTGTACCATTCACGCCGAGCCATACTACCCCGCGGTCTGCCGGGGTTTTCCCTGGACCGACGCAGAGACCGGCGGGCCCTACGAGTACGACCGGACCATCTGTCCGGAGTTCGTCCTGCGGCCGGAGCTGGTGCAGATCGGGAGGTAAGAGGTGAGAAGTAAGAAGTGAGAAGCGATGTCAGCCTGAGCGCAGCGAAGGATGTCTTGGATCGCACGCGGAGAGATCCTTCGCTTCGCTCAGGATGACAGCACCTGTGATACGATCCCCTCGCATCAGGACATGCAATGAACCCGTCGTCACGCTTCTCTCACTTCTTACTTCTCACTTCTCACCCTTCTCCTCATGGCCTCTCCGCACACGTCGCCGCCCAGTCCAAGGATCGCGCGCTCGAGCACGCCAGGAAGCTCCTGCGCTCGACGCCCGCTCATCGACGGACACAACGATCTGCCCTGGGCGATCCGCGAGTCGGAGAAGGCCCCGCGCGACGTGGCGGCCTACGACCTGCGGACCCGGACACCGGAGCACACCGACCTGAGCCGGCTGGCCCAGGGCCAGGTGGGCGCCCAGTTCTGGTCGATCTACATCCCGGGCGAGATCAAGGACAGCGGCTACGCCAGGGTGCAGCTGGAGCAGTTCGACATCGCCCGGCGGATGATCGCGCGCTATCCCGACCGGCTGGCGCTGGCGCTGACCGCGGATGACATCGAGCGCGAGCTTCAAGCGGCGGCCGGGTCGCCTCGCTCCTCGGCATGGAAGGCGGCCACGCCATCGAGAACTCGCTCGGCGCGCTCCGCTCCTACTACGATCTCGGCGCCCGCTACATGACGCTCACCCACAACGTGACGCTCGACTGGGCCGACGCGGCGCTCGACTCCGCCCGGCACGACGGGCTCACCGAGTTCGGCCGGGAGGTGGTGCGCGAGATGAACCGGCTCGGCATGCTGGTGGACCTCTCCCATGTCTCGCCCGCCATGATGAGCGACGCGCTCGACGTGGCCGAGGCGCCGGTCATCTTCTCCCACTCCTCGGCCCGGCGCTCACCGATCACGCCGCGCAACGTGCCCGACTCGATCCTTGCCCGGCTGCCGAAGAACGGCGGGGTGGTGATGGTCACGTTCGTGCCGGCGTTCGTGTCGCCGGAGGTAGCAGCCTGGGAGGCGCAGGCCAAGGAACAGGAGAACGCCATCCGGGAGGCGGTGAGCGACACGGTCGAGCAGACGCGCGCCTCGAGGAGTGGAAGGCAACGCACACCCGCGCCCGAGCGCCACCCTCGCAGCAGGTGGCCGACCACATCGAGCACGTGCGCAAGGTGGCCGGCAGTCGATCACGTCGGCATCGGCAGCGACTTCGACGGGATCGACACCGTCCCCGTGGGGCTGGAGGACGTCTCCAAGTTTCCCGACCTGTTCGCCGAGCTGATCCGCCGCGGCTGGAGCGACGCGCGACCTGAAGAAGCTGGCCGGCCAGAACGTCCTGCGGGCGCTGCGTGCCGCCGAGTCAACCGCGGCACGGCTTCAGAAGCGCGAGACCGCCGTCGACCAAGACGATCGAGGACCTGGACGGCGAAAAACACAACGTAAGCGGGAAAGAAAAAGCATGAGCGGGACGCACAGCTTCCCGCTCACCGCTCTACGCTCTTTGGCTTCCCCGCTCACGCTTTTGGTTCTTGAGAATCACTCCCCCGAATATCAGCGCCATCGCCGCAAACGCGAACCACTGGATCGCATAACTCAAGTGTGGGCCATCGTCGATCGGGAGCGGCTCCAGCCGGCGGGGGAAAGGGGCAGAGTGGTATCGGGCGACTGGCGGATGTAAACCGGTGCAATCCTGTACGGCACCCGCGCGCCCAGCGCCTCACCGTCCAGCCGCGCCCAGGTGGTATGGCCATTCCGCTCCAGCGGCGCGCCGCCTCCTGAGGGGACCGGAAGCGCCGTACCATTCACCCGAACTCGCCCGAGTTCCCGCACCGAATCAGTTTGCGCGGTGACGGCGTCGGGTGCGGGCAGGAAGCCACGGTTCACCAGCACCGCCGTCCTCCCTCCCTGGAGCACGAGCGGCGTCACTACTTCCACCCCGGGTGAGCCTCGGTACGCCCTTCCCGCGAAGTACCACGTCGCGCTCGTGATCGTAGCGGCCCGTCGCCGAAACTTCCCGCCATTGAGCTCCGCCGTGATCGGCGTTACCCCATCGAGCCGGACCCGTGGTGCGGACCTCGCCTCGAGCACCGCCACATTGGCCGCACGCCGCTCACGCAACCGTTCCATCTGCCACAGGCCCAGGCGCACGCACACCAGCGCAACGACGGCGAAGCAGACGATCAATACCAGCCGGGCACGGGAAGACATGAGATGGTCCGACCTTTGCAATGGCGACCGGAGGATACTGCAGCCGAAACCCCAAAGTTAACGTCAGCGAGAGACCCATGCCTACGCTCCGGTACGCCGTCTAGACGCCACCCTGTCGCCCCGGCGGTTATTTTCGCTTCCTCGGGGTGACAGCACTTCTCATCCTGATGTCACTGCCAATCGGTGCAGTGGCTCAGGAAGCCCCGAACCCGGCCTGGTCGAAGTTCGGAACGCGGCCGGCCGAGGGATTTCTGGCTCGGACTAGGGGTCGGCGCGGGTGGGGAATCGTTCGATCTCCAGCCCAGTGCCGGATACAGCAATGTGCTCTACCGGCCTACCATTTCCCTCCGGCTCGGCGGAACCGTGAACCAGCATCTCCGCCTTGGCGGCGAGGTTCTGTCCTGGATCAACGAGACGGCCCCGCAGTCGAATCGCTCAGCAGCGCCCTCTTTATCGCCCAGTTCTACCCTGCGTCCTCCACCGGGTTCTACCTGAAAGGCGGGCTCGGCATTGGACGCAATGCGGTGATTTCGAGGATGGGTACGGCAGCGGGGACACCGGGTTCGCCGGGCTGGTGGGGGCCGGCTACGAGCTCCGGCTGGGCTCGCCGGATCTATCTCAATCCGGTGGTCGATCTCGTGGGCCACCGGTACGCGACCGGCTTGGCGGCAGCTATGGGGAGCGGCTGGTCAACTTTGGATTGGGCATACTGTTACAGACGGGCAGGTGAGGTTTCGATCTCAAGCCACTTCCGATCCCACCTGCCCGGCGGTATTCTACGTACCCCGCCCTTCACTCCGGCCGTGCACGAGCCGGCGAAACTCATTGCCCGCGTGATCTCATGGCTACAAGGTCCCCACTCGCCAGCCGAGCCCTCGTTCTTATCCTCTCCGGCGCGCTCGGCTGCGGCAGCGACCTGCTGCTGCCCGACCCCCCCGGCGGCGGCGAGAACGTCGTGCTCTCCAAGCTGGATGGGGACAATCAGGTCGGAGTCGTGGGCGAGCAGCTTCAGCAGCCGTTGCGTGTGAAGGTGATGACGGCGCGCGAGCTGCCTGTCATCGGCCGGGAGGTGGAGTTCGTGTTCACCTCTGAAGCCGGGGAGGTCACCCCGGCCCAGGCTTTCACCAACAGCCTCGGCGAGGCCACCGCGAACTGGAAGCTTGGTCCCGGGCCGGGCGCGCAGACCGTAGTTGCCCAGCTGGTGGTCAGCGATACCACCGAGCCCCAGGCCGAGGAATTCACCGCCGAGGCCAGGCCAGCCGCGCCGGACACGGTCAGCGCGAAGAGCGCCACCAGTCAGCCCGGCCGCCGCGGCCATAAGGTCGGCACTGCGCCGGTGGTCCAGGTGGTGGACCGGTTTGGCAACCCGGTGCCCGAGGTACCGGTGGCGTGGCAGGTCACCACCGGCGAGGGAGAGGTGAGCGAGGCACTCACCCGCACCAAGGACGATGGCACGACGGCGGTGGAGTGGACCTTGGGGGACCGGGTGGGAATCCAGCGGCTGACCGCCACGGTCGGCCCGATCACCGGCTCTCCGGTGACGTTCACGGCCACCGTTCTGTTCTAATCCCCAGTTGGCCCGGCGCGAGTGCCGTGGCAACGCGACAACAGCTGCTCAGGGGTGTTCGACTAAGCTTTGAAGGTATCTGCAGTTACAGCGGAGCGTCGGGTCCCTCGCACGGCATACTATCTGCTTTGACCCCGGCTCGTAGGAGGGCCGGGTGGTTCTTCCCTCCGTAAGGCGTCTCTACCCGTCCTTCGAAAAGTCTTGTGGGTGAAGCAGTTAGACGGTTGTGTGACCCAGATCCTTTCCTTCAGGGTACTCGGGGAATAAACTGCTGCCCTGATCAAAGGAAGCCATAGCGCGGACGCCATGGGCGTACACTCGCGCGCCCAGTGGAATCATTCTCGTTCTCAGGATTCATAGTGACTATCAGCCAGCCTCGCTCGCTCGTCCTTGGTCTTTCGCTCGTGCTCGCTGCCTGCGGCGGAGACGGTCTCACTCTCCCGCCCGACGGCGCTGCCGCCCACATCGAGATCATGTCGGGTAACGGCCAGAGCGCGCGAGTTGGCTCGGTGCTGCCGGAGTCGCTGGTGGTCAGGGTGACCGATACGCAGGACCGGCCGGTGGCAAGCGCAAACGTGGTCTTCGAGTTCACCGCCGATGGATCCGCCGCGAGTCCAGCATCGGTTAGCACCGGATGCCGACGGACGCTTGGTCCCTTCTGGCCCTGGGAACCAGGGTCGGCCCGGTCACCGGGACGGTGGGGTCCCGGTCGATGCTGGGGTTACCCCGGTCCAGGCCACGATCACCGCCACCGCTCTCTCCGGTGATGCCAACGGTATTGCCCTCGTTTCTGGGAACGATCAGTCCGGCGCGGTTGGCACCACGCCTACCGGCACCGCTCGTTGTGGCCGTCGCTGACGCATTCGGCAATCCCATCCCCGGCATCACTATCGAATGGAGCATCCCCCCTGGCGGCGACGGCAGCGTGAGCGAGGCCTCGAGCGTTACCGACGCGAACGGCCAGGCGTCGGTGACTCGTACGCTCGGTCCCACCGCGGGACAGCAGACCACGCTCGCCACCGCTGCAGGCTTGGCCGGATCTCCGGTGACGTTCACCCATACCGCCACGGCGGGCACAGCGACGGGAGTGGTGAAGGTCTCGGGCGACATGCAAAGCGGCAGCCCCGGCGCCGAGCTGGCCCTGCCCCTCGTGGTGCAGGTTCTCGATGGCGCGGGGAATCCGATCCCCGATCGCGCCCTGACTTGGACGATTGGAGAAGGCGGAGGCAGTGTCGCGCCAGTGAACACCACGACCGACGCCCAGGGCAACGCCAGCACCCGCTGGACGCTGGGCCCCAGCGTGGGGCCCAACACGGTGAACGCGGTGGTGTCGGGTTTGGCACCAGCCACCTTCAGCGCAACCGCCACCGCCGGCATTCCCAGTGCGTCGACCTCCAGCGTCTCGGCTTCGCCGGGCCACGATTAGCGCGGGCACAGGGTCGAGCACCATCACCGTCACGGTGCGTGACGCCGGCAACAATCCGGTGGCCGGAGTCTCGGTGACGCCCGCATCGTCCGGCAGCGAGTAACACCTTCAACCCCACCTCGGCGATCGACCGGCACCAACGGCGTGGCGACGTTCACCTTCAGCTCCACCGTGGCCGAGAGCAAGACCATCACGGCGACGGCGGGTGGCGTGGCGATAACCGACCAGGCGACCGTCACTGTTCAGAAGGTCAGCTCGACTGTAGAGATCACTTCCGATCCCGATGCCGTCAGTGTTGGCGAGACGTAACCGTGCAGTTCACGGTCTAGTGGAAGTGGCGGCACTCCAACGGCGATGTGGCATTACCGTGAGTGGTGGGCCGGAGACTTGCACCGCTACCTTGGCGAGCGGCTCTGGGTCGCTGCCCCATTCTGACCTTCCTGTTGCCCGGAATCAGGATGCCAGCCAACCGACGGTGTAGTCACCGCCACCTACGCCGGCGATGCTCGCTTCTCAATGGTAGCTCGGATACAGATAACCAGCGGGTGAATCCACTCCCGAATAACCAGCCGCCGGCGGCTTGGTGCAGTCGCACCAGGTGCAGGCCGCGTGGCCAGAGTGCCAGTTCAACGATGGCGAGCTAGCCAATGACACCGATCCTGAGGAGTGCGCCACTGACGGACCAGCAAGGTCACCGACCCGGCCCGCCGGCACCGTTCGCTCAGCGCCGATGGCTCGTTCACTTAACGCCTGACCGCGACCGATTCGGCAGTGACGCCTTACTATCGCGAACGAACGAGGTCACCGTCGGCGGCAGTCACGGCATCGACCACGGTGCCACCCCCCAGAACGACGCGTACGCGCTCCAGGCAGATGTCAGGCTCTGACCGTTCTCGCTCCGCGTCGCCTCCGCCAATGACAGCGACCCGGTGGCCATGCAGCTAGTCCCGTGACCCACAGAATGATGAACACTCCGTTCGACGTGAGGCGGTTACACCTGGCGCTCTTGGCGGGACCCGGACGGTCTCAGTGGTGAACGGTGACCGACCGAACTCGGTACGACTGTCCTCGAGACGATCACGGTTACCCTATCAGGACGAGAACGGTGGGCATCGACCTCCGCACTACCGTCACGATCACCGTAATCCATGGGCATTGATCCATGAGGGGCTTCGATTCGCTGAAAGGTTTATCAGGACCCCGCTATCCCTGTGATCCACCTCCTATCGGGCTGGCCTGCCGCGCGATAAGCTGTAGCATCGCGCGGTTTTACCTCAAAAGCTCCGGCTCTCGTGCATCGACTCTGTCGTCGTCTCGGAAGCTTCGGCGTCGTGTCTGGCGTCATCGCCCTGCTGGCCCAGTGCGGCGGCAGCGATCTCAGGCTTCCCGGCGCCCCGGAACCCGCGGCCACCCCCGCCGACATAACGGTCATCAAGGGCGATGCTCAGACGGGAACGCCCGGCACCATGCTCCGCGATTCGATCGTGGTGAAGGTGACCGACAGCGCGAGCGCCCCGCTCGCGGGACAGCGGGTCGAGTTCGCCTCCGACGCACCCGGCGCCGCGGTTACTCCGCAAAACTCAATGACCGGGGCTGACGGCATGGCGGGCGCCCGCTGGGTGCTCGGCGAGACGACGGGACAGCAGGAAGTCATCGCGCGGGTGGTGGGCGAGGGAGTGCCCGAGCTCCAGATCACGTTTACCGCGTCCGCCGAGGCCGCGCCCTCCCGGCTGGAGATGCGTACTCAGCCGAGTGACGCGGTAACGATCGGCGCGGAATTCGATCGTCAACCGGAGGTGCAGATCCAGGACGAGAAAGGCGAGGACGTGAAGAGCAGCGATGTGTCCGTGACCGCTGCCGTCGCGTCCGGGGACGGCTCGCTGGCCGGAACCACCACTCGCCTGACCGACTCGGAGGGCAGGGCGGAGTTCACCAATCTGAAAATACAGGGGGCCACCGGGTCCCACGTCCTTATCTTTGCTGCCAGTGGCTATACCTCGGTAAGCTCGAAGCCCATCGAAGTTCGGCCCCCCGCCAACCAGTCCCCGAGCGTCCTCAGCGACGAGTACAACACCACCGAGGGCCACGATCGCACCCTGACCGTAGACGCTGCGAGCGGTGTGCTCCAGAACGATCGGGATCCCGAAGGCCTGCCGCTCACGGCCTCGGAGGCCAGCGGTCCGCCCAACGGGACCGTCACCCTCAACCTGGACGGCTCCTTCAGCTACAATCCCGACGTGAATTTCTTTGGCGACGATCGGTTCACCTACCGCGCCAGCGACCCCTCCGGAAAGTCCAGCACGGCGACTGTGACTATTCACGTGGCGCCAGTCAACGACGCGCCTTGGTTCACCCTCAACCTAAGCTTTGTCGTTGTTGCTGCGGCCGGTGGGATACCGCAGGCGGTGGGCAATTTTGCGGGCGGAATCTCGCCAGGTGCCGACAATGAGGCGGACCAGGTCCTGACGTTCGAAGTCGTCGGCAACTCCGCTCCCTGGCTGTTCGCGGCCGGTCCAGCGGTCACCCGCGACGGACAGGGCAACACCGCGACCCTGAGTTTCACCCCTGCCCCTGGTCTAATCGGGGCGTCGGCGGTGACGATCTGTGCTCAAGGACAACGGCGGCACCGAGAACGCCGGCTTCGATACCAGCGCACCGCAGACCTTTACCATCGTGGTCCAATAGCCGAACCCGGTGTGATCCATCTCCTATCGGCCCGGCCGAATCGGGGGTAACCTAGCCCTATCCTGCGGCTCTAGCTCAAAGGCTCTGGCACTCGTGAACCGCCTGTCGGGTCTTCTCGGTAGCTTTGGCGTCGTGCTCGCAATGCTGGCCGGCTGCGGGGGCAGCGATCTGGTCCTGCCCGGCAGCGGTACGCCGGCCGACCTCCAGATGGTCAACGGGAATGACCAGACCGGGCTCGCCGGATCTCCACTGCCCCAGCCGCTCGAGGTGAAGGTAGTCGACGACCGGGGCAACCCCCTGAGCGGGCATACCGTCACCTTTGCCCTCGATACCGATGCACCCGGCGCCCTGTTGGATCCCGAGAGTGTCAGGACCGGCCAGAATGGGATCGCGCAGTCTCGCTGGACGCTTGGCGCCACCAGCGGAACCCAGCGAGTCGTCGCCCGTGTGATCCGTAACGGGTCGGCCGAGCCGCTCGAGGTTGGTTTCACTGCGGCGGTTGAGGCCGGGGCGGCCGCCAACGTCGCCCGGGTGAGTGGGGACGGCCAGTCCGCTGAGGCCGGCAAGCGGCTCGCCGACCCACTCGTGGTCAGCGTCACCGATGAGTTCGGAAACCCGGTCGAAGGCGTGTCGGTGGACTGGACTGCCGAGGAGGGGACTGTAGACCCGGCCTCCTCGATCTCTGGATCTGACGGGAGGGCGCAGACCTCCTGGACGTTGGGCCCCGCGACCGGGACCCAGTCGGCCACCGCAACCAGCGGCGGCCTCGATGGCTCTCCCGTCAGCTTCACTGCCGTCGGGAGGTGCCGGCAGCGCCGATCGTCTGGTACGGGTCTCCGGCGACGATCAAAGCGCCGCCGTCGGCACCGCGCTGGAGAACCCTCTTGTCGTTCAGCTCGCTGGACGAAGCCGGCAACGGGGTGCCGAATCGGGCGGTGAGCTGGGTGGTAGCCACCGGCGGCGGGACTGTCGAGCCCGGCACGAGCACCACCGATGATGACGGCCGGGCGTCTACCCGCTGGACGCTGGGACCGGACGTGGGCGGTAACACCCTCAACGCCGTGGTGTCAGGCGTTGGGGGTTGTCGGCTTCACTGCGACCGCGACAGGTGGCGGTGGCGGGCGGCGGGGGCGGAGGGTCGAGAGCGAGCCGGCTCGCCTTTCAGCTGCAGCCGTCGGACACCGAGAAGGACGAGAGGATCTCTCCGCCGGTTGAGGTGGTCGTGCTGAATCAAGCCGGCGAGCCGGGTGACTGAGGGGGAGTTCGAGATTAGACTTGAACTGACCGGCGATGACGACGGCGAGCTTAAGGGCCACCGCAGTGAACACCCGCGTTCGGCGTGGCCACCTTTAACGATCTCAAGGTCGACGAGGAGGGTGAATATCGACTGCGTGCCTCTGCCGACGGATTCCCGTCGGTCGACAGTGACGGTTTCGACGTCCAGGACGACTGAGTTCCGCCGGCCGCGGCTGCGGCCTGCTGTAGCGCTCTCTGTAACCCTGCTGGCCTTCGCGGCCTGCGGCGGCGACGATCTTCTCCTTCCCAGCTCCGGCGCAGCCCTCCAAGATCGAAGTAGTCAGCGGTAACGGCCAGACCGGAACCGTGGGCCAGCCGCTTGGCAACCCCCTCGTGGTACTGGTGACCGATCCGGAAAACCGGCCGGTCGCAGACGTCGAGGTGGCGTTCATCGCGCCGGCGGGTGCCGAGCTGATCCCGAACGACACGGTGCTCACCGGCCCCGATGGCAAGGCGACGGTCAGCTACACGCTCGCTCCGGTGTCGGGCGAGCAGACCATCGAGGCGCGGGCCAAGCCCGTCGTCCCCTCCGCTTCACTAATCACCAGCTTCAGCCAGACCGCGGAGCCCGAGGCGGCGACCGAGCTGGTCATGGCGGGCGGCGATGGCCAGGACTGCGGAGGTGCAAACCGCGTTGGAGGACTCCCTCGCGGTGAAGGCCGTGGATCGCTTCGGCAACGGCGTGGCCGGCATCGAGGTCGCCTGGGAGGCAAACGGGGGGCGGTAAGTCCGACCTCGGTCGTCACCGGCGCCGATGGTCGTGCTGCAACCGAGCGGATGCTGGGAGACCGGCCCGGCTCCTATGGCACTACAGCCTCCGCGGCCGCTCTGGAGGGATCGCTGGTCGAGTTCACGGCCACCGGGATCGCGCCGCCCAGTCCCCAGCTCGTGGTGGTCACCCAGCCATCGGCCGACGCTTCCGCCGGGGTTCCGTTCACCCGCCAGCCGGTGCTCCAGCTCCATGATGCGGTGGGTGCTCCGCTCGCCAGGGCCGACGTCGCCGTGACGGTCCAGATCGCCAGTGGAGGCGGCTCGCTCGGCGGCACGACCACCGCCCGGAGCGATGCCGCAGGGCTGGTGAGCTTCACCGATCTCTCCATCCTCGGACGGCCCGGCGCCAGAACGCTCCTCTTTGCCGCGGCTGATTTCACTCCGGCCGCCTCGGAAGAGATCGACGTGAATCCCGGCCCTGCCGCTCAGGCCGGAGCTCCGCCTCGGTCCCGAACAAAGGCACTGCGGGGGAGGTGACCGCGATATCGATCCGGCTGGAAGACCAGTTCGGTACCGACGTGGAAGGTGCAGCGGGACGCCATTGCGGTCAGAGTCGAGGGAGCCAACCCGGGCGGTGTGAGCGTCACCGAGCCAGGGCGGCGGATCCTATTCGGCGGCCTACACGCCGACTGTCACCGGCACCGACCGGGTCAATGTGGAAGTGAGCGGAACGCCGCTGAATGACAGTCCGTTCAACAGCCAGGTGGAGCCGGGTCCGGCGGCTGCATCGACCACCACCGCGCAGGTGACGAAGGCCGGCGGCTTTTTCCTCGAGATCACCATTCTGGTGACCACTCGTGATGCTCAGGGGAACCTGCGGGGCCGGGGCGGGGAGCAGGTGCAAATACAGTTCGAGGGGAATGACTGCCAGGCGCGATGCCCACGACAATGGGGATGGCACCTACTCCGACCAGTTTATCACCATCGCTTTCAATCCGGTCATCATCATTCTCCTGAACGGCGTTCCCATTGCAGGGAGCCCCTATCGTCCGTGAGGTAGAGCGGCCTTAGTGACGCGGCGCTAATCACTTAGGGAGGTGGCAGCAGGGTTGACCCTCTCTCTCGCGGCGGCTATCTTGCTCCGCCCGCGCGCCCTGGTGGTGAAACTGGTAGACACGCTATCTTGAGGGGGTAGTGCCGAAAGGCGTCGCGGTTCGAATCCGCGCCAGGGCACTCTAGAGAGTGAGAAGTAAGAGGTGAGAAGTAAGAAGTTCAGAGGGAGACCGAGGCACGTCTCTTTGCTAACTACTCACTTTTACCTTCTCACTTCTCATTTCTTACTTCTTACCTTTCAGAACGCCACTGTAGCTCAGAGGTAGAGCTCTCGATTCGTAATCGAGCGGTCGTCGGTTCGAATCCGACCAGTGGCTCTCCATTCCGGCATTTCCCCGTCCGCCACTTGCAATAACCCCCAGACCACAATCACCTCCGTCCGCCCGCCCGAGTTACCGCGCGGTCATGCCGGTGAGGCCGACGACGATGCCAATGCCGAACGTGGCGATGGTCAGCGTCAGATCGAGATTCATGGGTCCAAGATAAGCCCGAACTTCTTTTCTCGGTCGGAGTCAACTGGCTTGTGAAGACCACCGGGTGCAGCGACAGTGTCCGCAGGCCACGGGAGTGGATTCGGTCGGGCCTGGGGTGGAGGCCGGGTAAGTGACTACGAAGCTGAAACCGCAGTTCTGACATCGGAAGCTCCTCTCACAGTCGTTACTGTCCGGGTGCCGGCGGGTATCTTTTCGGTGCGCAGCATGACCCTCGTCCGTGAGGCCGCGCGGTCCCACTGAACCAGCACATCCGCTTTCCAGGAGGACTCAGGTGCAACGGCAGCGAAGCGTGACGCTACGATTTCTGGCGGAGCCAGGGGACGTAAACTTCGGTGGCAAAGTACACGGGGGGTCGGTCATGAAGTGGATCGATCAAGCGGGGTACACCTGCGCTGCCGGCTGGACAGGCACCTACTGCGTGACGGTGTACCTGGGGGGCCTGCACTTCCTGGGTCCGATATTCGTGGGTGAGCTGGTGGAGCTTCGGGCGCTCGTGATTCGCACCGGGCGGAGCAGCCTCGATATCGCGGTGGATGTTTATGCCGGCGATCCCAAGACGGGTGAGCGGCGCCGTACTGGGCATTGCGTGATCGTCTTCGTCGGTTTGAATGCCGAGGGGAAGGCCTCGCCAGTGCCGAGCTGGCAACCCTCGACGCCGATAGATCAGGCGCTGGAGAGCTACGCCGTGCGACTCGGAGAGTTGCGCAAGCAGATGGATTCGGAGATGGAGCGGCGTCTGGGCGACATGGGGGCAGTCGAGGGAAGCCTGTAGTAGATCACTCTCAGCTAGTACTCGACAGGCCCCGTCGTCAGCACGCCGGCAAGCGGGTGGCCGCGATAGATCGGCTGCAGCGCGAGATAACGAACCATGATTCGGGTTCCCGGCACCAGTAGCTCATAGTGGTCAAGCAGGGTGATCGAGCCCGCTACAGGTTCGTTCCCGGTGGCCGTGGTCTGGAGGAAATTGATGGCGAACGCGATTGCCTCCGCCTGGTGTTCCGGGGCGTTGCCGTAGCCATAGCGCTCCGGATCTCGAATTGGCGTGACTCCCGACCACAAGGCGGCAGCCTGTGCCGGAGCGCGCGCCTGCCACCGGTGACCCAACTCGTGCGCCAGCGTGTGCCGGATCTGGGACGCTCCGGTCATGCGCGCCGGATCCAGCGCCAGCGAATCGCGGGAGCCGATGTATTCACCCAGCCGGCCGGCGGCGCGCCCGCGCGGGCCGACCAGCCCCACCGGTGCTCGAGGGTTTCCGAACAGGGCGTAAAGTGAGTCGGCGTAGGCACTCGCCATGATATTCCGTGCCGTCGCCCGAAGCGTGGTAGTGTCGGCCGAGCTCACCAGCCGGCGCTCCACCGCCCATTCGGTCGGAGCCAGGCTGTCGAGCCACAGCGGATGGGCGGCAACCTCGAGCAGGTGGCCCGGTGCGTCGGTTTCGAACACCCCGGCGTCCACCCGGAAGACGTAAACCGGACGGCTGTAGGCCTCATCGATGTAGGCCAGGGAGACCGTCGTCGCCCGCCGCCCGGTGGTTCCCCGAAGCGGACCGACCAGGGGAAACCGCATGGTAGATCCGTCGGCGGATTGGAAGACCAGTCCACTGTCGGTGACGGTGATGCGCCCTCTGAGCGGCGGGAGCCCACGGGGAGAGAGGTAGCCGTGAACGACGGCCCCCAGGGCGAGTGCGGATCGGCGCGCGCGGGTGGCTCGCTCCACCGTTCGCACTCGAAGCGTGTCGCCGCGACCGCATCTCTGCTGCCGGAGTGTAGCCCGCTGGCCGGGAACCGGCGGGAGCCGATGTGCTGGCCAGGGCCGCAACGGTCGCCACGCAGCAGCAGGTGACTCCCGAAATTAGTCCGGCGGCTCAACGGCGCGCGAAGCTCCCCGGATCGGGCTGCGTCACTTCCACATGGCCTGTCGGATGGCCCCAGGTGGTCTCGACCAGGATTCCGGTGAGCGCCACAATGAGGAACACCATGGCAACGAGGATCGCCATCGCAGCCCGCCCAAACTCGGGCGACTGGCTCGAGCTGGCGGAGCTGGCGGGTACGACGCTGGACTCGGCAGACACGGTCATCGGTTTCCGCGGGCCTGGGTTGAGGTTTGGGTTAGCTGGGGATGCGAAGCCGCTTGCCGGCCTTGAGCGTGTATTCGACCGGAAGCGCATTGGCCCGGCGCAGGGCGCGGAGGCTTATCCGATAACGCCGGGCGATACCGATCAGCGTCTCACCTGAGCGCACCCGATGGGTGGCAACCCGGGCGTGTCCGCCGCGTACAGCTTTGCCGGTGGCCCGGATGGCCAGCGCCGACGGAATGGCGACGGTCGGAATAACCAGCCGGGAGCCGGCTTTCAGACCAGAGGCCTTGACTCTCGGATTGGCCTTCTGGATCTCACTCGCGGGCAGGTGATAACGAGCCGCGATGCGGGTCAGCCTCTCTCCCCGGCGAACCACGTGGGTGAGAAACTTCACCCGGGCCTTCGGGGACAAGGTGGCGTAGCGGGAAGCCACCTGCTCCCCGGAGCCGACGGGTAGCCGGATGACGGATTCCGAGTGCGGCGGCGTGGCCAGCCGGAGGTACTGCGGATTCAGCTCCCGGATCTCGGCCACGCTGACTTCCGCCAGCCGGGCGATGACGTCGAGCCCGGTGGTCGTGTTGACCAGGAGCGAGTCATAGGTGAACGGCGCCGGAATTGGTGCGGTGATGCCGATAGCGCTTAGGCTGTTTCGCGACGAGGGCCGCGGCGATCAGCTTGGGCACGTAGTCCTGGGTTTCCACCGCCAGAAGGCGGGTGCTTGCCAGGCGGAAGAATGCGTGGTCGCTGGTGATCTCGCCGGGGTCGATGGCCGCTTCCAGCTCATCCGAGGCTCGGCTCGCCTTCGATCTGCGCTTCCTCCTCAGCCGCCATGGAGTCGGTCACTTCGGTCTGGATCAGCGTGTCGGACTCTGCAGCCGAGTCGGCCGCTGCGTCCCACTGGAGCTTGCCCAGACTCCGCGAAACCTTGCCGGCGCCGGCGTTGTACGCCGCCGCGGCGAGGTACAGCGAGCCGAATCGGTCCCGGAGATGGCGCAGGTGGCGGGCCGCAGCATCAGTGGCCTTCACCGGATCACGCCGCTCGTCGACCCAGGTATCGATCCGTAGTCCGTATCCCAAGCCGGTCCCTCTCATGAACTGCCACATGCCGACGGCGTGGGATCGGCTGACCGCATCGTTGGAATAGCCGCTCTCGATCAGCGCCAGGTAGCCCAGATCGCCAGGCAGTCCTTCGGCCTCGAAGCGGCTGCGGATCATCCCCTCGTACCGTGCCCCCCGATCCAGGAAGACCTTCATCCCGGCGCGGGAGACGCCCTGGAAGTAGTTCAGGTAGTACTGCACCCGCGGGTGCGAGGCGAACGTCCGCACGTCGATGTCCCAGCTGATCTCGTTAGCCGCCAAACTCCGGCACCACTCTGGAATCCGGCTCGGCATCCGACAGGTCATTGAGCGCGGCATCGGCGGCCGCATCATGGCCGGTTGACGGCAGTTCGACATGCAGCGGCGTCGTGTTCGAGAATGGGCGAGACCGCGGGAAAAACCGGGGCCGGTGGAATGGAGGACGCGCACCCGGCGAGGGCCAGGAGATTGGTCCAAAGGATAAGGCGACGCTTCATGCCTGCCAGGGATTAGAGTGCGGAGAAAGCAAATGATCGACAATACGCGGTCCCGCTCGCACAAAACGGGCCGTCCGACGCAAAACGTGACGTCGATTAAGTGACAAGCACTTACGTGTTTAGCGCCCAACCCGGCGGCTCAACGGCCCCGGCAAAAGACATCCGGGTTCTGCAGAACGCAGCGTTAGCAGTCCGGGCTCGCCGCCGTTACTTTCCGCGGCGAAATGAGCCAGCCTCTCCGCCACGACCCCTACGCCGCACTCCGCATCCCCAATTTCCGCTGGTTCGTCGCCAGCCTGATGGCGATGACGGTGGCGACCCAGATCCAGGCGGTCGTCGTGGCCTGGCAGATCTATGAGCTCACCCACGATCCGTTCTCACTTGGCCTCATCGGCCTGGCGGAGGCAGTGCCATTCATCGGCGTCGCGCTGTTCGCGGGACATGTTGCCGACCGGGTGAACCGCCTACGGGTCTCCCTCCTGGCGTTGGCCGCTCTGTTCCTCTGCTCGCTGGCGCTGCTCGCCTTTACGCTCACCCCCGGCATCATCAGGGTCGGCCGAGTCTGGCCCATCTACCTGGTCATCTTCCTCAGCGGCATCGCCCGGAGCTTTCTTCAGCCCGCGCGATCCGCCCTAGGCGCCGAGCTGGTGCCGCGGGAGCTCTATCCCAACGCAGTTACATGGCGCAGCTCCACCTGGCAGCTCGCGGAAGTGGTCGGTCCCGCGATCGGTGGTCTGGTCTACGGCTTCGGCAGCGCCACCGCGGCGTACGGCACCGATGCCGCGATCATGGCGATTGGCGTGCTTTCGCTGGCGCGGATGCGCCACTCACCCCTGCCAAGCACACTCGCGAACGAGTCGTTCCGGGAGAGTCTGGCTACCGGCATACGATTCGTGCGCGGTCAGCCGGTGATCCTGGGAGCGCTGAGTCTCGATCTGTTTTCGGTGCTCTTCGGTGGGGCGGTGGCCCTGCTGCCGGTCTTTGCCGCCGAGATCCTGCACGTGGGCCCTGAGGGGCTGGGGGTGCTGCGGGCGGCCCCGGCAGTGGGAGCGGTGCTGATGTCGCTGGTTCTGGCGCATCTCCCGCCGCTCCGGCGGGCCGGGCAGGCACTGCTCATCAGTGTCGCGGTCTTCGGCCTCAGCATCATCGGCTTCGGCCTCTCGCGTGATTTCCTGCTCTCGATCGCGCTACTCGCGGTCAGCGGGATGTCGGACACGGTGAGCGTGGTGATCCGGTCTACCCTCCTGCAGGTGTTGACGCCCGATCACCTGTTGGGTCGGGTGTCGTCGGTCAACGCCATTTTCATTGGCAGCTCGAACGAGATCGGGGCCTTCGAATCGGGGACCGCGGCCCGCCTCATAGGCACGGTGCCCTCGGTGGTTCTCGGTGGGCTGGCCACCCTCGTCGTGGTGGCGGTGACAGCGGTGAAGGTGCCCGCGTTGCGTCGACTAAAGCAGATTGGGTGAGGTCGATGCGGTGTATGGATATGAACGCAACCACCATGCCCGTCCTACGGACGGGCTCACCATGATGACATGGCCTGGATGCCTACCCGGCCCGTAAGGGCCGGGTTGGGGTCCGCACCAATCGAGCGAAACAGGCCCGCCGGAGGCGGGCGTTGGGTGGAGCCGAATTAGTACACCGCCAGCGAGGGCTCCGGTCCCTGCGCCAGCAGAACCGCAAGGCGGCGGAGTCCTTCCTCCAAACGGTCCCGGCTCAATGTGGCTCCGAGGCAAAGCCGCACCGCATGGGGCGCGCTGCCGCGGCCGACCATGAACTCCTCCGACGGCGTCACCATGACCCCACGCGCCCGCGCATGCGCCACGAAGGTCTCGGTGCGCCAGGGCTCGGGCAACGGTAGCCAGCGGTGAAAGCTCACCGGTCCCGGGGTCAGCCACGGAGCGAGAATCTCCACCGCAAGCTCGTGCCGTGCTGTCGTCTCCCTGCGTTTCCACGCGACCATCTCGTCGGCTTCGCCGCTCTCGATCCATCCGGTCACCAGCTCGGCCAGGACGGGTGACGTCAACCAGGTGCTGGCGCGAATCGTTGCCGCGATGCGTTCCACCCGATGGGCTGGGGCAACCACGTATCCGATTCTGAGACCGGGCGCCAGGCTCTTCGATGTCCCGGTGACGTAGTAGGTGTGTGCGGGAGCCAGTTGAGCCAGGGGAGGCAGCGGGTCAGCCGGCAGGAAACCGTTGACGTCGTCCTCGACCAGGGCAACATCGTGGGCGGCAGCGATAGCGGCGATCTCCTGCCGGCGGGCAAGCGGCATCGTGCGCCCGGTTGGGTTCTGAAGATTCGTCATGCAGAAGAGCGCGCGCGGGGCGCTGGAGCGGCAAGCGGCCGCGAAACCGTCGGGCCTGAGTCCGTGCTCATCCAGCGGCAGTCCACGAAGCTGCAGGTGGAGCAGGCTCGCCAGAGCCTTGATGCCCGCATAGGTCACTTCTTCGGTGAGTACCAGGTCTCCCGGACGCGCGATAGCCGCGAGCACCACGGCCGCCGCGTGCTGTGCGCCGCTGGTGATCACCACGCGGTCGGGATCGGTGTGAAGTCCGCTCCGTGCCACCCACCTGGCACCAGCAGCCCGGTGGCGAGCCATCCCGGCTGCCGGTTGATAGAAATCCACCAGGCGGTCCAGATCAGAGCGACGCGAAAGGGCCTCGAGTGAGCGCCTGAGGGTAGGGTCGCGGGGATCGCGGACGAGACGCCCCTTGCTCAGGTCGAGGAGAGCTGGATCGTCTCCCTCGTCGTTGGCGCCCTCCTGCAACCCCGGCTCCCGGCGCCGAACGAACGTTCCGCGCCCCACCTCGCCGCTCAATAGCCCCCGCTGCTCGGCCAGTGCATAGGCTCTACTCACCGTACCGATTGCTACGCCGAGCCGGTTTGCCAGCTGGCGCTGCGTAGGGAGCCGCGTTCCCGGTGGGAGGATGCCGGCGTCGATGTCCCGGTCCAGGGCCTCCACCAGTGCTTGGTACTTCGGTTCGTCGTTCGGATTGAGGGCGGGCGACCAAATTGTCATAGTGTCAATCTGCCATTTGACATACATTGTGTCAACATTGATATTGGCTCAATCGTTCGCCTCCACCCAGTTCGTAGGGAGTTGTCGTGACCACCGCACCCTGTCCACGGGCCGTCTCGGATCGCCAGCCGGCCCCGCTCGACCCGCCTCTCGCTGGAGCCCCACCGGTGCCGGCCGAGCCGGACGGGAAGGTGCGGAAGAAGGCCAGTGCCCGTCTCGCGCTGGTGGTGTGGCTTGGTCTCTGCGCCATTTGGGGCTCGACCTGGCTGGCCATCAAGTTCGGCCTGCGCGATCTACCCCCGCTCACCTTCGCGGGCATTCGCTTCGCGGCTGCCGCCCTGGTGCTCTTCGGCATCGCGGCACTCCGCGGATCCCGCTTGCCCACGGCAGCGCGCGACTGGCGACTGCTGGCCTATACCGGGCTGCTCACGATCACGCTGAACTATGCCCTCGTGTTCTGGGGCGAGCAGTACATCTCGTCCGGATTGGCCGCGGTGCTTAGCGCCACTGTGCCCTTGTTCGGACTCCCTCTTGCCCATCGCTATCTGGCCAGCGAACCGCTCAACCGATGGAAGGTGGCGGGCGTGCTGCTCGGTGTGTTCGGTGTCGCCATCGTGTGTTCCGGACAGTTGGGCATCGGGGGGCCTCTGGCCTTCTGGGCCAGCCTCGGAATCATTTTCGCCGCCCTGGCGACGGCGCACGCCGGCGTCCTGATCAAGGCCGGCGGCACTCACTTGGAGCCTTCGGTGCTGGCGGGCATCCAGATGGCAGGAGGCTGCATCCCGTTGCTGCTGGGAGGGGTGCTTCTCGAGGGAAACCCGCTGGACTTCAGCTGGACCCCGATGGCCTGGGCCGCCCTCGGCTACTTGACGATCCTGGGATCGGTGATCGCGTTTCTGATGTACTACTGGCTCATCCGGCACACCGAAGTGACCTGGGTGCTGATGATTCCACTGGTGACGCCGCTGGTAGCGGTTGCATTCGGAGTGCTCTTTGCCGGCGAGGCCGTGGGATGGCATACGGCCCTGGGTGGCGCGGCGATCATTGGAGGCGTGGCGCTGGCGGTTCTTCGCCCTCTCGCCTAAAGCAAAAGCAATCACCTTCTTGTTCTTGCCTGGTTGTGCCGCTGCGTAGCTCAAGCAATCAACAAGATCCCGAAGCAGAAAACAGCCGAAAGTACTCAAAAGCAGCCACTTTAGGGTACTTTTTCGTGTTTTCAGCCATTTTTCCGTGTTTTCGTGATTGTTTTGTCTAGGTTGTTTGGGCGAGAAGAAAGCGGGAGCCGGTCAGCTGATCGGCTCCCGCTAGGGGATCTGAACCATTTCAGCGCTCATTCATCGCGCTCCTTCTTGTATAGCCAGTATTCGGGCCCCGCCAGACTTTCAGGCCAGTCGTCCTGATGGAGCTCTCCTCGCCAGGCCTCGGAATCGGCCTCGCTTTCCCTATCCGGCGCGTCCCACGGGAGATCTCCCCCGGACTCCCATGGCCGCTCGTCCTGATCATCCATACGAGCTCCCTCGGTTGCGGCTCGGCGTCGCACCATGCGGCACCATAGCCCGAATTGCCGTGCCTGGGCCCTGGGATTGGGGCCCTTGGGACCAGGGTCGCAAGTCGCGGGCCCAGCTGACCTGCGAGGCTTCGGACCGCCCATTATGGATCAATTCGGGATACTGCGGCGAGGGCCTAGTTACGCTATTTCGGGGCTTCCGTCCCTTACGCTCCCGGGTACAATTACCGCTCCTTGGTACTTTCCGGGACGTAGCGCAGTCCGGTAGCGCACTGCAATGGGGTTGCAGGGGTCGCGGGTTCAAATCCCGCCGTCCCGATTCGGCGAGCCGCCGCTCGGTTGGCTCGTCTCGTCGGTCCAAATTCCACAAGCCACCTCGGAGATATCCTGCGGTTTCTCGTCCTCCTCGCTTCGGCCGGTCTATTCGCCTGCGGCGGTTCCGGCGATCGGGAAACCAGCCGCCCGGCGGCTGGCTTCAGCGCATCACTCGGGGTAGACACCACTGCGATGACGAAGACCCCATCCGGGCTACGTTATCAGGACATCACCGAAGGGCAGGGTGCCGAAGCCACGGCCAACCGCACGGTTTCGGTCCATTACACCGGCTGGCTGCCGAACGGGGAAAAATTCGACAGCAGCCGCGATCGCAATCAGCCTTTCAGCTTTGTCTTGGGAGCCGGACAGGTCATCGCCGGCTGGGATGAGGGTGTCGCCGGGATGAAAGTCGGCGGTCACCGCAAGCTCGTCATTCCGGCGGACCTGGGGTACGGAACCGCAGGCGCGCCGCCGGACATACCGCCGGGGGCAACTCTGGTTTTCGATGTCGAGCTGCTGGACGTTCGCTGATTTAACCCCCATACTATCAGTTGACTCAGAGTTGGTCCGCTCGCACGGCTCCAGCTTCAAGGTTGAGACATCCGAAACCGGATGTCGGGATGGGTAACGCCGTAAATCGAAAGGGGGAGATCATGTTTGCTGGCGTAGGCGGAAGCCGGGTTCTGGCGGCCGTCGGCGTGCTCGGCGTAGCGGTAGGGTTGAGCGGGTGCGCGGCCAAGGTGACCCAGAAGGACTTCAGTGCGGAGGTAGCGCGACTTCGTGAGGAGGTCCAGGCCGGTGACGCCCAGCTCGGCGCGCGGATCGATTCCACCAATCAACTGGTGGCCGACCACACTCGCCGGCTTGACGCGTTGGATCAGGAGCTTCAGGCATTCCGCAGCGAGTACAACGTGAGCATTGAGCGGACCAAGGACATGATGAAGTTCAACGTCCCGGTCCACTTCGAGTTCGCCAAGAGCGAGCTGCGTGAGGCAGACCGGCCGGTACTCGATCGCTTCGCCACAGTGGTCAAGGAGTACTATCCTGGCGCGCTCGTGACGGTCGAGGGGTTCACCGATCCGGCCGGAAGCGCTGCCTACAATCGCCGGCTGGGACAGCACCGGGCGGATGCGGTGAAGGAATATCTGGCCTCGGCTGGAGGCTTCGAGGCCACGCAGCTGAAGTCGGTCAGCTATGGTGAGTCGCGTAACCGGCAGGTGGTTCCGGGTGCCAAGGGTCCTGGGGACGTGGGTCTCGAGAACCGGCGCGTGGCGCTGGTGATCGACCACGCCGCGATTGCCACCGATCAACTGGCCACCGTGCCCTGAGTCCAGTGGCCTGAGAGCAGCACCGAAGGCGCCCGGCAGGCCGGGCGCCTTTGTTATTCCGCGGGCGCGGGCGCCGGCGCCGGCAGAGGGTGACGCAGAACGATCTCTATGCCTGGGCGCGTTTCAGGGCCGGCCTCGACCTCGGCCGGAACGCTCACAACCTCCCACTGGCCGGGCAGCAGGAACTCCCCCGTCAGGACCTTTACCGCAGAGCGCGTCGGGCGGCCCACTCGGAGGAAGAATTCTCCACTGGAGTTGGTGAAGACCACCTCTCCGCCGATACCAACCGCGGCACCCTCGACGGCATTTCCCTCCTCGTCGCGAACGGCGCCCCGGATCACGTAGCGCGCCATCCGCCCGCCGACCTGCTGTGGCTGCGCCCCGCCGAACGAGCCCATGTAAAGGAAGGTGCTTCCCGAGGCGGCGTAGTCGACCGAGCCGTCGGGTTGGACATAGGTCCCCACGCTGGTCGAGTACTTCCCGAGCTGGAGCCGCGCGGTCAGGTTCAGCGCACTCCTGAACGGATTGAACGGCTTGAAGGGCTGGTGGACGATCTGGTAGTCGGCCCCGAACTCGCCGATGCGGGGTCACGAGACTAGCGCCGAAGAGCACGGTCGGCCGCCGTCTTGCAACGAGACCTGCTGGCTGAGGCCAATCCGGGTGAGAGGCGCCACCGGAGATTGGCGATGGGGTCGTCGTCGTCGGGCTGGCCCTCGGGCCGGCTCTGCAGCAGGAACACTTCGGCATCGAGCCAGCGTGGTCAGTTCCCGGCCCACCGCAACATAGGAGCTGAGATTGCTGATCCCTTCCGAGCGCGAGTCGTAAGAGCCCCGCGGTCAACCGAAGCTCGCGCCAGCGCCCCCCGGCGAACACCGTGTTTCCGGAGGCGCGTACGGCCGGCTTCGCGTCAGCGGAGTCCTGCACGTAGTTCTGCCGGCCCACGCCCACGGAATTGGGACTGAGCTCGTACGTAACCATCATATTCTCGCGATCGACCTCGGTCTGGTTCGGCGTAGGGACCGCGGCACGGCGGAAGCGGTCGCGGGTTCCAGACGTACGACGCCTTCATCCCAATGCGCCCCGCCGGAAGGACACACTGGAGGCCCCGTACGGCCGGCCGGAGCCCACACCCGCCACGAAGGCGGTGGTGAGGTCGGGAGTGGGCTGCCACTCCAATCCCGGCAGAACCGTCTGCCGGTCGGCGAAGATGGCGTCTGGCGCTGACCCGCACCGTGGGCGCGGCCTGGTGTTGCAGGAAGAGGGCGCCCATCGGGCTCTTCAATACTGCTCGCTTGAAACGAAGGGGCACCCAACCCAGACGAGCTGGCGCCGCCGAATGCCAGATAGGAGGTCGCGTCGTTCCCGCCGGAAAAGCTGACCCCCTGCACCAGCAGGTTGAATCCGGGCGTGAACACATCGGTGGGGAGCCGCATCACCAGGGCATCGTTGCCGAAGCGCAGGGTGTCCTTGTTCACCGCCTTCCGCAGGAAGACACCCGCCCGGAAACCATCGAGATAGCCCAGCCCGATCCATCCGTCCACACTCGAGCGCCAGAAGTTGGCCGTGGCGCCATAGCCACCATTGAGGGACGAGCCTCCACCCTGCACCTCGACCACCGTCTGGGCATCGGCCCCAGCGGGGAGGCAGAGGAGCGCGCCGGCCAGCATTCCCAGCCCGATCAGCCGATGGTAGAGGAGCAGGCGCACGAGGGTCTCGCAACGCCTGCGGTGCTATCGGGGGCGAGCGACCTCCGAGCGGCCGTTAGAGCGGTATCGATACTGAAACGGGCGAAGCGCACCGTCAGCCGATCTGGGGGCGTCGCGCCATTCCAGGGTACCTCGGTCCAGCGGCGACTTCCGGGGAACAGGGGAAAGCCACCGCTCGGGTCACTCGTGGTATGCCCGTCTGTCACATTCACCTGAAGCACCCGTCCCAGGTGCGGCCCCAGGTTCTCGAGCTGAATCCGGGCCTTCTTCAATCCGGGATCATATTCAAGGCTCCGGATGGCAACCTCATTCTTCTTCAGCGGCTGCTTCTGATTCAGATAGACCACGTGGGGCAGCAGGAGCCGGACGTTGAGGCCGCTCTCGGTGCGAGTGCCGCTCATGGCGCTCAGGATGTTGAACCACGCCGGCAGGCTGTCACCAGTGGCCTCGTAGAAGACCCGGTATGACCCGTGTGGCGGAATCCGGAAGCTCATGGCGGACAGCTTGACTTTGATTCGGCTGGTGTCGAGCGGCACGTCCATGACCTCACCCTGCTCCGTCACCTTGAACCCACGTACCTCGAGCACCACGGTAAGCGGGAACAGCGAGCCGTTGTGAAGCTGAAAGCTGGACCGGGCTCTCTCCTGATATTCGGCGATGGGAGGGCTGACTGACTGGCCCGCCAGAGGGAGAGCGAGAGCGAGCGGACACACACCCAGGGTGAGCACTTGCCGAGCCGAGCGAAGCTGGGCCGCGACTGCCGTGAAAAGCGCGTTCGGGTGCATAGGGCCTTTTAGCTGATCGCCGGCAGATCGGGGTGAAGGTGTCCGCCGGCAGGAACTACTGCTACTGCGTGAGTGCTCGAATGTTCAGGACTCCGGCGTAAGCGCCCGCCGCGAGAGGCGGGAAACCGACGAGATCCAGCTGCAGGTCGAAGTTATCGGTGCGGCTTGCGTTCTTGTTTGCGCCGTTGATGATGACCGAGAAGAGTTGCAGGCTCCCTCCGGCCGTGCCAACCCCGCCGATGCCGTTCTGGGTCATGGCCGTAAAGGTCGCAGGAAGACCAGTCGTCATCCGTCCCAGTACGCGGCTCGAAGGAATCTGGGTCGAACCTCCAACCATCGCCTGAGCCGGAAGCGAGAAGTAGGCCACCAAATCTACGGTGTTGGTCTGACCCGGATTCAGGTTCCACTCGGTCAGGATCACGACCGGAGAAGGGAAGTCGGTGATTGCGTTGTCGGCGATTCCGGAAATGGTCTGGATGCCACCGGACTGGAGCGTGACGGTCAGGGTGCTGGGGGCTGCGGCCGCCAGCGAAATGATCTGGGTTTGGCCCAGAAGCTCCGGCGCCCTGAGTGCGAGGAGCACACTCAGGGCGAGGAGTTTGGGTCCGCAACTTCGCATCGACATGGCTATCAGCCAGGAGGTCCGAGGACTTACTGGACGATCGCCTGGAGGTTGAGCGTGCCGGTGTAGTCACCCGCCAGCGTGGTGGTACCAGTCAGGTCCAGCCGCAGATCGAGCTGGTCGGTACGGGAGCCGAAGAAAGTACCCGCCCCAACGCTCTCGCTGAACAGCTGCAGGCTTCCCCCGGCCACTCCCACGGCACCCACTGGAGCACCAGTGAACGGTGCGTACGCGGTGGCATTAACCCGGCCTTCGACCTTGGACGAAGGGATAAAGTCCGTCCCGTTCGCCAGCGCCTGGGCCGGAGTGCCGAACCATCCCACCAGCCGCACCGAGGAGCCCGCAGTCAGGTTCCACGCGGTGGTGAGGCTCACCGGGGTGAAGTTGTTGGCGTTCGAGCCATCGGTGATGCTCGCCAACGTGGCAACCGATGCGGCCGGAGTCACCGACAGCGTCGCAGCTTTGGTGGCGGTCAGGGCGACGGTGGCAACGTTGGACGTCAGGCCTACTTGGGCGCGGGCATTGCCAGCCCCGATCAGAAGTAGTGCAGTAGCGCCCAACAGGGCGTGCTTCAACCGGGAATGCATTGTGCTCGGCTCCGAGGTAAAGGTTTGAGCCAGCTAGCTCATGGATACCATCCGTGGTTCTCTTCCGGCCCTGTAGAATACAAGAGCCGTGCCCGGCGTGGGGTATTACCCTAGCGTATGGAACTGAGACGGTTCAATTGCCCGATCTGTCCGCAACACGATCGGTTGCACCAGCGCAGATGGGAGCCGCATTGGGCGCTTGATGGCATGCCTGAAAGCAGAGACGTATCACACTTAGATGCTTGCTGTTACGAAGAACGGAGCCGCCCGGCCAAACGGCCGTCTTGGTGGGTGCTCATGGGTGTCGGGAAGCCCTGGGTGAGGCGGAGTTCGGTGGGTGGTTCATCCGTTACAATACTGACTAGTTTCCATTCATCAAATACGACAAGCGCCCCCGGTAGTTGCTCCTTCAAATTGCGAAATCCGGCGCGTCCAATTGCCTAGTCATCGTGGTCTGCGTCGTGCCTTTCGCGCCGTTCCTTATCCTTGGCGCTCCCCGGCCGGACCAACTGGATAGTGCCCTGGAACGATTCCAAGGTCACCTGAGCGCTCCCGGACCCCAAGGTAAAGTTGAACCCTTTTCCCTTACGCGTTCCGCTCAGGGGGACCGGGAACTCGGACTCGAACTCCCCATTAAAGGTCGAGACTGCCACGTTCGCGCTGGAGCCCTCGGCGACTGTCAGAGTGATGTCACCATTGTGGGTAGAGAGTGAGTAGCGACCCCCATTGCGGATGGGCCCTGCGTACGAGATGTCGCCGTTCACCGTGCTGGCATCCACCGTGGCGGCATCCACACCTTCCAGCGCGATCTCGCCGTTCACGGTTTCCGCCAGGATCTCACCGGTGGAGTTGGTGACCTGCACGTCCTCGTTTACCGAGTTGACGCTGATCCGACCTCGCGCTCCTTGCAGTGATACCGAGCCCTGCACCGAGCGCAGTGAGATGAGGCCGTCTCCGCCGGTGACGTTTACTTCACCCTCGACCGTTTCCACCGAAATCGGCGCCCGGGTCCCTTCGATCTTGGCGTCGGTGTGCACGCCCGACAGGCTCAGGGCCATCCATACAGGAACGCTGATCCGGAGGTCGACCTCCGTGGGCGGCCCATGCCGCCCTTGGGTGCGGACACTCACGGCGGTGGATGAGGTGGAGACCTCGACCCGGTGGCCGGCCGACGTGGTCGCTTCGACCCGGACCGCGCTCCGATTCCAGGACCGGACGGTGACCTCTCCACCGTAGGCGTTCACCTGGAGTCGCTGGCCGCGTGTGGCGGCCACGGTCGTATCGATCTGCTGCGGGGCGGCCAGCGTGAGTGCAGCGGCCAAAGTGAGTAGCACGATGGGCGTCCTTTCAGCTCACGGGGACGAGGGTGGCGGCGTGGCGAAGGAGGTCGAGCTTGCGCCGCATCGTCTCGGCCAGGTGCGTATTGAGGTACAGGTTCGCCGGGTCCGCGAGGAGAGCTCGCTGCGCCTGGGCGATCGCCTGATCGATCGCGGCCAGATTCTGTTCGATCACCCGCACCGTGGTCGTGTCGAGCTGCCCCCGCCCGCTGGCCAGAACCCGCTCCAGATCGGCGACCGCCGCGGCGTAGCTTTGCGACGCGCTATTGCTCGCGTTGATGGTGGCCGCCGTGCCGGCCGGAGCTGCAAGCGTGGCGATCGGCCCGGTGCCTGGGAGGAGCGTGGTAGACCGAATGAGCCAGACGGCGCCGCCGGACAGGGTCATCAGAAGAATGGCGGCCGCCGCCAGCTGCGGCAGGGAAAAGCTCCACTTGCGTCCGATGCTGGGGGAACGGGCGGGGCTGGCGCCGATCCGGCTTGCGATGCCGGGCCACAGGTCACGCCGGGGGACGTACTCCTCGGCCGCCCGGGCTCGATCCACGACTCGGCGGAGGTCGGCCAGCACGGCAGAGCACTCATTGCAGGCCTCGAGGTGCGCCTCGAGCGCTGCCCGGTCATTCGCCGGCAGCTCCCCGTCCAGATACTCCGACAGTCGGTCCATCCAGCGATCACTCATCGGCTCTCTCCTTCCTCACTAGCGCTCGAGGTGCCGGCGCAAGGCCAGCCGCGCCCGGTGCAGTTGGGACTTGGAAGTCCCGGCAGCCAATCCGAGCATTTGGGCTATTTCCTCATGCCGGTAGCCCTCGACGTCATGCAGCACGAACACCTCTCTCGCGCCATCGGGCAGGCGCTCCATGGCCGACTCGAAGTCCATTGCCAGCTCCGGCCCGGGACGGCGACTCGGGATGATCTCCAGCGCCGCATCGCCCTCCAGGTATCGCTTTCGCCTGGTGCCGAGGGTCTCTCGCCGAGCCAGGATCACGTTTACGGCCAGCCGGTGTAGCCAGGTGCCGAAAGCGGATTCGCCCCGAAACGTGCCCAGCTTCTGCCAGGCCCTGACGAACACATCCTGGGTCACCTCGTCGGCATCGTCATCGTTCAGCATGCGCCGAACCAGGCTGTAGACCCGGGGCACGTGGTGTCGATAGAGCCGCTCGAATGCGCTGGCATCGCCGCTGGCAGCCAGCGTCGCATCCACAGCGTCCGAATCGAGCCTGCCGGTCTGTTCGTGCTCCAGTGTCGCCACTCCGAGGCCGAGTCCAGTCATTGCGCGGGATTGGATCGTCCAGTGGCCCAAAAGGTTGCAGTGGTTTGGGGAGATGGCTAGCCTTGGGTCTTCATTGTCACCTCTTGGGAACTACCTTGGCCACCCTGACCCAGCCTGGAGCCATTACCGCACCGACCGGCACTGCCATCTCCTGCAAGGGCTGGCACCAGGAGGCCGCGCTTCGGATGCTGATGAACAACCTCGATCCCGCGGTCGCGGAGCGACCCGAGGAGCTGATCGTCTATGGGGGTGGGGGCAAGGCGGCTCGGAACTGGGAATGTTACCAGCGTATCGTGACCACGCTGCGCAGGCTGGAGAACGACGAGACCCTGCTGGTCCAGAGCGGCAAGCCGGTTGGGGTCTTCCGGACCCACGAGCAGGCGCCCCGGGTGCTCATCGCCAATGCGAACCTGGTACCCCGGTGGGCCACGTGGGAGGAATTCCGCCGACTCGATGCGATGGGCCTGACCATGTACGGTCAGATGACCGCAGGCTCCTGGATCTATATCGGAACCCAGGGAATCCTCCAGGGAACCTATGAGACCTTCGCCGAGTGCGCCCGGCAGCACTTTGGCGGCACGCTCGAGGGACGTCTGGTGGTGACCGGTGGACTCGGTGGAATGGGGGGAGCCCAGCCGCTGGCAGCCACGATGAATGGCGCGGCGTTTCTGGGTGTTGATGTGGACGAAGAGCGGATTCGACGCCGAGTGGACACCCGCTACTGTGACCGGCTCGCGACAAATCTCGACGCAGCGCTGGAACTGGTGGAAGACGCGCGAGTCCGGAAGCGCGCGCTGTCGGTAGGGCTGGTCGGAAACATCGCGGTGGTGCTGCCGGAGTTGGTACGGCGCGGCGTGGTGCCGGATGTCGTGACCGACCAGACCTCGGCGCATGATCTCCGGCTGGGCTACATCCCCGCGGGAATGACTCTCGATGCCGCCGCCCGATTGCGGGCCACGGATCCGCTGGCATACGAGAACCGGGTCCTGGACTCGATGACCGTGCAGGTCCGGGCGATGCTCGACCTCAAGGCCAGTGGTTCGGTGGTCTTCGATTACGGCAATAACCTCCGGGGGCAGGTGGCCGATCGACGCGGTATGCGGGAAGCCTTCGACATACCGGGGTTCGTTCCGGCCTTCATTCGTCCGCTCTTCTGCCGTGGTGCCGGTCCCTTTCGCTGGGTGGCGCTCTCGGGAAACCCGGCCGACATCGCCGAAACCGACCGGGCGGTACTGGAGACATTTCCGAACAATGCGGGCCTTGCTCGCTGGATCCGGCAGGCTCAGGAGCGGGTCGCCTTCCAGGGCCTGCCGGCACGCATCTGCTGGCTCGAGTACGGCGAGCGTGCGGAGATGGGCGCACGATTCAACTGGCTGGTAAAGAAGGGTAGGGTGGCGGCGCCGATCGTAATTGGCAGAGACCATCTGGATACCGGTTCGGTTGCCTCGCCCAATCGCGAGACCGAGGGAATGCGGGATGGCTCCGACGCCATCGCCGACTGGCCGCTGCTGAATGCCTTGCTCAACACCGCCTGTGGCGCGAGCTGGGTCTCCATTCACCATGGGGGCGGCGTAGGCATCGGCTACTCGATTCACGCCGGCATGGTGGCGGTGGCGGACGGCACCGAGATGGCCGATGAAAGACTTCAGCGGGTGCTCACCGCCGATCCGGGAACCGGCGTGATGCGCCACGCGGATGCGGGCTACGAGCTTGCGATCGAGACGGCCAAGGAGCGGGGCGTCGACCTACCGATGGTAAACGATTGAGCCGGCAAGCTTCACCGAAGGAACGAGGACACGAAGAACGAGGAGCGACGGGATCCCGATCGTCGGCCGCACTGACAGGAAAAACAAAAACAACAAAGAGACAACAGGAAAGAAGAGTGATCGAAAAAAAACGTTGCGGTTCTTTCACCTCGTGACCTTCGTCCTCGTGGTGAAGTCGTTGCGCAGTTATTCCGGATGAAAGTGCTGGCGAACATCGCACAGCTTGCGACTTGCCGGGCTGAGGGCGGGCAGGGCGATATCCACGCTCTCCCCAACGCCGCGATGGCGTGGGATGACGATGGCGTGATCCGCTGGGTCGGTCCGGAGAAGGAGTTGCCGGCGGAGTACCGGCGGGTCGAGCGACTCGATGCGAGTGGGCGGCTAGTGATTCCGGGCCTGGTAGACTGCCACACCCATCTCGCCTTTGCCGGCTGGCGAGCCGACGATTTCGAGCAGCGTCTTCGCGGCCGGAGCTATCTGGAGGTCGCGCGCGATGGCGGTGGCATAATGTCCACCGTGCGGCAGACCAGGGCGGCCGCCGAGGCAGATCTGCTGGAGCGAGCCGCGGGCTTTCTCCGGCAGATGCTCGCGCTCGGCATCACCACGGTTGAGTGCAAGAGCGGCTACGGACTCGACCCCGATGCCGAGCTGAAGCTGCTCCGGGTGTATCGCCGGCTGGCCAACGAACAACCGGTGCGCCTGGTGCCGACGTTTCTCGGCGCGCACGTCATCCCTCCGGAGTTCCGGGACGACCGTGTCGCATATGTGGACCTGCTGGTCGATCGAATGATTCCGGCGGTGGTGGAGGAAGAGCCTGGCAGTATGTTGCGACGTCTTCGTGGAGGAATCCGCGTTCAGTATCGCCGAGGCTCGGCGCATCCTTCGAGTCGGGCAGGATTTGGGTCTGGCCGCCAAGCTGCACGCCGATCAGCTGACCAGCGGCGGCGGCGCGGAGCTGGCCGCCGAGCTCCGTGCGCTTTCCGCCGACCACCTGGAGCACGTATCGGATCGCGGCATCGCCGCCATGGCGAGCGCGGGTGTGGTCGCTGTGAGTCTTCCCCTGGCCTCGCTGTATCTTGGTCAACCGGCCATGCCGGCCCGGCGGCTGATTGACGCGGGTGTGTCGGTGGCCGTCGCCACCGACTTCAATCCCGGCTCGGCGCCCAGCTATCATCTTCCACTTGCACTCACCCTGGCATGTACTCTCCAGGGCATGACACCCGCCGAGGCGCTCAAGGGAGCCACCCTGTGGCCGCAAGGGCGGTGGGCCTGGCAGCGTCGGTCGGCTCACTGGAGGTCGGGTAAATCAGGCGGACTTTGCCGTCATCGATGCCCCCGACGTCAATCACTGGATCTACCATTTCCGCGCCAACGCCTGTGTCATGACTGCGATCAGCGGCATCGCCGCGGCGGCGCAATGACCCGCATCATCCCGCCGATCTCACTCCGATCCCCGACACTGCGCCGGACGATCCACGCCTCGGGAAGCCCGTTGGGGACTCGGCTAGGCCAGAACGAACGCACCACAGGCCGTGCTGCTGGGCTTTCCCTCCGATGAAGGGGTTCGGCGGAACGGTGGCAGGGTAGGGGCGGCCGGTGGTCCCAAGGCGATCCGTCCCGCGCTCTACCGCCTGCCACTGATCCCCGCACCGAGCAATTTGAAGATTTGCTGGGTCGAACAAGGATCTGGGTGACCTGGAGATCTCGCGCAACCTCGAGTCAGACCAGCAACATCTAGGCGAAGCACTCGCCCCGTATTTGGAAGCAGGGTGTGTTCGTGATTGTGTTCGGCGGCGGGCATGAGACGTCCTACGGTCATTTCCAGGGATATGCACGGACCGGCCACCGAGTCGAGATCCTTAACTGGGACGCCCATGCGGATGTACGAGAGCTCAAGGACGGGAACGGCCACTCCGGTTCCCCCTTCCGCCAGGCGATCGAGGATCCATCAGGATTGTGCCGGCGCTATTCGGTTGCGGGGCTGCAGCCTCACGCGGTTGCCCGGGAACATCACCAGTTCGTCAGGAGGCACGGTCGAGCGCTATGGCGGGATGAGGTGACTCGGAGCCACCATCGATGAGCTTTATCAGGCCGTGGCTGGCCCGGCTCTGGTCTCGTTCGACTTGGACGCGGTGATGAATCCGAAGCGCCGGGCGTGAGCGCCCCCAGCGCTGCCGGACTGTCGACCGAGCTGTGGCTGGCGGCCGCGAACGGGGCCGGGCGCTCGGCCTCGGTCGCATCGGCCGACGTAGTGGAGGCAAATCCCGCGTTCGACCAGGACAGACGGACGGCCCGCCTGGGGGCGCTGACGGCCTGGTGGCTGCTGCGTGGGAGGGCCGAGCCGGGAAGGTAACGCTCCTTGCGCGGCGTTCAGGCGCGGTGCACTGTTGTCGAATTCTCAAAATGAACCCCCCAAGAATTATTGGAGGCGCCATGGCATTGCGCGTGTGCGGCACTTTCCTCGTGGTCTTCCTCCTGACCGTTCAGCTGGTCGCGGCCCAGGTGCGGCAGATCAGCGGCCGCATTACGAACGCTACGACCCAACAGGGTTTGCCCGAGGCTTCGATCGCGGTCAGCGGTACCCGCATCGTGGCCGAGACCAACGACCAAGGCAATTACGTCCTTAATGCGCCGGCGGGCGATCTGACCTTGGTGGTGCGGGCGATCGGCTACAAGCGGCAACAGGTCGTCTTGCCGGCCTCGCAGAGAACGGCCGATGTGGCGCTGGAGCCGGATGTTTTCAAGCTGGAGGAGATCGTCATTACCGGTCAGGCCACCGGTGTCGAGCGGCAGAACCTGCCTAACGCGGTGGCCACGGTTTCCGGCGAGGAGCTGAATCGGGCGCCGGCTCCAGACGATCGAGAGCGCGCTGCAGGGCAAGATCCCGGGCGCCTACATCCAGGCCAACTCCGGCGCGCCCGGCGGTGGCTATCAGCTCAACCTGCGCGGCGTGTCCACCATCAACGGCCAGCGTCGATCCGCTCTACGTGGTGGACGGCATCGTGGTCAGCAACGTGGCCATCCCCAACGGCCAGAACGCGGTGAGCTGCGCCCAGTGCGGCGGCAATCCCGCGGAACCAGGACAACCCGGTCAATCGGATCGCCGACCTCAACCCCGACGACATCGAGCGGATCGAGGTTCTGAAGGGCGGCGTCCGCCGCCGCGATCTACGGCTCCAAGGCCACCAACGGCGTCGTCATCATCACCACCAAACGGGGCCAGCTCGGCAAGCCCCAGTTCGCCATGTCCCAGAAGTTCGGCGTCTCCTCCCGGGCCAACGAGCTTGGCTCACGGACCTTCGGCAGCCTGGCGGAGGCGCTGTCGGTCTTCTCGGATACGGCTGGGGTCACCGCCGCGTTCCAGCCGGGGGTTCGTTCAACTTCGAGGACGAGCTCTACGGCCGCCAATCGCTCTCGTACGAGACCAACGCCAGCGTGAGTGGTGGCACCGAGAACACCCGGTACTACGTCTCCGGCTCTGGTCAAGGACGACGCGGGAATTGCCCTCGGGACCGGCTACCAGAAGCAGTCCCTCCGGTCTAACCTCGATCAGCGGCTGGGCAGTGGCTTCCAGCTCCAGGTCAATCGTGGATGGAACCCACAGTACATCGGATCGGGGGTTGTCCAACAACGACAATTCCGGCACCAGCCCCTACGTGGCCTTCTCGGCTACCCCGAGCTTCATCAACCTTCTGCCGGCCGGTGGCATACAGGACGACCTCCTGGCATCAGACTTCCCGGTCAACATCTTCGCCGCCAGCAATCCGCTCCAGACATTCAACTTTCTTACCAACGAAGAAGATGTCTGGCGGCTCCTGGGTACCACGACGCTCCGGTGGACTCCCTTGCGCTCAGCTAAGAGCACTCTGCAATTGAGCGGTATCGGAGGGGTGGACTATTTCCAGCAGGACAACAATCTAATCTCTCCTCCCGAGCTCCAGTTCGAGGATGACGACGGCCAGCCGGGAACGGTGGTGGTCGGCAAATCGTCGAACCGGAACTTGAACGCCGCACTCAATCTGAGTCATACCTATAATCCGGCGGAGTCAGATGAGGGGACCCAGTTTACCACGTCCGCCGGGATCCAGTACGAGGATCGCCGGCTGTACGCCACCCAGATTCTGGGGCGCACGCTGCTGGCAGGACAGACGAGCCCGCAACAGACGACCAGCCAGACCGTGTCCTCGCGGCTCGAGCCGGTCAGGGACCTGGGCATCTTCGGGCAGGAAGAAGTGCTGCTGGCCAACCGGCGGCTGCTGCTCACGGCGGGCGTGCGGGCCGACCGCAGCAGCTCCAACGGGGACACCGGCGAGTTCTTCTTCTATCCCAAGTTGGCAGCCTCGTATCGGTTCATTCGCCCCTTCGGCGGCGTGGAGGAGCTCAAGCTGCGGGGTGCCTACGGGCAGACCGGAAATCGGGCCCTGTTCGGATCGAAGTTCGTGACCGACACCACCGGAACCATCGGAGGTCAGTTCGGCACCTACATCGGCAACCGGGCCGGCGATCCGACCATCCAGCCAGAGCGACAGGAGGAGTTCGAGGGAGGCTTCGATGCCGCCCTGGCGAATGGGCGCGCCGAGCTGACTCTGACGCTGTACCAGCGCAATATCCGAGACCTCATCCTGGAGCAGACTGTCGCGCCCTCGGTGGGCCAGGAGCTCCGCGTCTTCGGCAACGGAGGCCGGATGCGTAACCGGGGGGTTGAGGCGTCACTGACGCTGCAACCGGTTCAGAGCAAGGATGTGAACTGGATCTTCCGGACCACATTCTATGCTAACCAGGTCAAGGTCACCGAGCTAAACGTGCCTACGTTCCAGACCGGCGGCTTTGCCCTCTCGCTGGGAACCTTCCAGATCGAGAAGGACAGCTCCCCGACTCAGATCTTCGGACTGGTGGGCACCGATGCCGGGGGGAACCCGATCGCTGGCAAGGTGGGCGACGCCAATCCCGACTTCCAGATGTCGTTCTCCAACGACATCGACTTTCACGACTTTACGCTGGGCTTCCTGTTCGACTGGAAGTACGGCGGCGACATCATCAACCTGACCGAGTTCCTCTACGATGTCACCGCGAACAGTGCGGATTATCTCGAACCCGATGGGGGGCCGCGCGGTCAATCGCTTCGGCGCGGGTTTCAGCGATGTGTATATCCAAAACGGATCGTACTTCAAACTTCGCGAGGTGAATCTGTCCTACAATCTGCCGGAGCAGTGGACCTCCAGCCTGTTCGGCGGGGGGGTCCGATTCGCCCGACTGTCTCTCACCGGACGGAACCTGTTTCGAGTCACGCCGTATCGTGGCTTGGATCCGGAAGTGAGCAACTTCGCCAACCAGGCGATCGTGCGGAACATCGATGTGGCTCCGTTCCCGCCGAGTCGCAGCTTCTTCTTCTCGATCGACTTGGGGTTCTGACCATGACGCCTATCAAACTGGTTAGCGCGGCGCTGCTGCTGACGGTTTTCAGTGTGGGCGCCTGCAACTACGACATTAGTAACCCCAATAGTCCTGATGTCATCGGGCCGAATCCATCGGCCGCGCAGGTCGGTGCCGCCGCCAACGGCATCCTCATTGCCACTCGCCAGGATGTAGCCGACTGGGCACTCGATGGCGCCATCTTCGGGACGGGAAGCGTACCGCATCGATCCCGCCGATCCCCGCTTCGTGCAAGAGATGATGCAAGGGCCACTCGACCCCGGAAGCCGCGCCTTCGGCGGCGACCACTGGCTGGAGCCGTACTCGGCCATCCGGAGCGCGAACGACCTCCTTGCCGTCATCGGCACAGCAAGCGCCCTCTCCGCCGAGCAGCAGAGCGCGGTGAGCGGATTTGCCCATACGCTCCAGGCGTACAACTTCACGATTATCCTGAGCTCCCACACCCAGGACCAGATCCCGATCGATGTCGGCACCGATGCCAGCGCTCCCCCCGCTGCGTTTGTCACCAACGCGGAAGCCTGGAACCATGTCATCGCCCTGCTCGATCAGGCTGCCACCGAGCTCGTGGGCACCGCCTTTCCCTTTACGCTGCCCGCCGGGTTCACCGGCTTCAACACGCCGGCAACATTTCTCCAGTTCAACCGCGCCTTGCGGGCACGGGTTGCGGTTTACCGCGGAGATTTCGCCGGCGCGCTCACGTTCCTGGGCCAATCGTTCCTCAACACGGCCCTTCCGCTCTCGACCGGTGTGTACATGGATTTCGGCACCGGTCCCGGTGATGTGGCCAACCCGCTCGCGGTCAGTGACCAGACCAGCGAGAACTTCGGCCACCCCACGCTGCGGACCCAGGCCCAGCTTCAGACCGGGGGCGCGCTCGATCAACGCTTTCTCTCGAAGCTGGTGACCCGGCCGCCCCGGTCGGGCGGAACCACTAACACCGATCCGATCCAACAGATCAGTTCGGACCTCGGCTGGATTCGCTATCCCAGTCCGAGCTCGCCGATTCCATTGATCAAGAATGAAGAGCTGATCCTGTTGCGAGCTGAGGCAAACATTGGTCTGACCAATCTTGGGGCAGCTGTGCCGGATATCGACCTGATTCGCACCACATCGGGGGCCCTTCCCGCGTACTCGGGCACCGTGGACCAGCCGTCGCTGCTTACCGAATTGCTGTACAACAAACGTTACTCGCTGATGTACGAAGGTGGCCACAGCTGGATCGACTACCGGCGGTACAACCTGACCAGCTTGCTGGCGTCAATTGATCGGCCAGGGCCGCCACCCGATGTGATTTTCCCGACTTTGCCGATCCCGACCTCGGAGCTGCAACCGCGGTAGGAATGAGGAGAGCAAGATGAGGCACCTAACCGCTCGGGTTCCACCGTGCACCTGGCCGGACTCCTCGTGGTGCTTCTCCCGGTGTTGTCCGCCTGCTCGGGAGAGGGCGCCAAGTATGCCGGCACCTGGAAGCGCGATTTGTACGGTGAGGGCGAGGTACACATGAACCTGGCGTCGAACGGGGGCGTGGAGCTGATGTTGCCCTCGCCGCGCTGGCCCGATTCGGTGGATGTGAAGGCACGGGCCGCGTTCCAGGGAGACACCCTGGTCTTCAAGGCCGATACCGCAACCGGTGCCTGTCAGACCGCTGATGCCCGCTATGTAGTCAGCCGAACCGAGGATCGGCTCCACATCGTCGGGCTGGGTGGGGATAGTTGCGGCGGCCGCCGGGCGGCGCTGGTGGGGACGTGGCAGAAGTCGTGAAGGCGGGGAAGCGGGGAAGCGGGGCAGTAGAGCAGGAGGGGAAACAGTCAGCGAGACCGGTTCGTCAGTCCTGCTTCCCCGCCTCCCCGCTTCCCGCTGCCCCGCTGTAGACGGCCACTGCTGGGTCACGCAATGGAAGGCGCCCAGGCCCCAGACCAGATCGGTGCAATCGATGCCAATCACCTCCCGGCCGGGGAACAGCGACTGGAGTGTGGCCCGGGCCTGTTCGTCGCGGTCGGGGTCGTAGGTCGGTAGCAGGACCACACCGTTGGCGATGTAGAAGTTGGCGTAGCTGGCCGGAAGCCGCTGTCCCTCGTGGTACAGCGGACGCGGCATCGGGAGGGTGACGACCCTGAGTGGCCGTCCATCCTGGTCCGTCATGCGGTTGAGCCGTTCCAGGTTGTTCTGGAGCGGCTCGTAGTTTTGATCGGCCGGATCGTCCTCCACCACGGTGACGACGGTGGTCGGATCCACGAAGCGGGTCAGGTCATCCACGTGCCCGTCCGTGTCGTCACCTGCGATCCCTTCGCCGAGCCACAGGATGTGGGACACGCCGAGGTAGCCGCGCAGATAGCCCTCGATGGCCGTGCGGTCGAGGTGAGGATTGCGGTTAGGGTTGAGCAGACAAGCCTCGGTGGTGAGCAGAGCTCCCCTGCCGTTTACCTCGATCGATCCGCCCTCCATCACGATTCCCGGGTGAAATACCGGAAGGCCGAGCTCGTTGGCGATCCGGGTAGGGATCACGTCGTCGAGGTCGTAGGGCGGGTACTTGCCACCCCACGCGTTGTAGTTCCAATCGACGATGGCTTCATCGTTGCGGCCGCCCTGTTGCCGCTGAAGGAAGATGGGGCCGTGGTCCCGGCACCAGGCGTCGTTGGTGGGATGGTAATGAAAGAAGACGTTGCCGCTGTCCGCCCTGGTGTCTGACAAGAGTCCGCGGACGTCCTGTTCCATCTCTGGTCCGGCCACGTTGATGTGCACCTCCTCCTCATCGGCGAGGTGGCGCACCATACGAGCGAAGATCGCCGGCACCGGGCCGAACTTCCCAGGCCAGGAGGCCTCCTTGTGAGGCCAGCTGAGCCAGGTGCCGCGGTGAGGTTCCCACTCGGCGGGCATGCGGTAGCCGAGAGAGGCGGGGGTTGTCACGAAAGCGTGAGCGGTGAGCGGTGAGCGGTGAGCGGGGTGCTCATACTCCTCATCCCGAGCGCAGCGAGGGACCTACTCCGCAGCACTACGAACTAGGTTGCGGACTCCCGAGGATCGTTCATTAGGTCCCTCCCTTCACGTTGCTCGGGGCCGGGATGAGGAGCGTGCCGCATCATTAGTCGAGATAGCGCTTGGTGATGTCGGCGTATGCGTCGATGCGCCGGTCGCGCAGGAAAGGCCAGTGGGTGCGGCTTGCCTCAACCTTGCCGAGATCCAGCGTGGCGGTCAGGACTTCTTCACCGGTTCCGCCTTTGGCGATGATACGCCCGCCGGGATCGGAGACGAAGCTGCCACCCCAGAATTCGAGGCCGCCGGTCGGGCCCTCCTCGTGACCGACACGGTTGACGGCGCAGACGTAAACCCCGTTGGCGATGGCGTGGCTTCGCTGAATGGTTTCCCAGGCGGCCTGCTGCTGCGCGCCGTGCTCCTCCTTCTCTGCGGGGAGCCACCCGATTGCAGTGGGGTAGAAGAGGATCTGTGCTCCGCTCATGGCGGTCAGACGGGCCGCTTCGGGGTACCACTGATCCCAGCAGACCAGGACGCCGATGCGGCCGAAGCGGGTATCCCAGGTACGAAAACCCAGATCTCCGGGTGTGAAGTAGAACTTCTCGTAGTACTGCGGGTCGTCGGGGATATGCATCTTCCGGTACTTGCCGAGGAACCGGCCGTCGGCATCGAGGATGGCCGCGGTGTTGTGATAGAGTCCTTCGGCGCGCTTCTCGAACAGCGACGCGATGATCACCACGCCCAGCTCGGCGGCCAGTTTGCCCAGTGCATCCGTCGACGGCCCCGGAATTGGCTCGGCCAGGGCGAAGAACCGATGGTCCTCCGTCTGACAGAAATACTGGCTGCGGAAGAGCTCCTGGAGGCACACAATCTGGGCACCGCGACCGGCAGCCTCGCGGATGCCCTTTACGGCCTTCCGCATGTTCGCCTCGGGGTCGGGAGTACAGCTCATCTGCACTAACCCGAGGGTGACGGTGTTGGGAGTGGTGGGCGTCGTCATGCGGGGATAATAATTCGCTGCCCCGGGAGAGTCACCCGCGAGTGGTAGTGACCTGCGTCACCGGGCGTTCCGAGGAGAGAGACGATCTTTGACACGCCGTAGGCCGGGCGGCTTGGCCCCAATCACGAAAGGAACGAGATCCTATGAGAGGCGGTCGGCGGGGCTTCGCGTCAGTCAGTGTTCTCTTCCTAACGATTCTGGTTGCTTGCGGCGGCGACGGGGGAGCGGGGGCGCCTGGGGGTGATACCGGGCAGCCTCCTGCCGCCCCCGATAGTGCGGCAGCGGGACGGGCGACACGGTACGCAGTGCCAATCCCGACACCGCCTGCCGTCGCGGGGCGATCGGATACGGCCGAGACCGCTGCCAAGCCCGGTGCGGTTGCGCGAGCAACGCCGCCGAAGAGGACTCCTGCGCCACCCAAGCCTGCCGCCCCTGCTGAGCCCAAACCCGCCGCACCGAGGCGACCGCCCGCCACAATGGAAGCGCCCGATACACAGACGGCGGCAGCCCCGGCAGAGACTACTGAAACCGCTCCAGCCCCAGCGGAAGCGGGTGCGCCTCTACGTGACGCCTACCACCAGGCACCGCTCGATACCGTGTCACAGCAGGTATATGAGGGCTGGAAGCAGTTCAACTTGAACTGCGCCCGCTGCCATGGGGAGGACGTTCAAGGCACTACCATCGCGCCGCACTTGATCGTGTCGGTCAGGCCGGAAGGGTCGATTCCGACCAAGGAGCTCTTCATGCAGACGGTCTGTGCCGGCCGTCCCGAGAAGGGCATGCCGGCATGGTGTCCGCTGGGGCTGGAGATGGGCAAGATCGAGGCGATCTACCTCTATGTGAAGGGCCGCAGTGAGGGCCAGATCCACCCAGGCCGGCCCGCGGTGAGGCAATAGCCACTGCGAAGGAGCGGAAAAATGACTTTGGTATTGAATCGCGCAGGACTACCTCGCGCTGGCTCTCCTGTTCGGGCTGGGGCAAGGCTGTAAGACGAAAGCACCTGGCGTAGATGACGCGGCATCAGCTCCGGTAGATAGTGGCGTGCAGACCGGAAGAGTAGACACGGCAACCGCGCCCACCCCCGATACCTCAACGGCCACACCACCGATCACTCCACCCTCTCGGCCGGGTCGCGACACGCCACCCGCTGCGGCCAAGCCAGGCAAGCCGACTGGTCAGAAGACAACGGGGGGTGGCTTGAAGGTGAGTCCACTTGAGTACGAAGGATGGCGGCAATACAGCGTGAACTGCGCCCGGTGTCATGGGCAGGACGCACTCCCCAACCCGGTGGCCGCCAACCTGCTGGTTTCGCTGGGCCCAAGCGGGCCGATCGACACACCAGAGAAGTTCCTCGAGGTGGTGGCGAAAGGCAGGCCGGAGCGGGGGATGCCGGCCTTCGGGACCCTGACACCCGAGCAGATCAACGCGATGTACGCTTACGTGAAGGGAAGAGCGGAAGGCCGCATCCCTCCGGGCCGGCCGGACAGGCCCGAAGCCTAGGCCTGGGATTAGCTCCGAAACTCAAAGCCCCGCCGCCTCGTCTGCCCGATGAGGTGGTGAGGCTTCTGTCCATCCTGGCGCCTCAACCGCTCATACGTAACTTCCACGGCCCGATTCGTTCCTTTCGACCTTCCTGGAGGCACTGGCATGTACCTCGGACTCGTCCTCTTGCTGGCGCAGGGCGTCGCGCCAACTCAGGCGGTGGTCACGCAGGTGGAAGTGATCCCGGCGCAAGCGGAGATCGCTATCGGCCAGACGCTCCGTCTCTCCGCCACGGCACGCGATGCGTCGGGCCGAGCGTTACCGGCCGTGCCGATTCGGTGGATGGGTCACGGTGAGGGTAGCGTGGACTCGACCGGGCTGCTGAAGGCCGGGTATGCCGGCTACGTGCACGTGTACGCGGTAGCGGCGGCCGACAGCACTAAGCCGGTGTTGGGTCAGGCGGTCATTCGAGTGCTCCCCCTGCCGGCGACCCGGATCGAGATTCAGCCCGCACCATCGAAGCTGCTCGCAGGCACGCGCCTCACCTTGACCGGAGTTCCGTTCAGCGCGCAAAACGACCGGCGAAACGATCCGGTCAGCTTCAGCTCGAGTGCTCCTCGGGTGGCCAGTGTTACTCCTGACGGCCGCCTCTCCGCGCTTGCGCCGGGTCAAGCCACTATCACCGCCAGGAGCGGTACGGCCAGGTCAGCGCTCGCCCTGCGCGTGGTTCCCAATACGGCGGCTCGGCTGGCCGTGGAGCCCGCGCTCAGAACGGTCAAGACTGGCGACGTGGTCCGCTTCAAGGTGCAGGCCCAGAATGCAAAGGGTCGTCCGATCGCCGATCTCCCGGTGCGCTGGGCGGTGAACGCAGTGGCCGCCTCTGGTGTGGCCCAGGTGGACGAGCACGGCGCGTTTGTGGCTGAAACCCCGGGCAAGTATACCGTCACCGGTATCGTTGGTGACCGCTCGGCCGACGCAGTCATCCAGGTGGAGCCCCGCCGAGTCGGGCGGGGAATGGTGGTTCAGGGTCGAGTGCCGCTCGGATTCCGCACGGCCGAGGTGTGGGTGCACCCGTCCGGCAAGTGTGCCTATCTCAGCACCATCGCGGACCGGGTATATGCGATCGATGTGGCCGATCCGTCTCAGCCCAGAGTCGTCGACTCAATGCTTACCAACGCCCGTCTCGTCAATGACGTCATGACTACCGAGGACGGCCGTTACGGGGTGTTCTCGCGGGAGGGTGCCTCGGATCGGAAGAACGGGATCGTGGTGTTCGACGCCAGTGACCCCTGTCATCCCAGGGCCATCTCCCAGTACACCGAGACAGTGACCGGGGGGGTCCATTCGAGCTACGTGTCACAGAGACATGTCTACCTCACCGATGACGCCACCGGCTCGATGCGGGTCATCGACATTCGAGACCCCGCCAAGCCGAAGGAAGTGGCGCGGTGGCAGACCGAGCAGACCGAGGCGGGACGCTATGTCCACGATGTTGCGGTCACCGATGGCCTGGCGTACCTCAGCTACTGGAACGACGGTCTGATTATCCTGGACGTCGGAAACGGCGTCAAAGGGGGCAGCCCCGAGTCTCCCAAGCTCGTCTCCCAGTACAAGTACGATCTCAACGAGACCTATGCCCGAGTGGATCAGCTCTATGGTCTTGGTCCCCGCGGCACTCACACCGCGTGGCGCCACGGCAACTACGTTTTTGTGGGTGACGAGGTTTATGCCTCGAAGCCCGCAAAGGGCTTGGCTGACGGGAACGACCTGACGTTCGGGCGGTTGCACGTTATTGACGTATCGGACCTGGAGAAACCAAAGGAGGTGGCCTGGTACGAGCCCACCGACGGCGGAGTGCACAACGTCTGGGTGGAGGGAGACACGCTCTACCTGGGGAATTACCAGGGTGGTGCCCGCGCGCTCGACATTTCGGGCGAGCTCAAGGGCGACCTGCTGCGTCAAGGACGTGAGATCAGCTGGATCCTCACTGCCGACTCGATGGGCATCCGGCCGCGGGCGACGTTCGCCTGGGGTGCGGTGGTGAAAGACGGCAACATTTTCGTGCCGGACATCAACAGCGGCTTGTGGATCCTGAAGCTGGAGCCGAAGAAGGAGCCGGCGACGCCATAGCCGGTACCAACCAGGACGCAAGGCAGCCCCTCGAGCGTCGGGGGGCTGTTCTTATAGGTTCTCCTCCTTCCAGGGCGAAGGGAGGGGTCTGGCTGACAGATCCAGGCGGTGATAGCGTAGGCTGCGGGCTCTGGCTGTTGCGGAGGACGGGATGCGGTTCACCACTACGACGCCGCTTTGCCGGGAAATCGAGCGGCTGTTTCCGGAACGTCCGTTTGCCATCGACTTCTGGGACGGAACCACGGTGCCCGCCACCGTCGCCGGCGGACCCACCTTCATCGTCCGGTCGCCACGAGCGATAGCGCAACTTCTTGGCGCACCGGGACAACTCGGCCTCAGTCGAGCCTACGTCTCCGGCCAGCTCGAGGTCGAGGATCTCGACGGCGTGATCGACCTTTGGTACCGGTGGAACCCTCCGACCCTCCATGCCTGGGATCGGGTCAGGCTCAGTCTCGCCGCCGTCCGCGCGTCGGGCGCCACCATGCCCCCGTCCGCGCCGAAGGCGGAGCTTCGCCCTGTGGGCATGCAGCACTCGAAAACCAGAGATGCCCGCGCGGTCCGACACCACTACGACGCCTCCAACGACTTCTTCGCCCTGTTTCTCGACCAGTCGATGACGTACAGCTGTGCATTTTTCTCCAGAGATGGCGTGTCACTGGAATCGGCGCAGCAGGCGAAACTGGAGCTGACATGCCGTAAGCTCGGACTCGAGGCCGGCCAGCGCGTGCTCGACATCGGCTGCGGCTGGGGCAGCTTCGCCATCCACGCGGCCAGTCGCCACGACGTCGATGTCGTGGGAATCACCCTCTCCGAGCCGCAGGCTGCTCTCGCCCGAGCACGTGTGCGTGAGGCGGGTCTGGACCATCGGGTGCGCATCCTGGTCCTGGACTATCGCGACCTCGTCGGGGAGCAGTTTGACGCGATCGCCAGCATCGGCATGGTCGAGCACGTGGGAGCCGAGCGGATCGATCTGTACGCGGAACGTGTGGCAGGTCTCGTCCGGCCGGGGGGCCGCCTGCTCAACCACGGCGTCGCCCGCCTTCACTACACCTATCTCCACGCCGGCGCGTTTTCGGAGCGCTACGTGTTCCCCGACGCGGACCCGCTTCACCTATCCCGGGTGATCCTTGCGCTGGAGCGGGCCGGCTTCGTGACCGAGCACGTCGAGGAGTTCGGAATGGACTATGCCGAGACGTTACGCCATTGGGCTCGACGTCTGGACGAGCATCGCGCCGAGGCCCTGCGGCTCGTTGGTGAGGAGCGGCTGCGCGTGTGGCGTCTCTATCTGCGGGGTTGTCGGAGCGGGTTCGAGACCGGTTTCATATCGGTTTACCAGGTGCAGAGTCGGCGCGATCAGGCGGGCCTGTAAGTTCTCGATCAGCGCTTTGCGTACGAGCCACGCTCGATGTCCTCTAGCACATCCGGGCGGCGCGGCTCCAGCCCAGCGTTTCCTCGGCCCGCCGGCCCGACGCCTGTTGATCAAGTACGAGTGCGTCGGCGTAGGCCCCCAACGTCTTTCGTGCCTCCTCCAGCGGCCATGCCTTGGTGCGTCCGCCGGCTCCCGCTCCGCGGCTAGCGGCCGTGGCCACCTCGCGCACCGAATGCGAGGGCCCGGACACACCCAGCAGCAGTGAGCCCGCTGGTGCTCGTTCCAGCGCCATAAGGTACAGGTCGGCCAGGTCGTCGACGTGCACGAAGGGCCAGCGGTTCTCACCGCTGCCGACATATCGGGCGGCGCCTTCCTTCCGCGCCGAGTCGACGAACCCGGCCGGAATCCCGCCACCTCGGCCGTAGACGATGGCCGGCCGTATCACGACAGTGCGGATGCCGCGCCTGGCGCCCTCGCGTACCCGATCCTCCACCGCCTGGCGCCACTGAACCAGCGCCGCGGGTTTCGGTGGCGTCGTCTCATCGACCACGACATCGCCGGTGTTTCCGTGCGACCAGATCCCGCTAGTGTACACGAAGGGTTTGTCGCTGCCGGCGATGGCGTCGAGTATTGCATCGATGGCTGGGCCATCCACGGCGGGATTATAGGTGGTGGCCAGGCTGATCACGCCGTCGGCGGAACGAGCCGCCGAGCCAACGCTCTTGGGATCGGAAAAATCGCCGCGTACCGGCCGGATACCGGCCGTTGTCAGCCGGGCGGCCGCCGCATCGCTTCGGGCCAACCCGGTGAGTTCGTGCCCCGCGGCGCGGAGCCGGTCGGCCACGGCAGTGCCGATATATCCGGTGGCGCCCGTAAGAAAGACCTGCATTCCACGTACTCCCCTGGGGAAAGACCTATGGGAACAAGCTAGCGACGGATGACACGGATGAGAACGGATCGTTCCTCGTTCGAGGCGCTCCTCTTGCAATCCTCTCAGATGCTTTGATGAAAGCCGGCTTAGCCCGCTGCTGGGATCCAATTGGTATGCTGTTTGAACAAGGAGTGTCGCCCTGTTCAGTCAGAGAAGTTTTATGGGGCGAGTGACCGAGACCTTACATGAGCAGCCGAGTTTTGCCCTTGCACCCCGGGATACCAAAGCCCCCCGGCGATTGCCGAGGGGCTCTGTGTGGTTCTCTTCGGTACTGTCGAACGGCTGAAGCTATTGCTTTATCCAAGTGGGCCGCATGTCGCGGGTCACGTCGCTGACCAACTGACCAACCACCTCACCATACGCCTCTTCCTTGTCGCGCATCGCGATCGAAGGAAGCGAGCCCGAGAGGCCGAGCCGCCCCACCGTCCCGTTGGCCGCAGAGCTCGAGCGCCACACCGTTCCGCCGGTCTTGGTCGACAGCAGCCGAACCGTGAGCTCGGCGGACACCGCAGCCCGGACATTCACGCCCGACACACTCAGGTTGCCCCGCGGCTTGACCCCGGAAACCTTAAGTTGACCAAGGAATACGGCCGGGATGTTCCTCTCACGGCCCAGGGCCTGCGCGAGCGCCACACCGTCGGCGTTCGCCGGCAAACCCTTGAGCGACGAATCTGCGGCGTCGAGCTCCAGAAGCTCGATACCTGACTGGCTGGCGAGCAGAGCCTCGGCGAACCGCTGAGTCGCCAGCGCGCTCATGACGCTGTTCGACTTGTCGGTCGAGAACGTAACCACAGCGATGCGGCCATACGGCGCGAGATCGAGTCGCGCCGGAACCGTTGAGTACTTGGCGGAACAGGCTGACAGCGCCAAGGCACTGCAAAGCGCCAGTGCGTATTGCGTTCGGACAGACCGATTTGCGCTCTTCCTGAGCATGGATGGCACCTGGTGACGGGGATCCGTTCACAAGGCAAGAGGAAGGCCAGCACCGCTCAGAGAAGACTGGGGGCGCGGGAAATAGAGCGCTCGCTTGCCGCGGTCTCGCTATTCTGACTGCCCGGTACGGACACCTGCACCGATGCCCGGCCCAAGTGAACTGGCCAACGAAGCGTGACCGAGTCGCCCTGCCTGGTTCGATCGAAGCCTCGCTCCGATTTGGCCACTGTCTCGATCGGGAATGTCCAGATCTCGGTCTCGGGCTCCAACCGCAGCTCGAGTGGGGCGAAGAGCGAGAGCTCGGGTGCGAAGAGATCGTCCGGCTGTCCGATTGAAGCATCCCATCGGTAGCTAACCCGCAACATCCCGTCGGCAGCGAACTCGAATCTTTTCTCCAGCGTCTTCTCACCGCCTGAGCCGGAGAACGAGCACACGATCTCGACGGTGTCCCGTTGCCGCTCGATGGTGAAGCTGCCAGGGCTCTGCGCCCAGGAGCGGGTAGGCCAGTAATCGCCGCCGGCATATTGATCGAGGGTCAGTCCGCTCGGCAGCACCCGGTCGACAAAGATCGCCCGGGGATCGGAATCGAGCGGAGGGCGGTGCTCCAGGCGAAGACCCTCCTCGATATCGTGAACGCTGGGAGCACCGTCATCGCCGCCGGCGTGCGCCTCTGCATGTTGCTCCAGGGCGGTATCATGGTAGGCCTCGCGCCGTCGAGTGAGCGTGTTCGCATAGTTCACACCATTGGCGAAGATGGTGTATTCCTCCAAGGCGCCTCCCCGGTGGGGGCTCAGCAGTGCCGAGAACCGGTCCGAATGGACCCAGATCTCGTCATGCCCGTCGCCATCCAGGTCCAGGACCTCGACGCCGAGTGCCTCTCCGCGACGGAGCTCCGACTCCGCGAGTGCGAGATTGCTCCAGATCGCTTCTCGCAGATGGGGCAGGTACAGGCCACCGAAGACGCCATGCCAGTAGGCATCGTTGCACTGAGCCCGGCCGATGGCCCGCCGGGCCGCAGGGGGATCGCCCCCGCCTCGGCACAGCAGCGAGAGGGCCATCATCTTCTTGTGCATCCGGTTGGATTCGGAGTATTTCACCAGAAAGTTGCGCCAGTGGGCACCACGTATGAGGGCTCCGTCGGGGCCCGCCAGACGTGCCTCACCCAGGTCGCGCTCCAGCCGGATCAGACGCAGCGCGGCATCGGGAGGTAGCGACCAGCCCTCCATCTCGCGGTAGGAGGCGGTCGGGAGGTAGGCAATGCCGCCGCTGGGTACGGTGTCCAGCGCATCGCGCAACGTGCTGAGCTGAACTTCGCCGTTCTCGACCAGGCCGCTGATGGTGGCTGTGAAACGATCCAGCCAGCCACGCTCGTACACCCACTCCTTGGTTCCGGGCCAGCCACCGAACTTTTCCCCGTCGTCGGCCAGAACGGCCAATCGGTGACCCGCGCCGCGGAGCTCCCGCAGATATGCCGCGGTCTCCTCCGGCGGCCGGAACGGAATCAAATACCGAAGACGCTCGTCGATCGGGAAGAGTGCCACTCGCTTCCCGTCGCTCTCAGTCCAGTACGGAGTGTGGAGCTGCTCGGTGCTGAATCCGGACACCAGAAAATGACGGTCGTCCACCAGCGCGTAGCGAACCTCCGCGTCTGCCAGATCGGCGGCGAGCTCGGGTTCCCACACTCTTTCCGTCAGCCAGAGCCCGTGGGCCTCGACGCCGAAACGCCGGCGCACCGCGTCCCGCATCCATTGGATCTGCTCGACCCGGTCCGCTCGGGGGAGGGAGGCGAGTACCGGCTCATAAAATCCGGCCAGGAGCAGCTCCACCTTCCGGTCCGACACCAGGTTTCCCAGGAGATCCAGGTACCCCGTATCGTGCTTCTCAAGCCATTCCAGGAGAGGGCCGGAGAGATGCAGAACCAGGGGGAGAAACCCCCGCTCTGAGAGCCGCTCCAGAATGGGCCGGTAAACATCGTGGACGTGCTGCTCGAAGACGTGGTCGAAGTTACCGACCGGTTGATGCAGATGAAGGCCAAAGACGAGTCGAATTGAAGCCATGCGCTAACCGACCACGAGTGAGCGGGAGCCCCCGAGCGCAGCTGCCACCGCGGGCAGTACGTTGGGGAAGAGCTGATCGCGCTGGTACAACTCCTCAGCCAGCCGCTGGGCCGACTCCAGATCGCCTTCTCGACCGGGCCCGAGCGCGGCGATCAGCTTCTCGGCATCCTCGCAATGCTCCTTAAACCGCTTCTCGGCATAGTCGGCCGCGGCTCCGGTGGAGATGATGAACTGCCAATCGGAGGACTGGGCCAGCAACAGCTCCCTTGCCGCCTGGGCCAGTACCGGACGAGCGGCCGGCGCCGCCAGTGCGCCGGGCGCGGCATCCCAGAAGGCCTGCTCCAGCGGCCAGAGCCGCTCCCAGGTCCAGGCGGTCTGATCGCTGAGCCACATGCTGCTGTCGCCATTGGCCCCCCACGAGCCCCACGGCAGCCGGATGGCGGCGCGGGGCGGATGCGTCTCGAGATGGTGGGAGCCGGTGGCCGGCTGAATCGCGTCCCGCTTTCCTGCGAGCGATCGATAAACGTGACCGAGGAATACGGGGCCCTCGAACCACCAGTGTCCGAAGAGCTCGGTGTCGAACGGCGCCACCACGACGCCCTCGCGGTTCTGCGACTGGTCGGCTGAGATGCCGGACAGAAGGTGAGCGAAATGATTGGCGTGCTCCCGAGCGCGCCCGGCCGCGGTCTCCGGGTTGTAGGGCTGCTTCGCACCGAGGTCTACACCCGGTCCCGTGACTCGCCAGAGCTTGAGACCTCCTGGCCACCGCATCTTGTGGAACTCGAGATACCACTCGTCGCCCGGGTATCCCTCAAACCGGCTCCAGACCTGCATCGAGGCCCGGGGATCTCTCACGTAGGCCGCTACGGAGCCGTGGGCGACCCGGTAGGCGCGGTAAGGGGAGCGCAACGGTTCCGCCGGCAAGCCCGGGCGTGCCGGCATATGGACGATGGGATCACCCGCGGGATCGCCCGAGAGGCCGAGAGGCCGGCCAGCGGCGGCAAGGTGAGCGTCCACGAAAAAGTACTGAAAGCCCGCGTCGGCCAGATGTTCCTCGATGCCCCGACGCACACCTGTTCGGGGAGCGGTTGGCCAGGGCTCCCACGGTCCTCGCGGCCGATAGGCGCACTCCGGTAACCAGCACCCCTTGGGCGAGCGCCCGAAGAGGCGTCGGTGCTCCGAAACGCCAACCGCGAGCTGGAGCCGGATACTCTCGTCCCGCGCGAGCAGCGGGAGATAGCCGTGCGTGGCCGCCGAGCTGATGATCTCGATACGGCCTGCCGACTCGAGTGCGCGGAACGCCGCGATGAGGTCCCGGTCGATGGCGTGGAACAGCTCGCGGAGCCGGATCAGCCTGGCGCGCCAGAACTCCACCAATGGAAGCAGGTGGTTGTCCCCGGTGGTGGCCAGTGAGGCCGGCGCCTCGTCGCACGCCTTGATGCGCTGATCGAAGAACGTCTCCATTTCGGAGACGAATGTCGGGCTGGCGAGCTGATTGGCGAGGACGGGGGTGAAGCCGATGGTGAGGGGGGATGGCACCGCATCTGCCGCGAGGCCGCGGAGGACTTCCAGCAAGGGGAGATAGGTGTCGAGCGCCGCTTCACAGATCCAGTCACTTCCATGCGGCCAGCGCCCATGGTTCAGGACGTAAGGCAGGTGACTGTGCAACGTGAAGATGAAGTCCGTCTGGCGCGGACTCACCGGGCACCGGACGAATAGGCCAGCGCGCGGCGGTAAACATCGATGTACATGGCCACGGAGCGCTCCCAACTGAAGTCGCTCGCCATCCCCTGGCGAACAATGGCCTGCCACTTGGCGGGATGGCGGAACCGGTCGAGCGCTCGGAAGGTAGCCTGCTGGAAGGCTTCTGGCGTGTAGGGCTCGAAGGCAAATCCGGTCACCTCATCTTCGACCGTGTCCGCAAGCCCGCCGACATCGCGGACGATCGGTGGGGCCCCGTAAAGCTGGGCCCGCATTTGGGTGAGGCCGCAGGGTTCATAGAGGGATGGCATGAGAAACAGGTCCGCCCCTGCCATGAGCCTGTGCTCCAGACGGTCGGTGAAGTCGAGCTGCACCCCAACCCGCTCCGGCGCAGACGACGCCAGCTCCACCAACGCGGTCTCGTATTGCTTCTCTCCGCTGCCGAGAAACACGAACTGGGCATCGAGTGCCAGCAGCTCGTCACTCTGAAGAATGAGATCCAGCCCCTTCTGGGTGACCATGCGACCGGTCATGCCGAACAGGGGGACCTTCCGTCGCTGAGGAAGTCCGAACGAACGCTGGAGTGCGGCCTTGCAGCGCCGTTTGCCGTCCAGACTCTTCGCCGAGTACTGGGCCGTGATCTGATCATCGGCGGTCGGATCCCAGGTTTGCTGGTCGATCCCGTTGAGCACCCCTACGAGACGGTCGGCCAGCCAGGTGAATACGTCGTGCAGACCGAAGCCGCCACCAGGGGTGCGGAGCTCCTCGGCCTGGGTCGGGCTCACGGTGGTGACGAAGTCTGCAAACGCCAATCCACCCTTGAGGAAATTGACCTTGCCGTACCACTCCAGCTGACGCCAGTTGTACAGCTCCCAGGGGAGTCCGATCTGAGGCATCACCTCGGGGGGAAAGTGTCCCTGATAGCCGGGGTTGTGGACCGAGAGGACGGCGGTAGCATCCTTCGAGTACCGCGCATTCAGCGAGGTGCGCAGATAGACCAGCGCGAGAGCGGTGTGCCAGTCGTGCACGTGGAGTACGATTGGCCCGGGCACCAGCCGCGGCAGGGCAGTGACTGCGGCGAGCGCGAAGAAGGCGAACCGGCGTGCGTTGTCGGGGTAGTCCACGGCGTTCTCGCCATAGATGCCGGGCCGGTTGAAGTAGTCCAGGTGCTCGATAAAGTAGACCTGCGGCCCCGCGTGCGGTCCGGTAACTCGAAAGACGCGGGCTTCTTCGGTGTGGGATCCCATCGGAACCAGGAACGGCTGCCCCACCGGCTCGAGGTCCGGATCGGCATCGCGCACGGTACGGTACAACGGCAGAATGGCGGCAACGTCGAGCCCGGCGGCTCGCTGGAAGTTGGCCAACCCGCTGACCGCTTCAGCCAGGCCGCCGGTCCTGGCATAGGGGAAGTATTCCGCGGCTACGTGGACGACGGAGACTTGCTGGCCTCCGGATGTTCTGAGCGACGGTGTCGAGATCACCGGCTCGCGAGCCGGCTGACGCAAGGTCGCCATCCTGTCTGCCTCAAGCCGTGGGAGGATCGTCGCCGGACGCCTCCCCGTGAATCGCGGGTGCGTAGTATTCCTGCACGTAGTCCCGCAGCATACGCCGGGCGGTGAACCGGCCACCGGCCAGTCGAAGCGCGTGACGCATCTTCTCTACCCAGCCTAAAGGGGTTCCCTGCGCGTTCCTGGTATAGAAGAGGGGGACGATCTGCTCCTCCAGCAGTCGGTAGAAATCCTCTGCGTCCGCCGCATCGGCGTCTTCATCCTCGGCGGCAGGAGAGATGGCCCACCCGTTCAGTCCATCGTAGCCCTCCTGCCACCATCCGTCGAGGGTGCTGAGCTGGGGCACTCCATTGAGCCCGGCTTTCATGCCGCTGGTACCGGAGGCCTCGAGCGGCACCCGCGGCAGGTTGAGCCACAGGTCGACTCCCTGCACCAGGAGGTGCGCGAGGTGCATGTCATAATCCTCGAGGAACGCGACCCGGCCCTCGAAAGCGGGATCACGGGTGAAGTGGTACACCGATTGGAGCACTTCCTTACCCGGGTTGTCGGCCGGGTGAGCCTTCCCCGCAAAGATGATCTGTACCGGACGCCATGGATCCACCAGAAGACGCCTGAGCCGGTCGATGTCCCGAAAGATCAGATTGGCTCGCTTATAAGTGGCGAAGCGGCGACCGAAACCGATGGTGAACGCCATGGGATCGAGCAGGGTTCCCGCTCCCACCACCTGTGCGGCCTCCTTGAGCTGGCCGGCAAACCGGCGGCGGGCATCCTCGCGCACGAAGTTGGACAGGGCTCGTTTCTGCCTTAGGTGGGCCTCCCACAGTTTGGCATGATCCAAGGTGAGAACCTGGTCCCAGAAGCCGGGCTCCTCCAGGCGCTCTCCCCAGTTGGGCCCCAGGTGCTCGTCCAGCAGGGCCATGATCGGGCTTGCCATCCAGGTGGCCAGGTGAACGCCGTTGGTAACGTGGCCGATCGGCACCGCCTCCCAATGCCGGTTGGGCCAGAGCTCGCGCCAAATGTTGCGGGAGACCTGCCCGTGCCGGCGGGAGACGCCATTGATCCGGGCGGAGAGCCGCATCGCTGTCACCGTCATGTGAAACTGCCCCGGCAGGGCCGGGTGGGTACCGAGGCCAAAGAGGGTCTCCCGATCGATACCCATCTCTTCCCACACCGGTCCGGCGCAGGCTTCGAGCTGCTCGTTGGTAAAGGCGTCGTGGCCGGCGGGAACCGGTGTGTGGGTGGTGAAGATGCTTTGCGCTCGAACCTGGCGCACGGCGTCCGGGTACGATGCTCCACCCGTGATCAGCTCTCGGAGCCGCTCGATCATCATGAAGGCGGCGTGCCCTTCGTTGGCGTGCCACACTCCGGGGTCGATTCCCATGGCCCGGAGTACCCGCACTCCGCCGACGCCGAGAATCCATTCCTGCCTCAGTCGCAGCTCCGGCCCGCCGGCGTAGAGCTTGTTCATCAACGCCCGGTCCTCTGGGTGATTCGCTTCCAAGTTGGTGTCGAGCAGATAAATCGGTACCCGGCCCACCATCATCCGCCAGGCCCTCACGTGAACCGGCCGCCCGAAAGTCTCCACCGAAGTGAGCCAGGGCTGATGGCTCGATCCCGCCACCGGCACCAGTGGAGTGGCGCTCACGTCGTACTCGACGTCGCTGTCCTCCTGCCACCCGTCGAGAGTCAGCCGCTGGTCGAAGTAGCCCTTCCGGTAGAAGAGGCCAACCCCGACCAGCGGCACGCCGAGATCGCTCGCCGACTTGCAATGGTCGCCGGCCAGCACGCCCAGGCCGCCGGAGTAGATCGGCACCGAGTTGTGGAGGCCGAACTCGGCGCAGAAGTACGCCACCGGGCGGCCGTTGAGATCGGGATAGTTCCGGGCAAACCAGGTATCGCCGTGATCCGCCTCGTGTGCCATCTGCTCCATGACGTCGTCATACCGGCGGAGGAAATCGCTGTCGCTGGCGCAGGCTGCGATCCGGGCGGGGTCGACCCGGCAGAGCAGCTCCAACGGATTGTGCCGAGTGTCGCGCCAGAGAGGCTCGTCGATGGATTGGAAAAGCCCGCGTGCCTCGCGACTCCAGCTCCACCAGAGATTCATCGCGACGGCCGCGAGTCCCTCGATACGGGCGGGCAGATATGGTATGCGGCTTTGTTGAATCAGCATGGCCAATTATAAGCGGGACAGGGGGACAGCGGGACGGCGGGTCAGGGGGTCAGCGGGTAAGGACGAAGGACCTGCGCACGCGTGTCACCCTGAGCGAAGCGAGGGGGCCATGACCTCAGGTTTCCTACAGTCCGATCATGTCTATCGGGGAGTCGGCGCTCGAGAACACCAGATGATCGTTGCTGCAGCGACGCTTCGGCCCCCTCGGTCACTCCGCTCCCTCAGGGTGACAACAGTTTGTTCTGACCCGCTGACCCGCTGACCCGCTGACCCGCTGTCCACTTCCCGGCCTAATGCACCAGCTTCTTGTACCGGATCCGGTGGGGCTGGTCCACCGAGGCGCCCTTCCGCTTGTGATAGTCGGCGGCGTACTCCTGGTAGTTCCCCTCGTACCATACCACCTCACTGTTGCCCTCGAAGGCGAGGATGTGGGTGGCGATGCGATCGAGAAACCAGCGGTCGTGACTGATGACCACGGCGCAGCCGGCAAAGCCGAGCAGCGCCTCTTCCAGGGCGCGCAGGGTGTCCACATCCAGATCGTTGGTGGGCTCGTCGAGGAGCAGGAGGTTGCCGCCACTCTTCAGGAGCTTGGCCAGATGCAGCCGGTTCCGCTCGCCGCCGGAGAGGGTGGCCACCTTTTTCTGCTGCTCGGATCCACGGAAGTTGAATCCCGCCGCGTAGGCCCGCGCATTGACCGTGCGGCGGCCGAACTGAAGCTGGTCCTGGCCACCAGAGATCTCCTGATACACCGTCTTGTCGGGGTCGAGCGTGTCCCGGCTCTGATCCACATGGGCGACCTGCACCGTGGAGCCCACGGTGAGCGCCCCGGAGTCCGGCTGCTCCTGACCAGTGATCATGCGGAAGAGAGTCGTCTTGCCAGCACCATTCGGCCCGATCACACCGACGATCCCGCCACGGGGAAGCGAGAAGCTGAGGTTCTCGAACAGGAGCCGGTCACCAAATCCCTTGGCAACGTCGCTTGCAATGACCACCTCGTCGCCCAGCCGCTCAGGGACGGGGATGAGGATCTCGGCGCTGCCTTCGGTCTGCCGCTCGGCCTCCTCGCGCAACTCCTCGTACCGAGTGATACGGGCCTTGCTCTTGGCTTGGCGGGCGCGGGGAGACATCCGGACCCACTCGAGCTCGCGCTGCAGCGTTTTCTGGCGAGCGGACGCTTGCTTTTCCTCCTGGCCGAGCCGCCGCTCCTTTTGCTCGAGCCAGGACGAGTAGTTGCCTTCCCACGGAATCCCCGCCCCCTGGTACAGCTCGAGGATCCACCCTGCCACATTGTCGAGGAAATAGCGGTCGTGGGTAACCGCAACCACGGTGCCCGGGAACTCGGCCAGGTAGCGCTCCAGCCACCAGACGCTCTCGGCATCGAGATGGTTGGTGGGCTCGTCCAGCAGGAGCATGTCCGGCTGCTCGAGGAGCAGGCGGCACAACGCCACCCGGCGCCGCTCGCCGCCGGAGATCTTCATCACGTCCGCGTCACCCGGTGGCAGACGTAGCGCGTCCATGGCCATGTCGATTTTATGGTCCAGCTCCCATAACCCGAGCGCGTCGATCCGCTCCTGAAGATTGCCCTGCTTCTCCAGCAGCCGGGTCATCTCGTCGTCGTCCATCGGCTCGGCAAACCTGGCGCTGATGTCGTTAAACTGATCGAGTATCAGCTGCTGCTCGCGTACACCCTCCATCACATTGCCGCGGACGTCCTTGGCTGGGTCGAGCTGCGGTTCCTGCGGCAGGTGTCCGATCTTCGTTCCTGCCAGGGGCCGAGCCTCACCCAGGAAGTCCTTGTCTGCACCAGCCATGATGCGGAGCAAGGAGGACTTTCCCGCGCCGTTTGCGCCCAGCACGCCGATCTTGGCGCCGGGAAAGAAGGACAGATGAATTCCCTTGAGGATCTCGCGGGATGGGGGCACGACCTTCCGCAGGTCGCGCATGGTGAAGATGTATTCGCCGGCCATAGGGGTGGGAAGATAGTGGAGGCTGTTGGCTATGGGCTATGCGCTATGGGCCATAAGCAAGTGGCCGAGACCTGTCATCCTGAGCGAAGCGAAGGATCTGCCCGGAGTAGTCCGGTATGGTTGCCGAGTAGATCCTTCGTCGCTGTGCTCCTCAGGATGACAGACGTAGCCCATAGCCCATAGCGCAAAGCCCATAGCCTCCCTCCAAACAAGAAGGGCGCCCCAGCGGGAGCGCCCTCAGTAAGGCCCGGGGTAGCCGGGCTAGCTCAGGTTCTTGTTCGCAATCTTGGCGAGGTCGAACATGGTGACCTGGCTCCTGCCGCCGAAGAGCGGACGGAGCTTCTCGTCGGCATTGATGGCCCGACGGTTCTTGGAATCCTGCAGGTCGTGCCGTTTGATGTATTGCCAGAGCTTGCTGATGACCTGGGTCCGCGGCACCGCACCGCTACCGATGACGGCCGCCAGGTTCGAGCTCGGCTGCATTGGTCTCATGAATGCGGGATTGGGTGCGCGCTTCTTGCCTGAGGACTTCCGCTTTGTGGCTCTCTTTGCTGCCTTCTTGCGGGCGGCGGGCCGCCTCGCTGACTTCTTCGCTGACTTCTTTCTGCCGGCAGTCTTTTTTTTCCGCTTGGTGGCCATGCAGTGTCCCCCAGATTGAGTGAGAACTGTGCTGTGCCTCGGAACAACGAGAACTACCGTGATCAACAGTAAGCAGACAGCGCCCCGATGCAATAGGGAATCGGCGATTTCCCCTCTGAGAACCGGCCCAGCCCGTCGGGCGGGGCCCCCGGCGCCAGGCCGAACGGGGCTATCTTCCAGAGGGAAAATGGGCATTTCTCCTGGCGCCAGACTCTTGCATGGTGTTCGATATGACCAGCGTACACTCGATTCTCCTTCCTGCCGCGCTCGCCCTGACCACGCTCGCGCCGCTCCCCGAAATCCGGATTTCTCCTCTGGCAGACCCGAAATGCGACCCGGACAACGGCGGCCTGGTGCTGCCCGAAGGCTTCTGCGCTACCGTCGTGGCCAGCCAGCTCGGACCGGTGCGCCAGGTGGCCGTTGGGCCGAACGGCGACCTCTACGCTGCGCTGAGCGGCAAGCCCGGCGACAACACCGGTGGGGTGCTGGCGTTCAGGGACAAGGACGGTGACGGGAAGCCGGACGAACGTGCCAGCTTCGGGCCCGGCGGCGGCAACGATGTGAAGGTTCACAACGGCTATGTCTACTACGCGCTGAACGACCGCATAGTGCGCTACCGGCTTGGCGACGGCAAACTCGAGCCCAGCGGCAAGGAGGAGACGGTGGTCTCCGGGTTGCCGAGCGATGGCGGGCACCAGGCCAAAAGCCTCGCGTTCGGTGCCGACAATGCGATGTATGTGAACGTGGGGTCCAAGACGAACAGTTGCCAGAAAACCGACCGGCTCCCCGCCTCACCGGGAAAAGATCCCTGCGCCGAGCTCGAGCGGCGCGCCGGGATCTGGCGTTTCTCGGCCGATCGTCTCGGTCAAGGCTTTGCAGACGGGCGACGCTACGCCACCGGGCTTCGGAACGCGATGGCCCTGGCTACCCAGCCGGGAACCGAGGCTCTCTTCGCCGCGGTTCATGGCCGCGATCAGCTGAGTGACAACTGGGGGTTCAGCAACGAAGTCAACGCAAACAATCCCGCCGAGGAGCTGGTACGGGTGGAGTCGGGCGGGGACTACGGCTGGCCCTACTGCTATTACAGCAACCAGTCCAAGAAAAAGGTCCTGGCCCCGGAGTACGGTGGCGATGGTGAGAAGGTCGGCCGGTGCAGCGCGGCCTTGAATCCAATCCTTGTGTTCCCTGGCCATTGGGCGCCGATGGCGCTGGCGTTCTACACCTCTAACGCTTTCGGACCGAAGTACAAGGACGGCCTGTTCGCGGCGTTCCACGGATCGTGGAATCGCGCTCCGCTGCCCCAGGAAGGTTACCGGGTGGTGTTCGTGCCCTTCACCAATGGGAGGCCGACAGGCGAGTACTCCACCTTTGCGACGGAGAAGGGTGGTCCTACCTCGCTCCGGGCGAGCGGGGTGGCGGTGGCCCCGGACGGGTCGCTGTACATCTCGGCCGATCAGAACGGGAAGATCTGGAAGGTGACGAAAATAAAAACGTAAGCGGTAAGCCGGGTGGTCGGGGCGGCCCGCTCAGCGCTCACTGCTCACTGCTTACGCTTTTGGTTTTGAGCACCTTCTCGATCTCCGAGAGGTTGGCATCGATCTCGATCGGGTAGTTGGCGCCGGGTGGTGCCGGGTCGGTCTCCTGGTGGTATTTCAGCAGGAGGCCCGGGTCCTTGAGGATGTGTCCAGTCAGCACCCCTACCACCCGGTCTGAAGGCTTCACGGTTCCTTGTCGTACCAGCTGTCTGAGCCCGGCCAGCGTCACCGCGCTTGCCGGCTCGCAGCCGACGCCCGATGCGTCGATCGCCGCTTTCGCCTCGAGCAGCTCCGCGTCCGACGTGGCCAGCACCACTCCATTGGTCTCGGTGATCGCCTGCACTGCACGGTCGTATGAGGCCGGATCTCCAATCTTGATCGCCGTTGCCACCGTCTCCGCCTTCACCCGATGCCGCTTGGTGAAGCCATCCGCAAAGCTGCGCGCGAACGGCGCCGCTCCCGCCGCCTGCACCGCAACCAGCCGGGGCACTCGCGAGATCAGGCCCCACTGCCGAGCTTCCCGGAGTGCCTTCCCGAATGCGGCCGTGTTCCCCAGGTTGCCTGCCGGCAGCACGATCCAGTCGGGCGGCTCCCAGGTGAGCTGCTGCAGCATTTCCAGGACGATCGTCTTCTGCCCTTCGATCCGGAACGGGTTGATCGAATTCAGCAGGTATACACCAAGCTCCGCGCTGGCCTGCTCGACTAGGCGGAGGCAGTCGTCGAAGTCGCCGCGAACCAGTAGCGTCCTGGCACCATAGGCGAGCGATTGGGCCAGCTTGCCGGTCGCCACCCCGTCCAGCGGAACCAGCACCAGTGCCGGGAGTCCTGCCTGCGCCGCATAGGCAGCCAGGGAAGCCGAAGTGTTTCCGGTGGAAGCGCAGGCCACGGCTGCTGCGTTGATCCGCTTTGCCTGGGTTACACCCACCGTCATGCCGCGATCCTTGAAAGACCCGGTCGGGTTGTGGCCCTCGTGCTTGAGGAGCAGATGATCGACCCCGGCCCAGCGGTCCAGCGCGATGCGGTGCAGGAGCGGTGTATTCCCCTCGGGGTGTGATACGACCACGTCGGCGGACGGGAGCACGATCTCGCGGAAGCGCCAGACGCCAGACGCGGTCGCCCCCGGCTGCCCCCCGCGCCGTTCGGTGAAACGCTGGATCAGCTCCGTGGGCGTCATCGCCGGCGGCCGGTGATGAACCTCCAGCAATCCACCGCAAACACGGCAGCGTGGCTGTGGATCGGTCTCTCCCATCTCGTTACCGCAGGCGATGCAGGCCTGCCAGCTGGGCGGCCGCTCAGTTTGGAACCTCATGGGCTTCCTCTGTCGGACTCGCCGATCACCCGGGCCCCCTGGCGATCGATCTGCGTGACCCGGACTTCGCTCCGATGGCCGCAGCTGGCGTACGCGGCGGCCATTGCCGCGGCAACGCGCGTTCCGGCATCATGCCCTCGGACCAGGGCGAACGCGGTGGGACCGCTGCCGGAGATCGAGCTACCCAGCGCGCCGGCCGCGAGCGCGGCCTGCTTCGCTTCCCGGAAGCCCGGCAAGAGTGGCGTGCGCACCGGCTCAGCGATCCGGTCGTCGATGGCACGCCCGAGCAGGTCGTAGTCCCCGCTGGCGAGCGCGGCCACCATGGCCCCCACCTGCGCCGCCTGATGCACCGCGGCGGCTCGTGAGACCTGCGTGGGCAGGACGGAGCGGGCTTCGGCCGTCCGCAGTCGCTGGTCCGGCCGGGCCACCACAACCCACAGCTCATCAGGTACTGGCAGCTCCACCAGGTCGAGTGGATCGAGCGACCGGATGAGCACGATTCCCCCAAGCAGCGCGGGAGCGATGTTGTCGGCGTGGCGGCCTGAGACGCTCTCCTCCGCCGCGAGCGCCGCGCCTACCAGTGCCTGTCGATCCAGGGGATAGCCCAGCAGGGCGTTCACCGCCACGGCACCTGCCACCGCTGACGCCGCGCTCCCGCCCTGCCCGCCGGAGAGAGGCAGTCCCTTCGTGACCGTGAGCGCAATGCCGCCCTTCCGGCGGTGCTCGCCACCGGAGCAATCGATCACCGCGCGTGCGGCCAGCCCCGATGTGTGGCGGGTAGGATCGGTAGGAAGATCGGGATGCCCGGGATCGACTATCTCGAATACCGGGCGAATCGGTCCACTCGGCCCGAACCGTGTCGCCCACTCCGGCCAGCGCCAGACCGAGGATGTCGAGTCCAGGGCCGATGTTGCCCACCCCGCCCGGCGCATAGGCAACAGCCGACCGCCGCTCCCGGCTCATGCGCCGGCCAGTCGCAGGATGTCGTTGAGCACCCCTGCAGCCGTAACCTCGGCGCCCGCACCGGGACCGGTGATGACGAGGGGGTTGGCCTTGTACCGTGCAGTGGTGAACACGAGCTGGTTGTCCGATCCCTTGATACCGGCCAGCGGACTCGCGAACGGGACCGCCTGCACGCCGACGGCGACCTTGGTGGGGGTCACCTGCGCCACGTAGCGGAGTACCGATCCTCCGGCCGCGGCCTCATCCACCCGCCGCTTCCACGGCACATCGAGCTCCTCCAGCCGGCCGAGGAAATCCGCGAGCGAGAGCGCGCGCCCCCACTTGGGCACCAGTGACTCCACCGAGCTCTGTCGCAGTTCGTCCGGATACCCGAGCAGTCTTGCAAGTATGAGCGCCTTCCGGGCCACGTCCATGCCCGAGAGGTCGTCACGTGGATCGGGCTCGGTATAGCCCTTGGTCATCGCGCTTCGCACCGCGCGGGAGAAAGCGACCCCAGCCGACACCTCGCTCAGGACATAGCCAAGCGTGCCGGACAGCAGACCCTCGATTCGTTCAACCCGGTCACCGGATTCGACCAACTTGTGGTAGGTGTCGATGATGGGGAGTCCGGCGCCCACCGTCGCCTCGTGCAGGATACGACGCCCGCGTGCCCGGGCCGTCTGCCAGAGGCCATCGCTGACCGATCGGCGGTCGGCGAGAGGCCGCTTGTTGGCCAGCACCAGATCCATGCCATGGGTGAGAGCCTGTTCCAGGGCTGCCACCGTGTCATCGGCGGTAAGGTCTACCAGGACAGGTCGGGTCAAGGCATAGCCGGCAATGTGCGCCACCGCTTCCTCCGCAGTCGCCGCCTGACCCTTAGGAAGGTCGGCGAGCCGCCGGCCCTTTCGCTTCTCGGCGGCCAAACCGGCCAGGCGCCTCGGACTGATACCCTCCGGATCGAAGACGAAGCCGGAGCGGTCGATCACCGCGGCAACCCGAAGCGACAGCGCCGGGCGGTCGACGCGGGCTAGAAGCGACGATAGTGCGCGCCCGATCTGGCCGAATCCGAGGAGCACGACCTCCATACGCTCCGGCCGAATGACTGACCCACCGGCAATGCGGGAGAGCTGAAAGGCGGCATGGATCCGGCGCTGTGCTTCCGCTGCGTCTGATGCCGCCACGACCACGGAGATGTTCAGCTCGGATGAGCCCTGGGCAATGGCCACGACGTTGAGGCTTCCGCCCGCCAGGGCGGAGAACACCCCGGCCGCTACCCCCGGCGTGCCGTGCATACCCAGTCCGACCACGGCAACCGTGGCCATGCCGGGGCTCACTTCGACCCCATCGATCTCCCGGCGCCCGATCTCTCCCTGAAACTCCTGAATGAGGCTGTCCCGTGCATCGGCAGCGAACGGCTCAGGCACGCTGAAGCAGATCGAGTGCTCGGAGGACGCTTGTGATATCAGTGAGACCGAGATCCGCCGGGTGTGCAGGGCGGCGAATGTTCGGGCCGCGATTCCGGGCACGCCGAGCATGCCGTTGCCGGTCACGGTGATGAGGGCCTGGTCTCCGGCCGCGGTCAGGGCCTTGACTGGAAAGCGACCCGGCTCCACCTGCTCTGAGACCTCCGTGCCGGGAGATTCGGGATCCTCGAACGGACGTACGTAGATCGGAATCCGTCGGCCGGCCAGAGGAATCAGCGCACGGGGATGAAGCACTTTGGCCCCGTAATACGCCAGCTCCGCTGCCTCCCGGGCGTGAAGCCGTGGTATTACCCGTGCGTCCGGAACCACCCGGGGATCGGCCGTCAGCAATCCCGGCACGTCCTTCCAGAGCGACACGCGTTGAGCACCGAGTGCCCGGCCCAGCAGCGTGGCCGTGAGGTCGGACCCGCCGCGGCCCAGGGTGGCAACCTCACCACTGGGAGTCGCCCCGATGAATCCGGGCACGACAGGGATGACCCCATGAGCGATGATCGGCGCCAGAATCCGTTGCACTGAACGGTCGGTGTGGGCAAAGTCGGGCGACGCCTGTCCAAACGCATCGTCGGTATGCAGCACCTCGAGCGCGTCCACGAACTTGGCCTTGGTTCCGGATGCCTCCAAGGCTCCGGCGAGGAGCCGCGCACTGAGCCGCTCTCCCCGGGAGATCACGAAGTCGGTAGTACGTGGCGTCAGCTCCCGGAGGCGCCGCAGGCCTGCGGCCAGCGCCTCGAGCTCCTCGAACACCTCCGCGATGTGCGCCAGCATGCCCGCGCGGCTCCGGCCGGGGGGAAGCAGCGCTCTGGCTACCTCCGCGTGCCGGGTGCGTAGCTGCCCGATGAGTGCGGTAAGGGTGCGCTCGTTGCCGCTTCCCGCCTGCTGGGCAACTGCCAGGAGCGCATCGGTCACTCCCGCCATGGCGGAAACCACCACCACGGTGGGCTCCGGCTGGTGGCCCTGAATGATCTCGACGGCACGGCTGACGGCGGCGGAGTCGGCCAGCGAAGCACCGCCGAACTTGTGCACGTGCGGTGCGCGGCGCTGTCGTGGCATAGAATCGGGGAGGATAACAGGGCTATTGGCTATTGGCCATTGGCTATGGGCTATGGGCTATGGGCAAAGCGCACTCTGTGATCCCGACGCCTAGCAATCCAGGGATCTACCTCAATTTTCCTATGGCATCGGAGCAGATCCTTCGCTTCACTCAGGGTGACACACTTTGCCCATAGCCCATAGCCAATAGCCAAGAGCCAATAGCTTCCATACTTTCCCTGCATGCTGACGCTGCTCAAGCTCATTCAGTCGATCATCAAGACACTGCACTCGGACGGCACGCCGGGCCAGGTGGCCGCCGGCATGGCCATCGGGTCGGTGCTGGGGCTGACGCCGCTGCTGAACGTGCACAACCTGATCATCTTCTCGCTGGTGGTGCTGCTCAACGTTTCGTTCGGTGGGGCGATGTTGGGCTGGGCTTTGTTCGTGCCGCTTGGGTTCCTGCTTGATCCCGTGTTCCACGCCGTCGGTCTCCAGTTGCTCGAGGCGCCGGCGCTCCGGCCGCTCTGGACCGCGATGACCAACACGCCGCTGGTCCCGTACACCAACTTCAACAACACCGTGGTTCTGGGCAGCTTCATCGGCTGGGTGGTACTGGCAGTGCCGATCTTCTTTGCTGCCCGATATGGCGTTGCCCGGTACCGGGCCACCATCGGTGAGCGGGTGCGGCAGTCGCGTCTCTACAAGGCGATCACCGCCTCACAGGCATACAACTGGTACCGTATGTTCCGGCCGAATTAGCCGATGCGCATAAGGATCTTCCGGTGGAAGGCCATCGGTCCGCTGCTCGTCCTCTTCGCGATCCTCACCGTGCTGGTGGTGATCTTCGCCGAGCCGATAGCGAAAGACACGACCGAAGAGGCGAGCACCGAGCTGCTCGGCACCCAGGTGGATGTCGGCAAGCTGGACCTGCACCCCCGCCATGCGTCGGTGGATCTGAGTCGGCTCCAGATCGCCAATCCATTCGCACTCAAGCAGAACCTCCTCGAGGCCGATCAGATCCGGCTCAAGCTCAACCCTGTCGCCCTGGCGGAGAAGAAGCTCGTGGTCGAGCGGCTCAGCCTCAGCGGAATGCGCTTCGGCACCGACCGCAAGACACCGGCCCGCCCGGTCAAGGGGAATGGATTTGCGCCGAAGGTGCTCCAGTCGGTGGACCAGTGGACCAAGCAGTTCAATGTGCCGCTGCTTTCGTTGACCCCGATCGATACCATTCGACAGCTTGCGCTCGATCCCACCCAGCTCACCACCATACGCGAAGCCCGGGCGCTCCTCGCACGCACCGACTCGACTCGGAAGTCGCTCGAAGAGGGATTCCAGCAGCTGGACATCAGCAAGACGTTGGATTCGGCCCGGGCGCTGGTTCAGCGGCTGTCTGCTACCGATCCGAAGAAGCTGGGTCTGGACGGCACCCGGAAGGCCATCGAATCGGTGAAGGAGACACTCGGGCAGATCGACGCTGCCAAGAAACGACTGGAGGCGTTGGAGCGGAGCACCCGTACCAGCGTGCAGCTCCTCGGTCAGGGCACCCAGCTGTTGGATCAGGCTCGGCAGAAGGACTTCGCCTTCGCCAAGTCCCTGCTCAAGTTGCCCAGCTTTTCGGCGCCAGACATCGGGAACGCCTTTTTCGGCAAGGTGAGCATCGAGCGCTTCAAGCAGGCGCTCTACTGGGCCGAGCTGGCTCAGCAGTACATGCCGCCCGGGCTGCTGCCTCGGCCCAACCCCGGACCCAAGCGGCTGCGGGCTGCGGGCCTCGACATAGAGTTCCCCAAGGAGAAAGAGTTTCCCAGCTTCCTGCTCGAGCAGGGGCAGATGGACTTCTCCATTGGGGGTACCAGCGCGGTCCAGGGCGCCTACCAGGCGACGGTTCGCGGCCTGACATCGATGCCCACGCTCTATGGCCGGCCTACTGTGGTCAAGGCCAGCCGGCGCGCCGAAGGATCGGCCATTGCGGCCATCGATGTGGATGCGATCATCGATCACGTCGGACCACGCACCAGGGATGCGGCTACGGCCCGCCTCCGGGGCATAAAGCTGCCTTCCTTCGATATTCCCGGCCTTCCGTTCCGGGTCGTGCCCGGCACCGGTTCCAGCAGCCTCGACTTTACGATGGTCGGCGCAGGCGCCGAGCTCTCCGGCAGATGGGCAATCGCCTCCCAGCAGGTCAGCTGGGCCGCAGACACCACGGGACGGTCGCTGAACGAGATCGAGCGGGTGGTCTGGCGGGTGATGTCTGGATTGAAGGATCTGGAGGTAGTGGCGGAGCTGCACGGCAGCGTGGGCTCACCGAAGCTTTCGATCTCGAGCAACCTGGACAAGGCCATCGCTCAACGCCTGCAAGCCGTCATTGGCGAGGAGGTCGCGAAGGCCGAGCGGATGGTGCGGGCCAAGGTTGACAGCCTGGTGGCCGACAAGGTCGAGCCGGTCAAGCGGCAGATTGCCACGGTGCAGGCGGAGGCCAACCAGCGGATCCAGGCCGAGAGGCAGCGGCTCGACCAGGTGGAGCAGCAGTTGCAGGCGGAGTTGAAGCGGCTGACCGGCGGATTGGTGCCGGGGCTGGAGTTACCGAAGATCAAGCTGTAAGACGTCGTCACCTAGACGTCTTTACCTGGACCCTGCACCTTAGACCACAATACCTACCAGGCCCTTGACCTTCCTGGAGCCGCAATGCGAATCGGAGTCCCGCGGGAGACGTCTCCGGGCGAGCGTCGTGTCGCGCTGGTGCCCGAGTCTGGCAAGAAGCTGATTCAGGCTGGGTACCAGGTCGTGGTCGAGGAGAGTGCCGGCTCGGCGGCCGGCTTTCCGGACACGGCCTATCGTGAGGCTGGGGTAACGGTAGATCCCGCTTTGGCGACGGTCCTCGGCGCCGACCTGGTGTTGAAGGTAAGTCGTCCCGAGCAGAACGAAGTCGCAGCGATGCGGCCCGGCAGCATTTATCTTGGGTCGCTGATGCCGCTCCGGAACCTCGAAACGGTTCGTACGCTCGCGGCTCGCGGGGTCACCGCCTTTTCCACCGACGCCATCCCCCGTACCACCCGCGCGCAGTCGATGGACACTCTATCATCCATGGCCAACATCGCGGGCTACAAGGGCGCCCTGCTCGCGGCGGCCGAGCTCAACAAGTACTTCCCCATGCTCATGACCGCCGCCGGCATGGTGCCGCCGGCGCGAGTCTTCGTCGTGGGGGCGGCGGTGGCGGGCCTTCAGGCCATCGCCACCGCGCGGCGGCTCGGCGCGAACGTCTTTGCTACCGACGTGCGGCCGGAGGTGAAGGAACAGATCGAGAGCGTGGGCGCCAAGTACGTGGGCATCGAGCTCAGGGACGCCGCGTCGGCCGGCGGAGGATACGCCAAGGAGCTGACCAAGGAGGATCACGCGCGCCAGCGGGAGCTGCTTGCCGCCCAGTGTGCCCAGTCCGATGTGGTGATCACCACCGCTCTCATCGGCGGCGTGTTCGCGCCCCGGCTGATCTCGGCCGATATGGTGAGGGCGATGAAGCTGGGGGCCGTGATCGTGGACCTGGCCGCCGATGGTGGCGGCAACTGTGAGCTTTCGCGCCCGGGCGAGACAGTGGTTGTGGGTGGCGTCACCATCGCCGCACCGCTCAACCTCCCGGCCACTATGCCCTTCCACGCCAGCCTTCTCTTCTCCAGAAACCTCACCGCGTTTCTGCTGGCGTTTACCAAGGACAGGGCCTTTCAGCTGGACTTCACCGACGACATCCAACAGGGCGCGGCCATCACCCACGATGGTGAAGTGAAGCACGCGCGGACGCGGGATGCCCTCCAGAAGGCGGGAACATGACGGAGTCCATCGATTATTGGTCGCTGCTGTACGTCTTCGTGCTGGCTGCATTTATCGGTCTGGGCGTGATCCGCCGGGTATCGCGGCTGCTGCACACTCCTCTGATGTCGATCACCAACGCCATCTCGGGCATCGCCGTGATCGGGTCGATCATCGTGACCGGCGGTGACTATCCCACCGGGATTCGGATCATGGGGGCCATCGCCCTGTTCGCCTCCATGACCAACATCGTCAGTGGCTTTCTGATCACCGACCGGATGCTGAAGATGTTCAAGACCGACCGCACCCCGAAGGCGGATGACCGGTCATGAGTCACGCGATCGTGCAGCTGTCCTACCTGGCGGCGACGGTCCTGTTCATCTACGCGCTGCACTGGATGAACGCGCCGGTCACCGCCAGAAAAGGGGTGTACGCCGGTGTGGTCGCGATGGTGATAGCCATTCTCGCCACCTGGGCCCAGCCGGAGGTCGTCCATCACGGCTGGATTGTCGTGGCGATCATCGCGGGCTTCGCCGTGGGCATCCCCCTCTCCATGGTGCCGCTGACCGCCGTACCGCAGCGGACCGCGCTATCTCACTCGTTCGGCGGCCTGGCAGCGGGTCTGGTGGGCACCGCCAAGTATTACCTGTGGGTATCGGAGGGACCTGAGCACCTGACGACCTTCCGGATGATCGCGATCATCATCGAGATCATCCTGGGTTACCTGACCTTCACGGGGAGTCTCATGGCCGCCGGGAAGCTCCAGGAGGTGAAATGGATCCCCCAGCGCCCGGTGACGTATCCCCTGCAGAACCTCACCAATATCGGGCTCCTGACCCTCGCCGCTGTCGTCGGCGTCGCGCTTACTCTGAACCCGACCGCGGCGTGGGCGCCGATGCTGTTTCCGGTGGTGATCGTGCTAGCCCTGATGTTCGGCGTTCTGTTGATCATCCCGATCGGCGGTGCCGACATGCCGACGGTGATCGCGATCCTGAACTCCTATGCCGGCCTGTCGGCGGTGGCGATGGGCTTTGTGCTGGACAACAAGCTCCTGATCACCGCCGGGGCCCTCGACGGCGCCAGCGGCCTGATCCTGGCGATCATCATGTGCAAGGCCATGAATCGCTCGTTCGTCAACGTGCTCTTCGGCGCCTTCGGCCAGGCCCAGCAGGTCAAGACCGCGGGAGATGAGAGGGTTTACAAGGCTGAAACCATCGAGGGTGGAGCGCAGGTTCTGGAGCAGGCGAACAACGTGGTCATCGTCCCCGGCTACGGCATGGCCGTCGCCCAGGCCCAGCACAAGGTGCGGGAGCTGTACGATCAGCTCAGGAAGCGTGGCATCAATGTGAAGTTCGCCATTCATCCGGTGGCCGGCCGCATGCCGGGGCACATGAACGTGCTTCTGGCCGAAGCAAATATCCCCTACACTGACCTGATGGAAATGGACGATATCAACTCCGAGATGCCGCAGGTCGACGTGGCCCTGGTGGTGGGAGCCAACGACGTGGTCAACCCGGCGGCTCGGAAGGACAAGACCAGCCCCATCTATGGCATGCCGATCATTGACGCAGACAAGGCTCGAACGGTGTTTGCAATCAAGCGGAGCAAGAATCCCGGGTTTGCCGGTATCGACAACGAGTTGTATTTCTCCGACCGGACCTGGATGTTGTTCGGCGATGCCAAGAACGTAGTCGGCGATCTGGTAAAGCAGCTCGCCGGCGGTGGGCACTGAGAGGCTGCCATGGATGGGAGCTGGATTGCGGCGGTCGAGCCGCCCGCTAACTTCGAATCATTCCCTCGATCAGTGAGTGTGTCTATGCGACGTATGCTCGTCCTCGTGTTGCTGCTACCGACGGCAACTCCTTTCGTGGCCCACGCTCAGAACGCCTGTGCCGACCTTCCCAAGTTCTTTTCCCGCCCCCCTAAGATCGGAGAGTGGGCCGAGTTCACCTGGCAGAAAGAGGGCAAGGCCGATCCGCAGCAGATGCGAATGGCCGTGGTTAAGGAGGAGCAGCGCCAAGGGAAACGGATGTACTGGCTTCAGATGGTGATGAACGACAAGACCCACGGCAAGCGCACCGTCGTGCAGACGCTGACGCCATGGGAACAGGGGAGCCTGGTGGGGGAAAACGCGGTCGAAGTGGTGATGAAGATAGGCGATCAGCCGGCGATGAAGAGCGGCCCGGAGCTCGCCAAATCCGTAGGTGGCCGTGGGGACTGGCGAGAGGCCTGTAAGGACTCCAAGTTCGTCGGTGAAGAGTCGGTCTCAGTCCCGGCGGGCACATTCCGGGCTCGCCATTACACCGGCCCGGAGGGGGACACCTGGGCGTCCATGGACGCGCCGGTTTGGCACCTGGTCAAGATGAGCACTAAAGGGGGCACCACCATGGTTCTCAGTTCTGCCGGTATGGGGGCCAAGAGCGAGATCACCGAGAAGCCGGTGGACATGAAGGCCCTGATGGCGGATCCTGAGGCAATGCGAAAGATGAACGAGGAAATGAAGAAGGGAGACCCTCCAAAGAAATAGACCAGCGTTTCAGTCTGACACGATATAGTGTCCAGCCTGCCAAAGTTGCAGATAGCAATGCTTCTGTAACGACCTATCAGCCTACGCCTGATAGGCGAGCCGCAACTCGCCATCCCGCTACGATTTATCTAAGGTGTTGATTTTTCGCATCTTAGGCTGTATATTGGCCGACTTAAATCTGGCTCGGCCTCAGGCGTGGCTGGTACCCGAGCAAAGGGACAAGAGTCCCGTGGGAGGCTAAGGCGTGACAGTCAAGGCACGTAGCAAGCGTCGCCCGGTCCGACCGGCGCAGATCGCTCGAGCAATCGACGAGGGTCGCGAAAGTCTCGATCTTTATCTCGATGAGATCAGCCGGGTTCCACTCCTCAATCGTGAGGAGGAGATGGAGCTCGCCCGGAAGGCGTTCAAGGGAAACGTGGTAGCACAGGAGCGGCTGGCTAGGCACAACGTCCGCTTCGTCGTTTCGGTGGCCAAGAAGTTCCAGAATCGTGGAGTACCGCTCGTCGATCTGATCGGCGAGGGGAACCTCGGGCTCATGACGGCTGCCCGGAAGTTCGATCCGGACCGCGGAGTCAAGTTCATCTCCTACGCGGTGTGGTGGATTCGTCAGGCAGTCCAGGCCGCCATCGCCCGGCATGGGCGGCCGGTTCGGGTACCGCTCAACCGCACGGCCGACCTGAGCCGGCTCGGGCGAACCACTACCCTGCTGAAGGACCGGCTGGGCCGGATGCCTACCACCGAGGAGCTGGCCCGCGCCACCGGCCTCACGGTCGAGGCGGTACGCTCGCTTAGTGCCCTCAATTCCGAGGCGGTTCGGCTCGATCATCCAACCCGTGATGGGGAGGGGAATGAGCGCATCGAGCGCTTTACCTCCGGTGAGCAGGAAAGCACCGACATGTCCACCATGGCCAACAGCCAGACGCGAGACATCGAGGCAGCTCTTGCCGCGCTCCCGCCGCGCGACGCCAAGGTGCTCCGGCTCTATTTCGGCCTCGACGACGGCAACAGCCGTACGCTCGAGGAGATCGGCCGGATGATGGGAGTGACCCGTGAGCGGATTCGCCAGCTTCGCGACCGGGCGCTACTGCGGCTTCGCGAAGGTGAGACCGGTGAGCGGCTGAAGGATCTGGTGGCTTAGAAGGCTCTGGGCCATGAGCTATGGGCTATGCGCTGGCCCGATGCTCGAGAAACCCTCCGATGATTCGGGGGGTTTCTTATTTTTCGGCTACTCATAGCCCATAGCCCATAGCCCATAGCCCATAGCCTCCATGAACCCCATCCCCCACGCCATCAACCGCCAGGACGACGGCGTCCGCATCGAGTGGGACCAGACTGGCCACGAAGGGTTTTTCCCAGCCCGCGACCTGCGCCTGGCCTGTCCCTGCGCCGGCTGCGTGGAGGAGATGAGTGGCCGGCCCCTCCTGGATCCGAGCACCATCGCCCGCGATATCAGGCCGGTTTCCCTCGCCCTCGTGGGCGCGTATGGCCTCAAGATCCAGTGGAGCGATGGCCACTCGACAGGGATCTACACCTTCGAGCGCCTGCTCCGCAGCTGCCCCTGCCAGCGATGCATGAGCCTCCGGTGACGGGCGACACATCCCGGGGTATAGTCGAGACTATCTGTTGCGCTGATGACGGGTCCTGGGTCGGGTCCATCCACTAGGGGCCATAGGTATAAACCAGCGCTCAGTGATGCCTTGCGTTCCGGCCACGGCAGCCCCAATGTGATGGCACGCCACAAATAGAGGCATAACTGATTCGAGGGCCGCTCCGGAGGCCATCTATGCTGGACAACTCCCACTCGACCTTTTCGGAAGGCACCGATGTCGGGATCATCGGTGGGCTCGCCGTCGCGCTCTGGTTCCTGATTCTCGACACCATCGCAGGGCATCCCTTTCAGACGCCCAGCCTGCTCGGCCAGGTGGTCCTCTTTGGCGATGCCCGCCCCGACACGACCCACCTCGTGTTCGGCGCGATCCTGGTCTATACCGCATTCCACTTCGCCGTCTTCGCCCTCCTGGGAATGGGTCTGGTCGTCTTGGTTCACTGGGCTGTTCGCGACTCGGTGGTGCGGTATGCGCTGCTCCCGGTGTTTCTCGTCTTCGAGGTGATGTTCTATGGGCTGCTGGAGGTCCTCTCGGAGCGGACCAACACGCTGTTTCCCTTCTGGGCAGTAGTCACGGCCAATACGCTGGCCGCGGTGAGCATGGGGATCTATCTCTGGATCCGCCACCCGGATTTCCGCCGGTGCCTGCCGGGAGACCCCGCTGGGCGACGCTCCGCGCTGAAGGAGGGAAGCAGGTTCCCTCCTCTCCCTCCTTCCCTCCTTCCGCCTTACCTTCCAGCCTCATCTCATATCGGCAGGTCTGTGCGTCACCGAGTTCTTTCAGCCGGTCCCGCGCTTCTTCTTCCTCTCATACTGTTCGCATCGCCTGTTCTGGGGCAGCTCGAGCCGCCCTCCACGGGAGGCGCGGTAGCGCTGGATCAGGAGCTCCGGATGCTCGGTCACAACAAGCGGGTGTTGATGATCGGGGCCCATCCGGATGATGAGGATACGGAGCTTCTCACCATCCTGGTTCGGGGGATGGGAGCCGAAGCGGCGTATCTCTCGCTCAACCGGGGCGAAGGCGGCCAGAACCTGATCGGGCCCGAGCTGGGTGAGGCTCTCGGTCTGATTCGAACCGAGGAGCTGCTTGCGGCTCGAAGACTCGATGGTGCCCGGCAGTACTTCACCCGGGCGTACGACTTCGGCTACTCCAAGACCCTTGATGAGACCTGGCAGCACTGGCCGCGTGACACCGTTCTCAAGGACGTGGTGAGGATGGTCCGGAGGTTTCGTCCCCAGATCATCGTGACGATCTTCACTGGAACTCCGCGGGACGGGCATGGCCAGCACCAGGCAGCGGGGTGGGCGGCACAGGAGGCTTTCCGAATTGCGGGCGACTCGAGCCGCTTCCGTGAGCTATTCCGCGAGGAGGGACTGGTCCCCTGGAACCCATTCAAGTTGTACCGCAGCACCCGCTTCGACTCGGCCGCTACCACGCTTACCCTGAACGGCGGCGTGCTCGATCCCGCGGTAGGCAAGTCTTTTCACCAGATTGCGATGGCCGGACGCAGCCTGCACCGCTCGCAGGATATGGGGCAGCTGCAGCGCATCGGGCCGTCCCTGGTTCGCCTGGCGATGGTCCAGGACCGGACCGCCGGCGGAGCCGGTCTCTTCGATAGCATCGATACGACTCTGGCCGCCATGCCACTCGGTGAGCGGCGGGGGCCCGGCACGGCCGCACTGGTCTACGGCGCCGAGCCTCAACCCGCGCTCAGTCGCTACGCGGCGAGGGTCGATTCCGTCCTTGCCGCCAAGGGGAACCCAACTCGCCGGAGGAGCCTGCTGGCTCGTGCCGCCGCCGATCTGGAGGAGGCGGTCGCTCAGCCACCTCGCGCCTCCCCTGCGGTGAGGGGCGTGTATTACACGCGGGGAATCGAGCTGGAGGACCAGCTCGGCCATTTGAACATGGCTGCGTGGCACCTGGGGCGAGTTGTGTTCGACGCCGTCGTGAACGACGACTGGGTGGTGCCGGGGCAGGTGCTGCACTGGACGCTCTCCTCCTGGAATGCCTCGGACGAGCCTCGTACCGCGGCCATGCGGGCCGCGGAATGTATTCCCCTTGCCGAGTGTCATTCCCCGGAGGATGAATCGGAACCGCGGCTCATTCAGCCGGGTCAGGTTGCCACCGATACAGTGGACTATCCGGTGCTGGATCAGCCGCCGTCGTCGCCGTATTTCCTGCGGTTACCCCGCGATGGGGATCTGTATCGCTGGCCCGAGGAACGCTCCGATCAGACCGGCATCACCGGTGGACTGCCCAACGGGGAGCCCTTCGAATCCCCCACATTTCTAGGGTCGGTCGAGGTGAATGCAGGGGTCTCCGACGGTCTCGGAGCGTCGCGACTGGCAGAGGCGGTCTTTCGTTTCAACGACCAGGCACGGGGAGAGGTGCGCCGGCCGGTTACGGTAGCGCCTAGGCTCGATGTGAAGCTCGATCCGGCAACCGAGCTCTGGCCAGTCAATTCACTCACCCCCCTCCGCTTCACCGTCACGCTGACACACGGTGCCCAGGACACGACCTCCGGCACCGTAGAACTGCAGCTCCCGCGCGGCTGGCCCGCCGTCAAGTCGCAGAAGTTCCGCCTCACCCGTGAGGACGAGCGGAGATCCTTCGTATTCGAGGTGAGACCGCCCGCCAAGCTCACCGCTGACTCCGCCGAGATCCGCGCAGTGGCGCGGGACTCAGCGGAGGGATCATATGGACTCGGTGTGTTCACGGTGGACTACCCTCACATCCGGCCGCGCGCGTTTACCAGGCCGGCCAGCGCCACAATTCGTATGGCCCCGCTCGTCTTGCCGAAGCTCGCCAGGGTGGGGTATATCCGCGGCGCGGCTGACCAGGTACCGGAGGCGCTCGCGAGCGTCGGTGTTCCTATCGTGCTGCTGACTGCGGCAATGCTGGAGCGCGGCAATCTGGGAAGGTTCGACGCGATCGTGGTTGGGCCTCGGGCTTACGAGATCGATCCCGCACTCGTGACCAACAACCGACGGTTGCTGGAGTACGCCCGGCGAGGTGGTCTGGTCATCGTTCAGTATCAGCAGCATCGCTTCTTTACCGGCCGGTTCGCGCCCTATCCGCTCGCGGTCGGTGGGCAACCCCTTCGGCTGGACGAGGAGAGCCCGTCCAGGGCTACGGCCGGAACGGCACCGTCGCGCCCAGTAGCTCCGGTGAGCCACGACCGGGTGACCGACGAGAATGCACCGGTGCACCTCGTTCGGGACCATCTGGTGGCTCGAACGCCCAATCGGCTCACGGATCGGGACTGGAAGGGCTGGGTCCAGGAGCGAGGACTCTACTTCGCCAGAACCTGGGACCGGCGCTACCAGGCAGTGCTCGAGACCCACGACCCGGGGGAGCCGCCACTCAGAGGAGGGCTGCTGATCGCACCGGTGGAGAAGGGGACCTACGTATACACGGGGCTCAGCTTCTTTCGTCAGTTGCCGGCGGGAGTCCCGGGTGCGTTCAGACTGTTTGCCAATCTTCTCGCCCTACCGCATGGGCGGTGACGGGAAGGGCGGGAAAGACGGGAAGGGCGGGAAGGTTGACGCGTCCGTGTGGCGGCGCTTCCTGCGTTCCTGTCTTGCTTTCCTTCCCGTCCTTCCCGCTCTTTCCGTCCTTCCCGCCTGTTCACCCGACGATCGAACGCCCATTGTACTCTACTCTCCACATGGTCGCGATCAGCTGACCCTGCTGGAGCGGGCTTTCGAACAGCGGCGACCCGACATCGACGTGCGCTGGCTGGACATGGGTTCGCAGGAAATCCTCGATCGGGTACGCTTCGAGCGGGTCAACCCGCAGGCCGATGTGTGGTTCGGTGGACCAGCCCCGATCTTCGACCGCGGAATCCGGGACTCGCTGCTGGCACCCTACCGTCCCGCGTGGGCCGAGCATGTGAGCGAACGAGGCATCGGGCCCAACGACCTCTACTTCCCGGTGTACCGGACTCCGGCGGTCATAGCCTTCAACAGCCGGGCGGTGTCACGGGCCGAGGCCCCTCGAGACTGGGACGAGATCCTGGAGCCCCGCTGGAAGAACAAGGTGATCATCCGCGACCCCATGGCCAGCGGAACGATGCGCGCCATCTGGGGTCTGATCCTCGTCCGCAGTCTGCGCCAGACCGGCGATACCGCTTCCGGAATGGCCTGGCTTCGCCGCCTCGACGGGCAGACCAAGACTTACACGATCAACCCAGCCCTGCTGTACGAGAAGCTGGCCCGGCAGGAAGGATTGGTGAGCCTCTGGGACCTTCAGGATATCCTCATCAGCGCGGCAAAGGGGATGCCGCTGGGCTACGTTTTTCCCCGAAGCGGCACCGTGGTCATCGACGATGCCATTGGACTGGTGCGGGGCAGCCGACACCCCGAAGCGGCGCGAGCCTTTATCGACTTCGTGGGCAGCAAGGAAGCCCAGCTGCTGGCCGCGCGCGAGGTCTTCCGCTTGCCGGCACGCGGTGACCTCCCCGCCGATTCGGTTCCCTATTGGGTGGCCGAGGTGGAGCGGGAGATGGTCGTCAGCGACATGGATTGGGGTCTACTCTCCACTAGGGGACCGGAGTGGATGCGCTACTGGGACCAGCATGTACGGGGGACGGGAAAAGAATGAAGGCCATTGGCTCACTTGAGATCGGAAATCGCCACCAGATTCGGAGGCCACCAGAGGAGGTCCTTCGCTGCGCTCAGGATGAGGAGAATGCAGAACCAACACAGCGTAAGCCAATAGCCAATAGCCATAGTCTTATCACTCCGTGACCTTCCTCCACCTCGACTCCCTCACCAAACGCTTCGACGGCACCGTGGCTGTTGACGGGCTCTCGCTCTCCATCGAGCGGGGGGAGATGCTCGCCCTGCTGGGGCCGAGCGGAAGCGGGAAAACCACGACGCTTCGGCTGCTGGCCGGCTTCGAGGAGCCGGATCAGGGGCGCGTTCTGGTCGAAGGCGAAGACGTGACCGGAGTAGACCCGGTGGCCCGGCGGTTCGGCATGGTCTTCCAGCACTACGCTCTCTTTCCCCACCTGGACGTGGGTGAAAACATTGCTTTCGGGCTGGAGTCGCTCGGGGTGAGTGGGGAAGAGCTCCAGCGGCGGGTAGCCCGCGCGCTCACGCTGGTGGACCTGGTGGGGTACGAGCGCCGCCGCATCAGCCAGCTCTCTGGAGGGCAGCAGCAACGAGTGGCGCTGGCGCGGGCGCTGGCCCCGGAGCCCCGGGTGCTCCTTCTCGACGAACCGCTGTCGAATCTCGACCCCTCGTTACGTGAACGTACCCGGCGTGAGATCCGGGAGTTGATACGGCGGGTTGGAATCACCACGGTGCTGGTGACCCATGAGCAGGACGAGGCCTTCGATCTGGGCGACCGGGTAGCCGTGCTTCGCGGAGGGCGCCTGGAGCAGGTTGGCACGCCCGAGGATTTGTACGCGTCGCCGGCGAACGAATTCGTCGCTGAGTTCGTCGGCCGGTCGAGCAGCATCGGAATCGTCGTGCTCGGGCCCGGCGAGCGAGGGTTGCTGGTGGTGGTTGAAGGCGTCGAGTGGGACCTCACCGACCTGAGCGAAGCGCCTCGTGGGCCCGCGCTCATGGTGGTGCGTCCTGAGGCCCTCCGGCTCATGCCGCTTACGCCCGGTGCCCTCATCGGGACTGTCACCGAGCGTCGCTTCACCGGCCCCGCCAGTCTCTTTACGGTCGTCACTGAGGGTGGAGCGTCGCTCGAGGTGATCGGGCCGCCCCGGTCCGTCAGGGCGGGCGAGCGGGTGGGCATCATGCCCAGCCGGCGCGCGGGCGGCGGAATCCACCTCTTTCCCCGAGCGGTCGAGTGACGCGCGGCAGGCGGGTCGATCTGCTGGGAGCGGCACTCCTCCTCTTGCTCACGTGGCTCATCGTCTATCCACTCGTCCTCGTCCTCATCGAGGGGTTCCGGGGACCGCAAGGCTGGACCCTCGATTTTGTCCGGCTATTCCTCCAGCATCGAAACGAGGGGCGGGCCCTCTGGGGGAGCCTGTGGATCTCGCTCGCGAGCGTGGTCCTCGCGGCGCTGATCGGAATCCCGCTGGCATTCCTGTTCGGACGCTACGACTTCCCCGGGCGGCGAATCCTGGGCTGGCTGGTGGCGCTGCCGGCCGTTCTCCCACCGCTCGTCGGGGTCATCGCGTTCCTTTTTCTCTACGGCGAAAGCGGGTTCGTCTCCCTCCTGATTCAACGACTGCTCGGTCTGGACCAGTCGCCCTGGGCGCTCGAGGGCGCCGGCGCAATTCTCCTGGTCCACGCCTACTCGATGTACGTGTACTTCTATCTGTTCACCCGTGCGGGACTCGCATCGCTCGATGCCTCGGTGCTCGAGGCCGCGGCCAGCCTGGGCGCGGGACGGTGGCGCACGTTGCGCCGTGTGGTTCTGCCGCTCCTCTACCCCGCGCTCGGCGGCGCGGCGCTCCTGACGTTCATGACGTCGCTCGCCTCGTTCAGCGCGCCTTACATCTTCGGTGGCGGGTTCCGGGTCATGACCACCCAGATCGTGGCGACCCGGCTCAATGGCGACAACGAGCTCGCCATGATCGAAACCGTCTCGCTCACGCTGGTGGCGCTGGTCGCCCTGTGGCTGCTCCGTGGCTCCCGGGTGTTCGACAACGCCGCCGGCGGGCGCAAGGGAATGGCTCCCATGCGAGTGCGGGTTCAGGGCCGGGATGTCAGGTTGGCTCTCGGCCTGCTCGGCTGGGGGTTCGCCGTGCTACTTCTGTTGCCCCACCTGACACTTCTCCTGGTGTCGTTCGTTCCGCTCGGTACCTGGACCACCGAGCCGCTGCCTCCGGCGTATACCTGGCGGAACTATCTGACCCTGGTGGAGGACCCCGTCCGGGCTCGGCCGCTGCTCAACAGCTTGTGGCTCGCGATCGCATCGACCGCGGCGGCAGTGGGGATCGCCATTGCGGCCGGGGTCCTGACAGTGCGCCGGCGGGTACGCGGGCGGGGCGCGATCGAAGCGCTGCTGGCCCTGCCGTGGGCAGTGCCGGGAACCGTCTTCGCCATTGCCCTGGCCACCACCTTCAGCCTCCGGGCTCCGCTGGCGGGACGCTTCGTTCTGATTGGGACCCTCTGGATCCTTCCGTTGGCATACCTCGTCAGGAACTTACCGATCACCAGCCGGGCAATCATCGCCGGCTTCCGCTCGCTGGATCCCTCCCTCGACGAGGCGGCCGCCACCCTCGGAGCGGGACGCTGGCGCACGCTTCGGCGGGTTACCCTGCCGCTGCTGCGGCCGGCGATCGTGGCCGGCGCGAGCCTGGCCTTCGTAACCGCGTTCGGCGACTTCGTTACTTCCATCATGCTGTACACCTACGACACCCGTCCCATCTCGCTCGAGATCCTGTCCAGCCTGCGGCAGTCCGACGTGGGCGTCGCCGCGGCATACGGGGTGGTGCTGATGGCCGTGAGCGCCGCGGTGTTCGCCCTGGGCGCCGATCAGGGAAGCAGCGGCGGATGACCGACTCGGCGCTTGGCTCTCCCAGCCAGTTCCGCCGCCTCGCGGTGCTCATCGGGGTCAACTTTGTGGACATGATCGGCTTCATGATCGTGCTCCCGCTGCTCCCCTTCTACGCCCTCAAGCTGAATGCGACGCCCGAGATCGTCGGGCAACTTATCGCCTCGTACTCCGTCGCCCAGCTGGTGGCGGCGCCGCTCTGGGGACGAGTCTCCGACCGTTATGGCCGCCGGCCGGCGCTCCTGATCGGCTTGAGCGCGTCGGCCCTGGCTTATCTGGTGTTCGGGCTGGCCGACAGCGTGTGGCTGCTCTTCCTCTCCCGCGTGGTGCAGGGCGCGGGCGGGGGCACGACCGGAGTGGCGCAGGCGTATGTGGCCGACACCGTCGCTCCCGGGGATCGGGCGCGCGCCCTCGGCTGGCTCTCCGCGGCAACCTCGGCGGGCGTGATGGTCGGTCCCGCGATCGGTTCATCCGCGGCGCACTTCGGACAGGCGGCTCCGGGGATCATTGCCGCCGCGCTCTGCCTCATCAACGTCATCTTTACCTGGAAATGGCTGCCGGAATCGCGAAAGGGATCCAGGCCGGCGGTCGCTGGCGTCAGGAGGCCGATATGGCATCCAGCATGGATGGCGCTGCGGCATCCGACTTCGCCGATCGGCCGGCTGCTCTGGATTTACGGAGTCGGCATGATCGCGTTCTCCTCCATGACCTCGATCCTGGCGCTGTACCTGGGAGCCGAGTTTGGTCTCGATGAGACCAATATCGGCTACGTCTTCCTGTACGTCGGGATGCTCTCCTTCGTGATGCGGAGCGTGCTGCTCGGGCCGATCGTCGACCGTATCGGCGAGATCTGGGCGATGCGGCTCGGGACCGGTCTCCTGGTGCTCGGTCTTGCGCTGTACCCGCTTCCTCGCGATCTCTGGACACTCGCACTCGTCATACCGTTGGTGCCGATCGGGACGGCTCTTCTGTTTCCGGCGACAACCTCGCTCATGTCCCGGCAAACGGAGCCGGGGGAGCTGGGGACCACGATGGGCGTCGCGCAGACGTTTGCGGGACTGGCCCGGGTGGGCGCACCCTTGCTGGCAACCACGCTGTTTCAGCGGCTTGGCCACGGCTGGCCGTTTTATGTGGCAGGCGGGTTCGTAGCGCTGGTCGGCATCATGGCGTTCCAGGTCGAGGTGCACCCCAGAACCGCCAAGCGCGCGGCGGAAGGAGCGGGAGCCTGATGAACGAGGGAGACCGAATCGAGCGCCTGGAGGCGCGGGTGGCCCGGCTTGAGGCGCTGCTGGGGGCGCTCGCGGGGAAGCAGGGAGGCGGGGAAGCGGGGAAGGAGGCGGGTACGCGGATAGGTGGGGAAGCGGGGAAGCGGCCTGCGGTGACAGAAACCCAGACTACCAAGGCCAACTCTACCCCTTCTCCCACACGAGCCTCCCCGCTTCCCCGCCTCCCCGCTTCCGCACTGTCTTCCGAGCAGTGGATCGGCCAGCGAGTGCTTCTGGCCGTGGGGGTGGTCGCGCTGATTCTGGCGGCGGGCTATCTGCTCCGTCTCTCGTTCGATCGCGACTGGATCTCACCCATCATGCGGTGCATCGGAGGTGCCTTGAGCGGGATCGCGGTGGGAGCCGTGGGCTGGCGGCTCCAGCCACGCTACCGGACGTACGGCGCCGCTCTGGTCGGCTGTGGGGCCGCGATCATCTACCTCAGTGTCTGGGCCGCCGCACGGTTGTACGGGGTGCTGCCTCCGACAACCGGCCTTGTCGGGCTCGCACTGGTCTCCGTTGCGCTGGCGATGATCGCGTACGCCATCAACGTCGAAGCCCTGGGAACCACCGCCGCCCTGGGCGCGTTCTTCGCGCCGCTCCTCCTGGGTCGCGATCAGGCCAACGCCGGATTGCTCCTGCTCTATCTCGCTTCGATGGCTGCCGGGATGGGCCTGGTGGCCGCACGAAGACGCTGGCGGCTCACCATGTTCGTCGTAGCGCTGAGCTACTTCGGTGTCGCGTATACTGGTGCCGCCGAGCGCGGCCCCCCGTGGGGCCTTCTGCTCTACGGGGTCGTCGGTGGGACGATTGGGATCCATGTCGGCCTGCGGGAACGTTGGTGGGAGACCAGGTTCCTGTCCTTCGGAGGAGGCTGGGCGTTCCTTGCCGCGGCGAGCGACCACCTCACTCATCCGTGGGCCATCCTTGTCGGGGGGCTCCTGCTGGCCGCTCCGGTCTGGTGGTATGCGATGCGTGCAACCCAGATCCTGCCGCTGCACCTGTCACCTGCAGCCGGGGTTCCCGGCTGGTCGATAGGCGAAGCGTTCTACTTTTTCCTCACCCCGGTCCTCCTGGGATGGGCTGTTCACCATCTCGCACCGGTCTGGTTCGACCAGAGGCCCGGACTGCCGGCCCTCATCATCGCGATTCCTTACCTGTTTGCCGGCTATTACCGGCCGAGGTCGGTGTTCGCATTGGTAGGCGCAGCTGCGCTCGGCATGGCGGCGTGGCAGCACTGGGATGGGGTGGAAAGGGTATGGGCATTGCTCGCCCTCACACTGCTCTGGGCGGCGCTCGACCATGTGCTGAAGCGTGACGACGGCCGCTGGTACGCCTTGGCGACGCTCTGGGCGTCGTTGGACCAGCTGCTTACCGCCGCGTTACTACAGCGTTCAGCCGCCGATGTGGCGTTCGTGGGGTCGTGGCCACTGGCCTTGTGGGGAACGGCGGCTGTAATGGTGGTGCTCGCCGCAGGGCTCTGGAGGTCGGTAGCCGGCACGGGCACCGCCCCCCTGGTTCGAGGCGCCCTCTGGGCCCTGGGAGGCGCCATGGTGCTGTTCGGCGTCACCGGGGAGATTGGGCGCTACTTCGAACTGAAGACGCTGTCCTCGCAGGAGGCGAGCCTCGCCGCGGGATTGGCCGTCAGCGCCTGGTGGCTGATATTCGCGGCTGCCCTGGTTGGGGTCGGCTTCCGCCGATCCCTGAAGCCGGCGCGGATCGCCGGCCTGGCCGTCGCGGGGCTCGCTGTGGTCAAGGTCCTCATGTTCGACCTTTCTTCCCTCGATGCGCTCTACCGGGTGGGCTCTGTTTTCATTCTGGGGCTGGTCTTCCTGCTGTTGGCGTATCTGTATCACCGGCAGGGACGGAGCGAGACTAGCTCGTGAACGGGCTCTCCCGCCGCTCGGGATCGCGAGCCTCGGAACCTGGAAAAACTTGCCACGGATGAACACGGAAAAGCACGGATTGTTCCGGGAATCGAGGCGCTCCGTTCGCGTCACCGGGTGCAGTTCATACTTGTGCAACGGCACACCTGGCGAATTCGACATTCTCCTTGTCCTCACATGAACCCCGTGGGTGTGGTGTCAAACAGATTGCCTTGGATTGGTGAGGATAAGGAAGGTCTCGACACAGCGGAGTGATCCGTGCTTTTCCGTGTTCATCCGTGGTCAGGGCTTTGAGTATCTTGTTTGGGTCCGATAGGTGATTCACCAACAGGAGTGATCGTGACAGTATCCGTTTTGCCCGCATCTCCCTCCGCATTTGCCAAGGCGACCTGGGACGACGTTGCCCCCTACTTCGATGAGCTGGCCGCTCGCGCGCTCGAGCCATCGAGTATCGAAGCGTGGCTCCTGGCATGGTCAACGCTGGAAGAGCTGGTCACCGAGGCTGCCGCTCGGGCCATGATCGCCTACACCATCGACACCGCAGACCCTGACAAGGAAGCCGATCATCTGCGGTTCTCCACCGAGGTGCTGCCTAAGATGGAGGAGCGGAGCGTGGAGCTCGCCCGCCGCCTGGTGGAGTCGGGCTACTCTACCCCGAACCTCAGCACCACCCTGGCCCGGTTCCGCACCCAGATCGAGATCTTCCGGGACGAGAACGTTCCGATTTTCGCGGAGCTGGAGGAGCACAGCGCGCGCTACCAGCGGATCATCGGTTCGATCACCGTGGAGTGGGACGGCGTGGAGCGGCCGCTTCCTCAGCTCCAGCCCTTCCTCAAAAGCTCGGACCGGGCGGTCCGGGAGCGGGCGTTCCGCGCCTCGACCCGCCCCTATTTGGATCGTCGCCATGAGTTGAGCGCTCTCTTCGACAAGATGTACCAGCTCAGGATGCGGGCGGCGCGGAACGCCGGCTTTGCCAATTTCCGGGACTACATCTTTCCGGCAAAGTTCCGCTTCGATTACACCCCCGCGGATTGCGAGCGCTTCCACGAGGCGGTCGAGCGGACGGTAGCTCCCGCCGTCGAGCGGGTGCTCGAGTCCCGCCGCCGACGGCTGGGACTGGAGGTGCTGCGCCCGTGGGACCTCGCGGTCGATCCCTACCGACCCAAGACGTTGCGGCCGTTCGCAAATGCCACCGAATTCGTCGGAACGGCCCAGCGGGTCTTTGAAAGGGTGGACCCCTCGCTCGGCCGGGAATTCCAGACCATGATCGACGAGGGCCTGCTCGATCTCGAAAGCAGGAAGGGCAAGGCGCCGGGCGGATACTGCGAGACGCTGCACTTCCAGGGTCGGCCTTTCATCTTCATGAACGCCGTCGGCCTGGTGGACGACGTCATGACCCTGCTGCACGAGGGCGGACATGCGTTCCACGCCTTCGCCTCCCATGAGCAACCCTTGATCTGGCAGCGCCATCCCGGCTCGGAGGCGGCCGAGCTGGCGTCGATGTCCATGGAGCTGCTCGCCGCGCCTCATCTCACCCAGCCGGTAGGTTATTTCGCCTCCGAGGACGCTGATAGTGCCTGGCTGGAGCATCTGGAAGACGTGTTGCTCAGTCTAGTGCACATCGCGTCGGTGGACGCGTTCCAGACCTGGATCTACACCAGTGGGCAGGGTAGCGATGCCGACGCGCGTGACGCCGAATGGCTTCGGCTGCGGAGCCGGTTCGAGCGCGGAGTAGATTGGAGCGGCTTGGAACAGGAGAGGGTAGCCCGGTGGTATCGTCAGCTGCACATCTTCCTGTACCCCTTCTATTACATCGAGTATGGCATCGCGCAGATCGGTGCGCTCCAGATCTGGCGCAACAGCCTGGATGACCCCAAGCGAGCCGTTGCCCGCTACCGCGACGCTCTCGCGCTCGGCGCCGTGCGCACCCTGCCCGAGATTTACCGCGCCGCCGGAGCGCGGTTGACCTTCGATGCCGATGTGATCGGAGAGCTGGTTCAGCTGGTCGAAAGTGAGATCGGCCGGGTCCGGGCCAAGCTCCCCTCAGGGGACGGCCTCCAATCTCCCGAAAGGGGTCGCGTCCCTAACCGTTCGTAGTTGCTTCCAGGCGCGGGAGCCGCAAGATTCCACCGCCTGTTGCATCCCGGAGGCTCCGCCGAACCTCTGGCCCCCCCTTGTGGAGAGACTGGATGGCCAAAGAAGAGGGCATTGAGATGGAAGGGGTGGTGACCGAAGTGCTACCCGATCGCAACTACAGGGTGATGCTGGAGAACGGTCACGAGATTCTGGCCTACGCGGCTGGAAAGATGAGCAAGTTCAAGATCCGGGTCCTGGAAGGCGACCGCGTGAGCGTGGTGCTGTCCCCGTATGATCTTACCAGGGGGCGGGTTATCTATAGGCACAAGTGACCTCACGCGAAGCGTGAGGCCATCCCGAGCGCAGCGAGGGATCTCTCAATAACGAAGGTTCTCTCCATAACAAAAGGGCCGCTCTGCTGAGCGGCCCTCTTGTTTCTAGACCGTAGGCCCGCAACGTGTTGCGAGCCTACTTGACCTTGGTGACGTTCTCGGCGGCGGGGCCTTTTGCACCCTGCACGATGTCGAACTCAACCCGGTCGCCCTCGGCGAGGCTGCGAAAGCCCTCTGCCTTGATGGCGGTGTGGTGGACAAAACAGTCCTTGTCCCCGTTTTCCGGGGTGATGAAACCGAAACCCTTCGCGTCGTTGAACCATTTCACCGTGCCGATGGTGCGAGCCATTGCGCCTACTCCTGTTTGTTTGACTCCGTCGGCTCCGGAAGGTCCGGAGGCCGAGTTTTTATGAGCGCAGGCCTGTCCCGCGTCATAAAAAATGAAAAGACCCGCTGGGCGATCCACCCGGGTCTCTGATTGCCACTGATGCGGTCGATCAGACTTCAACTTGGGGGCCCTATCGCGGGGACAAATCTGTATGGCGCCCGCGTTTAGTCAAGGGGGGAGCCGCGGAACCAGCGCGCCGCGGCGCGGGCCCAATCGGCCACTGGTTCCTTGGCCGGAGCACCGACCGCGTGGTTCAGCGCCTGGAGGAACTCGGCCGCAGAGGGGTACCGTTCCGATACGTCTGCGCTCAGCGCCCGGTCGAGCACCTGTTCCAGGGCCTCGCTCACGTCGTCCCTGCGTCCCCTCGAAGTGGGGAACTGGTTGGTGGTCTGTTTGGCGAGCACCTGCTCCACCGTGAGGCCGGGAAATGGTGGCGTCCCGAGGAGGGCAAAGTAGGCTACCGCGGCCAGGCTGTAGAGGTCCGAGCGCTGGTCCACCCGTTCGCCGAGGAGCTGTTCGGGACTGGCAAATTGGGGGGTCCCGCTCTGGCTGGTGGCTCCGCCGAACTTCCCCCGGAGTGCCAGCGCCAGGCCGAAGTCGGTGATCTGCACGCTGCCCGCCCGATCTATCAGCATGTTCTCGGGCTTGATGTCGCGGTGCACCAGCCCCGACCCGTGGGCGTGGGCCAGGGCAGAGAGCGCCTCGCGAAGGAGCCGGAGGGTCTTATCCAGCGGAAGCGGGCCGTCGCGCTCTACCAGCTGGGCCAGGCTGGGCCCATCGATCAGCTCCATCGTGTACCAGATCAGTCCCGACCGTCCTCCGATGTCGTAGATGTTGACGATGTTCGGGTGCCGTAGCCCGGCTGCCAGCTGTGCCTCCCGGCGAAACCGCTCAACCACCTCAGGATCCCGGGTCAGGAGAGGCTGGAGCACCTTGAGGGCCACCTGACGCTCGAGCTGCAGGTCCCGCACCCTATACACCCGCCCGAACCCTCCGGTGCCTAGTAGCGAGAGCAGCTCGTAGTCGTCGCCCAGGGCCCGGCGGAGCCGCTTTTCCCATCGAGCCTTGTCCTCCGCGTCTGCCACTGGTCCCTGACCGACCGCCACTGCCGCAGTCTCGAAGGTGCCCGCGTCGCTGGCGAAGTCCTCCAGCATCTCGACTGCGGTGAGATATCGGTCGTCCTGCGCCGGCTGCATAGCGCGGAGCACAATCCGCTCGATCGTCCGAGGGCAGGCCGGCCTGAGCTCGGTGGGACGACGGACCTTTCGGGGATCCAGTGGCGGGTCCTGCCCCGTAATGGCCACGTAGAGCAAGGCCCCTGCGGTGTAGACGTCGCTGGTGGCGTCTCCCGGTGCGCCATCCCGTACCTCCGGCGCCATGAAGGCCAGCCCGAGCGGGATGGTGCCCGGAGGGACAGCAGGCAGCATGTAGCTGCAGAAGCGCACGTCCGTCACCATGGCCCTGCCGGACGAGCTGAGCAGGACCGAGGCTGGTACGACGCGGCGAAGGATGATGCCCTGGGTGTGGGCATGCTCCAGAGCGCTGAGGAGGTCCCGTGCCAAGGTGTGGACCATCGGAATCGGGCGAGGGCCGCGTTGGAGGGCGCCCTGCAACCCCTCGCCGTCGATCCAATTGCCAACCCGGTAGGCCAGCTCACCGATGACCCCGGCATCGTAGACATGCCTGATCGACGGGTGGTCGAGTCGACCAAGCGCCTCAGCTTCGCGTACGAACCAGGTCCTGGTCGGCTGGTCGGAGTAGAAGTTCACTCGCAAGTTGACTCGGCGCTTCAGAATCACATCCTGCGCCTCGAAGAGCACCCGCTCCGGAGATACCGCCACCGTCCGCTCGAGCCGATAGCGGGCGCCGAGCGACTCGCTCGTGCGCTCGAAATAGCGGTCGGGCTCGAGGGTCGTCAGCGCAGCAACCCGCGCCGCCGCTCCACCTTCACCGGCCGGCCGCACACGGCCGCGTTGCACCAGTGCCGGTCCTGATTGGGGGAGTTGTCGGTGAAAAAGAGGGAGCAGCTCTCGCCGGCGCAACGCCTGACGAACAGCAGCGGATCCGCTAGCCCGGCTGCTGCGGACTGGGCAATGGCCTCCAGCAGGGTGGGCGGCCGGGCAGGGGCGAATCGAAGCTGCCACTCACCGCTCACGCGGGTCAGCTGGTGAGATCCGCCGTTGCGGTAGAGCTGCTCGTTTATCGCGGTTATTGAGCCCGCGGGAGGCTGTAAATCCGAATGCAGCGCCTCGGCAAGAGCGGTCAGGCACCCCCGGAACCTCAGAATCTCATCCAGCGAAATGCCGTTGCCGTCTACCCAGTCCAGACTCTGGGCTTGGGCCCAGCGGCCAACGGCCACGGCGTTCGGGAGAAGATCCGGCGGTGAGGGGACCCGACCCCGGGCTGTATTGACGAAGTCCAGCCAGACCGCGTCGCCCAGCAGAGTGAATTCAGACTCAGACATGAATGGCTAGCTCTCCGCAACCTCGACCGTGTTCCTGCCGCCACGCTTGGCACGGTACAGCGCGTTGTCCGCCGCGGCCAAAACGCTGCTGACCGTCGTCCCGTGGTGCGGCGACTCGGCGATTCCCATACTCAAGGTGCAGGCCCCGAATTCCGGGTGCGTCTTCTCTATCTCCCGAAGGCTAGCCTGGACCCGAGCCACGAAAACCCTGGCTTCGGCCGGCTTGGTCATCGGAAGGATTACCAGAAACTCGTCCCCTCCGAGACGACCCACCACATCCAGGGCGCGGCACTGCTTCCGCAGGACCTGGCCGACTTGAACCAGCAGCCGATCTCCAGCGGCGTGGCCCATGGTGTCGTTGACCACCTTGAAGCGGTCGAGGTCGAGCAGGAGAACGCTGGTGTGCAGCTGATGGCGCAGGCTACGGGAGATCTCGGCGGCGAGACGCTCCTCCAGCGCGCGACGGTTGCAGAGCCCGGTGAGCTCATCCGTCGTCGCCGCGCTGTGAAGCTGCTCCACCAGCTCGGAGTTCTTGAGGGCGATGGCCGCGGCAAAGGAGAGCGTGCCGGCCAGCTCGGACTCCGCTCGCCCGTAGAGCTTGTCGCTGATCCGCGAGCCGAGCACCAGTACCGCCATCCGTTCAGCGCCGGCGTCCAGCGGCACCACCAGCTCGGCCCCGGGGCCCACCAGCTCCGCCAAACCCACATCGTCCGCCCCAGTGGCGGCGCTTCCCGGCGGAAGCGCCTGATCCAGTGCTGAGCGCTCGATCGGCGCCGGTCGCAGCCGGTCGTTCAGCGAACGGAAGACGCTAGGAGCATAGACGTCACCTTCGGGGCGGTACAGGCAGGCCCACCAGGCGAAGAAGACCTCCGCCATGAAATCGAGAATCAGCTGCTCGGTCTCCTCGGTGGAGTGAACCGAAGAGAGGAGTCGGGCGACCTGGCGCAGGGCTCTGAGTTGGAACACCGCATCGTCCAGAGCAGCCTGGCGCTCGAGGAGGATGCTGCGGAGCTCGACGACGACACTGAGGCCCAGGGCCAGAGACATCGCAACGGCGCGCATCTCCGTTGCCACCAGGGGATCGACGTGGATGACCACCTCGGTCTCCCCGCTTGCCAGCCGGGCCACCTCGACCGCGGTCTCGAATCCCTCTGCCGGGCCTACCCGGGGGATCGACTCCGCCGAAGAAACCAGGCTGAACCAGATCCGCTCACTCTGAAAGCGGCGGACCAGAGCAACCCGGCAGCGCTCGAACAACTCTCCGTCGGTACGGGAGAGCCGGCAAGCGGCTGCAAAGGCACTAGGTAGTGTGGCTAAGGATGGGGCAGGGGTTAAACCCATGTCCTATAATACAAGAACGGGGTGGCCGAGGGGAGCGGCGAGAGGTTGTGCTGATCCACCTGATTAGGTATATTCACGCCAGTTGCACATGGACATAGCCCTTCGGGGCCCCAGGGATTTCGGCTTTGCAGCCTGGGTGACTAAAACTGCTAAGGCTACTCGGTCCCGGCGAGCAACCAGCTCAGCCGGGATTTGCGTTTCCGGCCTGCATCACCCGCGAGTTCTTCGGCGCCTCAATCCGGCCTTTCAGCGAATCCGCGATGTATTGGATCAATAGATCGACCGCTCTGGGGGCCGACTGTCGGCTGGCGCAGGCCGATTGGGCCTCCGGAACCGAATAGCCGTCACCCCCTTCACACGCCGAATACACTCCAAAAGCCACTCGGACCGAGTCTCCGGGCGCAAGCGCGCTTCCGGAAGCACGCCGAATATCCCCAACCAGCCGGCGACCCGAGGGCTTTGACGGGTCGAATGTGAATGACAGACCCGAAACCTGGAGGAACCCTCCGGTACCAAGGACCCCGCTCGACACGCCGTGCTCGAGTATTCGGCGCAGTCCGGCTCCCGTCAGCGGGAAGGTGACTACCCTGGTCTGATCGGCGAAGGGAAAGATTGCCTCCAGCTGGTGGTTGGAGATTGGCCCAGGCTGGATCACGTGGTCCAGCCGCAATGTGCCGGAGTTGAGCAGGGCAATATCCGCCCCGGTGCCGGACCGCATCGCATCACTCACCAGGTCCCCCACCGTCGACTCACGCCTTCGGGAGAGGCTGGTGGATGGATCGAGAGGCATCGTTGTTGTTCCAACGATGTGCTTGGGCCCGAGCTGCTTCTGCAGGCTGTCATTCCACTCCGCCACTCTCCGGGCCACGGCTGTATCCGGCGGCAGCGCTGCGTTGATCGGCACCAACCCCGCCGCTTGCCGCCAGCTCCCTTTTCCTCCCCACAACGTCACGAACTGGGCGGACACGGCGTTGGCGTCGGCTTTGACCACGTGTCGGCCCGACACGGTCGAGTCTTGGGCCTCATGCTCGTGCCCACCCAGGAGCAGATCGATCCGGGGCTCCCGAGCGAGCAGCTCCCGATCGGCCTGGATGCTCTGGTGGGTGATGCCGACGATGAGCTCGGCGCCTTGCGCACTCAGCATCTCTACCGCGCGCTGCGCGGCTGTATCGGGATTGGCGCAACGAACCGTGCGGGGATAGTTGCCCTGCAGTGTGAGGCCGAACAGGCCCACCTTGTGACCGGAAATGCGCAGGGTATCCCAGGGCAGCACCTTCGGCAGCGGCGTCCCGTTCGCCAGGGTGCAGTTACTGGAGATCCATTTGAACTTCGACCCCTCGATTCTCGCCACCAGCGTGTCGAGCTCGAGGTCGAATTCATGGTTGCCGAACGTGGCGTAGTCGAGCTTGGCCGCGTTCAGCGACTCGACCATCTGCCGGCCACCGTAATACTTGGTCAGCATGCTCGGGCTGAGGAAATCGCCCGCAAGCACGAAGACGACCGGTCCATGATCGGCCAAACGGTTGCGAACCGTTGCTACCCGAGCCAGGCCACCCCGGCCGTCCCCGAGGGTGTCCGCCAAATAGACATCGTTGATGAGCAGAAATCGGACCGGGTTAAGTGGAATGGGCGGCGGCGCGCTGCCCAGACAAGCGGCAAGGCATAGCAGTAGCGCTACCGCGGCAATTCGGATCACAGATCCTCTTCTCTCTCGCGCAGGCTGCGGACGAGGTCCGCGCTCATCAGTCGCAGTTCGGTCATCATCTCTCGCTGAGGCCAGTCGGAACGGGTCGCCAGGATCTCGAGCATGGAGCGGTACCACCAGATAGTCTGATGCGAGCCGGCTCGAGACACCGTTCGCAGATATTCCACCCCGAGCCGGCGCAGGGCGGTCACCGTGGAGCCGCAGGCGTGAATCTCGTCCGCCACGCAGATGTCGAGCGCCCGGGGTTCGGCAATGGCCAGTTGGCCCAGATACTCCTGCTTGCGTGCCTGCCAGGCGCGCTCACCGCCCCGGCGGTCGAACTTGGGCTCCAGGGCGTCCTTGGCCACGGCGAGCGCTACCGATCCGAACTTGTCGGCGATTTTGCGCTCGAGCACCGGCCGCTTGTCCGGCACGGCTTCCTCCAGCACATGGTGCAGGATTCCGCTCACGATGGTGATCTGATCACAGCCGTACCTGGCCAGAATGACCGCGACGTTGGCTGGGTGGGCCAGGTAGTCCATGCCCGAGCCGGCCGGGGCCACCGCGCCATAGTACTTCGCGGCAAAGGCGAACGCGTGACTGATGCGATCGGAGTAGGCGTGCATGATCTCAGCGGGGAAGCGGGGAAGCGGGGAAGCAGGGCAGGGAAGTCTGCCCTTAAAAGGTAGGGGATGATAAGAGAGCTGGTACGGCGGCGGCGCGTGACGCACCAACGCATCCTTCCCCGCTTCCCTGCTTCCCCGCTTTCCCGCTCACGGAATTCCGAGAAGCTTATGCGTCTGCAGGCTCAGCCGCCAGCGTGGATGCGCGAGGCAATAGCGCAGGGCGGCCTCAGTGTTAGCCTGTCGGTTCGGCCCATCCATCGGCTGAAGGAAGAAATGCTGGAAGTCAAGTCGCTCGAACCGCTCAGGCTCGGCCTCTGCCTGAGGAAACACCAGCTTGATCTCGTCACCGGTCCCGACCACCAGCTTCGAGTCGGCTTTGGGGCTCACGCACACCCAGTCGATGCCCTCGACCAGCGGGAGAGTACCGTTGGTCTCGATGGCGACTTCGAACCCGGCGTCGTGTAGCGCTGCCAGTAGCGGGGCATCGAGCTGGAGCAGCGGTTCTCCCCCGGTGCAGACAACGAATCGCTTCCCGGACTCGCTTTCGGGCCACGCGGCCGAAACCGCCGCCGCCAGCGCCTCCGGGGTGGGGAAGCTACCGCCACCAGGACCGTCGGTTCCCACGAAATCGGTGTCGCAGAACTGGCAGATGGCCTCGGCTCGGTCACGCTCGCGGCCGGTCCACAGGTTACAGCCAGCGAAGCGGCAGAAGACCGCGGCGCGCCCGGTGTTGGCGCCTTCCCCCTGGAGGGTGTAGAAGATTTCCTTGACCGCGTAAGTCATATAAAGCGTGAGCGGTAAGCGGTGAGCGGTGAGCGGGGGCTCACCATTCTGCTTCCGCAGCCCGAGCCCACGACCGCAAAGTGGATGAAGAGGAGCATATGCACCTTGTTCTCCCGCTTACCGCTCACCGCTTACCGCTCACCGTTTGATACGGCGCTGGATCTTCCATCCCTGCTTCCCTGAACCCCTTTAGGCGAAGCAGGCAGGCCTCGCACCTCCCGCACGCCGCTCCTTCCGGGGACGGGTCGTAGCACGTCCGGGTGATTCCAAAGTCCACGCCGAGCCGCAAGCCCTGCTCGATGATCTCGCGCTTGGAGAGAGCGATGAGTGGGGTATGAATCGTGAGTCTCTGGCCGCCCTCCACCCCCGCGCGGGTGGCCAGGTTGGCCATCGTCTGAAATGACTGGATGTACTCCGGACGGCAATCGGGGTACCCGCTGTAATCCAGGGCATTGGCACCGAGGAAGATGTCGGATGCACCGAGCACCTCGGACCAGGCTACTGCGAATGCCAGAAAGATCGTATTGCGTGCCGGGACATACGTTGACGGAATTCGGTCCCCGATCTCATCGATGGGCGTGTCCTTGGGCACATCTACGTCGCCGGTGAGGGCAGAGCCACCGAAGGCCCGCAGGTCGATATCCAGGACCACGTGCCGGCGAATTCCGAGCCGCTCGGCCACCCGCCGGGCCGCCTCGACCTCGGCCTTGTGTCGCTGCCCGTAGCGGAAGGTGAGCGCGTGTACGTCGAAGTCCCGGCTGAGTGCAATCGCCGCGACCGTTGTCGAGTCTATCCCGCCGCTCAGAAGAACCACAGCCTTTGGTCCGCTCATAGGGGAAAAATAGCTCCACGATCCTGCCGGAGCACATGGCGCAAGGCGGTCTCGAGGTCGGGATGAGTGAAGCGATACCCGGACTCCAGCAGACGGCCAGGCAGCACCCGTGTGCTGGCGAGCAGTGTGGAGTCGGCCATCTCTCCCAAGACCAGGCGGAGAGCTGCGGAGGGAACTGGAAGCAAGGTCGGACGGGAGAGCACCCGGCCGAGGGTTCGGGTGAAATCTCGATTCCGAAGCGGCTCGGGGGCGGTAACGTTCACCGGACCGGACAGTGTCTCGTTCAGCACCAGGTGCAGGAGAGCGCCCACCACATCGTCGATCGAGATCCAGCTCATCCACTGCGATCCGTCCCCCAGCAGCCCGCCGAGCCCTAACCGGAACGGCAGCAGCATCTTCCCCAAGGCGCCCCCGGCTGGACTGAGCACCACGCCGAACCTCGGGTGCACGACTCGAATTCCGGCAGTCCGAGCCGGGGCCGCGGCGTTCTCCCATTCCTGTCCGACGGCGGCCAGGAAATCCTCCCGCGGCCCGAGTGCACTGCTCTCGGTGAGGATCTCGTCGCCTCGATCGCCGTAGATGCCAATGGCGGAAGCAGAGACCAGCACTGCGGGGCGCCGGCGGGTGCGGGCGAGAGCCTCGCTCAGGACGCGGGTCCCTTGAATCCGGCTGTCGCGGATGCGCGCCTTGCGGGCTCTAGTCCAGCGCACGCCCACGTTCTCGCCGGCGAGGTGCACGACGGCGTCTAGGCCCTCCAGATCGCTCGGGTCGAGGCGGCCGGCGGCTGGATCCCAGCCGATCTCGCCCGGCCCTGGCGCCCGCCGCACGAGCGGGCGCGCCCGGTGTCCCTTCGTGGTCAAATGCCGGACCAGGGCGCCGCCGATCAAGCCGCTGGCGCCGCTCACCGCCACATGCAATCCAGGGTTACTCGGGGAGAAAGCTGCCATTGACGTGAGGCCTCAGGTCACAGAAAAAAGCAACAGCATTTCGAAAGCTATTCGTTTTTGTGGTTCCCTCCTTTAGCGTTTTGCTGTTTTCGTGCTTTCGCCCTTTCGTGTTTTCGTGTTACTCAGTAGCGGGCTGCAATGCATGTTCGCAACCCCAAGCCGGTCCAGGAGACCCATGCCGAACGGCGCCACTTCCATTGTGCTGCGTCTTGCTCTCGCGGCTACTCCCCTCGCGTGCGCTGGTGCACAGCAGCCGGTACAACAGGAGGCGCGCTGCCTGGTGCGCCAGGTCGCCGATGGCGACTCGTTTCGCTGCTCAGACGGACGAAGAGTGCGCCTAATCGGCATCGACAGTCCTGAACGGGACCAGCGCCCATTCGGGAGCGAGGCTCAACACGCGCTTCTCCGCCTCCTTCCGCGCGGCTCCGGAGTAACGCTGGAGTATGATCGTCGCGCTCACCGACCGCTATGGCCGGCTGCTGGCCTACGTCTGGGCAGGGCCCACCCTGGTGAATGAGGCCATGGTTCGCGGCGGCTGGGCCGTGCTTTACACTGTGCCGCCTAACATCAAGTATGCGGAGCGATTCAGGCGGGCGCAAAACGAGGCCCGCACTCGGGGCGCGGGCCTCTGGGCACGAGAATGGTTTCGAGTGCTCGCCGGAGGACTTTCGAAAAGGAAGCCTGCCTCAGCTCACCTTGATGCTCCTTCATCATCCCGTGCTCCAGGTGCATCTTGCCGTCCTTCGCATCCGGGACGAAACAAATGAGGCCGTAGTCTCCCGCGGTGAGATCCGCGGTAAAGGTGCCGCGCATTCCCTTGTCGAGCACCCCCACACCGCCCATGGGCTCGGCGGGGGGTGGGCCCTTCATGCTCTTGGCCCAGGTTGCAAAGTCCTCGATCGTCTTGCCCGGAGCGAGCTTGACCAGGACGATCTCGTGGGCCTGCGGTCCCGCGTTCTCGACCATGATCCTCTGCTTACCCGCCGTAAGCGGCTTGGAGGATTGGAAGTCGAAGTCCACCAGCTTGATGGTGACGTCAGTCTCCGGCAGGGTATTCGCGGCACCTGAAGGGGCAGCGGTAACCTCGAAAGGCCGGACCATTCCCTTGGCCGCATGGGCGACGCCGTCCGGGCTGGGAATGAAGCAGATGTAGGCATACTGGCCTGGTGCCAGCACCGAGGTGGAGTTCGACTGCTGCCCCGGCGCGATGCCGTTTGGACCCCCCACGAACTTCATCCAGGAGGGTGGCGGGCCATGGGTCTTCATCGCCGCGGCGAGGTCCTGGACCGTTTTTCCGTCTTCCAGCTTGATCAGTTGTCCCTGGTGAAGCTCCTTGCCGTGATTCTCCAACTGGATCGTGACGGCTCCGGCTGGGACCTGGGCAGGGGCGTCAAAGGAAAAATCGTTCGCCGTAACCGTGACGATCGCCGAAGCGTCGCTCGGAGCATCGGCTGTTGTTGCAGAGGAGGCCTGGGTATCGGTTGAAGGGCGGTCGGCCTTGCAGCCGGCGAGGGTACAGGCGGTAACTAGCACGATGCTTGACAAGGGTCGTAGCGAAAACATGCGAACTCCTGTGAGAGGTGGACGGAAGCGCGCCAAGAATGCGGCCTCGGCACGAAATCCGCTAGTCCCCCCGCGAGGTTGCCACCTTGATTGCCCGCGGTATGTTCTCCCCGAACTGCCATCCACTTGGAGCGTCGAATGGCCCGACTGATCACCGGCTTGCTGGTTCTTCATGCCGTCTCCACCGGTCCCTTGCCCGCGCAAGCAGTTCCCAGCCAGACCCCGTCCAGCGGAAGTACTTCGCCGTTCACCCCGCTGCCGCTTCCGTCTCCCAACCCCTACCGCTCGGCATCGGGGCGGCCCGGCCGCGGCTACTGGCAACAGCGGGCGGATTATCGGATTGCGGCCACCCTCGACACTGCCACCCGCCAGATCCGCGGACGGGAGACGATCCACTATACCAACAACTCACCCGACGCTCTTCGCTACCTGTGGATGTTTGTGGAGCAGAACATCTGCAGTCGTGCCGGCATAACCGAACAGCTGGATCAGCCACCCCTGGTATTTCTCGGATCCACCTTCGACTTCTCCTGCAAGGGGTTTGATGGCGGCCTGACGTTGGACCGGGTGACCATCACCGGCCGGACGCTGCGCCCCACGGTCTACGGGACCACGATGCGGATCGATCTGCCCCGAGCATTGCCTTCCGGGGGGGCCTTGGATATCGAGCTGGCCTGGCACTTTACCGTGCCGGACTACGGCGCCGGCCGCATGGGACGCGATGGGTCACTCTACCAGATCGCACAGTGGTATCCCCGGGTGGCGGTGTACGACGATGTCCGGGGCTGGAATCACGAGCCCTATATCGGGGCGGGCGAGTTCTATCTCGAGTACGGCAGCTTCGACGTGAGTCTTACGCTGCCGGCGGGCTACATCGTGGCCGCGACCGGAAGGCTGCGGAACCCGGAGCTGGTGCTCACGCCGACTCAGCGCGGCCGGTTGGCGCGGGCCGCGGGATCGGCGGACCCGGTAGCCGTGATCACCGCATCGGAGGCGGGGCAGGCCGACCGTACCCGCCCCGCATCCAGCGGGCAGCTCACCTGGCGATTCACTGCCGACAGCGTGCGGGATTTCGCGTTTGCGGCCGGTCCCGAGCTTCGCTGGGACGCGAGCGGGTACCGGGGAATCCTGGTCCACACGCTGTACCGCCCATCTGCCCCGGAGTGGGAGGAAGCCAACCGGATGGTGCGAGAGGCGCTCCAGTACTTCAGCGAGCAGTGGTACCCCTATCCCTACCCTCACATCACCAGCGTCGAGGGCCCGATCGAAGGCATGGAGTACCCGATGCTCACCTTCGACCCCCGCGCCCCCAGCCGTGAGGAGCGCCAATGGGTGCTGGCGCACGAGCTCGGCCACCAGTGGACGCCGATGATCGTCGGATCGAACGAGCGGCTCTATCCCTGGATGGACGAAGGGTTCAACACCTTCATCGACCTGGCCGGTGCGGCCCGCTATTTCACGGGGACCGCCTACGGCGACTCGATCGAGGTGCACCCGCTTCACCTCTATCGGGATCACGCAATACCCGGCCAGGAGCAGCCGCTCATCGCCCGGCCGGTCGAGGTCAAGGATCTCTTCTGGACCGGATATCAGAAGCCGGCACTGATGATGCAAACGCTGCGCTACGAAGTACTGGGGAAGGATCGGTTCGATCACGCCTTCCGCGAGTATATGAAGGCCTGGGCCTACAAGCATCCGACGCCGGCCGACTTCTTCCGCTTGATGCGGGACGCGTCGGGTATGGACCTCGATTGGTTCTGGCGCGACTGGGTCTTCACCACCGCACGGCTGGATCAGGCCGTGGACTCGGTCGGCACAGCCGATGGCGGGGAGAAGATCTTCCTGGCCAATCGCGGCACGATGACGTTGCCCCTGGAGATGGACGTCGGCTACGCGGATGGCTCAACCGAGCGGATTCGCCTGCCGGTCGAGATGTGGAATCAGGGTGCCCGGTTTGGCTACCGGGTGCGTGGAGGCAAGCCGGTTCGACGCGTGGTAGTGGATCCCCGGAGCGTGCTGCCCGACATCGACCGCACCAATAACACCCGCTCGCGTTAGCTCCTGGTGCGGAGGGCATCGCGGCCGTCAGGCCGCGCGCGCTGGACCATGAGCAGGTCGGTAATGTTGTCCGCGCTGAGAAGGCCTACGAGGGCACCGGTCGGATCTACGACCGGCAGCGCCGGGAGCCGGCTGGACCGTAGGCGCTCGAGTGCGTCCCGGAAACCGAGAGTCGGTAGGACGACCGGCACGCCGGGGGTCATCGCTTCGGACACCGGCGCTCCTGGACCGAGCTTGGAGAGCCCCCGGATCAGGTTATCGCGCGTCAGAATCCCTTCGATCCGGCCGCTGTTGTCCACCACCGGAAATTCGCGCTGTTCGCCGCTGAGGAGCAGGTCGACTGCATCAGCCAGCGTCGCATAGACCGGAATCGTGCGGAAGTCGGTGACCATCATCTGGGATACCTGCAGACCGTCACCCGCGACCCGGGTCTCGACCGCCTCGGCTTCCGCAGTGGCGCCGAGAAACACGAAGAAGGCGATCAGGATCAGGAACGGATTCCCGACCGTGATGCCGTAGAAGCCACCCGCCAGGGCAAGCCCTTGTCCAAGGGAGGCGGCAACCCGGGTTCCCCGCACCAGCCCCAACCGACTCGCGAGCAGGGCGCGCAGTACCCGGCCCCCGTCCATCGGAAACGCGGGAATCATGTTGAACAGCAGCAGCCAGACGTTGGTCACCAGTAGCTGCGTCAGGAAGGGGGCCAGCGGATTCAGCTGACTCACTTCTGCGTCCCCGCCGGTAAGCCGGAGGATGAGATAGAAGATCAGTGCAAGCCCGGCCGTGACCGCGGGCCCGGCCAGCGCGATCAGGAGCTCCTGCCTCGGCTCATCCGGGATGCGCTCGAGGCGGGCGACGCCGCCGATGGGGAGCAGGATGACGTCGGGCGTGCGCACGCCGAAGCGGCGCGCCATGAGGATGTGCCCGAATTCATGAAGGAGAATGCATGCAAAGAGGGCGAGCAGTAGCAGGGCGGCCGCGAACGCCCCGCTGGGCCCACCCTCCCGGTACCCCAACAACGCCCACCAGCCGAGGAACAGCACGAACGTCAGGTGCACCTTGATCTCGGTGCCCGCTATCCGTCCGATCGTGTAAACCCATTTCATCACGCCACCGCCTCTCACTGGTCCAAACCTTCCCCGCCGTAACATATACCGGTGGAGGGAAGGCGGGAGGCGGCCTGGCTACACGAGCACTCGCAATCCGAACTCGGTGCGAGGCTGCAGCTCCCGCGACGGCCTGCTGAGGCTCGGCGCCGGATTGGCTGGCCGTGCCGCCGCGTGGGCCTCGCCAGGCAGTGGATGAAGCTCGGCCCAGTGCGCCATGGCGCTCCGGAAGATCACCTGGGCATCGATGGACGTGAGATTGAAGGTGCGGACGTAGTGCATGATGGCCTCGTCCGGCGTGACCTCGTCAGCCAGCGCCTGCGCCGTCTCCAGCGCCATGCGAACGTGGGTGGTTGCCACCGCCTCGTCGGAAATCGAGGCGGCGAGGCGACACTCGAGATTGGTCTCCTCGATGTGCTGCACCCGCCGCCGGAGTGAGACCAAAAGTAGATCCGGTCGCAGGGCGGTCCATCCCACGGCACGCGTTTCCTGTCTGGGGGCACTTTCGATCAAACCGGAAAGAGAGATCAACGCGCGGGCGCGTACCGTTACCTCGAGCGCAGCCGGCACACCGACCTCATGGAAGTACCGCTGCAGCGCCTCATCGACCGAGAGCCGGGGCTTGAGCCGCCTCACGAACTCCGCTGCCTGGAGTTGATAGGTCTCGGCGAGTGCTTCTGACGCCCGGGCAAAGACGAGCTGCAAACGCAGCCTGGTGGCTGCGGGAAACCGACGGCTAGTCATCAGACTGGGTGCAGTCATTGTACCTCTCCTGATTACGGACGAGCGGTGCTGCCGGCAGGCTGTAATGGACAGGGCTGCGGGCAGCGGAAGTGCGAACTTTGTGCCGATGGCAGGCAACCGGGAGCGGGAGTGCAGAAAATGTGAAACAGCCAGCGCACAACGGGTTAGGCGGCGGCGTCCGGGGCAGGGGAGGTCGGAGGTCTTCAGCGCTGTAGCGCAGGTGCCACTCCCGGTGGGCCCCCCTACCACATTACAATGCCCTTCCTCACGAACCCTTAAGGAGCCGCGCCATCACCACCATCGTCGCCCCTCCGGCCTGGACCACCAAAGACGCCGAGAAGCTGTACAACATGAGCGGCTGGGGCCTGGGTTATTTTCGCGTCAACGCCGAGGGGCACGTAACTGTGCACCCCGATGCCAACCGCAAGCGCGGGCTCGATCTCTACCGTCTGGCCATGGACCTGAACGCCCAGGGGGTCGGGCTGCCGCTTCTGCTTCGTTTCTCGGACATCCTGCAGTCCAGGATTCAGGCGCTCGCAACCGAGTTCGGCAACGCCATCAAGGAGTTCGGTTACCAGGGCAGCTACACCACCGTGTATCCGGTCAAGGTGAACCAGCAGCGGCACGTGATCCAGGAGATTGTCGAGTTCGGAGCGCCCCACGGCGTGGGGCTCGAGGTCGGGAGCAAACCCGAGCTCCAGGCGGTGCTCGGCCTGAGCGAGGCCAGCAATCATCTGATCGTCTGTAACGGCTACAAGGACGAAGAGTTCATGCGTCTGGCTCTGATGGGCCAGAAGCTTGGGCACCAGGTGATGATCGTCCTCGAGCAGCTCACCGAGCTGGAGGTGTTGCTCAAGGTGGCGGATGAAATGGGTGTCCGTCCGACCGCCGGGGTGCGGATTAAGCTCGCCACCGAGGGCTCGGGACGCTGGGCCAAGAGCGGAGGTGAACGATCGAAGTTCGGTCTCGGCGCCGTCGAGCTGATGAAACTGCTGGATCGGCTGGATCGCCTCGATCGGAAGGACATCCTCAAGCTGGTCCACTTCCATCTGGGCAGCCAGATCACCGATATCCGTCACGTGAAGGCTGCGCTGGAGGAGATCGGACGCTACTATGTCGAGCTCCGGAACATGGGCTTCGACATCACCCATGTGGACGTGGGAGGAGGGCTGGGGGTGGACTACGAAGGGTCCCGCTCGACCCGCCCTGCCAGCGTCAACTACTCGATGCGCGAATACGCCAGCGACATCGTCTACACCCTGGGCTCCGTGTGCCGGACCGAGGAACTGCCGATGCCGCATATCATCTCGGAATCGGGGCGGGCGATCACGGCGCATCACGCGCTGCTGCTCATCAACGTGATCGACGTGGAGTCCCAGGTCGAGCCGGTGCCCCCGAAACTACGGGAAGAGCCTCACCCGCTGCTGGTCGAGATGTCGGAGAACCTGGAGGGGCTCACCCAGGACCGGATCGAAGAGGTCTTCCACGACGCGATCTTTGCCAAGGAACGGGCCCAAGAGTATTTCGCCAGCGGCGTCTTCTCCCTCCGGGACAAGGCCGACGCCGATCAGCTCTACCTGGTGACGCTGGGTGCGCTCTCCCAGGCTATCAAGGAAGACAAAGCGGGTTTCCCCGAGATCGTAAATCATATCGAGGCGCAGCTGGTGGACCGCTACTTCTGCAACTTTTCGGTCTTTCAGTCGCTCCCGGACCATTGGGCCATCGATCAGCTCTTCCCCATCATGCCGATCCATCGCCTCAACGAGGCACCTACCCGGCGGGGCACGCTTCAGGACGTCACCTGCGATTCGGATGGGGTGATCGACCGTTTCACCGGGGGCCGGAAGGGCAAGCCGTCACTCGAGCTTCATCCCCTGGTGGAAGACGAGCCGTACATCCTCGGCATCTTCCTCACCGGTGCCTACCAGGAGATCCTGGGCGACCTGCACAACCTGTTCGGCGACACCAACGCCGTGCACGTGCGGCTGACCGAACAGGGCTACGAGATCACCGATCTCGTCCACGGCGATACCGTGACGGAGGTGCTCAATTACGTCCAGTTCCACGCCGCCGACCTCCTGACGGCGTTCCGCCGAAAGGTCAGCAACGCGAAGGAGCTTACCCGTCAGGACGCGAACAGCTTCATCGCCGATTTCGTGGCAGGCCTGGAGGGGTATACGTACCTAGAGGGGGATGTTCCGGCGGAGACGACAACGTAAGAAGTGAGAAGTGAGAAGTGAGAAGTGAGAAGTGAGAGGGCGTGTCACCCTGAGCGCAGCGAAGGGGCCGAAGCTCTACACAGCTCAGGCCCCCTCGCGTCCGCTCGGGGTGACAATCAAGGCTTCACATTAAACTTCTCACTTCTCACTTCTCACTTCTCATCTCTCACCTCTTACTAACTCTCTCCCGCTCGACTTTCCTGCGATCGCCCCGTTTCTCCAGGGGGACGAAGTCGCGCTGTTCCGACCCGATATACACCTGCCGCGGCCGGGCGATCTTCTGATCCTTGTCGAGCAGCATCTCCTCCCACTGGGCCAGCCACCCCGGCGTACGCCCGATGGCAAACAGGACCGTGAAATAGTCCGTCGGGTATCCCATTGCCTGATAGATCAGGCCCGAATAGAAGTCGACGTTGGGGTAGAGCTTCCGCTTGATGAAGTACTCGTCCTCGAGCGCGATCCGCTCCAGCTCGAGCGCCATCTCCAGCTTGGGGTTGAGCCCGGTCTGCTCGAAGACGTCATAGGCCACCTTCTTGATCAGCTTGGCGCGGGGGTCGTACGACTTGTAGACCCGATGGCCGAAGCCCATCAGCCGGTCTGATCCGCCCTTAACCTTCTCGATGAACGACGAGATGTTCTTCTTGTCGCCGATCTCGTCCAGCATCTGAAGCACGGCCTCGTTGGCTCCTCCGTGCAACGGGCCGTATAGGGCGGCAATGCCGGCGCTGATTGCGGAGAAGGGGTCCACGTGGGAGGAGCCGACCGCCCGCACGGCATTGGTGGAGCAGTTTTGCTCATGGTCGGCGTGCAGGATGAGGAGGATCTCGAGTGCGCGCTGCAGCACCTTGTTGGGCTGATGAAGCCCGCCGATGCTGAACGTCATGTTGACGAAGTTGCCGATGTAGTCCAGATCGTTCCGGGGGAACTCGTACGGCAGTCCACGGGAGTGGCGGAACGCGAACGCCGCGATGGTCGGCAGCTTGGCCAGCAAGCGAACCCGTTGGAGATAGCGGTTGGCCGGGTCGTGGATGTTCTTCGCATCAGGGTAGAAGGTGGAAAGCGCCCCCACGGCCCCCAGCAGCATTCCCATCGGGTGGGCGTCGTACCGGAACCCCTCCAGAAACTTGGTAATATTGGTATGAACGTAGGTGTGGAACTTGATCTCTTCTTCCCACTTGGTCAGCTGCAGCCGTTTCGGCAGCTCGCCCTCACAGAGGAGGTAGGCCACCTCGAGAAATGAGGCCTTCTCGGCCAGCTGCTCGATCGGATAGCCGCGATAGCGCAGGATACCCTGATCGCCGTCGATGAAGGTGATGGCGCTCCGGCACGCGGCGGTATTCATGAACGCCGGGTCGTAGGTCATCACGCCGAAATCGTCATCGGCAACCTTGATCTGGCGCAGATCGATGGCTCGGATGGTGCCGTCGGTGATGGGCAGCTCGTAGGTCTTGCCGGTCCGATTGTCGGTGACGGTAATGCTGTCCTTGGGCAAACGCTGAGTCCTCGACGAGAATGGAAGTCCTGAGTCTCGGCTCCAGCCCGCAACATAGAGGGGAAACAGTGACCACGAAACCCCAGAAGACGTTCCTCTGCCTGCTCGCTTTGACCGGCACAGCTCCACTCGCCGCCCAGTCCCGGGTCGATACCTCGGGAGCCGGCGTGCTGATCGAGCAGGCGCTGAACCGCTCGGAGGTGATGCAGAACCTCCAACATCTCAGCGATGTCATCGGTCCCCGGCTGTCGGGGTCCCCCGCCATGCGGCGTGCCAACGACTGGACCGCCGAGCGGTTCAGGGCCTACGGTTTGAGCGCCACACTGGAGCCCTATGCTTTCGGAGTGCCTTGGGAGCGGGGGTCGGCCTTACTGCGTCTGACGGCGCCGTTCTCGCGGGCTATCGACGCCCACAGTTGGGCGTGGACCCAGGGGACCGGCGGGAAGACATTGGCCGGTCCGGTGGTTCTTGCCGATCTCACCACTCCTGAAAGCCTGGCCGTCTATCGGGACAAGGTGAAAGGGGCCTGGGTGCTGCCGCGGGCGCCCTATCCGGTCTGGAATCCGGATGGGCCAGCGATGACGGACGTGGATTCTGTGCGTCTCAAAGAGAAGCTCCGGCTGCGCTCGCTGGCTACGGCGGACACCTCCGCGGCGGCGGTTGCCGCGCGGCGGCAATTCACCGTGGATCTGCCTTACATCCTGACAGCGGCGGGCGCGCTCGGCACCCTGCTGGATGGCTCGAAGGAGCATGGGCTCATGACCATGAGCGGCTCACCCAACCGGGTGTCGCCGCTGCCCAATCTGGTGATCTCCAACGAGGACTACGCCCTGCTGGCTCGCCTGATGGCTGCCGGCACGACGCCTCGGCTGGAGGGTCGAGTGGAAAATCGCCTGGGCAAGAAGCCGATACAGCAGTGGAATACGGTGGCGGAGATCCGTGGTACCGAGCTACCGGGACAGACGGTCATCCTGGGCGCCCACCTCGACAGCTGGGATCTTGGCACCGGAGTCACCGACAATGGAACCGGATCGATGGTCGTGCTTGAGGCTGCTCGCGCCATCGCGCAGTCCGGCCTCAAGCCGAAGCGAACGATCCGGTTCGTCTTGTTCAGCGGTGAAGAGCAGGGATTGCTGGGCTCGCGGGCGTACGCGGAGGCGCATGCCGCCACGGCCGACAGTATCCAGGCGGTGCTGGTGCTGGACAACGGCACCGGCGCCATCACCGGCCAGGCACTGCAAGGACGAAAGGACCTCGAGGGACTCTGGAGAGAGCTGCTGGTACCGGTTGCCCCGCTCGATGCCGACAGTGTGCGGGACGCGAGCAAGACGGGCACCGACCATCTGTCGTTCCTGCCCTATGGTGTGCCCGGATTCAACTTCGATCAGCTGAGCCGGGGGTACAACCACACCCACCACTCACAGAGCGACACCTACGACAAGGCGGTGGCAGGCGACCTGAAGCAGGCGACGGCGGTCATGGCGGTCACCGCCTACGAGCTGGCGAATCTACCAGAGCTGCTGCCGCGAGGGCCGAAGAGCCCGGTGGTGCCGGTGCCGTCGAGGCCATCGCCCGGATTAGCGGTACGGCGGTAGCGTGAGGAGGTGCGTAGACCTCGACCACTTTGGTCTGCGCTAGTCCCGCGCGTGGCCCGCCCCCGATGACATAGATCCGGTTGCCGAGAATCGCCGCGGCGAGACCATGTCGCGGCGTAGGAAGCGGCGGTGCAGAGCTCCAGGCATCTGTGGTGACGTCGTAGACCTCATGCTCCGCGAAGACCTTCCGCGTGGTTTCTCCGCCGTAGGTGTAGATCCGATTCTGAAGGGCCACGGCCGCAAGTCCGCCCCGGGCTGTCGGCATTGGGGTGCGCTCGGTCCAGGTGTCGGTCGAGGGATCGTATGCCTCGAGAACATTGAAGTTTCTATCTGGATCCAACGGTCGGCCACCGACGGCGTACACCTTTCCATCGATGACAGCTGCAGCAAGGTGATCTCTCGGGGTCAGGATCGGCGCCCCGTGCCGCCAGCGATTCGTTGACGGGTCGTAGATCGCAATCGAATCGAGCAGGCGGCCGCCCGATCCGAATCCACCGACCACGAAGATGCGTCCGTCGATCACTCCGGCCGCGCTCGCGCCCCGTGGCTCAGGCAGCGGAGTACGGTTCAGCCAGCGATCGTTCCGCTCGTCGTAGAGCCATAGCGTCGCCGCGGCGGTCATCCCGGCCGGTCCCAGCCCACCGATCGCGTAGAGCGAGTCGCCCACGGCGGCGAGGGGCATGTGGTGGCGTGACTCAGGCAATCTGGCGGCCTGCTCCCATCGACCGGAGGCCGCGTCCAATCGGTAGACGGCGGCGCTGACGGCACTGCCGGCATGGAAGCCACCTGCGACATAAGGACGGCCATGGAGAACAGCCGCGTGGATTTCCTGAATCCGCTCGGGGAGCGCAGGTCCTGGCGCCCAACCCTGACGGTACTCTGGGTTGCGCCCCAAACTGCCAGAGGTGCAGGTCCCCACAAGGGCGAGGATCCAGGTGACGTTCCACCGCTCAGGGCCTTAGTCATCGGCGCACCCGTGTAGAAGCTCCCTCGTCGGCAGATGACGCTCTCCCAAAGCGCGTGAGGACCTCTTTGCCTTAGGAGCCCGCATTTCGCGCGGTGATTTGCCGAGGACGCGAACGAACGCCCGGCGCATGCCGTCCACGCTGCCGAACCCGACGGCCGTCGCGATGCGCCGGAGATCGTGCGACGACGACTGGAGCAGCCGGCGGGCGGCCTCTACCCGCAGGTGGAGCACGTACTTCGCCGGCGTGGTGCCGACGTCGGCGGTGAACACCCGTCCAAAATTGCGCACGCTCATCGACACCCGGTCGGCGAGTGCGGCTGTGGACAGATCGCGCCGGCTGAGATTGTCCGCGATCCACACCTGGAGCTCCTGAATCGGTTGCATCTCGCTCGCCTGCGCGGCGAGCGTGACGCTGAGCTGGGTCTGGCCGGCCGGCCGGCGCAGGAACAGCACCAGCTCTCGGGCGGCCTCGACGGCGGTCGCACTCCCACAGTCCTCGGCCACCCAGGCCAGCGCGAGGTCGATGCCGGCCGAAAAGCCGCTCGACGTGTAGATCTTTCCTGCCTGAACCCAGATCGGGTTCGGATCCACCGAGAGCCGCGGATACCGGTACGCCAGCTCGTGGGCGTACTTCCAGTGGACCGTCGCGCGCTGATTCGTCAACACGCCGGCCCGCGCAAGAATGAACGCCGAGATGCAGACCGCCCCCACCCGCCGGCACGCCGGCACGGTGCCTCGCAACCACGCGGCAAGCTCGTCGTCGCGCCGGTTCCGCGTCTTCACACCGCTCACGACGAGCAATGAATCGATCTCGCCCTCGAGGTCCTGGTAGTGTCCTTGGGCGACGATGGACAACCCACTTTCGCCGGCGATCACCCGGTCGCGAGTCGTCGAGACGATGCGGATCTCGTATGGCGTTCCGCCCCGGCCCATCAGGCGGCTCGCGGTACTCAGCACCTGCACCGGACCGACGAGGTCCAGCTCCTCGATCGGCGGAACCACCAGCACCACGACGGGGCGAGGTTTGCGCATGGAAGAAACATGCGCGCTAGACCGGGGCTGACTCAACCGGTTGGCCGAAAAGGGTGGTAATTCGTCCGTTTCCTCCGGTGGCGCCGCGATATACTGGCGGGGTCAATTTCCACTCGCGAGGATCCGGTCATGAAGCATCCTTGGCTGGGGCTCATGGGCTTCCTGCTTCCCACGCTCCTCGGCGCTCAAACCGGCCGGGGTCCGTACGCCCGCATCGCGGTCTTGCGTCCGCATGACGGGAAGATTGTCGACTTCGAGGCTGGGTATATCCGGCACCTCGCGTGGCACCAGCAGGCCAGGGATCCCTGGGTATGGTATGGCTGGAGCATCTGGGCCGGCGATCGATACCGGTGGTTCGTCTACGCGACGTTTGGGCATTCGGCCGCGAGCTTGGATAGCGCCGTGACCCCAGCGGAGGACGAGCGGGACAACGTGCTCAACGTGGCACCCTACATCGAGTGGGTGACCAACGGGCTGTACGAGTACCTGCCCGATCTCTCGCGGGGCGGGGGGACGGGTGAGCCGGAGCCGGCCGCTCGCCTCGAGTTCACGATGGTAGACCTGGTGCCCGGAGCGGCCAGGGCCTTCGAGTCGGCCCTCGGCGCGGTCCAATCGAAACTGCAGGCGGAGACCCTCTGGTATCGGTTGATTGGCGGTGGACCTTCGCCACGTTACGTCCGGCTGCGGCCGCATGGGAGCCTGTCGGCGGTCCTTTGGGAAAGGAGTGGACAGGAGCTCCCCGACGGCGTGAGCCGCTTGATCGCGAAGACCACGGTCGAGATCTGGACCCTGCGACCAACCATGAGTCTCAGACTCGGCTCGCCGCCTCGGCCATGAGGAACACCCCAGAGAAAGCTCCTGTCTTCACAAGTGGCTACCCAGACATACTTTCGATTCGGGTTGTCACACAACCTGGTGACCGCTCCTCCTCGCCGCGAGGACCCAGCATGCAACTGATCCGAGAGCTCGAAACGACCAGAGACGAGACGCTGCGGTACTTCTCGCTCGACCAGCGCGATCTCATGCGCACATACGGCCCGGGCAAGTGGTCCGTCAGATTTGTCCTCCACCACCTCTCCGATAGCGAGACGGTTCTCTTCGATCGCATCCGCCGAGTTCTCAGCGAACCTCGTCAGGTGCTGTGGGTATATGACCAGGATGCCTGGGCCAAGGGCCTCGACTATTCCCAGGTGCCGCTCGACATCTCCCGGCGGGTCTACGAATCGGTTCGCAGCGCCATCATCTACTACGCCGGCAGGTACTACGAACAGAAAGGTCATCTCGAGTTCGTGCACAGTGTGACGGGGGTACGGACGCTGAAGGATGAATTCGACAAGGTCGCCTCTCATAATGAGCATCATCTGGGGCAAATCAGATTGGCGCTTAGGGGCAGGCGACAGGGCGGTAAGGCGGTAGGGGGGTAGAGGGAGCGGCGGCAGGATAGGTGGAAAAGAGCGGTTTAGAAGCATTCCTCATCTCGTTGCACTCGGGATGAGGTCTGTTAGTGCTTGGCCGCCGTACCGCCTTCCCGCCGTACCGCCTTCCCCCCTTCTCGCGTTTCCGAGGGCCCAGGTTCAGCTTGCCGATTTGCGGGAACGAGACTTCTCCCAGTTCACGAACAGAAACCCGCCCGGCGCATCGAACTTCGGCTCGCCGGGAGCCGGCAGCACCTGCAGCTGCAGCTCATCGACCTTGTTCTTAGAGCAATCCCAGCAGGCCAGCGCGAAGTCACCGGGTCGGCGAGTGCGCGAGAGCTGCATCACATGCACCATCGCGTTGTCCGTCACCAGCGTGCCATTCCGGTACAGGTGACCGATGGCCCAGAGCGCCACCGCGCTGTTAATCGTGGGGACAAGAGGGGTGTGCACGCCGGTCATTCCGTGGTAGTAGAGTCCCAGGATCACGCCGCCGAAGCGAGGGTGATGGGGCACGTCCTTGGTCTGCACCCGGTCCAGCACCAGCTTCCACCGGGCCTGGTCCTGGGTGGTGAACTTGGCGAGCCCGTCGACCGAATCGCGAGTGGCGCCCTTGTCCCAGGCTGTGAGCGTGAAGCTGCCGGCGATGGGCGCGACATTGTTTGAGTACGGGCCGTTCTCTGCCTGAGACTCGAGGCCTTCCCGCTCGCCGCCGAACTGCTTGAGGATCGGCGCCGCACTGTCGGCGAAGGGAAACCGTCCGGGCAGGATCTGGATCACCGGACCGCCACCCGCCACCTGAATGGCCGGTACTTTCGCCGGCGGAGTTGGTGCGGGAGTCCGCTTGATGTCTGCGTAACCGGGAGATCGTGAGCCGCTCGCGCTCACCACCTTCAAGTGGGTCTCCATGCCGAGCTTCTTATGCGAATCCTCTCCTACCGGGCAGTACACCTCGTAGGTTCCGGGCGCGAGCGTCAAGGTGAGAGTGGTGCCTGAGCCCGGCTGGAGCAGAACCGTCTGCTGCTCGAGCCCCTGCCCCTCCACCTCCAGCGCGTGCGGAATGCTCCCTGAGTTCGTGACGCTGAATGCGACCAGGCCCGGACTGACCGTCGCCGCCGATAGCTGGACCTTCCATTCCGAGAGCTTGGCCGTGACTGCGACCGGTTCGCCAGAGGGATTGGGACGGGCGTCGAGGGGCGAAGCCAGAACGACGAGGCCGGCGGCGATGCCGCGGATCATACGGTAGTTACGGAACATTGTGGTATTCTCCGGTGCGGGTACGAGACACTGCTGTCACTGTCGGATACCCGCCCGGTGCCACGCATATTCCCTGGAATAAATTCGCCGCTGCCAGAGTCTAGAGAGCAATGAAGCCACGCGACCTCGGCCGATTCGAAGCGATCGTGCTGCCGCACCTGGACGCCGCGTATACGTTGGCGCGCTATCTGACGCGCCACGAGCACGATGCGCAGGACGTGGTGCAGGACGCCTATCTGCGGGCGCTCAAGTACTTCGATGGCTTCCGCGGAGCCGAGGCCACTGATGGCAGGGCCTGGCTTCTCACAATCGTGCGTAATACCGCCTTCAGCTGGCGGCGCCGGTATCGCCAGGAGGCGAACGCCGCCGAGTTCGACGAGCAGCTCCACAGCGAGTCGGTGGAGGATGTTCATCCGGACACGACGCTTTCCGATGCATCGGCGCGGGAATCGTTGCACCAGGCGATCGACCGGCTGCCTGCCGAATTCCGCGAGGTGATCGTGTTACGCGAGCTCCAGGGATTGTCCTACAAGGAGATCGGGGAGGTAACCGGCGTGCCCGTGGGAACCGTGATGTCACGGCTCTCCCGCGCCCGCTCTCGGCTTCAGCGGGCGCTGGTCACCGATCAGGAGGGACGATGACACATAGCGAGCTGGAGCTTCAGGTGGATGCTTATCTGGACGGAGAGCTGGCCGCGCAGGACGCGCGCGAGCTGGAAGCGCATCTCAAAGAGTGCCGCGATTGTAGTCACCTTCGCGACTCTCGCCTGGCCCTGGGCACCGCGATCCGGGCCGAGGTCCCGGCGTTTCGGGCACCGGACGAGCTCCGGAACCGGGTACGCACGGCACTCAAGTCATCCGCGCAGGTACCCACCTCTGGTCGCCCGATGCCGCGCGGGTGGCTGCCGCTCGCGCTGGCCGCGTCACTGACGCTCGTTGCGCTCGGGACCTGGCAGCTCGCCTCCGCTCGCTCGGCGGGAGCGGCGCTCGGCGAACAGGTGCTCGCCAGTCACGTCCGCTCGCTCATGCCGGGTCATCTCACCGATGTGGTCTCGTCGGACCAGCACACTGTCAAGCCGTGGTTCAACGGCAAGCTGGACTTCTCGCCGCCGGTTTACGATTTCGCGGGAAAGGGCTACCCGCTGATCGGTGGCAGGCTCGATTATATCGGTGACAGGCCAGTTGCTGCGCTGGTGTACGGGCGGCGTCAGCATTTCATCAACGTGTTCCTCTGGCCCGCGAGCCGAGGGTCGGCTGGTCGTCCCGATGCGACAACCCGGCAGGGGTATCACCTGCTGCACTGGAGCACGCCGGAGTTTGCCTACTGGGTCGCCTCGGACTTGGGACTGGCGGAGCTGGATGAGTTCGCGCGAATGCTGCGCGAGGCAGATTCGACGGCTAACGGACCGGTTACTTAGCCTTAATCACAACCTTCTGCACTCTCTTGCGCTCCCGCCCTTGCTTATCGGCGACGGTAAGCTCGAGGGTGTATGCGCCCGGCTTGGTCGACGCGAGATCCAACTGCTGGTGCCGGCGGGTAGCCACTCCATCCACCTGATCCTTGAAGCTGATCACCAGGGGCTTGGGCTTGGCTGATTTTTTCTTCCCGGCCGGCCGCTGCTGGGTGAGCTGAACTCGACCGCGGTAGGCCGTCCCCGAAGGCAGCCCACACACATCGTAGTGGATCTCCACTTCCGATCCTGCTCCAACCTGGGGCACCGGGTCCATGAGCAGGGCAAACCGCGGCGTCTTCCCCTCGCTCGTAGGGGGACACAGCGATCGCCCAGCACCGGAGGCGCTAAGGGCGATCGCGCCGACCAGCGTCATAGCGACGGCCCCACCGATGACGCCGACGGTGCGAGGATTGCGCTTTCCCCGGCGCCACAGCTCCTCGCCGTACCGCTGCGCTCGCCAAAGCCCTTCCTTCGCTACCCGGCGCGCTTGCCAAAGCGCATCCTTGGCTACCCGCCGCGCTCGCCGGAGCGCTTCCCGTGCTGCCGGCAGCGCGGGCCGAAGGGTTTCCCGCATTGCCCGCAGTGCTTCCTGCACCGGCCCCGGCTGGGAGGGCCTTCTGATCGGACGGGGCAGCTCTGGATCCGGAATCCCGGAAAATGGATTGCTCATATTCCTCAGACCTCCGCAAAAATTCTGGGCTTCAGCTCGCTGGCGGGGAGAGAAAACCGAGCAAGGATCGTGAAATTGGAGTTCGGGCGGCATTGCCGCCGCGAGTCTCGCGACCAATCCATTAATTCCCAATCACATGGAGAATCGAGACAGAAATTGCATCTGCCCCACGAGCTCGCGCGATGGGGAACAAACGGGGCCGATTCGGGCAATGTGCGAGGAGGATCCGGGGCTTCGACTCAACGCCGAGCAACGCGCGAAGGGCCGTCCCACAACTGCGGCCGCGCGGGGCGAAGAGTGACGTTCAGGAGGGCACGAGTCATTGCGGGGGAGCCCTTCGGCTACGCTCAGGGCAGGCTCCGCTCCCGAAGCAATCCAGCGGGTTCAGTGGTAGCCCGCTGGATTGCCTCGGGGACTTCGTCCCCTCTGACTACACCTTAGGCAGTCTCACCGTGCACTTCGTCTCAAACCCGCCGCGCACGTTGTAGAGTGTGGTCACCTCGAGCATCTGCGGCTCCAGCAGCTTGAAGAGGTCCTCGGCGATCCTAGCGGTGGCATGCTCCTGGAAGATCCCTACGTTGCGGTAGCTGGTGACGTAGTACTTGAGGCTCTTGAGCTCCACGCAGCGGTCCGAGGGGACGTACCTGATCGTCAGCGTCGCGAAGTCGGGCAGGCCGCTGTAGGGGCAGACCGCGCTGAACTCCCGAGTCTCGGTGACGATCTCCTGGTCGGGCCCGGCGTACTCGAAGGTCTCCAGTACCGCGACGTCGATGGCCTCCGGGCCTACGAACGGAATGGTCCTGCCTTCTGCGATGGCCATGCTGGGTCCAGGTGGTGGTCAGATGAAACCTAAAAGATAAGCGGTACGGCGGTACGGCGGTAGGGATAGCGTAGGGAAGCCAATCGCGCGGTCATTTCGAGCGGAGCGAGAAATCGGCTGGGTTAACGTCGGCAAACGGGAATTCGCTTGCAAACGTACGCCGGACCGGTCCCTCGCTCCGCTCGGGATTACCCAGGACGGCCCTTCGAACGCCCTCTATTCCGCCCGCACCATCCCTGTTTCCATCCAGCTGTGCTCGCCCTTGAGCACCTGCTGGGCCACCTGGTAGGTCGCGACGTCGTCGTTGTCGAACACCGCCGCAAACTTCTCCTCCACCCGGCGACGGGCCTGCCGGCTGAACAGCTCCGCCAGCTCCACCGGCCCGCGGATTCGTGGGGTCCTGTTTGCCATGGCATAGGCCCGGGAGCAGGCCGCGGTGATGGCCAGTAGCTCCGCCCCGATCTCCACCAGCCGGCCGAGCACCGCCTGACGCTTCTCCAGCTTGGGACCGAACCGGATCATGCAGTGGAACAGGGTGCGGGCCAGCCGCCGGCAGGAGCGGTTCACGAACCGCATGTGCTTGCGCCAGCGCGCCGAACTCGCCATACCGCGGAGACCAGCCCCAGCCGAGCCAGAGCTTGGGATACCAGAAGGCATAGTACGCGCCCGAGCGGAGCAGCGCCTGGATCTTCTTGCCCATCGGCGCCTTGGGATCGATCAAGTCGCCGGCCAGCTTGAGATGGGTGTCCACCGCCTCCCGGGCGATGAAGAGCCGCATGATCTCGCTGGACCCCTCGAAGATCAGGTTGATGCGATAGTCGCGCATCATCCGCTCCACCGGATCGGGCCGTTCTCCTCGGCTCCTGAGGCTGTCGGCGGTCTCGTAGCCGCGGCCGCCCTTGATCTGCAGGGTGTCGTCCACGATCCGCCAGCCGATCTCGGTGTTCCACATCTTGGCCATCGCGGCCTCGAGCCGGATGTCGGCGTTGCCCCGGTCGGCCATCAGCGAGGCGAGGTCGCTCACCGCCTCCATGGCAAAGATGTCCGCCGCCATGCGCCCGATCTTCTGGGCGATCGCATCGTGCTTGCCGATCGGCTGGCCCCACTGGACCCGCTCGGCCGCCCAGCGCCGCACGATCTCCAGCGACCGCTTGGCCCCGGCCACGGCCGATGCCGGCAGGGTGAGGCGCCCCGTGTTGAGGGTGATCAGCGCCAGCTTGAGCCCCTTGCCCTCACCCCAGAGCACGTTCTCCACCGGCACCTTCACGTTGGTGAACCGGATGATGCCGTTCTCCAGCGCCTTGAGTCCCATGAAGTGGAGCCGCTGCACCACCTCGACCCCGGGCCAGTTGGTCTCCACGATGAACGCCGTGATCTTCTTGGGCCCGGTCCGGGCCATCACCACCATCAGCTCGGCGATGGTGCCGTTGGTGCACCAGAGCTTCTCGCCGTTGAGGATGTAGTGCTTGCCGTCCTCGGAGAGCGTGGCGGTGGTGCTCGAGCGCCGCCGGGTCGGAGCCGACGTGGTTCTCGGTCAGCGCGAAGGCCGACACCGCACCCTGGGCTAGGCGGGGCAGATACTTCTTCTTCTGCGCCGGCGTGCCGAACAGCTTGAGCGGGGTCGGAACGCCGATCGACTGCGCGGCGGAGAGCAGGGCGGTGAGGTTGCCGTCCTGGCTGGTCACCAGTCCGATCGCATGGGTGTAGCTGTACTGGCTCAGACCGAGACCGCCGTACTCGCTCGGGATCTTGATGCCGAAGGCGCCGATCTCCCCCAGTCCCTTCACGACCTCGGGCGGGATCTTTCCGTCGCGGTCGATCTTGTCGCTGTCCACCCGCTCCCGCATGAAGCGCTCGAGCTTCTCCATGAACGGCTTGGCGCGGGCCAGGTCGGCCGGATCGGGCTGGGGGATACGGATGCACCAGATCGAGCCGGAACGAGCCCTCGAACAGCTCCCGCACGAAGCTGGGCGCCTGCCATTCCTTCTCCCGTGCGGCCTCGGCGACCTCTCGGGCTTCCTGCTCGGTGGCGAGCGGGGTCTGCGTACCCTGTACTGGGGGCGTGAGAAGATCAGTCATGGCTCGGGGGACTCGGTTGAAGGTAGTGGCGACGGCTGGGCCGCGGAGACCGTGCAGTACCAGCGAGATGACGTGACGCTTGCGCCGTTCCAGCTCTTCGGGGTCCTCAGGCCCACTCCGACCGCCGGAGCGACGGTGCGGGCGTGGATCAGAGGGAACCAGCAGAGCGAGATGATGCTGAGGAGGAGCTGCGCGGCTTCGCCCGACGGCGCGTCCTCGAGGCCGAGCTCGGCGCTGATCGCGGCCAGCGCTTCCTGTCCGGCAGAGAGGTGGTCCACGCCGACTCGGCGGCGGAGCATTCTCAGCGCTTCCCGCTCGATCAGACGGATGAAGTAGGGACGGGCCGAGAGGAAGTCGAAATAATCGGAGACCGCGCCGGCGAGGATCGTCTCCGGGCTCTCGCTGCTGGCGAGCGCCCGCTCGCGGCCGATCCGGACCGCCTCGCGGACCTCGGCGAGGGAGCGGTCCAGCACAGCCTCGATACAGCTCGGCTTTGGTCCGAAAGAAGTAGCCGGGAGTGCCGCGGGAGACGCCGGCAGCGGCCCCGACCTGGGTCAGGCTGGTGGCATCATACCCTTGTTCGGCGAACAGCCGTTCCGCAGCGTCGAGAGATTGCGGCTCGGCTCCGTTCGGCGTCTCGGGTGCGGTCGGGTTTGTGAGTCCAATGCTTACTCATGCAAGGGCTTGCAGCTTGCTTGTTGTTCAGCAAGTTAGCTATTCGGCAGGATCCGTCAAGTGGTGTGGAAGCCGAACGGAGTCATTGCGAGGGCGAAGCCCGAAGCAATCCAGTGGCCCACGTGCGGAGGGGCCCGGATTGCCGCGCGGTCCTCCGGACCGCTCGCAATGACTACTGGATCGCCCTGCGGCCCTTCGATGCCGCTCAGGGCAGGCTCTCCGGCCGCTCGCGATGATTGCTAGCGGCATCATCGGGAACCCCTACGCGCTGCGCCGGACCAGCAGCCTGGCCTCCTCGACGCCTTGGGTTACGCTCAGGTACCGCCTATTTGTTCTGCTCGCTCTCGGTGACCGCTTCGAGCTGTGCCTGTTTCTCGGCCCCTTCCAGCATGCTGCGCACGCCGGTGTGGCAGCCTATGAAGAGGACGATGTCCTCGAACACCACCCAGAGCGCATGCTCCACGAAGCGCCAATGCCCCGCGTGCACCATGCCGTACACCGACTCGGAGAAGACAATGCCGCGCACAGCGTGGTCGAGCGCAACCGTGATGGTCGCGGTGAGGAGGATCTGCCAGTCGAGGTAAAATGCGAGCCAGGCCAGCGAGCCGAAGACGTGGAAGTGTGTTTCGATCCGGCCCCCACTCAGATGAATGAAGAGTGCGGAGAACATCATTTGTGCTGCGGCCATGGCGTGACGCGTCAGCCTGCTGCCAGGCATCAGCCGGGTCATGATCAGCGGCGCCAGCGCAAGGATCCCGCCGGCGAGGATTGCCAGGGCGAGATGTCCGCTCGCTACCTGCTGCTTATCCGCCCATCCGATGGGAGACCAGACGAGCGCCACCACGACCGCCGCCACCCATTGAACCAGCAGGAGCACGGAGAACAGCCGGTCGAGCTTGCTGCGATGGTCGTGTAGATGCTCTTCGAAGAGGCGTTGCCCACGCTCCGACTGCCCCAACTCCTTCTCTACTTCCATGATCGCCTCCATGATGGAAACGTTCTCGGTCGGTTCTGCGCCACCCTCGAGCGGTTGATCACGAGGCCTTTCCCTGAGGCCTCACCGCTTCCCTCGCGGTGATCCTCACACCGTTGCGATAGAACCGGACTCGACTCTGGCCGATCGCAGTTACCCGCTCAACCGGACCAAGGGCGCTCCACTCTTCCTGGGACAGGATTCGTCTGCCCTCCGGATGATCGTATTCGACCCTATCGAAGTTCATGCAGGTCCTCAACGAGTAGAGGCCATCTACCGACCGGCCGCAGTGCAGCGGCCACAGGGCAATGCATATGCCAAATTTTCGGTATGTGGGAAGTGGCTGAAAGCTTTACAGTTGGGGAGCCGGACCACACAGGTGAAGGGCCAGAAACTCCTGTATTTTGGCCTGCGACTGCAGAATGCGCCCGCGTGCCCTACCCGGAACGCTTAGGGCACGCCGCCAGCGCGGTTGAGGGCTCAGGCAGTTCTGCGTGCCAACCAAAGCTCGGCCTCGGCGGGGGGCGAGCTCAGATAGGCCGCCCTAATGACGGCGACTTGGAGCGCCGCACTCTTCGGCATGACCTTTCGGAACAGTGGCAGGTATTCCTCCCACCGCACCAGGATATTCCGTGCCCTGGCGCTCACCGTCTTCTCCTCGTGCTCCCGGATCAGGCTTCCGCAGCAGCTCGACATCTTCGTCATCCAGGTCACTCCAGCTCCACCATGATCGCCGTTCAGCCGGCTGGCGAACGTGCCGGCTTCGTCCATGACGTATGCCACCCCATTCGACATGCCGGCAGCAAAGTTTCGGCCGGCACGGCCGAGCACCGACGACGATCCCGCCGGTCATGTACTCGCAACAGTGGTTGCCCGCTCCCTCGATCACCGCTACCGCGCCGGAGTTTCTGACCGCGAAGCGATCGCCCGCCTGGCCGGCGGCAAACAGCTTCCCGGCAGTGGCACCGTAGAGAACGGTGTTGCCGATTATCAGATGCTGGTGCGACACGTCGGCGTAGCCGGCACGGCGGAACGGCCGGATGGTGATCTCGCCTCCGCTCAGTCCCTTGCCGACGTAATCGTTGGCCTCGCCTTCGAGCTCGAGATGCACGCCGCGGCAGAGGAACGCCCCGAAGCTCTGGCCCGCGGTACCGGTAAAGCGAAGACGAACCGATCCAGGCGGTAGGCCTTCATCCCCGTGTTGCTCCGCGATGGCGCCTGCCACTCGCGCGCCCACCGTGAGATGGTGGTTGCGGATCTGGTAGTTGCCGGAGAAGGGAAGCGCGCAGTCCAGATACGGCTTCAGATCGGCCAGGATCTCGTTGTCGAGAGACACCAGGCCGGGCCGATCGTTGCGCTCCACTGTGCGGCGCAGCGCTACGTTTTGCCCTTCTGTCCGCCCGTCCCGCTGTCCCGCCAGCAGCACCGACAGATCCAGCATCTGCGCCCGCGGCACGTCGGGGCACTCGACTCGCTCGAGGAGATCGTTGCGCCCAATAATCTCATCCAGGGTGCGGACACCGAGACCCGCCAGAATGCCCCGCACCTCCTCGGCGATCAAGGTGAAATAGGAGATCACCTGCTCCGGCGTCCCGCGAAACTTGGCCCGGAGATCCTCGCGCTGGGTGGCGATGCCGGTCGGGCAGGTGTTGATGTGGCACTGCCGGGCCATGTCGCATCCCATGGCCACCAGCGGCGCGGTGCCGAAGCCGTAGCTCTCCGCTCCAAGCAGAGCGGCGATGACAACGTCCCGTCCGGTCTTCAGTCCTCCATCGGTGCGGACCTCGATTCGATGGCGCAACCCGTTTCGCACCAGGGTAGCCTGCGCCTCGGCCAGTCCCAGCTCCCAGGGCGAGCCCGCGTGCTTGATGGATGAGAGCGGCGATGCGCCGGTGCCGCCGTTGTGCCCCGCGATCAGCACGTAGTCGGCGTAGGCCTTGGCCACTCCGGCTGCCACCGTCCCCACACCGGTTTCGGAAACCAGCTTCACCCCGACTCGGGCGCGGGGATTGACGGTCTTGAGATCGTGGATCAGCTGGGCCAGGTCCTCGATCGAATAGATGTCGTGGTGCGGCGGCGGCGAGATGAGCTGAATCCCGGGCACGGCATGCCGCAGCCGGGCAATGAGGTCGGTGACCTTGTGGGCCGGAAGCTGTCCGCCCTCACCTGGCTTGGCGCCCTGGACGATCTTGATCTCCAGCTCCTCCGCCCGAGTGAGGTACTCGGTGGTCACGCCGAATCGGGCGGATGCCACCTGCTTCACCCGATTGTCGGCCCGGTCGCCATTGCCGAGCCCGTGGTAGTTCGCGGGATCCTCACCGCCCTCTCCCGAGTTCGACCGCGCGCCCATCCGGTTCATGGCGATGGACAGCGTGGCATGCGCCTCCGGCGAGAGAGCGCCGAGGGACATGGCGGAGGACACGAATCGGCGGCGGATGTCTTCGGCTGGCTCGACTTGCTCCAGCGGAATCGGGTCACCACGCTTCACGGCCAGCAGATCACGCGGCCCCGCCGGACGTCGAGCTCCGTTCTTCGCGAGAAAGTTTTGATAGCCGCTCACCGTCCCTTCCGTCTGTCCGCCCTCCGCCCTTCCGCCCGTCCGCCCGCCTTCCTCCCACTTCCCGTTGCCTGCTGCAGTGCCATCACGATCTGGGGTGCCCAGCCGTGATCCTCGCCCTCCTTGCGAAAGCGCACTCGCCCGTGATCCGGTAGCGAAGCAGCCTCCACGGCCTGGTACGCCGACCCATGCCGCTGCCATGACGTCTTCGGCCAGCTCCTCGAAGCCGATCCCGCCGAGTGGCGAGGCGGTACCGGCAAAGCAGGATGTGATCACCTCGTTGCCGAGCCCGAGCGCCTCGAAGATCTGGGCACCGCAGTAGGAGGAGAGGGTGGAGATCCCCATCTTCGAGAGGATCTTGAGCAGTCCCTTCTCGGCCGCCGTGCGGTACTGATGTCTTGCCTCAACGGGGAGGGACGCTGGTTCCGCGGGCGACGCATCGCGTCGCCCCTACCTCGCTGAAAATCTCGTCAACGCTCTCCAGGGCCAGCCAGGGATGCACCGCCTCCGCACCGTAACCGATGAGGGTGGCGAAGTGGTGGATATCGAATGCGTCGCCCGCCTCGGCCACGATGCCCACCCGGGCCCTCAGGCCGACGTGGACCAGATGCTGGCGCACCGCCCCGATGGCCAGGAGCATGGGGATGGGTGCGTGGCGGTCAGTGGCGGCGCGATCGCTGATGATGAGGATGTGTGCTCCCCGACGCGCGGCGCGCTCCGCGGCACGGCGGAGCGCGGTGAGGGCGGACTTGAGTCCGCCGGTTCCCTTCGCCGGATTCCATACGGCATCCAGGGTAACGGTCGAGAACCCGGCGACATTCCGAAGGGCCGCCATCTCCTCTGCCAGCAGGATCGGGTGCTCCAGCCGCAGCATCCGGGCGTACGAGGCTCGCTCGAGCAAGGGCGAGCCGCGCCGGCCCAGGTGCATCCTGAGCGACATCACCATGGACTCGCGCAGTGAATCGATCGGCGGATTCGTGACCTGAGCGAACCGCTGCCGGAAATAGGCGTAGAGACTCTGGGGCACGGCGGAGAGCGGCGGGATCGGAGTATCGTCACCCATGCTCCAGACCGGGTCGCCGCCGGTGCTGCCCATTGGCTCGAGCACGATCCGCAAGTCCTCGGCACCGTAGCCGAACGCCCGCTGCAGTCGCAGCAATGATTCGCCGCTGTGGGTGGGGGGAACTCTCGCGGGGTCGGGAACCAGGGTCGCCATGTAGCGGGCGACCCAGCGCGCGTACGGGCGGCGAGCCGCCACCTCCCGCTTTGCGTCGAGGTTGCGAATCACTTCTCCTCGACGGGTATCCACCACCAGGACCTCACCGGGGCCGACCTTCCCGCACTCCACCACCTCGCGCGGATCCAGGTCCACCAGGCCAACCTCGGAGCCGGCCACCACCAGGCCGTCCGCCCGCACCTTGTACCGGCAGGGCCTGAGCCCGTTGCGATCCACCGCGGCGCCCGCCAGCACGCCGTCGGTGAAGGCGAGAGCGGCCGGACCGTCCCACGGTTCCAGTATGCACTGGTGATACTCGTAGAACGCTTTCACCCCGGGATCGAGGTCGGAGTATTTCTCCCACGCCTGTGGGATCGTCATCATCGACGCGTGTATCACATCACGGCCGGAACGAACCAGCAGCTCCATCGCGTTGTCGAGGCTCGCCGAGTCGCTGCCCTCCCGCCAGATGACTTCCCTGAGCCGCTCGATCTTCTCTCCCCATATCGGCGAGGCGAGCATCGGCTGCCGCATCGTCATGGCGTTCCGGTTGCCCCACAACGTGTTGATCTCTCCGTTATGGGCCAGGAGGCGGAACGGCTGTGCCAGGGGCCAGCTGGGCAGGGTGTTGGTCGAGTAGCGCTGGTGGAAGACGGCGATCGCGCTCTCGTATTCCGGATACCGGAAATCGGTGAAGAACGCCGGGAGCTGGGTTCCGGTGAGCAACGCCTTGTACACGATGGTGCGGCAGGACATCGAGCAGGCGTAGAAGCCGGGGAACCTGGCCTCTTCCGCTCGCCGCTCCATCTCGCGCCGGGCCAGATAGAGGGCTCGCTCCCAGGCGTCCTCGTCGGTCGTGAGCGCCGGCCGGCCCACCAGGACCTGCCGGATGACTGGACACGACGCCTGCGCGGTGGGGCCCAGTGCAGCGGGATTCGTCGGCACGTCGCGCCAGCCCAGGATCGGAATGCCGTCCCCGGCCAGCACCGTCTCGACCATCTTGACCGAGGCAGCCAGTGCCTCTCCGGACGGCGGCAGGAAAAAGGCTCCCACGCCAAAGGGGAGCCCGGGCTGCAGGTGAAGTCCCAGCCGGTAGGAGTCCCGGTAGAACAATCGGTGAGGGATCTGGGTCAGAAGGCCCGCGCCATCGCCTGACAGGTCAGTCGAGGCCGCGCCCCGGTGCGCCACACGGGCCGCCGCCTCGACGGCCATGGCGATTACCTCATGGCTGCGAACGCCGGATGCCGCGGCTACGAAGCCTACGCCGCACGCATCATGCTCACGGGTGGAATCGAGGGAGGTTGTTGCACGAGTGGCGGCGTGTCGTCGGTGGTGCTGACGGGAACCGGCCGGGTGGATCCGCTGCCCATTGGCGGCCATGGTGTCTCCTGAGTTGTCGTGCCCCAGCGGCCGGAGAGGCCGTACTCGAGGCCATAAAAAAGGCCCGCTCCACTTGGGAGCAGGCCGGGGTTAACGTGAAGACGCTAAGCTCACCCGGGCGCTCCCCTGGAGCGGACGAGATTGAGATTCACGATAAGGGTTACCCGGGCGCGATGCAGATTCATACCGCATTATTATGCATTGGGGTGAATCCGTCAAGACGGAATCCTACGCCAATGTCGCTGGTTACAAAATTGTTGCCTCGGGTACTTGGCTTGCTCTTGACAGTGCCTTCGTAATGGCGTAGCCTGATGATCCGGCCGAAGCATAAAGTTCCGGCCTGGTCACCAACACTCGATACACGGCTCAAGCACATGCAGCTCGTCCTCGTCGTCGTCCTCCTTAGCGTCCTGCTTACCGTCCTCATCGGTGAGCGAGGGGTCCGCGGCGTGCCTAGACGAGCAACATGAGACGGTAAGTCTCCACTGATTGCAACCGGCGCCGCGGACCAAGAGTTCGCGGCGCTTTTCTTTACCCTTCAGCCCGAAAGCGACGTATGGCAATCCCGGAAGTCTTGATCTTCGATACCACGCTGCGCGACGGTGAGCAGGCGCCCGGCAACAGTCTCTCGCCCGAAGAGAAGCTCCGCCTTGCTCGCCAGCTCGACGCGCTCGGCGTCGACATCATCGAAGCCGGCTTCCCGGCCGCGTCCGAGGGCGACTACCGGAGCGTGCGAGACATTGCGACCGAGGTCCGGAGCCCGGTCATCGCGGCGCTCGCACGCTGTCTGGAACGGGACATCGAGCTGGCCGGCGAGGCGATCAGCGAAGCGGCCCGCGGCCGGCTCCATGTATTCGTCTCCACCTCCGATCTTCACATCCGGGAAAAGCTGCGTACTACGCGCGAGGGGGTTCTCGCCATGGCGCGCGATGCGGTCCGCCGGGCTCGCCAGTACACCGACGACGTGGAGTTCTCCGCCGAAGATGCCAGCCGCACCGACCCCGACTTTCTCTGCCGGGTGGTGGAAGCCGCTATAGAAGAGGGAGCCACGACCATCAACCTGCCGGATACCGTCGGCTACGCGATGCCGGCCGAGTATGCCGCGATGTTCCGGGACGTGCGCCAACGGGTGCCAGGGAGCGATGGGGTGATCCTCAGCGCTCACTGCCACGACGACCTTGGCCTGGCCGTGGCGAACACACTGGCCGCCATCGCGGCCGGAGCGGCACAGGTCGAGTGCACCGTCAACGGGATCGGCGAGCGCGCCGGGAACGCGGCCCTCGAGGAGATTGTGATGGCGAGCCGGGTGCGCGGAGCCGCGGTGGCGTTCCAGTGCAAGGTAGAGTCGCGCGAGATCTATCGCACCAGCCAGCTCCTCTCCTACCTCACCGGGGTCTTTCCCCAGCCGAACAAGGCCATTGTGGGACGCAACGCGTTCGCTCACGAGGCCGGTATCCACCAGCATGGGATGCTGCAGAACGGGCTCACCTACGAGATCATCCGGCCCGAGATGGTCGGCATTCCGCGCTCGACGCTCGTCCTGGGGAAACACTCCGGCCGGCACGCGCTGGAGCGCCGCTGCCAGGAGCTGGGTTATCAGCTCAGCGAGGAGGAGCTGGCCGCCCTGTACCAGGGCTTCACCGCGCTCGCCGAGCGCAAGCGCGAGATCCTGGACGAGGACCTGCTGGCCCTGCTGCACGAGAGCTTTCACGACGCGCCCGAGGAGTATCAGCTCACCCACCTCCGGGTCGTCTGCGGCAGCGTGACGGCAACGGCGGAGGTCCGGATGACGGGACCGTGGACCGGCGAACGCTCGGCGCGCGGTACCGGAGACGGTCCGATAGCGGCGGCGTTCGCGGCGGTGAGCGAGATCCTGGAGCGGCACCTCGAGGTGCTGAGCCTTTCACTGCGATCGGTCACTCCAGGGCGGGACAGCGTAGGCCAGGTCTTTCTGCAGGCCAAGATCGACGGCAAGTCGCTGACCGGACACAGCGCTTCGACCGATATCGTGGAGGCCAGCGCGCGGGCACTGGTGCACGCTCTGAACAAGGCGCGGCACGCCGACAAGCTGGAGGCGAGCTCGCTGAACTCGGTGTACCTGTGGGGGGTGTGATGGTCGAAAGTCGTGAGCGGTCAGCGGTCAGCAGTCTTGGGTCGTGATCGGGGCCGTCCTCCGCTTCGAACTGGCGACTTACGCCTGGCGCATGGGGCACGTCCATGACGGAATCCTGACCGGCTCACAGATCCTCTGCCGTGCCCTGCTCGACGAGGGTGTCGACGTCCTCTTCGGTTACCCGGGTGGCGCCATCATGCCATTCTACCACGCGCTGCCCGAGTTCCCGGGGCTCCGGCACGTGCTCGTACGGCACGAGCAAGCGGCGGCGCACGCGGCGGACGGGTACGCCCGCGCGTCCGGCCGCGCCGGCGTGTGCGTGGCCACCTCGGGTCCGGGAGCGACCAACCTCGTCACCGGGCTCGCCACGGCCAACATGGACAGCACGCCGGTGGTGGCGATCACCGGCCAGGTAGCCCGCGCGATGATGGGGCGGGACGCCTTCCAGGAAACCGACATCATCGGGATCACTCAGCCGATCACCAAGCACAGTCGCCTGATCGAGGACGTCGAGGAGATTCAGGACGCGGTACGCGAGGCCTTCCATGTTGCCCAGGAAGGGAGACCCGGACCGGTGCTGCTGGATATTCCCAAGGATGTGCAGAATCAGAAGGCGGAGTGGCAAGGCGGAAAGGCGGAAGGTCGGAAAGGCGGTAGGTTCTCGCTCTACCGCCCTACCGCCCTACCGCCTTACCGCCGCTCTCGCCGAGGCTGCCCGGCTCATCGCCGCCGCCGAGCGGCCCCTCATCATGGCCGGTCACGGGGTGGTGCTCTCCGGCGCGTATCACGAGCTCCGGGTGCTGGCGGAGCGCACCGGCATTCCGGTGATCACCACCCTGCTCGGCATCAGTGCCTTTCCCGAGTCGCACCCGCTCCACCTGGGAATGCCCGGCATGCATGGCGAGGTTCACGTCAACCGGGCCATCCAGCAGTCCGACCTCATCATCGGCCTGGGTCTCAGGTTTGACGACCGGGTAACCGGAAACCTCGCCGGCTTCGCCCGGGGGGCAAAGCTCATTCACGTCGAGCTCGATGCCTCGGAAATCGGGAAGAACGTGCCGGCGGTCGTGGGACTCATAGGCGACGCGCGGGAAGTGCTCTGCTCCCTGCTTCCCGCGGTAGCGCCCCGCAACTGCGACGCGTGGCGGCGCGAGATTGCCAGTTTTGTGCGCCCTCGGGAGGAGAGCTTCCGCGCCGGCCTCTCGCCCCAGGCAATCCTGGACGCCATCAGCGACGCCAGTGACGGCCGCTCCACCATCGTGTCCGATGTCGGCCAGCATCAGATGTGGGTCGCCAAGCTGTTTCGGTATCAGCGGCCCAACAGCCACATCACTTCCGGCGGACTGGGAACGATGGGCTTTGCGGTACCGGCGGCGATGGGCGTCGCTCTGGCTCGTCCGGGTGAGCCGGTCTGGGCAATCTCGGGCGACGGAGGATTCCAGATGAACATGCAAGAGATCGCCACCATGGTGCAGGAGGGAATCCCGGTGAAGATGGCGGTCTTCAACAACGGGTACCTGGGGATGGTGCGGCAGTGGCAACAGTTCTTTCACGGTAAGCGCTATTCGGCCACGCCGATCTGGAGTCCGAACTACGTCAAGCTCGCCGAGGCCTATGGGATCGCCGGACACCGGGTCGAGTCGACCGATCAGCTGAAACGCACCGTCGCCGAGGCCGCGGCCGAGCCTGGCCCGGTCCTGGTGGAATTCATGATCGAACAGGAGGCAAATGTGTTTCCCATGATTCCGCCCGGTGGGTCGCTTTCGGAGCCCATCGAGGGGGTCGCGGCAACGCCCCTGGTCCCCGCATGAGCGAAGCCCAAGCGGTGTCGGTCCTGCTGGAGGACCGATTGATCACTCTGAACCGCGCGGTCGGACTCATCCGGCGGCGCAATCTGCCCGTACGCAGCCTGGCCATCGGCCCCACAGGTACCCCCGGCCTTTCGAGGTTGACTATCATGATGCAGTCGGACATTGCCACCGCGGAGCGAGCCGTGCAGCATCTGCAGAAGATGATCGGCGTCCGCGCCGCCATCGCGTTTCCTACCCTGGACGGGGTGACCCGCGAGCTCGCCCTGGTGAAGGTTCGGGCTCCGCATCATCGCTACGCCGAGCTGCTGGATGTGGTCCAGCTCTACAACGCCACGGTGCTGGATGACTCCACCGACGGCCTGATCGTCGAGCTCAGCGGGTCCGAAGCCTTCGTTCTCTCCTGCCTCCGCGCCCTCGAGCGATTCGACGTGGTCGAGGTGGCCCGCAGCGGCACGATCGCGCTCGGCACGGCGAACAACCTTCAATCAGAGACAGTGACATGACGAACGCACCGGTGCGGGTGTACTACAATGCCGACGCCGACCCCAGCCTCCTGGCCGGCCGGACCATTGCCATCATCGGCTACGGCAGCCAGGGGCACGCTCACGCCCTCAACCTCCGGGAGAGCGGTGCCAAGGTGATCGTGGGTCTGCGCCGCGGGGGCGCGTCATGGGACCGGGCTCAGGCTGCGGGGCTCGATGTACGCCCGGTGGCCGAAGCCGCGGAGCAAGCCGACGTCATCATGATGCTGGTGCCGGATCAGGATGGCCGTGCCATATACGAGGCAGGCGTGGCCCAGGGCCTCCGTCCGGGCAACACGCTGATGTTCGCCCACGGCTTCAACATTCACTACGGCGAGATCGTGCCCCCCGCGGGAGTCGACGTCACCATGGTGGCGCCGAAGTCGCCCGGCCACCTGGTGCGGAGCGAGTTCGAGGCCGGCCGGGGCGTACCCGGGCTGGTGGCGGTGCATCAGGACGCGAGCGGGCAGGCGCTCGCCAACGCGCTCGCTTATGCCTCGGGAATCGGCTGCACCCGCGCGGGTGTCATCGAGACCTCGTTCCGGGAGGAGACCGAGACCGATCTCTTCGGGGAGCAAGCGGTGCTGTGCGGCGGTGTGACCGCCCTGGTCAAGGCCGGCTTCGAGACCCTGACCAAGGCGGGGTACCGGCCGGAGATGGCCTACTTCGAGTGTCTGCACGAGCTCAAGCTCATCGTTGACCTGATGTATCGCGGCGGGCTCGGCTTCATGCGCTACTCGATCAGCGATACGGCGGAGTACGGTGACTACACGCGGGGTCCCCGGGTCATCACCGATGAGACCCGAGCCGAGATGCAGCGGATCCTGGAGGCCATCCAGGACGGGTCGTTCGCCCGGGAATGGCTGGAGGAGAACCGGGCGGGGCGCCCCAACTTCGAGCGGGCCCGCCAGGCGGACAAGGACCATGAGATCGAGCGAGTGGGCGCCGAGCTGCGGGCGATGATGCCGTGGTCGGAGGAGGGGAAGAAGCGGGACAGCGGGACAGCGGGACAGCAGGGCAGCGAGAGGACTGCCGATAGCAAGGCGAAATCGGAGCGGCGCCCGCGCCGCCCAGCTCACCCGCTCCCTCGATAAGAAAAGAAGCCGCGGAAGGAACACAGGAACAGGATGGATCGCCCCTCGTTCACCAAAGTCTCCGTTTACTGGCCTGGACTCGGAGGTGTGCAGTTGAATAACAACACCAAGGCCCCTGTCCAGGCACGGGGAAGCTGTTATCGGCAGTGGAACGATCCGATCTGTTCTTGCGTTCACCTGCGGCTCCCCTTGGCTATGGCAACGATGACTGCTCGCACGCTCTTCGAGAAAGTCTGGGATGCGCACGTCGTCAGCCAGGTCCCAGGGGGACCGGCGCTGCTCTACGTGGACCTGCACCTGGTGCACGAAGTCACTTCACCCCAGGCATTCGAGGGGCTGCGTTTGAGCGGCCGGCGCGTTCGTCGCCCCGAGCTCACCGTCGCCACCGTGGACCACAACGTTTCGACCGGCGACCGGCGGCTGCCAATCGCGGACGAGCTGTCGGCACGGCAGGTGGCGGCGCTGGTACGGAACGCCCGTGAGTTCGGGATCCGGCTCTTCAACCTCGATTCGCCCGAGCAGGGAATCGTCCACGTGATCGGCCCGGAGCTGGGGCTCACCCAGCCGGGCATGACCATCGTCTGCGGCGACTCCCACACCTCGACCCACGGGGCGTTCGGGGCACTTGCGTTCGGTATCGGAACGAGTGAGGTCGAGCACGTGCTTGCCACGCAGTGTGTGGTGCAGACCCCTCCGCGCACTATGGAGGTTTGTTTCTCTGAACTTCCTCAACTCGGCGTGTCGCCCAAGGATCTGATCCTGGCTTTGATTCGCCAGATCGGCACCGCGGGCGCCTCGGGACACGTGATCGAGTACACCGGCCAGGCCATCCGCGCGATGTCGATGGAAGGCCGCATGACGGTCTGCAACATGTCCATTGAGGCTGGGGCCCGGGCCGGCATGATCGCGCCGGACGGCAAGACGCTGGCTTACCTGGCGGGGCGGCGCGAGGCTCCAGCGGGCAGGGAATGGCAGCGTGCCGGTGAGTGCCTGGAGCGCGCTACGGAGCGACCCGGACGCCTACTTCGACCAACACGTCACGCTCGATGCGAGCGCCGTGCAGCCTCAGGTCACCTGGGGCACCAGCCCTGGAATGACGACCGATATTACAGGATGGGTTCCGGACCCCGACGAGGCCAAGTCGGAGGCCGACCGTCACTCGTGGCGACGGGCGCTGGAGTACATGGACCTTCGGCCCGGGACTCCGCTCGAGGGGCTCAAGGTAGATCGGGTATTTCTCGGCTCATGCACCAATGCGCGAATCGAGGACCTGCGCGAGGCCGCTCAGGTCGCGCGAGGACGAAGAGTGGCGAGCGGGGTGCGAGCGATGGTCGTGCCTGGCTCGCGCCAGGTCAAGGCTGCAGCTGAGCGCGAAGGATTGGACCGCGTCTTCACCGAAGCAGGGTTTGAATGGCGCAATCCCGGATGCTCGATGTGCCTGGGGATGAACGAGGATGTGCTCGGTCCGGGTGAGCGCTGCGCCTCCACATCGAACCGGAACTTCGAGGGTCGGCAGGGAAGGGGAGGACGCACGCACTTGATGAGTCCTGCGATGGCGGCTGCAGCGGCGATTGCCGGATGTCTGGTAGACGTGCGAGCGTTTATGAGCAGCTCAACAGCTCAGGCTGAAGCGTTTGACACCGCTATGCATACTGAGATGGTACCTTAGTCGTGCTCTGTAACACCCAGCAACACATAAGGTTATAGACGACCACTTAAAGTTGCTTTCGTCGTCGCTCTCCTCCGCGCATGCATAACAATGAGGGAGCATATGCAGCCCTTTGTTTCGCACACTGGACGAGTCGCCGCGCTTCGACGAGCCAACGTCGACACCGACCAGATCATTCCGAAGCAGTTCCTGAAGCGGATCGAGCGCACCGGCTTCGGAGCGTTTCTGTTCCACGATTGGCGGTATCGAAGCGACGGTACTCTGAACCCCGAGTTCGAGCTGAATCGAGCCGAGTCGCAGGGCGCAACGATTCTGCTCACCGGCGCGAACTTTGGTTGCGGCTCATCCCGCGAGCACGCGCCCTGGGCGCTCGCGGATTTCGGTTTCCGCGCCATCATCGCGCCGTCCTTCGCCGACATCTTCTACGCCAACTGTTGCCAGAACGGGTTGCTGCCGGTGGTCCTGACCGAGGTCAGAGGTGGCCGAGCTGTTTCGAGCGCTGCGCCGCAACGCGGGGCTACGAAATGACTATCGACCTGGACGCAGCGAGCGGTGAGCGATGGCGGAGGCTTCCGGGCCAGTTCAGGTCGAGGAGTACCGGCGGGAGATGCTGCTGCGCGGCCTGGATGAGATCGGACAAACGCTGCTGGACGAACCGCCGCATCGCCGCCTTCGAGCGCCAGCCGCCTTGCCCGAGCGGAGCGAAGTCATGAAGGAATTCACGATCGCGGTGCTGCCGGGCGATGGGATCGGCCCCGAGGTCACCGCCGAGGCGGTGCGGGTCCTGACCGCGGTAGCCGACCTTTACGGGTACCGGATCACAACCGCTGAATATGCCATCGGAGCGGCCGGCGTGGCCGAAGCGGGAGAGGCGCTGCCGGCCCGAACCCGGGATGCGGTGGTGGAGTCGGATGCCGTTTTGCTTGGTGCCGTTGGGAGTCCGGCGCTGGCCAAGGCCACCGGAGATCAACGGCCCGAAGCCGGGTCTGCTGGCGCTTCGAAAGCTCCTGGGTGCGTACGCCAATCTGCGGCCGGTGGCGGTCCACCCGGCTCTGCGCCACGTGTCGCCCCTCCGGGCCCGAGCGACTGGACGGAGTGGATCTCCTCATCGTCCGGGAGCTCACCGGAGGTCTCTACTATGGTGAGCCCGCGGTCGGGGATGAGTCGGAGCGCGGTCAATACGCTACGGTACGACCATCGACGGAGATCGAGCGGGTAGCGCGGGTGGCCTTCCGCGCCGCCCAGGCAGACGCGGCAAGCTGACGTCGGTGGACAAGGCGAACGTGCTCGAGGTCTCCCAGCTCTGGCGCGATACGGTGTGCAGCCTGGCGAGGAGTACCCGGATGTACGCGTTGGAGCACCTCTACGTGGACTATGCGGCGATGCGGCTGATCTCCGATCCCGTCCTCGATCGACGTGCTGCTCACCGAGAATCTGTTCGGCGACATTCTGAGCGACGAGGCGGGGTGCTGGCCGGCTCGCTCGGCCTGCTGCCTTCCGCCTCGCTGGGCGAGGGGCCGGGACTGTTCGAGCCGGTACACGGTTCGGCCCCCGACATCGCGGGGCGCGGCATCGCGAATCCGATCGGCGCCATCGCCTCGGCGGCCATGCTGCTGCGCCACGGGCTCGATCTTGCCGAGGCAGCCGGCGGTGTCGAGCAGGCGATCGCCGCGGTGCTGGCGGCCGGCGCCCGCGACACCGGACATCGCACGCCCGGGCGAGCGCACGCTCAGCACCGAACGAAATTGGAGCGGAGATCGCCAGGCTGGTTTTGTGGGGTGGCGCGGTGGAGCCTGCGTTATAGGTCGGTGACGGCGCCCAGACTCGCGCTGGAGACCAGCTTGGCGTACTTGTGAAGCACGCCCGCGGTGTAGCGCGGGGCTTCGGGGCTTTCCACGCGGCGCGCCGCCGGGCCAGCTCCGTCGTCCGGGACGTCCAGCTGCAGCAGGCGCCGCTCCGCGTCGATCGTGATGCGGTCGCCCTCCTCGCACCAGCGCGATCGGTCCGCCCACCGCCGCCTCGGGCGCAACGTGCCCCACGACCATGCCGTAGGTGCCGCCCGAGAAGCGGCCGTCGGTGATCAGGCCGACCGAGTCGCCCAGTCCGGCGCCGATGATCGCCGAGGTCGGCGCGAGCATCTCGCGCATGCCCGGCCCGCCCTTCGGCCCCTCGTAGCGGATCACGATGACGTCGCCGGCGCGGATGCGGCCGGCGAGGATGGCGTCGAGGCAGGCTCTCTTCCGAGTCGAAGACGCGGGCCGGGCCGGTCATCGCCGGGCTCTTCACGCCGGTGATCTTTGCGACCGCGCCCTCGGGCGCCAGGTTGCCGCGCAGGATCGCGAGGTGGCCCTGGGCATACAGCGGCCGCTCCCAGGGCCGGATCACGTCCTGATCCGGCCGGGGCTCGGCGGGCACGTCCGGCAGCTCCTCCGCGACGGTCTCCCCGGTGACGGTGAGCGCGTCGCCGTGCAGCAGCCCGTGCGTCCAGCAGCATCTTCATGACCTGGGGGACGCCGCCCGCCGCGGTGCAGATCGGTGGCGACGTACCGCCCCGATGGCTTGAGGTCGCAGAGCACCGGCACGCGGGCGCGAATCGTCTCGAAATCGTCGAGCTCGAGCGGCACGCCCGCGGCGTGCGCGATCGCGAGCAGGTGCAGCACCGCATTGGTCGAGCCGCCGAGCGCCATGGCCACCGCGATCCCGTTCTCGAACGCCTTGCGCGTCAGGATCTGGCGCGGCAAGATTCCGCGGCGCATCGCCTCGACCAGCGCCTGCGCCGACTGCGCCGCGCTCTCGGCCTTCTCCGCGTCCTCGGCGGCCATGGTGGAGGATACGGGCAGGCTCATCCCCATCGCCTCGAACACCGACGACATCGTGTTGGCGGTGAACATGCCGCCGCACGAGCCCTGCCCGGGGCAGGCCCTGCGCTCGACCTCGAGCAGCTCCGCCGTCATCGATCTTGCCGGCGCTGTGCTGGCCCACCGCCTCGAAGACGCTCACGACCGTGAGGTCGCGCCCGTCGTAGTGGCCCGGCTTGATCGTGCCGCCGTAGACGAAGACCGCCGGGATGTTCATCCGCGCGATCGCGATCATGGCACCGGGCATGTTCTTGTCGCAGCCGCCGACGGCGAGCACGCCGTCCATGCTCTGCGCCCCGCAGGCCGTCTCGATGGAGTCCGCGATGACCTCGCGGGACACCAGCGAGTACTTCATCCCCTCGGTGCCCATCGAGATGCCGTCGCTCACGGTGATCGTGCCGAAGATCTGCGGCATGCGCCGCCGGCCTCGCGCACCGCGGCCTCGGCCCGACGCGCGAGCACGTCGAGTCCGGCATTGCACGGCGTGATGGTGCTGTGCGCATTCGCGATGCCGACGATCGGCTTGCCGAAGTCGCCGTCGCCGAAGCCGACGGCGCGGAGCATCGCGCGATTCGGGGCGCGCTGGACGCCCTCGGTGATGGCGCTGCTCCTGAGTTTGTTGGGCCATCAGTGGAATGTACGGGAAGGACGGGAAGGACCGGAAGGAGGGAAGGACGGGAAAGACGGGAGGCAGGGTGTGCGCTGTCATCCTGAGCGAAGCGAAGGATCTCAGACCCGAAAGGTTTGAGATCCCTCACTACGTTCGGGATGACGAGAATGCTACGAACCGTACCGCGCTTACCGCCGTCCCCTTACGCGCCCACCGCCACCGCGGGCGTCACAGCGGCTTCGTTCCGCTCGCCGGTCCGAATCCGGTAGACCTGGGCAACGTCGAGGACGAAGACCTTGCCGTCTCCGACTTCACCGGTGCGGGCGCTGGCGAGGATCGCCTTGATGGTCACCTCCACGAACGGCTCGGAGACGCCGATCTCGAGGCGTACCTTCTCCTGCAGGTCGACCTTGACTGTAGTGCCGCGATAGGTCTCGACCCGCTCGGTCTCGCCGCCGTGCCCGAGCACCCGCGACACGGTGAGGCCACGGACCTCGGTGCGGTAGAGCGCCTCCAGCACCTCGTTGAGCCGGTCGGGGCGGATGATGGCTACGATCAGTTTCATGATCTTCGATCTCCTAAGAAATGATCAGGGCTATGGGCTATGGGCTACGCCGCTTGGACCCGCTGCGCCTATGGATGGGCATGGTCCCCGTTGCAGCCCATAGCGCCACAGCCCATAGCCAATAGCCCTTCCACTACCTCGACGCGACTTGTGGAGTAAACGCGGGCAGCGGCTCGGGAACGAGCGCCGCCTCGGGATGCACCAGGATCGAGCCTTCGCCGCTGGCGTAGGCTTCCTCGCCGTGCTGGCTCAGGTCCATGCCGACGCCCTCGACGCGGGGCACCGTGCGGAGCGACATCACCAGAGCCAGCACCTTCAGGATCACGAACGTCATGATCGCGGCGTAGAGAGCCGCGCTGAGGCAGCCGAGCGCCTGGACCCCGAGCTGGCCGGGGTTGCCGTACAGCAGACCGTCGTTGCCTGCTGGGTTCCAGAGCTTCTGCGCCAGCACGCCGGTGAGCAGCGCGCCGGTGAGTCCACCTACCCCGTGGCCGGCGAAGACGTCGAGCGAGTCGTCGATCCGGGTGCGGGAGCGGAGCGCGATGACGAAGTAGCTCGGCAATGCCGCCACGGCGCCCAAGCATGAGGGCGCTCGCCGGGCTTACGAAGCCCGCCGCCGGGGTGATAGCCACCAGCCCGACCACGATCCCAGTGGCCGCACCGACGGCGGTGGCCCGACCGGTCCGGAAGTAGTCCAGCAGCGTCCACACCACCAGCGTTCCCATCGGGGCCAGGAAGGTGTTGGTGAAGGCGAGGCCGGCGAGCTCGTTCGCTGCGAGCGCGCTGCCCCCGTTGAAGCCGAACCAACCAAACCAGAGCAATCCCGCGCCCAGCAAAGTGAAAGGAACGTTGTGCGGCAGCACCGCCTGGCGCCCGTAGTCCTTCCGGGAGCCCAAAACCAGCGCCGCGACCAGGGCCGACACACCGGCGTTGATGTGCACCACAGTGCCGCCGGCGAAGTCGAGCACGCCGCGAGTCATGAGCCAGCCGCCGCCCCAGACCCAGTGGGCCACGGGGGCGTAGACAAACAGGGTCCAAAGGGCGATAAAGACGACGTAAGGCCCGAACCGCATCCGCTCGACCACGGCGCCCGAGATGAGCGCGGCGGTGATGATGGCGAAGGTGGCCTGGTAGGCCATGAAGAGCACGTGCGGAATGGTGCCCTTGGCCTCGGTGCCTACCCCATTGAGTCCGAGGTTGGCCAGGCCGCCGAGCAGCGGGCCGCCCTCGCTAAAGGCGAGGCTGTACGCCGCAATGGCCCAGGTTATCCCGACGACGCCCAGCGCCACGAAGCTCATCATCATGGTGTTGAGCGAGTTCTTGTTGCGCACCAGGCCACCGTAAAAGAAGGCGAGCGCGGGGGTCATGAGCAGGACCAGCGCGGTCGAGATCAGCATCCAGGCCGTATCGGCCGGAACGATGGTCGGCGGAGGTGCGGCGTCCTGCACGGCGAGCAGCAAGGGTAAGATCGTCACGGCATTGCTCCTTATAGGTTGACGGCTCGGAGTCGCGAGTCGCAAGTCATCAGTCACATGGTCGAGCAGTCGACTGCGACTGGTGACTGACGACTACCATCACGCGTCGTAGTACAGGAAGAACTCGTACGGATGCGGTCGCAGCGTTATCGCGGGCAAATCCTTGGAGCGCTTCATGCTGATCCAGGTGTCGATTACGTCCGGCGTGAAGACGTCACCCTGGAGCAGGAAGTCGTGATCCTGCTCCAGCGCGGTCAGCACCTCACCCAACGAGCCAGGCGTATTCCGGATGTTCTGCTTCTCCTCGCCATGCAGCTCGTAGAGGTCCGCGTCAATCGGCTTCGGGGGCTCGATCTTCCGGCGAATCCCGTCCAGCCCGGCCATGAGCAGCGCCGCGAAGGCCAGGTAGGGGTTGGCATGTCGGGTCAGGCGCGCGGTATTCGATCCGCTTGGCCTTGGGGCTGCTCGAGTACACCGGAATTCGACAGATCGCCGACCGGTTGCGCTGGGAGTAGATGAGGTTGATGGGCGCCTCGAACCCCGGCACCAGTCGCCGATAGCTGTTCGTGGTCGGGGCACAGAAGGCGAGCAGCGCCGGTGAATGGGCGATCAATCCGCCGATGTACCGCCGCGCCGTCTCCGAAATCAGGCCGTATCCTGCCTCGTCGAAGAACAGGTTGCTGTCACCTTTCCAAAGCGATTGGTGCACGTGCATCCCCGAGCCGTTGTCGCCGAACAGCGGCTTGGGCATAAACGTCGCCGTGAGGCCAAGGTTGTTGCAGACGTTTTTGACGATGTACTTGTAGGTCAAAAGCCGATCCGCGGTCTGCACCAGTGTGCCGAAGCGATAGTCGATTTCCGCCTGCCCCGCGGTACCGACCTCGTGATGCTGGACTTCGACCGGTATGCCGGCCTCGATCATGGCGAGCATGATCTTGGAGCGGACATCCTGAAGCCGGTCCACAGGTGGGACGGGGAAGTACCCCTCTTTGTGGCGCGGCCGGTGACCCAGGTTTGGTGCCCCGTTCGCGCCGGAGTTCCAGATTCCTTCGTCCGAATCGATGTGATAGTAGCCCTCGTGTGCGTTCTGATCGAAACGCACGGAGTTGAAAATGAAGAACTCGGCCTCGGGGCCCCAGTAAGAGGTTGTCGCGATCCCGCTCGTCTTCAGGTATTCCTCCGCCTTGAATGCGATGAAGCGGGGGTCGCGGGAATAAGGCTCGAGCGTCACCGGATCATAGACGTCGCAGATGAGCGAGAGCGTCGGCACCGAGAGGACCGGATCCACGAACGCGGTCGAGACGTCCGGGATCAGGAGCATGTCGCTCTCGTTGATTGCCTGGAAGCCGCGGATGGAGGACCCGTCGAAGCCCAGGCCTTCGCGAACCATGGCCTCGTCCAGCGTGGAAGCCGGAATCGAAAAGTGTTGCCAGGTCCCGGGCAGATCGCAGAACTTCACGTCCACGACCTGAATGTTCTTTTGCTTGATCAGGTCGCAACACTTTCTGCACTTCACTGCCGGTTGACTCGGCGGGTTGAGGCAGTGGGCCGGGCGGTCGTCGCCATGGGGTTCTCGTGGGCTCGGGTTTCGGTTCGGGGTTCGCTTAAAGACGATGCCCCTGCGCTTGATCATCGAACGCAGGGGCATCGGGTGAGCACGGTCTACTCAGACCAAGGACCTGGCGGTTCGATCGGTGGCATGCGCCGATTTCGCTGGACCGCCGCCGGAATGGCGGCTGGGGCAGTGGAAACAGCGAGGGACTGACGCATTGGATACTCCTGCCTGATCGAGAAACGCTGTCGGTCGTGGCTGCCTTAGCTGCGGAACAGTATACGGGCTGGCCCCAAGGCTGTCAAGACAATTTTGCAAGAAATGCAGAGAATCAGGGACACTTATGCCGGATTGCGGGTCATTCGTCGCTGGCAAACTGATAATTCTGCAGATTGTGCATGTTTATGGCGACGGCTATTTCTGGGCGCTAAGCCTTTCCGGCGCCTCAGGTTAGCTGCTCCCTGATGCCGTCCTGTTACCTTGCTCGGTGACCGCTCACACCCACGCGCATTGTTCCGGAGCTCATGTGACCCAACCCAAAACGGAGGCGAGCGTCCTGCAGCCTCGCCGCCGCCGGCCTTCACGCGGTACTCTGCCGTGGTTCCTCTTGCTCGTCGCCGCCGCGCTAGGCGGGCTGTATCTCGTAGGCCGTCCCCAACTCGAGTTCACCAACCAGCTCGCGGGTCCGGTGCGCCTCGCAGTGGACGGCACTGCACCGCGCCCGGTTCCGCCCGGCTCCTCGATACGGATGCCCGCGCCTTGGAGAAGGACCCTGGTTGCGACCTGGGAGCTCAGGCGACCGCTCTCCGCCGATGGCCGGCCGATGGGAGAAGAGCTGCGTGGGTCAGTGGTTCAGCGGGGCACCTGGGGGACCGTCCACCGGAGTGCAGTGGCACGGGGGCCGGACGGAAACTATTTCGCCCCGCTGATCACCAATGCGAGCCAGGATCAGCTACGGGTGACGATCAACGCGGGCTTGGAAGGAGCGCTGGACTGCGGCTGCGCGGTGCGTCCAGGCGGGCGGCGGGTATTCCTGGGATACTATCGCCTATATCAGAACAGCACGGTGCAGGCGAAAGCGAGCGGTGGCCGGGTTGCGACCTTCCGGGATCTCGGCCCCAGCGTCGTGGCGCCTGACGGTACTATCGGGCTCCGGTTCGAGGGCCGGGACCTTCGGGTTCCCTGATCAGCGCTTCGGCCGCCGCTGACGCAGCTCCAGTATGGTGGCCGAGGTGACCGAGTCGAAGCCGAACTTGCCTCGGACCTTGTCTACTGCTTCGGTGAGCCGGCGCAATCGGCTCCGCTCGGGACGCTCGAAGAGATCCGGTTCCTCTGCCGTTCCCAGGTTGGTGGCGGCGATGCCGATGAGCCGCACACCCCGGTCGCGTTGTCTCACCTCCTCGAACGCACTGCGGAAGAGCGCCCTGGCTGCGAGATAGAGCTCCGCGTCGAGGTCGGTGGCGGTCTCCAGCGTCTGCCGCCGGGTGACGGTGCGGAAATCGTCATGCCGCAGCTTCATCGTCACCGTCCGAGTCAGGATCTGTTCATCACGCAGCTGTGCGGCGACGCGCGCCGTGAGCAGGGCGAGTATCCGTTCCAGCTCCGCCGGATCCCTGACGTCATACGAGATCGTGGTCTCCCGGCTCACGGATTTGGGCAGCCGGTGGGCACTCAGGGTTGTTCCACCCAGGCCGTGCGCTCTGAGCTTGAGCGGACGCGCATCGGGGCCGATGAGCCGTTCGAGCGCCCGCTCTTCCATCTGCTGCACCTGATGCACCTCGACCAGCCCGAGCTCCGCCCAGCGCTCCGCTGTCTTGGGTCCCACTCCCGGGAGCGCACGCAGGGAAAGCCCGGCAAGAAAACCCCTTTCCCAGCCGGCCCGAACCTCCATCAGGCCGCGAGGCTTGGCACAGTCGGATGCTAGCTTGGCAATCATTCGGTTGGGCCCGATACCCACACTGCAATCGAGCCCGGTATCCTGCTTCACCCGGTCCCGCAGCTGCTCTGCCACCGGGAGGAGGGAAGTGGGGTAAAGCCGCTCGGTCCCGCCAAAGTCGAGATAGGCCTCGTCCAGCGAGGACATCACCACCGTGGGCGAAAAGTCGTCCAGCACCCGCCGCACCTCCATTGACGCGCTACGATAGTGGGAGAAAGCGCCTTGAAAGAATGTGGCCTGGGGGCAGAGCCGCACTGCTTCGGCGATCGGCATTCCGGCGTGGATCCCGAACCGCCGTGCACCATAGGATGCCGATTGGACTACGCCACGCTGGTCGCGGCGGCCACCCACGACCAGAAGCTCGATATCACGCAGTTCCGGATGGCGTTGGCGGCACACCTCGACGAAGAAGGCATCGAGATCGACGTGGAGAATGCGAGCCGGCATAGGATGGAGCTTACACCAGAAGAATTGCGGTTGCCTTGAAGGCTACGATGACCGGTGTCCCGGCCCTGAGGGCCATGTCCTCCACCGACTGGGTCGTGAGCGACGCGATCAGCGGCCGTCCCACGTCGAGATGCACCAGGGTGACCGGGCCGATCCGCTCCAGCCGCACAACCCGGCCCTCCATATGGTTGCGAGCCGAACCCGGGTGATGGGTAAGGCTCAAGACGATGTCTTCCGGCCGGACGACTGCGTGGATCGGCCCCTCGCGCTCGGCCACCACATCCAGGACCAACGAGCCGCCGCGGAACCTGCCCCGGAACGAGCCTGCTCCATGGGCCGGCCCGGTTCGGTCGACCACTCCTGCGATCACGTTGCCGGTGCCAACGAAACGCGCGACGAAAGCCGAGTTGGGATAGCGAAACACCTCCTCGGGGGTACCGCTCTGCGCTATTCGGCCTTCGGACAGGACCGCCACCAGATCGCCCAGGCGCAGTGCTTCGTCGAAGTCGTGCGTCACCTGAAGCGTTGTGATCCCCTCCCGCTCGTGCAATTCCCGCAACTCTCGGCGAAGCACGTGTCTCGTGGCAGGATCGACTGCCGCAAACGGCTCGTCGAGCAGAAGAATCGAAGGCTTGGGCGCCAGGGCCCGTGCCAGCGCCACTCGCTGCTGCTCTCCACCGCTGAGTCCACGTACCGGGCGGTCCAGCAGCGGCTCGATCGCGAGCATGTCCGCCAGCTCGGCTATCCGAGCCTCCGGACCGGTGCCATCCCGCTTACCTCGTGCCCCTGCGATTCCATATCCGATATTGTCCCGCACGCTCAAATGAGGAAACAGGTGGTACTGCTGGTAAACGAACCCGAGCCCCCGACGCTCGGGCGGCAGGTCGGTCACCTCGTCGTCGTGCATGAAGACCCGCCCGGTCTTGAGTCTGGCGTGGCCGGCTACGGCCTCGAGCAGGGTTGTTTTGCCCGATCCAGTGGGCCCGATGATCAGGGCGTAACCGCCCGTCGGTACCTCGAGGGAGATGTCCCGCAGGTCGAAAGTGCCTACCCGAACGTGGAGGTTCTCCAGCCGGATCACCGCCGCTCCTCGGGCTGCAGTACCCGAACTACGATGAGCACGGTCAGCGCAACCAGCAGAAGTATGACCGCGGCGGGCACCGCGGCCTGAAGCCCGAACGCAGTGAACCGGTCGAAGATGTAGATGCTGGCAACCTTCGGGTTGTAGGTGAGGATCACGATCGAGCCGAATTCGCTAACGCTGCGGGACCAGGCCAGGATCGAGCCGGCCAGCACGCCGCGCCCGGCGAGCGGAAGCGTCACCCGCCGGAAGGCGCCCCAGCCGGTGTCACCCAGCGTCCGGGCCACCCGCTCGAGCTGGGGATCGACGCCCCGAAAGGCTTCGCGCGCCCCGCTCACCAGGATGGGGGCGGAGACGAAGAGCATCGCCGCCACGATGCCGGGGACATGGGACACGAACTCGAGCCCGAGGTGGGCCAGCGCCCCTCCGACCTCCGAGCGCCGTCCCAGAAACAGCAGTAGCGCGATACCGGCAACCGGGTGGGGAACTACTACCGGGAGCTCGATCAACCCCTGTACCAGCCGCCGACCGGGAAAGTTCCGCCGGGCGAGCAGATAGGCCAAGGGCACCCCGAAGAGGGCTGCAATGAACGTGGCCAGACTCGCGGTGAAGACCGTGAGCACGATCGAGTCCCGCAGTTCGGTGTCGCGGAGCGCCGCACCCAGGCTCTCTGGCGACGCAAAGAACAACAAGCGGAGCAGTGGCCCGACGATGAACAGCACCAGGCAGGCGCCGAGGGCAGCAAGCATGACGCGGGACAGGAGCGAGCGGACCGGCATGGTTACCCTTGGCGTGAGCTTGCGGGACGGCCATCTTCGAAACGCACTCACTCACGCGAGATCGATATGATGATCAGCCCAAAAGTGCAGGATGCTTTGAATGAGCAGATGAAGCAAGAATTCTACTCGTCGTACCTCTACCTCTCAATGTCGGCATACCTCGAGGCGGCGAACCTTCCAGGGTTATCCCGGTGGATGCGGGGCCAGGCGCGTGAGGAGGCCATCCATGCGATGAAGATCTTCGATCATCTGCTCGACCGGGGCGGAAAGGTTCAGCTCCACCCGATCGGGCGCCCTCCTTGGGACTTTCCCTCTGCTCTCGAAGTGTTCGACCAGGCGCACCGTCACGAGAAGGAAGTCACCGCAAGCATCAACACCCTCTATGGCCTCGCCCTGGACGAGCGAGACTTCGCCAGCCGTGTTTTCCTCGATTGGTTCGTTCAGGAGCAGGTGGAGGAGGAGAAGACCAGCGGCCTTTTGGCGGAACAACTTCGTATGGTTGGGGATGACCGTCCGGGCCTGCTGATGCTGGACCGCGAGCTGGGACAGCGCCGCAGCGGGGCAGTGGAGCAACCGGCCACCGGCGCCTGATGCGGGTCAGCTTTCTTGGCCTTGGTGCCATCGGCGCTCCCATGGCCGCTCATCTGGCCAAGCGGGAGTCGCTCACCGTATGGAACCGCACTGGCGCGCGGGCCACCGAGTTCGCCGCCCTTCATGGGGCCCGCGCCGCCACCTCGCCCAGAGAGGCCGCCTCGGGCGCGGAGGTGGTGATCACCTGCCTCCCGACCTCACGGGAGGTGGAAGCGCTGTTGGATGGTCCCAATGGCCTGGAAGCGGGTCTGCAACGCGGGGCCCTTCTCATCGACTGTACCTCGGGAGACCCGGGAACGTCCCGCCGCATCGCTCAGCGGCTGGCCGGAAAAGGGATCGCGTTCGCGGATGCCCCGGTGAGCGGCGGCATCAGCGGTGCGGAGGCCGGGACGCTGACCGTGATGGTTGGTGGAGATGAGGAGACCTTCACCCGAGCCCGGCCGGTGCTCTCGGCGTTCGGAAAACGGATCGAGCACCTCGGCCCGATCGGAGCCGGCCATGCCATGAAGGCGGTCAACAACGCCCTGCTCGCGGTGAATCTCATCGCCGTTGGTGAAGGTCTCGCGGCCCTCGTGAAGGCTGGCGTCTCGGCCCGGACCGCGGTCGAGGTGTTGAATGCCTCCAGCGGGCGTTCGTTCGTCGAGCGAGGCGCTGGTTCCCGAGCGCGTGCTCACCGGCCGCTGGCCCCGAACGTTCCGGCTGGCGTTGCTGGATAAGGATGTCGGCATAGCTCGTACCTTCCTGCAGGAAGCGGGAGTCGACGCCCCCATTGTCGAGCTCGCCGGGCAGCTGCTGAGCCAGGCGCGAGCCGAGTTGGGTGAGGCGGCAGATCACGTGGAAGCGATCCGTCTGATCGAGCGCCGAGCCGGAGTCGAGATCCGAGGTTGAGGCCCGTGGCACTTGCCGCAACTGGCTTGCTCCGTTCAGTTTCCCGCATTATGCGCCGAACAACCAGATGAGCGACTGGGGAACCACGCGGCGGGTTGCAGCGGAGGTGGTGCTGGCCGACGGGGCCGTGTTGGAAGGCGATCTCCACCTTGCCACTGGCACCACCCACCCCCCGGACATGGAGAGTCCGCTCGAGATGCTCAACCGGGCCGACCCGTTTTTTGCGTTGACGCTTCAGCAAGGGGAGGTGGCGTTCGTCTCCAAAGCGCAGGTGGCGGTCGTCTCCTGTCGGGACCAGATGCCGTTGAGCGACCCCGCTCGCGTCTCGGCTGCCCGGCTGGTGGCTCTGGAGGTCGGGCTGGCCAGCGGAGCGGAGTACCGCGGGCGCTCGACCTTCGAGCTACCCCCATCGCGAGCCCGGGCGCTGGACTACATTAACGCGCCCGGGCCCTTTTTTACCGTCTGGACCAACGACCTCACCCGTTACTTCAATAAGTCTCTCGTCCGGCTCATCCGTCCTCTTGACTGAGACCGAAAGTGGCACGACTAGATAAGCTCATCCAGGTGATGCACGAGCAGCGTGCCGAAGCACTCAACCTGGTTGTCGGTCAACCGGCCTCCCTGATGCAGAATGGTGCGGTCCGGCATCTGACCCGGGAGCCGCTCAGTGACGCTCAGATTCAGGCGCTGCTGCGTGAGATCGCGTCTCCGGAAACGGCGGCGCAGCTGGGATCTGCGGAGCCGGTGTCGTTTGCCTACCGGGCACCGAGCGGCGAGGTGCAGGTCGAGTTGAAGGCGGGAAACGACGGGACCACCAGGCTGCGGCCGGTTGCCGCGCCAGCTCGCCAGGCCGTTCCCGGGATTTCTCCAGTGGCCGCGGCAGCTCGCCAGGCTCAGGATCTGGCCGGGTCCCGGTCGGAGCTCGAGGCGCTGTTCCGCCTGCTGGTGGAGTCCGGCGCGTCCGATCTTCATCTGCGCACCGGTGAGCCGCCGATGCTCCGCAACAACGGGGAGCTGGCCCGGCAGTCGCATCCGCCGCTTACTGCCGAGACAGCTGGACACGATGCTGGTCAGCATCATGACGCCGAAGGAGCTGGGCGAGTTCCGGGAAGGGGGAGATACCGACTGGGCCTATGAGATCACCGGCGTCGCCCGCTTCCGCTGCAACGCGGGCCGCGACCGCTTCGGTCCCATGGCCGTGTTCCGGGTGATTCCCAATAAGATCCGCACCGCCGACGAGATGGGGCTGAGCCGGGAGGTGCAGAACCTCTGCTATCTCACGAAAGGCCTCGTCGTCGTCACCGGGCCGACCGGGTCGGGAAAGAGCACCACTCTGGCCGGGCTCGTCGATCTCATCAATCGCACCCGCACCGACCACATCATCACGATCGAAGACCCCATCGAGTTCGTCCACCCCAGCAAGAAGTGCCTGGTGACGCAGCGGCAGGTGGGGCTCCACACCCGCTCGTTCAAGCACGCCCTCCGCGCGGCGCTCCGGGAGGACCCGGACATCATTCTCGTGGGGGAAATGCGCGACCTGGAGACCGTCTCCATTGCCATCGAGACGGCCGAGACCGGCCACCTTGTCTTCGGCACTCTGCACACGACCACGGCCTCGTCGACGATCGACCGGATCATCGACCAGTTCCCGCCCGACCGTCAGTCCCAGGTCCGGGTGATGCTGTCGGAGTCGTTGCGGGGCGTCATCGCCCAGACGCTCTGCAAAAAGATCGGCGGCGGGCGAGTGGCGGCCCGCGAGATCCTGTTGCTCCATTCCGGCCGTCTCCAACCTGATTCGGGAAGGAAAGACGTTCCAGATCCCTTCCATCATGCAGACCAACCGCAAGACCGGGATGGTCACTCTGAACGACGCGCTCCTGGAGCTGGTGGACGCCAGGCTGGTCGAGCCCAAGGAGGCGTACATGAAGGCGGTCGAGAAGACCGGGTTCGCCGCCGCGTTGAAGGCCAAAAAACACGACGTTTCGTTTCTGGGAGAGGCATGATTCTGGGCGGACAGTCGGACGGACGGACGGGCGGGCAGGAAGAGGAGGCAGAAGAGACCTCGAGCGATCCGACCGCCTGTCCGCCCGTCCACCCGCCTATCCTCGTCCTGGTCAATCCGCAGGACATCGTCAACATCGCCAGCTCGGTACGGATTGCGAAGAACTTCGGAATCGAGCGCCTGCGGCTGGTGAAGCCGGAGGTCTTCGACCCCTATCGGATCGAAGGCATTGCTCACAACACGGCCGATTTCGTAGCGAAGATCGAGATTCTGGACACGCTCGAGGAGGCCATTGCCGACTGCGTGTTCACCGCGGTACTGACGGCACGCGAGCGCGCGGCCAAGCGCCGGGTGCTGCGACCCGCGCGAGGCGGCTGCCGCGATGGTGCAGGAAGGCGGCGGCCGGTCCGGTCGCTATCGTGGCGGGACGGGAGGACAGCGGCCTGACCAATGCCGAGCTGGACCTGTGCAGCGCGCTGGTCACCATCCCGACCGATCCTGACCACCGCTCGCTCAATCTGGCGCAGGCCGTGGCGATCATGTCCTACGAGAGCTGGAATGCTCGCGGTGGGGAGAACGCTCCCATCAAGCCGCCGCGCAATCAGGCGGAGCCCGCCACTTCGTCACAGCTGGAGGAGCTCTTCACCGATTGGACCGGCGCGCTCTGGGCGGTCGACTTCTTCAAGACCCGGCGGTCCGAGAGCGTCATGCGCTCCTTCCGGGAGATCGTGTTTCGCGCGGGGCTCGATGGACGCGAAGCCTCGCTGTTGCGCGCCATGGGCATCGAAGTCATCCGCTATCTGGACCGGAGTCCGCGAGGAGAATCCTGATGGGACGGTCGAGCGCCTACTGGACATCGAACCTCTACGTCAACGAAGCGGAAGAGCCGGCTCCCACCGCTCCCTTGACCGACCTGCCGGCAACACCCGCGGGGCACTTTCGGGCCTTGCGGGAGGGACTACTCGGAATCGAGGGCGCCTCCGAACAGGTCCGGTTCATGGGCCCCACCTGGCAATGGGCGTGGGAGTACGGCCTCGGAAACCGAAAGCTGTGCTGGTTGCATTTCATGCGTGGCGGCGTCGACGTCACCTTCACCCTGTCGGAAGGCGAAGAAGGCCGCCTCGCGAAGGGCATCAAGGTGACCGGTGCTTTAGCGCGCGCGATTCTCGAGGGTCAGCGGACCGGCCCGGTGAAGTGGTGCTGGCTGGAGCTCGACGACCGCCGCGTGGTGGACGCATTTCTCACCCTGGCGCGACGAAAGGCGGAATGGATTGCGGAACGGCCGACGCTTCGGCGGACGCCGCGGGCTCCAGCTCCTGGCCCGGATGAGATCGAAACCGACTGAATTAGTCGGAATATCGCTGGCTCGGGTTGTGTAATCGGATGTGTGGACTATACTTCGCGCGCGTTACCAACGATGGGGACGTCGCTTTTCTTCGCGGCTAGTAAATCGTTTCACGAACAGGGCTCTTCCTCAGCGGTGAGATGATGAATGCGTAAGCTGGCATACGTCGTCGGTGGCGTTGCGGCCGGAGGCGTTGCCGCCCTCCTTACGCTCGGCCGAGTCTCCCCTTACGCACAGCAAGCGAAGACGGTCGCCGACTCCATCGTGGCTCCGGTCCTCTCCGCCTCCGACACCGGCACCCTCAAGGGACCACGCCAGCCGATCTTCTTCCGCCACGACATCCATGCCGGCCAGTACAAGATGCAGTGCCAGTACTGCCATTACTCGGTCACGGTGTCGTCGGAGCCGGGGATCCCGACGGTGCAGACGTGCATGGGCTGCCACCTCGTCATCGGGGGCAGCGACAGCTCGCATCAGACCGAGATCAAGAAGCTCCGCCAGGCCTGGAACGAGAAGAAGCCGGTCGAATGGGTGCGGGTTCACTATCTCGCGCGACACGCTCACTTCCCCCATCAGCGTCACATCAAAGCTCTGGGTCCCACCGCGTGCGCTACCTGCCACGGCGACGTTCAGCGCATGCCTCAGGTCTTCAAGGTCAATCGAGTGGACCATATGGGGTTCTGCATCACGTGCCACATCGAGCGCAAGGTCTCTAGGGACTGTTCTGTATGCCACTATTAGTCGCCAGTCACGGCCACCAGTAACCAGTCGCCAGTCACCTGTTTATGAATGACAGATTTCGACTTGATGGGTGTCGGGCCGAAGTAATTCGTGACTGCCCGCCAGGTGATGGCTCACTCGTGACCGGCGACCGACGACTGGCGACGAGCAACTGGAGTCTGAATGGCTGACGAATCCCAGTCCGCAATCGACCGCCGCCGCTTCCTCACCGTCCTTGGCGCCACGGGTGGCGGGGCGCTCGCGCTGTCCGGCTGCTCGACCGACCGGGTTGAAAAGCTGATCCCGTACCTGGTGCAGTCCGAGGATCAGGTGCCCGGCGTGGCCACCTGGTACTCCAGCACCTGTACCGAGTGCCCGACCGGTTGCGGCTTGCATGTACGCACGCGCGAAGGCCGCGCGGTCAAGCTGGAGGGCAACCCGCAGCATCCGGTCAACCAGGGGAAGCTCTGCTCCCGTGGGCAGGCCGGACTGCAAGGGCTCTATAATCCCGGCCGCCTCAAGGAGCCGATGGCGCGGGACGCCAACGGCCAGCTCCAGAAGATCACCTGGGAGGACGCCATCGCACGGCTTGCGGGCAAGTTGGGACCCGCCGGCAACAAGGTGGCGGTAATCTCCGGCGCGGGGCGGGGGACCTTTTCCGACCTGTTGGCCGAGTGGGTTCGGGCATTAGGTGGGCGGCTGGCGCGGTACGAGCCTTCGGCTCCGAGCCGCTTCGGGCGGCGAACCGCCAGGTGTTCGGCCTCGACCAGGTGGCCGCGCACGACTTTGCCCGCGCCAAGTACATCGTGTCGTTCGGCGCGGACTTCCTGGATACCGGCTTGGCCTCGATCGAGAACGCGCGAGGTTTCGCCCGCTCCCACGGGTTTGCCGAACGTGATGTGGCCAAGTTCGTCTATCTGGCGCCGCGGATGGACCTCACCGGCCTCAACGCCGACCAGTGGCATGCGATCCGGCCGGGCTCGGAGGCCGCACTCGCTTTGGCGATGGCAAACGTGCTCTTGGGCGAGCGGGACGCTCGCCCTGAGCGCAGCGAAGGGGCAGCACTTCGCGGCACGCTCGGCGCTTTCACTCCGGAGATGGCGGCCGAGGAGACCGGGCTTCCCGCCGCCACCATCGAGCAGCTAGCGCGCGAGTTCGGTGCGGCTCGACCCAGCCTTGCGGTGGCGGGCGGCGTCGGCAGCCAGCATGCCGCTGCAACCGAGGTTTGTGCCGCCGTGAACATCCTGAACTATGTGGCCGGCAACATCGGCGAGACGGTCCGGTTCGGCGCGGACCTCGACACCGGCGATGGCTACGGCGCGCTCCAGTCCCTGCTTACCGCGCTCGATGCCGGGCAGGTGGACGTCGTCATCGTGCACGAGGCCAACCCCGCCTACACCCTGCCCAGGGCCAGCGGCTTCGCCGCCAAGTTCCAGAAGGCTGGGTTCAAGGTCTCGACCTCGATGTATCTGGATGAGACTTCGGCTCTCTGCGACCTGCTGCTGCCCCAGCATCACCCGTTGGAGCGCTGGGATGATCTGCGGCCCAGGGCGGGTGTGTACAGCCTGATGCAGCCGGTCATGGAGCCGGTGTTCAACACCATGGCAACCGGTGATCTGCTGCTCCGGACCGCCAAGGTATTGGGCGGCCCGCTGGCCCGGTTCACCGCGCCATCCTACAAAGACCACCTGCAGGCCCGCTGGCAGGCGCTAGCCGGCGAGCGGCGGGAGAAGGACTTCGCGACGTTCTGGCACGGGGCCCTCCAGCGGGGCGGCGTCTTTTTTGATGCGCCTGCAGCCAGCTCGAGTTTCCCTTGCCCCAGGCGCTGCCCGGGTGACGCATACCAAGCCCGCGCTTGAGGGCAATGGCGATTTCGTCTTTGCCACCTATCCCCACTCGATGCTCTACGACGGGCGTGGGGCCAACAAGCCCTGGCTGCTGGAGAACAGCGACCCGGTCACCAAGATCACCTGGCATTCCTGGGTCGAGGTTCACCCCGATACCGCCCGCAAGCTCGACGTGCGTAACGGCGAGATTCTTCGGGTTACCTCACCGCACGGCTCCATCGAGGCACCTGCATTCCTCTATCAGGGCATCCGCCCCGACGTCATCGCCGTACCGCTGGGTTTGGGGCACGCCGAGTACGGAGCGTACGCGCGAGGCCGCGGGGTCAACGCCCTCGACCTGCTCGGCGCACCAACCGGGGACTTCTTGCCCTACATCTCTACCAGGGTGTCGCTGGAGAAGACTGGCCACTACAAGGAGCTCGCGTCGATAGCCGGCACCCCGCGCCAGCTGGGTCGGGGCATTGCTGAGGCAGTATCCCTGGATGCCGCGAAGAAGGGCCTCACCGTCGAGCAGGCCTACCTCGCCGAGGGGCACGGCCAGCACGAGATCAACACTGAGCGGGAGCTCGAGGCGCTCAAGGGCTGGAGCGAGAAGCAGGTGCAGGCGACGAAGCACGGCGACTATGTGGGCGACCATCCCCGTTGGGGCATGGCGATCGACCTGGCAAAGTGCACCGGATGTCAGGCCTGCGTCACCGCCTGTTATGCCGAGAACAACATCCCCACGGTGGGTGAGACCGAGATCGGCAAGGGTCGGGAGATGACCTGGATTCGGATCGAGCGCTACTGGGAAGGCGGGGAAGAGTCGGGAGAGCCGATCGGCGCCCGCTTCATCCCAATGCTCTGTCAGCACTGCACCAACGCGCCCTGTGAGCCGGTCTGCCCGGTATATGCTGCCTACCACACGCCCGACGGCCTGAATGGCCAGGTGTATAACCGCTGCGTCGGCACCCGCTACTGCGCCAACAACTGCCCCTACAAGGTGCGGTACTTCAACTGGTACAAGTACAACCAGGTGTCCTGGCCCGAGCCGCTCCACCTCCAGCTCAACCCGGACGTGACCGTGCGGGCCCGCGGGGTCATGGAGAAGTGCACCTTCTGCATCCAGCGGATCCGGGGTGCGCAAAACGATGCCCGGCTGGAAAACCGCGCCATGCGCGACGGGGATGTCGTTACCGCCTGCGCTCAGGCCTGCCCGTCGGATGCCATCGTGTTCGGAGACGTCAATGACCCGGCCAGCCGGGTGGCGCGCCTCCACCAGGACCCCCGGGGCTATCGGGTGCTCGAGGACCTCAACACGCGCTCGGCGATCACCTATCTGGCCAAGGTCCTGCTCCCGACGGAGGCTTAATCGATGGCTGTCGTCGCACAACCGCACGAGGCGCCCGACTCCCGAGGCACGTGATCAACTCAGACCCACGCCGAGGTCACCCGCGACGTCGTCGCGACGCTGGGGCCGCCGAGCCGGGGTTACGTCCTCCTGCTTTTCGGAGCGGTGTCGCTCTTCCTGATCGGGATCTGCACCTTCCTCGTTCTCTTGAAGGACGGGCTGGGCCACGCAGGATACAATCCGCCGGTCTTCTGGAGCGTGTACATCACCACCTTCGTCTTCTGGGTGGGCATCGGCCACGCCGGCACGCTGATCTCGGCCATCCTGTTTCTCTTCCGGTCTCCCTGGCGCACCGCGGTCTATCGCTCCACCGAGGCGATGACCGTCTTCGCCGTCATGACCGCCGGCCTCTTTCCGATCATTCATATCGGCCGGCAGTGGATCTTCTACTGGCTCCTGCCCTATCCCAACGAGCGGTACCTCTGGCCCAACTTCAAATCGCCGCTGATCTGGGACGTGTTCGCCATCTCCACCTACCTCACGGTGTCCACCACCTTCCTGGTGTTCGGGCTGATACCGGACGTGGCGGCGGTGCGAGACAAGGTCTCGGGCTGGCGGAAGGCGATCTACTCCTGGAGCTCGGTGGGCTGGACGGGAACGGACAATCAGTGGCGGCACTACTCCCGGGCGTATCTCTACCTCGCCGCCCTGGCGACGCCGCTGGTGCTCTCGGTCCACTCGGTGGTGTCCTGGGACTTCGCGGTGAGCATCGTGCCGGGCTGGCACGGGACCATCTTCGCGCCCTACTTCGTGGCCGGCGCCATCTATTCCGGGATCGGGATGGTGCTCACCCTGATCATTCCGCTCCGGCGGGCGCTCAAGCTCGAGCACATGATCACGCCAGAGTACCACTTCGACAACCTCGCCAAGCTGACCTTGCTCACCGGCTCGATCCTGTTCTACGCCTACGCCATGGAGTACTTCGTCGGCTGGTACAGCGGGAACACCTTCGAGCAGACCACGTTCTACCGGCGGGCATTCGGCCCCATGTGGTGGGCCGGGTGGTCCATGATCATCTGTAACGCCTTCGTTTCCCAGCTGCTGTGGTTCCGGAAGATCCGCACCAACCTCACCTCGTTGTTCATTATCTCGATCTTCGTCAACATCGGGATGTGGTTCGAGCGTTACGTGATCATCGTCTCCTCGCTCAGCAACGACTACATCCCCTGGGCCTGGGACCAGATGAACCCCACCTGGGCCGACTGGGGCATCCTGGCTGGGCTCGTTCGGCTGGTTCGGGATGTGGTTTCTCCTGTTCGCGAAGACCTTCCCTATCGTCGCGATCCAGGAGATCAAGGAGATGATCCCGATGCCGCGGAGACGCGGAGGGCACGGGTGATGGCGTTACTGAAACGGAGCAACGGTGCAGCCGGCCAAGCGCGTAGCCCGGAGTCGTAGCCTCATTCATTCACGTGGATGCGGCCGTGGATGCGATCCGTGCCCTCCGTGCCAAGGGCTATCGCGATCTGGTGGTCTATACCCCCTCGCCCAATCACGAGATCGAGGAGGCGCTGGAGCAACGGGTGAGCCCCGTGCGACTCTTCACGCTCATCGGCGGTCTCACGGGCTGTACCGCGGGCTTTGCGATGACCATCTGGATGTCCTACGACTGGCCCCTGATCGTTGGTGGTAAGCCGATCGCCTCGATTCCGCCCTACGTGGTCATCGGATTCGAGCTGACCATCCTGATGGGGGCTCTCAGCACGGTGGCCGCCGTCGCTCTCTTCTCGGTGCTGATGGGAAAACGGGGAACTCCGTACGACCCGCGCTTCAGCGACGACATGATCGGGATTTTCGTGCCCACCATACCCGATCAGCTTGGTCCCATCGAGCAGCTCCTGCGCTCGGCGGGTGCCGTGGAGGTGCGGCATGAGACGACCTAGACGGTGGTGGCTCAATGCCGGCCTGGCTGGCGCTCACGCTCTCCACTGGCGGGTGCGACTTCTACTATCATCGGCTCCCGTCGCCGGACGACCTCTGGCACGTGATTCCCTGGTTCGATCACATGGTCCATGCCCGGTACATTCGTCCCTACGAGACGCCGCTGGTTCCCCGCTATACGCCGGAGGGTTCGGTGCCGGTCAGCGGTGGCGAGCCCGACTGGTCCACCGAATGGGTCTCGGGCAAGACCACGACCGCCAATGCGCTGAGGAATCCTCTGTCTGCCACCGCGCATCCGCCGGGGCCGTCTGTGCCGGTGATCCCTCGTGAATTCGAAGCCGCCGGCGACACCCTCTATCAGAACTTCTGCAGTGTGTGTCATGGCCCGACCGGGAATGCCGATGGGACGGTATCACGTCAGATGGGTGCGCCCTCGCTGCTGACGCCCCGGGCACGGGGATATGCCGACGGCTACCTCTACGGCATCATCCGTTACGGCCGCGGTGTGATGCCTCGCTATGGCGACAAGGTTGTTGTGCCGGCGGACCGGTGGGCCATCGTGAACCATGTGCGGAAGCTTCAGGCAAAGTCGCCGGTTACCCCGGGTGATGCCGCTCCGATCCCGCCTGGGCCCAGCGCAACCGGTTCCACGTCGGCGGTGCCCCGATGAGCCCGACCTTGCACGACAGGCTGGTGCAGCGGGCCGTGAGCGGGCGCTACGATTTGTTCCTCGGCGTGGGCGCCGGCCTCACCATCCTCGGGCTGATCCTCTTCGTTCAGTCGTTGCTCGCCGGAGAGGCGCCGGCCATTCGTGCCTGGCAGCTCTTCCATGTCAACTGGGTCTACTTTACCGGGCTCGCCGGCGGCAGCGTGGCTTTTGCCGCGGTGCAGAAAGTCACCAACGCAAAGTGGTCCGGCCTGATCATTCGATTTGCCGAGGCGGCCGTCGCCTTCCTTCCGATCTCGCTGATCGGCCTCGTGCTGATCTTCACGGTTGGCTACGAATACGTATACGGCCCGATGCAGGTCGCCTTGCATGAGCTGCCGCACTCCAAAGCGGTCTGGCTCTCCCACGGATTCATGTTCGGACGTCTGGCGCTAGGACTCCTGGCTCTGACCGTGGTCGGCTGGAAGCTGGTACGAGCCGATGTGACGCCGGACATCCACGCGGTGCGCAGTATGGTGGCAGGTGGGCGCCGGCAGCTCTACGAGCGCTGGGCCGGTGAGTACAACCGTACCCCCGCGCCCGAGCACGAAGCCAGAATCCGCCGTCTCGCGCCGGTATATCTGGTCCTCTACGCCTACGTCTTCACCCTGATGGCGTTCGACGGCATCATGGCTCTCCAGCCGCATTGGTTCTCCAACCTCCTCGGCGGCTTCTTCTTTATGGGGTCGTTCCTGGGGGCCCACATGCTGTTGGCCCTGCTCATGCTCTACGGGTCCAGGCATCTCGGCGTAAGGGATCTGGTGTCTCCCAAGCAGCGGCACGATCTGGGCAAGCTGTGCTTTGGCTTCACCGTTTTCTGGACCTACCTCATGTGGGCCCAGTTCCTGGTCATCTGGTACGGAAATCTTCCCGAGGAGACCGGCTTCGTCTTCGCCCGGCTGTGGGGCCACTGGCTGCCGATCGGAAAGGCTGTATTCCTGGGAATGTTTGTGGTGCCCTTCTTCGGCCTGCTGGGCGTGGCACCGAAGAAAACGAGAGTGACGCTGGGCTTCTTTGCCACAGTCAGCCTCGTTTCGCTATGGCTTGAGCGATACCTGCTGGTGATGCCCTCGATCACGCCCTTGCCTGGCCCCGTTTTCGCCCTACCGGAGCTGGGACCAACGCTCCTTTTCGCCGGCTTGTTCCTGTTTTCGTACGCCCTGTTTGCCCGCACCTTCCCGATGCTCTCACCCCGCCTGGCCGAGATCACGCTGAACAAGGAGCGGGGGCATGCCATCACCTCCATGGAATTCGACCATGAAGAAGGAGCCCGGGACTATGTGCCGCCCGAGCTGCTGGAGCGACGGAGTAAGCCTCGGTAGTCAAGGCGTGAGCGGGGAAGACAAAGCGTAAGCGGTGAGCGGGTGCTCCCAGAAACAAGCGACCCTCCGGCGTGATAGACACTGGAGGGTCGAGTACTATTGGATCTCCCGCTTACCGCTCACGCTCTTTGCTCACCTGTCATTCCCGCTCACGCTGTCTATTTACTACGCATCTCCGCATTCAGCCGCCGGATCATCGCCAGCAGGCTGTCGGGAGGAAGCGCGCCGGTGATCGCGATCATCCGGTCGCCCCGTTGCATGGCCATGCTGCCGTCGGTGCGCTCGGGGCTGGCGGGGCTCGGACGGGTGGAGTCGACCGACGAGACGGTCGGAACCGGATCGCTCATCGTACCCCGGGCCAGCAGGTGGGAGACGTCCTGTGCCGGACCTTCGATTGTCCGGATCACCTCACCCGACGAGAGCTGTTGCGCCACCACCATCAGCGGCTGCTTGCCCTGCTCAGTGGCCTGGACCTGCACCTGAACGACGGGCAGCCCATCGATGTGTGGCACCTTGTCCCCCGCTTCCGCCTGGGCTCCGACCCATGACATCGTGCGCCACATGCCGTCCAACTCGAACTGGCCGGTGGTCGGCGGGATGTCGATCGTAGAAAGCTCCAGCTCGGGTGGGGCGAGGACCGTCGGAACCGACGCCAAGGTCTCCGCGGCTACCGCCGGGCGAATAGTCTTCCGGCTCGGCCGCCTGGGTGCCCGGGCTGGCGTGGAATCGGTGCGCATAGGCCGAAGAATCGCCGGTGTCGCGGTCGGAGTCCTGGAGTCCTTGACCACTGCCTGCCGGGAAACGGCAGCCGGTCTGGGAGCCGGTGCTCCGGAGGCCACCCGTGCCGAACCTCCCGCACTGGTTAGGTGGCTGGCGGTCCAGCCGAACGCCACCGCGGCCACGATGCTAGCCGCCCACGCCACCAGATGATTGCGCCGCCGCCGAACCGAGACCTCGAGGTCGGCCCGGCGGCGGAGGGTCTCGAACGGGGTAGGGAAGGAGCGGGGCGGCGCGAGCCGGGCCAGCAGCGCGGTGGTGCGGTCACGCAGCGCGGCGATGCCATCCCGAGCCCCCTGGCATGATGCACAGGCGGCAAGATGGCTCTCGATTTCCACGCATTGGGAACGGCTGAGCCCTTGATCGAGATAGGCGTGCAGCTCGTCCTCAGGAATGTGCCGCATGGGTCCCCTTGCTTGGGTTCTGCCGGTCGAAGGCTTCCACCAGACGGCGCCTCGCCCGTGCCAGTGTGGTGCCAACCGCCCCTACCGCGAGGCCCGTCTGAGTGGCGATCTCAGGGTAGCTGAGACCGGCATCCCAGAGCAGCAGGATCTCCCGGTCTCGCGGCGTCAAGGTGCTGAGGGCGTCGTGCACCGCGGCAACCCGCTCATCATGCTCGACCAGCGTGTCGGCTGCCGGGGCCATCGTCGGCTGGGCCACCGGATCGGCTTTGAGCAGCGTAAGGTGCCGTTTCCGGCGCACCGCCGCCCGAGCTTCGTCCCGCGCCAGATTGGCCGCCACCGCGAATACCCAGGCCCTCGGTTTCTCCGGCCGGTGGGCCAGGGCCCGGACGAAGACCTCCTGGGCCAGATCCTCGGCGCGCTCCGCGTCCCATACCTTGCGATACAGGAAGCGCACAACGGCCGTATAGGTGGTCTGGTACAGCTGCTCGAGCTCGTCCGTCACTCGTGCTCCTCAAAGGCGGGCGGCATGCCCTGAATGCCCGGCAGGATTGTCCAAGAGGACGGCCCACCCTCTGGAACTTGCACAATAGCCACTTCTATGCGCCGCGCCGCCGGGGGGTGAAAACACAGCCCGGGTGCAGGCCCTTGTTCTTCGGCGGCCATTCGCTGCAGAGATCCGGCTTGGCGGGGCGGCCGTCCGCCCTGACCCGCCCGTGAAGGGTACAGCCGATCCCATCATCATCCAGGAACCCGCAGGCGGAAATCACCTCGGCCTCGATTGAGAAATCGCCGGCTCGGGTCACCTTGCAGAGATACGGCGACCGGCGGGAACGCACCAGTGCCTCGAGCCTCCGTTGGCGCTTGGTACACATGATCTCGATCTGGAGGTCGCGGCAGCAGGCTGCACCACGGGTATTGTCGGCGGTCCGGCAGGGGGCCAGGGCGCAGGGGTTCGGGCCATCCAGCACGGGGAGACTGCGCCCCGGGGACGGCAGCTCCCGAACCGCGGTTCGGCGGTTCTCTACGATGAGGAAGCGATCCCGACTCAGACGGCGGGGCTGGTCCGGCTGGTATGCGCCGCGTGGGGTGGGGCCGCGGAATCCGTGAGCGGTGCAATGGGCCGAGGGGCCGTCACGGTGGAGGTACCTGCAAGGGACGTGGAGCATCGCATCGACGTAGAGCTCGCCCTCATCCTCCCAGACTTCGGAGAAGGTGATGTGCTGGGTGTGGCCGAGAAGCCAGGTGGCCTCGTGGTCGAGGGAGGTGGTTCCGTCCTCGAGAGGGCCGATCCGAAGAGTCACCGGCAAGCTTCTGCACTGGGCGCCCAACCCACGGCACGGCGGTACTGTGAGACTGGCTGTGGTCTTGGCTTGAACGGCGAATCCCATGCGCTTCCGGGGGCGAGAGAAACCGACGGCACACCTAAATTAATTGGGCTCGCCTCCCTCGGGCATGGTCGGCGATCCCCACTTCCTTTTGCCCCCCCGGTGCTTATACTCGTGAAAGGGTTCACAAAGGGTAACCTCATGTTCGGAGGCGGAGCAGTGAAAATGCGGATGACTTCCTTAGTGACAGGGCTGGCCTTCGTCTTGGCAGCATGTGGCGGGGAGAAGAAGAGTTCAGATCAGCCGGCAGCGGCTCCGGAGCAGCCGGGAGCGCCCGCGGCAACGCCCACCGCTGCTCAGGGCGCGACTCACGACGTCAACATGGTGCTCGAAGGCAGCAACTACAAATACGTCCCCAACGAGCTCACCGTCGGCCCCAACGATGTGGTGCGTTTTCACAATAAGAGCGGCGGCCCCCACAATGTCGCGTTCTGGCCAGACAGCATCCCCTCCGGTGCGGCGTCGCACATCGTTGTGCCTGATCCAATGGCTCCGCTCTCGAGCAAGCTGGCCGTCGCCCCGGACGAGGTTATCGAGGTCAAGCTCAACGAGGCCCCCAAGGGTGAATACAAGCTCTACTGCACTCCGCACCTGGCGCTAGGAATGAAGGGGAAACTGACCGTCAAGTGAGGTAGTAAGAAAGTGAGTGGTAGGAAGTAAGAGGTAAGAAGTAAGAGGGGTGCTCGATTCGTTGGGGGCACCCTTCGTCATTCCTATTGTTCTTACTCCTCACTTTTCACCTTGGGCCTACGTCTCGGGCACTCCCCGCACGCCACGGCTTGGTGCGTATACTCGTGCAGGAGTTCACAAAGTCGGTAACCTCATGTTCGGAAGGCGGACAGTGAAAATGCGGGTGACTTCCTTCGTGGCAGGGCTGGCTTTGATCCTGGCGTCTTGTGGCGGCGGTGAGAAGAAGACTTAAGAGCAGACGACAGCAATTCCCGAGCAGAAGCCGGCCCCCCCAGCCCCTGCGGCCACCCGCAAGACCCACGACGTGAACATGGATCTCGACGGATCAAGCTTCAAATACATTCCCGATGCCCTGGTCATCAAGTCGGGGGATGTGGTTCACTTTCACAATAAGGGTGGTGGACCGCACAATGTATCATTCTGGGCCGACAGCATTCCTCGCGGCGCGGCTGCGGCCCTCGTGGCTGGCATGCCCAACCAGATGGCGCTTCAGGGGCCGCTCCTCGCCGATCCCGGCGCCGTCTACCAGGTGAGCCTTGCCCGTGCCCCGAAGGGGGAGTACAAGTTCTATTGCCTTACTCATCTCGCGCTGGGAATGAAGGGCAACCTCACGGTTGAGTAGAAGAGCAGTGGAGCGTTCTCATATCTCGGCTCTTACTGTTTTCGCCCCACCGCCCAGGTCACTCCCGCTCCCACCGCCAGCCCGCCCAGCGCGTCCACCCCGTAGTGCATCTGGCAGTACACGACACCGATCGTGAGCATCAGCGTGGGAATCAGCAGCAGCAGGCCCAGCCGGCGGCGAGCTGCGCGCAGCCGCCAGCGTTGCAGCCAGGGCCGCCGCCACGTGTGAGGAGGGGAACGCGGCGCCGTAGGAGCTGCCGCTGGCCAGCGCCTCATAGGTGAGGCGCGCCGGCAGGTTGTCCGTGAACCATGCGGCAGGGCGACGAAACTCGTAATACGGCCCCGCCACGGGAAAGAAGATGAACACCAGGTAGCAGATGACGAATGTCGCAATAACGACAAGAACGAAGCGGCGGACTGCTTGGAGGTCTCCTCGCCACGCGAAGTACAGAGCGGGGGCCGAGATGATGAGATAGTACGAAAGGTAGGCAGCGTGGAAGACCGTAGACCAGAACCGGCTCGGCGCTGCCTGCCACCACTCCCGGCTTACCTGCCCTCCGAATAGAAGCAGCTCCCACTGCTGTACCAGGCGGTCGTGAACGGGAACCGCGACCAGATTCAGAATATCCAGCTCGCTGTACAGCGCGGGTAGCAGAAGCAGGGGGTAGATCTCTCGTATGGTCCTCCCCACCGGTCCGAGTCCCGGCCGGGTGACCAGATACACCAGAAGGACAACCAGCGCGTGGGCCAACAGGAGCCACCAGCATTCGGGCGCGCGTGGCGCGCGGGAAACCGCGACGACCGACACGATGGCCAGATAAGCGAGCAACAGCAGATCGGCCGCCCGGAGCGGGTCGGGGCGCGCCTGAGCCGGTGCCGTGGAAGAGACGGTCAGCTTCAGAGCCATCCGGCCTGCCGGTACCACTCATAGGTATCGGCCATGCCTCGCTGGAGGTCGTAGATGGCTTGCCAGCCGGTGTCACGGGTCAAAGGTCCTGGATCGCCGGTCCAGGCCGGCTGAAAGAATTCGTTCGCCTTGTCAGTCGTGAGGATGGTGACTTGGCGCGCCAGCCCGGCCCCGGTCTCGGTGAGCGAGAGGAGGGCTCGGGCAACGGTGGGGGGAATTCGAACGGTGGTGACGGCGCGACCCATCGCCCGCGCCACAGCCTGACCGAGCTCCGCGCTGGTGAACACCTCAGGGTGGCATGCCGGGTAGATGCCGCCAATGGTGGCGGGGCTCTCCCCGGCGGCCACCAGGGCCTCGGCCAGGTCGGACGCGTGCACCGCGGAGAGCTCCTGCGAGCCATCACCAAACACCGGCGCCAGCCGAAGCCGGGCCAGCCGAAATATCTTGAGGACTTCCCGGTCTCGTGGACCGTAGACGATCGGCGGCCGGATAACCGACCACCGCAGCGCACTGCCTCGAACCACTTCTTCCGCCGCGAGCTTGCTGCGACCGTAGGCCGTGACCGGCCTGGGTGCCTCGCGGCCGGTGAGCGGGACTCCCCGTGGCGCGGGTCCGCCAGCTGCCAGCGACGACACCAGCACGAAACGAGGATTGCCGCTGCGCTCCGCGGCGCCGAGAATGTTTCGGGTTCCGTCCCGGTTGGCGCGCAGAAACTCGGCCTCATCCCGCGCAGCCACCACCCCGGCGACATGATAGATGATGTCCTGACCCGCTGCGGCGCGCTCGAGGGCCGCGGCATCGTGCAGGTCTCCCGGCACTACCCGCAGGCCCTGCGAGGTCAGTGCTTCCGCCTTCCGTGTCGAGCGGGCCAGCGCGGTGACTTCGTGCCCGCGGCGGCGCAAAGCCTCGGCCAGGTGGCTCCCCACAAAGCCGGTGGCGCCCGTCACCAGCGCCTTCATATGCTGCGGTCGTACAGCCGGTAGGTCTTGTAAACCCGGAAGGTCATTTTCTCGAGGCCGGCGTTCATCGCTGGGTTGTCTTCCAGAATCCATCCCGCCTCGCCCCAGTAGATGCGGCGCTCTCCGGACTTGGTCCAGATCCAGTGGTAGAGCATGGCATCGACCCCCTTGCCGCGGTACTCCGGGTGAACACCGAGCAGGAGAATGCGGGCGCGCCGGATCCGCTTCATTTTGAGGGACCAGAGCAGGTCGAGAACCATGGGAAGAGGCGGCCGGAGCGATGCCGCCGAAAGACCACATTGAGATCGGGCAACGCAATGCCAAACCCGATCAGCTTCCCATCTTTCTCGGCCATGGGCACCAGATCCGGGATGACCACCGGCTTGAACTGCTCCGCCAGGTGGTCAATCTCGTGCGGCGGTCATGGGGACAAAACCCCAGTTCTTTTCCCAGGCCGCGTTGTACAACTCCTTGATCCGCTCCACCTCGCCCAGAAAATCCTGCATGTTCAGCGAGCGAAGTGTTATCCCCTGACGCTGTCGGATGCAGCTCGGTACCCCGGGCCAGCCGCTCGGGCACCGGAACGTAGTGTTCTTCGGTTCCGCCTTGATAGACCCAGAGATCCTTGGCTTTGGTTAAGCCGGCGTGCTCCAGCAGAGACATGTAATAGCGAGGGTTGTGCGGCATCATCAGCGCCGGCGGTGCGTCGAAGCCGTCCACCAGCAATCCGCATTCGTCGTTGACCGAGAACGACGCGGGGCCGCGAAGAACATCGTGGCCGTGTTTCCGGCACCAATCCGCCGCCGCCGTCAGGAGCGCATTGGCCACCGCCTGATCGTCGATGCTCTCGAAGAAACCGAAGAACCCGACCCGGTCACCGTGAGTCTCGTTGTGCAGCCGGTTGCTTATCGCCGCAATGCGGCCGACCACCTCGCCGTCCCGTTCGGCCAGGAAGTACTCGGCCTCGGCGTGCTCGAAAAAGGGATTCTTGCTCCGGGAGAGGAGCAGCTCAACGTCCCGACGCAACGGCGGGACCCAGACAGGGTCCCGCGCGTGTAGTCGGTAGGGCAGGTCGATGAAGCGTTTGAGGTCCCGCCGGTCGCGCGCCGCGTGGACGCGCAGGCGTTCGGTCAAATGACCTCCAGTTCCCTGCCAATCGTCCCGAACTGCTCCAGAGCGAAGTCGATCTGCTCGAAGGTGTGCGTGGCCATGAGGCTGGTGCGGAGCCGGCACTGGGACGGAGGCACTGCCGGCGGCGCGACCGGATTGGTGAAGACCCCGGCATCGAACAGGCGGCGCCACATCAGGAACGTCTTCTCCAGCGGACCGATGAGCACCGGCACGATCGGAGTGTCGGTGGGGCCGATGTCGAAGCCTAGGCTCCGGAATCCCTCCTGGAGGCGGCGGGTGTTGGCCCACAGCTGGTCACGGCGCCACGGCTCCTGCTGAAGGACTGCCAACGCCGCAAGCACGCCTGCGGTGTTGGCGGGGGGCAGCGACGCGGTGAAGATGAGCGGTCGACTGTGGTGCCGAAGATAGTGAATGACGCTGTCGGACGCCGCCACGAAACCGCCGATGGAGGCAAGAGACTTGGAGAACGTCCCGGCGATGATATCCACCTCTTCGGTCATGCCGAAATGTGCCGCCGTCCCGTCGCCATTGGGTCCCAGGACGCCGATTGCGTGCGCGTCGTCGAGGGCCAGGGCGGCTCCGTACTTCCGCGCGATCCGGGAGAGGGCCGGCACATCGGCGATGTTGCCTTCCATGGAATACACGCCGTCGACCACGATCATGGCCCCACGGCTCGGGCCGTTGCGTTCCAGCCGGCGCTCGAGGTTGGCCAGGTCGCCATGGTTGAAACGCTCCGTCTCACCGTAGGAGAGTTTCGCCCCGTCCACGATGGAGGCATGGTCCAACTTGTCCAGGTACACCACGTCTCCGCGGCCCACCAGGCCTGCGATGAGGCCCAGATTGGCGGAATAACCGGTGGAGAAGACCAGGCAGGCCTCCTTACCCAGGAACTCGGCGAGGGCCGCCTCCAGTTGCTCGTGCAGGTCCAGCGTGCCGTTCAGAAACCTGCTGCCGGTGCACCCCGAGCCGTAACGCCCCAGCGCGCGCGACGCCGCCTCGAGGACCTTGGGATGGTGGGTCAGCCCGAGGTAGTTGTTCGAGCCGAGCATGATCCGCTTCTGACCGTCAATGACGACGACGGTGTCCTCCGATTCGGAAATCGGCTTGAAGTACGGATACAGGCCCATCCCCTGCAATTCACGGGCTTTGGTGAACTGCCGGCACTTCTCAAAGAGGGCGACCTGTTGCAGCTCTTGTGTATCCACGGTGCCTCGGCACGGAGAGGAGGTCAGAAAATCCCCACATCGCTATGTCGCTGAACGGTTTAAAGTAGTGATGCAGGTGGGACGGCACAAGCCGGAGTCGGCCTGGCAAGGCCCCTGAACATTGGCCTGGACCGGAGCAAGGGTTGCGCCGTTGGGGGACCGGGTTACAGGGGGATTAGGGTTACGGAACTTCGCCTCTCATGAGAGGTGCAGTTTGTTGCTCGCTATGTCCGCTGGGTGACGGTGGCGAGCCCGGGGCAACCCGCTTCGGGCGCGGGACTTAGGGAAGTGCATTCTGCCCTGCGGCTCGGCTTGACTTGGCGAGTGGAACACCTGAGCTTAACTCCGGTTTGTTTGTGGCGTGAGCCGAAGCCTTCTGGACTCATGCCGCTCACGGAAAGGCTGATGTCACACTCCGAGGAATCACCCCGCCGAGCCTTTCTTCGGTCCTGCGCCGCTGCCGCGGTAGGACTCATCGCGTCCGGCCCCCTGTCGAGGGCCGAGCGGCTCCTTGCTGCGATCGGGCCCGAGGACCCCGAGGTCCCCAACGAAGAAGTTGGTCGGATCCTGCAAGAAGTCTCGGGTGGCCGCCCAATCCGTCGGGGTCACGTCAGTCTCGATATGCCGCTCGTCGCCGAGGACGGCCGGGTGGTGCCGGTAATCATCGAAACCGATCTGCCCATGACGGCGGGGGACTACGTAAAGGCCGTTCACCTGATCGTGGATCACAATCCTGACGCGCATCTGGCTGCCTTCCACCTCACCCCTGCGCTGGGCAAGGTGTCCATCTCGACCCGCATCAAGATGAAGCGTACCACTTGGGTGCGGGCCATCCTGCAAACCAGCACTGGTGAAGTGTGGGCCGGCTATACCCGGGTGCTCGTCACTCTCAACGGGTGCGGATGATGCCCTCTAACATCGGTGAAGCTCGGATCAGGGTCCCCGACCGTATCCAGCGCGGTGAGCTGATTACGGTGCATTCCATCGTCTCTCATCCTATGGACACAGGCTTTTTTCGGGATGCTGAAGGCGATCCCATACCTGCCTACTTCATCAAGCACGTGGTGGTCATTTACGACGGCAACGAGGTTGCACGGTTCGAGTGGACCTCGGGAATCAGCCGGGATCCGGTAGTGAGCTTTATCCTCAAGGCCGACAAGGAAGCACCCCTCACCATGGTCTGGACCGACAACAAGGGCGCCACGTTCAAGCAGTCTGTCAAGATCAGCTTCGCTTCCGTTTGAACCCAACCAGCCAACCTGGCCGGCTGGCACGATCGCTCCGGCTTGATCCTGTGTTCTATCCCCTGATAATGTCCTGGACCTGGATCCTCACTGGGCCGTTGCCTTTGACCCAGCCTGAGATCGCTACGCCCCCTCCGACCCTCCGACGCCTGGCGACCGGCGTCTATGCCGCGCTGGGAGACACCGGCCGCGGGGCCGAGGGCCGTCCCAACGCGGGGTTCGTGGTGACCGACTCGGGTGTGGTGGTGATCGACGCCATGGCAAGTCCTCGTCAGGCAGAGAACCTCGTCCAGGCGATTCGGTCGGTGACCCCCCGGCCTATCAAGTGGCTGGTTCTCACCCACCACCATCCCGACCACCACTTCGGCGCGGTTGTCTTCCGCCGGCTGGGTGCGAAGGTCATCGCACATCCAGACCGCAGGGTGCTGGCGTCCGAACGCGGTGAGGATGCGCTGATTGCAGACTGGGTACGCGTCGTCGGCCTGGATCCGATGCGAGGCTTCGAGTTCGCCGATGTTCCCGACCATCCCGTCACCGGGACGGACACTCTCCGGCTGGGAGGGCGGACGCTGATCATCACCCACCCGGGAGCGGCCCACTCGGCTGGCGACCTCATGGTCTGGCTGCCCCGCGAACGAATTCTCTTTGCCGGAGATGTACTGGTCGAGGATGGTGTAACGATGGTAGTGGACGGCAGCTCGGGATGGCTACTCCGGGCGCTCTCTACCATAGACAGTCTGCAGCCCCGAAGGGCGGTGCCGGGGCACGGTGCAATCCCGGCTCGCCCCACGGCGCTGGTAGCCCGAACCCGCGAGTATGTCATCGGGCTTCGATCCGCCATGCGATCCGCCATCGAACAAGGCACGCCGATGGGCCGGGCCATGGCGAGCCTGCCTCCCGCCGATGAGACCCGGCCCGTATCCCTCAACTCACGGCGTCGTCGGAACGCGGTCCGCGTCTACCTGGAGGAGGAAAGGGCCTACATGGGATTGGACTCCGCTCCGTGAGAAGCGCGCTCGCAGGGTTTGCAGGCCTATGTCTGCTCGTCGGCTGCGCCACACGTCAGGCGGAAGAGGTACCTGGTGTATTGGCCGGACCATCGGCGCGCAACCTGCCTGCACTGGTATCGACCGACCAGCTGGCCGAGTGGCAGCGTGGGAGTCGGGTGAGCCTGATCGACGTTCGCAGCGATGTCTTCACCTATTTGAGAGGGCATCTGCCTGGGGCGGCGTATCTCAACACCGAGACGCTGCGGGCGACCGAAGGCGGCGTTCCGGCGCAGCTGCTGCCGGCTCGGACCTATCGTGATCTGTTCTCGCGACTTGGCCTGAGGTTCGACCAGCCGGTTGTGATCTATAGCGCGGGGGAGACGGGCAACATCGACGCGACCTTTCTGGCTTGGCTGCTGGCCGGCTTCGGTCACCCGAAGGTGTATGTACTCAACGGCGGCTACTTCAAGTGGGAGCTGGAACACCGGCCGGTCGTGCAGCAATACCCCCGAATCACCGCTGTCACCTTCCCCTCGAATCCTTTTTCACCGGAGCGGGCTTCTCTTGAGGACGTGCGCCGGGCCGTCGCCACCCACGATGCCGTTCTGGTCGATGCCAGACCTCCGGCCCAGTATGCGGGAGAGGCCGGAGCTCAAATCCGTCGCGGGCATATCCCCGGAGCCATCAGCCACTATTGGCAGGACGATCTTACCCAGGTGGGCTTTGGCCACGTCTGGAAGAGCGCGGCCGAGCTTCGGACCGGCTACGGGGCTCAAGGGATCACGCCGGACAAGAACATCATCGCCTACTGCAACAGCACCACCGAAGCGAGCCACGTTCACTTCACGTTGCGATATCTGCTCGGTTATCCCCGGGTACGCATCTATGTGGGCTCGTGGACGGAGTGGGCGGAGCGGGCTGAGCTCCCGATCGAGGCGGGACGGCGGTGTGCATGCCCGGTAAGGCGTAAGCAGTAAGCGGTGAGTGGGAACTCCACTAGAGAATAAACCCTCCCAGGACTAGCCTGAGGAGGGTTATTCGTTCGCGCTACGGTTTCCCGCTCACCGCTCACGCTTTTGGCAGTTCCCGCTGACGCGGTTATCGCATCGCAATCCCGCTTCTCAGCTGCCCCGGGCGCCAGATCCGGCCGCCCTTCATGATCCACTCGATCGAGTCGAGATTGTCGATGTCCTCCAGCGGGTTCTTGTTCAGCAGCACGAGATCGGCGTAGTGGCCGGCTTCGATGGTGCCCAGCCGGCGACCGGGCTCACCGCCGATCGCGCGGGCAGCATCACGGGTGGCTGCCAGAAGAGCGGCACGCGGGGTGAGCGCCACGGAGTCCACCAGCAGCCGCAGCTCTCCGAAGAGTGAGGCCCGCTCGATGGCGGGTCCGTATGCCACGTGGTCGCTGCCCGCGCTGATTCGCACGCCGCGCCGTACCGCCTCTCGGGTCACCTCAATGCCGAACCCTGAAGCCGCCCGCACATACTCCTCCTGCTCCGAGGGAATGTGCCGTCGCTTGGCGTTGAAGTAGGCCACGCTATGGTAGGTGGCGTCCAGCGTAGGCTCGAAGATGGTGCCGAGTCGTGCCATCGAATCGAGCGCGTCGAGAATGCGTGGATCATGCGCCGAACCAACGGTGGCCACCTCCGCGGTTGCCATCTGGAGCTTGCCGTCGTTGACCAGCGTGTCACGCTCCTCGGCGGAGAAGAGCTCGCCGGCCAGCCCGGCCGCGTGCACTACGCCGTCCTGACCTGCCATGGCCTGTTCGAGCGCGCTGGCAGGCTGAACCCACGCGTGACCCCACACCGGCATCCCTGCGCGGTGGGCGGCCTCGGTGAGCTTCCGCACCGACTTCAGATCGAGCTGGGCGTAGAGCTTGAGCCCCATCGCCCCCGCACTCCGTGCGGCTTCGACTACCGAATCCGGATCGGTATCTGGGGTATACAGTATTGGGGTCCAGCCCAGCGACTGCATCGCCATCGCCGGCGGCTGGCGGTAGACCGTCCCGCGCGACGTCCTGGTACCCTGAAATCCGTTGAAGAAGAACCGGCGGCCTGCCACCAGCTGCATCGCGTAGACCCGCGGGGTCGCAGTAAGGGCATTGACCCGCCCCAGCAGCTCGGCGGGATTGGTGCCCATGTCTCGGACGGTGGTGACTCCCTGCGCCAGGAGATTGCGCAGGTCCAGTGAGAGGTCCTCGCCGGCACTCCCTTGGGTCAGGAAAAGCAGGTGGACATGGCTGTCTATCAGCCCCGGGATGAGCCATTGACCCTGGGCATTGATGATCCGGGCTCCGCGCGGTACCGGGCACTCGCCCGCCGCGCCCGCGCAGACGATCCTGCCGGCGCGTACCAGGGTCACCGCGTTCGGCACCACAGCGCGGCCGGTTCCGTCCCACAGATTGGCTCTGACTATGGCGAGAGTAGGATTGGGAGCCGGTGCTATCCGGGGCTGGGGCGGGCGTCCGCCGCAGGCGCTCAGAGTCAACGTCCCAAGGAAGAAAGCAGATGGGAGAAGCGAGAAGGACAATTTCATTTGTGACGCACTCCTGGCGCTGGCGGGCGACGCGGCTAATCAGTTGGGGGGCCGCCTGCCTGGACCTGCTTCAAGATGCGTGGAAAGGATGCATTCGGCCGTGATGCTCAGGCGTCAATAACCAGTGACCAGGAACACGACGCCTGTGCAGGGCTAACCTATTCTCCAAACGATGGCTTCCGCCCTTGGAGAGGCTAGCGGACCGACTCCTTTCCTTATTGTAAACCCTCCTCAACGTGAACGTGAAAACGTGATACAAGGTTCTACCCTCACAAGAAGGGCAAAGCATGTGCCAAGTGATCGTGCAAGCTTTGACCGTGGTTGCGGGCCGGGCGGCCGCTCCCTAGTCTTCCCTCCGTGACCCTCCATCCTGCCAGTCGACCGAGGCGCCGCCGCCGAACGGGCGCCATACGCCAGCTAGTGCGCGAGCATGAGCTATCGGCGGCCGATCTCATCCAGCCACTGTTTGTGGTGCACGGATCCCGGGTCGAGCGTGAGATCAGCTCGATGCCCGACGTCTTTCAACTCTCCGTAGACCAGGCCCTGGACCAGGAGGTGGACCGGATCCGGTCTCTCGGCATCCTCGCGGTGCTGCTCTTCGGGATTCCGGCGAGCAAGGATGAGCTCGGATCGGAGAACTTCGCCGAGAACGGCATCGTGCAGCAGGCGCTCCGCAGGTTACGGCAGCGCCACCCCGACCTTCTGCTGATCTCCGATCTCTGCTGCTGCGAGTACACCAGCCACGGGCACTGCGGGGTGATTCGGGCGGGTTCGGTGGACAACGATGCTACCCTCGAGATTCTCTCCCGGGCCGCGGTAAGTCACGCGGGGGCGGGTGCCGATATCATCGCTCCCAGCGGCATGATGGACGGAATGGTGGCCTCGATTCGAGCCGCGCTCGACGCTGCGGGGCATACCGATCAGGCCATCCTCAGCTATGCGGTCAAGTACGCGAGCGCCTTTTACGGGCCCTTTCGGGAGGCGGCAGACAGCGCCCCCGCGTTCGGGGACCGGCGGCAGTACCAGATGGACCCGGCGAACGTACGAGAGGCGGTCCTAGAAGCCGCACTGGATGAGGCCGAAGGGGCGGATCTGCTGATGGTGAAGCCGGCGCTGGCGTATCTCGACGTGGTGCGGGCGGTTCGCGAGCGCACCCAGCTACCGCTGCTGGCCTACAACGTGAGTGGGGAGTACTCGATGGTGAAGGCGGCAGCGCGACAGGGCTGGATCGACGAGGGCAAGGTCGTGCTCGAGGCACTTACTGGCATGCGTCGAGCGGGCGCGGACGCCATCGTCACCTATCACGCAAAGGCGGCCGCCGGCTGGCTGGCCAAGGAGCTCGGGCAATGACCGATGTTCGCGCTGCGGCCCGGCCGACCACCGTGTCGGAGCGGTTGTTTACCGCGGCCCAGCGAGTGCTTCCAGGCGGCGTCAATAGCCCGGTACGGGCCTTCAAGAGCGTCGGTGGGACGCCCCGGTTCATCATTCGTGGCGAGGGCGCGTACCTCGTGGATGTCGATCGGAACCGTTACCTCGATCTGGTGCTCTCGTGGGGTCCGCTGATTCACGGTCACGCACACCCCGACGTGCTTGCCGCTGTGGTCGAGGCAGCAGGACGGGGCACCACCTACGGCGCTCCCACCGAGGTGGAGGTGCGCCTGGCCGAGCGCGTCGTGGCCACCTTCCCGTCCCTGGAGATGGTGCGCTTCGTGAGCTCGGGTACCGAGGCCCTGATGAGCGCCGTGCGTCTGGCGCGGGCGGCCACCAGGCGACGCCTGATCGTGAAGTTTGACGGCTGCTACCATGGCCACTCGGACGCCCTGCTGGCTGCCGCGGGATCCGGAGTCGCCACACTGGGGCTGCCCGACTCTCCCGGAGTCACGCCGGCCACCGTGGCGGACACCTTGGTACTGCCGTATAACGATCTCTCTGCGATCGAAATGTTGTTCGCCAGCCGGAGTGCTGACATCGCCGCGGTACTGGTCGAACCGGTCGCCGGCAACATGGGAGTTGTCCCGCCTGTACCCGGGTTCCTCGAGGGGCTCAGGGAGCTCACCCGGCGAAATGGAGCTCTCCTTGTCTTCGACGAGGTGATGACCGGGTGGCGAGTGCACCCGCAGGGGGCGCAGGTCCTGTACGGGATCGAGCCAGACCTCACCTGTCTGGGCAAGGTGGTGGGTGGCGGACTGCCGGCCGCGGCGTTCGGTGGCAAACGCGACCTGATGGAATACATCGCCCCTGCCGGTCCGGTGTACCAGGCCGGCACGCTCTCAGGCAACCCCCTGGCCATGGCCGCCGGGCTGGCCACCCTCGAGGTATTGTCCCGTCCTGGTGTGTGGCAGCGGGCTGACGAGTGGGCGGATCGAGCGGCCTCCGCCATGAGCCGGGCCGCGGCGCGAGGCGGCCTGCCGCTTACCGTCCAGCGGGTAGGCACAATGTTCACCCCATTTTTCAGCGCGGAGCCGGTGCGCGACTTTGCCGGGGCCAAGCGGACCGATCGAGAGGCGTACAGAGGCTTCTTTCACGCCATGCTCGAAGCCGGCGTCTACCTGCCTCCGTCCCCGTTCGAAGCGGCATTCGCCTCCACGGTGCACGGTGAGGCCGAGCTCGAAGTCCTCGAGGCCGGGCTTGGGGCTGCATGGCCGCGGTAGCGATCGTCGGCGCCGGCCTGACCGGCCTTGCCACCGCGTACCGGCTCAAGCAGCGGGGGGCCAGGGTCGTCGTCTACGAAGCCAGCGACAGAATCGGTGGCTCAGTTAAATCGGAGCGACGGGACGGCTATCTGGCGGAGCTCGGCCCGAGCTCGATGGCCGCACCTTCGGGTCCGGTTGGAGGGCTGCTGTCCGATCTCGGGCTCGACGGCTCGAGGGTGGCAGCTTCCTCGGCCGCACGAAATCGGTACATCGTCCGCCGGGGACGGCTGGCTCGACTCCCGATGTCTCCGGCGGAGCTCCTTACCTCTCGCTTGCTATCCAACGTCGCGAAGCTGGCCATCTTCGGTGAGCCACTGGTCGAGGCCGGCGACTCTCCGCTCGAAGAAAGCGTGGCGGCCTTCGTCCGGCGGCGCTTCAACCAGGAAGTGCTGGACTACATCGTCAATCCTTTCATCGCGGGAGTCTTCGCCGGTGATCCCGAGCAGCTCTCGGTACGGCATGCCGTACCGAAGCTGCACGCCCTGGAGCGCACTCACGGGTCGGTCATGAAGGCGTTAGTGCAGATGCTGAAGGCGCGACGAGAGACGGGGCAGGGACCAGGAAGCGTGATCTCGTTTCGCGGTGGGCTCCAGGAGATCCCCGATGCTCTAGGGCGAGAGCTGAATAGCGCGGTGAGGCTCCGCGCACCGGTTACCCAGCTTCGCTCGGGGCCAAGAGGCTGGACGGTCGGCGCGGCATTCCAGACTCCCGAGCTTTTCGACGCCGTCGTCTACGCCGCCCCAGCGTACAGCCTGGACGAGATCGACCTCGACCTGGCAGCCGCGGAGAGACTGTCCACTCTATCGAGCATCCTTCATCCGCCGGTCGCGGTGCTGGCGCTGGGTTTCCGGCGGGAGCAGGTCGCCCATCCGCTCGATGGGTTCGGCTACCTCACTCCCGAGGTCGAGCGCAGGCGAGTCCTCGGCGTGATCTTTTCTTCCTCTCTCTTTCCCGACCGCGCCCCGGCCGGCCATGTAATGCTGACCGCGTTCGTCGGCGGCACCCGCGATCCCGACCTTGTCCAAGCTGACCCGCAGACAATGACAGCACGGGTGCTGGACGACCTGCGGCCATTGCTCGGCACCCGGGGCGAGCCGACGTTCCGTGCCGTTCAGATCTGGCCCAAAGCAATTCCGCAGTATGTCCTCGGCTACGGCAGGTTCAAGGAGATCGCGGACGACGTGGAACGGCGCAATCCAGGACTGGTGCTGGCCGGAACCTATCGAGACGGAGTGTCCATCGGAGACGCGATCGGCTCCGGCGAGCAGGCCGCTGCCCGGATCGGGGAGCTGCTCGGCCTCGACGGCCTGGCCGCCGCGGGCCGGCCGCCCGCCCGAAGCGCCTCCGCCTTGGGGCCGGATTGAGGCCCAACGGCGCGCGCCTCAGGATCGGGACCCGCAGCAGCGCCCTGGCAGTATGGCAGACCGAGCGGGTCCGCTCCCTTCTCCGGGCCTCAGGGTACCAGACCGACCGAGTCGAGATCAAAACGACCGGCGATCTGACCCCGGATGTGGCGCTGGCCCGGATCGGAAGCCGGGCTCTGTTTACCAAGCAGATTGACGACGCCCTCCTGGAAAACCGGATCGATCTCGCGGTTCACTCCCTCAAGGATCTGCCAACCGAGCTCCCCTCTGGAATCATCATCGCGGCGGTCAGCGCGCGAGAGGATCCGCGAGATGCTCTCGTTGGCCGGACCCCACTTCGATGGACCGACCTTCCAAGAGCGGCGGTGATCGCAACGAGCAGCCTTCGTCGCCGGGCGCAGCTTCTCAACTGCCCGGCCCGACCTTCGGATCGTGGACATCCGTGGCAACGTGGACACCCGGCTTGCCAAGCTCGATGCACGGCCCGAATGGAGTGCCATCGTGCTCGCTACCGCGGGCCTCGTACGGCTCGGTCTGGCGGAGCGGATCGGTGAGCGGCTTTCCCCCGACATCATGCTGCCTGCGCCAGGGCAGGGTGCACTCGCGGTGACTGTACGGGTGGATGACGTGGAGGTGCAGAGCACAGTCCATGGGGCCGTGCACGATGCCACTACCGCGGTCGAGGTTGCGGCCGAGCGCGCCTTTCTTCGGCGGCTGGAAGGAGGCTGCCAGGTTCCGGTCGCGGCCCATGCAAAGCTCGACGGCACCTCGTCCGACTCGACGCTTCGGTTGCGGGGGCGGGTGATTTCGCTCGGGGGGGAAAGGGCGGTGGAAGGTCGTGAAGCCGGCCCGGCAAGCAACGAAGCGGCAGCGGCCGCACTCGGCACCAGCTTGGCAGAGCGGCTACTGGCTGAGGGAGCGGCCACGATCCTGGCCGAGGTGCGCGCGGTGGTGGCCCCTGTCGTGACCGAGCCATGATGGTTGAAACGGTGGTGGTGACAGCCTCGGCGGGAACTTTCCCGGGATTGGCGGAGGCATTGAGAGCGCTTCCGGTTCTGGTGGAGGAACATCCGCTGATGAATTTCGCCCCCCCGCTGATTGGGCCCCGCTGGATTCGGCGCTCGACCGTTTGGACTCCTACGGCGCTGTGGCTTTCACGTCTCGCCGGGCGGCCGCGGCAGTGGTGGACCGAATGGTCGGGCGACGTACGCGGCGGGGCCAGAATGCTCCGACAGCGTGGGCCGGAGGCCCAGCGACCGGAGCAGCACTCGGTGATGTGCTGGGGCAGGTTCGCACACCGAGTGAGGCTGAGGCCGAGCGGTTGGGTGCCGCCGAAGCGTTGGCGCGGGCGATGCTCGACGCGGGGGTGGCGGGGCCCGTGCTCTTTCCATGTGGGGACAGTCGGCGGGATGAGCTGCCTGAGCGGCTTCGGAGCCACCGCATCACAGTGGATGAAGTCGTGTGCTACCGCTCGGTGCTGGCCAGTGAATCCGCGGCCCATGCGGCTGCAGCCCGGGGCACCGTACTGGTAGTGGCGAGCCCGACCGTGGCGGATCTCCTGGTCCGAGCCTGCCCACCGGATGCAAGGCCCGACCTGCTGGCGGTCGGACCGACCACCGCGGCCTCTGCCCGGGCCTGGGGTTGGTCACCGTCAGCGGTGGCCTCGAAGCCGAGCGTCGAAGCGCTCGCGGCCGCGGTCCGTCAGGTACTCGCGAGACGCTCCGCCAATGAATGACCTGTTGCTGCGGGCCTGCCGCCGGGAGACGGTGGAGAGGCCCCCCGTCTGGATGATGCGACAGGCCGGCCGCTACCTGCCCCAATACCGCGCGGTGCGGGAGCGAGCCGATTTCCTCACCATGGTGAGCACGCCGGAGCTGGCGGTGGAAGTTACCCTCCAGCCGGTGGACCTCATCGGCGTGGACGCGGCCATCATCTTCAGCGACATCCTCGTGGTGCCTCAAGCAATGGGAATGACGCTTACGGTGGAAGACGGCGTTGGACCGCGCTTTCATGACCCGGTGCGGTCCTCCGCCGATTTCGGCCGCTTGCGCGACGTTGATCCCGAAGAGGGCCTACGCCATGTCCTCGACGCGTTGCGCCTGGCGCGCCGAGAGCTGGCAGGCCGGGTTCCACTCATCGGTTTCGCCGGAGCACCCTGGACGCTGATGAGCTACATGATCGAGGGCAGTAGCTCCAAGTCGTTCAGCCTTGCCAAGCGCCTCCTGGTCGAGGACCCCACCCGCGCCCACGAATTGTTGGGTCGGCTGGCGGACATCGTTGGAAGATTTCTGGTGGCGCAGGTACAGGCCGGGGCTCAGGTGGTACAGCTGTTCGACTCGTGGGCGGGGGCGCTGGGACCCAGAGACTTCCGTGAATTCGGGCTACCGTATTTGGGCCGGGCGGCGCGCCAGGCAGGCACCGCCGGAGCGCCGGTCATCGTGTTCGCACCGGGCTCGGGTTGGGCGCTGGAGGAAATTGCCGCCGAAACGGCGGCCAACGTGGTGGGCGTCGACTGGCAGACGGATGCGGCGGATGCCAGGCGCCGGTTGCCTGCATCCATGGTCACGCTCCAGGGGAATCTGGATCCATGCTGGTTGTACGCGCCGCCTCCCCTGATTCGAGAGCGAACCCACCGCATGCTCCACGATTTTGGCGGCCGGGCATACATCGCCAACCTGGGACACGGCATCCTGCCCGACGTACCGGTGGCTCACGCGCGGGCCTTTGTCGAGGCGGTGCAGGAGTGGCGGGCAAGGTGACAGGGCGAGCGAGTCTCCGCGGGCAGGTAAGCAACTGGATCGACCGCCTCCACGACGAGACCACCGAGTTCTTCACCCGACTGGATCGCGGCGGATCATTTCGGGAGGACCGTTGGGACCGGCCTGGCGGCGGTGGTGGGGTCAGCCGTGTGCTGAGCGACGGAGTGACCTTCGAGAAGGCCGGGGTAAATCGCTCGAGCGTCGAGGGCGCACTCGAGCCGCAACTGGCCCAGCGGATCGGAACCCGCGCCTCGGGCCTGGAGCCGCTGAGCTTCTCCGTCGCCGGGCTCAGCTTGGTGATCCATCCCCGAAGCCCACTAGTCCCCACCGTTCATCTCAACGTCCGCTACTTCGAGATCACGCGACCCACGGGAGAGCTAATCGATTCCTGGTTCGGCGGCGGCACAGACCTGACACCGACGTATCCCTTTCCGGACGACGCGAGTCACTTTCATCGCACCCTCAAGGCGGTGTGCGACGGTCATCACCCCATGTTCTATCCTCGGTTCAAGACCTGGTGCGACCATTATTTCGTGAACACGCACCGGGGTGACGAACGGCGGGGCATCGGGGGGATCTTCTTCGACCACCTGCGTCCCGGTGAAAGCGGCCTGACCCTGGAGCAGGTTTTTGAGTTCGTGACCGCGGTCGGGGAGGTCCTACCGGATGCGTACGGTCCGCTCGTCGAGCGTCGCCGGGATCTTCCGTTCGGAGAGCGGGAGCGTCACTTCCAGCTGGTGCGGCGAGGTCGCTATGCCGAGTTCAACCTGGTGCACGACCGGGGGACTCTCTTCGGATTGCAGACGGGTGCCAGGATCGAGAGTGTGCTGATGAGCCTGCCGCCGCAGGCCGCGTGGGACTACTCGCCGGTGTACCAACCCAACTCCTTCGAGGCGGAGCTGATCGCGATGCTCGAGCCCCGCGACTGGGCCGGGTAGGGCAGCAGTAACACCGCCCTGCGCTCCTCCGAGCCGGTTACCCGAGTCGGCTCATTCTCCGGTGAACGCCGCAACCCTGCGAATGCCGGCCCCGTTAGTGTTCGTCCCGCTGGACAGGCTCTGGGGAATGAGTCCGACCCTCACCGCGTAGCGCACCAATCCCGGGATGTCGCCGATGCCGAGCCGCCTCATCCCCGCGCTCCGGTGCGTCTCCACGGTCTTTGCGCTGAGACCGAGCCCCGCTGCGATCTCCTTGGAGGTCAGTCCCTCGGTCACCAGTCGTAGCACCTGGAGCTGACGCCGGCTCACCTGCCTGAGGCGCTCTCGCACCGCCAAGGCTTTCTGGGTTGCAGGCCCTAGACGGCTCAGGTTGTTCTCCAACACCACGTTTTCGGCGCCGGCCCGAATGCACGCCACGGCGCTCTGCTCGTCGAGGGTCTCCGTTACCAGAATCACCGCAGCGATCGGATGGTGGGCCTGTACCAACTGAAGGGCGGTCCTGGCGTTGAAGTTGGCGAGCGTGGACGCGGCCAGCACGACGTCCGGCGCGAAGCTCCGTAGAGCCTGGAGGAACGCACCTTCGGAGTTGACGCGCTGGCTCAGGAGCTTGGTGCCTCCCTGCTCCAGTTCTCGGGTCAGCCGTTCGCCAGCAAGCGCGCAGTCATGCAGGACGAGGACGCGGAGCGGGGGTGCGGAGTTGCGTCCGTGTATGAGCCTGAGCATCTTAGGATGTACCGACGTCAAAGTTATACTGAGATATACTTTAACTAGCTTTGCTGGTCCTATGATAGGATGAACGTGACTAGCAAAGAGTCGCAACCCACCTACGGGCCTCCACTGGTCAAATACGCATGAGCGATCATGAGGACCTGTTGGCTGGCGTGCTGATTCGTGCTCCTGAGAGGACCCATGTGGACTGACCGCGCAGCACTCATCTCCATCTTCGTTCTGGCGTCCGGCAGCATGGCCTGCAGCCAACGCGCCGGTGGTCAGGCGGACAACGCCGAGTCTCAGGCGACCGCTGACACGGCCACCTGCAAGGCGCTCGAAACCCGCCGGCCGAACGCGCCAGATCAACGACCGGCATTTCCCGGCCAGACGCGAGCATGTGGGGTGAAGTCGAGCGTCGCCTTCGAGGTGGCGGTCCTCGCCAAGGGGCTCGAGCATCCCTGGGCTGTCGAGCCCCTTCCCGGCGGCGACCTGCTGGTCACCGAGAAGCCGGGTCGCCTGCGCATCGTCTCAGCGGGTAAGCTGGGCCAGCCGATTGCCGGCCTGCCCCCGGTCGACGCGGGTGGCCAGGGCGGCCTGCTCGACGTCGCGCTAAGCCCGACGTTCGACTCCGACCGCACGATCTACTGGAGCTACAGCGAGCCTCGAAAGGGCGGTAACGCCACGAGCGTCGCCCGTGGCGTGCTGTCCCCCGACCGGCGAAGCCTGGGAGAGGTGAAAGTGATCTTTCGGGCGTTGCCGACCTACGATGGCTACAAACATTTCGGCTCCCGGCTCGCCTTCGGTCCGGACGGGATGCTGTATATCACGCTGGGCGAGCGGTCGGACGCGCCGATGCGGCCGCAGGCGCAGCAGCTCGACAGCCACATGGGCAAGATCCTGCGTATCAGTCCCGATGGCTCGGTCCCCAAAGACAACCCATTCGTCGGCCAGTCCAACGCGCGGCCGGAGATCTGGACCCGCGGCCACCGAAACGTGCAGGCCGCCGCGTTCGATCCTGCAGGGTCGACTCTGGGAGATCGAGCATGGCACCAAAGGTGGCGACGAGCTGAATCGGATCGAGAAAGGGAAGAACTATGGCTGGCCGGTCAGGCGTACGGCGAGGAATACTGCGGGGCACCTATCGCTGGCGCGGTGACCGCACGTGAGGGCATGGAGCAGCCGGTCTATTACTGGGACCCGGTCATCGCCCCGTCCGGGGCGCAGTTCTACACCGGTGACGCGTTCCCGGCATGGAAAGGCAGTCTCTTCGTCGGCGGCATGAAGGACCACAAGCTCGTGCGACTGACGCTCGAGAACGATCGGGTGACGGGCGAGGAGCACCTCCTCGCGGACCGGGGTCAGCGGGTGCGCGACGTGCGGCAGGGTCCGGACGGCGCGCTGTACGTCGTTACGGACGAGGACGAAAGGCGAGCTCTGGAGAATCGTACCGCGCTAGGCTCGACGCCTGGATGCGTGCCTTCTGACCGCCGAGCCACCTACCGGGTAACTAGGCTGCAGGCAGCTCCACTGATGTCCCGGCGCGGTATTGCGCTCGGAACGCGCCGGGCGTCACTCCATGGCACTCCTTGAACCGGCGACTCAGGTGCGATTGGTCGGCAAAACCGCATTCGTACGCCACCCAGGTGGCCGACTTTCCCTCGGCCAGAAGCCGCCGAGCGCGCGCGAGCCGTACCTGCGCGTGACAACTCTTCGGCGGCAGGCCCACCGAACGGGAAAATGAGCGCACCAGATAGGGGATGGTAACCCCCACAACCGTGCCGACCTCGGAGAGGGACACCGACTGGGTCGGCCGATTCTGGAGATATACGCGAGCCCGCTCCACCGCCGGAATCCGCTTGCCAACCGCGGTAACTTCCGCGTGGCGTGCCAGGAACCTTTCGAGCCAAAGAGCCACCCGGCTCAGGAACTCGGCTCCTTTCATGGTGCCATCCCCTCTGAGGCGTAATAGCTCGCGAAGCTCAGCCGCGGCTACCGGGTCGGTGACGACCGGACGGCGGAATTGGGGAGCCCCGGGGCGATTGCGGGCACCCTTCCGTCTAACATAGGCCTGCCGCTGTACCATCTGCCCCACGCTACCCCAACACAAGCTCCTCGTACAACAACTACGCGCGGTCGCCACAGTTGCAGATTTGCAGCACAGCCATGATGGTGGGGCTGTCAGCTGTAAGTCCTTACACGGTATAGCGTTGCGAGCTAGACAGCTGGCGGGCGCAAGTCCCCATGCGACTGGCACGGCTCTGGCACATACGCCAGGGGAGGGCGTGTGTCGCGTCACCGCTCGAACCCGTTGGCTCCCTGGGCACATCTTCGTTTTCTGGCTGGGATGATTCTATGCGATCGATTGGTCTGCTGGCCGTAGTTACTGGAGCGCTGGTCCTGGGTTCATCGTGCAGTGGGGGCAGCGACCTGATCCCACCGGAGAACGCAGCGCCGGTCGCGAATTTCGAGCTGCCGGCATGCACGATCGACGAGTCGTGCGAGTTCGTCAGCACCAGCACCGATGATGTTGGCGTGACAGGGTGGAGCTGGGACTATAACGGGGACAACACTCCCGACGCGAACACCGCGACTGCCGCATACACCTACAGGACGGCGGGCCCTTTCGACGTCAGCCTGACTGTGGTCGATGCCAGGGATTGAGCCACCGGAAGACCAGCCGCATCACCATCGATCCCGCTCCGGTCACCAACCCACCGACGGCGGGCTTCACCCCCAGCTGTAATGGGCTGAGCTGCACTTTTGCCAACACCAGCAGCGACGTAGCGCCGGGCACGATCGCGACCTATGCCTGGACCTTCGGCGACGGCGGCACGTCGGACCAGGTTAGTCCTTCGCATACCTACACCGTATCCGCTGCCACCGACTTTACCGTAACGCTCACGGTGACCGACAACGAGGGCGCTACCGACGCCGAAACTCAAACCATCACCGTCACCCCCGCCGCTCCAGTGAATCCGCCGAGCGCCGGGTTCACCATGCGTGTACGCTGGCGGTCTGTACGTTCGTCAGCACCAGCACTGACGTGACGCCTGGAACGATCGCGAGCTACGCCTGGGCCTTTGGGGACGGTGGCACAGCGGCAGTGAATAACCCGTCACATACCTACAGCGTCACGGCGCGCACCGATTTCACGGTGACACTCACGGTGACCGACAACGAGGGCGCCACCGCTGTCGCGACGCGGACAATCACCGTCGATCCGATACCACCGTTGAACAATCCACCAATGGTCCCGCTTCAGCTACGCTTGTGCCGCCGCCGCCTGCACTTTCATCAGCACCGCCAAGGACCCGGAGGGTTCGCCGATCGCTAACTTTGCGTGGACCTTCGGTGACGGCGCTGAGGCCGTTGGAAATAATCCAGCGCATACTTACACCATTTCCGCCATTACGGAATTCACCGTTACGCTCACGGTTACGGACAACCAGGGCGCTACTGCTGTCGCCTCGCAGACGATAACAGTAAATCCGGACCTTCGGTCAACATTCCACCCACCGCGAGCTTCACTCCACAGTGTTACGGAGAGGGGTGCATCTTCATCAACAACAGCACCGACGCATCCCCAGGTGCCATTGTAACCATGCCTGGACTTACGGCGACGGTGGCGACTTCGATCCGGAATACCGTGCTTCCCGTGGACTGAACTGTGTGGAGTCGGCAGGCATGTCTATAGCATTACCGGTACGACGACCTTCACGGTCACGCTCACCGTGACGGACAACCAGGGCGCGGTCGCCGTCGCAACCAACACGATCACCGTGACCCCCTTGCCTCCCGCCGTTCAGGGTTGCACCACCTCCGACAAGATCGTGGAGTGCGTCCTCGACATTCCAGCACGGTCCAGCCTGCGAGTCACGGTACTCGGCGTCAACTGCGACCTGGCGGGGCAAAAGGTCAACACGCCCCCACCAGTGGCTCACGATGTGTTCCTGAACGTGTGCAGAACAAATGTTGGCGACTCGGCCGGGATATTGGCCGGCAACGACGAGGGCCGGTACTTGTACGATGCGGGCACTCAGGCCCGGATATGGTTCCACCAGGGCATTTCTACTCACGCGCTAAATCCCGCTGAGGGCCGCCTGGAGGGAACCTTCCCGAACTGGACGATCAGTTACGAGGATGGCGACCATCCGGGCGCACCAGGTGAGCCGGATTTCGCCGATCTCGTTCTCGGAGTCGAGGCGACCATTCGCTAGCCCTTGACCGGCGGCACCTGGGTCGCATCGGGCTGCGCGCTTCAAGATCCGTTGGAAGCGCGTCCGGAATAGCCTGGCATAACAGAGCCCAAACCAAGGTGTTTGGGCTCCATCTTTATCAGCATCCTTATCGCCATTAAGATTGAAGCTCATGGGGCGGTAGCTCAGGCTGTCAGCATATCAAGCCCCAGGAGGTAAGATGGCGCCAACGTTGACTTCTCGCCATCAAGTGAGACTCAAGAGCTCGACCAGCGGCACTTACCGAACTCGCCCGGGGATCCCAAGCCGCCGTTTTCGTTCCTCTCCGGCCCAACCAACGACAAAGCCGGCCACACAAGGGCCAGCCTGTCGACACGACTTAACAACCACTCAACACTACTCTTACGGTCAGTGGAGCGGACCGGGATCGAACCGGTGACCCCCTGCTTGCAAAGCAGGTGCTCTCCCAGGCTGTGGGGTGACCACCGATAATCGGGCCTTCTGCTGGGGGCGGAATGATGCGGGCCAGCTCGGCGATGGCACGACAGTCAGTCGCTTGAGACCGGTCGCGGTCGCCGCTGTCCCATAATCTGACTTGCCCTGGAGGAAAGTCCTGATATCCCGGGCTCTCTTCGAGGGTCACCGCTGTATCCTTCTGCACAACCACCAGCCAGCCCGTGGGGTTGGCACGCACCATCGAGCCGGAGTCAAATCCTGACACCGGCCCCTCCACCTACGCTCCTCGCGGAAGTATCTATCAGGTAAAGGGTTCCGATGGTTTACCGCAACACAGGCGGGGTAGAAGCTCCAAGCTTCGACATTGCGCCCCAGTCCGCCGATCTTCAATATTCAGCAGCACGACTGACCCATCCAGCAACAACGGCACGATGGCAACGACTCTCACCTGTCTCGGCTGCGGCAGCGATCTCGGACCCGGGAACCGCTTCTGCTCGCACTGCGGGGCGGGGGTGCTCTCCTGTGCGGCTTGCGGGAAGCCTCTCCCCGAAGGCAGTGGGTTCTGCTCCGGTTGCGGAACCCCGGCCGATTCCACCGCCATGTTCGCTACCAGTGCGTCACAGGACCCCGACCTGGGGTCATGGGCCGACGTGGTTCAGCGCCTGCGGCGTGCCACCCTCGGTGAGTTCGAGATTGGCCGCGAGCTCGGGCGAGGGGCCATGGCGGCCGTCTTCCTGGCGCATGAGATCGCGCTCGACCGAAAGGTCGCGATCAAGGTCATGTCGCCCGGCCTGCTCATGGATGAAGGGATGGCCGAGCGATTCCGACGCGAAGCCATCACCATCGCGAATCTGAATCACCCCAACATCGTCTCCGTGCATTCGGTGCGGCAGGCAGAGGGCCTGCACTTCTTCGTGATGCGGTACATCCGGGGCCGCGCGCTCGAGCAGGTAATCCAGCAGGCCGGCAGGCTGCCGATTCCGATCGTCCGATCGATCCTCTGTCAGGTGGGATCGGGGCTCAGCTACGCGCACCGCTCTCGGGTAGTCCATCGTGACATCAAGCCCGCCAATATCCTCATCGATGAGGACGGCAACGCGGTCGTCACCGATTTCGGCATCGCCAAGGTGGCCGAGCTGCCCAGTGAAACCCATCCCGGTGCGCTGATCGGCACGCCCGCGTATATGAGCCCCGAGCAGTGCAGCGGCGCCGAGGTCTCCGGGGCCTCGGACCAGTACGCGCTCGGAGCCGTCGCCTATGAGATGATCACCGGCGTTTCTCCTTTCACCGGCTCGACCCTGACGGTCATGCAGGCTCACCTGGAGCAGACGCCGCAGCCCATCCGGGACCGGTGTGGGGAATGTCCGCCCGAGCTGGAAGCGGCCGTGCTGCGCATGTTAGAAAAGGATCCAGCGGCCCGTTGGCCCAGCATCGCTCAAGCGAAGGCGGCGCTTGGCGCCACGCCGCTCGGGGAGGAGGATCCGCTACTGGCTGAGCTTTGCCGACTCGCCACTTCCGACTGGGGGACCTCGCTCACCGGCAGGCCAACGTCGACTCCCCCTCGCACGAGACCGTCCTCCGTGCCGCCCGCGACGACCGCCGGACTGGTGCGCACGATCTCCATTCTTCCGCCCCCGGCCGCTCTGGAGACGGGCGACAGCTTCATGTTGGTGGCCCTGCTGCGGGGGGAGCATGGCGCACCGCTGCCTGGACGACCGGTCCAATGGGCTACTGACACGCCCGAGGTTCTCCGCGTCGATGGCTTGAGGGGGGTGGCTACCGCGGTAGCACCCGGGGCCGCTCGGCTCACCGCCACGTGTGAGGGAGTCCGAGCGCGACTCCAGGTGCAAGTCGCTCCGCCGCTAGCGGACGACGCCGACGTGCAGCCAGACGCGCGGGTCGTGGGTATCCAGATCTCGGCCCCACCCAAGTCCGTGAAAGTGGGCGATTCGTTTGTTCTCACCGCGACGCCCCTGGACTACCGGGGTGGCTTTCTCCTGGGCCATACGGTGCAGTGGAGCACAAGTGATGTAGGCGTAGCGGTCGTCACAGCGAGCGGCTGGGTGGCAACATTGGGCCGGGGACCGGTTGTGCTGACAGCCACCTGCGAGGGCGGCAACGCCTCGGTCAGCATCAACGTCGAGGAGGCGGTGGCCGCTACGAAACGCGCAAGACCACCCGCGCCCAAACCGCGAGAGTTCGAGCCCGCGGTGGCGGAGCATCGTCCGATCAGACGCCGGCGGGTGCCGCGCTCACGTCGACGTGGGCTCCTCGCCGCGTCGGTGGGCGTCCTTCTTCTGACACCGGTCATTTGGCTCTCCGGCGGGTTGCGACAGGTTGTGCCCAATCTCTCCAGACCATCAGCACTGGTGCCAGCTACGGATGGGGAGGCTTTTCAGTTGCCGCCCGCCGAACCCGTAGCGGCCATTCTCAGGGGTGCGCCAGCTTCCGTGACCATCAAGCGTGGTCCCCGCCGACCACTGCTTCCCGGCGCTTCCACGAAGTTGCTGGCCGAGGTCCGGGATCTTGCCGGGCAGCCGGTGCCTGGTTCCCGCGTGAACTGGTCCTCATCTGATTCCAGCGTCGCGCGGGTGGACTCGGCAAGCGGATGGTTACGGGCAGTCCGTCCCGGCCGCGCACTGGTCGTAGCGACGAGCGGCGAGCGGCGGGACAGCGCGGCAATCGTGGTGCGACGCCCCACAACTGAACCGCCGGCCGCGGCCTCCGTGTCCATCTCTCCCCACGGCTCGCTTCGGGTTGGCGATACCATTACCCTGGCGGCTGCCGTGCTCGATGGGAAGGGGGATCCCCTGGCCGGCGCGGAAGTCGCGTGGAGCTCGAGTGAACCTCGGCTTGCTGCTGTCGACTCACTAACCGGGCAGGTACGGGGGTTTGCTCCCGGCACCGCGACCATCATCGCCACTAGCGGGTCGAAGGTGGCGAGATCTCAGCTAACCGTGCTCCCGGTCGAGATGACCCCTGATACGTTCGCCGTTCAGGCTTACGCGTCAGAGCCCGGCCCGCCCGATGAGCCCGAAGAAACCGCAGCCGAACCTGCCCGCGCCTTCCCTGAAGACCCTGCCGCAGTGCGCCAGCGGCTCGACGCCGGAGTTTTGAGGGGAGTTCAGCAATGCTACGACGCGCTCCGGTCCAAGGACGTCGCTCGCGTGGCAGAGCTGTACCGGCCGACGAAAAAGTCGGACGAGGACAAGCTGAACAAGCTGATGCGCATTCTTCGGACTGAGGAGTGGGCAGCTGTCGTGGGTGAGCGGCTCGATGGTACTCGACAGCTTGGTACCCAGGTGCCGGCGATGGAGTTCAGCTTCCAACTCGCGTGGAAAGACGCATTCGGCGGCCGCCTGACCAGCCGGCCGGTCTTCCGGGCCGAGTTCGCCAGAAACGGGAATGAGTGGGAGATTTCCAGCTGCCGGATCGTAGGATCACCCAAGCTTTAACCGCTCAGGTCAGTCGCGGAGCCCAATCGCCAGGCCCAGGCGGATAACGATATTCGAGCCGGAGCTTGATTCTACCGGTATGGCGGTGCCGCTCGATTTGCTGGTTAGCGTACCGTTTCCCAGATGGTTATAGCCGAAGGTAGCGCCCAGGTCGAGATTGAGGCGTGAGCTCAGCCGGGTGAGGAGCCCACCTCCGCCGTTCAGTTGCATGAAGGTCGAGGACAGCGAAAGGTCTCCCCCGGAAAAGCCGACCTTGAGCACCGAGAACCGCGCCGAAACGTAGGGTGCTACCACGTTGCTCCCCGCGTGAATCCGGTAGCGCGGCTCGATGAACCCTCCGTAGAGCTGCGCGTCTTCCGTCCGGCCTTCCAGTTCATGGACCGTGAATTGAAAGCCTGCGCCGACTGACAGTGCTCCGGGCGTGTAGCGGAACTGTGCTTCCCCGCCTAGACCGTCCTGCAGGCCGGTGAACACCTCCCCAAACACACCGTTGACGAGTCCCGACGCCTGGAGCGAGAACGGTTGCGCCGATTGCGCCTCGAGATCGCCGCAAAGTGTTCCTAGCATGACCCAGGGCACTAACCAGGGGCAAACCTTCGGCATGCGCACTCCAATCGAGCAGGAGGATGAGCGTTTATGGTCGCTGGTGTTGGCGCGCGGACGCGGGCGGAACGGCTCCCAGACCTGCCCGTTGGGTAAAAAGCTCGACGGCGCAGTCCCTGGTTGCACGCTATAGGAGAATTGTATCGGCGAGCCGGCCAGACCCGAGCTGGACGCCATGGCGCAAAACTCGCCAGGTGTTGGGCCTGTTGGCTGGAACGCGCTCGCGTGCCCCCCAATGTCTGTGAAGTTGTTGTAATCGCCGATACCGTCGCAGGTCCTCCACTCGACCGATATGTCACTCACCCCGTTGCCATACTGGTCCACCACGCGGACCACCAGCTGTTGCGGGAGATCGCTATTGACCGGAGCCGATTGATCGTCGCCGGAGATGTACTGAAGACTGTCCGCGGCATCAGGTATCGCTTCAACCGTCACACGGGAGACTTCCGACCCCGCGATCTCGAGAGCTACGTACTGGCTGCCGGCCGTGGGGGAGAGTGTCCAGGACTGCAGCTGTACCACGCCAGCAGGATCGCTCGTGCTCACCGGCTCCACTGAGCCGTTAATGGAGATCACGACCGGGGCATCCGCGACTGTTTGGTTCGCCGCGTCGGTGAGCGCCCAGGATACCGGGGCAGCCAGTTGAGTGCCGACAACTACCGAGTCCGGCGGATTGGTGAGAACGGAGATGGCTGCTACGCTGGGCAGTGTGATCGTTGCCGAGAGCACCTCGCTCGCCGGGCTCGTGCTGGCGAACCGTAAAGTGAGTGTGCCCGGGCCGCCGACGATGGCGAGATCCATATAATCAGCGCGCCCCTCGCCGTTGGTGAGAACACTGGCTTGACCCCCGAGCGCGCCTTCTCCCGACGCAATGGACGCACGAACCTCGACGCCGGCCTGCGCGACTGGATTGCCACTCGCATCTTGCAGTTGGATCGAGGGCTGCGTGCCGAACGGTACCCTGCTTCGCGCGGCCGGTGAGAGTGGTACCGTCAGGGCCAGCCGGGACGGTGCTCCGGCCGCAATCGAGATCGGATCGGAGGCCACCCCCTCGAGTGTTGGCGCGCTGAACGACAATCTGTAGTCGCCTACGAGGCCCGTGAGCGAGAGACCGCTGAAGGTAGCCAGACCTGAAGTATTCGTCGTCGCAGACGCGCGTTGAAGCGTTCCGGCTGGACCCGACAAGAGCGTCGCCGTGATCGCGAGACCGGGCTGGGGTACCGGATTGCCGAGCTCGTCCACCACCTGTATGACAGGCTGCCGGCTGAACGGTGTCCCGCTCTGCGCCGTCGGATTGGGCTGCACCTCGATCTCCAGCTTGCCCGCCGCTCCCGCCTGTGCCATGGCAGAAAAGACCACCGGATCGCTTCCGCCGGACTGAACGCTGGCCGTGAGCGAATACTGCAAGCCGGCGGATCTTCCGAGGGTCCAGCTGGTCACCTGAGCAACGCCCAGCTCATTGGTGATCACGGTCGATGGAGACACCGAGCCATCGCGATCCGCTCCAAAAGTGATGGCTACCCCTGGAACCGGGTTGTCGGCCTCGTCGCGGACTACCACCGAAGGCGCGGGACTGACCGGGGAGTTTACGGTGCCCTGGTAGGCGAGAGGCTCAGTGCCAGCCAGACGCGTGGCGGTTCCGGCTCCTACCTGCACCGGCTCAGAGACGATCTCCAGCACCGGCTCTGACACGCTGAAGCGCAGCGTCCGCGGGCCAATCGGCCCCTGTATCGTCAGATTGTCGTAGGTCGAGCGCCCCGCAGCGTCGGTGGAGACCGTCGTCGTTCCGTTCAGCGTCCCGACGCCGGATGCTATGGAGACTGTGACGTCGACCTGCGCGACCGGTTGATTGTCGCCATCGAGGATTGCCACAACCGGGTGCCGATCGAAGGGAATTCCGTTCTGCACCAGTGTGGGCGGAGCCTGCAGGAGGAGGATTCTGGCAGGCGGAGGCCTGACAGCCTCGGCCGAAAAGGTCAGGGGTGAGCCATTCAGGGCAGTGCCTGAAGTGTTTTCCGCCACCGCTTGGACCGTCTGGGCTCCGGGCTGCGGGCCAAGCGTCCACTTTACCTGCACGCTGCCTTGGTGGTCCGATCGGATCGCCGGTTGCGAGATGGTGCCGCCGTCCTGACCAACCACCGTGAAGCTGACCTCAACATCGGGGATCGGACGGTCGTCGTCGTCGGTGACGACGACTACCAGCGGCAGGGGGAGCTCGCGTCCGGGAGCACCAATCTGTCCGTCGCCCGACCCTGCCCGCAGCTTGGTTGCCTCCTCACGCCCGGGCGGCGTAACGCAAAAGGGGCCGCCACACAGATCCTCGCCCCCTCCGCAATTCTGGACCGAGAGCGCCGCGACAATCCCCACCACAGATGGCGAGAGCCGCAGTCCTCGACGCGGAAGAGCGTACAAAAGCTGCATGAGAGGCACTAGCGCCCTCACTTGATTTCGATAATGCTCGGCGCCGCAGCGGAACGGCACGGCGGGAGCGTCCATCAGCCCCTCTTGCAGTATCCCTCAGCCAGCGCGGCTGTCAAGCGGACGTGAGGCGGACTCCCTCCTGATTGACCCTGTACGTAACCGGGTCCTGGCGCGTGGTGTGGACATCGATCATCCCGGTCCGTTCATGGAGGATCAGCTGAGCGGTCATCGTCCCCAGCAGGCCGTCCCCGGGGGACCGTGGGACCGGGGTAAATGAGAGGACCAGCCGGCGGCGGGGCGCGGCTCCGCGCACCTCATAGGCGACGTGCCTCCGACCGAGGGGGCACACATCGGCCCACCCGAGCGCAATAAAGTTGTTGAGATCAGCATTCAGGGGAATGAAGCGGCTCCTGGGGTCGTAGCCGGGGCGGCATGGGGGCGAATAAGTCCCGAAAGTCATGAATCCGTCCGATGAGAGGTCGAACCAGGTGTACCGCACGCCGAAGAGCTCGAACTCGAAGCCGAGAGGCAGTGGTCCCGTCGTTTGGTCTTCGCCCAGATCGACAAGGTGCGCGGTGGGGTCTGGTTCCGGCGCGAACTGGATAGGCATGGCAGTGGCGCTCCCGCCCCTCAGCCGGGGGGCAAGGCCGAGTGCCCGAGCGGTGGGTCGCTGCCCTGCTCTATCGCGGGCATTGAGGAGGGCAAGGGCGGCGAAGGAGCTGTCGAGGAGCGGTCGGTGTTGGCTTGACATGCAGACTCCTGGCTGGAATGTCCGGGCGTGCCTCCTGATCTGGATGCTGCCACCCGGGGATCAAGCCGTCGTCAAGTGCGTCTCCCTCATTGACAACCCGGATGGCTCACGGAACCTTCTCACATCTCTCCTGGAGTCCTCGCATGACAACCAGCCGGTGCACATGATTCTCTGCCGCACTCTGGGGCCAGTCGAACTGAGCGTGGACGGGGGTCCTGCACCTCCCGAGCTCTTGTGGCGGAAACATCTTGCCCTGCTGGTCTATCTCGCACGCTCGCCGCGCCGCGGCCGGAGTCGCGAACACCTGATCGGCCTGCTGTGGGGCGACCGGAACGAGGCCGCAGCCCGGCACTCACTGAGCGAGGCGCTGAGGCTTATCCGGCATCACGCTGGCGAGGGATCTGTGGAAGTGACGGTAGGGCAGGTCCGGCTGGGGCCCGCATCGGTGCAGCTGGATGTGGACCGGCTGGAGGAGCTTGCGGCAGCGGGCGAATGGGCCGCCGCAGCTGAGCTGGTATCGGGTGAGTTTCTCGAGGGGTTCGCGCTGCCCGAAGGCTCCGAGTTCGAGGACTGGCTCGCGGCCGAGCGTGAACTGTGGGGCCGGCGGGGGGTGGAGGTGCTGGTGAGTTGCGCGGAAGCCCACGCGCAGGTCGGAAAGGTGGAGGAGGCCTTTGGGTTTGCCGAGCGTGCGCTTGGTCTCCGACCGACGTCGGAGTTGGCCTTTCGGTGCGCCCTGCGCTGCCAGTCCCTGGCAGGCGACCGTGCTGGGGCGCTCGCGCTGTTCGAGCGCTTCCACTCCCGCCTGGCGGAAGAGGTGGGGGTCGAGCCTAGTGAGGAGACCCGGTCGTTGATGGAGCGGGTGCGGCGCGAGCGCGTCCCACATGCCGAAGCTCAGGGAGCGCACGCTGACAGCATACCAGTAACTCGGCCGCCACTGGAAGGGCGAGGACAGGAGCTTCAGCGACTGCTCGAGACGGGAATCGGGTCAGCACGCGCCCGCCGCGCTGTCCTGCTCGTGCTCGAGGGGGACGCAGGGATGGGGAAGACCCGATTGTTGGACGAGCTGGCTGAGCCGATTCCGACTCGATGGAATCTCAGTAGCCGCTGCCCGGGCAGTCGAGGCGGACCGAGCAGAGCCGTGGAGTGGTGTGCTCGCGCTCGCACGCGGCGGTCTGATGGAGGCTCCAGGCGTCGGTGCCGGACCCCCAGCAGCACTCGCCGCCTTCGCCGCGATGCTGCCCGAATGGGCGGACAGATTCAGGGGGGCGGCGTCCCTGGCGGCGCCGGACCCGCTTGGCCGAGCTCTGCGCAGAGACACTTCGGGCAGCGGTGGAAGAACAGCCGGTTGCGATCGCGGTGGATGACGCGCAATGGCTCGACCAGGATTCAGCCCTCTCGCTCGGCGCGGTCCTTCGAGATCTCGCAGCAACACCGCTTACGCTGGTCCTCGCGACCGCGCCATACCCCCGCGCCCCGAGCTCGACGAACTTCGCTCCAGAATCGGCCGCGAGCTGGAGGGGGAGATGGTGCGGCTCCGGGTATTGGACCGAGCGGCACTCCGTCACCTGGCGGAGCGAATGCTCACCGGGCTACGACCCGGTTGCGATTGACCGCGTGGTGCGCCGGGTTGCGACCGACTCCGCTGGATTGCCGCTTCTCGCGGTGGAGCTTCTGCGCGCAGTGGCGCTCGGCCTCGATCTTGGGACCATCTCGGGGGCATGGCCGGAGCCGTTTCGGACGCTCGACCAGAGCCTGCCCGGCCACCTCCCTGATGCGGTGGTCGCTGCCATCCGCATCGGGGTCAGGCGGCTGAGCCCGCCGGCCCAGCGCGTCCTCGCAGCCACCGCAGTCCTGGGTGACCTGGTGTCCCCGGCCTTGCTGGAGCGCGCGCTCTCGCTGGACGCGGAGGACGTGGCCCGGGCGCTGGACGAGCTGGAGTGGCACCGCTGGGTGGTGGCAGAGCCGCGGGGATACTCGTTTGTCGCGCGGATCGTGCGACAGGTGGTGGAGCGGGACATCGTCACCCCGGGGCAGCGCCGGCGGGTGCTGGAAGCAGTCGACCGGGTATCAACTTCTCTCGGGGATCCTACCCGATCGAGACGGAGACTGCCTCGATAACTCCTCAGATAGAGCACCGAATAGACGTCCTCCATCAACGTCGGACTTCTTGTCTTTTTGAGCGTCGCCTACCACACGGTCAGGCTACCTAGCCGCAGTCTTCGCCTCCTCCACGACGCCGGCATCTCGCCACCCAGCTACAGACTCCCGTCACCCGACCGTCGAGCCGTCGACCCGTGACTCGGCGGTCATTTGTCGGCAGCCGCTTGAGAAGACTTGACGCGCACTTGATGCACAAGCGGTAGGCTGGCGGAAGCGGCTGGGGGTGCCAGGCGTGAGTTTCAGACCTAGAGAGGACGACATGAATCGACTCGTGCTGCTCACCTTCGCCGCTCTCGGGCTTGGCGCTTGCCAGGATGCCACCTCACCCAGCCCCCCTCCCAGTGAGCCCGCCACGGCCTTTGCCTCCAAGGCTGGGCCCACACAGCCTATCCCCGGACAGTATATCGTCGTTTTCCGGAACGAGGTACGGGACGTCAAATCGGTGGCGAAGGCACTCGCCGAGAAGCACCGCGGCAAGCTCAAGAGCACTTATAGGTCCGCACTCAAGGGCATGGCCGTTGAGCTGTCCGACACCGCGGCGGCGGCGCTGCGCCAGGAGCCCGCGGTCGAATACGTCGAGCAAGACCAGGTGGCTCGCGTCATTGGCGAGCCCATCGTGCAGCCCGGTGCCACGGAAGGACTGGACCGGGTCGATCAGCGATTCCTGCCCCTCAGCGGCACTTACAGCTACTCTACCGACGGTACCGGCGTCCGGGCTTACATCATCGATACCGGCATCTACTTCGACCACGATGAATTCGGGGGCCGCGCCGTCACCGGCATCGACGCGGTGACGAGCGGAGGGAGCGCGGTCGATTGCCACGGGCACGGCACCCATGTCGCGGGGACGGTGGGCGGCACAATTTACGGAGTGGCCAAGAAGGTCCGGCTGTACGCGGTTCGGGTGCTCGACTGCGGGGGGAGTGGCAGCTATTCCCAAGTAATCGCAGGAGTCGATTGGGTCACCGGAAACCGTGTCTTACCGGCAGTGGCCAACATGAGCCTGGGCGGGGGGTACTCCGCGGCGCTCAACCAGGCAGTGACCAACTCGATCGCCGCGGGCATCACCTATGCCGTTGCCGCCGGCAACAGTGCGACCGATGCCTGCTCCTATTCGCCCTCGAGCACCCCCAAGGCGCTCACGGTTGCCGCCACCGATCAACACGATGCCTTCGCCTATTTCTCGAACAACGGTTCCTGCGTGGACATCGATGCCCCTGGAGTGGATATCACCTCTGCCTGGATCGGAAGCGCCAGCGCGATCAATACCATCAGCGGGACATCGATGGCCTCGCCGCACGTGGCCGGCGCCGCGGCGCTCTACCTCTCCGTCAATCGCAACGCCCCGGCCGACCAGGTGGCCGCGGCGCTCACCACTAACGCCACCGACGGTGTTCTCAGTTCGGTCCCGGCAGGGACGGTAAACCGGCTGCTCTACACCGGCTTCGTCAGTCCAAGTGTGTGGCAGCCTCGAGGACCCCTGTCCAGTCCGCGGCGCGAACTGGCACTGGGGACCGTGAACGGGTTCATCTACGCCATCGGCGGCATTGGTCTCACCGGCACTTTACGCGGAGTGGCGGCCTACGATCCAGCCACTGACAAGTGGACCTCGAAAGCACCCCTCCCCGACTTCCGCCAATCGGGAAATGGTGCAACCCTCCTCGGCGGCCTGCTCTACGCACCCGGCGGGTATACCGCCGCGAATGTCCTCACGAAGAGCCTCTACGCCTACAACCCGGCGAGTAATACCTGGGCGACCAAGGCAAGCATGCCGATCCCGAGCGGGTGCGGTGTGAGCCGCTCGATCGGCGGGAGGCTCTATGTGTTTACGGGCTGCGCCGGCAACCCTGCCGTTCCGGCGGGGCTGCTGCACCGATACGACCCCAGTACCAACACCTGGACTGTGCGCAGGGCGGCGCCTCGCGCGCACCGCTATCCCGCTGCCGGCGTGATTAACGGCAAGCTCTACGTCGTAGGCGGGAACAACGGTACCAACGCGGCGTCGGCCACCCTTGACATCTACGATCCAGCCACCAACACGTGGACCACCGCGGCGAGCATGCCTACTGCGCGCCGCAATGCGGGGGGAGCGGTCATCAATGGCATTCTCTACGTGATCGGTGGGCGCAACGCCGCGGGCGACTACATTCCCACGGTGGAGGCGTACAATCCCGCGACCAACAGTTGGGTCAGCAAACCCAGCATGCCAGCAGGGCGTGCCGGGCTTGGTGTTGTCACGAGCAATGGGGTGATTGTTGCGGTGGGGGGTCGGAATAGCACTACCACACTCACGATACACGAAACCTATCGGCCGTAGGAGATAATCAAGCCCCGGTACTGCGCGGGAAGGTTTGCACCGCCCCACTTTGTGTCGGAGGTGGGAACCGCTAAGATTGATCGATAACGTACTTTGGGGGCGGTAGCTCAGCTGGGAGAGCACCTGCGTCAGGCTACCTAGCCACGGTCCTCGGACGAACCGGGCCTTATCCGTTTACTGAACCACCAACACGTGATTCTTCCGTCCGCGCATACGGATGCCAGCGGAGGTGAAAGAAACAGGTCTGCCATTCAAATAATACTTGGCGCCGGGCAAACCCTTCCCTTTTAAGACGACATTCCATCCGTCCTCTTTGGCTTCGAAACCATATTCAATTCCCCTGCTGGTTCTTGCCCGTGAAAAGGAAACCATGGTGTTTCCAACAGGGAGATCTTCGATGCTCATATCCTCCCAACCGGTAGGCAAATGAGGATCAAAGACAACAGTCTTGTTCATTGCATCTGGCTGGATGCCGAAAACATGCTGGATCAGCGGCATTACGATGCCGTAGCTGGTCCATGCGATTGTAAAGCAGCCATAATCGGGCATCATTTCTGCGATCGAGCCTGGTAATTTCCGATTGAATGTCTGCACGATCTTGTCTACATACCACAGCGCTTCGTCGGTGCGCCCGTAGTTGCCTTCCGAGACAGCCTGCACGCCGGTTGAGATGGTCATCATCGCCTGCTTGTCGACAGCGGACAGGAAGGGCCCGTACTCTCCGACATTCTCGTGTCGGATCTTGTCCAGAAGTCGTATCGCTCTGGCTCGCGGGGCGATGCCTGTCTCCATCGGCGTCGTGATGACCCAATTCTTGTTCGTGATCCAACCTCTGCTACTATCCGGCATGGCGGAGAATTTCTGCTTTAGCCGCGCGTAATATCCAATCAGTTCCTTGTCCCTGCGGGGTCAGCTTGTTCGCTCCCTTCAGCCCTATCTGCCTGATTGCCCCTTCCGCGGCGCCCATTGCCTGTGCTTTGCTTCCGTAGAAATCGGAGTACGAACCTTCTTCCTCGACCCAGAAGCTGTTCATTGATTTTCATTGCAAGTTGTGACGCCAGTCGGCTGATATCGCTCTGCTGCGTCCGGGTCGTCCAGAATGCCGGCAAGGTGCGCTGTGGCGCTTAACGCCTGTTGGGTGTACACCGCAACATCAATCAATTCTGCATTCAATCCATACACTTCCATGATCCCGTAACCTTCCGGGAACAGATTCCTGTTCTGGTCCATGTCGGTAAGGAGCCAGTTGATGCCCATCTTCATAGCCGGGTACATCTCTCTTGCAAAGTCCAGATCTCCCGTCCACTCGAATAACTTTCCGACAGTAAGGATGAACTGAGCGGTTTCCTGTGTGTTACCGGGATTGGAAACCGCGCCGTTTGTCGTTACCTCATGCACGATCCGACCGTTTCCGTTTGCCTTCATCGACTGATTCTTCAATAAACGGAGTGTTTGCTTGGGGAGCTCGAAATTGCCCGTCGCTATCAGCGCTTGCAGGGAATATGTCTCAGTCCCGAACCACCATGGGTATTCCATCAGGCCGCCACCGAGACCGCGGCCGATGCCGGGAACTTCTCTGACAAGCCACTCGGTGTTGACCTTCACCCAGTTGTAGACCTCCTGCAGGCGCTGGTCGGGAATTCTTACTCTCGCCCTTTCAATGATTGAAGCATAGTGGCCCTTTTTCCTGGCTAAGAGGCGCGCATGGTTTTTGGCCAGATACCTGTAGGTAGCTACAGCTGCATCTTTGTCTGTGGCTGAGCCCGCGAGGACGAACGTCAAGGTAGAGGTGCTTTTGGGGTCGACCGATACGCTGTATCGGGATGCGGCTGTGACTCCCATGCCACTCGTGTGTATTGGCTGTGGATTTGCGATTGGTTCGTGCGGCTGCGGAAGGGGTGGCTCCCCAGACGGAGAACCAGCTGTGGTCTGTGTCCTTGGCGAGGAAGAGACTATTTGTCGTTTGCCAGGCAACAGTGTCCCGAGCGTCTTTTATCCCGAGTCGATCTGAAAACCATACGGGGCTTAGATCCGTCTTGACTGAAAATTGAAAGGTCAACCGTCTCTTGCGATCGGCTGCGTTCGTGAATGTGTACTGAACGATCAATCCCTGCTGCCCGTCCGGACTGAACTGAAAGCGCTCGATCTCCAGGCTGTCCAACACCAGGCCATATCTGAACCGATTGCCATAAGGGTAATTGACGAATTCAGTGCTCTCTGAAAGGGCGATGTCCTGATTGGTCGCTGAGATCCGTTACCGTTGCCCAAAAACCGTCTATCAGTTTGATCGGGTGCAGCCATAGCCCGCCCATTTCGCCTGGCACGTGTTGGCCCATATCTGGGAAATTCCCATCCTGTGTTCCAATCAAGTACGTCCTGTCGCCTGCCGTGACGTAGGGCTGGTCCTTGTTCTGCCCGTGATTGCCAATGCCTGCGAGGATGGGCGTTGCCTGCTCATCTTGGGACGCCAGCAAATGAGCGCTCGTCAGAGCGAACAAGAAAGACAGAAGCACAGAACGAATTACGCTCTTCATCGAGGTACCGGTAGCGAGCTAATCCTTGACGCTCAGGTACGGTGCCAGCATCTCCATATCAAGTGCAGCTAGCTGGCGCCATCCCTAGCCAGAGAGCGCTTCAGATTGGCAGGGAAGTCGCTATCTTGCAAGACCTTTGGGGCGGTAGCTCAGCTGGGAGAGCACCTGCTTTGCAAGCAGGGGGTCGCCGGTTCGATCCCGGTCCGCTCCACTTGCTAGATCGTGGCCCTGCAGCGGGTTCCGCTGGGGGGCTTTTTCCTTTCGCGGAAGAGTATTGTGAGTACTGGCCTGTGGCCGTGGCGGGCCCCATCACGACGCTGCCGGCCAAGTGACGACCCTGTCAGGGTCAATCACGACCCTGGCGGGTCAAAACCATGACACTGACGGAGGGAATCACGGGGTGCCGAGCCCGATCACGACGCTGCCAGGCTGACCCACAACGCTGGCGGCCGAATCACGAGGCGGGCGGCCGGAATAGCGACGCTGGCAGACTGAATCCGTCCCCTTCCGCGCTGACTAGGGATCCTGGCGTCGTCGATCGCCCTCCCGCCCGGCCGGCGCGAGGCTCTGGCGCGGCGCATCACGTCCCTGGCGCGGCGGGTCTGGTCCCTGATCCGCGCCAGGCGGACCTGGCGGCGCGATTCGCGACGGTGGGGCTGGAACCAAGTCGCGGCTAGGCGAACGGATTCTCGTCCGCACTCGGTCCATAGATGGAGGGGATCGGAACGCCCAGCTCTCGCAGGTACACCGTCAGCTGGCCGCGATGATGGTACCAGTGGTTGAGCATGACCGACCGCAGCATCGCTGCCCGCGTCGTGGCGAAGAGCTCCCGTTCGCCGTTCGTCAGTCGCCACGTCGCTGTCAGCGCCCCGTCGTCCATACCGCCGAGCACCTGCTTCGCCGTCGCGATGCTCTGGTCGAGCGCGGGCATGAGCTCCGAGCTGCTCGCCGGGCTGGGGTCTTGCCCAAATTGGGGCGCTCGAGCCGGCGATGGCGAGGCAATGAGCTGTGCGACTCCGCCGGGCACGATCGCGACATGCAGCGCAAGCTCGCCCAGCGTCCTCGCCTTTTGGTGTGGCCGCCACCCCAGCCGGTTGTCCGGCACCCGTTCGAGGACTCGGCGCGTCGTCACCGCTTCATCCTCCAACTCCCGCAGCATGCCGTCGATCAGTGCCATTCAGCTACCCTCCGTCCTGCGTGCAAATCGGGTTACGCCTTCTCCACCCGGCGCCGAATCCGGTCGACCAGGAGCGGCCAGCCCTGCGACAACGCCTCGCGATAGCCGTCGGGAAACAGGCCGAGTGCCGTGTGGCGGAGCGTGATCGAGGTCCCGCCGTCGGCCTCCTTGAGCCGGTACCGCAGATTCGACGACACCGCGAACGACATCATCAGCGGTCCCGTGATCTCGAGCAGCGCGGGCCGCTTGATTGCCTGCACGTGACCCCACAAGTGCCCGTTGCCGTCACCGAGGTCGCGGAACCAGCGGCCGCCGGGCCAGGGCTCGAGCGTCATCGGCATGGGGATGCCGTTGTGTCCTTCGTTGGATGGGCCCATCTCCTCGAGCAGCGCTGCAAAGGTCGCGGCGAGGGGTGCGCGAACGTGAGTCTCCTCCGTAATGCTGAGCGACAGGTTATCGATTCCTGGGGCGATTGCGGTCATGGTTGTCTCCTCTGAGTGCCGTTCTTGTCACTGCGCTCCGATTGCTGCTCGGCGCGTTCCTTGACTCGGGTGAGCTGGTGGCGCCAGTAGCGCTCGAATCGGCTGGTCCATTCGTGGACCGGTTTGATTGCCTCTGCATTCGTGCGATAGAACGCCTGGCGGCCGTCGCGCCGCACCTCTACCAGGCCGACGTCCAGAAGCACCCGGAGGTGCTTGGAGACCGACGGTTGCGCCAGGCCCAGCGCCACGACGATGGCGCCGACGGGGCGCTCGGCGGGCGCGAGAAAGTCCAGGATGTCTCGCCGGCGGGGTTCGGCAACGGCGTTGAAGCTGTCGGAGGTGGTGGCGGCGCGAGACATGAGTCAAATATATGCCGATATGGGAATATGTCAAGCGGCCAACTCGGGCGAGCCCTCGTGATGAGGCCGAAGTAGCCACTGCGCGGCGAGTAGGCGAAGCCTTCTGTCGCAAAACGGACCCACTCTGCCGCATCTGGGGCCTAGACTTCTTAACGGGACTGAAGCAGGGGGTCGCCGGTTCGATCCCGGTCCGCTCCACTCCGCATCTCAACCTGGGGGACGTGTACTTCTAGCGCTCACCGCTCGTGGGTCACACGCGTGCGGGAGTATCATCCGGGGAGCTGATCGAACCCATGAATGACCGGGTGCGCGCCGGTCGACGGTGCCGATCCCGGCGTCCGCACGCACAACGCCGTTTGCATGCCTGCCATTAGTGCCGCATCGAGCTCCGCGCCGACGTCGGAGAGAAAGAGCACTTCGGAGGGGGGGCGCTCCAGCGCCGCCGCGATACGGGCATAGCTGTCCGGCTCCCTCTTCGGTCCGGTCGTCGTGTCGAAATAGGCGCGGATGAAGCGCGTCAGATCGCCGGCGGCCGTGTTCGTGAACAGGGATCGCTGGGCCTGGACACTGCCCGAGGAAAAAATGGCGATGTCGATTCCCTGACGCGCCAACGCTCCAGGGCAGGGAGGACGTCGGGATACACCTCACCCTGGAGGTCGCCCGCCCGGTACCCCTCCTCCCAGATCTTGCCCTGCAGGGACTTGAGCCCGGTGGACTTGCGGTCCCGATCCATCAACCAGTGGACGTAGGCGAGCGACCGCAGCGACGTCATCGTGCCACGGCGGAGCGGGCAGGCTTCGCGACGATTCGGCAGCGTGCTCGGCCTTGAGCTCGCGCGACGTCGGCCTGGACCTCGGGATCATTCCATTGCCGCTCGAGAAATCCACTCACCCGGGCGCGCGCATAGCCGAACAGCGTTTGGTGGACGAAGTCGATGGGCGTCGTCGTGCCCTCGATGTCCAGGAGGACGACGCCGACTTCGTCAGCTCGACGCCGTCCGAAGCGGGATGTACGTGGGACCCATGCAGAGCGGCTGGTAACCCTTGTCGGCGCCGCTCTCCGTGTAGTGGGGCGTCCAACCCGATTTGTCCTGGAAGAGCCGGATGGCGCGGATGTCACGATCGCCGCACAGATCGAACCAGTGCCAGGTGCCGCGCGGCACGCGGATGAAGTCGCCCGCCTCGACCTCGATCGCGATGACCGGACCGCCTTCCCGGGGTGGACGTGAAACAGGCCCCGCCCGCGAACGATGAAACGCACCTCATCCTCGTCGTGCCAGTGCTCCGTCCTGAACTTGGCGAGCATTGCCTCGAGGTTGGGCGTCTGGGCCGTCACGTCGATCACGTCGGCCGTGACGTAGCCGCCCTGCGCCTTGAGCCGCTCGATCTCCGGCGCGTACGCGGCGAGCACTTCCTCGGGCGCTGCCCGCCTGCGGACCCGCTCGCAGTCGGGCCAGCGCTCGTAGTCGATGCCCAGGGTCGCCAGGTAGCGCGTGACCTCGTCCTGATCGGTCAGGGTGCGCTGCTCGTCGGGGATTCTCACGGTTGCCATGTCATGCCTCGCTTTCGCCCGATCACTTCGAACAGAAACTCCAGAGTCTCCACGTGCCGCTTCGCCTCGGCGAGGTCGCGGCCCCAGGTGTAGAGCCCATGCCGGCGGATCAGGAACCCGTGCGCGTCGGGTTGCTCGGCCAGCATCGCCTCGACCTGCGGCACCGCGGCGGCCCAATCCTGAGTATTGTCGAGAATCGGCAGCCATTCGCGGTGCTCGTGCGTGGCCACGCCGTCCAGGCCCTTCAGCATCTCGTAGCCCTCGATGGCCAGGCCGCCGCTCGGCGGCCTCCGAAAGAATTGTGCTCCAAATCGAGTGGGTATGCAACACCGCGCCGGCTCCGCGCGCCCGCACGATGGCTAGGTGGAGGCTCGCCTCGGCCGAGGGGCGGCCCGAGCCCGCCGACGACCTCGCCGTGCTCGTCGATCTCCACGATTCTGCCGGGCGAGAGGTTCCCTTGTCCACTCCGCTGGTGGTGATGGCGAGGCGCAGGGGATCGCGACTCACCACGGCGCTGAAGTTCCCGCTGGTGCCCAGCGCCCAGCCCCGGGCTGACACTGGCGGCCGATCTCGGCGAGTTGTGCGGCCAGCTCGGCGAAGCTCATGCGTCAAGAATACAGCCGGTTAGGACGGTTCGCGCGGTTCTCCCCTAAGCCTTGCCCTACGCCCCAGGAGCACACAGATGACGGGCGGAACTCCGGCGCGAGAACCGCGGAACCCGCCCTAGCGCTGAGGGAAGAACGGCACGGGAGGCTCGGGGCGGCTATGATTTCTCGGCGCGAAATCGCAGCACCAATCTAAGGGCCCGATGGATCGAGCCGGCTGCCGAAGCCCAGGCTTGATCCCTCGTAACCAGTGTCGTCCAGAAGGAGGCGATTGTGAAGACTCGGGTCACAGGAGCGTTCGAGGTAACGGTGCTCCCCCTGGCGGCGGACGAGAGCGTCGATACCGGAGGGTTTGGCCGGCTTTCCCTCGACAAGCGGTTCACCGGCGACCTCAAAGGCACCAGCCGCGGCCAGATGGTCGCCGCCAAGACGGCGGTCGAAGGCTCGGCGGCCTACGTCGCGCTCGAGCGGGTGAGCGGGACGCTGAAGGGCCGGACAGGCAGCTTCATCCTCCAGCACAACGGCACCATGAGCCGCGGCGCGCAGGAGATGAGAATCACCGTAGTGCCTGACTCTGGCACCGGAGAACTGACCGGCCTCGCCGGCACGATGAAGATCATCATCGAAGGCGGCAAGCATTCCTACGAGTTCGAGTATACGATGGGTGGCGATTAGGCCCCGTCGCGCAATGCGCGCGCGCCCCGCCGAGTACCTGAGCCTGAAGCTTCGTGCCCACGAGCTGCTGCACGGCGTCCCCTTGTACGACGTGTCGGTCGTGGATCTTACGGGGGGCGGCGCCGGTCGGAGCGTGGCCGACATCCGCCGGCTCGACTCGGCGGCCGCGCCGAGCCACATCGCGAATGTATTCTATGCCGTGCGACGGTTCCTTGGACGCGTGTTCGGCTGGGACCGGATCCGGATGCGGCCCGAGGACTCCCTGCTGTCGCAGCTGTCGGAACGCGACCGCCGTGACTCCGAGATTGCCCCCGGACTCCTGACGGTTCGTTCCTCATCCTCTACCAGTTTCCCGGCGAGGCGCTGAGCGAGACCCGCAATGCCACGGTGCACGGGTACGTCTGCCTCGCCTTGGCGCGTATCGCAACCGGCTACCGTCTGTACTTCGCGGTGTACGTCCTCCCCGTTTCCTGGCTCACGCGGCCGTATCTGATCGCGATCGAGCCGTTCCGACGTTTTATGCTCTACCCGGCCATGCTTCGCCGGATTCGGCGCGCCTGGATGGCCGCTTACGGTACCTCGCGTTAGGAGGCGCGCCGGATCGACGCGTGCGCAAACGCGATTCCTCGTATTCCGGATTGCGTTCGGTGACCGCGGGCGGCTGTGAAACGCGGTGGGCCCTTAATCAGTGCGGCGAAGGTCTTGATACATTTTGAGAGACATACTGAGGTCACGCCGGAGCTCCGCCTCGCCGCTCAGGAGCGATTCCCAGGAGATCTCGTGTCCCTTGCGAGCCCCCTTGGGTACGATCCTCAGACCCACGGGACTGATGCTGACGGTGTAGAGCCTGCCTTCGAGCTCCAGCTCACGCTTGATGGTCTTATCGAGACGAGTTGCCATCTGCCCTCCGAGGAACTCTACTGCCACTTCGAGAGTCGGCCATCCATTCGCTTAGGCAACCCTGATCCTCCGATACCTGGCGTTCACCAGCTCGTAGACGCCGTAGGCCACCAACCCCAAAGCCACCACCATGAACGGCCAGCGGCCGATATCGGCGAGCACACCGAGGGACTCACGAACGCCGCCGACTTGTCCGGCATCATGCCGGGCGGCGGCGCGGGCCAGGAAGAAGCCGATGAGGCAGAACACCACTCCTCGAGCCGCGATGCCAAAGCGACTCACGCCCACGACCCAACCGAGTGCGGGATCCCGCAGCTGGCTCAGGTCGAGCTGGCGGCCCAGCTTCGGTGCGTAGGAACGGTAGAGCTGGTACACGCCGTAGCCGGTGACGCTGGCCGCGGCAATCCATACCAGCAACTCTCCGCCTGGCAGACCAAAGGCGACCGCGGTCCATTCGCGAGCTGGGCGGTCGGTGCCTGCAGACCGGTCACCATAAGCCAGGCGAAGCGCCGTGATCGCTAATGCACCATGCAAGAGACCCCGTCCGGCCGAGCCGGCTCGCACCGCGACTCCCTTCGCGCTGACACCGCGACCCTCCGCATCCACCACTGCCTCCACCACTCGCCAGACCGCATAACCCATGAGTCCGGCGGCAACGACGAGGAGCATGACCCGTCCGAATGTCATGCCGTGAACCAGCCGGAGTGCGCCTTGCGTATCGGTCACTTTCCCGGGGCCAAATGCCGCCTGGGCCGCGACCAGGCCCACCGTGATGTACAGCAGCGCCTTGGCGACATACCCAACCCGGGCCAGTCGTTCGACCCAGGGGGCGACGTCCGTCACCGCGGGGGAGCTCAACGAGCTTCCGCCGTCATCCACACCGCACCTCGCGGCCTGAGCGTCAACAGCGAGCGCCTCCTGGGAAGTCCTGCAGTCGGTACCAGCCGCCACCGTTGTGCAACGGTCACGAGCGCGAGTGTCAGCACCCCGAGCGCAAAATGCTCACCCACGCAGGAGCGGGGCCCGGCACCAAAAGGAAACCAGGCAAAGCGGGGGCGATCGGGTGCCGGCTCTGCCCACCGCTCGGGTTGAAAATCTTCAGGACTGGCGAACCACCGCGGATCGCGTTGGGTGACGAAGGGGCTCAGGAACACGGCGGCATCCCTCGGTAACCTCAGGGATCCCAGGTTAACGTCCTCGAGCGGCCTGCGGCCAATTCGGCTGATCGGAGGATACAGGCGCAGAGTCTCTTTGACCACCATGGCCGCATACGGCAGCTCCTCCAAGTCCTCCACCCCTGGCTTCTGCCCTCCCAATACGGATGAGATCTCTCGGTGCAGGTGCGACTCGGCTTGCGGGTGACTGCCCAGCAGAAGCCAGGTCCAGGTGAGCGCGGCGGCAGTCGTGTCGTGACCTGCCAGGAAGATGGTCATGACCTCGTCGCGAACTAGCTGCTTCGACATGGGCGGGTCGACGGCGGAATGGAGGAGGGCACCGAGCAGCGGCGCCTCATCGCCTCCCCTGGCGATCTGCCGGTCGATTGCAGTCTCGATCGTCTCGATGGCCTTTCCCAGACGGCCGAGTATCGGGAGCCGGGCTCGCTCGAGCACCTTGCCCCCCCGGAGCCGCAAGGAGCGGGGCCCATCTCGCCAGCCGGTGAAGCGCGTTGCCCAGGGCAGGCGCTTCATGCTCGATATCCGCACCCAGCAGAGCTCGCGCCACGACTTTCATGGCCAGGGCATCCATCTCGGCATCGAGGCGGATACGGCCGCCGGGGCGCCAGCACGCGGTGTGACGGGTCGCAAGCTCCGGAACCAGCGAGCCATAGGCTTGCCGCCGCTCCCTTGCGAACACTGGCTGAACCAGGCGCCGCTGCTGCCGATGGGCAGCTCCTTCGCTGGTAAGCAGCCCGTCGCCCAGCAGGCGGCGAGCCCGTTGCATCAGCCTGCCTTTGCCGAAGTCGGCTGCCCGGTCGACCAGCACATTGCGCACCTGATCAGGGTGGGAGAGAAGAAACGCATCGGTGTGGCCGAGCCGAAAGCGCGCCACGTCTCCCTGCTCCCGCGCAATGCGCAACAGGAAGCTGGTGCTGTCGGCGTGGAACGCCAGAAAATGGCCGACCAGCGGCAGGCGGCCGTGCCTCATGCCGGATGTCTCCAATGGCTCTGCCAGAGTCCGGCACGGCGTCGCGGCGCCAGCGCGGGGGTGGCCCTCCAGGGCAGGAATCGGCCCCGTGAGCGAATCGGATGGGAGAGCAGCTGGCTGAGCTTGGTCTCGGTCACAAAGATGCCCCCGCAAGCCAGGGCACGCGCCACTTCACGGAGCGCGTCGTCACTCCGCGCGACATGGAAGCAGGTTCCGAAGTCGATCACCAGGTCGAAGTCCTGATCAGGGAAGGGCAGTTGGCGAACATCGGCCACGACGAGCTCGGCCCGGGTTGCGCTTTGGCGTAACCTACGGCCGGCCTCAGCGAGAAGTGAGGCGTCGATGTCGATCCCGACCAGTCGAACGGGCCTCAGGCGCTCGGCCAACACCGGAAGGGCTATTCCCCCGGCCGCAGCCGATCTCGAGCACGCGGGCACCGCGCGGCAGGTCCAGCGCCCGAAGCATCAGGGGGATCTCGACGTGCTCCTGCCGCCAATTCCGGGCGTCTTCGTTGGGAAAGGGGCGATACTCGGCTGCGAGGTGACGAGGCCGGGGCATGACTCCTCCTGTTGGGGCGAGAGACCAGTCGTGGTGACTACCATGGCGGTCAACCTCGCCTCTGCCCGTTGCCTTGGCGTACGCCTGGGCGTGACCCCACAAAACCAAGCACCGACACCCTCGCCCGTAGGTGAGGATGCCGGTGTGTGGGACGGGTGTTCCCGTGGCGCAGAGCGCCCCGGGAAAGCTCAGGTACTCAGGACCGAGCCGTAGCGGGTGAAGTCGTCGAGGATCCGACCGGTGCCCCGAACCACCGAGGTCAGCGGGTCTTCATCCACGCGAACCGGCAAACCGGTCTCGTCCATCAGCCGCTGATCTAGTCCCCGAATCAGGGAGCCGCCCCCGGTGAGCATGATGCCGTGCTCGAGAACGTCGCTGGCCAGCTCGGGCGGGGTCATCTCCAGGGCGCGGCGGACGGCATTGATGATGTGTGACACCGGCTCTTGGATCGCGTCGCGGACGCCGGCCGAGTCGATCCGAATGGTCTTGGGTAGGCCGGAGACGAGGTCGCGTCCTTTGACGTCCATCTCTCCCTCACGCTCCAGCATGGCCGCCGAGCCGAGGGCGATCTTGATGCGTTCTGCGGTCGGCTCCCCTATGAGGAGGCTGTAGGTCTTGCGCATGAACTGGACGATGGCCTGGTCCAGCTCGTCCCCGCCGGTGCGAATGGAGGCGTCGCAGACGATGCCGGAGAGGGCGATGACCGCGATGTTGGTCGTCCCGCCGCCGATGTCGATCACCATGCTGCCAACCGGAGTGTCCACCGGCAGGCCGACTCCGATGGCGGCGGCCATCGGCTCGGCGACCATGTAAAGCCGCTTGACCCCGGCCGACTGGGCCGAGTCGCGGACGGCGCGCCGCTCCACTTCGGTGATCCCGGAAGGGACGCAGACGACGACCGTCGGCTTGACCCGCAGGAAAGTCCGATCGATCACCATGCGGAGGAAGTGCCGCAGCATCTTCTCGGCGATATGGAAGTCGGCGATCACGCCATCCTTCATTGGGCGCACCGCGATGATGCCATCGGGCGTGCGCCCGAGCATCCGCTTGGCCTCGAGCCCGATGGCCAGGATGTTCCCAGCCTGATCGACCGCCGCCACGGAAGGCTCGTTCAGGACGACGCCTTCACCCTTTACGAAGATCAGGGTGTTGGCGGTGCCCAGGTCTACCGCGAGCTCGCTGGCGGGACGCCAGGTCTTCCTCTTGGCGAGTTGCCCACGACGGGCTAAGGCATTGCTGAGGAAGGCTTCGGCCAAGGCTGCCGGGTTGGTCCCGATCGCTACTGTCACGGTGCTGGTGTCCCTTCTTCTGGTGGTGCCTGGGGCCGGCAAATGGCTTCGGGTGGCCTTGCAGATATCCGCGACGATTGCGTTTCACCGGACGCCTCAGACCGCGGCCGTCCGGCCCTTTTTGCGGTGAAGTGCGAATTATCAGAGTGAGAGGCACCCTCCCTCATCAAACGCAGCTTCGCTCGCTTCTGCTGTCGTGCAAGATGTGATCCACAACGCAGGTCATACTCAGGCCATCACCGCGAGGGTACCGAGTACCGGTTCTCCGAGACGGAGATCGCCCTCGATCCGGATGCCTTGTCGAGCGGATTCGTGGTTGAGTCCCTTGGAGAACAGCTTCCAGGCAGCCTCCTGGTCCAGGGTTACGGTGGCGGCCGGGTTCGCCTCCCAGCCGGCGAAGATGCGCCATCCTTCCGCACCCCGAACCAGTGTCCAGACACCGCCGGCTTCACCTGCGATCGCGATCCGGACGCTGCGGCCAACCGGGGCGTTTACGCCCTGGTACGTGAACGGAAGAGCCCGGACAAAGATGTCCAGTGTCGGATGAAGCCAATGTCGCGTGGTGAGCCCCTCTGCACCGACCGCCTCGCGGATCTGCTGCTGGTGCAGCCAGCGTTCGGTGTACTCCCGGCCGACGTCGAACCAGTTCTGCGAGGCTCCTTCTCCCGCCCAGGCAACCGAAAAGAGCGCCAAGGCATGGGGATCGAGCGACCGAAAGAAAGCATGAATCGGCCCGCTGGTGAAGTCGAGCAGCTCGATGAGGACCTGGGGACTGAGCCGCCTGGCTGCGGCGATCCACTCCGCATTGAGGCGATTCAGATAGCCAACCAGATCGGTATAGCTCGAGATTGGAGGATTCGGCGTGGCGGTCAGGCCGTCCCTTCCGAACGAGAGCCGCCGCAGCTGCCCATCGAGCAGATGGGCGGTGATGTCCTTCACCGACCAGAGCGCGCAACCGGTCGGCCGATCCCAGTCGCTGGGCTTGAGACCGCGGAGCAGAGTCATCAACTCTGCGTGCAGACCGGGAAACAGCTCGACGAGGAAAACCGGCGCCATCGGTATGAGGCCGGCTGAACCACCTGACGTCACGTCGTTGACCCCCCTATCGCCCGGACTCATATTTCGCCCGAATAAGCCGGGTAAGTTATTCGGAATTCGGTTGCTTCTACCCTGAGGAGTCCGTCATGGCATTTACTCTTCCCCCGTTGCCTTACGACTACAAGGCCCTCGAGCCGCATATTGACGAACAGACCATGCGGCTGCACCACGACAAGCACCATGCCGCCTATGTGAACAACCTCAATGCGGCGCTCGAACCCCACCCGGATCTCCAGAAGAAATCCATCGGAGAGCTGCTCGCCAGTCTCGACAAGGTCCCTGAGGCGATCCGGCCCAAGGTCCGCAATAACGGTGGCGGCCACGCGAATCACACCATCTTCTGGGAAATGATGGCTCCTGGGGGAGCCAAGGAGCCCAGTGGCGCCCTCGCGGATGCCATTAACAAGGCGTTCGGTTCCCTGGCGACGTTCAAGGAACAGTTCGCCAAGGCGTGCGTGGAGCGGTTCGGCAGCGGCTGGGGCTGGCTCACGGTCGACGGCAGCGGCAAGCTGGCCATCGAGAGCACGCCCAACCAGGACACACCGGTCATGGAAGGCAAGACGCCGGTGCTCGGCTGCGACGTTTGGGAGCACGCCTACTACCTGAAGTACCAGAACCGCCGGCCCGACTACGTGACGGCCTGGTGGAACGTGGTCAACTGGACCGATATCGCCAAGCGCTTCGAGAAGGCTAGGAGCCGCGAGATGGCCCAAAGGTGAGCGGCCGGGCTTCTTCGCTTCCCGCGGTGGGGACACCCGCTCCCGACTTCACACTCCCGTCCACCTCCGGGACCGAGGTCACACTGTCGAGCCTGCGGGGGAAGAATGTATTGCTCGCCTTCTTCCCCCTGGCGTTCACCAAGGTTTGTACTCAAGAGGTGTGCTCGCTGAGTGAGGATTATGGCCGGTTCCGCGACGCGAACACCGAAGTCCTGCCGATCAGCGTAGACTCGGTGCCGACCCTGCGAGAGTTCAAGGCGAAGGAGCGCATATCGGTCGAGCTGTTAAGCGACTTCAAGCGGGACGTCAGCCGCCGGTACGGAACGCTGATCGAAGACAAGTTTTTCTCCAACCGCGCTTACGTGCTCATCGACCCCGAGGGGTTGGTCCGTTGGGCTTATGCGGAGGAGACTCCGAGCACCCGCAGGGAGAACCAGGAGCTCCTGGCGCACGTGCTGGAGACGCACCAACGATCCGCCTGAGCGGCCTGCGTGTCGCTGTCCTCTGTATCGGCCTCCTGGCGGGCACGGGATGCCGGATCGAGGATCGCACCCCGACCGGTACCCGCCGGGACGAAGATACGATCCATCAGCTCCTGAGCCGATACGCCCAGCGTTTGTCGGAGCGCGACTGGGTCGGCGTCCGGTCGCTTTTCTGGCAGGATGGCATTTACGCCGGACCGCTCGGGCCAGGCGCGCCCTCCAATCACCACCAGGCGGTCTCCATCGACGCCGCGGTCCGCGTCCTCGAGCGGTGGCTGCGGGGGGTGGAGCGCGGGAATTTCGATGTGCGAGTCCTGCGGACCGACTTCCGCCAGCAGGGCGACCTGGCCGCGGTCTGGGTGGTCACCCGGCGGCGGGTCCCCTCGGGGTCCATGTCGATCGAGCGAGATTGGATCGAGCACGTGGTACTCCGGCGGATCGATGACGAATGGCGAATTCTAAGCGTCGCAGCCGTCTCCTCTCCGCGAGGGGGCGCCCGCTGACGGACCATCCAGAGCTGAGCCTTGTCGGCGCGGTGGCCAAGCTTCTCAATGCAGGGCTTGATGCCGAGGCGGCTTTGGGCGCCGTCACCGAGACGATGCGGTCCCAGTTGCCCGCCGATCGGGTAAGTATCTGGTTTCGGGACGAGGCCACTGGCTGCTTCCGCGTGGTCGCGGCTCCGCCGGCTGACGGCACACCGTTGCTGCTCGAGTCGCTGCAGATGATTCCCTCTGCCGACGTGGCAGTCCGAATTCCGCTGGAACACGATGAGGCCCACGTAGGCCTGCTCGAGTCGCGAGGCGAGCTCGGTGAGGCCCAGCTCGAGGTCGTGGCGGTCATCGCCAATCTGCTGGCCCCGTTCCTGGCCTCGCGGTCGTTGTCGGCGGACCTCGCAACCGAGGTGGCCGCACAATCGCGTGAGATCGACGAGCAGCGCCGCTTCACTGGGCTCATCATCGATAGCCTGCCGCTGGGCCTCTACGTCGTCGACCGGGACTACCGGATCCAGGTCTGGAACCGACAGCGCGAGATCGGCGCTCCCGGACTCCGGCGCGACGAGGTCATGGGCCGCCAGGTGTTCGAGGTGCTGACCCGGCAGCCGGCCGAGGAGCTCCGGGCCGAGTTCGACCGGGTTTTCCAGACCGGCGAGATCCAACAGGCCGAGCTGGAGGTCACCCTCGGGGGCGAAGCCCGCTCGTTCCGGCTGACCAAGATTCCGATGCGGCTGGAAGGGGACGAGATCAGTCACGTCATCACCATCGGAGAGGACGTGACCGGTTCCCGCAGGATTCAGGGTCAGATCATGCAGAGCGAAAAGCTAGCGGCCATCGGGCAGCTCGCGGCCGGTGTCATGCACGAGATCAACAACCCGCTCGCCACTATCAGCGCCTGCGTTGCGGCCATCACAGGCCGTCTGGACGAAGCGTCCGGTACGGAGAGGGTCGCGGTGGAGGAATACCTGGAGCTGATCGATAAGGAAGTGGACCGCTGCACCCGAATCGTCGACGGGCTGCTCGACTTCAGTCGCCCCAAGGGAAAGGCCAAGGGGCGCGTGGTGCTGAACGCGCTGGTGGACGAGACTTTGTTCCTGATGAAGCACCACCAGCGCTTCAAGCGGCTGACGGTGGCTCGCGAGCTCGACATGACACTGCCCGCCACCAGAGGCAACGCCGAGCAGCTGACCCAGGTACTGATGGCCCTTATGCTGAATGCGGTGGACGCCATGGATGACCGGGGGACGCTCACCGTCCGTACCGGAAAGAGCCCCCATCGTGTGGATGAGGTCGTGGTGGAGATTCAGGACACCGGCATCGGAATTCCGCGGGCGGATCAGTCCAAGATTTTCGAGCCGTTCTACACCACTAAGCCACCGGGCCGCGGCACCGGCCTCGGGCTGTCAATCTGCTACGGCATCGTCGAAGACCATCACGGACGCATCGAGGTGGACAGCATGCCGGGGCGGGGAGCCACCTTCCGCGTGTTTCTTCCGGTGCACTCATGAAGATCCTGGTGGTCGAGGACGACCGCACCGTCGGCCAGTACGTGAAACGCGGTCTCGAGGAGCAGCGCTACCACGCGGATCTGGTGGATGACGGCTTGGAAGGGCTGCGCCTGGCCTCCGGTGGGAGATACGATCTGATCGTGCTCGACCTGCGATTGCCGGAGATGAATGGACTGGAGGTGTTGCGGACGCTGCGGGACCGGGGCAACACCACGCCGGTGCTGGTGCTCACGGCCCAGGACTCCGTCGACTTCAAGGTCCAGGCGCTACGCTCCGGGGCCGATGACTATGTCACCAAGCCCTTCGCCTTCGAGGAGCTATTGGCCCGGGTGGAGGCGCTTGGCCGGCGTCCGAAGGAGATCCGAGCTCCGCTGCTGAAGGTAGGCGATCTGGAGCTCGATATGGCCACGCGCGAGGTCAAGCGGGCCGGCGAGCTGATCGATCTCACGCCCAAGGAGTACACTGTTCTCGAGTACCTGATGCGTCATGCGGGCAAGGTCATGTCCCGCACCCTGATCACCGAGTACGCCTGGGACTATCACTTCGACCCGGGCACCAACATCGTCGACGTCGTCATCAACCGGTTGCGCAAGAAAGTCGACTCCGGCCACGCACAAAAGCTGGTACACACCGTGCGGGGCGTCGGGTACGTCGTGAAAGCCTGAGATGACGACTATCCGCTGGCGGCTCACCCTGTGGTATACGGTGGCCCTCGCGGTGACGGTGCTGGCATTTGGAACCGCGCTGTACCTCGAGCGCCGTCAGTCCGGCATCAAGGAGCTGGACCAGCGCCTCAGCCTCGAGGCCGACCTCGCCCACCGCTGGCTCACCGAGTCATACAAGGTGCTCGGCCGCATCGTCACCACCAGCGGCTCGAATCCAGCGCTCGATCCCGGCATCAGCGCCTACCTCGAGTCGGTACGAGACTACCTCATCGTGGCGGACACCGCGGGCCAGGTTCTCGCGTTGTCGGAGGTAACCCGTACGCTGAGCGCGGATGCCCTGGAGCGCCTCACTGCTCCACTCGATACCGCAAGCCTCGAGAGACATAGCGGGACGCTCGCGCTCGGCCCGCCCAGTGGCCCGGTGCGCTTCCTGGCGGTTCCAATCGAGGGCGCAGGACCGACCATCGGCGGCATCCTCGTAGCCACCCCCACACGGCAGGCGGCGCTGGGTCCCGCCGATCTCCTGAAATCCATGCTGCTCATCGCTCCCGTCATCCTGGTGGGAGCCGGGCTGGTGGGCTACTGGCTGGCAGGCACCAGCCTTCGTCCGGTGCAGGGAATCATGGACGAGGTGGAGGCCATCTCCGACGGCCGGAGCCTGCACCGGCGCGTGGCAGTGCCGCTCTCGGGCGATGAAATGGCCCGGCTGGCTCTGACGGTGAACGGCATGCTGGCCCGGCTGGAGCAGAGCTTCGGCAGCCTGCATCGCTTCACTGCCGACGCCAGCCACGAGCTCAAGACGCCACTGATGGTGCTCCGCGCCGGGGTGGAGCGGGCGCTGGTCCATCCCGGCATACCGCCCGAGATACTCCAGTCGCTCGATGAGTCGCTGGCACAGATCAATCAAATGACGGAAATGGTGGAGAGTCTGCTCACCCTCGCGCGGGCCGACGAAGGCCGGGCTCCCCTGGCGGTGCAGGAATGTGACCTGCGGGCGCTGGTGGCGGATGTGGCGGAAACGGCTGGAATGCTGGGCGAGAGTGTGGGAGTGACCGAGGTTCACACCCTGCCCGACGCGCCGGTGCGGCTCGCCGTCGACCCCCATCGCATACGGGAGATGCTGCTGAACATCGTGACCAATGCCATCAAGTACACGCCTCACGGCGGGACGGTAGCGCTCAGCCTGGAGGAGGATGAAGAAGCCGTCACGTTCTCGGTTCGCGACACCGGCATTGGAATGGCCCCGGGCGACCTGCCCCACATCTTCGAGCGGTTCTGGCGCGCGGACCCGGCCCGCTCACGCACCGGCGACCGCCCCGGCGTGGGGCTGGGCCTGGCCATTACGAAATGGATCGCGGAGGCGCACGGGGGAACGATCACCGTCCAGAGCCGGCCGGGCCGGGGATCCGCCTTCACCGTCCGGCTGCCGAAGGCGCAGGTGCCCACCGGATAGGTTTTCTCACCTCCGTATCATCGTTCTGTAATTCCGGCTTCACGACGGCTCCAACTGGCTGTGCTAACGAGCACAGGACCCTCTCAGGAGCCGAGCGATGTTTGACACCCTCCTGGCCTCACCCACCATCGGCACGCCGTGGACTCGCCCCGTCACGGCTGCGCTGGCCGTGCATCTCGTGCTGATCGTCGCGGCTGTCAGCAGCACGGCTTCTCTCCCCGCGGGTGCGCGGTCGGTTGCCCGAGATACCATCCGGCTCGAAATGACCGAGCCGGCGGAACCTTCCCGACCGAAGATCGCGGAGCCTCCACGTTCTCGTCCAAGAGTGGTCATCCCTGAGCTCACTCCGGTGCCCGAGATCCTCCTCGATGCACCCGAATTACAGCCGCCGCAGCTCAGCTTCAGTCCACTCGGCCGTCTCGATTCGAGCCCGCCCTCTCTCCCAGCCCTTCGGTCTTCAGTTAGTACCGAAGTGGATGAACTTCCGGAGCTGATGGAGGAGCCGCATCCGCGTTACCCAGAAGGGTTGCGACGCGCCGGGGTGAGCGGACTGGTGCAGCTGCAGTATGTGGTGGGAACCGATGGAAGAGTGGACGAGCAATCCATCCACGTGCTGACCAGCTCTCATCCGGCGTTCTTGCTGGCCGCGTTGCAGGCACTCCGCGACAGCCGGTTCAAGCCGGCACGTCGAGGCGGTCGGCCGGTGGCGGTACTGGTTCAGCAGACAATTCGGTTTAGGTACCGATGACAGCAGGATTACAACAGCCCCAGGCTCCTTGCCGAAAGCCACCCCACGGGTAACATAAAGCCGGTCACCTGTGAGTCAGGTCACAGGACAGCGCCGTACTTCACCATAGCCTTGTCTAGCCTCCGGAACGTTTCGCGACCGCTAATGCGGTTGTAATCGAAATGACATCCGGGGGCAAAGTAGATGTTCAGAGCCGGCCTTACTTTCCGGGCACGATCACCCCTCCCCCTGGAGGTAGTAGCGTGTTCGAGAACCTGATCGAGTCAAAGCAGAGACATCCGAAAACCATGGGACAGACCGTTCTGTCCATCCTGCTGCACGGGCTCATTATCCTCGGGGCCGTGAAGGCTACGCAGGGTGTGGCCGAGACCATCAAGAATCGTCCGGTGGACACGACGATGGTCTTTCTGAAGCCACCTGAGCCACCCAAGCCCCCACCGGAACAGCCTCCGCCAGACGTCGTCGTCGCCGCCAATCCCCCACCGAAGGGGTTCCAGACAGTGGTGGCGCCGACCGACATCCCGAAGGACATTCCACCGGTCGACCTGGACCAGAAGCCGTTCGACCCCCGGGATTTCACCGGCAAGGGCGTCGAGGGTGGCATCGGCGCAGGCGTGGCGGGCGGAACCGGTCCGGTCACCGGCGAGGTCTTTCTCGAGGCGCAGCTGGACGACCCGGTACAGGTGATATCCCAACCGACGCCGCGGTACCCGCCCGTTCTGGCGAGTGCCGGAATCACCGGCCGGGTGGAGATGCAGTTCATCGTGGACACGACCGGCCATGTCGAGCCGCCGTCGTTCAAGGTGCTGAAGACCACGCACCCTGCGTTCGCCGAACCCGCGCGGGAAGCGATCCTGAAGAGCGTGTTCAAGCCGGCGAGGTTCAAGGGCCGGCCGGTCCGTCAGCTGGTACAGCAGGCCGTCGCATTCAAGCAGCAGTAGCTCTGTTCCCCCAGGAGGCATCACACAATGAGCGTAGATCTTCTTGAACTGTTCAACTCGATGGGGCTTTTCGCCAAGGGCATCGTGGCCATCCTGGCGATCATGTCCATCTGGTCGCTGACCATCATGATCCAGAAGTTCATTCAGTTCCAGCGCGCCCAGGCCGAGACCCGGAAGTTCGCCCCCCAGTTCTCCCGCGCCATCCAGGAAGAGAACCTGGACCAGGCGATCGCCCTGGCCGAGAAGAACAAGAAGAGCCACGTGGCCCGGGTGGTGGGCGAGGCGCTCGCCGAGGTGAAGCCTCTCCTGCGTGACCGCGCCACGATCACGGCTGCCGACATCAACTCGGCCGAGCGCGCGGTGGAACGCCAGATGCTGATCACTCTGGCCGACTTCAAGCGCGGCATCGGCATCCTGGCCACGGTGGGTTCTACCGCGCCGTTCGTCGGTCTGCTCGGTACCACGATGGGCATCGTGAACGCCTTCACCGGCATGGCCTCTCAGGGCGCCTCCGGCGGCCTGGCGGGCATCTCGGCCGGTATCGCCGAAGCGCTCATCACCACGGCATTCGGTCTGATGGTCGCCATCCCAGCGGTGTGGGCGTACAACTACTTCACGACCAAGATCGAGAACCTCACGGTCGAGATGACCTACACCTCCAAGGAATTGATCGACTACCTGATCAAGAGCGTCGGCAGCGAGTTCGGCCGGTCGATCTTCACCAAGGAGTTCCAGGCCCAGAAGGCCGTCACCGGCACCGGGCACGTGCATGGCTGAGCACGCACCGGTCACTCCGGCTAGGAGGTAAGGGCCATGGCAGGCGCCACAAGGGGCAGCGCAGGGCAGACCTCGGTCAAGTCCGAGCCGAACGTGGTACCCATGATCGACATCATGCTGGTGCTGTTGATCATCTTCATGATCGTGACACCGCTCATCGCCGCGGGATTCAAGGCCACGCTTCCGAAAGGAAAGAACCTCGATCCGCGGCCGGAGGGCGACAATGAAGTCGTACTCGGTATCGATCAGGCGGGCCGCTACTTCCTCAATCAGCGGCCCATCGCGGCGGGCGCATTGGAGGATCAGCTCCGGTCGGTCTTCGCCGCTCGCACCGAGGACAAGATCCTGTATTTCAAGGCCGATAATCAGCTCAAGTACGGCCAGGTGCAGGAGGCCGTGGAGACAGCACGGCGAGCCGGTGTCCGGGTGATGGCGGCGATCACCGAGCCCAAGGCCGGCGGTATCTTCGCCAAGAAGAAGGAGAACTGATATGGCCGGTGGAGGCGGAGGAGCACGCGGGGAGCTCTCGAACGAGCCCAACGTGGTTCCGATGATCGATATCTTGCTGGTGCTGTTGATCATCTTCATGATCACACAGCCGCTCTCGAGGATGGCGCTCGACGTACAGGTGCCACCGCCGGATACGCCCACGGTGAACAAGAACCCTCCGAGTCAGATCGTGCTCGAGTTGGGCGACGACGGTGGATACGCCATCAATGGCCAGCCGGTGCCGAGAGACCAGCTGGACACCCAGATCCACGCCATCTACGATGCGCGACCGGCCAAGCTGCTCTTCATCAAGGCCGGTCAGAATCGGATCTATCAGGACGTGATCGAGGCGATGGATGTGGCGCGGGGTGCGGGGGTGCAGATCATCGGGTTTACCCCGAAGGAAGCGGACAAGAAACAGCAGTAGGGCGCGTGGTATGCGCCTGAACCGTAGGCCCGCAACGCGTTGCGAGCCCACGGGCCGTTGAACATCGCTCGCGGGGACCTTCACCGGTCCCCGCGCGTGCTTTGCGGAGGATCTACGGCGTCTCTCCGGAAGAAGCGGGCCCGTCGAGTCTGCTATTTTCCCTGACCAACGGCTTCACCGAGGGTTCTACGCGCAGACCAGCCACTCCAGCTCTGAGACTTCCCGCTGCCCCCCGCCGCTATGGCGGTCTGGCCGCCTCCGTGGTGCTGCATGGCCTGGTGCTGGGGCTGCTGGCCCTGCACGGGGAACGGCTCTGGCACGGCGGCTTTACCCCGGGAGATACGGCCCTGCCGGGGAGCAATTCTGGAGGCGGTGGCGGGGGAAACCGTGTGGCATATATTACCCTGCCTTCGATCCCGCAGACGAGACACCGCCTTCGGTCCGGGTGACGGCGCCGGTCCCTCCTCCTAACGTCGGTTCCAACGCCGGTTCCGCAGGCCGGTGCCGGCAGAGGTGGCACCGCGAGAGCCGGCGGATACCTCTGCGGCTACGGCCGCTTCCGGCCAGACGCCTGGGGCGGTGGACGCCGGCGCTGGTGCCGCCGGTACCGGTGTTGGCCCGGGTGCCGGTGGACCTCCGGGAGCGGGCGGGGCGGGTGGGATCGGCACTGGTGGGCGTGGCGAAGGTGGAACCCTCCGGCCACCCGAACCGCGCGACTGCCGCTTCCGTATGACACGCCGCCGAAGGAGCTTCGTGGCGCTTCCCTGAAGGTGACGTTCTGGGTGCGGGTCGATGGTCGCGTCGAGCGCTATGAGGTAGAGCCCGAGATCAAGGATCGGGACTATGCCAAGAAGTTCGATGAGGTCATGCGCGCATTTCGCTTCACACCGGCCCGGGCTCCCGATGGAACCTCGGTTGCTGGTGTAGCCAAGATCTCTTTCATCCTGCCAGGCAAGAGCAGCTCCTAGCGAGCTGCCTGCTTCATTCCACCGTTCGCTCGCGCCTGCCAACTCCGGCCGAGCGACAGGCGGTTCCACGCTTTCGAGGGACTATGAGCCGGTTCTTCCTCCGGAAGTCCGTCCAGGACTGCGAAGACGATATCAGGGAGCGCGGCGGGCTGCGCCGCTCGCTGAACAAGTGGCACCTGACGGCGCTCGGGGTGGGAGCCACCATCGGCGCGGGGATCTTCGCGACCACGGGGACCGCGATTGTCGGAGACTCGCTCCGGCCCGGCGCGGGACCCGCGATCGTGATCTCCTTTCTGCTGACGGCGGCGACCTGTGGCTTCGCCGCGCTCTGCTATGCCGAGTTTGCGGCCATGGTGCCGATCTCGGGCTCGGCCTACACCTACGCCTACGCATCTCTGGGAGAGGCGGTCGCCTGGATCATCGGGTGGGATCTCATTATCGAGTATGCCGTGGGTAATATCGGTGTGGCGATCGGATGGTCCGGGTACTTTCGCGAGCTGCTCTCGCACCTCGGCCTTTCGTTGCCTGCCTGGCTGGCCACCGATTATCGATCGGCGCACATGGCGGCAGAGGCGGTGGCTGGCGGCGCCACCGATGCCTCCAGTCTCTACCTGGCCTCCGCCCTGTCCACCGCGCCTCCCTCTTCGGGTTTCCGGTAATCGCCAACCTGCCGGCATTCCTCATCGTGCTGCTCATCACCGTAGTGCTGGTGATCGGCATCCGGGAGTCGGCGAACTCAAACACCGCCATGGTGGTGCTCAAGATCGGCGTGATCCTCTTCTTCTGCGCCGTTGGCGCGACCCTGATCAAGCCCCACTATTGGAATGATCCCGCGCTGGGCGGCTTTGCCCCGAATGGCTGGGCCGGAATCAGCGCCGGCGCCGCGATCATCTTCTTCAGCTACATCGGCTTCGATGCCACCTCGACCGCGGCGGAGGAGGCGAAAGACCCGGCGCGGGACATGCCATTCGGCATCATCATGAGTCTGATCGTCTGTACCGTGCTGTATATCGTTCTGGCGCTGGTGATGACCGGCATGGCCCCCTGGAACAAGCTCGGCACGCCCGGAGCCGATGATCACCGCGCTGGCGCTCGCCGACGGGTCACCGAAACTGCTGGCGATCTCCCGGTTGATCGTGTCGCTGGGCGCGGTGATCGCCATGAGCAGCGTGCTTCTGGTCTTCCAGCTGGGTCAGCCGCGGATCTTCATGTCGATGGCCCGAGATGGCCTGCTGCCGCCCTTCCTGGCTCGGGTCCACCCGCGCTTCAAGACTCCCTATATCGGTACGATCATCACCGGCCTCTTTGTGGCGACATTCGCGGCCTTTGCCAACATCGCCGAGGTGGTGGACCTGACCAACATCGGGACTCTCTTTGCCTTCGTCCTGGTTTCCGCCGGTGTACTGGTGCTTGCGCCGGTTGGAGCCGGACCGCGTCCGGCCGTTTCGAGCGCCGTGGGTTCCGGTCACCCCGATCATCTCGATCGCGGCTTGTCTCTATCTGATGCTGCAGCTTCCCAGGCTGACCTGGATCCGCTTCGGCATCTGGCTGGCGGTGGGGCTGGTGATCTACCTGTTATACGGAGTCAGGCACAGCCGGCTACAGCGGGTGGCTGCAGGCGGAAAACGCTAGGCGGCGCTCGTGGCGGTGGCCAGCCGGAGCGCGCCGGCGACGGCGTCGACCGGGGTGTCGGTGGTCTGGAAGGCGGGCTCCTCGCCGAGCTTGGCGAGTAGCGTCGTGCGGAGCGGCTGTCCCGGGGCCAGCAACCCCCCGGTCACCGCCACGCGAACCGGCGGCGTGAGGTCCATCATCGGCAGCAGGCAGATGGCCAGCTGCGACAGTTCGCGGGCCGCATAGTCCGTGATCCCCTGGGCGAGCTGGTCACCTTCCGCCGCAACGGCCAGCACGTGGGGTGCCAGGGCTGCTACTTCAGCCGGCGAAGCCCCCGCAGCCCAGCGCACCAACGCGTCGAAGTCGGAGCTTCGGGTGGCCCGAAGGATCCGCTCGCTCAGCGCGGTTTTCGGACTGCGGGCATCCATCGCTCGACTCACGGCGCCGAGCGCCGCACGACCGATGGCGTAGCCACTCCCCTCATCTCCCATCTGCCATCCGTAGCCGCCGATGCGGTGCTGCTTGCCGGCCCGGTCCCGGCCTACCGCCACACTTCCGGTGCCCGCGCTCACGACGATGCCAGGGCCGTCGCTGAACGCCGCGGTCAGCGCGATCTCGATATCGGTGGTCACCACAACGCTCGTCGCCAGGTTTTCCCCTCGCAGCGCCTTGCGCAGCTCGTCGCGTTCGGGCTCCCGGCCGGCACCAGCGGCACCCACGACCAGCACGTCTCCGTTCAGGCGGCCCGCGGCGGCAAGCGCTCGCCTCACCACTTCGGTGATGGTCGTGGCTGCTACCAGCGCTCGGCCTGGGCGCACCGCGGCGCCCGGACCGTCGGCGCGGCCGAGGATCTTGTCGTCCTCCGAGCCACCGCGACGGCTGTCTTCGTTCCGCCCACGTCGGCGCCGATCAAGATCTTCGCCATTCCGATACCTCAAAAAGAAAACCCTGCCACGGATGACACGGATGGGAATGGATCCGGATCAGTCCCTTGTTGATCTCGATTCGCAGGTATTTAGGTCAACAGCACACCAACCAGGTTCCATCTAGATAACTCCGAAGGTGTGCTGTTGAACAACACTCTCTGTCAATGGGGTGTAAAGGGAACTCAGAACGGTCACGCAGCGATCCATTCCCATCCGTGTTCATCCGCGGCTAGTTTTTGCTTTTGTGGGCCGTGGGGAAGATAGCTCAGCGCGACACCGGTGCCGACGGCTAGGAGAGTGCCCAGTGGAACATACCACGGCCAGGCCAGTCGGCCGGCCGGGCCAAGCCATTCAAGACCTGGGTGTGCTGAGAGGGGCTTCGCGAATACGACCAGGAGCATCACGGCAACGGCAACGCCCACCGCTCCTACCACATCGCGGCCCTGGGCGCGGCGCCATCCGGCAAGGAAGTAGGTGCCGAGCAGGCCCCGTAGGTGATCGAGGCGATCGAAAGCGCCAGCACGACCACTGGGGTGTCGGTTCCGGTGGCGTAGAAATGAAAGAAGAGCGCACCCGCGATCAGGCTCGTTCCCCAGACCGCTGAAAAGAGCTTGCCGACCCGAAGCAAGTGGGCCGGATCGCGGCGGCCAGTCCAGCTGGCATACAAGTCGTGCGTCATCGAGGACGCCAGCGCGTTGATCGAGGAGCTGATAGTGCTCATGGCGGCCGCCAGGATCCCGGCCACGACGAGTCCGGCCAGGCCGGTGGGCAGGTGTTCAAGAATGAATCGGGGGAAGATCTGGTCAGCAGGCAGGCCTCCCGGCGCCAGGCCCGCGGCCCAGATCGCCACACCCACCAGCAGGAACAGGAGAAACTGGAGTATCACCACGACGCCCGAGCCGATGAGCGCGACGCGTGCAGCCTTGAGCGAGCGGGTGGCGAGCAGGCGCTGGACGATCAGATGGTCGGTTCCATGCGAGGCCGCCGAGAGCATCGCGCCGCCTATGAGACCGCCGACCAGGGTATAGGGTACGGTCAGGTCTAGGGTGGGCTGGATCACCGTGAGCTTGCCCGCGGACCACGCGGCGAAGAGGGCGTTCTGCGCACCGCCGGCCAGTTCCCAGGCGATGAGCAGCGCCGCTACGCCCCCTGCCAGGTAAACCGCCAGCTGCACCACATCCGCCCACACGACGGCCTTGAGCCCGCCGAACCAGGTGTAGACGAGTGTGACGCCGCCCATCGCGACGATCGCGGTAGGGATGCTCCAGCCCGTAAGCAGCGCGAGGGGAATCGCGCCCGCGAAGATGCGGACGCCGTCGCCCATGAACCGGGTGACGAGAAAGACGATCGAGACCATCCGCCGGGTGGTGGTGCCGAAGCGGGACTCGAGCCGGGCGTAGGCGGTCTCCTGATCTCCCCGGAAGTACCCGGGCAGGAGCCAGAGCGCTACGCCGATCGCGCCCGACGAGATACCCGAAGGTGAGCTGGAGGAAAGTGAGATCGCCGCGGGCGCCGATGCCCGGCACCGAGATGACGGTCAGCGCGGAAGTCTCGGTGGCGACGATGGAGAGCAGAATCGCCCAGGCGGGGAGATTCCGCGCACCGAGAAAGTAGTCGCCGGCCGTCTCCTGGCGGCGCGCAGCCCAGATCCCCACGCCCAGGGTCACCAGGAAGTAGAGGGCAACGACGACGAGGTCGGGGTATTCAAAAGCGTGAGCGGTAAGCGGTAAGCGGTGTCCGGGGGGTAAGACATAAAAAGGGCGGCCGGATGAGAAATCTTCTCACGGCCGCCCCGCTCACTGTTTACTGCTCACCGCTTACGGTCTTCAGGCGGTAAAGCTGCTGCCGCAACCGCAGCCGCCGGTTGCGTTCGGGTTGGTGAAGGTGAAGCCGGAGCCCTGCATCGAGCTCACGTAGTCGATCGTCACACCGGTAAGATACTGGGCGCTGAAGCCATCCACGAAGACGCGGACACCATTCACTTCGGCGACCATGTCGTCTTCGAGGGGCCGCTCCTCGACATTCAGGCTGTACTTGAAGCCGGAGCAGCCGCCCGGCAGCACGCTCACCCGGAGCCCCGCACTCTCGGTCGGGACCTGCTCCTGGGCGATGAACTTCTGCACCTCTTCAGCCGCCCGGGCCGTAATGGCGAGTGCAAAACCGCTGGCGGGGGCCTGCTGCTCGATGCCGCTCATGCACTACTCCTTCTGTCAGCCCCGTTGGCAGGGGGCGACAACCGGGTTAGGGGATCATTTTACCTGTCCAAACCTAACTCAGGCCGAGGTGTTGTGTCAACGCCGCTCCTGAGCGTCGGATCAGCACGCAAGTTACGCTGTATCAACAGGAAAGCCGCTATGGCCGCGGCGCCATATAAGAGCCCCCGTACCTGGGATCCGATGAGCAAAGCCCCCAGAGACACGACAGCGCAGTAGACCGCGCCAATCCCGGCGATCCAGTTGACCCAGGACAATGCCCCCCCGGGTATGGGATCGTCGCCGAAGCCCAGGCGCTCGGAGACCGGGCGCCAGCCCGGCCCCCCGGGCCGGACCCTGCGGTAGAACCGGTCCAGTGTGGCCGCGGTTTCAGGTGGGGTCAGCAGGGTAACCGACAGCCACACGACGGTGGTGACCAGGACCGTGATCAGCATCGTCCGGGCGTAGGCGCCGCTGGCGGGGTTACTGAGATCGTGCCCAAAGGCTGCCAGGGCCACCGAGGTGACGAACGAGGCGATCATCGCGCTGATCTCCGACCATGCATTCACCCGCCACCAGTACCAGCGGAGAATGAAGACCAGGCCGGTGCCCGCGCCGAGCCCGATCAGCAGCTTCCAGCCCTGCTCCACACTGCTGAGGAAGCTCATCACCACCAGCGAGAGAACCATGAGCACACCGGTTGCCATCCGCGACGCGATGACCTGGGCGCGCCGGCCGGCGTTCGGCTTGAGGAAACGGAGGTACACATCGTTCACCAGGTACGACGCGCCCCAGTTGAGATGGGTGCTTATGGTGCTCATGTAGGCCGCCGCAAAGGCGGCGAGCAGCAGGCCCTTGTAAGGGGAGGGGAGAACGTCCACCATCACCCGCACGTAGCCTTCCTCCGGATTGGCCAGGTTCGGATAGCGAATCAGACCCACGAACCCGACCAGGATCCAGGGCCAGGGCCGCAGGGCATAGTGCGCGATGGTGAACCAGAGCGTAGCCAGCAGCCCGTGCCGCTCGTCCTTGGCCGACAGAATTCGCTGTACCACGTAGCCACCGCCGCCCGGCTCCTGACCGGGGTACCAGGCGGCCCACCATTGGACCCCCAGAAAAATCAGCAGTGTCGAGAGGGGCAGCCAGGCCTGATCCGTCGCTGGAAACACGCCGAACGCCGCATCCGCCGACCCGAAATGTGCCGCCGCCTTCGCCGTCAAGACGTCCAGGCCACCGACCGACTCGACCGCCAGCACCGCGAGCAGAATGGTTCCACCCATGGCGACCACGAACTGGAAGGCATCGGTGACGATCACGCCCCACAGACCGGAGAAAATGCTGTAGAGGGCGGTGACGCCGAAGAGCAGGATGGCGGCCCGCCACGGATCCACGTCGAGAGTGACCCCCAGGATGGTGACCATCGCGCGAGTGACCCAGCCCATGATGATGAGGTTGATAGGAAGGGCCAGGTATAGCGCCCGAAAGCCACGCAGTACTGCCGCGGGACGGCCGCCATAGCGCAGCTCGGCAAACTCCACATCGGTGAGCACCCCGGCCCGGCGCCAGAGGCGAGCGAAGAAGAAGACCGTAAGTACCCCGGAGAACGCCCCGTTCCACCACAACCAGTTGCCCGCCACGCCGTATTTGGCCACCAGCCCGGCCACCGCCAGGGGGGTGTCGGCCGCGAAGGTGGTTGCCACCATCGAGGTCCCCGCGAGCCACCAGGGCAGGGCGCGGCCAGACACGAAGTACTCCTCGAGTGACCGACTGGCCTTACGGGTGTACGCCAGACCGATGGCGGCCGAGGCAACGAAGTACAGCGCGACGATAAGCCAATCGCTGAGTTCGAGCGTCATCGTAGGTCCTCGAAGAGAGTGGTCATCACGAGATCTGCGATTCTCGCGCGCACCCCCGCCCACGCGGAGTTGTCGCGGGTGGGGTTCACTCGATTGCTGAGCAGGACGATCGCGAGCCGACGCTCGGGATCGATCCAGAGAGAGGTGCCGGTGAAGCCGGTGTGGCCGATGCTCTGGGGTGAAAGCAAGTCCCCGGCGCTGCTGCCGGGAGAGGGCGTGTCCCAGCCCAATGCGCGATGGGAGCCGGGGATGAGATTCTGGCGGCGGGTGAAGTCCTGAACGAAGGAACGGGGGAACGAGGGAACGAGGGAAGAGGGGCTGTTGCCGTCCCTCGTTCCATCCGTCCCTCGTTCCATCCTTCCAGCAGCCACTCGGCAAACGTCAACAGATCCGGCGCCGATCCAAAGAGCCCGGCGTGCCCCGACACACCGTCCAGTCGCGCGGCGTTCTCATCGTGCACCTCGCCTCTCAGCACCCGGCCCCTCCACGGGTCGAGCTCCGTTGGGGCGATCCGAGCACGCTCGGCGGTTGGCAGGAACCCGACTGAGGTCATGCCGAGCGGCTGAAAAATCCGGCGGGCGAGCAGAGAGTCGAGCCGTTCGTGGTACGCCGCTTCCACCGCCTGAGTCAGGACGATCATGCCGAGATCGGAGTAAACGTCCGTCGTTCCCGGCGGCGAGCTCAGAGCAGTGGTGTCGGCCAGGGCGAAGGCCTCCTCCCGCGTTTCCGTCTCTCGGAACAGAGGCCGCCAAGGGGGCAGGCCGCTTGCGTGTGCCAGAAGCAGCCGGATGGTCACCCGCTCCTTCCCCTCACCTTCGAATGCGGACAGGTACTGCTGGACCGGCGCGTCGAGCTCGAGTCTGCCATCATCTACGGCCAGCATCACCGCGGTGGTGAGGCCGACGACCTTGGTAAGCGATGCAAGATCGTAGACCGTAGTCGGCTCGGCTTGCTCCGGCTCGTCCCGGGTCAACCGGCCGCTGGCGTAGACGTAGCGCTGCCCTGCCACGCTCACGCCGAGCACCGCGCCGGGAGCGGCCCCGGCCGACACCACGGAATCGAGGAACGTCGTCACCGGGGTCCAATTGGTCTTCAGCACGGTCATAGCCGAGGGGATACGGGAATCGATGCGGGGTGCGCAGCCCACGGCGACCATCATGAGGGGGGCCCAGGCCCGGCTCACCGCACTCGCCGCTGCACGCCCCACCCGCGGCGGTAGCCGGGCGGGATCGAGATCGGCAGCCGGCCCGTGATTGCGGTCTCGCCGGCCAGCGCCCGCGCGACCGCTTGCTCGGTTACCACATTGGCGCGCCAACCGATCAGGTAGGATCCCACCTCGGGAAGGGCCGAGATCAAGTAGGGATTTCCCAGCGACACCAGAATGGTGGGCCCGGCGCGAGCGGTTGAATCGATCAGATCCATCATCGGCTCGGGGAGCCCGATCGTCCCCCGCCAGGGCACCGGCTTATCGGAGACGGCGAAGAGGGTCACCCCGTTCCGCGCGATTGCCACCGTGGCGGAATCGTAGCTGGCTGGTCCGCTGGCGGGCCAGAGCTTGAAGACGACAACAGAGTGACCCCGCGCCCGGAGCTCGCCCGCAAGGGTGTTGCCGAGCGATCGGTTGTCCTCCTCACCATAGGTGATGAGCGTGAGCGCCGGTCGCGCGCGCCTGAGCCCGTGCACCGTGCCGCCTACGTCCTTCACCATGACGATCGAGCGTGCGGCCATGCTGCGGGCCGTGTTCTGAAACTCTGCCCGGCCCACTATCGAAGGGATGCTGTCCAGCGGAACGGTGCGCCGCTGGAACAGACCGAGCCGGCGCTTCAGCTCCAGCACTCGGCGCACCGAACGGTTCAGTCGTTCCTGGGAGATCTCGCCCCGGGCTACCGCTGCGGCCATTGCATTGATGGCTGTTCTCGGATCGGCCGGCTGAAGGAGAAGGTCGGCGCCCGCAATAAAAGCGCGCACTCCGGCCTCCGCACCATAGGTGTTGGCCACGCCGCCCATGTTGAGTGCATCGGTGACCACCAACCCTTTGAAGCCCAGCGAGTCGCGCAGGATTCCGGTGAGGATGCTGGGCACCACCGTTACCGGGCCGCAGCTGCCCTCCATCGATGCCTGGCATGGCGATGTGAGCAGACATGATGGACGACACTCCGGCAGCGATGGCGCTTCGGAATGGCACCAGCTCGACCGAATCGAGCCGGGCCCAGTCGGCATTGCTGACCGCAAGCGTGATGTGCGAGTCGGTCCCGGTGTCGCCATGGCCGGGGAAGTGTTTGGCTCCCGCCAGCATGCCATGTTCCTGGATGCCGCGGATCTCCGCTGCCACCAGACGGCCCACCGCCTGCGGGTCCTCGCCAAAGGAACGGGTGTTGATGATCGGGTTGGCGGGATTGTTGTTGACGTCCGCTACGGGTGCAAAGGCGAGGTGAATGCCCTACTGCGCGACCTTCGAGTGCCGTAATCCGTCCCAGCTCGTAGGCGTCCGAGTCGCTGCCGGTGGCCGCAACGCCCATATTGGGGGGAAACGGTGTGCCGCCGTTCAAGCGGATTGAGGTGCCTGCCTCGAGATCGGATGCGATCAGCAGTGGCAGGCGGGACCGCTGCTGAAGCCGGTTGAGCTTGGCCGCCTCGTCCAGCGGGGAGCCGACGGAGACGAGCAACCCGCCAATGTGGAGCGAATCCACCCACTCCTGCATCCGCCGGAAGGCATCGTCGTCGAAGGAGGTGTAGGTCCCCGCAATCCAGGGAACGACCAGCTGGGCGATCTTGTCGCGCGGCGAAAGGTCCGCGAGAAGGGCGTCCAGGTCCACCGTAGGCTCTTCCCTCGGCGGAAACTGCGAAGGCTGCGGCGTCGGTGCCTGGGTCGAGGGGCCGCAAGCCCACAACGAAACCGTCAGAAGCGCGAGGTGCTTGACGTGCACAGATCTCTCTTTTTGCTGGGACTGTGGGGATGCTGCATGGGCTGCGCGGCTCGACCCAGGACCGGAGCCGCGCCGGCCCAGGTGCGCCCCGGGATCGAGGTCCTTCTCACCGACAGTCTAAGCCTGGTCCGTAACCGCCGTATCGGTCTGGTGACCAATCAGTCGGGCGTCGACGCCAAGGGCCGGCGCGATCTGGACCGGTTGGTTGGCGCGGGGCTTCGGGTGACCGCAGTTTTCGCGCCCGAGCACGGCCTGCGGGGTAACATCGACGTAGACGTCGCGCCGGATACCCGGCAGGAAAAGGACTCCGCCACCGGTACACCGGTCTACCTGCTTCACGATGGCATACGGCTCCACCCGCCCACCGCCGCGATGCTCCAGCAAGTGGATGTGCTCCTGGTAGACCTCCAGGATGCCGGGGCCCGCTATTACACCTATCCGGCTGCCGTTGCGACGATCATGGCAGCCGCAGCCGGGCGCCTTCCGGTGGTGGTGCTCGATCGGCCCAATCCGATAGGAGGTGCGGTGCAGGGGGATGTTCAGGACAGCGTTACCGCCTCGGCAGTCGCGCGGTTCCCGATCGCCATGAGGCATGGAATGACTATCGGCGAGCTGGCTCGGCTTGCCAATGCGACACTGGGCCTGGGGGCCGACCTTCACGTCGTGCCGCTGCACGGCTGGCGCCGCTCTATGGCCTTCGATGCGACCGGCCTTCCCTTCGTTCCGCCCAGCCTGAATCTACGCACCCTCGAGAGTCTCTACCATTATCCCGGCCTTTGCCTGTTCGAGGGAACCAATCTTTCCGTGGGACGGGGAAGCGAGGCGCCATTCGAGCAGATCGGAGCGCCCTGGCTGGACACAGCCGCGGTGCTGGCCACGCTGCGCCGCACGGCGCCTCCAGGAGTGAGATTCAGCGGGACGCTGTTCACGCCAGCCTCACCGGGCGACGGAAAATACCCTGATACGCTGGTGGCAGGAATTCGCTTAACCACCACCGATCGCGGTGCGTACGATCCTACCGTGACAGCCGTCCACCTGCTCGCGGCTCTCAGAAAGGCTCACCCGGCGGCATTTACTTTTCGCCCCGGGCAGTTTGACCGCCTGGCGGGCGGCCCTGAGCTCCGAGCCGCTATCGAGGGCGACGAGCCGGTATCGGCCGTCGCGGTACGATGGCGGGAGGAGCTGAAACGCTTCCGGGAGCGTCGGCGGGCGTTTCTCTTGTATCCCGAATGAGCCAAAAGCATTCCGGCCGGCCTCGCGATCCGATTGCCCTAAGCGGTTTCGCCGGTTATCCTTTCGCCGGCGATCGACGGGTCACCGGAGGTGAATTCTGCCTGAGCCCCCCTGCTGAGGACTTATACCACAGTGAAGCTGCTGGGTGCGCTGGAGAAGCCGTTCTACACCACCGTTAACCCGTTGGTGGAACGTCTGATCCGGGCTGGAGTGCGGCCAAACACCATCACGACAGTCGGGACGGGACTCGTGCTCGTCTCCGCCGTTGCATACGCCACCGGTCACATCCGGCTCGGTGGAGCGCTGCTGCTGCTGAGCGGTGTGGCCGACACCCTGGACGGACAAGTGGCTCGCGGCGGAGCGATGGTGACCAGGTTCGGAGCCTTCTACGACTCCACGCTGGACCGGGTGGGAGACGGCGCCACCTTCATCGGAATCGGGGCGTTCCTGATGACCGCGCCCGACGTGGCCTTCCGGACTCCGGCGGTCATCGTGTGCATGGTGGCAATCCTCAGCTCGCTCCTGGTCTCGTATGCCCGGGCGCGGGCTGAAGGACTGGGGCTCGACTGCAAGGTCGGTATTGCGCAGCGCGCCGAGCGAATTCTGGGTCTGGGGGTGGCCTCGGTGGTGTTCGGGGCAGGACCCGACGCGCTCCTGCTCGAGGCGATCGTTGCGCTGCTGGCCATCGCATCGGTGATCACGGTGGTGCAGCGGTTCGTGTATGTCCACCGGCACGCGGGCCGTGTCGATCAAGCGCTCCGAGTTGAGGAAATCAGGCAGGCCGCGGAGGTGAAGCACACCGCGGAGAGGAAGCATGCCTCATTCGATTCTCTCGCGAAAGGACCTTAGAAGTGGCGGAAAAGAACGCCCGGCAGATCGCGCCGGCTCAGGGGAAGCTCGGGGTGCTGTGTGTGGGGCTGGGTGCGGTAGCTACGACGTTCATCGCCGGCGTGGAGAACATCCGCCGCGGGGCGGCACGGCCGATCGGATCGATCACACAGATGGGTACTATCCGGCTCGGGCAAGCGTACCGAGAGGCGCGCTCCCCTGATCCGCGACTTCGTCTCGCTGGCCTCCCTCGAGGACCTGGTATTCGGCGCCTGGGACCCGATTCCTGATGACGCCTACACCGCCGCCGTGCGGGCGGGGGTGTTGGATCGCCACGAACACCTCGAACCCATCGCCGCTTTTCTCAAGGCCATCAAGCCGATGCCGGCGGTGTTCGACCAGAGCTACGTCAAGCGGCTCGAAGGCAAGAACGTCAAGCCGGGCAGCGGCAAGCGCGAGCTAGCCGAGGCGCTCCGCAAGGACATCAAGCAGTTCAAGACCAAACAGAAGTGCGACCGCCTGGTGATGGTCTGGTGCGCGTCGACCGAGATCTTCATCAGCCCCGGACCCAGCCACTGGACCCTCGAAGCATTCGAAAAGGCGATGGACGCGAACGATCCGACGATCGCGCCGTCGATGCTCTACGCCTACGCCGCCATCATGGAAGGTGTACCGTTCGCCAACGGCGCACCGAACCTCACCTGCGACTTCCCCGCCATGGAGCAGCTCGCCAAGAGCAAAGGCGTCGCAATCGGCGGTAAGGATTTCAAGACCGGCCAGACCATGGTCAAGACCGTCCTGGCGCCGATGTTCAAGGCGCGAATGCTGGGGGTGGCGGGCTGGTACTCGACCAACATTCTGGGGAACCGTGATGGCGAGGTGCTGGACGATCCCGAGAGCTTCAAGACCAAGGAGGAGTCGAAGCTCGGGGTGCTGGAGTACATCCTTCAGCCCCAACTCTATCCCGAGCTCTACGGCAAGATGTATCACAAGGTGCGGATCAACTACTATCCGCCCCGAGGCGACAACAAGGAAGGCTGGGATAACATCGACATCTTCGGGTGGCTCGGTTACCCGATGCAGATCAAGGTGGACTTCCTCTGTCGTGACTCCATTCTCGCCGCTCCCCTGGTGCTCGACCTGGCTCTGTTCTTCGACCTCTCGCAGCGCGCCGGTCTGAGCGGGATCCAGGAGTGGCTCTCCTTCTACTTCAAGAGCCCCCAAACGGCACCCGGCCTCTACCCGGAGCACGACCTCTTCATTCAGCAGACCAAGCTCAAGAACACGCTCCGGTATCTGATGGGCGAGACGCAGATCACCCATCTCGATCTCGAGTACTACGTCGAGGATTAAGGGTGAAATACTTCCACCGCACCCACCTTCCCCCCGACGAAGTGCTCGTCGGGGCCGGACGGTTTTTCGGCGGGACCCTGGCACCGGTGGAGGAGCAGCCCCGGCGCCGGCAGTTCGCCGGCACCGATCGGCCGAATTACGGTGACGGTTCAGGCCGAGGGTGGTCACTACACCCTGGTGACGGTCGAGACCGACCAGGTCGGAGAAAGCGAAGCCGACAAGCGGGCCAAGCGCTTTCTCACCATGGTGCATACGATGGCAGAGCCGACGCATCGTCCGATCGGCGCCTACTAACTTCTCTTCTCTCACGACAACAGAATCTCATGCCAGTGAAGCCCAGGAGATCCTTGACGATGATGTTCGCCCACAACGTGTTTCGACCTGCCAGCAGACTGGTGCTGATCCTGTTCCTCGGGATGGCACTGGCACCGGCGGCACTCCCGGCCCTCGCCGCCCAGGAGGCAGCGCAGGCGCCCGAGCACCGGCCGGGCGGCGAGGTCAACCTCCAGCTTCCCGACCTCAACCAGGGAGACTTCCTCGGTTTCACCGGTCACCAGATCCTGCTCTCCGGCCTGCTGGTCTGCGTGCTGGGTCTGCTATTCGGCCTGCTGAGCTATTCCCACGTGAAGAACTTGCCGGTGCACCGCAGCATGGCCGAGATCTCGGAGCTCATCTACGAGACCTGTAAGGCCTACATGGTGCAACAGGGCAAGCTGCTGCTGGTGCTGTTCGGGTTCATCGGCGCCGTGATCGTCGATCTACTTCCTGCTCACCGGTCTCGAGCTGCCGAAGATCGCTGATCATCCTGCTCTTCAGCCTCATCGGCATGGGTGGCAGCTACGGAGTCGCCTGGTTCGGCATCCGGATCAACACCCTGGCCAACTCCCGGACCGCCTTTGCCGCGTTGCGGGGCAGGGCCTGGCCGGTCTCCGAGATTCCGCTCCGCTCGGGGATGAGCGTCGGCATGATGCTCATCTCGGTCGAGCTCCTGTTCATGCTGGCCATCCTGCTCTTCATCCCGGCCAACGTGGCGGGCGCCTGCTTCCTCGGCTTTGCCATCGGCGAGTCGCTCGGCGCTGCGGCGCTTCGTATCGCGGGCGGCATCTTCACCAAGATCGCCGACATCGGGTCGGACCTGATGAAGGTGGTGTTCAAGATCAAGGAAGACGACGCCCGGAACCCGGGCGTCATCGCCGACTGCACCGGCGACAACGCCGGCGACTCGGTCGGCCCGACTGCCGACGGCTTCGAGACCTACGGCGTCACCGGCGTGGCGCTCATCACGTTCATCGTCCTGGCGGTGGCGGATACCGTCGGTCCAGGCGCAGCTGCTGGTCTGGATCTTCCTGATGCGGGTGATGATGGTGCTCGCGTCGGGCTTCTCCTATCTGATCAGCAACGGCATATCCCGGGCCAAGTACGCCGACGCCGGCGAGGTTCAACTTCGAGTCCCCGCTCACCCAGCTGGTCTGGCTCACCTCGATCGTGTCCGTCGTGCTCACGTACGTGCTTTCCTACGTGATCGTTCCCGATCTCGGCGGCAATCCCGACCTGTGGTGGCAGCTCTCGACGGTGATCAGCTGCGGCACCCTGGCCGGGGCGATCATCCCCGAGCTGGTGAAGGTCTTCACCTCCACCGAGTCGCGGCACGTGCGCGAGGTGGTGACATCGTCCCGCGAGGGCGGAGCGTCGCTCAACATCCTGTCGGGCTTCGTGGCCGGGAACTTCTCGGCCTACTGGCTCGGCATCACGATCATGGGCCTCATGGCGATCGCCTACGGCGTGAGCACGATGGGCCTGGGCGAGCTGATGAAGGCGCCGGCGATCTTCGCCTTCGGTCTGGTGGCGTTCGGCTTCCTGGGCATGGGCCCGGTCACTATCGCGGTGGACAGCTATGGGCCGGTGACCGACAACGCCCAGTCCATCTACGAGCTGTCGCTGATCGAGCAGGTCCCCGGAGTGAAGCAGGAGATCAAGCGGGACCATGGCTTCGACCTGAACTTCGAGACTGCCAAGGAGCTGCTGGAGGAGAACGACGGGGCGGGGAACACCTTCAAGGCCACGGCCAAGCCGGTGCTTATCGGGACGGCGGTGGTGGGCGCCACCACCATGATCTTCTCGATCATCATGGCCCTCACCCATGGCTTGACCGCGGGCATGGAGAATCTCTCCATCCTCCATCCGCCGTTCCTGCTCGGCCTCATCACCGGTGGCGCCGTGATCTACTGGTTCACCGGCGCCTCCACCCAGGCCGTCACCACCGGCGCCTATCGGGCGGTGGAATTCATCAAGGCCAACATCCGGCTCGAAGGCGTCACCAAGGCCTCGGTCGAGGACAGCCGGCGGGTGGTCGAGATCTGCACCCAGTACGCCCAGAAGGGCATGTTCAACATCTTCCTGGGCGTCTTCTTCTCCACCCTCGCCTTCGCCTTCATCGAGCCGTTCTTCTTCATCGGCTACCTGATCTCGATCGCGATGTTCGGCCTGTTCCAGGCCATCTTCATGGCCAATGCCGGCGGCGCCTGGGACAACGCCAAGAAGATCGTGGAGACCGAGCTCAAGATGAAAGGCACGCAGCTCCACGATGCCTCGGTCGTCGGCGACACCGTAGGCGACCCGTTCAAGGACACCTCATCCGTCGCCATGAACCCGGTGATCAAGTTCACCACGCTGTTCGGACTGCTGGCCGTCGAGCTGGGTGTGTATCTGACCAGCGGCGGGTCCGGCACGCTGAGCCCGGGTGCTGGCGGTGGCGTTCTTCCTCGCGGCGCTGTTCTTCGTCTATCGCTCGTTCTACGGGATGCGGATCGAGGCCGAGCCCCAGTCGGCCGGCGCTGGGCGGCCGGTCACGGTGAAGGTCATAGACGCGATCCCAACAATGATGGGTCGAGGAGGCGGCATCGATCGGCGCGGGTTCCTGAGTTACGCCGCGCTGGTCAGTGTCGCCGCCGTCAGCAAATCCGGCCCGCTGCGGATGCTACCGGCCTTGGGCAGGTCGTCCGGTTGGGACGTCGGGCCGGTCGAGTTGGACGAGGCTACCATCGCCGGACTGCAGGCCGATATGCAGGCGGGCCGGCTCACGGCACATCAACGGTTGACGAGTGTACCTCGCCCGCATCACGAATCTCGACCGGGAAGGGCCCCGGCTCCACAGCGTCATTGAGACCAACCCCGAGGCGCTCGTCCGTGGCCGACGTCCTCGACCGGGAGCGCAAGGCCCAGGGGCCGCGCGGTCCGCTCCACGGCATACCCGTTCTGCTCAAAGACAACATCGACACCGCCGACCGGATGACCACCACGGCCGGCTCGCTCGCGCTCGAGGGCTCGGTTCCCCAGTCGCGATTCGGGCGTCGCCGCCCGCCTTCGAAGTGCCGGCGCCGTCCTGCTCGCCAAAGGCCAACATGAGCGAGTGGGCAAATATCCGGTCCACCCACTCGTCCAGTGGATGGAGCGCCCGCGGGGGGCAGTGTCGGAATCCCGTTTGTTCTCGACCGGAACCCCTGTGGGCTCCAGCTCGGGCATCGGCAGTGGCGGTCTCGGCCAATCTCGGCGCGGTAGCCGTGGGCACCGAGACCGATGGCTCGATCGTCTGCCCGGCATCCGGCAATGGAGTAGTCGGACTCAAGCCGACGGTTGGGCTGGTGAGCCGGGCGGGGATCATCCCGATCTCTCACACTCAGGACACGGCCGGGCCCGCTTATGCCGGACGCGTCGCCGATGCCGCGGCTCTGCTTGGCGGCGATGGCCGGTCCCGATCCTCGCGGCGCGGCGACCGCGGCCGGCGGCGGGACACGTGCACCAGGATTACACCAAATTTCTCGACCCGGCCGGCCTCCGCGGAGCACGGATCGGTGTGGCCCGGGCGAAGTTCTTCGGCTACAGCGACGCGACCGACCGGCCGGCGGAGGCCGCCCTCGGACGTGCTCCGGCACGAAGGCGCCGTGCTGGTCGACCCAGCCGAACATTCCGCACGCCGGCGAGTACGACGACGCCGAGCTGGAGGTCCTGCTCTACGAGCTCAAGGCCGATCTGAACGCTACCTGGCGGCCCTGGGAGCGGCGCACGCGGTCAAGACGCTCGGCGATGTTATCGAGTTCAATCGAGCAGCACGCGGGACCGGGAGATGCCTTATTTTGGCCAGGAGCTCTTCCTGCAGGCGCAAGAGAAGGGACCCCTGACCTCGCCCGCCTACAGAAGGCGCTGGAGCAGCTGCCGCCGGCTCTCCCGCGCGCTGGGTATCGACGCCGTCATGGCAAAGCACCGGCTGGATGCCCTCGTGGCGCCGACGGGCAACCCGGCCTGGCCGACCGACCTGGTGAACGGCGACCATTTCACCGGGTCGCAGCTCCACCCCCGCGGCGGTTGCCGGCTACCCGAGCATCAGCGTGCCGATGGGATTCGTGTACGGGCTTGCCGGTCAATCTCTCCTTCTTCGGCCGTCGCCTGGAGTGAGCCGACCCTCATCCGAATTGGGTTTGCGTTCGAGCAGGCGACCAAGCACCGGCGGCCACCCCGTTTTCTTCCCACGACTGAGCTCTCTCCGGCTTGATTCTCCCCTCCGGGAAGTCGATCTTCCTGCCCGGACGAGACCACTTTCAACCAGGACTTGCATGGCGGTCACCAGTGCTCGTGCCGCAGATCCGAGCCGCGCTCCCGGCTCTGACGCGGGACCAGCTGCTCGAGCTCTACTACTACATGCGGCTGACCCGCTCGCTCGAGGAGCGGCTGGTCAACCTGTACCGCCAGACCAAGGTGGTCGGCGGGCTGTTCCGCTCGCTGGGCCAGGAGGCTGACGCCGTGGGCTCGGCCTACGCGCTCGACCGCTCCAAGGGCGACGTACTTTCTCCGCTGATCCGCAATCTGGGCTCCATGCTGGTGCAGGGCGCCACGCCGCTCGAGATCCTGCGGCAGTACATGGCCAAGGGAGACTCGCCCACCCGCGGTCGCGAGCTCAACATCCACTTCGGCGATACAGTCCGCGGGTTCATCGGGCAGATCTCACATCTGGGCGACATGGTGCCGGTCATGGCCGGGGTAACGCTCTCGTTCAAGCTGCGAGGCGAGGACCGGGTCGGCCTGGTGTATGTCGGGGACGGGGCCACTTCCACCGGCGCCTTCCACGAGGGGATCAACTTCGCCGCGGTCCAGCGTTGCCCCCTGGTGGTCATCGTCGAGAACAACGGGTACGCCTACTCCACTCCCACCAGCAAGCAGACGGCGTGCACCAGCTTCAAGGACAAGGCCATCGGCTACGGTGTGCCGGGCGTGCGGGCGGACGGGAACGACGTGGTGGCCACCTACGAGGTCACCAAGGAAGCCGTGGACCGCGCCCGCCGGCGGCGAGGGCGTCACGCTCATCGAGCTGATGACCTACCGCCGCAAGGGCCACGCGGAGCACGACAACCAGTCCTACGTCCCGGCCGGCGAGATCGAGCGCTGGGCCCGGGAGAACGATCCCCTCGACCGCTTCATCAAGACGCTCACCGGACGTGCAGGCGTACCGACCAGCCGAGCTGGAGCAGATCGACGCCCGGGTTACAGCCGAGATCGATCGCGCCACGGACGAGGCCGAGGCTTCGCCGCGCACCGGAGCCCCGCGATGCGCTTGCTTGGCGTCTATGCCGATCCGGCCGCGGACACCCGCGCTCTGGTATCGGGAGGGCGTGCGCTCGGCAGTCGACATTCACGAGCGGCCCGCGAGCTGGGGGACGCACGATGGCTGAGAGCACCTACCTCGAGGCCATCCGGCAGGGATTGTTCGAGGAGATGGAGCGTGACCCCAATGTCTTCTGTCTGGGCGAGGACATCGGCGCGTACGGGGGCGCATTCAAGGTGACCGAAGGTCTGCAGGCCCGCTTCGGCGAGCAGCGGGTCATCGACACGCCGATTTCCGAGGCGGCGATCGTGGGCGCGGCGGCCGGCGCCGCGCACATGGGCATGCGGCCGGTGTGCGAGATGCAGTTCATCGACTTCATCTCCTGCGCCTACGACATGCTCACCAACTACGTCGCCACCGCGCGATATCGCGCCTTTCTGCCCTGTCCCATGGTGGTGCGCGGACCCAGCGGCGGTTACGTCCGGGGCGGGCCGTTCCACTCGCAGAACCCCGAGGCGGCGTTCCTCCACACCCCGGGTCTCAAGATCGTCTATCCGGCCACGGCGAGCGACGCCAAGGGGCTGATCAAGTCCGCTATCCGGGACGATGACTGCGTGCTCTTCTTCGAGCACAAGTATCTCTACCGGCGGATCAAGGAGGAGCTGCCGCAGGGCGATCACGTCGTGCCGATCGGCAAGGCTCGTCTGGCCCGGGAAGGCCGGGATCTGTCGATCATCACCTACGCCGCGACGGTGTGGAAGTCGCTCGAAGCCGCGGAACAGCTGGAGCGGGAGGATGGATTCTCGGTCGAGGTGCTCGACCTGCGGTCGCTGCTTCCGATGGACGACGAGGCCATCGCGGCCACCGTCAGGAAGACCAACCGGGTGCTGATCGTGCACGAAGACACGGTGACCGGCGGAGTGGCAGGTGAGATCGCCGCTCGCATCAACGACCTGGCCTTCGAGTGGCTCGATGCGCCGATCAAGCGGGTCGCGGCGCACGACGTGCCGCTGCCGTATGCGCCGCAGCTCGAGGACTTCGTCTTGCCGCAGACGGCGGATATCGTAAGGGCGGCACGATGGCTGGCTGCGTATTAGAGTTGAGTCGGGAGTCAGGAGTCAGCGAGTCGGGCGGGTCGACTCCAGACTCCCGACTCCTGACCAGCACTCCTGAGAGGGATGAATGGCAAAGATTGACGTAATAATGCCCCAGATGGGAGAGTCGATCGCGGAAGGCACGCTCTCCCGCTGGATGAAGAAGGTGGGCGACCCCATCAAGCGGGACGAGCCGATCTTCGAGATCTCGACCGACAAGGTGGACGCGGAGATTCCGGCCCCGACTGCCGGGGTGCTGGCGGAAATCCTGGTGCAGGAGGGCGAGACGGTGGCGGTGCAGACCGTCGTCGCCCGGATCGAGACCGACGCGAGTGCCGCCGCCGAGAAGCCAAAGGCTCCTGCTGCGCCGTCGGCCGCCGCCCCGGCTCCCCAGAAACCGGCCACCCCTGCGGGAGCACCTCCAGCGCCGCTGGCGTCGGCGCCGTCGGTGCCGCCCAGGGGGGCTTCCCGCCCCAGCGAGCCGACCGCTCCCTCGCGATCAGTGCCCGCTGCTGCTGCCTCCGCCGCGCCTGAGACCCGGGCTGTGAGCGATGCCACCGGTGGGAATGGGGCGCCCGAGTCGATCGAGGAGCGGCTCCAGCGAAAGTCGACCCCGCTGGTCCGGAAGATGGCGGCGGAGCACAAGGTCGACATCAGCGCCATTCCGGGCACCGGGCTCCTGGGCCGCGTCACCAAGAACGACATCTTGAGCTACATAGAGGGCGGGGAAGCGGGGAAGGCGGTCAGCGGGCCAGCGGGTCAGCGGGTCAGTGGGTCAGTCCCAAGCGCTGTTGCTGTCCCGCCGTCCCGCGGTCCCGCTGTCCCGCTGGCGCCGGCAGCGACGGTCGACCCCTGGCCCGGCGATCGGGTCGAGCCCTGGTCGCGGATCAGGAAGCTGACCGCCGACCACATGGTCATGTCGCGCCGGGTCTCGCCGCACGTCAATACCATCTTCGAGATCGACTACACCCGCGTGGCGCAGGTCCGGGCCAGGAACAAGAAGGAGTTTGCCGACCGGGGCGTGAACCTCACCTATCTGGCGTTCATCACGAAAGTCGTGGCGGACAACCTCCGGAAGCACCCGGTGCTCAACGCCGCGGTGTCGGGGGAGAGCACGCTCTTTCGGCGCGACATCAACATCGGCATCGCCGTTGCGCTCGACTGGGGGCTCATCGTTCCGGTGATCAAGCACGCCGACGAGCTCTCGCTGCTGGGGATAGCTCGGGCCATCAACGACCTCGGCGAGCGGGCCCGGACCAAGAAGCTGAGTCCGGATGAGGTGCAGAAGGGGACCTTCACGATCACCAACCCGGGCGGGTTCGGATCGGTGATCGGCACGCCCATCATCAACCAGCCCCAGGCCGCGATCCTCTGCGTCGGGAGCATCGAGAAACAGCCGGCCGTCATCACCGTCGACGACACCGACATGATCGCGATTCGCACCAAGGGAATGCTTTCGCTCGCCTTCGATCACCGGATCGTGGACGGCGCCGACGCCGACCGATTCATGGCCGACGTGAAGGCGGGCCTCCAGGAGTTCACTGAAGCTGGTACCTGAATGCCCAGACGAATCATCGCCGCCGACGGCGAGCAGTGGGAAGTGGCCGTCAGCGGACGGATCACACAGTACGTGAAGGACGAGTTCGGCCTCATCTTCACTCGGGGCGTCGGGCCCGATCGCGAGCAGCGCGTGGCCCGCTATTCCCCGCTCGGCGCCAAGAGCCGGGAGCTCTCGCTCAGCCAGCTGAGCGATCAGGAACTGCGTGATCTGCTGGCTCACTCTCAACCATCCTGGACCGCTCCCGAGATGGGATATCGCCGCTGAGCCCCATGGACCAGGCGATCGAGCCTGTGGAAACCATCGATCTGCACGTGCACTCGACCGCCTCGGATGGGAGTCTTGCTCCCGAGGCCGTGGTAAAGCGGGCATTGGGGGCCGGCCTCCGCGCTATCGCGCTCACCGATCACGACACCCTGGGTGGCATACCCGAAGCGCTCGCGGCTGGCGAGCGCTTCGGCGTTCGGGTCATCGGCGGGTGCGAGTTCTCGGCCGCGGCCCCCTGGGGCGAGATGCACGTGCTGGGGTACTTTCTACCCTCCGACTCGGCCGCGCTGGATGCGTTTCTGGAGCGCAGCCGCGCGGACCGAGTGCGCCGGGCGCAGGCAATGGTGGAACAGCTTCAGCGGCTGGGGGTGGAGCTCTCGTTCGAGCACGTGCTGCATGAATCGGGAGGTGGGGCCGTGGGCCGGCCGCACGTCGCCCGCGCCATAGTGCGGCACGGCGGCGCCATCGATCTGGGCGACGCCTTCGACCGGTTCCTGGGTCGGGGCCGCCCGGCCTTCGTGGAGAAGACGCTGCCCGCGTTTCGGGTCATCGCGGAGCTGGTCCACCAGGCCGGCGGATTGGTGTCTGTGGCTCACCTGAAGGAACGGGGCACCCGGGCCTTCATCGAGCGGCTCAAGGGAGAGGGCCTGGATGCGGTGGAGACGCGTCATCCCAGTCACGATCCCGATCTCCGCGCCCGGCTTACCGATATCGCGCTCAAGCTGGGCTTGCTCCGGACCGGTGGCAGCGACTGGCACGGTGACCCGGAGCCGGGAGTGACCCATGGCACTATCGGCTCCCAGGCAGTCCCGCGAGAGTGGCTGGACCGCTTGGACGAGTTTCAGGCCCGCTCGCTGAGTCGCGCGGTGTCATGAGTCTGCTCCAACCAGGCAGCGTGGCGCCGGACTTCACGGCCGCCGCCTCGGACGGGCGGACATACAATCTTCGCCGGCTCCTCGACGAGTCACGCGTGCTGCTGGTGTTTTATCCCGGTAACAACACACCTGGCTGAAACCGCCAACTCTCCGCCGTGCGCGATGAGATTCAAGCCTACACCGACCACGACATCAGGCCCTTCGGCGTGAATCCGGCGTCCGTCGAGCGACACACGGCGTATGCCGAGAAGCTGGGGCTGCCGTTCCCGTTGCTGTCCGACCCGGACCGGGCGATCAGCGGCGCCTATGGCTCGCTCAGGCCGATCGTGCCCGGGATCGCACGTTCGGTCTGCCTGATCGACCGCGACGGCACCGTGCTCTACACCCAGGCCGGTGCGCCTGGCGCCGCCATCATCCTCGAAAGCCTGGGATCCGCATGAGCGCCGCCCGGTTCGATTTTCGTGGGAAGGTTGTGCTGGTGACCGGTGTGGGCCGGGCCGGCCAGATCGGGAACGCCGTCGCGCTCGCGTTCGGAAAGGCCGGAGCCAAGATCGTTGCCTGCGATCTCAATGCCGTCGGTGTCGCCGAGCGGGTACGCGAGTTTGCCGCCCAAGGTGTGGACGTCAGGCCCTGTGCGGGCGACCTGACCGAGCCGGATATCGCGGCTCTCGCCGTGGAGACTGCCCTCAAGCACTTCGGCCGCCTGGACGTGGTAGTCAACGTGGCGGGCGGGCTGACCACCTTCGGCCCAATTGGCGAAACCACCGTTGTGGCGCTCGACCGCGAGATCGCCATCAACCTCAAGACCGCGGTTGTGGTCTCCCAGGCCGCCATCGAGGCGTTAACCCGCACCCGTGGCTGCATCATCAACTTTTCCTCGATCGCCTACTTCAATCCGCAGAGCCCCATGGCTGTGTACTCGGCCGCCAAGGCCGCCGTCGCCGGATTCACCCGGAGCCTGGCGCTGGAGCTGCAGGACCGGCACGTCCGGGTCAACGCCGTCGCTCCGGCCATGGTACGCACAGTGGATAACGTCGCGGCGGTGGGAGAGGGCGACGCGCAGTATGTCGAGATGCAGGAGATCACCGATGGGGTGATGTCCCTCGCGCGCTCGGATACCGCGACTACCGGACAGATTCTCCCGATCTCCCCGATCGCCGCTGGACCGCTCTGATGGAGCTGCAGGGCCGGGTCGCCCTGGTCACTGGCGCAGGGCGACGGCTCGGCCGTGCGATGGCCGCAGCGCTAGCCCAGCGGGGAATGACACTGGCCATCCACCATCATGCTTCCAGTGCCGGTGCCAACGAGCTAAGGGAGGAGATCATGGCGGCCGGCGGACGTGCCGTCTGTTTCGAGGCCGACCTGACCGACGCTCATGCCGCGCGTGCCCTGCCGGCGCGGGTTGTGGCTGAGTTTGGCCGGCTGGACGTGCTGGTCAATTCAGCTGCCGTGATGCATCGACTCAGCTTTGAAGAGACCACACCGGAGCAATGGGACGCCGTTCACGACCTGAACCTTCGGGCGGGCTTCTTCTGCACTCAGGGCGCGGCCTCTGCGCTCCGCGCCGCTCGGGGGAAGGTGGTAAACCTGGCAGACCTTGCCGGCCTCGAGCCCTGGCCAGGGTTTGCGGCACATTCCGTCAGCAAGGCCGGGGTCGTCATGCTCACCAAGGTGCTGGCGCGGAGCCTTGCCCCCGAAGTCACCGTCAACGCGATCGCTCCCGGGGCCGTCCTGGTACCCGAGGAGTACGACGCCGAAGAGCGGGAACGGCTCGCGCGAGCCACCCCGCTTCGCCGTCTCGGCAGCCCGTCCGATGTCGTCTCCGCACTACTATACCTTCTGGAAGGGGGTGACTTCGTGACGGGAGAGGTTCTGGTTGTCGACGGTGGACGACTCATCCGATAGCATCCGCTTCCGCGATGTCGTGATCGTCGGCGGAGGTTGCTACGGCAGCTTCTACGCCGGCCAGCTCGAGCGCGCTCGGGCCCGCGGCAGGGCGGCCTACCGCAGGCTGCTGATCGTGGACCGCAACCCGGCCTGTCAGGTTGCTCGCGAGCTGGGAGAAGACGACACCCGCCAACTGGTGACCCGGGAATGGGGTGATTTCTTCGACGCCTACCTCGGCGGCGCCTCGCCATCTCCTTCGGGTGCCCCTCCCGACGCCATCGTCCCATCTCCTCTCATGCCGCACCTCATGTACGAGTGGCTGGTCCGCCGTGCCCGTGATCGGTGGCCGGGCCGTCTCGTAGAAACGCGACCTGTTCCAATGGGGCCGGGCACGCCCTATGACACGAGTGCCCCGGATGGCACGCGCTACATCTCCTTTGCGGACTGGACCTGCCCCACCCACTGCATCGAGCCCGCCATATGCCCGGTCATCCGGGCTCCCCGCACCTGGGAGATGGCGGATGCGATGGAGGGCCTGGCCCGCAGGTTAAGCGACGCCCACCCAACTGCCGGTCCCGTGCTCTTCGTCTGTGAGCACAGGGTGTTTGGTGTCGGGATGTTCGATGTGAGTGCCGTTCTAGCGGGCGATGCAGTGGTAGAGAGTGCGGGCCGGGCGCGGTCACCGGTGGACGTGCTGGTCGGCACGGTGTCGAGCTGTCACGGGGCGGCGAGTCTGCTGCATTTAGGGTAGGTGGCTATTGACTGTGGGCAATCGGCTACTGGAGGGACTGTCATCCTGAGCGAAGCGAAGGATCTCAAGCCAATCGGGGCTGAGATACTCTCGCACTCCGGGGCAGGCTCTCAGGATAACAACTAGCCAATAGCCGATAGCCCGGAACGTGCGGGAACACCCGGACGTTCTATATTTGTGACTGCGAGAGTTGCATGACGCTCACTTGGGGAAGATATGATCCGTAGCGAGGAGTTGGATGTCATCATCGTGGGCGGTGGACCGGCGGGTCTCTGCGCCGCCATGTATTCGGGGCGGGGTTTGCTGCGTTCGGTCCTCCTGGAGCGGGGAGTCCCCGGAGGTGAGCTACTCAACACCGAGTGGATCGACGACTACCCTGGTTTCGAACACGTTCTAGGGCGCCAGCTGGCCGACTTGATGACCGCTCACGCCGTCAAGTTCGGCGCCGATATCCGGCAGGACGCGGTGGAGGCGATCGTCCGGCGAGACGACGGGATCTTCGAGGTCGCCACCGCCATGGGGAAGGTCTATGAAGCGCCGACCGTCATCCTCACTGCCGGCGGAACTCCGACAAAGCTCAATGTTCCAGGCGAGCTGGAGTATGCCGGCCGGGGTGTTTCGTACTGTGCCGTCTGCGACGGCGCCTTCTTCAAGGGGGAGACCGTCGCGGTGATCGGCGGGGGCGACGCCGCGGTAGAAGAGGCGGACTACCTGACCCGCTATGCCGAGAAAGTGTATGTCATTCACCGTCGAGATCAGTTCCGCGCGTCCAAGATTCTGCAGGAGCGGCTCTTTTCCAACCCCAAGATCGAGGTGATCTGGAATAAGCGGGTGCGTGAGTTCATAGGTGGCCCACAGGGTCTGCGCTGGATCGAGCTGGTGGACACGGTAACCGGAGCGGAGCAGGTGCTCGACGCGACCGGGGCGTTCGTCTTCATCGGCTTCCAGCCCAATACTGGACTGGTCAAGCAGCATGCCGAGCACGATCCTAACGGCTACCTGATCACCGATGATCGAATGATGACCTCCATTCCCGGCCTCTTCGCAGCCGGGGACGTCAGGGCTCAGCTCACCCGGCAGATCACGACCGCCGTCGGTGATGCCACTACAGCGGCGATCGCCGCCGAGAAGTATTTGACCGATCGCAAGAGCCGGCTCGAATCGAAGGCCCAGGTCGGTGTCTGACCTGGAAGTCGTATCGCTGCCCAACGGTCAGTTTGCGGAGAACTGTTACCTGGTCGCCGATCGCCGCACCCGGGAGGCGGTAATCATCGATCCGGGCGAGGAGCCGGCGATGTTTCTCGCCGAGCTGGACAGCCGCGCCTGGTCGCTGCGAGCCATCTGGCTCACCCACGCACATATCGATCACATCATCGGTGTGGGGGCGGTGCACGCCGCCACCGGGGTGCCGATTCACCTTCATCCGCTCGACCGTCCCATCTACGACGCCCTGCCTCAGTATGGCGGCTGGGTCGGCATGCAGTTGGAGAGGCCTCCGGCTCCGGACCGGGAGCTACAGCCCGGTCAGGTTCTCAAGGTAGGGAGCTTCGAGTTCACGGTGCGGTTCACCCCCGGGCATTCGCCTGGCAGCGTCGGCTTTCGTGGGTGAGGGTATGGTCTTCGGCGGCGACGTGCTGTTCAACGGGTCGGTAGGCCGGACCGACCTGCCCGGTGGCGACGCGGCTACCCTCATGGCAAGCATCCAGTCCCAACTGCTCTCGTTGCCCGACTCGACGGTCGTTCACAGCGGGCATGGTCCGGACACGACCATCGGCATCGAGCGGCTCACCAATCCTTTCCTGACCGGGGCGTACCGGCTTGGGTAGGGCGGGACAGCGGGACAGCGGGACAGCGGGGCAGGCCATGCGGGAACGTGGTCTTCCCGGCACAACTGAATCCCCGGCGGGCATGCTGACCAGTTGACCCGCCGTCCCGCTTGACCCGCCGTCCCCGCTGTCCCGCTGTACCGCTGCGGCAACTGCGGAACGTTCTACCCGCTCGGGGACTGCTCTGACTGATTCCGCGCCTGCCATTCTCGATCTCCAGCCTCTGAGCGTCCCCCAGGCCGGAGCGCTCGACATATCCCGTTCGGAGCTGCCCACTCGTCTCCGTCCGGCGGCCAACCTCAGCATCCTCGACATCTCCGAGTTCTTCGGTGAGACCACCGGGGGAGTGCGGACCTACCTCCTGGAAAAGGTCCGCTACGTCCAGCGGAACCCCCTGCTCCGGCAGGTGCTGGTCGTACCTGGGGCAGAAGACCAGATCCTCGAGGGTGGCGGCGTACGTTGCTATCGGCTTCATGGGCCGCCGATTCCCACCCAGAAGCCGTACCGTTTCATGCTGGCCACGGAGTCCACCAGCCGGATCGTCGCCCACGAGCGTCCCGACCTGATCGAGGTGGGCAGCGCGTGGTGCGCGCCCTGGCTGATTCGCCTGGCTACCCGGCGGATCGACGTGCCAACCATCTGGTTCTATCACAGCAACTTTCCCCGCATCATCGCACCTCGGCCCCAGTCGGCGGGCTGGCTGCGTCGCGGTGCCAGCGCAGCCGCGTGGGGGTACGTCCGCCGTCTCGGCCGGCTGGTTCACACCACCATCGCTCCATCCGAAACGGTTGTCAGGGAGCTGCGGAAAGCCGGGCTCGAAAACGTGGTCTGCGTTCCTCTGGGCGTGGACCTGGAGCGCTTCAATCCTGTCCGGCGGAGTTACGCCGCCGAGACCCGGCGACGCTTTGGTCTCCCGGCCGGCCGCCTCGCCATGTACGTCGGACGAATCGCCGGAGAGAAGGACCTCGACGTGGTGCTGGCAGCCTGGCCCCGGGTTGAGCGGCGCACCGGCGTTCGGCTGGTGATAGTGGGTGACGGCCCGGCCCGGTTGGCGCTGCTGGAGGCCCCTGGAGGAGACCGCGCTATCTGGCTGCCGTTCCAGCGCGATCGGGATCAGCTGGCTGATCTGTACGCCGCTGTGGATTTGGCGGTGGCGCCGGGCCCGGCGGAGACGTTCGGGCTCGCCGCGGTCGAAGCGCTTGCCAGCGGCAATCCGGTGCTTTCCGTCGACCAGGGCGGTGTCGCCGAGACTGTGACCCGCTCCGGAGCCGGCATGCTGTACGCATCGGGCGATGCCGATCACCTGGCGGAAGTAGCGGAGCGGCTCCTGGGTGCGGACCTTCCGAATCTGGGAGTACTGGCCCGGCGGTATGCCGAGTCCCATCACAGCTGGAACACCGTCTTTGATCGTCTCTTCTCGGTGTACCGCGGCGTGCTAGCCACATGAGTCCCCTAGCGGCTCATGCCATCTGTTTCGGCCTGGTGGTCCTGGATTTCCTCGTACGCGGCTGGCGGATTCAGTGGATCATGCGGGGTCTGGGGTCTCCCCTGCGGCTGCGCGACGCCTTCGTGGTCAACGCCTTCGGTGATGCGGCGAATGCCCTCACCCCGATGCGGCTGGGCGGAGAGCCCGCGCGAGTCGCCGGTATGTTGCGAAGCGGGGTGCGCCTGACCGCCGCCCTGGTGGGAATCACCCTTGAAGCGGTGATCTCACGGCTGGTCCTCATGGCCGTTGCGGCACTGCTGATCTGGCAGTACGCGCCGGCCTGGTGGGAAACGGCGGGACCAAGCCTCCGGGCCGGCGCCTCGCGCGCCTGGCCCTGGCTCGTGCTCGTACTGATAGCCGGCGTCCTCCTCTGGCGGTACACCCAGCGTGCCGTTTCTCCGGCGAGCCGGCGTCTGCGCCGACCGATGCGTCGGGTGCTGGTCTACCTGCGACGGATGCCGCGATGGCCGCTGGTGGCGAGTCTGCCCTTGAGCATCATCCCGATTGCCACCCGCATCGCGATCCTTCCCGTGCTCGTCCTCACGCTGCCGAGCCCGCCGCCGCTGGGGCCCGTCATCTTCGGATCCTTTGCCCTTTTGTATAGCCAGATGGTGCTTCCGACCCCCTCGGGCGCTGGGGTCGTCGAGCTCGGCTTCCTGGGTGGCGCGGCGGGAGAGCTGGGCGAGGGTCAAGGATGGATTCTCCTCGCGTGGCGCTTCTATACCAACGGGCTGGGAGTGCTGCTCGGCGTTTGGCTGGCGCTGAGCATCTATGGGTGGCCTGCCCTGCGGAAGGTGGTAAGCGGGAAAGCGGCGCCGCTCACGCGAGCAGCCGGATGCGTGACTGCGGCGGGTGGCGGCGCGATCGCCACCAGCATGACGGTTCGTTCCAGCGCCTGCGCAACGCCATGGGGTAGATCGGCCGGGGCCCATACCACCGTGCCTGGTCCGACTTCTCGGGTTTCCTCCCCCACGGTCATCCTCGCCTTTCCCGTCACGACCAGATAAAATTTGTCCGCCCCTGCGTGCACATGAACCTTTTGTGACTGTCCGGGCTCGAAACAGTTCAGTCCCACGAAGAGCTGGCGGCCCACGAAGAGGTCGGCCTTGGCCGCCTTCTCCGCGCTGAACCTGGCAGCCGCGTGAATCGATTGGAAATTATCGCTCACTCGAGTCCCTATGGTAATGGCCAGGAACTGAAAGCCACGGATGAACACAGATGCACACGGATCAAACAACACAACAAAGCTGTGGGGTAGATCGAGCAGCATGCTCCATCACGATTGGATCCGTTCTCATCCGTGTAATCCGTGGCTAATGCTTTTGCTCATACTAAACCAGCGGCGCTGCCATGACTGACACGCGTATCGAACGCGACCCGCTGGGCGAGAAGGCCGTTCCCGCGTCCGCGCTATACGGGATCCAGACCCTACGCGCAGCCGAGAACTTCCCGATCTCGGGACTTCGCCCACTTCCAGCATTCGTCGATGCCGTCGTGTGGATCAAGCGCTCCGCGGCTCTGGTGCACAAGCAGACCGGCCGACTCGAGCCTCGCCTGGCCGACGCCATCGTGCAGGCGGCCGATGAGATTCTTACCGGCCAGCACCGGGACCAGTTCATCGTGGACGTCTATCATTCGGGTGCGGGTACCAGCCATAACATGAACTGTAATGAGGTGCTCGCGAACCGGGCGAACGAGATCCTCGGTTCCGCCCGAGGCACGCTACCGGCCGGTGCACCCCAACGATCACGTCAACATGGCGCAGAGTACCAACGACGTGATTCCCACGGCGATGCGGCTGGCCACGCTGGCTACATTGCCTCAGACGCTCGCCGCGCTCGACCGATTGGCGGCCTCGTTGCTGGCCAAGGGGGTGCAATTCGACGCGATCGTGAAATCGGGACGCACCCATCTTCAGGACGCCACGCCGATCCGGCTGGGCCAGGAGTTCACCGCCTACGGTCACACCGTCGAGCGCCATGGAAAAAAGATTGCCGAGGCCGCCGATTGGCTGAGGGAGATGAACATCGGCGGCACGGCAGTGGGGACGGGCATCAACGCGGAACCGGGGTACCCCGAGTTGATGGTGGGTCAACTCCAGCAGATCAGCGGCCTGCAGCTCAGGGTAGGGCGGGACCTGGTGCAGCTGATGCAGTCGATGGGCGACTTCGCCACCATCAGCGGTGCGGTGCGGGCTTACGTGCTGGACCTGAACAAGATCGCCAACGATATCCGACTGCTTGCCTCGGGGCCGCGGACCGGACTGGCGGAGATCCTGCTCCCCGCGGTTCAGCCCGGCTCCAGCATCATGCCAGGAAAGGTCAACCCATCGATTGCGGAAATGGTCAACCAGGTGTGCTATCAGGCACTGGGCCTGGACACCACGGTTGCCCTGACCACTGAAGCCGGCCAGCTGGAGCTTAATGTCATGATGCCGGTCATGGCCCACAACCTCGTCTTTATGCTCATCATCGTGGGTAACGCCAGCGCAGTCCTGGCCGAGCGCTGCGTGGACGGCATCGAAGCCGATGAGGCCCAGTGCGCCTATTGGCTGGAGCGGAGTCCGGCCCTGGTCACCGCGCTGGCTCCCAAGATCGGCTACGCCGAGGCCGCAAAGCTGGCCAAGGAGGCGGTTGCCAGCGGGCTCACCGTGAGGGAACTGGTCATGAAGAAGAAGCTTTTGGACGGCGAAGAGCTCGAGGAAGTGTTGGACCTTCGTGCCATGACCGAACCCGGTGTGCCAGGAGAGAGGCAACCTCCTCCCCTCAAGCGCTCCGGTCGGTAGCGCGCCGGAGTGGGGTCACCCCCCGGTCGCCGCGCGGCTTGACCGACTGGCAGCTCTACCACGCGAAACGCCGGCCGGTTCGGGAAGCTATGTTGTAACAACACCATCGAGACGTTGTAGACTGGCACGTCGCTCATCGTGCGGCCCTCGAGCGAGCCGTGATGGGCATGACCGTGGAAGACGACATCCACCGGATAGCGGCCGAGCGGCTCTTCCAGGCGGCTCGAGCCGAGATAGGGGTAGATCTCCAGCGGCTCTCCCTGTACCGTGGCTGCTATAGGCGAGTAGTGCAGCAGGGCCACACGCCGCTCGGTCCGCAGTTGTCCCAGCGCGGTCTCGAGCTTCAGAGCCTCGTCCAGCGCCTCCCGCACAAACTGTTTGATCAGTCCCTCACCCCAGGGGCCAAGCGCCCGCCGCCCGAACCCTCCGGCAAACCCCTTAATTCCGGCGAACCCGATTCCGAGCACTTCGTGGGTCTCGCCATCGAGGACGTGGACCCCCGCGTCACAGAGGATCCTGGCGACCTCGCGCTCCTTCCCCGACTCGTAATCATGGTTGCCCAGTACCGCCACGATCGGCACCGGAATCGAGCCGAGTGCCTTGGCCATGACCCGAGCCTCTTCCGGGTCGCCTCGGTCGGTCAGGTCACCGCAAAGAGCCAGCACATCGGCGTGCTCGGCGACCTGGCCGAACAGGAGCTGTAGTGGGCCGTCATACCCCTTCCCACCAAGGTGGATGTCGCCGACCGCGGCGATGCGTACGGTTCCGGTTGTTTTCGTCATCGTTGCGACCAATTCACTGTGACATCCACTCTCACGCGGTGACGTGCGCCACACCTCGTCTTGCTCAAAGATCAATATCATGAACCATACTCCTCGGGGAGGCCGGCATGGCTCTGTCGCCGACGCAGTCGATTATTCGAGACTCCCTCCCGGCTGTTCTATCGGGAGGCAATGGAGGTCTTGAACCGCGCCGGCGTCCCGTTCCTGGTCGGCGGAGCCTTCGCGTTCATCCATCAGGCTGGCATCGACAAGTCCACCAAGGATCTGGACCTCTTCGCCCGTCCGCGTGACGTCCAGCGTCTGCTGGAAGCCTGCGCAGCAGCCGGCTACGAGACCGAGCTGGTCTTCTCCCACTGGCTGGCCAAGATTCGCTCGCCCGAAGGGTTCATCGACGTCATCTTCAACTCCGGAAATGGCATCGCGATGGTAGACGATTGGTGGTTCGAGCACGCGACCCCGGGCACTGTCCTCGGGGTTCGTGTAAAGATCGCACCACCGGAGGAAACCATCTGGTCGAAGGCATTCGTCATGGAGCGGGAGCGGTTCGACGGCGCCGACGTGGTACATCTGATCCTTGCCCACGGCGAACGGTTGGACTGGAAACGGCTCCTGGCGCGGTTCGGGCCTCATTGGCGAGTGCTCCTGGCCCACCTCGTCCTGTTCGGCTTCATCTTTCCATCGGAGCGGTCGAAGGTTCCGACATGGATCATGCGGGAGCTGCTCCAGCGGCTGGAGACCGAGCTAGCCGAGCCGGACGCCCCCGATCCGGTCTGCTACGGTACCCTTCTCTCCTGGTCTCAGTATCTGGGCGACGTACTGGGCGGGTCGTACCGGGACGCCCGGATTCGTCCCTTCGGCTCCATGAGCGCGGAAGAGGTGGCCAGATGGACGGCGGCGGATAAGTCGTGAGGGAGGCTATGGGCTACGCTGGCTACCCTTCGCACGATGAGTTCCCGGGCCGGAAGCCAACACTTCACCGTAAGAGCCCATGGCCCATAGCCCATAGCCAATGGCGCTCCACACACATTGATTCCCACCCAACGCCGCCACATATTCCCACTATGCGGGTCACCACCTGGACTGAATACAGCCTGATAATCTCGATCCATCTCGCCAAGCGTGGCCGGAAGGGCAGCGGCCCGGTCGCGGCGCGTGAGCTCGCCGACACCGAGCGCCTCCCGGCGGATTATGTCGAGCAGATTCTCCTGCGCCTTCGCCGGGCGGGACTGGTCCAGAGCGTGCGCGGTGCCAAGGGGGGCTACTATCTCGCCAAAGAGCCGGATGCCATATCCGTCCGCGACGTCATGGCCGCCTCGGAACATCAAACCTTCGAGATCAACTGCGAGACTCACCCGGTGGACGCAGATCGATGTAGCCCGGGGAACACCTGCAGCATCCGGCCGGTATGGCACGCCCTCCAGCAGCGCGTGGATCAGCTGCTGGCCGGCATTTCACTCGCCGACCTGATGAAGCAGGAGTCCGACGTACAGGAGCTGGTTGGGATATCTTCGGCGAGTTAGCTCACGTCGCACTGGCGAGCACCTTCCCGACCCGGCCGGTCGGGTTTTTTGTTTTGGAGGCATCTGGATGACGGCGGCACCGAGGCATGGAACGTTTCAGGAACCTGAGCTTTGGCGCGCGGTGGGGAATACTCCCTTGTTCCCGGTGGAGCTCGGATCGGGTAGCGGGCGACTGTACCTCAAGGCCGAGTGGCTCAATCCGGGTGGCAGCGTGAAGGACCGGGCCGCGCGCGCCATCCTGCGCGATGCGCTCTGCCGGGGCGAGCTACCGGGGAAGCGTTTGCTCGATGCCTCGAGCGGGAACACCGGAATTGCCTACGCCATGCTCGCCGCGGCGGCGGACATTCAGGTCACGATCTGCCTCCCAGGCAACGCGAGTCCCGAGCGGCGCGCGCTGCTCGAGATCTACGGGGCCGAGGTGATTCTTACCGATCGGCTGGAGGGCACCGACGGGGCCACCGAGCGCGCCCGCGAGCTCGCCATGGAGTTCCCCGAGCGCTACTTCTATGCCGACCAGTATAGCAATCCGGCCAACCCTCGCGCCCACCGCGAGACCACCGGGCCCGAGATCTGGGCCCAGACCGAAGGCCGGGTTACCCACTTCGTGGCCGCGATGGGAACCACCGGAACCATGATGGGAACCGGCGGGTTCCTGAAGGAGAAGAAGCCCAGTGTTCGCCTGGTAGGGGTCCAGCCCGACTCTCCCTTGCACGGCCTCGAAGGCCTCAAACATCTGGCAACCACCCCGCACCTCCCCGGGCTCTACGATCCCTCGACTGCCCGATCAGGTGGTGGAGGTCCCGACCGAGACTGCCGACCGCACGGCCCGCGGCCTGGCTCGTGATACTGGGTATCTGGTGGGCTGGTCGGCCGGCGCCGCCGTAGCGGCGGCACTCAACATCGTGCGTGAGAACCCTGAAGCCTTGTGTGGTCGTGATTGGCTGCGACACCGGTAGCCGGTACCTGAGCGACCCGCACCGCTGGGCGAGCCCGTGATGTTGCGCCTGAGCGTAAGCCTGGTCGAGGAGATTCGTCGCGAGGGCAGAGCGGGCCTACCCGGCCGAATGCTGCGGGCGTGCTTGCCGGGCGTCCTGGCGAGGTGAAGGAGGTGCTGAGACTGGTTCCGGTAACGAACCGGCGTACCGACGACCCTCACCGGTATCTGATCTCGCCGGACGACCTGCGGCGCATCGAGGCCGAGCTTCGCCGCATCCGGTCATGAGGTGCTGGGCTGTTATCACTCGCATCCTGATCATCCCGCCGCGCCTTCCGCCTTCGACACGGACCAGGCGTGGCCGTGGTACAGCTACATCATCGTAGGGGTGGACCGCGGCCGAGCGGCCGAGCTGACCAGCTGGGTGCTGGACGATGACCGGTCGACGATGCAGTCCCGAGTCCGTCGACGTTCTGAGCGAGGTATGAACATGTCCGTAACGGTTTCCATTCCCACTCCGCTGCGCGCCTTCACGGGCGGCCATGACACCATTGAGCTTGCCGGCGACACCGTCGGCCAAGTGCTCGACGGATTGCTGGCCGCTCACACCGGTCTCAAGCGGCACCTGCTCCAGGACGACGGCCGGCTGCGCAACTTCGTGAGTCTCTATCTGAACGAGACCGACATCCGGCATCTGGCCTCGACCGCCACGCCGGTCCGGTCCGGCGACGTGCTGACCATTGTTCCCAGCATAGCGGGCGGGTCGCCGGCCACGGCCGAAGCGAAAGCACCGCTCTCCCATGCCGAGATGCTGCGGTACTCCAGGCACCTCCTCCTGCCCGAGGTGGGCGTCTCCGGACAGCGGAAGCTCAAGGCAGCACGGGTGCTGACGGTCGGCGCCGGCGGGCTCGGTTCTCCCCTGTCCCTCTATCTCGCCGCCGCCGGGGTGGGTACGATCGGCATCGTGGACTTCGATGTGGTCGACCTGACCAATCTTCAGCGGCAGATCGTGCACGGCACCTCCACGCTGGGCCGGTCCAAGCTGGACTCCGCCGAGGAGCGCCTGACCGATCTTAACCCCAACGTCCGGATCGAGCGGCACGAGACCCGGCTTACGTCCCAGAACGCCCTGGAGATCCTCGCGGGAATACGACATCGTCGTGGATGGGACCGACAACTTTCCCACCCGATATCTGGTAAACGACGCCTGCGTGCTGCTGGGCAAACCCAATGTCTACGGCAGCATCTTCCGCTTCGAAGGCCAGGCCTCGCTCTTCTACGCCGGAAGGGCCCATGCTATCGCTGCCTGTACTCCGAGCCCCCGCCTCCGGGCCTGGTTCCCAGTTGCGCCGAAGGCGGAGTGCTCGGTGTGCTGCCCGGGATCATCGGCAGCATTCAGGCGCTGGAAACCATCAAGTGGATCATCGGTGCAGGAAGCTCGCTGCTGGGACGGCTGCTGCTGTTCGACGCCCTGAAGCTTCGCTTCCGGGAGCTGGAACTCCGCAAGGACCCGGCGTGTCCCATGTGCGGGACCAACCCATCGATCCATGAGCTGATCGACTACGAAGCCTTTTGCGGCATCGGCGCGGAGCCGGCATACGCCGGCCCTGAGATCACTGCCGAGGAGCTGCGGCGGGAAATGAGCGAAAAGAGCGGGGACCTTGTCCTCATCGATGTCCGCGAGCCTCACGAATGGGACATCGTCGCACATAGAGGGAGCCCGGCTGATCCCGCTGGGTCAGCTGCCCGAGCGTCTCTCGGAGCTCGACGGGCACGCCGAGATCGTCACCCACTGCCACCATGGCGCGCGGTCGATGAAGGCGCTGGAGATCCTCAAGGGAGCGGGGTTCGGAAAGGTCCGCAGTCTGGCCGGCGGCATCGACGCGTGGGCCGAGCGGGTGGAGCCGGGGTTGCCACGGTATTGAGGGCGGTAGAGGCGGTACGGCGGAAGGGCGGTAGGCCTGATGTATGACCCTCCGATCTCGTCAGACACCGCAGGGTCGTCTCAGTGTTCGGAGCTCGCGTTCCGCCCTCCGTCATGCCGAAGGCGGGACTCGAACCCGCACGGGCTTGCGCCCACTGCGCCCTGAACGCAGCGCGTCTACCAGTTCCACCACTTCGGCGAAGGGCGCAAAATGTAGTGGCGCGGATGATCCGGGTCAACCCAAACCGTTGACCCACCCGAAGTGGTGGCCTATCCTTTGCTTAGGAAATCCCGAGTGAACCGCGAGAGCACCCCTTCAGCCGAGCGGAAGCAGTCGGTCGCCCGCAACCCCAAGGCGACGCACGATTACCATATCCTCGAGACCTGGGAGACGGGTATCGTGCTGACCGGGACCGAGGTCAAGTCCCTGCGAAATGGTAAGGCATCCATCAAGGAGGCTTACGCCAGGGTGAAGAACGGGGAAGTCTTTCTCGAAGGAATGAACATCACGCCATACGAGCAGGGTAACCGCTACAACCACGATCCGGTGCGCGCCCGGAAACTCCTGCTTCATCGCCGAGAAATTGAGAAGATGATCGGTGCGGTCGAGCAGCGTGGTCTCACCCTGGTTCCGCTGGAGCTCTACTTCAAGAAGGGTCGGGCGAAAGTCGCCCTGGCGCTGGGCAAGGGGAAGAAGCAGCATGACAAGCGCGAAACCATCAAGCGCAAAGTCATGGAACGGGAAGTGGCGCGGGCGGTATCCATTCGAGGGCGACGGTGATACGAGCTCTCGCAGTCCTGGCGGCATTCGCCGTCTACGGGTCCGCTCCAGCAGTCGTGACGGTCACCGGGGTGAATGGCGAGGCGCGGATCCCGGTTCGAACCGATGCCACCGGGGCGCCCGTGATTGCCGCACCCGGCCTCATGTCTGCGCTGGCCGGCTCGGTCCTGGTCACTGATGGCTGGGCCGAAGTCACCTTAGGAGCTCAGTCGTTCCGGTTCCTGGTGGGTGCGCCCCTTTACCTCTTCAACAACCAGCTCCAGCCGCTCGCTTCAGCTGTCTCCGTCTCGCAGGACACGCTCTTCCTGCCGTTTCAGTTTGTCGCCGAGATCCTGCCCTCCTATCTTGGCGATCGCTACCGGTACGATCGGCGCCGGGCCCGCCTGATCGACTCTGGTGCCTCGGTCCGTGCTCCAGTCGCTCGGGTTCCAGCACCGGTCAGGGAAATCAGCCGGCTGCCGAACGGGCTGCGTCCAGGGCATACGATCACTATCGATCCGGGCCACGGTGGCGTGGATCCAGGAAACCCCGGTGTCTTCTTTCCTCGGGGTACGCGAGAGAAGGACGTCACCCTCGCGGTTGGCCTGCTCCTGCGTGACGAGCTGAAGCGGCAAGGTGTCGGTGTCCAGATGACCCGGACCTCCGATACCCTGATCGCCCTCGGCGATCGCGGGTCGTTCTGCACCGAGGCCTGCGACCTCTTCGTCAGCATTCATGTAAATTCGCTCGCCCGGCGGCGGGGATACACCGACATCCGTGGCTTCGAGACCTACTTCCTCGCCGAAGCGAAGACCGAGGATGCCGCTCGTGTAGCCCAGATGGAGAACGAAGCGGTCCGCTTCGAAGGTGGCCCGGCTCCCGCCGACCGGGGAGTGGGGATCGACTTCATCCTCAAAGACCTGCAGCTGAACGAGCATCTGCGCGAGTCCGCCCGCGCCGCCGAGCTGGTGCAGAGCACCCTCAAGAGCGTTCACACCGGCGAGAGCCGGGGTGTCAAGCAGGCCGGCTTCATGGTGCTCACCACCGCTCGCCGGCCCGCGATCCTGGTCGAGCTCGGGTACAGCACGAACCCCCAGGATGGCCAGTTCCTGACCACCAGGTCGAGTCAGAAGGCAATGGCTGCGGCCCTGGCCGACGCCATCGTTGCCTACCTGCTCGAGTACGAGCGCAAGACGAGCCAAGTCCGGGATTCGGGGGTGCGGCAATGAGAGGTGGGCGCCGGACTCTGCCGATGGCGGTGCTCCACGCAGGACTCGTCGCGAGCCTGCTGGGAGCGTGCGTGTACTACAACGGAATGTACAATGCGAACCGCCTGGCCAACTCGGCCCGGAAGGCGGAGCGCGAAGGGCGCACCTTCGAGGCCAACAATCTGTGGGGTCAGGTCGCCACCAAGGCCGAATCGGTCGTCGTGCGCCATCCGAAGAGCAAGTACGCCGAAGAGGCCACAATCCTGAAGGGCCTGGCGCTGGCGCGCCTGGGCCAGTGCGAGCAGGCGCTTGGCCCCCTCGGCCGCGTCACGGTGGCCGCGGTCGGTACGGATCTCACTGAGGATGCCTGGCTGGCGACTGGCCGGTGCCAGGTATCCATGGGCAACATCGCGGCAGGCGATGCGGCCTTTGCCCAGGTGGTCGAGAGCAAGAATTCCTGGCGGCGGCGCGAAGCGCGGTTTTACCGAGCCCAAACGCTGCGCCACGCAGGGCGGTATCAGGAAGCGCTGCGCATGCTGGAAGGAGTTCCGGAGCGTCGCGCCACCCCTGAGCGTCTTCTTTCCCTGGCCGGGGACGGACGGGTGCCCGAAGCGATGGCCCTGGCAGACTCGCTGGTGGCTCGAGGCGACACGACCCAGCCCTGGGACTCCCTCCTCGTAAGTCTCGGACAGCAGGATCCATCCAGCGCGTCGAGTCTGGTCGATCGCGTGCGCCGGCTGCCGAACCGCTCGACCGAAACCCAGGCCCGTTGGCTGCTCGAGGATGGCCTCAGGTTGATCGGGTCGGATACCGCGCGGGCTCGGAGCCGCTTTCGGGAGGCGGTCGAGATCGGAGGCCCCGGAGCGTCGGCCGGCCGGGCGAGCCTGCAGCTGGTCCGGCTGGATCTTCGTGTAGTGAGCCACCCGCGGGCGCTCTCTCCCCTGATCCAGTCTCTGCGCCGCAGCGCTGAGCGCCACGAAATCGTCTCGGCCGAACTGACTCAGCTCAGCAGCACGGCTGCCGGTATTCTCACGGCTACGGCGTCGGTGATGCCGGGATCTCCGCAGGGAGATCTCCGGCTCTTTCTTGCGGCGGAGGCCGCCCGTGACTCTCTCCAGGCACCTCGCTTGGCAGAGGGACTCTTCCAACGAATTCTGCGTGAATGGCCGGAGTCCCCCTATGCTCCCAAGGCGGCGCTCGCGGCTCAGCAGGTGAACCCGGAATGGGCTGACTCGGCCAGAGCTCTGCTGGAGGCGCGCTACTTCGAAAGCCCATACCTGACCATGATTCGGGGCGACGAAGGTTCGGCGTACCGGCAGCTCGAGGACTCGCTCGGCGCCTTCGCCAGCGCGCAGGCCCGGGGTGCGGGGCGCGCACCAGGAATCGCCCCCGGCACGCCAGGCCGCCCGGCGCCGGTTACGGCGGGGGACGACGACAGACCCTCGCGCCCGCGGCCGCAGCCGGCACCGACCAGCCGGGTTCTCGAACCCTAGTGCGCCCCCAGGACCTCTCCCGTGAGCTGTTCGGCCAGCGATTTCAAAATCCCCTCCTTCTAGCTGCCGGCACGGCCGGTTTCGGAAAAGAGTTGGACGGAGTTCTCGACCTCGAGCGTCTCGGCGGACTGGTCACGAAGGCGGTGTCCCGGGAGCCCCGCGATGGCAACGCTGCCCCGCGGGTGGCCGAGTTTCCGGGAGGCATGATCAACTCCGTGGGACTTGCCAATCCTGGAGCCGTGCGGGTACGGGAAGAGTATCTCCCGTGGATAGCCTCGCGGCTGACTCGGGCCCGCGTGCTGGTGAATGTCGTTGGGTTCACGGTCGAAGAGTACGGCGATGTCGTTGCCGAGCTCGATGGCAGTCCCGCGATCACCGCCTTCGAGCTCAACCTTTCCTGTCCCAACACCGGGGCCGGCGGAATCGAGTTCGGCGCCGACCCGGCGTGTGTCCATCGCATCGTGTCACTGTGCCGAAAGCGTACCCGGCTGCCGCTGATCGCGAAGCTGTCACCGGTGCTGCCGGACATCGCGGGAATGGCTCAGACCGCGCGCGATGCCGGAGCCGATGCGATCAGCGCCGTGAACACTATGCCCGGACTCCTCTTTGGCGGAAACCACAGCGCCCGTCTCGGTAACGGCAACGGCGGGGTGAGCGGGCCAGGGCTCCTTCCGGTGGGTGTGCTGGCGGTTGCTCGTATTGTCGAACGTATCGGTGCGACGCCGGTCATCGGGGTGGGTGGCGTTCGGTCGGCCGACGACGTGCGCCAGTATCTGAAGGTTGGCGCGGCCCTCGTGGCTATTGGCACTGGTGCGCTGGCCGATCCCCGGCTGCCCCAGCGGATCATCGCAGACCTGGAGCGGGGCAGTGGCTGAATTGGTCCTGGCCCTGGATACGCCGCGTGGTGCCGACGCCCTACGCTTGCTCGACCGGCTGCCGGCGCTCCAATGGGTCAAGGTGGGCTCTATCCTGATGACCCGGGAAGGACCCGACTTTGTGCGGGAGCTGACTGCTCGAGGCTTGAAAGTGTTCCTCGATCTCAAGTGGCACGACATCCCCAACACCGTTGCGGGTGCCGTGACCGCCGCGCGTGAGATGGGGGTCGCGATGGCGACGGTGCATACGCTGGGCGGACGGGCGATGCTGGAGGCGGCCGTGGTGGCGGCCGGCGGCGAGCTCTCGCTGGCGGGGGTGACCGTGCTGACCTCGCACGAGCCAGCGGGCTACGCGAGGGCGTTGGGCCGGAGCGAGGTGGACCTCCCCGGTGATGTAGAACGGCTGGCGCTACTGGCAGCCGAAGCCGGGCTTCAGGGCGTGGTCTGCTCCCCCCACGAAGTGTCTCTCCTGCGGCTGCGCCTGGGACCGGAGCTCCGCATCATCGTGCCAGGGATCCGGCGGCGGATCGACGCGCCTGGTGACCAGGTCCGGGTGGCTACCGCCAAGGATGCCGTGGTCAACGGGGCAACCCATCTCGTGGTCGGCCGTCCCGTGCTGCAGGCCTCCGATCCGGCCGCGGCGTTGGCCAGTTTCATGGAAGAGGCTCGGTGTATCGGTTCCTGATGGCTCTGTCGCTGGCGCTGGCGCTACTGCCCACCACCGGGCGAGCGCAGAAGAGCGGCTTGGATCAGGCCGCGGAACGCGCGCGCGGGGCCTGGCTCGCCCACGACCCGGCGGCGCTGATAGCCGCCAGCCCGAGACTCTTGCTGCAGCTTCCCGGCGCCGATCCCTCGGTGGCCCTGGGACCGGCGCAAGCGGTCGCGCTTCTGGCCGATTTTCTCGCGCCGACAGAAGAGGTCGAGATCCAGGTGCAGGCCGCACGAGAGGTGGAACCGGGGCGGGGGTACGTGGAGCTGCAGCGCAGCTATCGCGTGACAGGAACCCAGGCTGTGCGAAGCCAGATACTTCTTCTGGGGTATCGGCTGGACCCCGGCGGCTGGAGGCTGGTGGAGTTCCGAGTGGTCGGTTAGGGCGGGGTGGTGGGTCACCCATCACCGGACCAGGCTTTCACTTGCGTCTCCTCTCAGGCGTCTCTATATTGGGTAGCTACTCCAGAAACCCGGCCCAGGAGAGACGTGTGAAGGTTCGTTCCAGCGTGAAGCCGATTTGCGAGCACTGCAAAGTCATCAAGAGACAAGGCGTCGTCCGCATCATCTGCAAGCGCAATCCCAAGCACAAACAGCGGCAAGGCTGATCATGGCACGCATCGCGGGCGTGGACCTTCCACGCGAGAAGCGGGTGGAGATCGCGCTCACCTACATCTTCGGCATCGGCCGGCCCACCAGCAGCCGTATCCTCGGCGAGACCGGGGTGAGCCCCGATACGCGGGTTCGTGACCTCTCGGACTCCGAGGTCGCCCGACTCCGCCAGATGATCGAGCGCTCGGTCAAAGTCGAGGGTGCCCTCCGCACCGAAGTCGCCATGAACATCAAGCGCCTGATGGATATCGGGAGCTATCGCGGCATTCGGCATCGCAGAGGTCTGCCAGTTCGCGGCCAGCGGACCCACACCAACGCCCGGACCAAGAAGGGTCCACGGCGTGCCATCGCCGGCAAGAAGAAAGTGACGAAGAAGTAAATGACTGCTCCCGCTCCGGCGAAGGCGCCCAGCGTCAAGAAATCGAAGAAAGTCGTCGAGTCCGAGGGCATCGCCCACATCTCGGCTACGTTCAACAACCTGCTCATCACCATCACCGACCTGCGGGGCAACACCCTGGCGTGGGGGTCGGCCGGCAAGGCCGGATTCAAAGGCTCCAAGAAGTCGACCCCATTCGCGGCCACCGTGGCGGCGGAGAACTGCGGGCGCGAAGCCATGAACCTGGGTGTCCGCCGAGTGCACGTGCGGGTGCAAGGTCCTGGGAGCGGTCGCGAGTCCGCCATTCAGGCCCTCGCATCGGTGGGGCTCAGGGTAGTCTCTATTCGCGACGTCACTCCAATTCCGCACAACGGCTGCCGTCCGCCGAAGAAGCGGCGGGTCTAACCATGAGCCGATACGTGGGACCGAGCTGCCGGCTGTGCCGCCGCGAGGGGACCAAGCTGTTTCTCAAGGGCACCAAGTGTCTGACCGAAAAGTGCCCGGTCGAGCGCCGCGCCTATCCGCCGGGCCAGCATGGCCAGAGCGGCGGCCGCCCGCGTAAGACGTCCGAGTACGCCAAGCAGATGCGCGAGAAGCAGAAGGTCAAGCGGATGTACGGGCTCTCCGAGCAGCAGTTCCGCAACACCTTCGAGCGCGTCACCGGTGAGCCAGGCGTGAAGGGCACCAATCTCCTGGTGGCCCTCGAGACCCGGCTCGACAACATCGTGTATCGCCTCGGCTTCGCCTCCAGCCGCAAGGCGGCACGCCAGCTGATCAGCCACGGGCACGTCGAAGTCAACGGCGGCCGGGTGGATGTCGCCTCCTACCGGGTGACCAAGGGCGAAGAGGTCCGGATGGCGTCGGGCAGCCGCGAGCTGGTGGCGGTCAAGCTGGCGCAGGAGAGCGCCGCTCGGGGCCAGCCGGTGTCGTGGCTCTCCGTAGATAACGAGAAGGCAACGGGCCGGCTGCTGGAGCGGCCTACCCGGGAAACGATCCCGATCAACGCACAAGAACAGCTCATCGTCGAGCTCTACTCGAAGTGACCATGACCATTGACCTGACTGGCCTGGTTCGTCCGCATCTCGTCGAGATGACGAAGCGGGACGACAATCCGAATGCCGCCGAGTTCCGCCTCCAGCCGCTGGAGCGGGGCTTCGGCTACACCTTGGGCAACTCGCTGCGCCGTCTTCTCCTTTCGTCGCTCCGCGGGAGCGCGGTGTGGGGGTTCCGGCTCGACGGGGTGGTGCACGAGCATCAGACCGTGCAGGGCGTACTGGAGGACGTGCATCAGATCGTGCAGCGTCTCAAGGCGCTGACCCTGGTGCTGGCCGAGGACGTTGACGACGCGGTGCTGCACATCCGCCGCGAGGGCGCAGGACCGGTCCATGCGCGCGACATCCAGGAGCATGGCTCCGTGTCGGTCAAGAATCCCGATCATCTCCTGTTCACGCTGCAGGACGACCGCGACGTGACCATGGAGCTCTACGTCAACAAAGGTCGAGGGTACGTGGAAGCCGAGATGCACCCGGCCGACCGGTCGCTACCGATCGATCTGGTTCGCATCGACGCCATCTACAATCCGGTCCGGCGGGCCAACTTCACGGTGGCGGAAACCCGAGTTGGACAGCGCACCGACTACGACCGGCTCACCGTGTCGGTCGAGACCAACGGCACGATCACGCCGGAAGACGCCATCGCCTACGCCGCCGCCCTGGCCCAGGTGCACTTCCAGTACTTCGTGGATTTCGGCAAGGTGCCGACCATGCGCGATGCCGGAGCCACCGCGGGTGGCGGTGCCGGCAGTAACCTGCGCCAGCGGCTGAGCCGCCCGATCGACGACTTCGGCTTGTCAGTGCGCTCACTCAACTCACTCAAGAACTCGAACATCCGGACCCTCAAGGACCTGGTGGAGTTCTCCGAGGACGACCTTCTCAAGGTCAAGAACGTGGGCGAGAAGGCGCTGAGTGAAATTGCGGAGCTGCTGCAGCGCGAGGGGCTCAACTTCGGTATGGGCTTCGAGGAGATCGACCTGGAGCTGCGGATTGTGCGGCCGGGAGTTGCTCCGGTGGTGCAGCCCTCTACCGGGGCGGGAGAGGCGCTTTAATGCGGCACCGGGCCAAGGGTCGCCAGCTCTCCCGTACGTCGAGTCATAAGCGGGCGATGCTGAACAACATGGCTACGAGCCTCTTCGCCCACGGCCGGGTCATCACGACCGAGGCCAAGGCGAAAGAGCTGCGGCCGTTCGCCGAGAAGCTCATCACCATGGCTCGCCGCGGCGATCTGCACTCCCGCCGGCTGGTAGGACGCCGGATCAAGGATCGTGAGATCCTCGGTCGGCTGTTCTCCGAGATTGGTCCTCGTTTCGCGGCCCGTCCGGGTGGATACACCCGCATTCTCAAGATGGGGCACCGGGTGGGCGATGGTGCCGATGTCGCGCGGATCGAGCTTCTTGCCGAGTAGGCCCGCAACGCGTTGCGGGCCCACAGGGGTTCGCAGGCAGGTAAAACAATGGGGACCTTCGGGTCCCCTTTTTTCAGCGTACGCCCGCAACGCGTTGCGGGCCTACGTTCAGCTGGCCTTCTTGATCCGGTTACTCTTCAGGCATTGCGTGCAAACCCGGATCCGCTTCGGCGCGCCCTCGACGAGCACGCGCACAGTCTGCAGGTTCGGGTACCAGCGCCGCTTGCTTCGGTTGTTCGCGTGGCTGACGTTGTTCCCGGTAACAGGCCCCTTGGCGCAGAGGGCGCACACCCGTGCCATAAGCTCCACCCTTATCTCATGTTCGTAACGCGGAAAGCCCCTAAACGTAGCGAGCCTGGCCCCATGACACAACCTCACACCTCCGCCCACCGTGGCTAAAGCGCTGATCACCGGCGTCACCGGCCAGGATGGCTCCTACCTCGCGGAACTCCTCCTGTCGAAGGGCTACCAGGTCGTGGGTGTCGTGCGTCGCACCAGCCACCACAGCTACGAGCGGATCGAGCATCTCCTGGACCGCATCGAGGTGGTGGCGGCGGACCTGCTCGACCAGCACTCTCTCACTGTGGTGTTGCAGGACACTCAGCCGGACGAGGTCTACAATCTGGCCGCGCAGTCCTACGTGCCGACCTCCTGGACCCAGCCGGTCCTCACCGGAGAGTTCACGGCGCTTGGTGTCACCCGGATCCTGGAGGCGATCAGGCTGGTCCACCCGGCCGCCAAGTTCTATCAGGCGAGCTCTTCCGAGATGTTCGGGCGGGTGACCGAGACACCCCAGCGAGAGACCACGTCGTTCTACCCCCGTTCACCATACGGGGTTGCCAAGGTCTATGGCCACTGGATCACGGTGAACTATCGCGAGTCCTATGACCTCTATGCTGTGAGCGGGATCCTCTTCAATCACGAGTCTCCCCGGCGCGGAATCGAGTTCGTCACCCGGAAGGTGACCGACGGGGTGGCCCGAATCAAACTGGGCCGAGCGCGCGAGGTCCGATTGGGAAATCTCGACGCCCGGCGCGACTGGGGTTTTGCGGGCGATTACGTCGACGCGATGTGGCGCATGCTGCAGCAACCCACGCCGCAAGACTATGTGGTCGGGACCGGTCAGACGCACAGCGTCCGCGAGCTGGTGGAGGCGGCATTCGGCCACGTGGGACTCGACTGGCAGGACTATGTGGTTACGGACCCGAAGTTCATGCGGCCTGCTGAGGTCGATGTGCTGCTGGCGGATCCATCCAAGGCACGCAAGGAGTTGGGTTGGACTCCCAAGGTAGGATTCCGCGAGCTGGTGGCCATGATGGTGGACGCCGATCTCGAGCGCCTGAGCGTTCGTAGGTGAGGGCCCTGCCCTCATGAGAGTACTTAGTGACCGGCGCCGACGGGTTTGTCGGCCGGCACCTGGTGGAGCGGCTGGTGGAGTCGGGTCACGAGGTGTCGGCCGGCTGCCGGCCGGGTGGAGAACCGCCAGAGCGCTGGCTGCGGCAGCGGACACGGGAGGCGGTGACGGCCGTTCCGCTCGAGGTCACCGACGCTGCATCAGTCTCCGCGGCGCTCAGTCGTCCATTCGAGGCAATGATCCACCTCGCGGCGGTGGCTTCCGGCAGCGAGGCACGCCAGGACCCGGGGCGGGCCTGGGTCGTCAATGCGGCTGGAACCGCCCGGCTGGTCGATGCAGCCGTCGCACTCCGGGCCCACACCGGAGTGGATCCGCTGGTGCTGGTGGTCTCCAGCGCCGAGGTCTACGGCGACGGCCCGACCGCGCCTCGAGTCGAGACCGACCCACTGTTGCCCCAGTCTCCGTATGCGGCCAGCAAGGTGGGGGCGGAAGTTGCGGCGCTCGAGGCGTGGCGTCGCACAGGACTCCGGGTTGTGATCGCGCGTGCGTTTCCCCATACCGGTCCCGGGCAGTTGCCAGTCTATGTGGTGCCGGGCTTTCTCCAACGGCTCCGCGCCGCCCAGGCCGCCGGCGCAGCCGAGGTGCGCACCGGCAGTCTCGATCCGGTGCGCGACCTGCTCGATGTCCGCGATGTCGCAGCCGCCTACATCGCGCTGCTCACGCAGGGCTCGCCTGGGGAGGCGTACAACATCGCCCGCGGAGAGGGCGTGACCCTCAGGGAGCTGTTCAGCCGGCTGGCAAATCTGGTCGGCGCCAAGGTGCGGCCGGTACTCGATCCTTCGCTGATGAGGTCGGGCGACATTCAGTATCTTGTCGGCGACGCCAGCAAACTTCGACGAGCGACCAGCTGGTCGCCGCGTTTTACTCTCGAGCAGACCCTTCGGGAAATGGTGGATGCCTAAGCGTACCGATCTGTCGACCATTCTGCTCATCGGCTCCGGACCGATCGTGATCGGGCAGGGCGCCGAATTCGACTACTCCGGAACCCAGGCTGTGAAGGCGCTGAAGGAGGAGGGTTACCGGGTGGTTCTGGTCAACTCGAATCCGGCCACGATCATGACCGATCCCGAGCTGGCCGACCGAACCTACATCGAGCCGGTCACGCCCGAGTGGGTAGCCAAGGTGATCGAGCGTGAGCGACCACAGGCGCTACTGCCCACCATGGGCGGTCAGACCGCGCTCAACGTGGCCATGGCGCTCCAGCGCGACGGAACACTGGCGCGATTCGGGGTGGAGCTGATCGGCGCCAACGAGCGAGCCATCCGTCTGGCGGAGGATCGGGAGGAGTTCGCCCAGGCCATGCGGCGCATCGGACTCGCCACTCCGGAAGGCCGCACAGCCAAGAGCCTGGAAGAGGCGCTCGAGGCGGTCGAGTCCACCGGATATCCTGCTATCCTGCGCCCGTCCTTCACCCTGGGGGGCTCGGGCGGCGGCATCGCTTACAATCGGGAGGAGTTCGAGACCCTCGTCCGGCGGGGGCTCGACCTTTCGCCGGTGGGATCGGTGCTGGTCGAGCAGAGCATTATCGGCTGGAAGGAGTTCGAGCTCGAAGTCATGCGGGACGGCGCCGACAACGTGGTGATCGTCTGCTCGATCGAGAATCTCGACCCCATGGGCGTGCACACCGGCGATTCGATTACCGTGGCTCCGGCCATGACACTGACGGACCGCGAGTACCAGGTCATGCGGGATGCCGCCATCCGCATCATCCGGGAGATCGGGGTCACCGCCGGCGGCTGCAACATCCAGTTCGCGGTAAGCCCGACCACCGGCGAACAGCTGGTCATCGAGATGAACCCGCGAGTCTCCCGTTCGTCGGCCCTCGCGTCCAAGGCCACCGGCTTCCCCATCGCCCGCATCGGTACCAAAGTGGCGGTGGGTTACCGTCTGGACGAGCTCCCCAACGACATCACCAAGACCACGCCCGCTTCGTTCGAGCCGGTGCTCGACTACGTGGTGGTGAAGATTCCTCGTTTCGCATTCGAGAAATTTCCGGCGGCCGATCCGACGCTGACCACCCAGATGAAGTCGGTCGGCGAGGTGATGGCCATCGGACGCACCTTCAAGGAGGCCTTCCAGAAGGGTCTTCGAGGGCTGGAGGTGGATCGGGCGGGGTGGGTGACTGGCGCCACTCCCGGTGACGACAGGCTTCAGGACACCAGCCGGGAAGCAGTCCTCGCGGCGGTCAGGACCCCGACACCGGAGCGGATTTTCCAGATCAAGCACGCGCTCCAGCTCGGCATCTCCGTAGAGGCCATAGCCGACCGTACCAGAATCGATCCCTGGTTCCTGTATCAGCTCGAGGAGCTCTTGGAGGCCGAGAAGGAATGGCAGGGCAGCGGGGCAGCGGGGCAGCGGGGCAGTGCTGGGGGGAGGGGTGCCTCGCCCGATGAAGCCAAGGACCAGCTTCTCAGGATGAAACGGCTCGGCTTCTCCGACCGCCAGCTGGCCGATCTCCGCGGCACCACCGAGGGGAGCATTCGAGCCGAGCGCCACCGGCTCGGGATTCGCCCGGCCTATAAGACTGTGGACACCTGCGCCGGCGAGTTTCCCTCCTCTACGCCGTACCTCTACTCCTCCTACGACGAGGAGAACGAGGCTCGGCCGAGCGGCGAGCAGACCGTGCTGATCCTGGGAAGCGGTCCCAACCGGATCGGCCAAGGGGTCGAGTTCGACTACTGCTGTGTACGGGCCGCCATGGCTTTTCGGGAGCTGGGTTACCGCACCGTGATGGTAAACTCCAATCCGGAGACCGTATCCACCGATTTCGATATCTCCGACGCCCTCTATTTCGAGCCCCTCACCCTGGAGGACGTGCTCGAGGTAGTCGCGGTGGAACAGCCGATCGGCGTGGTGGTGCAGCTCGGCGGTCAGACACCGTTGCGCCTGGCCCGGGCCCTCGAGCGCGAGGGAGTGCGCATCCTGGGCACCTCTTCCGAGGCGATCGATCTGGCGGAAGACCGCGGCAAGTTCGAGGCGATCACCCGGGAGCTCGGTGTGGCGCAGCCTGCCAGCGGGGTCGCCCAGTCGGTCGAGGAGGCGGTGGCCGTGGCCGCCCGCGTCGGGTACCCGGTGCTGGTTCGTCCCTCATACGTACTGGGGGGCCGAGCCATGGAGATCGTCTACGACGACAGCTCGCTGCGCAACTACTTCGAGCGTGCGGCCAGAGTGTCGCCGGAACATCCCGTACTCATCGACAGTTTTCTGGAGGACGCCTTCGAGGCGGACGTCGACGCCATTGCCGATGGGCACCCGGTGCGTGATCGGCGGGGTGATGCAGCATATCGAAGATGCCGGCATCCACTCCGGCGACTCGGCCTGTGTCCTGCCTCCGTATCTGATCACCGAAGACCAGGTGGAGGAGATGCGGCGACACACCCGGGCCTTCGCCGAGCGCCTCGGGGTGGTAGGCCTACTCAACGTGCAGTACGCCATCAAGAACGGGGTGGTCTACGTGCTCGAGGTCAATCCCCGCGCGTCCCGGACGGTGCCGTTCGTCTCCAAGACTACCGGAGTACCGCTGGCCAGCCTGGCGGCCGCGGTAATGGTCGGCAAGACTCTCGAGGATCTCGGCTTGCATGACGACGTGCTCCAGCCCTATGTCGCGGTCAAGGAGGCGGTGTTTCCCTTCAGCAAGCTGCAGGGTGTCGATCTCATCCTTGGGCCGGAAATGCGCTCGACCGGCGAGGTCATGGGAATCGCCGACTCGTTCGGAATGGCCTTCGCAAAGGCGCAGATCTCGGCTGATGGAGCCCTGCCGCTCGAAGGCTCGGTGTTCGTCACCGTGAACGACCACGACAAGGCCAATCTGGTTCCGATTGCGCGGCGGTTTCACGCGCTCGGTTTCCGGATGCTGGCTACCGAAGGCACCGCCCGGTACCTCAGGGCGCGCGGCATTCCGACCGAGCGAGTACTCAAGGTGCACGAGGGTCGTCCCAACGCCATCGATCTGCTGGTCTCGGGGCAAATCCAGCTGCTGATCAACACCCCCCTCGGAAAGCTGACCCAGCAGGACGATTACGCGATCCGCCAGGCGGCACTGCAGCATCGGGTTCCGTACACCACGACACTGTCGGCGGCCTCGGCGGCCTGCGACGCTATCATCGCGCTCCGGAGCCGGACCGGCGATGTGCGGGCACTGCAGGAGTGGCACGCGCTTGCCCGAGAGATGTCGCCGGAGTGGACGGGTTGACCGCTCGGGATCCGAGCTTCATCCAGGCTCTTCGCGGACGGGTGCACGGCAAGGTTCGTGAGTCCGAACCGGTGGGGCGATACTCGACCTATCGGATCGGCGGCCCGGCAACCGTTCTCCTGCCGGCGACTGCGGAGGATGTCGGAGCCGCATTGACGCTGGCCCGAGAAGCGGGTGTGCCGTGGTTTGCCATCGGACTCGGCTCCAACCTCCTGCTGCCGGACGAAGGGCTGGACGCCCTGGTCATCCGGTTGGGGAAAGGCCTCGACCGCCTGGAGCGGAACGGCGACGACTGGACTGTGGGGGCAGGACTACCAGCCCCGATCGCCGCCCGACGCACCGCGGAGGCCGGCTTCGCTGGTCTGCACATCTTCGTGGGGGTGCCCGGCACCGTGGGTGGGGGGGTCTACATGAATGCGGGGTGCCACGGCGGGGACTGGTCGGAGATGGTTGAGCGGGTGACGGTTGTCGACGCGGCCGGGAAGGATACGGTGCTCGCCCGGGCGGAGATCCCGTTCACCTACCGGCGCAGCGGGCTCGAAGGCCGGATCGTGCTGGAAGCGACCGTGCGTCTGCATGAGCAAGATCAGGCGCAGCTGGACGAGGCGATCGCCGAGATGTTCGAATGGCGGCAGCGGGGCACGCCGTTCAACCAGCCATGCTGCGGCAGCGTATTCAAAAACCCGGCGGGTCCGAGCTGGAAACAAGACGGACGGCCCCCGCACCGCGGGTCAGCTCATCGAGGCCGCCGGACTCAAAGGCTTCAGCATTGGTGGGGCCCAGGTCTCACCCATGCACGCGAACTACTTCGTGAACACCGGCAGTGCCACAGCATCGGATGTGAGAAAGCTGATCGAGCACGTGCAGCGGGCGGTCCGGAGCGATTCGGGGTGAACCTCGAGCCTGAAGTAAAGCTGATCGGGAGCCGGGGCGAGTACCTTAACACAATGAGGGGTAAGAGGTGAGCGGGCCCATCCCCACCCGCTAACCGCTCACCGCTGACGCTTTTCAGGAGAACATGCCCGACTACTTCGTTCACGAATCCTCCTACGTTGATGAGGGCGCCGTGATCGGCAGCGGCACCAAGATCTGGCATTTCTGCCATGTCATGCCGGGAGCCGTCATCGGTGAGCGCTGCAATCTGGGCCAGAATGTCGTGGTCATGCCGGGCGCGCGCCTGGGTAACAACGTGAAAGTGCAGAACAACGTGTCCATCTACGAAGGAGTCGTGCTGGAGGACGATGTCTTCTGCGGACCCAGCTGCGTCTTCACCAATGTGGTCAATCCGCGGAGCCATGTCTCCCGGAAGTCGGAGTACCAGCGCACCCTGGTTCGCCGGGGAACCTCCATTGGGGCCAACGCCACGATTCTCTGCGGAGTCACCCTGGGTGAGTACAGCTTCATCGGCGCGGGCGCTGTGGTTCGGAGCGACGTGCCGCCGTTTGCCCTTATGGTCGGCGTGCCGGCTCGCCGGGTGGGCTGGATGTGCCAGTGCGGGGTCCGGCTCCAGCCCCGCGAGGGGCGGGCCGCCTGCGGCGCCTGCGGAGCCACCTACCGTGAAGCGGACGGGCTGCTGCGGCTGATTGACCCACCCCGCCCAAGCGGCTAACTTCTCTGGCCGCCGAAGGTTCCGTCCTCTCCCCTCACACAGGGTCTCCGGTGAACGTACCCCTGCTTGACCTGGTCGCGCAGTACCAGACCATCAAGGATGATGTGCTCGCGGCCATGATGGCCGTGATCGAGCGCCAGGGCTTCATCATGGGGCCCGAGGTCAGGCCGCCTCGAGGCCGAGATCGCGCGACTTTCCCACGCCAAGCACGGCATCGCCTGCGCCAGCGGCACCGATGCACTGCTGCTGCCGCTCAAGGCCCTGGAGCTCCAGCCCGGCGACGAAGTGATCACCACCGCCTTCACCTTCTTCGCCACCGCGGGCACCATCCACAACGCAGGAGGCACCCCGGTCTTCGTCGACATCGACCCGGCCACCTTCAACATCTCGCCCGCTGGCCATCGAGGCGGCGATCACTCCTCGGACCCGGGCCATCATCGTAGTCCATCTCTTCGGTCAGATGGCCGCCATGGAAGAGATCGGCGCCATCGCGGCCCGCCACGGGCTCCCCCTAATCGAGGACGGGGCCCAGTCCATCGGGGCCCCGCCGGAAGATCGGCGACACCTGGCGCATGTCCGGCGAGCTGGGGAGCGTGGGGACGCTCTCCTTCTTTCCCACCAAGAACCTGGGCGCCTGGGGCGACGCCGGCCTGATGGTGACTCAGGACGACGCGTTGGCCGAGCGGCTCCGCCGGCTACGGCTCCACGGCGGATCCCGGCAATATCTGCACGAGGAGGTGGGCACCAACAGCCGCTTGGACACGCTGCAGGCCGCGGTGCTGCTGGCCAAGCTGCCGCACCTGGCCGGCGTGGAATGAGGCGCGCAAGCGGAACGCCGCCCGCTACACGGCGGCCTTCAGCGGCCACCCGGACGTCTGCCCCCCACGCGTGGACCCGGCCAACGACCACATCTTTCACCAGTACACCATCCGGGTGCCGCGACGGGACCAGCTTCAGGCCTCATCTCAAGTCCAAGGGTATCGGCCATGCGGTGTATTACCCGCTGGCGCTGCACCTGCAGCCGTGCTTCGCCCACTTGGGTTACCGCCGTGGGAGCCTGCCGGTCGCGGAGGCCGCGATGGATTCGGTGCTCTCGCTGCCGATCTACCCGGAGCTGACGCGGGAGCAGCAGGACGCGGTGATCGAGGCCGTGCAATCCTTCTACCGGTGAGCCAAGCCGCATGAGCGTCGCCCAGGACCTGATCGCCAAGGCCGAACGCCGGCAGATCCTCTTCGGGATCGTCGGCCTGGGCTACGTGGGGCTTCCGCTGGCGGTCGAGCTGGCGCGCGCCGGCTATCGGGTCCTCGGATTCGACGTCAACCCCGATGTGGTCGAGGGGCTGAACGCAGGACGGTCGCACGTCAAGGACGTCACCGACGCGCAGCTGCAGCAGGCCATGGAGTCCGGCCGCTTCAGCGCGACCACCGATATGTCGCGCCTGTCGGAGCCCGATGCGATCTCGATCTGCGTGCCGACCCCGCTCTCGAAGTTCAAGGATCCGGACGTCAGCTTCATCGTGGCGGCCACCGAGGCGGTGAAGAAGCGGCTGCGCCGGGGGCAGGCGATCATGCTGGAGAGCACCACCTATCCCGGCACCACCCGGGAGATCATGCTGCCCGCTCTCGAAAGCACCGGGCTCAAGGTGGGCCAGGACTTCTTTCTGGCCTTCAGCCCGGAGCGGGTCGACCCGGGCAACCCGACGCTACGGGACCCGCAACACGCCCAAGGTCGTCGGGGGGATCACCGCCGACTGCCGCGCAGTGGCCGTGGCACTGTACCAGCCGGCCATCGACACCCTGGTCCCGGTCTCGACGACCGAAGCGGCCGAGCTGGTCAAGCTGCTGGAGAACACCTTCCGGAGCGTCAACATCGGCCTGGTGAACGAGATGGCCATCGTCTGCGACAAGCTGGGGGTCGACGTCTGGGAAGTGATCGAGGCCGCGGCGACCAAGCCGTTCGGCTTCATGAAGTTCCTGCCCGGCCCCGGGCTGGGCGGCCACTGCATTCCGATCGATCCCGCACTATCTCGCCTGGAAGATGCGGGGCCTCAACTACAAGACCCGCTTCATCGACCTGGCCGGCGAGCTGAATACCGAGATGCCGCTGTTCTGGGTCCGCAAGCTGTCTGAGGCGCTCAACGGGCAGGGAAAGGCGGTGCAGGGGGCCTCGGTGCTGGTGCTGGGCGTGGCCTACAAGCGGAACATCGACGACATCCGCGAGAGCCCGGCGCTCGACATCATCCGGCTGCTCGAAGGGCCAGGGCGCGCGGGTCAGCTATTCCGATCCTCACGTTCCCCGCTTTCGCGAAGATGGGCAGGAGTTCCGCTCGGTCGAGCTGACGCCGGAAGTGGTCGCCGCCGCCGACTGCGTCATGATCGTCACCGACCATACGGCCGGTGGACTATCGGATGATCAAGCGGCACGCCAAGCTGGTGGTGGACACTCGAAACGCGATACCGAAAGAGGCCTGACATGCACGTGGCGGTGATCGGAAGCGGCTATGTCGGCCTGGTGGCCGGAGCGTGCCTGGCGGAGACCGGCAACGACGTGACCTGTGTCGATGTCGACGCGGAGAAGATCGCCCGACTGCAGCGGAACGAGATGCCGATCTACGAGCCCGGTCTCGAGCCGATGGTGAAACGGAACCAGGAGGAAGGACGGCTCACCTTTACCACCGACATCGGTGCGGCGATTCGAGAGCTCACGGGTCATCTTCATTGCGGTCGGGACTCCGCCGGGCGAGGACGGCTCGGCCGACTTGAAGCACGTGCTGGCGGTGGCCCGTGCAGGTGGGCCGCAACATGAACGAGCCGAAGATCGTGGTCACCAAGTCCACCGTGCCGGTCGGCACCGCGGAGAAGGTACGCGCCGCGGTCAAGGCGGAAACCAACGTTCCATTCGCGGTGTGCTCCAATCCCGAGTTCCTCAAGGAAGGCGCGGCGATCGAAGACTTCATGAAGCCCGATCGCGTCGTGATGGGAGTGGACAACGATGAGGCCAAGGAGGTGATGGGCGAGCTGTACGCGCCCTTCACCCGGCAGGGCGGCAATCGGATCCTCTTCATGGACATCGCTTCGGCCGAGGTGACGAAGTACGCGGCCAACGCCATGCTGGCCACCCGGATCTCGTTCATGAACCAGATGGCGCTGTTCTGCGAGCTGGTCGGCGCCGACGTCAACAACGTTCGCCTGGGCATCGGCTCGGACCAGCGGATCGGTCGTGCCTTCCTGTATCCCGGTCCGGGGTACGGCGGCTCCTGCTTTCCCAAGGACGTGAAGGCGCTGATCCGCACGTCGGACGACCTCGGTCTCTCGCTCGATGTCCTGAAGGCGGTCGAGGAAGTCAACGAATGCCAGAAGCAGCGTCGTGCTTCAGAAGACGTTGCGCTATCTGGGGCAGGACCTCAACGGCAAGATCGTCGGGCCTCTGGGGTCTCGCCTTCAAGGCCGAGACCGACGACATGCGCGAGAGCCCGACCATTCCGCTGATCGAAGGGCTGCTCGCGGCCGGCGCCCGGGTGCAAACCCACGATCCCAAGGCCACCGACTCCGCCCGGCATGATCTTTGGCGACCGGGTGATGTACGCCGCCGACCCCTACAGCGCGGCCCACGGGGCCGACGCGCTGCTTCGTCATGACCGAGTGGCTGGTCTATCGCAATCCCGACTTCGAGCGGGTCCGCAAGCTGGTCCGGCGTCCTCTCCTGATCGACGGCCGCAACCTCTACGATCCCGAGCGGATGGCCGCGCTCGGCTTCGAGTATCACGGGATCGGCCGGGCGCGCAGGTGACTCGGGTCCTGGTCACCGGCGCCGCGGGGTTCATCGGCTCGCATCTGGTCGAGGCGCTGCTCCGCCCAGGGGGACGAAGTGATCGGGATCGACAACTTCGATCCGTTCTATCCCCGCGCGATGAAGGAGCGGAACCTGGCAGAAGTCGGGCGCCCGGCCGGGTTTCACCTTCCGGGAGCAGGACCTGCTGATGTGCGCCGCTCCGCGGGCCCTGCTCACACCCGACACCGTGATCGTGCACCTGGCGGCCAAGGCGGGAGTGCGGCCCTCGCTGGCCGATCCGGTTGGCTATGCCCGGGCCAACGTCACCGGGACGGCGGCCGTGGTCGAGGCGGCTCGGCAGGCCGGTGTGAGCCGCATCGTCTTCGGCTCGTCCTCCTCGGTCTACGGCGACAGCACGCCGGTGCCGTTCCCGGAGGATGCCGTCGCCATCGTGCCGGTGTCTCCCTACGCCGCCACCAAGCGCGCGGGAGAGCTGTTTCTGAGCTCGGTGGCCCCGATCTACGGCTTCCGAGCGGCCTCACTGCGCTTCTTCACCGTCTACGGACCCCGGCAGCGGCCCGATCTTGCCATCCACGCCTTCGCTCGGAAGATGGTCGAGGGCGTACGCTGACGCTGTTCGGCGATGGCACCCAGGCGCGCGATTACACCTATTGCGACGACATCGTCGCTGGAGTTCTCGCCGCCATCGCCTGGACCGCCTCGGCGCCGATCGGGGTCGAGACCTTCAATCTCGGCGGCAACCGGTCCGATCCCGACCGAGGCCATGGTGGCGGAGATCGCTCGGCGCCTTGGGCATCGAGCCCAAGATCGAGTGGGCCCCGATGCAGCCGGGCGACGTCCAGCGGACCGCCGCCGATCTCACCAAGTCCGGCGCGGTGCTCGGCTATCGCGCCGAAGACGCCGTTCTCCGAAGGGCATTCGCCGCTTCATCCGATGGTTCCGGGAGGCCTATGGCCGGGCAGACTGAGCTCCTGTTGGCACGGGCCCGGGAGCGATTCGTGGTGCAGGACTACTACGGCGCGGTCCACCTGCTCGAATCCGTCGTCGATTCCGGGCGCGCCTTCGCCGACGTGCATCACCTGCTCGGCGTCTCTCTCTCGCTGCTCGGTCAAGCGGACCGCGCGCTGGGCGAGCTCGGAGCGCGCATTGGAGCTCAACCCGCAGTACGTCGAGGCCCTGATCCACCAGGGGCTGGTGCTCAATGAGCTGGGCCGAACCGACGAGGCGGAGGAGGCGTTCGGCCGCGCGGCCGCAGCACCTGGTCGAAGCCCACGGCCGGCCTGCCCGCGCCGGTGGCTGCCCAGCTGGCCAACCGGCACGCCGAGCTGGCCGAGACGCTATGCCGGGGCCGGCGCGCTGAGCCGGGCCATCGAGCAGTACGAGCGCGCGCTCGAGCTGGGTCCTGAGTTTCACGACCTGCGCTACCGCATGGCGCGGCTCCTCCTCGAGGCGGGCCGCGCCCTCGAAGCCCGCGAAGCGCTGGAAGAGGTCGTGCGCGGCGCGGCCGAACTTCGTGGATGCGGAGGCCGCGCTGGGTCTCGCCCATTACCTGTCGGGCGATGCTGGACGGTGCCCGGTGAGGTCTGGGAGGCCTGCCTGGCGCGCCGTCCGGAGAACGCCAGAGTCGAGGCCTATCTGGCGATGCTCACTCGGGCGGGTCAGTGAAGCTCGGCTCGCCGCGCGTGCGCATGGCTTGCTGCATGGTCGCTGCTCTGGCTGCGTGTGGCGGGCGGGCGATCACGAGCGCCAGGGCGACCAGCCTACGGCGAGGGCCGCTACGCCGAGGCGCTGACGGAGTACCGCCGCGGCGCTGGACAAGGACCCCGACGCCACGCGCTCTGGGCCAAGGCCGGCGCCGCGGCGCTCCACACCGGGAATCTCGAGGTTGCCTCGGATGCCTACCTCGGCTTGCCGCCGAAGACCCCACCCGGGCGGAAGAGGCGGCGGAAGGTCTCGAGGCGGTGGCCCGGGCGGCCGAACGCGCCGGCGACGCGCGACGGCTCCAGGCAGCGGTGGTCGGGAATGGGATGCCATCGCTCCCGACCGTTCCATCGGCCGGTACGCGCTGGACCTGATTCGCCGGCCGCGGTGCCGAGGCAACCGATCTCGTGGCCGTGCTTCCCGGCCGCCATTGCGGTGGCGCCGGACGCCGAAACGGTGGACTCCCTCCTGGTCGTCTACGGTTCGCGCCCTGCGGGAGACCAGGGCTGTGGTCGAGGCGCTTCCCGGTCTTCCAGGCGAGCCTCCGCCGGACCAAGAGTCGCCGCGCTCCGATCGCGCGCCGAAGAGGGCGTCGCGGCTGCTCGCTGGCCCTGGGGCTTCGGGCCGAGGCCACGGGTATGCCGGACGGATGCGGCGCTGTGGTTTGCAGCGGCTATCCGTATCGATTCGAACACCACCGTCGGGACGCCGCGCGCTGGTTGGCTACGGCGACGCCCGGCTCCGGCTGGGAGATACCGCTGGCGCGGCGCCCTGGCTTACCGAGACGGTGGTTTCCGATGCGGTCCAGACCGATTCGATCTATCAGATGGCTCTCGACCGGCTCGAAGAGCTCCGCGGCTCGGCCCCGTTCGATTCCGTCCGAACGATCCTGCGATGACCTATCGCTGGTGTTTCTGCCTCGCCGCGCTGGTGGCGGCGTGCGGTGGTGGACGCCGGCAGCCAACCCGACGGTAGCGCCGGCGCCGGTTCTCGCCCGAACGAGAGCGCCTCGCCGGCGATGATCGACTCGCTCTGGCGTCAAGGCGGAGCAGGCGGTTCGGCACGGGAAGTGGGGTGACGCCGAGAAGCTGCTCGAACGGGCGCTGCTGGAGCTTCCCGCCGGGAGATCCGCGCATCCCGCAAGCGCACTACTGGCTGGGTGAGGCGCTATTTGCTCGCGGCAGGCAGCTCGAAGCGGCGCGCGAGTTCCGGAAAGCGTCGGACGAGACGCCGAATCGATCCGATCGCCCCCGAGGCGCTGCTGCGGGTAGGTGACGTCTATGCCGACCTCTGGCGGCGCCCGGAGCTCGACCCCACGTACGGGCAAACCGCGCTCGCCACCTACCAGGAGCTGCTCAACCGCTACCCGGCAGCAGCGGCGGCCAAACGGGCTCAACTCCGGATCGCCGAGCTGAACGAGCGTTTCGCGTACAAGGACGTACAAGGCCGCGATCTTCTATTTCCGGCTGAAGGCGTACGACTCGGCAATCCTGTATCTGAAGGACCTGATCGCCAACTATCCCAAGGCAGCCGTGGCTCCTGAGGCGCTGATCAAGCTGGTGCAGGCGTACAGGCGTCTGGGATATGGGGAGGACGTGCAGGAGACCTGCGACTACATCCAGCGCTTCCACCCCAAGGCGCCCGGAGCGGGAGAGGTCTGCCCGACGCACTCTACCGGGGCCTGAGTGCCCGATGATCGGCCTCTTCGGCGGGTCGTTCGATCCCGTGCATCACGGCCATCTGATCGTCGGACAGGTCGCGGCCGAGAAGCTGAGCTGGACTCGCTTCGGTTTGTCCCCGCCCGGGAACAGCCCTTCAAGGCCGGCCAGCACCGCACGTCTGCCGAGCACCGCGCGGCCATGCTTGTCGCTCGCGGTACGCAGGAACGCCGGGGTTCAGCGTTGAACCGAGCGAGCTGGACCGGCCGGGCCCCTCCTACACGGTTGACACTCTGCGACAATTGCGGGAGCGGGAGCCCGGGTCCGGAGTTCGTGCTCCTTCTCGGCGCGGATGCTGCCGCCGACCTTCCCGCCTGGAGGGAGGCCGAGCCAGCTCCGCGAGCTGGCCCGTATCGCGGTCTTTGCCCGGCCAGGGACTCCGGTGGCCCATTCACCCTGGATCTCTAGAGTGATCGAAGTCCCGGCCATCGACATCTCGGCTACCGAGATGCGCCGAAGGGCCCACCAGGGACTGTCGCTCCGCTACTGGGTCCCCGATCCGGTCGCGGAGTACATCACAACTCACCAGTTATATTTGGACCCAGAATGATCAAGACACTGATGACCTCGGTCTTCGGAACGCGGTTCGACCGGGAACGCAAGCGCATTCAGCCGATCGTGGACCAGATCCACGGCCACGAGGAGCGACTCAAGCAGCTGGACGAGGCCGAGCTCAAGGCTCAGACGCCCGCTTTCGGGAGCGGCTGGCCGAGCGGACCGGCGCGCTCAAGGCCGAGCTGGAAGAGGTTCGGGAGGCCAAGCACGGCTGCGCCGATCCGGTCGAGCGGGATCAGCTCGAGGGCCGATTCCACGAGCTGGAAAAGCGCTACAAGAAGGAGCTCGCGGACGGCCTGGACGAGCTGCTTCCGGAGGCCTTTGCCACGGTTCGGGAGGCGTGCCGGCGGCTGCTCGGCACCACCGCTACAGGTGACCGGACACGAGCTGCTCTGGGACATGGTGCCCTACGACGTGCAGCTCATCGGCGGTGTCGTGCTGCACCAGGGCAAAATCGCCGAGATGGCCACCGGCGAAGGCAAGACGCTGGTCGCCACCCTGCCGCTCTATCTCAACGCCCTGGCCGGCCGGGGCGCCCACCTGGTCACCGTCAACAACTACCTGGCCCGCCGCGACTCGCAGTGGATGGGCCACGTGTTCAAGTATCTTGGGCTCGACGGTCGCCTGCCTCGACGACACCGAGCCCTCCTCACCCGACCGCCGCGCCGCGTACCTCGCCGACATCACCTACGGCACCAACAACGAGTTCGGCTTCGATTACCTGCGCGACAACATGGTGTTCTCGCTGGAGCAGCGGGTGCAGCGGGAGCATGCGTACGCCATCATCGACGAGGTGGACTCGATCCTCATCGACGAGGCCCGGACCCCGCTCATCATCTCCGGGCCGGTGGGCAACGAGACCGACGAGAAGTACGCCCAGTTCAACCGCCAGGTGGCCGAGCTGGTCCGGAAGCAGACCGGAGTCGTGAACACGCTGCTGGCCGAGGCCGAGAAGCTGCTGGAAGACCCCAAGACCCGGAACGATGCAGCCCTGAAGCTCTACCAGGCCCGGCTGGGCATGCCGAAGAACAAGCGGCTGCTCAAGATGCTGAACGAGACGGGCACCAAGCAGCTGGTTCAGCGGATGGAGCTCGACGCCATCGCCGACCGCAAGCTGCCGATGAAGCAGCAGCGCATGCGGGATCTCGAAGAGACGCTCTACTTCGTGCTGGACGAGAAGGGACACTCGGTCCATCTGACCGACCGCGGTTCAGAGGCCATGTCGCCGAATGATCCGGAGCTGTTCCTGGTGCCGGACATCTCGGAGGAGATCCACGCCATCGACCGGGATCCGGAGCTCTCTCCGGACGAACGGATCGAGCGACGCCGGCAGGTCGAGTCCGAGTACGCCATCAAGAGCGAGAAGCTCCACATCATCCACAAGCTGCTGCAGGCGCACGTCCTGTACGAGAAGGAGGTGGACTACCTGGTGCAGGAAGGCCAGGTGATGATCGTTGACGAGTTCACCGGGCGGGTCATGACCGGCCGGCGTTGGGCAGACGGACTGCACCAGGCGGTGGAGGCCAAGGAAGGAGTGCAGGTCAAGGGCGAGACCCAGACCTTCGCCACCATCACCATCCAGAACTACTTCCGGATGTACGACAAGCTGGCGGGCATGACGGGCACGGCGGAGACCGAGGAGACCGAGTTCTACTCAGATCTACGGCCTGGAGGTCAATGTCATCCCGACCCACCGGCCGATCCGTCGGCTGGACCAGCCCGACCGGATCTACAAGACCCGGAAGGAGAAGCACGACGCGATCATGGACGAGGTCGAGCGGCTGCATCGAGCTCGGCTGGCCGATCCTGATCGGCACCGTGAACGTGGATGTCTCCGAGACCCTCTCCCGGCAGCTCAAGCGCCGCGGCCTCAAGCACGAAGTGCTGAACGCGAAGTATCACCAGCGCGAGGCGGAGATCGTGGCCGGGGCGGGGCAGAAGGCGGCGATCATGATCGCGACCAACATGGCCGGCCGCGGCACCGACATCAAACTGGGCAAGGATCTCGACCTGTCCGGCTCCAGAAGCCGGCCTTCAGATCATCGGCACCGAGCGGCACGAGTCACGCCGCATCGACCGTCAGCTTCGGGGCCGCTCGGGCCGCCAGGGAGATCCGGGGCAGACGATCTTCTTCCTCTCGCTGGAAGACGACCTGATGCGGCTCTTCGGCTCCGACCGGATTGCCCGGTGGATGGACAAGAGCGGGGCGGAGGAGGGCGAGGTCATCACTGGAGGTCTGGTCACCCGGGCCATCGAGCAGGCCCAGAAGCGGGTCGAGCTGCAGAACTTCCAGCAGCGCAAGCGGCTGCTGGAGTACGACGACGTGATGAATCAGCAGCGGGAGGTCATCTACTCGCTGCGGCTCTTCGCGCTGGAGCGGGGTGAGGAGCTCAAGGCCGAAGCACGCCGGATGATCGAGCTGGCGCTGGAGCGAGCGGTGAATCAGTTCCTGGCTGGCGCCGCGAATCCCGAAGAATACGACCGGGGCGGATTGCGTGAGGCGCTCACCCTCCAGTACCTGGTCACCGTCGATCCAGTCGTCGATGCGGAGGCTACGCCCACCATCGATAAGATGGCGGAGGCGGCCCGGGCGGAAGGCGAGGAAACTTTCCGGCCGCAAGATCAAGTACCTGGGCGATTTCGGGAAGACGATCGGCATCCCCGAGGTGGACAGCCAGGTGCTGTCCCAGGTGATGCTGTCGGTCCTCGACGAGCGGTGGAAGGACCACCTCTACGACCTCGACCAGCTGCGGAACGCCATCCAGTACCGCGCCTGGGGCCAGAAGGATCCGCTGGTGGAGTACAAGCGTGAGGCCTTCGAGATGTTCGAGGACCTCATGCACGACATCCAGTCCACCTTCACCGAGCGCTTCCTCAAGATCCAGGTGAGCGCGGAGCCGCCACGACCCGAGCCCCAGGCCCGCCAGTCAGCGCCGCCTGCCACCGGCAGAGCCGGTCGGGGCGGACGACCTGTTCGCCGCGTCCTCGCGCCGGGTACCTCCACCCCCGCCGGTTGCGATCCGCGGTCAACAGCTCGCTGGGTCCAGTCGGGCCGCGCCACAGCTGCCGTTCCCGAGGTGGGGCGCAACGATCCCTGCCCGTGCGGCTCGGGGCGGAAGTACAAGAAGTGTCACGGGGCGCGGTAACCAGAGCCGATCTCCTGTCGCACCCTCGAGTGCCGTTAATCGAGCGGAATCGGCTCGCGGTGCTTCAAATCGGTAGCGAGCACGTACTCGGCGACCTGCCGGCCCAGCAGCTGCCCGGCCTCGATGTCGAACCGGTAATGGATTCCTCCATACATCCGCGAGAGCCCCGCAGCCTCGACGTTCGCCGCCAGCCCCGGCCGCTCTTCTGGGGCGGGCGTAGGCAGAGACCGCGCCGGCGATCCTAGCTCCAGGGGCAGAATGGCGCCGCACGACACCGTCGGTCATCGAGGTCGGGCCCAACCACCTTTGCCTTGTCGCCCGAAAAAGAAGTTACGAGATGGGTCATGGAACGGGGTGGTAGCAAAGGCGTAAGTTCTGTCGTGCCTGCACGATAATGGCACCGGCAGTACCCCAGAGCCGGCTATCGTGGGGGCATGGCCCTCCCGATTTCCACCCTGCCGGACGCCGACCGCCCTCGGGAGCGGCTCTGGGCCCTGGGCCCCGCCGCGTTGACGACCGCCGAACTTCTCGCCATCCTGTTAGGTACGGGGGGAGGCGGGCAGGACGTCCTGGAGCTGGCCTCGCGGCTGCTGGAGTCAGCGAGGGATCGCTGCGCCGGCTGGCGCAGCGGCCCAGCGCGCGAGCTGCTCCGGTCGCCGGGGATCGGTCCGGCCAAGGCGGCACGGCTGCTGGCGGCCTTTGAGCTGGGGGCGCGGAGCCGCGCGGGAGGAGCGCCCGGCGGTGCAGCGGATCCGGGAACCCGAGGACGTGCTCCGGCTGTTTGGTCCCCGGCTGCGCGATCTCCAGGTGGAGGAGTTCCATCTGCTCGCGCTGGACAGTCAGAGCCAGGTGCTTGCGCGAGGTGCTGATCACCCGGGGGCTGCTGAACAGCTCGCTGGTGCATCCGCGCGAAGTGTTCCGAGCCGCCATCGCCGAGGCGGCGGCCGGAATCATCGTGGTGCACAACCATCCCAGTGGCGATCCGACCCCCTCGGCGGAAGACCGGGCGGCCACCAAGCAGCTGGTGGCGGCCGGCCAGCTGCTCGATCTGCCGGTGTACGACCACGTGATCATTGCCGGAGACCGATTCGTGAGCTTTGCCAGCGGCAGGACTGTTGTGACGGGAACCAAGACTCCTGTGACCGGGACGCTGCCCGAGCTCGCCCCCGACCTCAGGGCCGTGCTCGAGCGGCACGCCGACCGGCTCGACCTCGAGCTGATCGACCGGGCGCTCCGCTTCAGCGCGTCCGCGCACCGGGGCCAGAAGCGGATGTCAGGGCGAAGATTTCGTCTCCCACACCATCGCCGTCGCCCTGATCCTGGCCGAGCAGCTGCTGGACAGCACCACGATCGCGGCCGCGCTGCTGCACGACGTGGTCGAAGACTCCGACGTGCGGATGGAGGACATCGCCCGGGAGTTCGGGCCCGAGGTGGCCGGCATCGTGGATGGTCTGACCAAGATCTCCACGCCTCACCTTCCACTCCTCGGCCGAAGAGCAGGTCGAGAACTACCGCAAGCTCCTGCTCTCGATCGCCAAGGACGCCCGCGTCATCATCATCAAGCTGGCCGACCGGCTGCACAACATGCGCACGCTGGAGCACCTGCCGCCCGAGCGGCGGGCCGGATCGCGCTCGAGACCCGGGAGATCTACGCTCCGCTGGCACACCGCTTCGGTATGGCCGGCATCAAGGCCGAGCTGGAAGACCTCGCCTTCAAGTTCCTGGAGCCGGAGGACTACCGCGACGCTCGCCCAGCAGGTGGCAGGCCAAGCGCGCCGCGCGCGAGCAGACGATCCTCAAGCTCAAGACGCCGCTCGACCACGAGCTGCAGGAGGCGGGCATCGACTGGTTCGAGGTCACCGGCCGGCCCAAGCACCTCTGGTCGATCTTCCAGAAGATGAAGAAGCGGGCCAAGGCGTTCGACGAGATCTATGACCTCATGGCCGTCCGGGTCATCGTCCGCTCGGTGCCGGACTGCTACCACGTCCTCGGCATCATCCACCACAACTGGACGCCGATCCAGGAGCGGATCAAGGACTACATCGCCAGCCCCAAGTCCAACGCGTACCAGTCGCTCCACACCACGATCTTCGGCCCGGGCGGACAGCTGTTCGAAGTGCAGATCCGCACCCAGGACATGCACCGCACGGCGGAGTACGGCATCGCGGCCCACTGGGTCTACAAGCGCGACGGCACGCCGGACGAGCTGGACCAGCATCTGGGCTGGTTCCGCCAGCTGCTCGAGCTGCAGCAGGACACGCACAGTCCCGAGGAGTTCCTCGAGTTCCTGAAGATCGACCTCTACCAGGACGAGATCTTCGTCTTCACGCCGCAGGGCGACGTGAAGCGGCTGCCGAAAGGCTCCACGGCGATCGACTTCGCCTTCCATGTGCACACCGAGGTCGGGCTCAAGTGCCAGGGCGCCAAGATCAATGGCCGTATCGCGCCGCTGCATCGGGAGCTCAAGAGCGGCGACACGGTCGAGATTCTCACCAGCGCCTCCGCCAAGCCGAGCCGCGACTGGCTGAGCCACGTTCGTACCGCCCGGGCCCGCCACAAGATCAAGCAGTGGGTCAATCACGAGGAGGAGACGGTCAGCCGGAGCCTCGGCAAGGAGATCCTTACCCGCGAAGTCCGGCGCCGGCGTCTCGATCCGCCCGACGACAGCCGCCTGGCCAAAGCCGCGGTTTCCCTCTCACTCGCCGACGGACCCGGGCTCGAGATTGCGGTCGGGCGGGGAGACGTGCCCATCGGGCAGGTGATGCGAGCGCTCTACCCCGATCTCCCGAGCGACGAGCTCCAGGAGCCCAAGCCCACGGTCTTCGGGCGGGTCATCGACCGGATCCGGCTCGGCCGCGGGATCAAGATCCAGGGCGTGGACGGGCTCATGGTGCGCTACGCCCAGTGCTGCCAGCCGGTCCCGGGCGACTCGGTGGTGGGATACGTCACCCAGGGACGCGGAATCTCGATCCACCGCGCCGACTGCCCCAACCTGCTGACGCTGGCGGCCGACGGGCGCCGGGTGGACATCGATTGGCAGGAGACCGCCGGCGAGGCGTTCGCCGTGCGGCTCGCCGTGACTGGCGAGGATCGCCGCGGCCTCTACGCCGACATCATGGAAGCCATCAGCCAGACCGGCACCAATATTCGGGGAGCCGACCTGCACACGAAGGACGGCTCGGTCTTCGGCACCATCTTCGTCGAGGTGGACAATCTTCCCCATCTCGGCAAGGTGATGAAGGCGGTGCGACGGGTGAAGGGTGTTAGCGAGATCGAGCGACGCGAAGCGCCAACAAACTAACGGCCGCAAAGGAGAGAGCATGGGGCACGTCGTGCGGGTGGGCCTGGCAGTGTTGGTCGCGGCGGCTGCTGGATGTGGTGGCAGTCATACGTCGACGGCGGGGAAGGCCGCGGCTGCGGCGCGGGACAGTGCGGCAAAGGCCGACTCAGTCAAAGCAGAGGAGACCTCCAAGACATTAAAGATTACCAACGTGATGATCGGAAAGGGGATCGGTCAGGGTAGCCGGGTCACCGAGCCGACGTTCCAGTTCGAGCCAGTGGATACGGTGTACGTCTCGATCGGTACCGTAGGATCCCCGGACACCGCCGCGTTCCAGGCCCGATGGACCAATCAGAAGGGCGAGGTCGTAGACTCGTCGACCAAGACCATTCAGCCCAAGGGTCGCGAGAACACCGAGCTTCACGCCTCCAAGGCCAAAGGGTGGGCTCCTGGCGCCTATCGGATCACGATCTACGCCAATGGTGACTCGGTAGACTCGAAGACCTTCGCGGTGCGGAAGCCGCCGCAGTAGTGGCCTATTGGATCCTCAAGACCGACGCCGATACCTACCCCTTCGATCAGCTCGAGCGTGAGCGGCGCACGGTCTGGGACGGGGTAACCAACGCGCTCGCGTTGAAGCACATCCGCAGTATGGCTCCGGGCGATGCGGCCCTGATCTACCACTCGAACGTGGGCAAGGAGCTCGTGGGCCTTGCCCGCATCGCAAGTGCGCCATACCCGGATCCGAAGCGGCAACGATCCGAAACTGGTGGTCGTGGATCTCGAGGCCGATCGCCGCCTCCCCAAGCAGGTCACCTTGGCCGCCATCAAGGCCGACCCGACATTTTCCGACCTCGGATTAGTCCGCATGTCCCGCCTGTCGGTCATCCCGGTTCCGGCTGACCAGTGGACAGCGGCTGCTTCAGATGAGTGGTCTCGGCTAGGCTGTCATTCTGAGCAGCGTTCCCGAAGAAACCCCGGCAGTATATATTTCCATTCATGAGCAGCCCCCGTTTCGAAGTTGTCGCGCCCTTCCAGCCTGCTGGTGATCAACCCAAGGCCATTCGCGAGCTGACCGCCGGCCTCACGCGAGGAGACAGGTACCAGACGCTGCTGGGAGTGACCGGGTCGGGCAAGACGATGACGCTGGCCCACACCATCGCGAACTACGGCAAGCCAACCCTGGTGCTGTCGCACAACAAGACCCTCGCGGCCCAGCTGTACGGGGAGCTCCGCCAGTTTCTGCCCCGGAACGCGGTGGAGTACTTCGTCTCCTACTACGACTACTACCAGCCCGAGGCGTACGTCCCCTCCACCGATGTGTACATCGAGAAGGATGCCTCGATCAATCAGGACATCGAGTCTCTCCGGCTCAGAGCCACCTCCAGCCTGATGGAGCGGGAAGACGTGGTGATCGTCGCCAGCGTCAGCGCCATTTACGGGCTGGGAGACCCAGTGGAATACCGCAAGCTCATGGTGACGGTGCGCCAGGGGGAGCAGCGCGGCAGAGACGAGATTCTCTCCGAGCTGGTGCGCATTCATTACTCGCGGAACGACGTCGCGTTCGATCAGGGCACCTTTCGGGTGCGGGGCGACTCGATCGAGATCTTCCCCGCCTACGCCGAGCAGGCCATCCGGATCGAGCTGTGGGGCGACGAGGTAGAGCGGATCAGCAAGATCAATCCGCTCACCGGAGACACGATCGCCCAGCTCGGGCAGTGCGCCATCTACCCCGCCAAGCACTTCGTCACCCAGCGTCCCACCATCGAGCGCGCGGTGAGAGCCATCCGGGAAGAACTCGCCCTGCGGCTGATGGAGCTGAAGAGCGCGGGCAAGCTGCTCGAGGCCCAGCGGCTCGAATCACGGACTTCGTTTGATATCGAGATGCTGCTGGAGGTGGGCACCTGCGCTGGTATCGAGAATTATTCCCGGCACCTGAGCAATCGGCTCCCGGGCGAGCGGCCCGCCTGCCTCATCGACTATTTCCCACCCGACTTCCTGGTCGTGGTGGACGAGTCGCACGTGAGCCTGCCACAGATCGGCGGCATGTTCAACGGTGATCGTGCCCGCAAGCTTACCCTGGTGGATTACGGCTTCCGGCTGCCCTCGGCGCTGGATAACCGCCCTCTCCAGTTCGACGAGTTCATGGCGCTGGCGCCCCAGATGGTCAATCTCTCCGCCACCCCGGGAGATCTGGAGCTCAGACTTTCGGAGGGCGTGGTCGTCGAGCAGATCATCCGTCCTACCGGCCTGATCGACCCGGAGGTGGATATCCGGCCGGTGCGGGGGCAGGTGGACGACCTGCTTGCCGAGATCCGGCTGCGCGAAACCCGAGGCGAGCGCGTCCTGGTCACGACTTTGACCAAGCGGATGTCGGAGGATCTGACCGACTACCTCCAGCAGGCTGGTGTCCGGGTGCGCTATCTGCATTCGGATATCGATGCCATCGAGCGAATGGAAATCCTGCGAGGCCTCCGGCTCGGCGACTTCGACGTGCTGGTCGGCATCAACCTGCTGCGCGAAGGACTCGACCTCCCTGAGGTGTCCCTGGTCGCCATCCTCGATGCGGACCAGGAAGGGTTTTTGCGGTCGGACCGCTCGCTGGTGCAGACGATCGGCCGGGCCGCGCGCCACATCAACGGCCGCGCCATCCTCTACGCCGACCGGATCACGGGCTCGATGCAGCGGGCGATCGACGAGATGGATCGCCGCCGCGCCATCCAGAAGGCGCACAACGAAGAGCACGGCATCACGCCCACGTCCATCGTGAAGTCGATGGAGCAGGTCCGGCTCTCCACCCACGTCGCCGATGCCCGAACCGAGCGGGTCGAGCCGAAGGCACCGTTGCAGGACCGGCTCGACCTGAACGATCCAGCCAAGCGCGCCGCGATGATCACCTCCATCGAGCGGCAGATGCGGGAAGCGGCAGCCAACCTCGAGTTCGAGGTGGCCGCCCTGCTGCGCGACCAGCTGAACGAGCTCAAGGCGATGGGTGCGCCGGACGTGCGGCGAGGTCCCTCAGGCAAGGTCCGCCGGCAGGCGTGACGCTCTCACTGACGCAGGGCGAGCTCGATGCCCAGGGAGAGGCGCTCGGCCGGTGCGCTCCGTCCGGGCGAGCTGGTCACCTTCGAAGGCGATCTCGGGGCAGGGAAGACGACGTTGATCAAGGCGGTTGCCCGCGGCCTCGGCGTCACCGGACCGGCCACCAGCCCGACCTACGCGCTGGTGCACCGGTATCAGGGCGCGAGAGGACCGGTGTTCCATCTCGATTGCTTTCGACTGCGTTCTCCCGACGAAGCGGCGGATCTCGACTGGGAGGGCCTCGTTGCCGAGGGAGACGCCATACTGATCGAGTGGCCCGAGCGCGCCGGTGCCTGGATTCCGACGCCCACCCGGCGCTTCAGGCTGGTTCACCTGCCGGATCCCGCTCGCCGCGGGCTGGAGTCGCTCTGATGTTGCTGGCCATCGAAACCGCAACCGACCGCGCCTCCGTCGCGCTCGGTGTACCCGGAGCGGACCCACTGGAAGAGAATCGTGGCCGGCGCCCGGCGGCACGCCGCCGCGCTTCTGCCGATGATCCAGAGCCTCCTTCGGCGGGCGGGCGCCTCGCTCGACTGACCTGACCGGCATCGTCTTGAGCGATGGCCCGGGGAGCTTCACCGGACTTCGAGTGGGCGCCTCGGTGGCGAAAGCCCTGGTGCAGGCCCGGCAATCTCCCGCTCTGGATTGCGCCCTCGCTGCTGGTGCGGGCTGCCGGCGTTGCCGGAGCGGACCAAATGGTCCTCGCGGTGGCGGGTGCGCTCCGCGGCGAGGTGTACGCCGCTGGGTACCGCTTTCTGCCGGAGCGGATTCACACCGAGCTGGCTCCGTCGGTCCGGAGGCCGGACGAGCTCATAGCAGGGTGGGTTCACGCCCGCAGTCGTGGTCGGGGAAGCGCCAGCCGACATCCTCGCAGTACTGGAGTCCTGGATCGGCCGGCCGGTCATTGGTCCGCCCGAGGGCGCGCCTCGCGCTACGCGATTGCTCGCCTTGGTCGGCCGCGGCGGCGGTGCTTGCCGGGTGGATGCGGTGTCGGAGTGGGAGCCGGTGTACGGCAGGCCAGCGGAAGCCCAGGCTCGTTGGGAGATGGCCCATGGACGCCCCCTACCGGATTCGGTCGGCAGTCCCGGCTGATGCGGCACCGCTCGTCGCGATCGAGCGCCGCTGCTTCAGCGATCCATGGAGCGAGACCAGTTTCCGCGAAGCGCTGGACTCCCCCTGGTCGTTCGGGCTTGTGGCCAACAGCGGGCAAGGTATCGCCGGATATCTCATCGCTCGGGAAGTCGCCGGCACGGGCGAGGTTCTGAATCTCGCGGTCTCTCCGGAGTTTCGCCGCCGCGGGGTGGCCCGTGCACTCCTTCGCGCCGGCCTCACCTATCTCCGCAAGCGCCGGGTAGAGGAGGTCTTCCTGGAGGTGAGAGAGTCGAACCGCTCGGCTCAAGCCCTGTATTTGAGCTCCGGCTTCACACCGGTGGGCCAGCGAGCCGCGTACTACCGCAATCCCCGGGAAGACGCACTGGTGCTCTGGCTCGCCCTGGAGCAGCATGCGTAGATTAGGTCAATTGGACAATGCTTTTGGTTTAGGGCGGGCCTTGCGCTCTGCGTACTATGCGCGGGTTCACCCGCATCGGACCCACGTCGAACTCGGGAGGTACATGTGAGTCGGAGTATGAACAAAGCCATCTTGGTCGGGAACCTCGGTGCGGACCCGGAAGTCCGCAGTACCTCGAACGGGTCCCGGGTCGCGACGCTGTCAATCGCCACGAGCCGCCAGTGGAAGGACAAGGCAGGCGAGAAGCAGGAGAAGACGGAGTGGCACCGCGTGGTGTTCTGGAATACCAAGTTCTCCACCCTTGCCGACATCGCGGAGCGGTACTGCAAGAAAGGCGACAAGGTTTACGTCGAGGGGAGCATCGAGTACCGCTCCTGGCAGGATCGCGAGGGACAGACCCGCTACACCACCGAGATCAACGGGCGGGAGCTGATCCTGCTGTCGGGCAAGGGGGAGAGCAGTGAGGCGTTCTCGGCCCCGAGCAAGGTCGCCGCGGGTGCGGCCGCGCCGAAAGGCAAAGAGTCTTTCGACGACTTTCCCGAGGCGCTCGACGCCGAAGACGACGACCTCCCGTTCTGAGGCGGACGGATGGACGGGCGGACAGGCGGACTGGTAGTAGCCAGGAAGTAGCAAGCCGCTGCTCACCGACCGCCCGCCCGCTTCCGTCTCGCCTTACCGCCGCGGAGAAATGCCCGTTCTCCCGCCGATCGCCAGACCTCTTCCGCTCCGTGACTGGCCTTCTCTCCAGTCATGCAAGCCGCTTTTATGACAAAGTCTTATAGGTCATAGCTGAAGCTGCTTCGCAGTGGCTTTGATTTTGCGACTCGGGGCCCGAGAACCCGATCGGTCCCCGTTCCTTACCCGACAGCGACGCCGCTGGGAGATCCTGATGCCGCGCAAGTTTTCCTCCACTCGGGCTGGTTGGCCGCGCTGACCGTGGCCCTGCCTGCGACCGCACTGGCACAGGAGCCGGCAACCGGCGCACCGGCACAAGAGCCGGCCACCGCCGCTCCGGCACAGGAGCCGACGACACTGGCAACGGAGCCACTCCCACAGACCCACACCGTGCGCAAGGGCGACACGCTCTGGGATCTGGCGCAGCTCTATCTCAAAGACCCCTTTCTGTGGCCCGGCATTTACCGGCTGAACACCGACGTGGTCGAAGATCCTCACTGGATCTATCCTGGTGAAGTGCTGCGCATCGCCCCGAGCGACAACGTGGCCGCCGTTCCCACCATGGATACGCCGCCTCCGCCGCAGCCGGCTGACACCACGCCGATGCCTGGAGGGGACGATTCCACCGAAACGCTGGCCCGCGGTCCGCAGCAGCCGTCACTGGCGGAAACCGAGTCTGAGAACCAGGCGCCACTGTTCCAAGCCGAGACGCGCTCGCACTGTGGCCGAGATCCTCAGGGCCTATACCGACCAGCCCTATCGCCCGCTGCGGCCCAGCGAGTTCTACTCATCCGGCTTCCTGACCGAAAACCAGCGGCTTCCCTATGGCCGGGTGCTCGGGCCCGTCACGCCCCAGCAGATCAAGGCCTCGAACAGCGGAGCCAACGCACTGCCGTACACCACCGTCGCCCTGACCGCTCCCAAAGGCGCCACCTATGAGGTCGGAGATACCCTGCTGGTGGTCCGGCTCGGTGCTGAGCTCGATTCCTATGGTCATATCGTGGTTCCAACCGGGCTGGCCCAGGTCACTGAATCGGTAGATGGTCATTACCTGGCCACCATTGTCGCGATCTATGGGCCGATCCGGAACGGCCAGCGGGTCCTGCCGGTCGAGAGCTTTTCCCGGAGCGGGCACTCGTGCGGTACCGATTGCCGATGGCGTGCGCGGTTCGTTGGTCGGCGGCTTAGGCCGCCAGGATCTGAAGGAACCGCAGATGGTGGTCTTCATCGACAAGGGCCGGGAAGACGGTGTCGCGCGCGGAGACCTCTTCGAGGTGCGCCGTCGGCCACGGCGACTCTCGGATGGCACGCTTCGCGTCAACGAGCTGATGGCTACGCTTCAGATCGTTCATGTCAGAGACCACACCGCCACCGGATTAGTGCTCAACGTCGTATCCCCGGACATCCCGCCCGGCACCGACGTGACTCAGGTCGCGAAACTTCCGTCGTAGGCGGGGAAGCGGGACAGCGGGTAAGCGGGTCAGCAACTACAAACCAGAAGAACGTCAGCGAAGGTGGCCGGAGCTCGACTCGAGCTTCGGCCCCTCTTCGCTTTGCTCGGTGGGGTTACAAGGATGACGGCTCCGGCTAACCCCTCCCGCTGTCCCGCTTAGCCCACTCGCCGACCGCCACGAGCGGTTCCCTCCACCCGAGCCCCATCTATATTGTGGGGCTGCTCAGGGATGATGGTCCTTCCACTAACGGTTGCAGGAGATCGGGATGCCGAGACGGGTAGCATGAGCGGCAGGGTATTGGTAACGGGTGGTGCGGGGTTCATCGGTTCCCACATTGCCGAGGCGTATTTGCGCGACGGGTGGGAGGTGGTCGTACTCGACGACCTGTCGCGCGGCCACGAGTCGAACGTGCCCAAGGGAGCCCGCTTCGTACGAGCCGATATTGTGTCGCCCGAGGCCCGAGAGACAGTCGCCGCGGGGCGCTTCGATGTGCTGAACCACCATGCCGCCCAGATCGATGTACGGGTCTCGGTCGATCGTCCGGCGTTCGACAGCCACATCAACGTCGTGGGCTTTGTTAACCTGCTCGAGGGGGCAGGCGAAGGCGGCGTCAAACGGGTGATCTTCGCGAGCAGCGGCGGCGTGGTTTATGGCGACCCCGACTGTGATTCCCGACTCCGGAAACCGCCCCCAAGCTCCCGATCTCTCCCTATGGCGTTAGCAAGCTCGCGGGTGAGTACTATATGCGGGCGCTGGCGGCCCTGCGAGGGTTTCGACGGCGTCGCCATGCGGTATGCCAACGTGTTCGGGCCCCGGCAAGATCCGAAGTCCGAGGCGGGTGTCGTCTCCATCTTCGTGTCCCGGTTGCTGGCTGGTCAGCCTCTAACCGTTTTCGGTGACGGGCGCCAGACCCGTGACTATGTGTTCGTAAAGGATGTAGCCCGGGCGAATGTTCTGGCGGCTTCGGTTCCGATCTCCAGGGACGGTGATTTCGATGGGCCGGCCTTCAACATCGCCACCTCGGTTCAGCGCAACGTGCTCGAGCTGCGCTACGTCCGTGGGACAGGTCATGAGTCGGAAGCCCGAGCTCGAATTCGCCCAGCCGCGTGCCGGGTGAGCTCTTCCGCAGTGCTCTCGATGTGTCGAAGGCCAAGAAGGTACTGGGCTGGACTCCCCAGTACGTTTTCGAGGACGGATTGCGGGAGTTGGTGGACTGGTTCAAAAGGGAGGCGAGGTGATCCTGCAAGCTGGTGGCGCGATTCCGCAGTCCTCGCTCGAGCTGGTCCTCTCGGCCAGTCCCGGAAACCAAGATCGTCCTTGTAATCCTCACGATCTTCTCCCTGGTGTCGTGGTTCATCATCATTTTGAAGTGGTGGCAGTTCAGAAAGCTCAATCGTCAGGCCGATCGGTTCTTCAGCGAGATGGAACGCACCACTCGGCTCCAGGACGCCTATAAGGCGGTCATGAAATTGCCCCCCTCGCCGTACAACCGCCTCTTCCGGGAGGCGATCACATTCTACTCCGAGCTCCGTCCGGGGGCGCTGCGGGAGGATCGCGACGTCGACCGCAGCTCGCTCAGCATGACTCAGCTCGAGGCCCTAAAGATGGTGCTCGGCAAGGAAGTCGCAGCGGAGCGGGACCTGCTGGGGCATTACATTCCCTGGCTGGCGACCATCGGCTCCGTGGGTCCGCTGCTCGGTCTTACCGGCACCGTCTTCGGGATCATGAGCGCCTTTATCGGCATCGCCTCAAAGGGATCCGGCAATCTCTCCGCCGTGGCGCCGGGGGTGGCTGAGGCGCTCGTGGCCACGGCCGGCGGATTGCTGGCCGCAATCCCCGCGGTGATCGCGTATAACCTTTTCGTGAACCGGGTCCGCCTGTTCGCCGGTGAGCTCGAGGGGTTCGCCAACGAGCTTATCGGGACCATGGCCCGGGAAGGGCTGGTCTAAATGGCTTCGGGACTGGGTGGGGGCCTCGGCAGTCAGCGGGGTGAGCTCCCCCTGATGGCTGACGTAAACGTCACCGCGTTGGTGGACGTCATGCTGGTAATGCTGATTACTTTCATGATCACGGCACCGATGATGCAGGGAGGCGTGGATGTCGAGCTGCCCCGCGCCGAGGCTCGTCCGCTCTCCCCCAAGGAGGGGATGGTGGTGTCGGTCAACCGAAACGGTCGAATCTTCGTCGACCAGACGCCGGTATCCTATAGCGACTTCAGAGTGACATTCCGCTCCCTTGTGGCCACGCGCAAGCCGAGCGGGGTGTATCTCCAGGCGGACGCCCGAGTGCCCTATGGTGAGGTCGTTCGGGTTCTCGCGATCATCCGCACGGCTGGAGTGCAGAACGTGGGGCTTGTTGCCGCGGAGGAAGAATCGCCGTGAGGATTCGGCCGCCCAACCAGACGCCGGGCAAGTTTGCCGGCCTGGTCGGGACGCTTGTGGTTCACGCAGCGGCAGTTCTGTTTCTCGTGGCCGCAGTGAAACCGACCCCGGCCTCGCCGCCCTCCTACGCGGTCGAGTCTGGTGGCTGCTCCGGCGCCGACCACGAAGCGGCTGGCGCGGGAAGCGCTGCCCACTCCGCCGCCCGGAGGAGAAACCGGCCCCCCCGCCGAAGCCGGCGCCGCCTCAGAAGGACAAACCGCGCCAGTGACACCGAAACCACCGAAGCCAGTCAAGACCGCCCCCACCCCCGCCCCCAAGCCGCCACCGGTGGAGAGCGAGCGAGAACCGGCACCCAGGACCGCGGCCCAGGTCGCTCCGGCCCCGGGGGAAACCCCCAGCACCGGCACCGATGTGGCGACGATCAAGACGCCCGGACTGGCGTTTCCGTTTCCGGAGTATCTGCGGAACATCGTGACCCAGGTCTACCAGCGGTGGGACCGGGCCTCGGCCAAGCAGAGCAATTTCGCCGAGATCAGCTTCTTGATTCTGAGGGACGGGTCGGTGCGCGACATCCGTTTTGTGACTCGCTCGGGAAGCTTCGCGTTCGACATCGACGCCCAGGGCGCCATCGAGGCGGCGGGCAACACCCAAGCCTTCGGCCAGCTACCTGACGGCTGGGAGGCGGATGTATTGCCCGTCAGCTTCTACTTCAAGCCAACGCGATGAAACTATTCTACTTTCTGCTGATCCCGATGTTCGCCGCTGCCGGCACTCTGGCCGCTCAGGATACGACCGGGGTAGACCAGGGGGTGCGCGTCGGCGTGGACTACCGCCCCGGCGTCCGGCCCGGTCTGATCGTGCTTCCCGGCCCCGGCCTCGACTCGGTTCGCGCGATTGTCCAGCGCGACCTCGACTACAGCGATCGTTTTGAGATGATCACGGTGGCCGACGCGCCGCGGGTCGCCACTACCGGCGGGGGCGCCGCGGAAGAAAGCGGTCCGGTCAACTACGGGCTCTACAAAGGTCTGGGGGCCGAGTTTGCCGTGGAGCTGAGCCAGGCGGCCGGAGGCGTCATTGCTCGGCTGCACGATCTGAACGGAGGGAAGCTCCGCAACCAGCAGACCGCGCCACTCCCGTCGGGTCTGGATTTCCGCCTCGAAGTCCACCGGCTGGCGGACGAGATCGCCCGCTGGGCCAGCGGAACATCGGGCGCGGCAGCAAGCCGGATGCTGTTTGTGTCGCGGGGCCGAGTGTACCGCGCCGACAGCGACGGGCACGATCTCACGCCGGTGACTCCGGCGGGTCAGACGTCGCTCTCGCCGGCGTGGTCGCCTGATGGTCAGCGGATCGCCTACAGCCAGCTGGGGGAGGGACGCGGCGGGATCATAGTTCAGGCGCTGTCCAATGGCGCCACCTTCATGGTGCCCGGGTCGCAGACCGCGCTCAACATCACGCCCGCGTTCTCCCCCGACGGCCGCACGCTGGCATTCGCGCACTCCGACGAGCGCGGGACGGACATCTACACTGCCAACGTCATCGAACGTTGTTGCGCGCAACGCTTGACCGTAGGACGCTTCGCGGACAACTTAAGCCCAACGTTTTCGCCAGATGGGCGGCGCATCGCGTTCATTTCCACGCGGGCAGGACCGCCTCAGTTGTATGCGATGGCAGCGGACGGAACCGACCAGGAGCTGCTGGCGCCTTTCGACTTTGGCGCCACCGGAAGTTCGAATGCTCCCGAGTGGTCTCCTGATGGTGCCAGTGTTGTATTCCACCGCGAGGTCTCCGGCAGCCCGCAAATTTTTCTGGTCGACGTTTCAGGGCGTCGGGTGCGGCAGCTCACGTCGTCCGGCCGGAATGAAGACCCAACCTGGGCCCCCGACGGCCGGCATGTCGCTTTCATCTCCGATCGAAGCGGCCGTCGTCAGATCTGGATCGTCGACATCGAAACCGGCCGAGTACGGCAGCTGGCAAGCCCGGATGCCGCTCGGCTTCCGTCGTGGTCGCGCCGCCTTGGGCGGGCCACTATCGTTCCTAACCCATGATTTCGGAGTGATGATGCGTGCACCATCTCTGCTGATGCTCTTGGCCGCTGCCGCGTTCGCCGCTGCCTGCGGCGGTAAGCCCGCTCCCGAGGAACCGGCGCCTGAACCGACTCCGGTTGCAGAACCCCTCCCGGCCCCTGCGCCAGTGGATGACAGCGCTGACCGGGAGCGGCTGGAGCGGGAGCGGATGGCCAGAGAGGCTGCCGAGCGCTCGCGCGCCGTCGCGGCGGATCTGGCTGCCATGATCAACTTCGATTACGACCAGGCGACGGTACGACCGGCCGATCAGGCAACACTGGACCGCAAGGCCGTGATTCTCGTCGCCAATCCGAACGTCAAGGTCCGGATCAGCGGCCATGCCGACGAGCGCGGGTCGGATGAGTACAACCTGGCGCTGGCCAACCGGCGCGCGGCGGCGGCCAAGCGGTACCTCGAGAACAAGGGCGTGGACGGCTCGCGGCTGGACGTCATCTCCTATGGTGAGGAGCGTCCCCTCAACCCCGGCAGCGACGAGACCGCCTTCGCCCAGAACCGTCGCGACGAATTCGAGGTCACGTCGGGCGGCGACAACCTCACCGCGCCGCAGTGAGACCGCTCATCTCGGTCCCCCGCTCCTTGGTCTTGGGGGCCGGGGTCCTGGCAGGCCTCGGTGGCTGTGTAACCAAGGGCGACATCCAGAGGGTGCAGGATGATGTCGCCCTGCTAAAGGCGGAGACGGCCCGCCGGGACTCGGCTCGCGCCGCACAGCTCACCCAGGTAATTCAGGTGCAGCAGCGGGTGATGGACTCGCTTACCTCCAGCCGCAAGGCAGTCGGCCAGCTGCGCGGCGATCTTGCGAGCGATCTCTATAACATCCAGCAGCAGCTGGTTCAGCTGCAGGAGCTGACCGGCCAGAGCCAGCAGCGCCTGAGCGAGTTGCGCACCCAACTGGAGGCCCGCGGCGAGCAGATCTCGTCCACCGCGCCGGGCGATGCTGCCGCTCCGAGCGCCGCAGCCGCGGCGTCTGCCGACCAGATGTACGAGGCCTCACTGGCACAGCTGCGGCGGGGAAGCACTTCGACGGCGCGCCAAGGCCTGCGCGAGATGCTACGGACCTATCCTACGAGCGAGCGGGCAGGCGACGCGCTCTACTTTATTGGGCAGAGTTTTGCGGCCGAGAACCCGGACTCGTCCGCCTTCTACTACGAACAGGTGGTCCAGAAACACCCCACCTCGAGTCGCGCGGCGTCGGCACAATACAATCTTGGCCTGGTGGCCGAGCGGCGGAAGGAGACCAAGAAGGCCAGGGAGGCCTACCAGCGTGTGGTCCAGAAGTATCCCCAATCCGACGAAGCGGCTCTGGCTCGTGACCGACTAAAGGCGCTCGGGCGGTAAGCCCGGGCGTCTCCCGCTTTTTTATGACCGGTACTCCTGGGGAAATGCCCTTCCTCGATCATCTCGAGGAACTGCGCTCCCGCATACTCCGGTCACTCGGGGCCGTGATTCTCGGGTCTGCCGTCGGCCTGTGGGCGGTCCAACACTTTCAACTCGTCAACCTCCTTAAGCGGCCGATCGCGCCGTATCTCACCGGCGGCAAGCTGGTCGTCCTCAGTCCGACCGAGCCGGTGATGATCGTCTTCAAGCTGGGCTTTCTCCTCGGCCTGGTGCTGGCCTCACCGATCATCCTCTGGCAGACGTGGGCCTTCCTCGCACCGGCGCTGTACGCGCGGGAGAAACGGGCCCTGGTGCCCTCGCTTTTTGTGGGGCTCCTTCTGTTCCTCACTGGAGTAGCCCTCGCCTACTTGTTCGTAGTGCCACAGGCGCTTCGGGTCCTATTCAGCTTCCAGACCGAGGCCATCGCGCCGTTCATCACCTACGACAAGTACTTCAGCTTCGTGATGCAGGTGACCCTGGCGCTCGGCATCTCGTTCGAGCTGCCGCTCGTGATCATCATTCTGTCCTGGCTCGGGGTGATCGGACCGCCCGAGCTCAACCGGTTCCGCCGCTTTGCTGTCGTTCTGGCGTTCATCGCCGGCGCGGTGCTCTCGCCCGGTGCCGATCTGCTCTCGATGGTCATGATGACCGTGCCGCTCCTGGTGCTCTATGAGATCGGCTTCGCTGGATCCGTCGTGATCAGCCGGCGGCGGGCCGCGAGAGACAAGCTTGCAGGCGGCACCGTTGGGCTCATCCTGCTGTTCTGTCTGGCAGGGACGTCGGCGGAGGCCCAAGTGCCTGCCGGGCAACGCAAGCCTCCGACCCGGGCGGACTCGCTCCGCGATTCCACCCGCCTGGCCCGGGACTCTGCAGGGGTGCGAGCGGGCCAGTCGCTGGATACCGCCACGGCGCGGAGGCTAGGCTTGCCGACGGCCCCATCCCGCAGCTTTGCCCCACCCGATTCCATCGTCACCGAGCTCCTGGGCCGCTCCGGTTATCAGGCGACCAGGTACAGCGCCGATTCGGCCACCGTCTTCGTCCAGGATCAGCGGGTCCTTCTGAGAGGCAAGGCATTGACCGAACGGCGCGGCTCCACGCTGGAGGCCGATACCATCACCTACCGCAGCGCGAGCTGCCTGCTGGATGCGTCCGGTGACCCCAAGCTGTTCGACCGGGGGCAGGTGTTGGTGGGGCAGGGCATTCGCTACGACACCTGCATCCGGCGCGGGGTCATCACCGACGCGTTGACGAATTTCACCGAGGGATCGACGGTGTGGTTCCTGCGAGGAGACGTGTCGCAGGACTCCAGCTCCACCCGGATCTATGCGGCGTCGAGTGAGATCACCAGCTGCGACTTGCCAGTGCCCGCATTACCACTTTTCCGGCGCGGCAGGTGAAATGGGTCTCCAGAAGCGTCCTGGTAGCGCGGCCGGTGGTGCTCTACGTGCGGGACGTGCCCATCCTCTGGCTGCCGTTCATGTTTCAGGACATGCGGCCAGGCCGGCATTCCGGGGATGCTGATTCCGCAGTTCGGCTTTAACGACGTGGTGCGACCCGACCGGTCCTACAACCGCCAGATCAGCAACATCGGGTACTACTGGGCCCCCAACGACTACGTGGACCTGACCGGCCGGCTCGACTGGTACTCGAATCGCTACCTGCAGTATGGAGTCGGCGGGCAGTACAACTGGCTCAACCGGTTCGTGAGTGGCTCTGTGGCCTTCAGCGAGCAGCATGCAGAACGAGGGCGGATCGTCCACCACGCTGCAGGTGGGATCACCAGCAGACGTTCAACCTGTCCACCAGCCTGAATCTCGACCTCAACTACGCCAGCAATACCACCATCCTCGAGCAGAACGCCATCGACCCGCTGCTCAACACCCAGCAGATCACCAGCTCAGCTCAACTTCTCCAAGCGCTACGGGTGGGGAACCTTGACCCTGGGCGGCAATCGCCGGCAGAGCCTCTCGGATGGCAGCGTCCAGCAGCTGCTTCCGGCGCTGACGATCTCACCGGCATCGATCGCCCTGGGATCGAACATCACCTGGTCGCCCGGGCTCAGCTTTACCAACAACACCACTTCCAAGCACCCCGCTGAATCCGATTGTGCAGATCCTCCCCGGCGGGGTGGCTCGACACGATCGACCAGACCGGAAGCAGCCGGGTGACCGCGTTTCAACTCTCGGACACCCCGTTTCGGTTCGGGGGATTCAACTGGCAGAACTCACTCCATGTCACCGATCAGACCAGCACCGGGCGTGACTCGGTGCAGTTTCGCGTTGATGACCCGAGTACGCCCGACCCGACTGACTCGATCACCGTGACCCAGACATTCCTGGGAGATTTCTCCACCGGCATCGACTGGAATACCGGGATCAACCTGCCCGTCCTCTTTCGGGGCTCCTGGAAGCTGCAGCCGGCTGGTGGGGATCGCCAACACGACCAGTGGGCCGTTCCTGCTCCGGAACCGGAACACCGGCGGCGATTTTGTGAACCAGGGAAAGCGGTTCCGCTTTTCCGCCACCGCCTCCCCGACCCTGTTTGCCTTCTTCCCCGGCTTTGGCCTGGCCAGCCGGATCCGTCATAGCCTGTCACCGGCACTCGAGCTGGAACCTCTCGCCGGCCGCCAGCGTCCCGGAGGAGTACGCCCGTGCGCATCGTCGCTCCCGGTCAGCCGTTTCAGCTGCGTAGCGACGCCACCCACACGGTAAGCCTGGGTCTCTCTCAGACCTTCGAGGCCAAGGCCAAGACAAAGTCAGGAGGGAACGACACCGAGGGCATCGAGGCCCGGAAGTTCCGGGTGCTGAGCATCAACACCAGCGCGATCAGCTACGACTTCGAGCAGGCGAAGAAACCCGGTCGAACCGGCTGGACGACACAGACGTATTACCAACTCTTTGCTCAGCGACCTGCTTCCCAGTTTACCCTGAGTCTGACCCACGATCTCTGGGCCGGGGTGGTCGGTGTCGATACCTCCAAGTTCGATCCCGTTCCTGAGCAGCGTGAGCGCCAGCTTCGCGATCTCGGGCAATACGCTTCGCAGCATCGGCTCGATCTTCGGACTCGGGGGCAAGGCGGGTCCGCACGCGGGACCGGGACGAGGTGCCCGAGCTCCTAGGTGGCCGGCATGCCGCGTACGGCAGAACCGTCGTTCTACAACAACGGCATGATACCCTTCTCGGGCGGACGAAGCTTCTCGGCAAACTTCAACTACACTCTGTCACGCACCCGGCCAGTCCCGGGTGAGGAGAGGCCGAGACCAGCAAAACCTCGGGTTCAGCACCAGCTTCTCCCCGACACCCGTTTGGTCCCTGTCCTGGTCATCCCAATTCAACATCACGGACAGTAAATTCGAGTCGCAGGTCGGTCCGGCTGGAGCGGGAGCTGCATGAGTGGCGGGCCGGCTTCAACTTCGTGCGGAATGCAAACGGCAACTTCGCGTTCTACTTCTCGATCTATCTGACCGACCTGCCGGACCTCAAGTTCGACTACAACCAGACAACTTTCGAGGAATAATGTCCTCGGTCGTGGACAGCACAGGCATCGGCTCGGCTCCCGGGCGGCGCCGCCGAAGGGCGCCGGTGCCTGTGCCGGTGTGGCACGCGATCTGCCAAGCCTGCAGCCATCCCTTTCGGAGAAACAGAGTATGTGGGGCTGGCGGATACCGGTGATGCTGGTGCTGGTCGGGGCGTGCTCGTCTGACGAAACGGCCCCTGGCATTCCTCCTGACGTTCCCGCCTCCCTTTCGAATACGTCGCTCGATGGGGCGATCGCCCTGTTCTGGACCGACAATGCATTCACCTCTGACCCGGCCAACTTCTCCAATTACACGATCTACAGCGCCTCATACGACCTCGATGCCGACCTCTGCGGTTCCACCTGGACTGTGGAGGGGACCACCGTGGCGCCCGAGTTCGTGGTCGGTGCCCTGGCCAATGGCATCCCTCGCTGCTTTGCGGTGAGCTCGGTGTCGGTGGGTGGCGCGGAGAGCGCGCGATCCCTGGTTCGGCATGACACGCCGCGGCCCGACAGCCGTAATGTGGTCCTGTTTGCGCGCCAGGTTCAGGATGCGGAGAGCGGCTTCCGCTTCTGGGACGATGTGGACGGCGACAGCCAGGCTCAGGATAGCGAGATCGGGCTGGTCCGTCTGGGATCCGCCACCAGCATCGATTTTTCGGTGGAACGAGACGGAACCGGCGCTCTCTGGCTCGACCCGGTCCGGGCCGGAACCGGCGTCGAGTTCTATTCCGCTGTACCAGTCGACGACCTCACGAGTATCGACTTTGCTGCGAGCGGCACCTACGCCACCACGCCCCATCGAAGCCTCGCCGGGGTTTGGGTATGTCTTCGAGATGGATGGAGGCGACGGCTTCCTCCGTTACGGTGCCGTGCGGGTGACGCACGTCGGCCAGACCTTCCTCATCCTTGACTGGGCTTTTCAGACCGACTCCGGCAATCCCGAGCTGCTGGTCGCAAAGAAGTCCGACAGCCGTTGAGCCCGCACGGCAGTCCCGGCCGCAGGGGTTGAATCGGCGCCGGGACTCCGTCAACTTCGGGCGATGCCCCAAGCAGTCTGTCTTCTCGATGGCCGATCTCTCACGATCGAGGATGTGGTCCGTGTTGCCCGGTCTCCCGCGGCGCGGATCGCGCTGGAGCCCGAGGCCAGGCGTGCGCTGCTCCAGAGCCGACGGCTGGTGGATCGGGCCCTGGAGTCAGGGCAAACGATCTACGGGATCAATACCGGCTTCGGGAAACTCGCCAACGTGCGAATCCCCCCCGACCAGCTCGACCAGCTCCAGACCAATCTCATCCGCAGCCATGCGGCGGGCGTGGGCACTCCGCTCCCAGCGCCCGTGGTCCGCTCTGTCATGCTCCTCCGCGCCAATGTCCTCCTCAGGCCGACGAGCGGAGTGCAGCCGGCGCTGGTAGAAGCACTGGTTGCAATGCTGAATGCTGGAGTGCTGCCCCTGGTGCCGGAGCAGGGAAGCGTAGGAGCGAGCGGTGACCTCGCCCCGTTGAGCCATATCGGGCTGGCACTCATGGGTGAGGGCCAGGTGCTCTCCGCCCGCAGGCGGGCCGATCCCGGCGGCTGGAGCGCTTTCCGCGGCTGGGCTCACGCCCTATCGATTTGCGCCCAAGGAAGGCCTGGCGTTCATCAACGGCACCCAGGCGCAGACCGCGCTGCTCGCTCTGCTGGTTCATGATGCCAATGTGCTCTGGCGGACTGCGGTTGGTGCCGCGGCCATGAGCCTCGAAGCTTTGCGCGGGACCCCGGCGCCCCTGGATCCCCGCATCCACGATGCCAGGCCTCATCAAGGCCAGATTCGGGCGGCGTCGTTGATGCGAGCCCTGCTCGAAGACAGTGAGATACGGGAGTCGCACCGTGAGAACGACCCCCGGGTGCAGGACGCCTACAGTCTGCGGTGCGCACCTCAGGTCTTCGGAGCGGTGGCCGACGCGATCCGTTTTGCCGAGGAGACCGTCGCGGTCGAGCTGAACGCCTCTACCGACAACCCACTGGTCTTCGAGAATGGCGACGTGATCTCGGGAGGGAACTTCCACGGGCAGCCTGTCGCTCAGGCGCTCGACATCCTGGCCCTGACCCTCACGACCTTGCAGGCGATCGCCGAGCGGCGGGTGGAGCGATTGGTGAATCCGGACCTTTCCCAGGGACTTCCTGCCTTCCTCACCAGCGATCCGGGACTCTCTTCCGGGCTGATGATGGTGCAGATCACGGCCGCGTCGCTGGTGGCCGAGTCCCGTGCTTTGGCGATGCCGGCCAGCATAGGATCGATTCCAACCGACGCAAACCAGGAAGACTTCGTGCCGATGGGTATGGCCGCCGCCTTCAAGGCAGGCCGCATCCTCGCCAACGCCCAGCGGGTGGTAGCGGCCGAGCTGCTCTGCGCGGCCCAGGGTCTCGAGTTCCTGCGTCCGCTGGCCCCTGGCCGGGGGGTCGCCGCGCTTTACCGCAGCATCCGCGGCCTGACCCCACCCGTGGCCCCGCTGGGCCCCGACCGGCCGCCCGCCCCCGATCTCGAGCGGTTGGCTCGGGCCGTGGCCGAGGGCGAGCTGGACCCGGTGGGGCGGACAGCGGGGCAGCGGGACAGCGGGAGCAGGTAAGCAAGGACCGCCTCCGGCTTGCTGCCCCTCTGGCGGCCCGGTATCTTTCGCTCGCTCCGTCTCTTATCCCCGGTGACCCCTTCTCAGCCCGAGCCGAATGAATCTGGAAAAGCTGAAAGACACCGCGCGCAAGCTGGAGCAGAAGGAGGACTGGCGGAAAGCCATCGAAGTCTACCTCAAAGCTATCCAACAGGCCGAGTCGGGGGCGGAGACCACCCCAGACTTGTCGCTTTACAACCGGGTCGGCGATCTCTACCTCAAAATCAACGATACGGCCGAAGCAGTCCGCTCCTATGAGCGGGCGGTCGACCTCTACGCCGACCAGGGATTCTTCAACAACGCGATAGCGCTCTGCGGCAAGATCCTCCGAGTCAACCCCGGCCGGACGCAGACCTATTTGAAGCTGTCTCAGCTACATGCCCGCAAGAACGTGGTCATAGAGGCGAAACGAAATCTGATCGAGTTCCTCGAGCGCATGAACGCGTTGGGGCAGCTCGATCAGGCCTTCCAGGCCGTCAAGTTGTTTGCGGATCAGTTCTCCGGCAGCCAGGAGATCCGTAGCATGCTGGTAGAATTGCTGCGCGCCACCTCCCGGGAAGACGAGGCCCGGGAGCAGCTCGAGAGGATGGCCGAAGATCTCGAGGCCATCGGCGACAAGGCAGGGGCCAGAAAGGCCAGAGAGCGGCTCAGCGCAGGCGCTTCCGAGGCCGCCGAACAAGATTCCCACCCGGCGGCGGCTGCCCCACCGCCGAGCTCCCCGCGCCGAGGTGACCTGATCTTTCTGGATACCGGCGTGGATGTGTCCCCCCCCTCCCGACTACCGGCTGCACACGCACGCCCAAAGGAACCTCCTCGCCCTGTTCCGGAGCAGCCACGTCCAGCCAAGGAGCCGGCGGCCCCACCCATGGCTGAGACCGCAGCACCCGAGGGACTGATCAATAATGAGAGTCTTCCCGCGGGCATGGACGACCTGATCATTGACCCATTAATCACGGAATCGACCACGGGAGAATCGGACTCCCTGCCGGGGCTGGAGCGGGTCGGCGACTCCCTGCTCGGAAGCAATCTCGATCTGGATGCGCCACTGGAGATCCAGCGGCAGGAACCGCCGGACTTGGGCTATGAGGAAGTGCAACTGGAGGGGATGCAGGGCACGGGCTACGATTTCTCGCCGGATCCGGGCGCTGGATCGCTGGACCTTCCAGACGACCTTGCGTCCGTGCCCGAGGCCGAGTCGATACTGGATGTTCCCGAGCTGGACGCGACGTTCGAGCCGGATCCGCCGGATCTCACTGACGGGCTGCCGCTGATCGAGACAGAGGAGCAGGCTGCACCCACGCTCGCCGACTTGGAAGAACGGGTCCTGGACGATCCCGAGAACCCAGATGTCCACCTGGAAATGGCCGAGGGGCTACTGGCCGCCGGGGAGGAAGGTCGCGTCTCCGAGGAGTTGGAGCTCGCGCTGGCGGGGTACGAGGATCGGGAAGATTGGGTTCGAGCCGCCGAAATGGCCGATCACCTGGTGAAGCTTACCCCCGATAGCGTCACCCACCATCAGAAGCGAGTCGAGCTTGCTTATCGGGCCGGGGATCGGGGTCCGCTGCTGGAGGCCTACCTCGGGCTAGGCGACGCCCTGGCCAAGTCCGGGGCGCTGGACAAGGCCATTGCGGTCTACGGCCGGGTCATCGAGCACGATCCAAACCATGTGCGTGCAGCGGCTGCCCTGGCGCGTCTGGGCGTTCCTGCAGCGGTGAAGGAGGAGCCACCTCCTCCGACGAACCCCAGCCGCAGCCCCAGAGTGCCCCCAAGGCTCAAAGCCCGGCGCCTCCCCCAGCCCCCGCTGCAAAGGCGTCGATGGCGCCTGCGCCCTCCAAGCCCGCGCCTGCCCCCTCGCCCCCTCCCTCCAAGCCAGCGCCGGCCGCGCCGGCCCCCCCGAGCGCGCCGCGCGCGGCCTGCCGCAGCGGCCAGGGGGATTTTGTGGATCTCGGGTCGATGGTGTTCGAGGATGAAAAGCGCCGTGATACCCGCATGCGGGTAAATCGGCGGGAGCCTCAGGACCAAGATGAGCAGCGCGAATTCCATGAGATCCTGGAACAGTTCAAGCGGGGGATCGATCAGAATCTCGATTCGGAAGACTATCAGGCTCACTATGACCTGGGGGTCGCCTTCAAAGAGATGGGCCTGCTGGACGAGGCCATCGCGGAGTTCCAGAAGGCCCTCCGGGCCCCTGAAGGCCGGCTCCGCACGTCGGAAGCGCTGGGCATGGCTTTCTTCGAGAAGGGCCAGTACGCCGTCTGCGAATCGGTGTTGAAGCGCGCCGTGGATGACTTGTCCGGCAGCGATGAAGCCAAGATCGGCTTGCTTTACTGGATGGGTCGCGCGTCGGAAGCACTCGGGAAGCAGGCGGACGCCATCGCGAGCTACGAGCGGGCGCTGGTCGTGGATATCAGCTTCATGGACTTGAGCAAGCGGGTACAGCGGCTGACCGCGGGACGGCGGCAGTGAGCTTCCAGACAGCCCCGATCACGCTGGCCGATCTGCAGCGCGGAGTACGGCCGCGGCTGGAGCGGGTACAGCAGGAGCTCCGGCGCATCGTGGAAGCGGATTTCGGTCTGATTACCGAGGTCAACTCGCATCTGTTTCAGATGCAGGGCAAGATGTTCCGGCCGACGCTGCTACTCCTGGCGGAAGAGGCCACCGGCGGTCACGATCCGCGCGCCACCGCTCTGGCGGCGGTGATCGAGCTGATCCATCTGGCCACCCTGGTGCACGACGACTCGGTAGACCATTCGGTTCTGCGACGCGGGATGCCCACGATCAACTCGCTGTTCAGTCACCAGGTTTCGGTGATCATGGGCGACTATCTGTACTCGCGCGCCGTGATCGAGCTGGTGCGGCTGGATGACCTGGAGCCGCTGCGAGTGCTGAGCCGGGTGACCAACGACATGACCGTCGGTGAGATGCGGCAGCTTCTGGCCCATGATCCCCTGGGGTTCTCCGAGGAGCAGTACGACTTGCTGATTCAGGCCAAGACCGCCTCGCTGGTGTCGGGCGCCTGTGAGATCGGCGCGCTTCGGGCAGCGGGGGAGGAGCGAGCGGCACTCCGTCGCTTCGGAGCGGCACTGGGCATGGCGTTCCAGATCGTAGACGATCTGCTCGACTACACCGAGGACGCCTCGGTGACCGGCAAGCCGTTCGGCTCCGACCTGCGGGAGCACAAGGTAACCCTGCCGCTCATTGCTGCACTGCCCAGAATGGAAAATGCGGAACGTCGTGGGGTGTCCCGACTCCTTCAAACGCCGGAGCCCAGCGATACCCAAATTGCAGAGGTCATCATGACCGTCAGTCGTGCGGGTGGGCTGGAGTATGCCCGGGAGCGGGCGCTGCGCCTGGCCCAGCTCGCCGAAGGAGAGCTCGACCTCCTGCCGCCGTCCGCCGCGCGTGAAGCGCTGCGAGCCAGCATCACCTATGTCATCGATCGCAGGCGCTGATGCCGAGCGGCCCACGCCGGCCCGGGTTTTACCTGGGTGTGCTCATCGCCGGGTTTCGTTGCGGGTGGCGCCTTGAACGCGCTTGTTCGCCAGACCCTTCCCGGATAGCGCCGCTCGGACTTTCTTCACCAGCACCTGGACCGCCAACTTCGGCCCTGTCTCCGCCGATCTCCTGGTGATATCCTTCACCCTGGGGCCGGTCGGGCTCCACGTGTCACTCCTCAGCCTGATCGGAGTCCTCGTGGCGTACCTGATCGCGCGTTCGCTTTTCTAGGAGGTCCCTGTGGGTAACCTCGGCTTCACTGAGATCATGGTCATCCTGCTGGTCGTGCTGCTCCTCTTCGGGGCCAAGCGGCTGCCGGAGGTCGGCTCATCGATCGGGAAGGGGATCCGGGAATTCAAGCGCAGCATCTCGGATACTCAAGACGCCATCATGAGCAACGACGAGCAGCGTGGGACCATTCCGCCCCGCCAGGCGGATGCGGTACAGCCGCCGGCGCCTCAGTCAGGCGAGCCCAAGCGGCTTTCGCAGTAGAAGGCGGTAAGGCGGTAGATAAAGGAGGGCGGTAGGTAAGGTAGCGTAGAGCCTCTGTCCTCGCACTCCTAGCCTACCGCCTTCCCCGTACCGCCCTTCACCGTCCGCTTACAGAGCCGAGCTCGGATCCTGGGCGGTTCCGGCTCGCAACACTTTGTCCCGATTGTCAACGATCTTGGCGGCGCCCCGGAGAGCGGTGAGGTAGCTCCGGACCCGTTCCTGCCTTGCGGCGCTGATCGCCCGAGCGCGGTACTCGTCAAGCTCCTTCACGAACTTGGTGGAATCCGCCTTAGTGTGGGTGACGTCTTGGAGGACATAGATCCCATCCTTCGAGTCCAGCACGCCGCTCCGCTGACCGGCATCGAGGCCGAATGCCGTACCCACCACGAGCGGGCTGGTCAACGGAGGATTGACCCGGCTGAACGGACCGAACTCCCGGTGAGCCAGCTTCATGGCAGTCGCGGCCTGCGCCATGGTGCTCCCCTCCTCGACCCGCTTGAGGTAGTCCTTGGCCATCTTCCGCGCCAGATCCCATTTCTTGGCTTCACGGGCCGCATGCTCGACCGCCGGTCGGATCTCGGCCAGGGTAGGTACTCCGGCGGGGTGCAAGCTGTCCAGCCGGAAAACGTAGTACGCGAAGGGCGTCTCGATCACGGGGCTGGTAGCGCCGGGCTGTGGCCCCCGAATGCCCAGACCGCTGCATCCGGCACGACGAACTGCCCCAGCTGCACCTTCGTCCCCTCCTGGACCGGATTCGACTTGCCGATGGTCAACCTGAGCGCGCGGGCGACGGTGTCGAGTGCCGCGGGATCCGTTGCGCTCCGCACCCAGCGACTCCAGGCTGTCGGCCTGCGCATCGAGCTGGTCCCGGTGGCTGCCGGTAACCTCGATGGGAAAGAGGATGTGGCGGCCCTTGGCCTTCTTGCCCTTCCGGCTGGTGATCTCGATCAGGTGAAACCCGAACTGGGAGCGCACCGGCTTGGATACCGTCTTCAGCGGCAAGAGCGAACGCGGCCGAGTCAAATGCCGGATCCATCGCTCCCCCTGGTCCACTCACGCAGCTCGCCACCCTTCGCGGCGCTGGCGCTGTCTGCCGACTCTCGGCTGCGCCACCTGGGCAAAGGGGGCCCCTGCCAGGATCTCCTGCCGCGCCGAATCCGCCCGGGCCAGGGTAGCCGCGGTATCGGCGGCGGTGGTCAGCCGGGGCAGGGCCACGTAGCTGAGGTACGCCGTCCGCTGCTGCTTAAAATCGTCCGGGTGCGCTTTGTAGTACGCCGCAACCTCCGTGTCGCTAAGCCTTCACGGCTGAGTCGGGACGGCGTTGCGGGGAATGATGGCGGTCAGCGCGACTTTGACGGTCTCGTTCTCGTCGCGATACTGCTCCCACAGCGCGGCATCGGAGAGGTAGACGTCTGCGGTGACGACGCGCAGGAGTTTTGCCCTCTGCAGCTCCTCCGCGATACTGCGCCTCCATGCTGGGGAGATACTGCTGGGCCACACTCGAGGTGAGCCAGCGCTGGTACTTGCCCAGATCGAACTGGCTGTCGGTCTGAAACTCGGGGACGTTCTGGAATTCGGCGAGCGGTGAGTTCCGGATAGCCTGGACGATTTCGTCCTCGCTTACCTTGATGCCACGGCGGCGGTACTCGGCGTCCAGGACCTGGTTCTGGATGATCTGATCCCAGACCTGGTCCCGAACCTGCTGGTAGTCTTCCAGGCCGAGCTACCCGGAGTCTGCTGTTGGCGGGCGTCGATGGACTGCTGCACGATGGTCTGGTAAGTGCGGGCATCGATGCTCCGACCGTTCACCTTGCCCACGGAGGTGTCGGTGAGCAGTCCCGTGCCACCGGTGATGCCGCTCAGATCCAGAACCAGCCAGGCAAAGAATGTGATGGCGACCACCACCATGATGGGTTTGGCCGCATTACGAAAGGCTTGCATCATAGATGATTCGGGGCTCCGACCCGGGGTATTCTGAAGAGGCAGAAGCTTAAGCGCGCCGACACAGAACCTCAAGGCGCCATTCCGGTTAGCAGTTGACACGCCGGGGGTCGCCAGCTACTCTCACCCTACTCCCCTGGAGCGGCCTAAGCCGTTTTCCCCCAATGCGATTCTGACCTCGAATACCGGAACCGATGGCCACTAGCGAAATCGAAAAACTAGAGCGCCGGTACGCCGAGAATCCTCACGGACTCACCTTTGCGCCACTGGCGGAAGTGCACCGAAAAAATGGAGATGTTGCTCGAGCCCTCGAACTACTTACCGCCGGGCTGGAGCTCCACCCCAACTACATCCCCGCCAGCATCGTGCTCGGTCGCTGTCACCAGGATCTTGGTGACCTCCCCTCCGCCGAAGCGGCGTTTGCCCACGTTCTTCGTCTCGACGACGAAAACGTCATCGCACTCAAGTCTCTGGCTGACATCAGCGAGCGTCTCGAGCACTTCGGCGAAGCCGAGAACTGGCTGCGCCGCCTGGTCTCGGTCGACCGGAGCAACGACGAGGCACGCGAGCAGTTGCGGCGCCTGGAGGCAAAGAAAAAGGAGGCGCCGGTCGCGCCGGAGCCGGCGGTGGACATCCGCGCCCGCGCTCGAGGTTATTGACCTCGGCCCGGAGCCTGCCCCGCGAGACCCCCAAGCGGGCGGCCGCCGGTGTCGAACCACTGGGCACCCCGTCGGACCTGCTCCCGGTCGATCATCGCCGCGCTGGAGTTGAGCAAGGCCTCCGCGGAGATGGCCCGCCGCCTCCAGGCTGTACCGCGCGTCACCGAGCCCGTCCCACCGCCAGCAGCGGCGCCCGACATCGCAGCCGCCGGGCCGGCCGAGTCGCCAGCCTCGGACTCTGCGCCGGAGCCTGCAGGAGCCAGACCCCAGCCGAAACAGTGCCGCCCGTGGCGGGATTGATCACCGCGGAATTCGAGCCCCCGCTGGAGGCCATTGGCGGCCTTGGCGTCGAGACCAATGAAGAGGTGGTGCTGGAGGTCTCGGGGGATTCGGAGTTTCGGGTACCGGATGCCTCGGAAGACTTCAAGTCTCTGGCAGAGCGCCTGAGTGCTCCGCGTCGGAGGCCACGGGCAACCCCGCTTCCCGAGGCCGCTCCCAGAATTACCGAGGATGCATCCAAGACCGCGGCAGAGCCGGAGCCGGAGTCCACGGCGAAAGAGGAACAGACGATTGGCCGACCGGCTACGCGACGGTTGTATCTCGCCAGCGAGACCAAGGGGCGCTCCGTGGCTTCGTTCTTTCACTCACTGCTCGCAGCTCGTCCGCCGGCTGAAGCAGGCTTTGCCGGCGCAGAGTCTCAGGTCAAAGGGGCTGGCCCGGCCCGTTCCCCTCAAGATGCGGGCTCCCTCAGCTCCCTGGCCGGGGACGACAATCTGCCAACTCCTCCCGCAGTGCCGGCGGCAGACCAGAAGGCGGACGGAGCGGTGTCGTTCGATGATTTCTTCGGCTCGGAGGCGGAAGGGTCGACTCCCAAGCGGCAGCGTGCCGACCCCGGGAAGGACGATCTGGACCAGTTCCAGACCTGGTTGCAGAACCTGAAGCGCTGAATGCGCATCGCAGTGCTCAATGGCCCCAACCTCAACCTGCTGGGGCAGCGGGAACCGGAGGTCTACGGGCGACACGAGCCTGGCTGAGATCGAGGCCATGGTCCGAGAAGCAGCGGGACCCCTGGGAGCGCGAGATCGAGTGGTTCCAGACCAACCACGAAGGTGCTTTGGTCGAAGCGGTGCAGGGGCTTCGGGGACGCGCGGACGGCGCCCTGATCAATGCCGCCGCGCTGACCCATTCCAGCCTGGCCCTGCGTGATGCCCTGCTCGCGGTGCGGATCCCGTTCGTCGAGCTGCACCTGTCCAACATTTTCGCTCGCGAGCCGGAGCGGCGGCATTCGGTGATCGCGGACCTCGCGGTGGGAATGGTCACCGGCTTCGGGGCCGCAGAGCTACCTTCTGGCCCTGCAGGCGCTCGTGGGCCGGCTGCGTGCCGCCTGACAGGCGCCTGGAGCGGCAGGCGGCCCTGCGGGTGGCGTTGGAGCGGAGGGGCTGGACGGGCTGCTGGTCACCCACCTTCCCAACATCCGGTACCTGACCGGGTTCACCGGCTCTGCAGCAGCTGCTGCTGGTCCGGGAAGACGCCACGATCCTGATCTCCGACTTCCGCTACGCCGCGCAGGCGCCGGCTGAGGTGGGCGCCGCTGCACGATGGTGGAGATCGATCAGCGGAGCGTATGGGAGCGGCTCGGCCGCGTGCTGGCGGCGCGGCCCTCCAGCAGCTGGGCATCGAATCGCACTCGCTCACTGTGCGCGATGCCGAGCGGATCAGCGGCCTGACCCGGGCCCGGGTGGTACCGACCGCTGATCTGGTCGAGCGTCTGCGGGCCGTGAAGTCGCCGGAGGAAGTAGCCGCCATTCGCGCCGCGGCGGAGCTGGCGCAGGAAGCACTGGAGGAAGTGCTGCCCGGAATTCGTGCCGGGCCAGACCGAGATAGAGGTGGGCGCGGCCCTGGAAGGCGCGCTCCGGCGGCGCGGAAGCGAGTGGCATCCCTTTCCCACTATCGTCGCCTCGGGACCCGCGTCGGCCTTCCCCCATGCGCGGACCAGCGAGCAGGCTGTCGCAGGTTGGCGAGCTGCTGCTGCTCGACTTCGGTGCTCAGGTGGACGGATACTGCGCCGACCTCACCCGCACCGTGGTGGTCGGAGCGCGCGGCCGACGACCGGCAGCGCACTGTGCACGCAGCTGGTCCAAACGGCACAGCGCCGCGCGATCGAGCACCTGCGCCCGGGGATGCCGGCTCGGGAGGCCGACGCGCTGGCCCGCGATGTCATTGCCAGCTCGCGGATTTGGAGATGCTTTCGGCCACTCGCTGGGGCACGGGCTTGGTCTCGAGGTGCATGAGGCACCGCGTCTGGCACCCACCTCGGAAACGCCCTTGCCGCCGCACGCCGTGGTCACTGTCGAGCCGGGCATCTATTTTCCAGGCTGGGGCGGAGTTCGGTTGGAGGACGATGTCTATCTCGGGCCCGACGGGACCGAGCGTCTTTCGGACGGCAGGACGGAGTTGCTGGAACTAGTCTAGGGTCGAGAGTCTAGGGTCTACGAGTCTAGACGACGCTCGACGAATTGACCTAGACCCTTGACCCTGGACCTCTTTCTACGACTACATGGCCTCTACTGCTGACTTCAGGAACGGTCTCGTGCTGGAGATCGACAACCAGCTGTACCAGCTGGTCTACTTTCAGCACGTGAAGCCGGGCAAGGGCGGAGCGTTCGTTCGCACCAAGCTCAAGAACATCCGTACCGGCGCGGTCATCGACCGCACCTACAACGCGGGCGAAAAGGTCCAGGAAGTCAGACTGGAGCGGCGGCCGATGCAGTTTTCCTACGGCGACGGGCATTTCTACCACTTCATGGACCAGCAGACCTACGACGACATCATGCTGACCGATGACCTCATCGGTCCGGATCAGCTCAAGTATCTGAAAGAGGGCATGGAGTGCGAAGGACTGGTGCATAATGACCGGGTGATCACGGTCGACCTGCCCTCTTTCGTCGAGCTGACCGTCACGCGCACGGCTCCTGGCGTCCGAGGTGACACCGCCACCGGTGGGACCAAGCCGGCCACCCTGGAGACCGGGGCAACGGTCCAGGTTCCGCTCTTCATCGAGGAGGGTCAGGTGATTCGGGTCGACCGCCGCGAAGACAAGTACCTGACCCGCGTATGAGCCCCCAAGAGATGCAGCAGCTTGCCGAGCTGCTCCAGAACGTCCCGGGAATCCGCTCGATCGATCTAAAGGATGTGAGGCGGCTGGCTCAGCTCCTGCGCGAGGCGCCCGAGATCGGGTCGATCGAAGTGAAAGGCTGGTTCGGTACCGGGGTCGTCATCACCCGGACCACCGCTGCGCCGGTTGCCACCGATCGCCGTACCCATGCCGGTCTCGCTCCCTCCGGCCCTGGCCCCGGCCGCGGCAGGGGACCAGGCGCGGCTCGATACCGGGATCCGCTCGGCGGCGCCCGCCGCGCATCTCAAGGAGATCCGGTCGCCGATGGTCGGCACGTTCTACAAGGCCCCCGAGCCGGGCGCCGAGCCGTATATCAAGGTCGGCAACCGGGTCACCGCGGGCAGACCGTCTGCATCATCGAAGCGATGAAGATCATGAACGAGATCGAGGCTGAGATCACCGGCGTGGTTCGTGAGATCTCGGTGGAGGACAGCCAGCCGGTCGAATTCGGACAGGTCCTCTTCCGGGTAGATCCGAATGGCTGAGGCCAAGGCCGCCGCCCCCACGTCGACCTTCAATTTCAAGCAGACCATCGCCCAGATGGTCCAGAAAAACGCATCGGACCTGCTGCTCAAGGTCGGCCGGCCCACCAACGGTCCGGCTGAACGGCGAGCTCCAGGCGCTGGAGATGGCCGCCGGTGAAGCCGGAGGATCTGAAGCTGCTGGCCGAGCAGATCATGACGCCGCGGCAGGTGAAGGAGTTCTCGGAAAAGAAGGAGGCCGACTTCGCCATCGGGGTGCCTGGCGTGGGCCGTTTCCGGACCAACATCTACCAGCAGCGCGGGACGCTCGCCTTTGCCTTCCGCGCCATCCCCTACGAAGTGAAGACCGTCCGCGAGCTGCACCTGCCGGCGGTGCTGGAGGAGATCGCGCTCCGTCCCCGCGGCCTGGTGCTGATCACCGGAGTCACCGGCTCGGGGAAGTCCACGGCGCTCGCCTCGATGATCAATCACGTGAACCAGAACCGACGGGTCAACGTGATCACCATCGAGGATCCGATCGAGTTCCTCCATCGCGACGTCCAGTCGAACATCTCCCAGCGCGAGGTCGGCAACGACACCCTCTCCTTCGGCGCGGCGCTGCGGCACGTGCTGCGGCAGGATCCCGACGTCATCCTGGTCGGCGAGATCCGCGACGTCGAGACGCTGGACACCGCGCTCAAGGCGGCCGATACGGGCCACCTGGTGTTCTCGACGCTGCACACCACCGACGCGACCCAGACCATCAGCCGGATCCTGTCGTTCTATCCGCCGCACCAGCACCACGAGGTCCGGATGCTGCTCTCGACCGCGCTGCAGGCCGTGGTCTCGCTCCGGCTGGTGCCGCGAGCCGATGGGCGGGGGCGAGTACCAGCCGCGGAGGTGCTCATCAACACCGCCGCGGTGGCCGACAACATCCGCGACATCGAAAAGGCACTGCACATCCCCGATCTGATCGCCGGGGGAGCGGTGTCCTACGGCATGCAGACGTTCGACCAGTCGCTGATGCAGTGGTACAAGGAGGGTGCCATCTCCTACGAGAGCGCGCTGTTCTATTCCACCAATCCGAACGAGTTCGCGCTGCGGGTGTCGGGAGTCGACTCGGCATCCGATCGGAAATTCGACGAGATGACCGACGACTCGGCCAAGTCGCAGCCCCTGGATCTGACGCCTTAAATGTTCAGGAAGGTGCTAATCGCCAACCGAGCCCCCGCCGGCGCGGTGCTCGCGCGTACCCGGTGGCGAGGTCGGCGCCGCCCGGATCTCCGCATGTTTAAGAAGGTCTTGATCGCCAACCGCGGGGAGATCGCCCTGCGGGTCATTCGCGCGTGCCGCGAGCTGGGCGTCCAGACAGTGGCCGTCTACAGCGAGGCCGACCGCGAGTCGCTCCACGTTCGGTTCGCCGATGATGACGTCTGCATCGGGCCACCGCCGGGCCGAAGCTCCTATCTCAAGATTCCCAATATCATCGCCGCCGCAGAGATCACCGGGCGCGGACGCGATCCATCCCGGCTACGGCTTTCTGGCCGAGAACGCCGAGTTCGCCGATACCTGCAAGGCCTCGAACATCACGTTCATCGGACCGACCGGAGACCAGATCCGCCAGATGGGCGACAAGGCAACGGCGCGCCGGCTGGCCAAGGATGCCGGAGTCCCGACCGTCCCCGGCACCCCGGGAACGATCGAAGACGTGGACGAGGCGCTGGCCGCGGCCACCGAGATCGGCTTTCCGGTCATCATCAAGGCCACGGCAGGCGGTGGCGGGAAAGGGATGCGGATCGCCCACGACGCCGACCAGTTCCCTCAGCTCTTCGGGCTGGCCCAGAACGAGGCGCTGGCGGCGTTCGGCAATGGCGCGGTGTACGTCGAGAAGTATCTCGAGCGCCCCCGCCACGTCGAAATCCAGGTCATGGGCGACAACTATCGGTAAGGTGGTCCACATGGGCGAGCGCGATTGCTCGGTCCAGCGGCGCCATCAGAAGCTGATCGAGGAGAGCCCCAGCCCCGCGCTTGACCGACGACCTGCGCGCCCGGATGGGCAAGCGGCCGTGGCGCTGGCTTCGAACATCGGCTACAGCGGGGCGGGGACCATCGAGTTCCTGCTCGACCCGGAGGGGACATTCTACTTCATGGAGATGAACACCCGAATCCAGGTGGAGCATCCCGTGACGGAGATGGTGACCAGCTTCGATATCGTGAAGGAACAGATCCGTGTAGCGTCCGGTGAGCCAGTCAGCTTCCAGGGCGACGGCAGGCGGCTGCGCGGTCACGCAATCGAGTGCCGTATCAACGCGGAAGACCCATACCGGAACTTCCAGCCTTCACCAGGGCTCATCACGGCATACCATCCCCCCGGCGGCCCCGGTGTCCGAGTGGATACCCACGTCTACGCCGGGTACACTGTGCCCCCGTACTACGATTCGCTGCTCGCCAAGGTGATCGTGCACGGAAACGAACGCGGTGAGGCGCTGAGCCGCATGGGCCAGGCGCTCGACAGCTTCATCCTCGAAGGCGTGACCACCACCATACCCTTTCTCGCCCGGGTGATCCGTCACCCGGACTTCGTGTCGGGCAAGGTCGACACCAGGTTCCTCGAGCGGGAATCCCATCTGCTCCGGCCCGAGACATGAGAGTCGACGTAACCTTTACCCCAACCGGGCTCACCCCGGCCGAGGTCCATGGCCGGGTGGTGTTCGTCATCGACATCCTCCGCGCCACGACAACCATGTGCGCCGCGATGAGCCATGGGGCCAGGGCCATCATCCCGGTCTCCTCCACCGAGGAAGCGCTGCGACTGGCACAGACGATCGGCAGCACCGACGTCCTGCTCGCCGGCGAGAGGAACTGCGCCCGAATTCCTGGATTTCAGCTGGGTAATAGTCCGCTGGAGATGAGCGAGAGCGCCGTCCGGGGCAAGACGATCATCCTCACCACCACGAACGGCACCGACGCGCTTCTGGCGTGCCACACCGCCGTCACGGTCTATCCTGCCGCCGCGGCCAACCTATCCCTGGCCGCCGAGCGGGGTCGTGAAGCGCTCGAGGGCGATCAGTCTATCCTGATCGTGTGCGCCGGACGCAACGGCGACTTTGCTCTCGATGACGCCTACTGTGCCGGACGTCTCGCCGCCGCGATCCTGGACTCTACCAAGCCCCGCCGTGAGCTCAACGACGCTGGCCTCGCCAGTCTCGACCTCGTTCGCCGGTATGGAGATCACTGGGAGCGCCCGCTGGCCTACAGCCGATCGGGACGGGAGCTGGTGAGGCTAGGCTTCCGGGCCGATGTCCGCGATGCAGCCCGTCTCGACGCTTACCCGGTCCTGGCCGCAGTTCCACGAACGCCGGGTCACCCTGGTTCCGGTTCACGCATGAGTACCGATTCCCGGCGGAGGCTTGGCGCCATCACGGCGCTGGTGCTGGGTCTCTTTGTCGGCCTAACTCTGCTCCCGGTTGGAATCACCGGACCGGTCGGGGGATACCTCGGGCACGGGCTCTGGCAGATGCTCGGCGCCGGCGCGCTCGGTATCCCCCTGCTCGGCATCGGACTCGCCCTGGCCGGGTTCGACCGACTGGGGAGCCTGGACATGAAACGGTCCGCGGTGCTCATCATCGGACTGAGCGTACTCCTGCCATACCTGATCGGGGTGCTGACCCAGGTCGGACGCGCGGACCTCGATTTCGACCTGGGCCAGAGAGGATTCGCCGCGCGGGTGGTCGGCGTGCTGCCCGGATTCTTCGCCGAAACCATCGCGGACAAGGTAGGTGTCGCCGGCGCGGTGTTGCTCGGTTTCCTAGCCCTCTCTGCCTTGACTCTGGCCACATTCGCCTGGCATCCCTTGCAGCGGCTGGAGAAGGGCGCGGCCGGAGCCCTCGGCGGGGGTGGACCGGGCGGAGGCGGGAACGAGGGAACGAGGGAAGGAGGGAAGGAGGGAAGGCGGGGAAGGGAGAAACCATCTAGTGGCGGTGGAGCTGAAACTCCTGCAAACCCTTCCCTCCTTCCCTCCTTCCCTCCTTCCTCCGAATCGCGGCTACGCAAGGAAAAGAAGGCCAGGCGGGGCGAGGCGGCCGCGGGCACGGCAGTAATAGACGAGGAATCGGACCTTCCGCCAATCAATATTCTGACCCCACCGTCGAGCCGCGATGTGGACGCGGGAGAGGCTCAGCTCGACCGGCTGGGGGAATCACTCATTGAGACGCTGCGGACCTTCAAGGTGGAGGGCCATCCGGGGGGACGGACCACCGGCCCAGTCGTCACCCAGTTCGAGGTGGTGCCGGCTCCCGGCGTGAAGGCCGGCAGGATCGGCGCGCTGGCGGATGACCTGGCCATCGCGATGCGGGTGCCGTCGGTCCGCGTCGCGCCGATCCCGGGCAAAGGCGCGGTGGGGGTCGAGATTCCCAATCCCACCGCGCGAATCGTCACCCTGCGCGAGCTCTTCGAATCGGCTGAGTGGATCCGGGGGCCGGCCGTACTCCCGATCGCGCTCGGGAAGGATCTGGAGGGGAAGCCGGTCATTGCCGATCTCGCCAAGATGCCGCACCTGCTGATCGCGGGCGCCACCGGAACCGGGAAAGTCGGTTACGATCAACACCATCATCACCAGTCTGATCTACCGCTACACGCAGAAGGAGCTGCGGCTCCTGATGATCGATCCCAAGATGGTCGAGCTTTCGATGTACAACGCGCTTCCCCATCTCCGGCACAAGGTGGTGACCAACAACCATGACGCCGCGACGGTGCTCAAGTGGGCGGTGCTCGAGATGCAGCGCCGCTACGAGCTGCTGCAGGCCAATGGCGCACGGAACATTGCCGACTTCAACCGCAAGGTCCACGAAGGCAAGCCGCTCCGGACTCCGCCACGTCCGAAGCCCACCCTGACGACTGTCAACGACGAGGCGCCCGATACCCCGCCCGAGCCGCCGATCGAGGAGGTGTATCAGGAGGGAATCCTGCCGTTCATCGTCATGATCATCGACGAGCTGGCGGATCTCATGATGACGGTGCAGGGCGAGGTGGAAACTCCCCTCGCCATCCTGGCACAGAAGGCGCGCGCCATCGGCATCCACCTCATCCTGGCGACCCAACGTCCCTCCGTGAACGTCATCACCGGTCTCATCAAGGCGAACTTTCCCTAGCCGGATCGCCTTCCGGGTCGCTTCCAAGGTCGATAGCCGTACGATCCTCGACCAGAACGGCGCCGAGGCCCTGCTGGGCAACGGCGACATGCTCTTCCTGCCGCCGGGGAAGAGCGAGCCGATGCGGCTTCAGGGCAGCCTACATCGCTACCGAGGAGTCCGAACGGGTGACGGAGTGGTACGTGGCGCGGCCGGCACGGCCGACGTGTGGCCCAGGAGTCTCTGGCGCAGGAAGCCGGACATCCTGGAGCTCGTTCGGGCCCAGGAGGGCGAGAGCGAGGCCGGGGGCTGCCGACGGAGGAAGGGGAGCGGGATACGCTGTTCCGCGAGGCCGCCGAGGCCTGCATCCAGAACCAGGGTGGCTCCACCTCGCTGCTTCAGCGGCGGCTGCGCATCGGCTACGGCCGCGCCGCACGCATCATCGACCAGCTGCACTATGCTGGAATACTCGGCCCCCCGGACGGAAGCAAGCCGCGGGACGTGCTGATCGGATTCGATCAGCTCGATGAATACAGCTAGGTGGGTAGTCGGTAGCGCGTCAGGCGCACTGTTGAGTTGCTACTGGTAAGCGGGCTTCGCCGATGCGGGCCCGCTATTTTTGAGTTCGGTGGCGCAGGAATGATGGCGAGTTTCGACAGCACGAGCGCATACTCAGGTCGGATAAGACAAACAGCAAACACGAAAGCACGAAAGAACAACGGAAGCACGAAAAAAGCCTGATACATGACACGCTCGAATGGTCGACGTGAGGTATTGCTTTGAAGGACTATCTCGGGACATGATCGGGGCCGCGCTGGCTGTCCATCGCGAGCTGGGGCCAGGCTTTCTGGAGTCTGTCTATGACGCTGCGATACGAGTCTCACTATCACATCGCGGTGTGCCTTTCGAGTCCCAGGTGCCGGTAGACATCAGCTTTGAAGGGGAGTTCGTAGGCCGAGCTCGCATCGACCTCATCGTTGGTCAGCACGATTGTTGAACTCAAAGCAGTCGAGAGACTCCAGAGATTCACTTCGTACAGCTCAAGTCCTACCTTCGTGCGACCAGACTTCATGTTGGTCTTCTTCTGAACTTTAACGCTCCACCTTGACCATTATGAAATCGAGTAATACGGCTAGCGTTTTTCGTGCTTTCGGCTGTTCTTCGGGCTTTCGTCCTTTCAGTTGCTTTCTGTTTGATGTTGCAGTTGCCGTCTCCTCGCGGTTTCCCGCCCCGCTCCGCAGTAGCTCGGTTTCTTCGCCATCAACCTCGACGCTATCGTGGGCCATGTCCCGCACCCGCCGGTTTATCCCAACCGCCGAATGGGAAGACGAGCGCCAGCTCCTTGGCCTGCGGGGCGAACAGATCGCCATCGCATTTCTCACCTCGTGCGGCTGGTCGGTCGAGGCCCACCGGTTCAAGCTGGGCCGGCACGATCTGGATCTGGTGATCCGGCGGGGCAATACAGTGGCTTTCGTAGAGGTGAAGACCCGCCGGTCGAGCACCTGCGGCACGGCAGTCGAATCGATCAGCCAGCGCAAGCAGCGGGATATCGCCCGGGTGGCCTCCGTCTGGGTGCTCCGCCACGGACAGGCCGGACGATGAGTACCGCTTTGATGTCGTGGCCATTCAGGAATCCCTGGCGGCGAGCCCGTCATGGAGCACGTGCCCGACGCGTGGCGGTTGACGGGGCCGCTCGGGAGCTACTAGGGTGACCGAAAATCGGTCACCACTTCACTATTGCTTCGGCAGACCTTCGGTACTAGTTTGGTTCTCAGCCTCATTGTGTATCAAAATCGGTCACTTTTTTATTCGAGGAAGCAATGGCTGCTGATGAAACCCGGCTCGACGCCGACCGCCGGAAGGCCCTCGGGCTTGCCATCTCCCAGATCGAGAAGCAGCTCGGGAAGGGATCCATCATGCGGATGGGCGCCGAGTCCGCCCGAGTCAGGGTGGCGGCCATTCCCACCGGCGCCATCAATCTCGACGCGGCCACCGGCGTGGGCGGAATTCCCCGCGGCCGCATCACCGAGATCTACGGTCCGGAATCGTCGGGCAAGACCACGCTCACTCTCCACCTCGCCGCCAACGCCCAGAAGATGGGCGGCGTGGCCGCGTACGTCGATGCCGAGCACGCCCTCGATATCGAGTACGCCAAGAAGCTCGGCGTCGATATCGAGAACCTGCTGGTCTCCCAGCCCGATACCGGAGAGCAGGCGCTTGAGATCGTCGAAATTCTGGTCCGCTCGGGCGCGGTGGACATCGTGGTCATCGACTCGGTAGCCGCGCTGGTGCCCAAGGCCGAAATCGAAGGCGAGATGGGCGAGAGCCACATGGGGCTCCAGGCCCGGCTCATGAGCCAGGCGCTCCGGAAGCTCGCCGGCTCCATCAACCGCTCCAATTGCGCGGTGGTGTTCATCAACCAGCTGCGCGAGAAGATCGGCGTCATGTTCGGCAATCCCGAGACCACCACCGGCGGCAAGGCGCTCAAGTTCTACGCCTCGCTCCGGCTGGACATCCGCCGCATTGGCCCGGTCAAGGAACGGGAGACGGTGATCGGCAACCACGTCCGGGTCAAGGTCGTCAAGAACAAGGTCGCGCCGCCGTTCCGGCAGGCCGAATTCGACGTCATGTTCGACGAAGGTATCAGCCACACCTCGCTGCTGGTGGACCTCGCCGCCGAAGCCGGCATCATCCAGAAGTCCGGCGCCTGGTACTCCTACGGCGACCAGCGCATCGGCCAGGGCCGGGAAAACGCCAAGCTCTTCCTGCGCGACAATCCGGTGCTCATGACCGAGGTGGAAGGAAAGGTCAAGGAGCTGCTCGGCATGCGGGCTCCGGTCGGGGTGGGGGCCGGAGCACGGGCGACGGACGAATAGCCAGTGGAAGCCCATTGCCCACCATCACGGCGTCGAGCCGGATCCTCGCCGGCCGGGCACGGTACGCCTCGAGATCGATGGTGCCCGGTTCGGGGCCGTTCCCTGCGAGCTCGTCGACGCCGAGGGACTGGCGGTCGGGACGGACCATCGATGCCGAGCTCCACCAGCGGCTGGCGGCCGCAGCCGACATCGAAGCGGCCTTCACCGCACCGCGCTTCGCTGCTCTGGAGCTCCGCTCCTATGCCCGCAACGATCTGGGGCGGCGGCTCCAGCGGAAAGGTCACCCTCGGCACGCGGTAGAGGCGGCGCTCGAGCGCGTCGACGGGCTCGGCCTGCTCGACGACGCGGCCTATGCCCGGAGCTACGTGCAGACGTCGGGCCGCTCGCGGGCGGGGACCATCACGGCTGATCCGCGATCTTCTGGCCATGGGCGTCCAGCGACGCGCTCATCGACCGGGCGCTCGCAGCCGAGTGGCCGGAGGGAAGCGATCCACCTCGATGCCCCGCGCCCTCGCCACCAAGCGCGCGGCCCAGCTCGGCGCGCTGCCGCGGCAGACCAAACGCCGGCGGGTGCTTGCCTACCTGGCCCGGCGGGGCTTCTCGGGACAGGGAGGTTTCGGAAATCGTGGAGACGGTGTTGTAAGTCAGCCTCGCTGAGCTCGCGTCACGCCTCACGTAGCACTAGCCTCGCCTATATTTTCCGAATGCAATCCAGCCACAATCCGACGGCTGTTTCTCGACTATTTCGTCGCCCAGGGGCACCGTGAGGTGCCTTCTTCGTCGTTGGTGCCGGCGGACGATCCGACCCTGCTGTTCACCAACGCCGGCATGGTGCAGTTCAAGCGCACCTTCCTGGGCCAGGAACAGCGCGACTACGTGCGGGCCACCACCTGCCAGAAGTGCGTGCGCGCCGGCGGCAAGCACAACGATCTCGAGCAGGTGGGGCACACCAAGCGGCATCACACCTTCTTCGAGATGCTGGGCAACTTCTCCTTTGGCGACTACTTCAAGCGCGAGGCCATCGCGTATGCCTGGGAGTTCGTCACCAGCCCGTCCTACCTGGGCATCTCACCCGATCGCCTCCGGGTGACGGTTCACCACACCGACGACGAGGCCCGGGCGCTGTGGCGGGAGATCATCCGGGCTGCCCGAGCCACCGCATCTATGGCCTGGGGGACAAGGACAACTTCTGGCAGATGGGCGACACCGGTCCCTGCGGGCCGTGCTCGGAGATCTATGTGGATCTGGACGCGGCGGACAGCGGCGGGTAGCGGGGCAGCGGGGCAGAACGAGGTAATTCCGCAAGCGGAATTCGAGCGGCTGGCGGAAGAGGGAAGATTCCTCGAGATCTGGAACCTCGTCTTCATGCAGTACGACCGCTCGGCCGACGGGACGCTGATCCCGCTGCCGAAGCCTTCGGTGGACACCGGCGCCGGGCTCGAGCGGATCGCGGCCGTGATGCAGGGCGAGGACGACAACTTCCACACCGATGTTTTCCTGCCGCTGATCGAGCGGGTGGGCGAGTTGGTCGGCCGGTCCTACGACCGCAGCACCGACGAGCGGGCCTCCTATCGCGTGCTGGCCGATCATGCCCGCGCGGTGAGCTTTCTGCTCGCCGACGGGGTCTACCCCAGCAACGAGGGGCGGGGATACGTACTCCGCCGCATTCTTCGGCGTGCGGTCCGCCACGCCTGGCTCCTCGGCCGCCGGGAGCCGACGCTGGCGCTGCTCACCGACACTGTCGTGGGTCAGCTGGGCGAGGTGTACCCGGAGCTGACGGCGAAGGCGGCGGAGATCCGGGAGATCACCGAGGCCGAGGAACGTCGCTTCCTGGAGACCATCGAGGGGGGCCTACGACGGCTGGAGGAAATCTTTACGTCGGGGGCCCGTGCCATTCAGGGCGAGGAGGCGTTCAAGCTGTACGACACCTTCGGCTTTCCCATCGATCTCACTCAGATTATTGCGGGCGAGCGTGGCGTGGACGTAGACCTGCGAGGGTTTCGAGCGCGCGCTCGAGCAGCAGCGGACCCGCTCCCGGAACGCGCGGAGCTCTGGCGCCGGTGCAAGCTGGGGAGGCACCGGGCGGCAAACCCCAGCGGTGGCACCGATGCCCCAGCGGTGCATCGTGCCTTCGGCCGGCAAATGGCGCACGGTAAAGCGCGGTAAGCAGAAGTTCGTGGGCTACGGCACGACCGAGACCGACACCGACGTGCTCGCCTTCCGCCAGGACGGGCCCCGGGTCGAGCTGGTGCTGAAGGAGAACCCCTTCTACGCGGAGTCGGGCGGCCAGGTGAGCGACACCGGCGAGGTTCGGGGTGGCGGCTGGTCGCTGGCGGTGGATGCGGTGCGCAAGGATCCGAAGGGCACCGGTTGTCGCGGGGTCGTTCGCCGAGGAGTTCGAGCCGGCGGCACTGCACGCGGCGGTGGATGCACAGCCGCCGGCACGATATCGAGCGCAACCACAGCGCGACTCATCTGGTGCACTACGTGCTTCGCCGACAGCTCGGCACCCACGTGCGGCAGCAGGGTTCCCTGGTGCAGCCGGAGCGTCTTCGTTTCGACTTCTCCCATCACGGCCCTATCGACCCTGCCACTCTCCACGCCATCGAGTCTGAGGTGAACGAGCTGGTCCTGGCCAACGAGCCGGTAGATACCCGTGAGCTGCCCTATGCGGACGCCCTCTCGCTCGGAGCGATGGCCTTCTTCTCCGAGAAGTACGGGGACATCGTCCGGGTGGTGCGCATGGGCCCCTCGATCGAGCTCTGCGGCGGCACCCATGTACGGACCACCGGGCAGATCGGGACCTTCCGGTTCTCCGGCCAGTCGGGCGTCGCAGCCGGCGTGCGCCGTATCGAGGCGGTTACCGGGAGCGCCGCACTCCGCGCGATCCGCGAGCTGGAGCAGCGGCTGGCCTGCGGTGGCAGAGGCGCTCAAGGCTCAGCCGGAGCACCTGGTTCGCCGGGTGGAGCAGCTGCTGGAAGAGAGGGAGCGGCTGGAGGCCCGACTGGCGGAGACTCTCCGAACCGGATCGGGTCCCGGAGCTGCAGGGGTGAGGTCTCCAGTGTGGCGGGCATCGAGCTGACGATTGCGCAGACTGCGTCCGAAGATCGGGCGGAGCTGGGACAGATCGCCGATTCGTTCCGGAGGGAAAAGCGGAATGCGGTTCTGGTGCTGTTCAGCTCCGCGGGGCGCGGCGCCATTCACGTCACCCTTACCGACGATCTGGTCAGCTGCGGGCGCAAAGCGGGCGATCTGGTCAACCGGATTGCCGCGCTCAGCGGTGGCAAGGGCGGGGGCCGCCCGCACTTCGCGTCGGCTGGCGCTGGAGACCCGGCGCGGCTGCCGGCCGCCCGCGCGGCCACCCCCGAGCTGGTGGCGGCCTGGCTGGAAAGCCGCCCGTTCCCGAAGCGACCGGCGCCTGATGGTTCTGAGCGACTGGCTGGACCGGCACACCAGCCAGGCGCCCACGGCTCTCCGAGGCCGGGTCAGAGAGTTCGCGCTCGCCGCGTCCGGCTCCAACCCGCGCGAGCGCGCTGGCCGCTGCCGGACAGTCGGCGCTGGACACGAGTGCTCTCCCATCCTGGCGACCGTTCGGCGGCGCTGGACCTGCTCGCTGCTGACGCCCTGATCACGCTCGCGCTGCAGGCCCAGGCCGAAGACGACGCCTGAGCGGCTGGAGGAGTTCGCCACCTCGGTGCTCCGAACGGCGCGGCGGACGCGTGATCGATCTTCACTCCCATCTTCTTCCTGCCGTAGACGACGGCTCCCGCTCGGTGGAGCAGTCGGTGAAGGTGCTGTTCGAGATGGCGCGGCAGGGTGTCACCGATGTGTGCCTCACCCCCCACCTCCAGTCGGGCCGTGCCGAAGCCGGCCCACCGCCCGCCCACGATCGCGCATTCGAGGCGCTTCGGGCCCAGGCCCCGCAGATGCCCCGGCTGCACCGCGGCGCCGAGATCATGCTGGACCGGCCGATTACCCGCCCCGTGGCTCTGGCCCGCAACGTTACTCTGGCGGCACCCGGTATATCCTGGTCGAGTTTCCCCGGCTGGTCGCCGTACGACACTGTCACCACCGCGCTGTCCCAAGTCGTCGAGCTCGGCCTGATCCCGATCCTGGCCCACCCGGAGCGATACAGCTGCTGTTCGGTCGACGCGGTTCGGCATTGGCGCTCCCTGGGAGCCAAGACCCAGGTGGATGCTACGACTCTGCTCACCTCCCAGGCGCGAGGACAGCGGGCACGTCAGCTCGTATCCGAGGGACTGGCCGACATCCTGGCGGGAGACAATCATGGCGACGATCGCACGGTGGCCACTGGAGCCCGATTCCTGCGAGCCCAGGACGGCTTCGACCAGGTAGATCTGCTCGCTCGGCGCAATCCGGCCGCCATTCTCGCAGACGGCGAGCTGTACTCCGGTCCCTCCGCTTCGCATTCGGCAGAGCTGGATGAGCCGGATCAAACAGTTCCTGGAGGGTGGCAAGTGAGCCGCACCAGCATCGAGGCAGGCCTAGATGCACTGGTCGCGGACCGCCCAGGCGTCCAAGGCGCTGAGCGGTAAGGTGGCCGGCATCGCAGCCCGGTACGCGGAGGTGCTGCGGAGCGGGCGGCACGCTCTACTTCTGCGGAAACGGTGGCAGCGCCGCCGACGCGCAGCACTCGCCGCCGAGTATGTGGTTCGCTACAGCGGCAGCCGCCGGGCATCTGGCGGCGGTGGCGCTCACCACCGACACCTCCATCCTGACGGCGGCGGGCAACGATCTTGGCTTCGAGCAGATCTTCGCTCGGCAGGTGGACGCGCTGTGTGCGCCGGAGCGATCTGCTGGTGCTGCATAGCACCAGCGGCGAAAGCCCCAACCTGATCGCGGCCGCCCGGGCGGCCCGCAAGGCGGGAGTGCCCACGGTCGCGTTTCTGGGGAAGGGAGGCGGTGCGCTCGCCGGGCTGGTGGACGAGGCCGTGATCGTATCCCTCCAACGAGACCAGCCTGGTGCAGCTGATGCACCTGGCACTCCAGCATCTGATCGTGGAGATCGGTCGAGGCCGAGCTCCTGGGACATGATCGATCTCAGCGGCCAGACCGCCCTCGTCACCGGCGCCAGCCGGGGCATCGGGCGAGCGGCGGCGCTGCTTCTGGCGCGCTCCGGCGCGGACGTGGCGATCTACCTATCACACCCGAGCCGATGAAGCCGACGCCACCGCGCCGAGATCCGCTCGCTGGGTCGCGCGAACCCTCGTGGTGGGCGGTGATCTGGCCGACCCGGAGGTCGCTGACCGGCTGGCTGCTGCGCTGTGAAGCGCGAGTTTGGCGGACTGGACATCTTCGTGGCGAACGCCGGCGTGTGGCCCGCGGAGGAGAGTGCGCTCGGGCGACATGGCGGTCGAGCGCTGGCGTACGCACGCTTGAGGCCAACCTCGATTCGGTCTTCGTCTCGACGCGCGCGGTGCTGCCACTCATGCGGCCTGGAGGTCGGGTCGTCATCGTCTCCAGCACCGCCGGCCAGCGGGGCGAAGCCTTTCACGCCGACTATGCGGCCACCAAGGGCGCGCTCATCTCGCTGACCAAGTCGCTTGCCATCGAGTATGCCCCCGCCCTGATGGTCAACTGCGTTGCGCCAGGCTGGGTCGACACCGAGATGAGCGCGCCGCGCCTTCTACCCCCGAGAACCGGCGAGCGGATCCGAGCGCACCATTCCGCTCGGCCGTATCGCGACCGCCGAGGATGTCGCCGGCCCCATTCTGTTCCTCTGCAGCGCTCTGGCGCGCCATATCACCGGCGAGGTGCTGAACGTCAATGGAGGGAGTGTTCTGTGTGGGTAAAGCGGGTAAGCGGGGCAGCGGGTCAGGCTGATCGGGGTCGACGAGAGGCGCCGGTCGCTTGCTGTCGCTGTCCCGCGTCCCGCTGTCCCGCTGTTGCCGCCGAATGATCCACCTCCTCTTCACCGGCGGCACCATCTCCATGCAGCGCGATCCGGCGGCGGGCGGGAACGTCCCGGCCCACGGCGGCGAGGCGCTGGTGGGTTCACCGAGGGACTGGATCGGATCAGCCCGTACCGGGTGGAGAACTGGGCCAATGCTCCCGGCGTGCCACCTTGGGCCCGACCGCCTCTGGGCGTTGCGCGAGCGGGTGCGCCAGATCGCCGAATCGGGCGAGGTACGGGGAATCGTCATTACCCATGGCACCGACACCCTGGAGGAAACCGCCTACCTGCTCGATCGCACGCTGGACCGGCAGGTGCCGGTCGCGATTACCGGCGCCATGCGCACGTCGAGCGATCATGGGTGGGATGGCCCGCGCAACCTGCTGGATGCCGCCGCAGTGGCCGCATCGGATGCAGAGCGCCGGACGGGGAGTGATGGTGGTGTTCAACGGCAAGGATCTTCGCCGGTCAACTGCGGTGAAGACCGCACACCACCGATCTCGACGCCTTTGCCGCGCCGTCATGCGGAGCCTGATCGGGCGGGTGAGGAGAGCGGTAATGTCAGATACGTGAATGAGTCCGGAGCGGACCGCACGCGCGGCTGCGCCCTTCACCCGCGCGATCTCGCCGCGCGGATCGCCCTGGTGCCGATGGTCGTGGGTGATACGGGCGACCTGCTCGACCTTGCCCGCCCGAAGCATGATGGCGTGGTCGTGGTTGCGTTCGGCAGCGGGAACGTGCCTCCGGGCGCGGTGCCGGCTATAGGCTCGCTGGATCGAGGAGGAGAAGCCGGTGGTGCTCGGCAGCCGGTGCCCTACGGGCGAGGTGTCTCCGCTTTACGCCTTCGAGGGTGGGGGAGCCCGCCTGGTGGCCATGGGCGTCATATCCCGGCGGGCCCCCGAGCCGTCTCGCAGGCTCGGATGGAGCTGATGATCGCCGCTCTCCGCCGGCAGCGGCGTACGGCAGCCTGAGGTGAGCTTCCCGCCCATCGAAATTCCGGAGCCGATCCTGGATATCGCGCGGAAGCTGGAAGCCGCCGGGTTCCAGGCCTGGTGCGTCGGTGGCAACCTGCGTGACGCGCTGCTCCAGCATCCCCATTCAGACTACGATATCGCCACTTCCGCTACGCCGGAACAGGTGCAGAAACTGTTTCCCCGGACGGTGGAGGTGGGGATCAAGTACGGCACCGTCGGCGTGCTGGACCGCGACCGCAGTTCTGCACGAAGTCACCACCTTCCGGCGAGATGTCGCGACCGATGGCCGGCACGCCGTCGTGGCCTACGGGGTGACGCTGGAGGAGGACCTGGCCCGGCGCGACTTCACCATCAACGCCATCGCCTACCACCCTCTGCGACGCGAATGGAAGGATCCCTTCGACGGCGCGGGAGATCTGGCCAATCGCCTGGTGATCCGCGCGGTGGGAGATCCGGCCGAGCGGTTTCGGGAGGACTACCTTCGCATTCTTCGGGCGATTCGCTTTGCCGCGCGGTTCGACTTCACCATCGACCCTGCTCACCTGGGAGGCGGCTAGGGCCGCTGCTCCCGGCCTGCGCCGAGCTCTCGGCAGAGCGGGTGCGCGACGAGTGGTTCAAGAGCCTCCGCACCGCCCGATCGGTAACCCAGCTGCGTCATGCTGTGGGTGCATGTGGGAGCCGCGCGCGTGTGGATTCCCGAGCTGGAAGGTCGTCGGTGGCTTCGCACAAGGCGTTTCCGGATCCTCCGCTCGGCGACTCGCGAGACCCCGTGCTGCTGACGGCGCTGATCTGCCGCGATCCGGTGGCCGTGCTTCGCCGCCTCAAGGCATCGAACGCGGAGATCGCCCGGGCCGCAGCGACTGGAAAGAGGCCCGGAGGAGCCCCGTGCCCTGGACGAGCTGTCGGTGCGCCGCTGGCTGGCCGATGTGGGCGCTGCGGCCGCCGACCTGTCCGCTCTCTGGCGGCCTCCGTCACGGCGGCGAGGCGCCGTGGATCGGCGCGATGGCCGAGATACGCCGGCGGGGAGATCCGCTGACTCGCGCGGACCTGGCCATCCGCGGGGCCGATCTTCAGGATCTGGGCATCGCAGGGTCCTCGCATGGGCGAGATGCTCGCCACGCTGCTCGACCGGGTGCTCGACGATCCCAACCTCAACACCCGCGACGTCTCTGCTTGCGATCGCCCGGGAGATGCCGGTGAGCCCGCTCGGGTTCGCGGCTGGCGGCGGCACTGGGAAACGTGATCGGCGCCCTGGCGGTGGTCCGGCATCTCCGGCGGGGCCTCAGGCTCATTGACGCCTGCCTCGCGTTCGGTGCCGGATTCATGCTCGCCGTCACTGTGCTCGGAGTGATGCCCGAGGTGCTGGAAGGATCGCCCGGTGCGGCCCTCTACGTGCTGCTCGGCTACTTCGCCGTTCACCTTGCTCAGCACGTCTTCACTCCCCACTTCCATTTCGGCGAGGAGACCCATCGGCTGAGCGCTGCGGCCGGCAATTCGGCCCTTCTCGGATCTGACCCTGCACACCTTCTTCGACGGGGTTGCCATTGCGAGTGGATTCCTGGTGTCGGGCCGGCTGGGCATCCTGCTGTTCCTGGCGGTGTTACTGCACAAGCTTCCGGAAGGCGTCACCATTGCCAGCGTGATGGTGGCCGGCGGCCGGAGCCGTGGCCGGGCCATCGGTGCGGCCGCCATACTGGGCGGGGCCACGGTGCTGGGTGTCCTGTTGACCGACCAGATCGCCCCGCTTGCCCGCCACGGGCTGGCACTTTCCGGCGGGGTGACCCTCTACGTAGCGGCCTCCAATCTGGTGCCGGAATTTCAGGCCAAGCGGGGCTGGCTTTCGGCGCCTGGCGTTCGTCGGGCGGCGCCGTCGGATTCTTCCTCACGGAGCTGCTGCTGGAAGGGTGGCTGCGGTAGATGCCCCGGAAACGTTCCGCTCCGGCAAAGCTCGCTCTTCAGCGCCGGCCGGGAGACCCGGCCTCTGGCGGCGCGCATGCGCCCGGCGACGCTGGACGAGTTCGTGGGACAGGAGCACTCTGCTCGGGCCGCGGGAAGCCCCTCCGCGATGCCATCGAGCGCGGCGCTCCGGGCTCGATGATCTTCTGGGGTCCGCCGGGAAGCGGGAAGACCACGCTCGCGCATCTCGTCGCCACCTCGACCGAACGGGTCTTCGTGCCGTTCAGCGCGGTGACCGAGGGCGTGCCGCGCATCCGGGAAATCGTCGCCGAGGCGCGGGACCGGCTCGAGTCCGGCGGCGAGCAGACCATCATGTTCGTGGACGAAATCCACCGTCTCAACAAGGCTCAGCAGGACAGCCTGCTCCCGCCCGCGGAGGATGGCACCATCACGCTGATCGGCGCCACCACCGAGAATCCCAGCTTCGAGGTCATCGGCGCGCTGCTCTCGCGTACACGGGTGTTCGTCCTCCAGCCGCTCAGTCCTGAAGCCATCGAGCTCCTCCTTCAGCGGGCCCTGGTCGATACGGAGCGTGGCCTGGGCGCGTCGCGGCTGACCGTGGAGCCCGCGCGTTGACCCTCATGGCCGTCGAAGCCGACGGAGACGCCCGGCGTGCCCTGACCGTGCTCGAAGCGGCCGCGTTCCACGTGGGCGAGGGAGGTACGGTCACCCCCGACATTGCCCGTGAGGCGATGCAGAAACGATTCGCCCGCTACGACAAGGCCGGCGAAGAGCACTTCAATCTGCTCTCGGCCTATCATAAGTCGCTGCGCGGGAGTGATCCTCAGGGAGCGCTCTACTGGATGGCCCGGATGCTGGACGGTGGCGAGGATCCAATGACCGCTCTTTCGCCGGGCCATTGCGATGGCGGCGGAAGATATCGGCCTGGCCGATCCCAACGCCCTCATCATGGCAGTTGCCGCCCGCGACGCGTTTCACATGCTGGGCCCCCCCGAGGGCTATCTCCCTCTGGCCGAGATGACGATCTATCTGGCCACCGCACCCAAGTCGAACAGTGCCAAGGTTGCACTGGGGGCCGCACTCGAGGCCGCCCGTGAGACGCCGGCCGCTCCGGTGCCCCTCCACATCCGCAACGCCCCGACTCCGCTCATGAAAGAGCTGGGCTACAACCAGGGATACCAGTACGCACATAACTCCCCGGACGCCTATCTCCCCCAGGAGTATCTGCCCGACGCGCTCAGGGGCCAGACGTTCTACACCCCGGGCACGTTCGGGCACGAGAAGAAGATCGCGGAGCGGCTGGAGTGGTGGGCGAAACTAAAAAGCGGGGAGAAGGCGCCGGAAGAATAGGTACACCTCATCCCGAGCGTAGCGAGGGACCTACCCTGGCAAGCCGTTCTCGGGTCCTTTATACCGGCGTCACAAGAGACTTGATCCGCCGCATTCATCAACACCGACTCGGCTTAGTGCCGGGCTTTACTCAACAGTATCACGTCAATCGCCTAGTCCACTTCGAAGAGACTCCTACCGCACGGTCCGCATTCGATCGGGAGCGTCAGATCAAAGGCTGGTCGAGGGAGAAGAAGCTCCGGCTCATCGATTCGACAAACGCAGGATGGCTGGATCTCGCCGTTGATTGGTTCCCAAAGGCCGAAAGTAGGTCCCTCGCGGTGCTCGGGATGAGGTATGCCCTTGTTGTCCTTTGACACCCATGTGACCCCGCGCACGGCCCGGTACCTCGAACCCCGCCATCGTCCGATCTGGGCAGTGAGTATATTCGATGAGGACGACCCCCCGTCCGAGGGACCCCCATGAGTGTTCGCGCGCAGTCGTGTCTGCTTGCGCTGGTGGTCTCGATTGGCGCCTGCGCTGGCATTGGGGAGATCTTCAAGGAGCCCGACATTCAACTGGAGCGAGTTGTCGTCCGAGGCATCGGCGTGACCGGAGGCAATTTGGATCTGATCGTGAAGGTGGACAATCCCAACGGCTTCACTCTTCAGGGCACCAAGCTCCAGGTAGGCTTCGACGTCGAGGGCCAACACCTGGGCGACATGACCTACGACGACGATTTCGCCGTGCCGAAGAACGGCACTACGACAATCACCCTCCCGCTGGCGTTTGGCTGGGCTGGAGTCGGCAGTGCGGCGCGAGCGGCGCTCAGCTACGGCGATCTGCCCTACAAGATGAAGGGACAGGCCGAGATCCAGACGCCGTGGGGACGCAAGGCGGTTCCCTTTACCCATGAAGGCCGGGTTCCACTGACCCGCTCGAGCGGAGCCGTGGCAATTCCGGCGCAATCTCAATGACAAGGAAGGTCCCTCTATCCGACCACTGATCCCGGTCCGCGATCCTATCGAGCGCGCGGTGCTGGTAGCTGCGCCCCGCAAGGGATCCAAAGACGCACGGCACATCACGGAACATCTGGAAGAGCTGACCCGGCTGGTAGACACCGCCGGTGCTGAAGTCGTGGGACGCATTTCGCAGCATATCGCATCTCCCAATCCTGCCACGCTGATCGGAGAAGGGAAGGTCGAAGAGGTCGCCAGCGAGGTGGCCGCCTCGGAGGCTTCCCTGGTCATCTTCGATGAAGAGCTCTCGCCGGTTCAGGGAGCCAACCTGGAGCGCGAGCTCAAGGTGCGGGTGATGGACCGGGCGGAAGTCATCCTCGACATCTTCTCCACTCGAGCCCGGAGCCATGAGGCCAAGCTGCAGGTTGAGCTGGCGCAGTTGGAGTATCTGCTGCCCCGACTGACCCGGATGTGGACCCACCTCTCGCGTATTCGCGGCGGTATCGGTTTGCGTGGCCCGGGCGAAACCCAGCTGGAAACCGACCGGCGAAGCATCCGGCAGAAGATCCAGGGACTCAAAGCCAAGCTGAAAGACGTCGAGAAGCACCGGGAGAACCTCCGCGCCGGCCGGGATCCGATGCTAAGCGTGGCGCTGGTCGGCTATACCAACGCCGGCAAGTCCAGCATCCTCCGCGGGCTCTCGGGGCAGCACGAGATCGTAGTGGAAGACCGGCTCTTCGCCACGCTCGATACCCTGACCCGCGAGGTGGATCTGGGTGAAGGACAGCGGGCGCGCGTCACCGATACGGTCGGCTTCATTCGCAAGCTGCCTCACCACCTGGTCGCCAGCTTCCGCGCCACCCTGGAGGAGGTCCGGGGCGCGGACGTGCTGCTGCATGTGGTGGACGCGAGCCACCCCGACTGGGAGGGCCAGATGCGCGTGGTGGAGCGGGTGCTCGCCGAGCTCGATCTGGCGCGACCGCCGCTCGATTCCGGTCTTCAACAAGATGGACGCCGTCGCCGATCGCGACCGTCATTCACCCGCGGGTGCGCGCCCTCCATCCGACGCGGCATCCCGGCCACCTCCATGCGCACCGACGGACTGGCCCCGCTGAAGGCGGCGCTGCGCGATCTGGAACGAGTCGGGACGGCCCACGGTGAGGGTGAGAGTCCCGCTGGCCGACGGCGCCCGAGTGGCAGCGCTGTACCGGGATGGCGAGGTGCTCGCTCGCAGTCAGACGGAGACGGACTACGAGTTTGTGGTGCGGCTGGAGGTATGGCAGGTGAACCGGCTCCGGGAGGAGGGAGTGGCGGTAGCCCCGATGGAGGAAACGCGGGGCCGGCGGAAGGTGAGTGGCGAGTAAGCGTGAGCGGGGCAATGGGCTGAGCCGGCACGTCGCTGACGAAAGTACGGATCACTGACCAGTGCAGGACGGACCTCGACGGTAGGACTCTGAGTGCATGCAGTCCTAGCGACGGCCGCGGACTCAAGGAGATCGAAAATGCGAATTCACTGGACCGCTGCTTGGCTCATGATCGGCCTGATGGCCGGCGCGGTGGGCTGTGGTGGCTACAGCGCGCCGAATAATCCGCCGCCAGCACCGGATAGCACCAGCTGACAGCACGGCATCGCCGCCGGACCGGGTTACAGCCGGAACTAGCGGCTCAGTCTGCAGCGGGTAGGGATCGGTGGGAATGTCGGGGAAGCGGGGAAAGCGACAGATAAGGAGAAGGGGCCTGAAGCTGATTCGAGCTTCGGCCCCTTCGCGCAGCCTGTCCTGAGCACCGTCGAAGGGCCAGGGTGACAAGTTGTCTCGTTCTGCCCCGCTTACCCGCTTCCCCGCCTTACTTCTTCCCCCGCTCAACACCTGCTCCAGGATCAGCCAGCGATTCATGCCGGCGAACTTCTGGTGCATCTTGGTGGACGGCGAGCCGCCCGCTGCCTCGTCCTCCTCGATCTGGAGGTCGGCCGAGGCATCGATGCCGCTGATTCAAGGAACTTTCGCAAGTCCCTTCTCCAGCGCCATCCCGGCCGTGCGGAAGTTGAACAGGGTCGAGAACTGGAGGGTGAAGCCGAGCTCGCCCAGCTGCTGGTTGGTGATCAGGGTGCCGGCCTTCTTCGCTTTGCCGAAGTAGAGCGAGGGCGACAGGTTGAAGCCCAGCATCTGGTCGGGATAGTACTTCCGCACCCCTTCGGCGAACTCCTGCGGCTGGTCGATCTCGGTGTTGTTGAACTCGGGCCAGATCACGTCCACGCCCAGCTCCGCTGCTTCCCAGGCATCTTCCACCGCCATCTGCACGCCGCCCGGCTCCTGGTCCGGCAGGGCTCCATCGACCGAATCGGTGCGCGCGATGATGACCACGTTCGACTCCGGTGGCCTGCGACGCGGCCTTGATCGCCTTGAGCTTGGCCAGCCAATCCTTCCGCGGCACCAGCACCTTGTTTCGCTTCTGCTTGCCCACGTTCACGATGTGGCCGCAGGTCCGGTTGGCGGGATCCTGGTTCTCCAGGTGCACGCCGCCGGCCCGGGCCCGGATCAGCTCGACCGCGAGCGTGAAGGTCTGGGTCGGTCCGCCGAAGCCGGCCTCCATGTCCACGAACGCCGGCGGCGCCTCCAGGACTCCTTGCCGTCGGTGTCGTAGTAATGGGTATTACGGGCGCCCTCGATCCCCATCCACATCTCGTGCACCAGCTTCACCATGTCATGCGAGGCATAGACCCCGATATCGGGGAACATGCTCTTGGTCGCGGCGAGCTGCCAGCCGCTGCCATAGAGCGCCTTGAATCCCAGCCGGGTCATGATGGCCGCGGTAAACGCGTCGTAGGCACCGGCGGTGTGGAGGAACGACTTGCGGCGCCCGGGCCTCGTGCAGCAGGCGCCGCAGCTTGTCGGCCGGCTCCTCGGTCTCAGGCGGAGCGAACAGCTTCGCCGACGCATCGGCGGGGTAGGTCGCGTGAGCGGACACGGGACGGATCGCGGTGGCCATCGAATGGTCTCCTTGGTGGTGCGGCGGTCACTTTGTGAAACTATTCACATGATAACGGTTGGGGCCGAATCGCGCCAGACCGCGCTGGCGCTCTTCCCAAGTCGGCGCTGCAATGCCGTGCAGGGCAGGCCCCTGCTATCTTCCCGGCCATCGTGGAAACCCCCGGACCCGATGTTCATCACCAAGCCTTTCGTTACCGACCGGCGCATCCGGTTCGCGCTGGTGGGCTGCGGCCGCATCTCGGAAAATCACTTCGCCGCTATCGAAAAGCATGCCGACCGGGCCGAGCTGGTCGGTGTCTGCGACATCGATCCCGCCGCGCTGGCCCGGGCGGAGCACCGGACCGGCGCACCCGGCTTCCGGAGCCTGGATGCGCTGCTGGCCGGAACCGATGCCGACATCGTCATCCTGGCCACGCCGAGCGGCCTGCATGCCGACCAGGCGATACAGGTGGCCGCGGCCGGCCGGCACGTCATGACCGAAAAGCCCATGGCGACGCGCTGGCACGACGGCAAGCGCATGGTTCATGCCTGCGACCAGGCCGGAGTTCACCTCTTCGTGGTCAAACAGAATCGCCGGAACGCCACCCTCCAGCTGCTCAAGCGCGCGGTGGAGAAGGGCCGGTTCGGGCGGATCTACATGGTGAACATCAACGTGTTCTGGAGCCGCCCCCAGTCATACTACGACAGCGCGCCCGTGGCGCGGAACCTGGGAGTTCGATGGCGGTGCCTTCATGAACCAGGCGAGCCACTACGTGGATCTGCTGGACTGGCTCATCGGTCCGGTCGAAAGCGTTCAGGCCTATACCGCCACCCTGGAGCGAAACATCCAGGTCGAGGACACCGGCGTGGTCAGCATCCGGTGGCGCACTGGCGCGCTGGGCTCGATGAACGTCACCATGCTGACCTATCCCAAGAACCTCGAGGGCTCGATCACGATCATCGGAGAGAAGGGCACGGTCCGGGTCGGCGGCGTCGCGGTCAACCGGATCGACCACTGGGAGTTTGCCGACACCGACCCGGATGACGCCGAGCATCGAGCAGGCGAGCTACGATACCACCTCGGTCTACGGCTTCGGCCATCCGCTCTACTACGACAACGTGATCAAGTCCCTCCGGGGCGAGGCGGTGCCGGACACCGATGGACGCGAAGGGCTCCACTCACTGGAAATTCTCATCGCCACCTATCAGTCCGCCCGCGACGGGCGGCGGGTGGCCTTGCCGCTGGAGTACTGACGTGGGCCGGAAAGGCATCATCCTCGCCGGCGGCACCGGAACGCGCCTTCATCCCGTGACGCGCGCCGTGAGCAAGCAGCTCCTGCCGATCTACGACAAGCCCATGATCTACTACCCGCTCTCGACTCTCATGCTGGCGGGCATCCGGGACTTCCTGATCATCTCGACGCCCCACGACCTGCCCGCGTTCGAGTCGCTGCTCGGCGACGGGTCGGCATGGGGGCTCTCCATATCCTACGCAGAGCAGCCCGCACCGGACGGGCTGGCCCAGGCCTTTATTATCGGCGCGGGATTTCGTCGGCGGGAGCCCCAGCTGCCTCGTGCTCGGCGACAACATCTTCTACGGCCAGGCCCTTTCCAGATGCTGCAGCGGCGCTCCGCCGCACTCGGGCGCGACGGTATTCGGCTACCACGTGAACGACCCGGAGCGCTACGGCGTCGCGAGTTCGACGAGCCGGGCCGGCCGTTGCGATCGAGGAGAAGCCGCGCCAGCCCGCTCCAACTACGCGGTCACCGGCCTCTACTTCTATGACGACCAGGTGGTGGACTTCGCCCGAGATATCAGTCCCTCGCCCCGGGGCGAGCTGGAAATCACCGACGTCAACAAGCTGTACCTCGAGCGCGGCGAGCTGGAGCTCGACCGGCTGGGGCGCGGCACTGCCTGGCTGGATACCGGCACCCACGATCGCTTCTGCAGGCGAGCAATTTCGTCGCATCGTCGAGCAGCGGCAGGGCCTCAAGATCGCCTGTCCGGAGGAGATCGCCTATCGCATGGGATTCATCGACGCCGACCAGCTGGCGCGCCTGGCCGAGCCGCTGCGCAAGAGCGGTTATGGCCAGTACCTATTGCAGGTGCTCGCAGGAGCAGGGTCGCCGATGAAGTTCACGCCCACGCGGCTCCCGGACGTGCTGGTCGTCGAGCCCGCCGTCTTCGGCGACGAGCGCGGATTCCTCATGGAAACGTGGCAGCCAGCAAAATTACCGCGCAGCGGGGATCGCTCCGCCATTCGTGCAGGACAACCACAGCCGCTCGGGCAGGGCACGCTGCGCGGCCTGCACTACCAGCTCGGCCGCCCGCAGGGCAAGCTGGTGCGCGTGGTGGCCGGCAGGTCTTCGACGTCGCTGTCGACCTGCGGCGGTCCTCGCCCACATTCGGTCGCTGGGCTGGGGAGGTCCTCTCCGCGCGTAACTACCGGCAGCTCTGGGTCCCGCCGGGCTTTGCCCATGGCTTCTACGTCCTGAGCGGCTCGGCCGATCTGCTGTACAAGTGCACCGACGTACTACAGCCTGGAGGACGACCGAGCGCTCCGCTGGGACGACCCCGAGCTGGCGATCGAGTGGCCCTTGTTGAAGGACCTTGCGCCGCTTCTCTCCCCTCGGGACACGGCTGCGCCAGGGTTGCGCTCTGCGCAGGTCTATCCGTGACCTCCAGACCGAAAGCCAAGGCACTGATTACAGGGGCTCAGGGCCAGGTGGGGCGGGAGCTTCAAGCTACGGCTCCACCGAAATGGCAGGTACTGGCCTGTGGCTCCCCAGACCTCGACGTCACCCGGGCTGAGGCGGTGACCGAGCTCCTTGAGCGGGAACGACCGGCCGTGATCATCCAGGCCGCCGCCTATACTGACGTGGACACCGCCGAGCGCGAGGTCGAACGGGCCGAAGCAGTGAATGCTTCCGGCGCATCCAACGTGGCTGCCGTGGCCGCCCACATCGGGGCCCGCATGATTTACCTCTCCACCGATTTCATCTTCGATGGAAAACAGGGTCATCCTTACACGCCTGACGACCCGGGCACTCCTCTCGGCGTCTATGGCCGGACCAAGCTCGCCGGGGAGCGGGAGGTCACCCGGCTCACCCGGGGTGCCGCTCTGATTGTGCGCACCGCATGGGTGTACTCGGTGCACGGTCGTAATTTCGTGCGTACGATGTTAGGCCTCATGAGCGAGCAGGATTCCGTGAAGGTGGTGTACGATCAGGTGGGCACCCCTACCTGGGGGCGGACGCTGGCGGAGGCACTGTGGACAGCGGCGGACCGGCCGCACCTGCATGGTATCGTTCACTGGACCGACGCCGGGGTGTCTAGTTGGTATGATTTTGCGCTGGCCATACAGGAGGAGGCGCTCGCGGTCGGCCTGCTGCGCAAAGCTGTGCCGGTTCACCCCATCCGGACCGAGGAGTTTCCGGCTGCTGCGCGCCGGCCATCGTACAGTGTGTTGGACAAGACCTCGGGGTGGGCGGCGCTTGGCGGCCCCGCGCGGCACTGGCGGGCCAACCTCAGAACGATGTTGCAAGGACTCGCGCGTGCGTAATCTGCTCGTCACCGGTGGGGCAGGGTTCATCGGCGCCAACTTCGTGCACTACTGGCTCAGTGCGCACCCTGGCGACCGGATCGTGGTGCTCGATGCGCTTACCTACGCCGGAAACGTGGCGAGTCTGGAAAGGGGGAGCGGGCGTCCAGAGCTCACCTTCGTCCACGGCGATATCCGCACACCCGGGCTCGCCGCGGCCCTGCTGCGCCAGCATGAGGTTACCACGGTCGTTCACCTGGCCGCCGAGTCACACGTGGATCGGTCGATCCAGGGGCCGGATGCATTCGTGGACACCAACGTGAATGGAACGCACGAACTGCTCAAGGCTGCCCGGGAGGTCTGGCTGGAACAAGGCTCCCCGCCAGCCGGCGTTCGATTCCATCATATCTCGACCGACGAGGTGTACGGCTCGCTGGCTCCGTCCGATCCCCCGTTCACCGAACGGTCACCCTACGCCCCTAACTCGCCATACGCCGCGAGCAAGGCGGCCGCAGATCACCTGGTACGCGCCTACCATCATACGTATGGGCTTCCGGTGACCACGAGCAACTGCTCGAACAACTACGGTCCCTACCAGTTCCCCGAGAAGCTCATTTCGCTGATGCTGGTCAATCTGCTCGATGGAAATCCGCTGCCGGTGTACGGCGATGGCCAGAACGTGCGTGACTGGCTGTACGTCGAGGATCATTGCCGGGCGATCGAGCGGGTAATCGAGGCCGGTCAGGTAGGTCAGACATACAATGTTGGTGGCAGGAATGAAATGAGGAACATCGACATCGTCCGGCTCCTCTGCAGGCTCGTCGATGAGGCGTTCACCGCCGATCGGGTGCTGGCCCGCCGCTTCCCTCGCAGTCCGGCGGCGAGTGGCCGGCCGTCTGACGAGCTGGTCACCTTCGTCAAGGATCGACCCGGGCACGATCGCCGCTACGCCATCGATGCCACCAAGATCGAACGGGATCTCGGCTTCTGCCCGCGAGAGAGCTTCGAAACGGGAATCCGGAAGACACTCGATTGGTATCTCGCGAACGAGGCATGGTGGCGCGCGGTGATGGATGGGAGCTACCGGGACTGGGTGCGGCAGTGGTATGGAGAGGCGACCACCCCAGAATGACGGCTGACCTTCCGGGCCGCCGCCCGGGAATCCTGTTGATCGGTAACTACCCACCCCCCTTTGGCGGGGTCCCCAAACACCTCGAGGATCTGGTACCCCACCTTGTTCACTCCGGTTGGGACGTGCACGTCCTATCAGGGGGCACGACCGGAGTTCATCGGGGCGACGGCTTCACCGTGTACAAACACCCGGGGGCTCCACTGGCTCGGCGGCTCGGAACCGCGAGCTTCTTCGCACGGTCGGCCTTGAGTGGGAGGATAGGGCCGGCGCTTGCGGCCACCCGCAGGCTCCCTCCGACCGTTTGGGCGCGGACGATGACGCGGGTCAGCTTGGCTGCGCGGATCATTGAGGGGGGAAACATCCGCGTGATCAGCGCCTACAATCTGTTGCTCGGGGCGCCGGTGGGAGCGATCGCCGCGGAGATGTACGGGGTTCCGTTGGTGGTCAGCAACCTCGGAGAAATTTACAGTCACCGTGCAGCGATCGACCGCCAGCTGCCTATGATCCACCACATCATCCGCATCGCAACCGCGCTCACCTCGCTTACTCGACACTGCGCGGAGAGCTATCGTGAACTGGGACTTGCCCCCGAGGTTCGGGTGCTGCATTACGGCACCGATCGGCAACGGTTTGCGGGGGCGGATGGGGGGGCGATTCGTAAGCGGTTTGGAATTACTCCTGACACGGATGTCATCCTCTACGTTGGGCGTCAGGTGCGGGATATGGGATTGCACACCCTCCTCGATGGAATCCCGAGTCTGCTCGCGTGCCTCCCGTCGGCTCACGTCCTTATTGCCGGGGGTAGGGGGGAGCTTCACGAGGAGGTCGAGGGCGCGGTTCTCGGTGGCGGGGACGGGTTTCATCCGCCGTGGACGTGTCCGAGGAGGAGCTGCCGAACTTCTACGCCGCCTCGACCTTGGTGGTGGCTCCTACTCTCGGTGCCCGGGCTTGTGGCAGCCTGGCCTCGGCCGAGGCAATGGCTGCCGGCAAACCAGTGGTGGCCACGCGGATCGGGGGCATCCCGGAGTACGTGAGCGACGGGGTGACCGGTCTATTGATCCCCCCTAGCGACTCTGAGGCACTGGTCGGGGCCGTGCTCGCCCTCCTGCACGATCGGCCTCGCCTGTCCGAGTTCGGCCGCAGCGGACGCAAGCGCGTAGCGGAGCTGTTCGATCGCGAACACACCAGCGCGAAGCTGGAGCGCCTTTTCCGCGAAGTGGCGGAAACCCGATGATCTGGTCGGTGATCCAGCAACTGGGTGGACAAGTGACCACGATGGCGGTCTTCCTCGCGTTGGCCGCGCTGCTGCCCCCCAGTGATTTCGGGCTCGTTGGGATGGCCGGCGCATGGTTGGCCGTGCTGAATGCGTTTGGGGACACCGGGTTCGGGGCAGCCGTGATCCAACGCGAGCAGCTTCGGAAGGAGCACCTCAGCTCTACATTCGGGATTAACATAGCGGTCGGTGCCGCTCTAACGGTGCTCGGCGTGGCGCTGTCCTGGCCGGCGGCGGCGTACTTCAGAACCCCCGCGCTGCAGCCAGTCATGGCCATTCTCTCACTTGGATTTCTGGTGCGAGCCTTCGGGCTTACCCAGATGGCGCTTGCACAGCGGGAGCTGCGGTTCCGTGAGCTCGCAGTCCGGGATCTCGTGGCGAGTGTCGGCGGGGGATGTACCGGCGTCGGGCTTGCTCTGGCAGGTTACGGAGTCTGGAGCCTGGTCGTAATGACCCTGGTGAACGCGGTACTCGGGACGGTGATGCTGTGGCAACTGGCGCACTGGCGGCCTGGCGGATTCGAGATATCGCGCCGTGCGGCTCTCGAGATGTGGCCCTACAGCTCGCGGATGCTCGGGTTCAGCCTGCTGAAGGCCCTCGGCCAGAACACCGACCGTCTGATCATCGGCCCACTGTTGGGAGTTCACGCGCTGGGCTTGTATACGCTAGCCTCGCGGACGGTGATCTTCCCGGTCACGACGCTGGTCGGCGCACTGGGTGCGTATGTGTTCCCACGGGTGGCACGGCTGCAAGCCGACCGGCCGGCGGTGCGGGCACTCTATCGCGCGGTCCTCATTGCCATTCTCAACGTACTGCTGCCAGCCCTGGCGGCGCTCATGGTGCTCGCCCCCACCGTGCTGCCCTTCCTTCTTGGAGAGCGCTGGCGCGGCGCTGTGCCGATTGTCCAAGTCCTGGTAGGGGCGGCGCTCGCTCAAGCGCTAATCGCGCCAGTAGGTCAGCTCATGAAGGGCTTGGGTCAGCCGGGCTGGCTGATCCTGTGGTCGATCGGCTTCACTCTGCTGACTGCCGTGGCGCTCTGGGTCGGCACCGCTTGGGGCCTGACCGGTGCGAGCGTTGCTTATGTTGTCGCGCATGTCGCCGCGCTTCCGGTGATCTGCGTGATCGGCTGGCGCCTCACTGGGCTGGGAGTGATCGACTTCCTGAAAATCGCTTGGCGGCCGGCGATAGCCGCAGCTGCTCTGGCCGCGGGTCTCGGTCTCGTGTTGCGCTACACCATGGGCTGGAGCCCGTTGATGGGCGCGCTTGGGGCTGTTGCCGTTGCGGCCTTGTACCTCATCGGCCTCGCTCGACTGAATCCGGAATTCACCGGGCTGGCTGCAAGGGAGCTTCGGAACCTGCGCCTCGCGAGCGAGAAGCCGGCCGACGTGGCGGGGGCGACCCCTCTCGGCTAGTTTTTTCGCACACCCACCCGGGACGACTCGGCTGCGCCACTATTTATATGCCTGTGGCCTCACCCGTTCCACCCAAACCAAAAGGAAGAATGATCAGGATGGTACGGACGAACCCTGGGCACCATCGTTCAAGATCGACCGCCGGCGGTCGCCCGGCGCGACGTACACCGTGGCTGATCACTACGTGCCCGAGGATGCTTCGCCGGCGCGGATCGCGGACGCTCTCCTTCACGTCCGTAACAAGAATATCTTTGTGGAGGCTACGCGACGGACTCTCCGGCAGCGCCTGGCCGACCGACTCTGGTGGATGTCCACGCGTCTGCGGGACCGCACCATTGCGGCCGGACGCCCGTCGGTGATTATCTCGGAGCAGGTGATCGAGAACGCGTTTCTGCTCAGGGCGCTGGATCGATCGGTGCGTAAGGTGCTGGACTTCGGCGCGTTCGAGTCGACGCTGCCGCTTGCGCTCGCCGGGCTCGGCATCGAGGTGACGGTTGTAGACCAGCGACGCTATCCTTTCTCCGCTGAGCGGTTGGAGGTCATACAGCACGACATGCTGCAGCCTCTCGACCGCCTTGCGTCCGACTTTGATCTCGCGTATTCCATCTCGACGATCGAGCACGTCGGGCTTGGCCACTACGGCGACTCGCACGAGGAAGACGGCGACCGGACTGCACTCGCGAACCTGTGGGACAAGGTCACCCCCGGTGGCCGCCTTATCTTCTCAGTGCCTGCCGGAAAGCCAGGTGTGCAAAGGGGCTACCGGGTTTACGATGAGGCGAGGCTCCGCAAGGTGATGCCTCACGACGGAGAGATCTCGTTCTTCCGAAAGCAGGGACGCCGTGGCGTATGGTGCCCGAGCTCGGGCTCCGAAATCGCCAGGCATGAGTACGAAAACTACTACGCCCCGGCCCCTTGCGAGGCCGTTGCTGTGGTCGCGCTCCGGAAGCCATCCTCGCCCGGAGCAGCAGGCGCAACTTCATCTCAGCACGGGAGTCTCGGTGTCGAAGCGAAATCTCACGATTGAAGGTTTCGAGATCGCCGACTCGGGCGACTGCTACATCATTGCGGAGGTGGGCCACAATCATCAGGGCAGTGTCGAGAAGTGCAAGGAGCTGTTCCGGGTCGCGAAGGAGTGTGGGGTGGACGCCGTGAAGCTCCAGAAACGGGACAATCGGAGCCTCTACACCCGGGCGATGTACGACAAGCCCTACGACAACGAGAACAGTTTTGGGGCCACATACGGAGAGCATCGCGAGGCTCTGGAGTTCGGATGGGACGAGTACGTCGAGCTCCAGCGCTATTCCCGCGAGATCGGATTGGCTTTCTTCGCCACTGCCTTCGACCTTGCGAGTGCGGACTTCCTGGCTCGCTTGGGTGTGCCCGCTTTCAAGATCGCATCAGCGGATCTGAAGACGCTTCCGCTTCTCCGGCGGGTGGCCGAGTTCGGCAAGCCAATGATCGTCAGCACTGGAGGCGCGACGATGGAGGACATCCAGCGCGCCTATGACGCAATTTTCCCGGTGAACTCCCAGCTCTGCTTCCTCCAGTGCACCGCGGCCTATCCGGCCGCTCCGGAAGAGCTCAACCTCAACGTGATCACGACCCTCCGCCGTCGGTTCCCCGAGCTCGTGATCGGACTTTCGGACCACGAAAACGGCATCGTGATGGCGGTTGCCGCCTACGTCCTGGGCGCCCGGGTCGTAGAGAAGCACTTCACCCTGAATCACACCTGGAAGGGAACCGATCACCCGTTCTCCCTCGAGCCGATCGGCATGCGGAAGCTGGTGCGTGACCTGCGCCGGACCCAGGTGGCGCTCGGAAGTGGGATCAAATGTCCGTTGCCCGCCGAGCAGGGGCCGCTGCAAAAGATGGGGAAGAAGCTGGTGGCCGCGCGTCAGCTGCCGGCTGGACACGTCCTGACAGAGGAAGACGTCGCGATGAAGTCCCCAGCCGACGGACTCTCGGCGCACCATTGGGATCAGGTCATTGGGGGCACCCTCCTCCGACCTCTGGCCTTCGAGGAAAACATCAGCCTTGACAGCATTGCCAGGGGTGAGGCCGAGTGACCCTCCCCCTGGAGGGCAGGGTGGCGGTGGTGTCCGGTGCTCTCGGGCGTCTGGGCCCGGTCTGGTGCGGCGCGCTTCTGGACGCTGGGGCCACAGTGGTCGGGCTGGATCTGCCGGGCGCGGCGGCGGCGCGGCCCGTTCGAGGAGCTGCAGCAGTGTTGGTCCGAACGCCTCCGCCTCGTACGAGCCGACGTACTGGATCGGAGCTCTCTCGATCGAGCGCGACAGGAATGCGCTGACACGGTCGGTGACCCGCTGATCCTGGTCAATAATGCCGGGGTCGACCAACCCCCGGGTATCACGCAGACATACCGCACCGAGGACATTCCCGCCGATCTGTTCCGCCGTGTCCTGGACGTAAACGTCGTCGGCGCCTTCCAGGCCATTCAGGTATTCGGCCCCGCTATGGTCAAACGCCGTCGTGGCTCCATCATCAACATCGGCTCGCTTTACGCCTCGGTCTCACCCGACCCCCACTTGTACGACCACCTCGAGGCCGATCCACCGTTCCTGAAGCCCCCCGCGTATGGGGCCTCAAAAGCCGCATTGGTCAATCTGACCCGGTATCTGGCGACGCATTGGGGTCCATCCGGCGTGCGGGTGAACGCGCTCTCTCCAGGCGGGGTAGAAGGGGGCCAGGATCCGGAATTCAAGCGCAAGTTCACCTCCCGGGTTCCACTGGGCCGTATGGCAAGGCCCGACGACTTGCGTGGTCCCTTGACCTTCCTGGCGAGCGACGCCTCGGCGTATGTAACCGGGATCGAGCTCCGGGTCGATGGGGGTTTCACGGCTTGGTAGGCACCGATCTAGCAGTTCCTCCATTCGTCGCCAACCTCATCAATGGCGAGGAGATCGGCGCGCGCTCCGGGGAGCGCTTCGGGAAGCGGGCTCCAGCCACCGGCCGAGTATTGACTGAGGTCGCTCGATCGAGGGCCGAAGATGTGAAGACGGCGATCGGGGCGGCACGCTGCGCCCAGCCCGCATGGGCTGATGCCACCGTAGTGAGACGGGGCGAGCAGCTCCGCGACGTGGCGCTCGCGCTCAAGGAGCGGCTCGAGGAAGTCGCGAACCTGGTGGCGCAGGAGACAGGGAAGTCCCTCAAGGATGCCCGGGGTGAGACGGCTGCTGCCGTCGAGATGGGGATGTTCATCGCCGGCGAGGGGCGCCGGTTCTACGGCCGGACGACCACGAGCGCGATTCCGAACAAGGCGGCCTTTACGGTGCGACAGCCTCTCGGGGTGGCTGGACTCATCATCGCCGCCAACACGCCAATCGCGAATGTGGCATGGAAGGTCTTCCCCGCGCTCCTCTGTGGGAACGCTGCAGTCTTGAAGGCGGCGGAAGATACCCCGCTGAGCGCCTGGGCCTTTGCCCGCCTCGCCAGGGATGCAGGGCTTCCTCCCGGCGTGCTGAACGTCGTGCACGGGTTCGGAGAGGAAGCGGGAGCACCGCTGGTGGAGTCGCGCGAAGTCGACGTGATCAGCTTTACGGGCTCTACCGCCGTGGGGCGCTATATCGCCCAGGCGGCTGGAGCTCGTCTGGCAAAGGTGTGCCTGGAGCTCGGTGGGAAGAATCCCCTCATTGTCTGCGACGATGCAGACCTCGACCTGGCAGTGGAAGCCAGCGTCCTTTCAGCTTTCAGTAACGCCGGGCAGCGGTGTGCGGCCGGCAGCCGGATCATTGTCTTCGACACAATCTACCCGCAGTTCCGCGAACGCTTGCTCGCGAGGGTTTCGCGCCTGCGAGTCGGATGTGGCGACGATGACGATTTTGGTCCGGTGATCAACGAAGCTCAGCTCCTGAGCATGTGTGCCGCGGTAGAGGCTGCTCGGGGCGAAGGCGTCACGGTGCTCACCGGTGGAAGCCGACTTACTGGTCCCGGGTACGATGGCGGCTATTTCATGCAGCCGACCCTCCTGGAGCACGCAGCAGTCGACTCGGAGATCTCCAAGACCGAACTTTTCGGACCTATCTCCGTGTTGTATCGGGTGCGCGACTTCGAGGAAGCGCTCACGCTGGCAAACGACTCTCCGTACGGGCTGACCGCATCGATTCACACCGACAGCGTGCATCGGGGCATGGCCTTCGTGAACCGGATCCGGTCCGGTGTCGCCGTGGTGAACGGCGCCACCTATGGAAGCGAGCCTCATCTTCCATTCGGCGGGCTTCGGGACTCCGGCACGGGTTGGCGGGAAGCAGGCACCGAAGTGCTGGACGTCTACTCCGATTGGAAGACGGTTTATATCAACTTCAACCCTCGTGCAGTGTGAACCGCACCGCTCCGAGCTGTGTCGCTCTGGTGCCCGCCCGCGCCGGGTCCAAGCGGGTCCCCGCAAAGAACATCCGGTCATTGGGCGGCCATCCCCTTCTGGCGTACACGATCGCGGCCGCACGGGACAGTGGGATCTTCGATTCGATCGTTGTTTCCACCGAGTCCCCTGAGATCGCGGAGATCGCGCGGCATTACGGGGCGGAGACGCCATTCCTGAGGCCGGTGAACCTGGCCGCAGATCTATCCCCCGACATTGAGTGGGTCACCTATACCCTCGAGAAGCTCGAAGCTGGCGGCAGGCGCTTCGATTGCTTCAGCCTGTTGCGCCCAACCAGCCCATTCCGGCGTCCAGAGACGATCCGGCGTGCCTGGGAACGATTTCTCACAGCAGGTGCGGCCGACTCCCTGCGCGCCGTCGAGCTCTGCAGTCAGCACCCTGGCAAGATGTGGGTGGTGGAAGGGGATCGTATGCGGCCGCTGCTGCAAGGTGACGACACCGGGCGCACCGTGGCATAGCAGGCCGTACCAGGCCCTTCCGGTGGTGCATGTTCAGAACGCCAGCCTCGAAATCGCCTGGTGTCGCACGGTGCGTGAGACCGGCACGATCGCGGGGCAGGCCATTTTGCCCTTTGTCTCCGAGGGATATGACGGGTTCGACGTGAACGACGCGAGAGATTGGTGGTATGCCGAGCATCTGCTGGCGAGCGGACAAGCAGCGCTGCCACGGGTTGCGGTTGAGCCGTGGCCGGCCGCTCGGGCGGGAGTCAGCTGACCGTGGTCGACCTGCTCTACGCTCCCGCGAATGAGCTTTCGCGTGTTCGCGGGGTCTCAGGCGATCCCTATCGCCGCGCGGGCGCCTTCGCCGCGCTCTGCCGGATCAACACGCTCTACATGATCGCCCGGGCCGGGTCGGGCCACATCGGCAGCAGCTTCAGCAGCCTGGACATCGTCACGTGGCTGCACCTCGAGGAGCTGCGGGGCGGCATCTTCTTCTCCTCGAAGGGTCATGATGTGCCCGCGCTCTACTCGGTGCTCATTGGGCTGGGACTCCTGCCCTTCGAACAGCTCCATGCCCTGCGGAGGCTAGGAGGGTTGCCCGGGCATCCGGATGTCGGGACGCCGGGAATAGCCACGAACACCGGTCCGCTCGGGATGGGGATCTCCAAGGCGAAGGGAATGGTACGGGCCGCGCGCCTGGAAGGGCGTGAACAGCGCGTCTTCGTGATGATGGGTGACGGCGAGCTGCAGGAGGGACAAGTCTGGGAGTCGCTCGGCTCTGCCGCCAATGAACACATGGGCGAGATCACCGTGATCGTGGATCACAACAAGATCCAGTCCGACACCCTGGTGAGCTCGGTCAGCGATCTCGGCAACCTGGAGCGCAAGTTCGAGGCGTTCGGCTGGAAGGCCACCCGGTGTGACGGGCACGACCTCGCAGCGCTGGCAGGTCGCCTGGACCAGCTACGCGGATTGGAGGGCCGACCCAAGGTAATCATCGCGGACACGGTGAAAGGCCGGGGGGTTTCCTTTATGGAATCGCTGCCCCCGGGAGAGAAGTACTACCGGTTCCACAGTGGCGCGCCCGACGAGCAGACCTATGCTCGGGCGGTAGAGGAGCTAATTGCGGAGGCCAATCAGCGGCTGGCCGACCTGGACCAGTCTCCGGTTCGGTTAGCGCGGGTGCCACGTGGCGCACCGGCGAGTCAGCAGGGCACGCAGCGACTGGTGCCGGCTTACTCGCGAGCCCTCCTGGCCCAGGCCGAAGTGAATCCACGGATCGTGGCGCTCGATGCCGATCTCGTACTCGATACCGGGTTGATTCCCTTCTCGGAGCGGTTCCCGGAGCGATTCGTCGAATGCGGTATCGCCGAGCAAGACATGGTATCCCAAGCCGGGGGGCTGGCGCTGGCCGGGTTTCTCCCGGTCGTGCACTCGTTTGCCTGCTTTCTTTCCACTCGACCGAACGAGCAGATCTATAACAACGCCACCGAGCGGCGCCGTGTCGTCTACGTAGCGGCGCTGGCCGGACTGCTGCCCGGCGGGCCGGGTCATTCCCACCAGTCGGTGCGGGACATCTCCGCCCTGGCTGCGGTGCCGGGGCTGGAGATGCTTGAGCCCAGCTGCGAGGCCGAAGTCGTTCAGGCGGTGGCATACTGCGTCACGGAAGCTCAGGCGAGCTGTTATCTCCGGCTTGTCTCGGTGCCCTGGCCCATCCCCTTTGGATTGCCCGATGGTTACCGGCTGGAGCGCGGGCGCGGTATAGCGCTTACTGATGGGGAGGATGGGGTATTGTTCGGGTATGGGCCGGTCATGCTGAGCCAGGCATACCGTGCCGCGCAACTCCTCCGGGAGCGGCATGGGTTCGGTTTGCGGGTAGTGAATCTGCCATGGCTGAATCTGGTAGACTCCGAATGGCTGGCCGCCGAGGTCGCGGGCGTCCGTCATCTGATCACCTTGGATGATCATTACGTCGCGGGAGGGCAGGGGGAGATGCTGGCGGCCCGGCTCGCGGAGCTCGGCCTTGCCCCGGGCACGAGCGTACGGCGATTTGGAGTGCGCGACATTCCAGAGTGCGGACAGAACGACGAGGTGCTGCGCGCCCATGGGCTGGATGCCGAGAGCCTTGCCGACAGTCTGGCGGCGGCGCTTGCCGGAAGCGTTGCGGACTGATGCTGATCTTCTGGGACATCGACGGCACCTTGTTGAGCACGGGGCGCGCCGGGATCTTCGCTTGGCAGGATTCGCTTCGAGAGCTTACCGGCGTGAGCGCCGATCTCGAAGAGTTCGACACCGCGGGGCTGCCGGATCATGGGATCGCTCGCCGCTTGCTGGCCACGTATGCCGGCACTCTGGAGCCGGGTCCGGAGCAGGTGTCGGACTTGGTGAGCGGCTACGAAGCGCGCCTTCCTGACGCGCTGCAGAAAAAGGTCGGGCGGGTCCTGCCGAACGTGCGGCCGATTCTCGAGCGGTTGGCCGGCAAGCCCGGCATGTGCTCTCTCCTCCTGACTGGAAACACACAGCGCGGCGCCCGTGCCAAGCTGGCGCACTACGGGCTTCTCGAGTTCTTTCAGGACGGCGGGTTTTCGGAGCGGGATGATGACCGGGCAGCCATCGCGCGGACAGCCGTCGAGCGGGCCCGGAGTGCCGGGTGTTCTGTTGAACCCGACCGCACTTATGTAATCGGCGACACACCGCACGATGTGGACTGCGGAGTGGCCATAGGTGCCAGGACCATTGCGGTCGCGACCGGCCGCTACAGTATGGAGGAGCTTAGCGCCATATCCCCGTGGCGCGTGCTACCCCAGCTTCCGCAACCACACGCCTTCATGGCGATACTCACCGGGACCGAAGTGACGACCGATGTCTGAACCGGGCTTGCTGGTGTCCGCCCCCTTTCCCTTGACCATCCGCAACTTCCTATCCACCGGGCTGGTGGGCGAGCTCGGGTCACGGTTCGGCCTGCGCGTGGAATTCATTTCGCCCTACCCACGGGACGAGTTCGCAACCGACTCCGGCCAGAGGTACACGAATCACCAGCTGGGTGCGGTGCAAGGCGCATGGGGCGTACCCATCGTGGAAGGAGTGACGCTGCTCGACCGGGCACTGATGAGCGTGCATCTGACCGGCTTTTCGCTGGAGTACCCCGACGCCAGCCTCCTTACCATAGACCTTAGCCGGCGCGGGGGGCCGCAGTGGCTGGTCGCCCGGGCGCTGACCCTACTGGCCCCGCGCGACTCCGCACGGCGCCGTTGGCTCCGAGACGTATACTCCCGCTACCGTCCGACCCGGGCGAAGGTTCGCGCCGCGTTCGACGCAATGCAGCCATCGGTGGTGCTGGTGGCCTCACCGGGGCACTACTGGCTGGACTACTTCGTCCTCGACGAGGCTCGGCGGCGGGGGATCCCCTCTGTTTGCGTCGTTCTGAGCTGGGATAACCTCTATTCACGGGGACCCATGTGCCGGCGCCCCGACCGGCTGCTGGTGTGGAGCGAGGAGATGCGCCAGCAGGCTGTCGAGGTACACCAGTATCCCAGCGAGCGGATCAGCGTGGTCGGGCCGCTACAATTCCGGCTTTACCAGGAACCGGTGTCTGCCGAAGAGGTCGCCTCGATGCGACGGACGGTGGGGCTGGGGCCGAGCGAGCCCTATCTGGCGTACGTCTGCGGGGCGCGGACCGCCCAATATGACGTTGAGGACGTAGGGGAGCTATTGGCCCAGCTGCGAAATGGGCCGTATCGCGACTTGCGAGTGGTGGTCCGTCCCCACCCGCAGGGCTCGCGTGGGGCCTATCAGGTGCTGGTCGAAAATGGAGTGCTGTTGGATCATTCACCGGATCTCACCGAGTCCAGCACGCCGCCGGACGCGATGGACGTCGGCGCCACCCGGCATATGGCAAGCCTTCTCAAAGCCGCCCAGTTCGTGGTCAGCAGCTGGGGAACGACCGCGCTGCTCGAGGCCTGCATCTTCGACACTCCGAGCGTGCAGCTCCGCTGGATGGACGCCGTCACCCATCTCAAGCCGGAAGAAGTCCAATTGGTCCGCCATTTCCAACGGTATATCCACATGCGTGCCTTCGATGCGACGGGGGCCCGCGCGTATTGCGACCACCCGTCCAAGCTCAACCAGGTGCTGGCGGAGCTCGAGAGTGAATCGCAACGAGTTTTCCCGCCGGCGAGGGGCCGCGGTGGCGCAACTCACCTGCCTGCCGCTCGGAGGTGTGGTAGATCGGATATGTGATGCCATTCGGCCGATCGTCTCCTCCAGCGCCACACCACGCCGCGAGATGGCTCGGTCATGAGGCTCCATCCGCCAAGGGAGTCTTGTTCCTAGCAAACGGCCTCAAACCACGCTGGGATGAGAATACATGGCGAGTCAGAGGGAGCTCCAATGGTGGGACCGCTTTGCGGACGTGATGGCCACGCAGTGGAACCTGACACCCCGGCTGAACCAGGCAATTCGCGCCGAGTATGAGCGTGATTACGAAAATTTCCTGTGGAAGCCGAGAGGCACTCTCCTCGACGTCGGCTGCGGCACAGGCCTGCGGACCCACGCGTTGGCGCGGCGGGGCATGGAGGTGGACGGCATCGACTTTTCGGCTCGCCAGCTGGACCTGGCCCGGAGCCTAGCCGACCGGGAAGCTGTGCCGGGAATGGAGTTCTTCCAACGGGACCTTGTACGCGACGACTGGTGTGGCCGGCACCGGCAGTACGACTCGGTCTTCATCAACGCCCTACTCCACCACCTCACCTCCGAGGAGCTCGAACTGGTTTTCGAGCGCCTGCGCGCCTGCGTGAAGCCGGGAGGACGGGTGTATCTCTACGAGCCGCTTCTCTCTAACGGGCCGCGTCCCGGATGGTGGCCGGCATTCGGCGCCCTCGACTTCTTCTGGCGGGCGGGCATCGGCGTCTACATGCGCGCTGGCCGGCGATTCGGCTGGTTCGACCGGCCGTTTCGGGAGGCCATGAAGGAGGGGTACACCGGCATCAGTCCCGACGAGCGCCCGATCCTCATCGATCGGTTACGCCAAGCCTGCGGGAAGGATTTCGAGATGGTCGAGTGCCGCCCTTGGCACCAGTACAGTATCTCCTATGCCATGTCTATCATGCTGCTACCGGCCAGTGGCCGTCGCCTTCTGGAGCCCTTGGCGTCCTTGGCGACTGCGGCGGATCGCTTGCTGTTCCAGCTCCGAATGTGGGAAAGCAACGGCCTCAAGGTCCGATGGATCCTATGTGCGGTCAAGCTTCAGCACCGCCGCTGAGATAGGCGACGCGAGATGTGGCATACCGACACGCCCCCGGGCGGTAGCATAGGGGTTGGGATGAGTCTCAGGGGTCACCGACGTGCACGGGTTCCCTTGCGCTTACGCGTTGCTACCCTTATATCCGGGTTGGATTTACCTTCCATCCGCACCCGGCGTTTGGGAGTGGATCGGGGGGCCTAAGATCGCCGCCAAGCTGTCGACAAAGTCGGCACGACCCATGCATTTGTTGGCATCAGTTAACGGGATGGCTCGATCTCTTAACGGGTGATTCCATGCCCCATACTCGCTCCCTGCGCCTCCCGTCTGCTCCCTGGGTTATCGGGTGTCCATGAGCCAGTCACCCCCCGATTCGCCCGCCACCGGCACCCGCACTCACAGTCTGGGGAAGACCCAGACGATCGATCAGCCCTCGGCCGACCTTCTCTCAACGCGCCTCACACCATTGCTGGATCGGGAGGCCGTGTCGACGACCGGTGAGGCTCCGCCCGCGCCAGTCTCCCGCAGGTCGAGTGTCGAAAGCCTTGAAACCGGGCATTCATCCGCTGGGAAAACCTGGCCCGATCGGCTCGACCTCACCCGCGGCGCGACCAGAAACATGCGCCGTCATCTGGCGCTCGCCGGGGTGCGGGTTACCGTGCTGCTCACCGGTGACGCGCTCGCACTGTTGGGGTTGCGCTGGCTGCTCCAGGGCGCCCGCGATCTTGGCTGGTTCGGGAGCCCGGTTGCGTCGCTGCTGAACCGGATCGTGCCGCCGGACGCCCTGCCGCTGCTCCAGTTTCTGCCCGCCGTCCTGCTTGGGCTGGTGGTTCTCGACACCTACGGCGCCAGCGATCGCCGCCGCGATGCGGCTCGCCTGATCGCCGGCGTAGCCTTTGGGCTGGTGCTCCCGTTCTGGGGTTACCTCTGGGGCAGCGCTTCTATTCTCGCCGCTCCAGGCTTCCTGCTGGTGGCCACGGCCACTGTTGGCGTGCTGATGCTGGAGCGCTATCTGATCGACCGCGCTGTGCGAACACTCTCCCCTGTGGGGCATGGCGCGGCGAACGCGTTGCTGGTGGGGCGGGAGGAGGACACCACGCGCGCCATGGCCTACCCAGTGCTCGCCGACACCCGTGAGTTCTCGATCCGCGGGGTGCTCGATCCGGACGAGCTGCGAGGAGCAAACGGAGAGAGCGCGGTCAGCCGGCTCGGCCACACGATCAAGCGGCATCATGCCGACACGCTCGTCCTCGCCGGTCCGCTGGGCGATAAGAAATTCGCGGCCATTCTCGACGCGGCCGGCGCGGCGGGGTGCCAGGTCTTCGCACTGACCCGCTCGTTCGTACTAGCCGGTGTAGAGCCGAAGGTGATTTACCGCCGGGGCGTGCCCCTGGTCGCATTGACCCGTCCCGGTCTGCGGGCTCGGCAGCTCCTGCTCAAGCGGGCCCTCGACATCGTCGCTGCCGGCCTGGGTCTCATCGTGCTGGCGCCACTCTTCGCTGGGTTGGCGCTGGCGGTGAAGCTGTCCTCGGCGGGCCCGGTCCTATTTCGCCAACAGCGGGTGGGCCGCGGCGGCGCCAGGTTCATGATCACCAAGTTTCGGAGCATGGTGGAGGACGCCGAGTCGCGGAGGGGATCGCTGGAGGAGCGGAGTATCTATCCCGACCCGAGGCTGTTCAAGGTCAAGGAGGATCCGCGAGTTACCCAGGTGGGAGCATTCCTGCGACGAACCAGTCTGGACGAGCTCCCGCAGCTGCTCGACGTGCTGCGAGGCGACATGTCGCTGGTGGGTCCGCGCCCGCCCCTTCCGTCCGAGGTGGATCTCTACGAGGAGCACCACTACACCCGTTTCGACATGAAGCCGGGGATGACCGGCCCGTGGCAGGTCAACGGGAGGAACGTGATCACCGACTTCGAAGAGGTAATCCAGCTCGAAACGGCCTACATGCGAGAATGGACGATCTGGAAGGACCTCGCCATCCTGCTGAAGACCGTCCCGGTCGTGTTCACGATGCGCGGAGCCCACTAGCCGCGCGCTCAGCCAGGCGGGCGTCCACATACTCTCGAAACTCCCTGCGAAAGCGGCCCGGCTCGAAGCGCATCGCATTGCTGCGGCAGGCCTCCGCCGTGATCGCGCCCGCTTCCCGCTCGAACCGCGCCACAGCGTCCCGAACCGCTCCGGGGTCCTGGGCCGCAAAGAACACCCCGGTCGGCGCTGGATCGTCCAGCCCTCGCAGCGTCTCCAGCAGGCCACCCCGTCCATAGGCGATGACCGCTGTGCCGCACGCCTGCGCCTCCAGGGGGGCGATGCCGAAGTCCTCCTCCGCGGCAAACAGGAACGCCCGGGCGCGCTGCAGATGGTCGCGCAGCACCGGCAACGGCTGCTGGCCCATGAGCTCCACGTTGGGGACCGCCTTCGCCTTGAGCCGCGACATCTCCGGCCCGTCGCCGATGACCACGAGCCGGCGGTCCGGCATGGAGGCGAACGCGTCGATGATGATGTCCATACGCTTGTAAGGGACCATGCGTGAGGCCGTCAAGTAAAACTCCTCCCGCAGCCCACCCGGCACGAAATAGTCCACATCGACCGGGGGGTAGATGACCGTCGACTCACGCCGGTATGCCTTCCAGATCCGGCGCGCGATAAACCGGCTGATGGCGATGAAGTCGTCGACACCGTTGGCGGTCCGTGCATCCCACAGCCGGACCCGATGCAGCAGGTACCGGGCAAGGACCGAGCGCAGGCCACGATCGAGGCCCGCCTCCCGCAAATACTGGTGTTGCAGGTCCCAGGCGTAGCGCATCGGCGAGTAGCACATGCAAAGATGGATCTGGTCCGGCCCGGTGAGCACGCCTTTCGCCACCGCGTAGCTGCTGGAGATGACGAGATCGTAGCCGGAAAGATCGAACTGCTCGATTGCCAGCGGGAGTATGGGGAGGTACCGCCGGTACCGGGTGCGGGCAAACGGCAGCCGCTGAACGAACGAGGTCGTGACCCGCCGGCCTCCCAGGAACTGGCGCTCGGCCTGGGGCACGAAGTCGATCAGGCTGTACAGGTCCGCTTCCGGAAAGACCGCCAACATCTGCTCCAGGACCCGCTCAGCACCCGCGTAGGTCACGAGCCAGTCATGTACCATGGCAATCTTCACGAGGGCATAACCTCACTGATCGCCGCCAGAGTCTTGTCGACCGTTCTGTCCCAACTCCAATGCCTGGCGCGCTCACGCCCCTTCTGCCGAAGGTGATCGGCCAGGCCCTCCTCACACATTACCCGCCGGATGGCAGCCGCCAGCTGTTGGGGATCATCGGCGTCGGCGTAGAGGGCGGCGTCGCCGCAGACCTCCGGGAGTGAGGCTGAGCGGGAGACCACGACGGGACAGCCACACGCCATGGCCTCGAGTGGCGGCAAACCGAAGCCCTCGTATCGCGACGGATAGACGAAGCATGCCGCGCCCTCATACAGTGCCCGCAGCTCGGCGTCGGTCACATATCCAATACGAACCGCGAGCTCGGGTCCGCCCTCTTCCGCGGGCCCGAAGATCCGGGGGTTCACCGGTCCGGCCAGCACGTAGTCCCATGCATGCTGGCCCAGCAGACGGATGGCGGCGAACACGGTCTCCAAATTCTTATGCCGGGAAAGACTTCCGACCGCGAGCACGTAGGGCCGAGCCCCCAATCCATGCCGGGACAGCACCCGGTGATCCGCCGGCTGAGCCATGATGTGCTCGTGCCCGCATGGGACGACTCTGATCTTCTCCTCAGTCACACCCATCCACCGCACCAGCTCGCTCCGGGAAAACTCCGAGTCGGTGAGCACCAGCCTGGCGCGCCGGGCGAGATGGGGAAGCAGGAGGCGATAATAGCGCCGGAAGGCGGCCGAGTAGGCCTCTGGCACGGCGAACACCGACGCATCGTGGATAGTGACGAGCTGGCGGCGTGACAGGGCCGGTCCGGTGTTGGCCAGGTTGAGTAGGAGCTGATCTCGCACGAACAGGGGAAGCTCGAGCTGCTCCCATGCATGACCACTGAGCCGGCCGACCCGGCGCAACCGAATCGTGCGCAGCTCCAGGTCGAGTGTGGCGTCGAGCGGGGCGAACAGTGTGACCTCGAATCCTCCGGGTGCCTGATCCAGCCGCCGGTCCAGGGCGCGGACCAGCTCGCGTGCGTGCCGCTGAACCCCGGTAGTCCGCTGCGCAAGGAAGCGGCCGTTAAGCGCCACTCTCATGCGCTTCGGGGGGCCGGCTCCGGGTGGCCGAGTCGAGCCGATGCGCCGACGACCAGTCCCAAGAAGGCCCAGAGAAACATCACAGTGTAAGTTGGGAATGCGTTTAGAGCGACGAGCATTGTAAGGAACGTCAGCCGGAGAGCCGAGAGCTCAGGGTGACGCATCCGCCTATAGACGGCTACGAGGAATGCCCCGAAGAGCAGGAACCCCACCACACCGAGCTCGGCGAGCAACTCGACATAGATGTTGTTGGGGATGAATTTCACCGATTCCGCAATCCCCTGATTGCCCAGCGGCTGATAGAAGTTATAGAAGTAGCCAAATTGCGAGATACCGACACCGAGAAACGGATGATCGAAGAACATGCGAAGTCCGGCGATCATGAAGGCGATCCGCTTCAATCTGGAGCCGAGCTCCTCGGTGCCGAGCTTCCCAAAGATTACTGACTCCAGATATCCCGTCTGAAATAGGACCAACCCCACCGCGAGTGCGACCACGACTCCGAACGCGGCGTACTTTGCCTTGCGACTCATGCTTACCCCCGCGTGCGCCCGAAGCCATACCATGGTCCAGAGCAAGGTCAGAGCGATGGTACTTGCGGTCGAGAAAGTGAGGAGGACGGTCAGACTGAGCAGGGCGGCGAGGAGGGGCCTTTTCGCATACAACGCGACGCCTACTGAGACGACCAGGAAAAGTCCGAGAAAGTTCCCCTCCTGAAACGTGCCCGAACGGATGAACGTCCGCCCTGCGACAGTGAAATACTTTGGGTCCTCGATACCAGGGAGCAGCAACGGTGAAAAGCCGAGTAGGCCGGCAGCGAAGAGATACCACGAGTACGTCGCGGCTGCGATGGCACCGATCCGCCAGGCGCGCAGGTAGCGCCACTCATCGGCGTACGCGGTGCGGGAGAAGAGCAGGAAGCCCACCGCGCCCAGTGCCAGGTAGAGCAGCTTGGCGATGGCGTCCCCCACCGGTCCGAATCTGGCCCCGAAGTCCGTCGCGGAGCTTCCCTCGGCCGGCAGGGTAAACCGAATCAGCGTCAAGGCAGCAGCGGCGATGGCGAACCACGCCAGGCGGCGGACCACGCCGGTCGTGCCTGGCGCAAGGGGAAGCCTGAGATCGCTGAGGTAAGTGAGGAGCGCCAGGGCCAGGGCTACTTCGTAGACCTTGAGCGGAAAGCTGAGGTTGACAGTTAAGGCATAGGTGAACGGAAGGGTCGTCACCGCCAGCAGGATCAGGCTCCGGCGTACCGATCCTACATCTGAATGGGTGGCCCGGAGAACCGCCTCAGCCGACATCGCGTCGGGCCGACTTAGGGCCCCGGACTTCGCCCACCGCCGCCAGGAACTCCCGGTAGTCGGGGCGGGTCTCCGGGCGCACCCGGCGCCGGGCCTCCGCGAGGTAGGCGAGCCCGATCCCGAGCACCCCACCCACCACCAACGCAACCAGGACGCTGATCGTCCGCTTCGGAAAACTCTTCCATGCCGGAGGCTCGGCGCGGTCGATCACGGTGAGGACGGGCGTATCCCGGACTTCGTTGATCCGGGCCTCCTCGTAGGATCGGCTCATGGTGGCGAGCACTTCCTGCTTCATCTGGACCTTGCGCTCGAGGCTTCGTGCGCCCACCGAAGCGACCGAAAACTCGGAGAACTGCCGGTTTCGCTGGAGAAAGCGGACCAGCTCGTCTTCGGCGTCGGCCAACTCCTTCCGCACCTCCTGCAGGCGGCGCTCGGTGAAGATGCGCTCCTCACCCGACTGCGACCGGCGCCGCTCGACGTTGAACTTGTTCAACTCCTCCACCATCCGGTTGGCTACCTGCGCGGCCAAATCAGGATCGCGCAGAGTGATCTTCAGGCTCAGGACGCCGGTGCGTCGATCGGGCGAAACGAGGTTGCGTCGGCAAGAGCCTCAAGGCCCGCCTCCATCCGGCGGGCTGGGCTGTCTCCCTCGACCTCCAGAATCTCGAGCAACGGCCGGTTTGCCTTTCCCGCTCCATCCCGGGGATCAGGGAACTCCGTCGCCAGAATGGCCTCCCGGATGCCCCGGCTCCGGAGTACGTCGGCCATGAAGTCCGGAGAATAGGCAGTCGCGATCTGAGTACCGAGCCCGAACTGGGTGGCGAGTCCACCCAGACTGCTGCTAAGGGAGCTCTCCTTCGGTGCCTCGGGCACGAAGGTGGTGAGCGCGGTATAGCGGGGGGACAGAATCAAGACCACGATGGCGATCAGCAGCGCGCAGCTGAGTGCCGTCACGAGAATGAGCCGGCGGTGGCGTACCAGTGGTGTCAGCAGATCGAAAACAGAGACGTCCTCCCGGTCCGCCGGGGCAACGCTTGAAGGGTGAGACATGGGTTCTGTCCTCGTCAGCGAGGCCTCTAGGGCGACCGGCCGATCGGCTCTCCCTAAGGGGACGGGCCGGACGGCGAAAGAAAGTGTGGCTGTTAAGCTTGCGTAAGGTAAAGGACCGCAAGGCCATCTGTCGAGTCCGCAGGACATGAGGGAGTTGATCTGCCCTGTAACGTAGGCATATTTCATGACTTGCCTACCGGCGGAATCAGGCCGGGTCGATTACAAATGAACTCATCAGGGGAGTTGATGGCCGCACCAATCGGTAGACCGGTTCCAGTCGGCGAGCGCGCGGAGCCGGCCCCGGTGAGCGGCGCCAGGTTGCAGCAGGAAGACCCGGTTACGGCTGCCGGCGTCAGAGTCGCCGTCTGCCCGGTGTGCGGCCTGAAGGAGAGCGTTCGACGATTCCGCGCCCGCGATCCGCACTACGGGAATGAAGGCTGGTGGTGGCAACGGGAATGCACCGGATGCCGTAGCCTCTTCCTCGACCCCATGCCTGCGCCCTCGGACATCCCTGGCTTCTATCCAGAAGACAATTACTACGCCTACCGCCCGGCCTCGGCTCGCTCCCGGGTCAAGCAGGCGGTGATGACGGCGCTAGGCTGCGACACCCACCCTCGGGAACCGGAGTTCGCCCGACCAGGGCGGGTGCTGGACTTCGGCTGTGGGGCGGGGGATTTCCTGGCTGAGTCGCGAGACCACGGGTGGCAGTGTTGTGGCGTCGAGGTCAGCGAGCGGGCCATCGCAGCCGCAAGGGCGCGCGGGCTCGAGGTGCGGCGCTCGATCGCCGAGTACCCCACCGCGGGCTTCGATTACGTCAGGGCAAACCACTCCCTCGAGCACGTACTCGACCCGCCGGCAGTGCTGGCCGAGTTGCACCGGGTGCTCAAGCCGGGTGGCACCCTCTTCATCGGTGTGCCCACCAGGGATGGACTTCCCGCCCGGATCTTTGGGCGGCACTGGTGGTATCTGGGCGCGCCGGTGCACCCGGTGACCTTCTCCACCGCTGCCCTCACCGACCTCTTACGCTCGATCGGCTTTCGGCCGCTCCGGGTCGCCACCAACAGCGACTACGGCAGCATCACAGGCTCGCTCCAGATCTTCCTGAACCGCCATAACAACCGCACCTCGTCCGACGGATTCCTCTTCCGATTCAAGCCTGCGCTGCTGGTGGGCCATTGGGCCGCCCGTCTCCTCGACAGTGTGGGGATGGGAGACAAGCTCGAGATCGTAGCCCTGAAGCCGGAGTCATAGCCGGTGCGCATCCTGCTCGTCGGTGGCGCCGGATTCATTGGGAGCCACCTGGCGCGACGTCTCGCCGCCGCTGGTCACCAGCTGACCGTTCTCGATTCGCTGACCGCCCAGGTTCACGGAAAGCGCGCCGACTTCCCGGCTGAGGTCCGAGAGGCTGCCGATTGCGTCCGGGGCGACGCCCGGCACCCCAAGGATCTCAAGAAGGTCCTCGGCGGGCAGGAGCTGATCTACTGGCTCGCGGCGGAGACCGGAACCGGCCAGTCCATGTACCGGATTGGCCGGTATGTAGACACCAACGTGGCGGCCTTGGCCGCCCTTTGTGATGAGCTGGTCAAGGCACCCGACGCCGCACCCCGGGTAGTGCTCGCCTCCTCACGTGCCGTCTCCGGCGAAGGCGCGTACCTCTGCACCCAAGACGGGCTAGTGACGCCGGGGTCACGCGCTGGCCACGACTCGGTGCACGGCTGGTCGCCCGGCTGTCCGGTGTGCGGTGGTGTCATTCACCCAGTACCTACCGGTGATCAGGTGCCGCCCAGGCCCACGTCGGTGTACGGCTGGACCAAGCTGGCCCAGGAGCAACTGCTCCAGGTGGTGGGCGAGGCGGTTAACCTGAACTACTCCATTTTGCGCTTTCACAACGTGTATGGTCCGGGACAGGCGTTGTCGAATCCCTACACCGGTGTGCTGATGGTGTTCTTCAATCGCGCACTCAACGGCCAGCCGCTGCTCCTGTTCGAGGACGGAGAAATCACCCGTGACTTCGTGCATGTGGATGATGTCATCACCGCGCTGGAGACCGCCGGGCTCCGCCCCGCGACCGGCCGAAGTGCGTACACCATCGGGAGTGGTGTTCCCGTGACGATCCGTGCTGCGGCCGAGGCGATTCGCACCGTGACCGGCTCGAAATCCGAGATTGCAGTCGGGGGTCAGTTTAGAGTGGGTGACATTCGCTTTGCGCTGGCCGACATCTCCCGCGCCGAATCCGGCCTCGGCTACCGCCCCAGGATCGCATTCATGGACGGGCTCAAACGGCTGCTTCCCTGGGTGCTGGGGCAGCAGAGGCCGCCCGACCGGTCCGATGCCAGCGCGCGGGAGATGGCAAGGGTAGGCCTGCTTCGGGGTTGGAAATCCTGAGCTCCGTGCCCAGGGTCGCGGTGGTGATTGTCAACTGGAATACCCACCGGCTCCTCGACTCGTGCCTGGAGGCCATTGCGGGCCAGACCAGACCTGCCGATCTGGTCATCGTGGTGGACAACGGGTCCACCGACGGCTCGGTTGCCCATTTGCGCAACGCCTGGCCGTCCGTCGAAGTCATCGAGCTGGGCCGCAACCTCGGCGTGGCGGCGGGCAACAACGCCGGGATCGGCCGTGCCCTCGCTGGCGGCGCCGATCTGGTTCTCCTGTTGAACACCGACGCGACCATGAGGCCGGATGTGATCCAGCAGCTGGGCTTGGCACTGGAGACTGGCGGCCCTGAAGTGTGGGCGGCGACACCAAAGATTGTGTACCGCTCGGACCCGGGCACGATCTGGTCCGCCGGTGGTGAGATGATCTGGTGGAGGGGGCTGTCGAGGGACCGCGGGACTGATCACCCGGACCGGGGCCAGTTCGACCGGAGCGACCTCGTGGCATACGCCAACACCTGTTGCCTTCTGCTTCGGGCCGAGGCCTTTGCCCGAGCGGGGCTGATGGATGAGGCGTACTTCATGTACTTCGATGACTCGGACTTCTGCGGAAGGCTGCTGCGGGCGGGGGGGAAGATCGTCTACGTACCGCACGCGGTGGTGCTGCACGACGTGCAGGCCAGCAGCAAAGGCGCCGGCCAGCCGGTGAACCACTTCATGGTGTACTACACCACCCGCAACCGGGTGCGCTTCATCCAGCGAAACGTACCCGGGGCGACTATGCGGGTGCTTGCGCACCTGTTCACCATCACCAGCCGGTTAGTCCGGATGGCTCAGGCATTGCGCCAAGGCGACCGCCAGACCTCATCGGTGATCTGGCGGGCCATCTACGATGGCTACGTCCGCCGTCTAACCGGGCCGACGTATTCTCCTTGAGCGGCGCTGGTTCTACCTCGTGACAACGATGATTGTCACTATAGCACTCAGGATCTGCGCCCCCACCGCGAGAATAGCAGGGAGGTTGCTGGGCTGCTCCTGCAGGCGCCGGGCGGGAACGAAAACCACCGCGCCGGATTTAGGCTTTGGCACTACGTCCGCAAGCACCACGCGACGCTTGACCGCCTCCCGCTTCCCATCCGGCTGGGTGACGTAGGCCCGCCTGTTGTCACCCAGCTGGGTATAGCCACCCGCCGCGTTCACGTACCAGTCCAGCGATTTTCCCTCGGTATATACCACCGCACCAGGCGAGTTGACCGCGCCGTCAACCATTACGATGGGATTGAACTCGGGGATGTTGATCGAGTCGCCTCCGGCGAGTATGACGTTGTCACTGGCCTTCGAGTCCTTCAATACCCCTGGCAGGTCGATACCTACCCGTTCGATAAATCCGCGGCGGCAGTGTGTCACGGGCGCCCGCGGCCGAGTCTCTAATTGGAGCGGGGCGCTCGTTGGACTGTCTGCGTCCGGGGCCGTATGAGCGATAGAACTGAACTCCGCCCGGGTAGGCCTGGTCGGTAAGCCCGCCCGCCCGCTCGATCAGGTCGCCAATTCGCTCGGTCTTGGAGCGCAAGGCGTAGCGGCCGGGGTGCTTGACCTGGCCGGTGAGATATACCAGGCGCTGAGACTCCCATCCCGGCTTGCGGCGGATCAAAACGTTGTCATACGGCATCAGCTCGACGTCGGGAACACCTACTGCCGACTGGCGTGCCGACTCGCTCGTCCGACCCGAGCCCCCGCGCGCGAGTTTGGCCGAGTCGAGCGGCACCGGAATGGACTTGGCCAGCGCGCCGGGGTCGTCGGTTTCCTCCCGGCGTGCTATTTCCGCTTCTCTGAGGTCAGCGTCTTCGGTGACACCGTCGGCCAGAAGCACCACGTCCCGCATCGTCATGCCCTGGCGAAACGGGACTCTGCCAGGATTCCTGACCCCGCCGACGATGGTGACGTAGGGCGCAGGCAGGAAGGTGGCCCGAGAGAAGACTCGCACCTCATCCTGATCCTGAAGCACCAGATCGTCGGTGATTCGCCCGGTGGAATCGGCAAACGACGATCGGAGCTGCACCCTGGTAGAGTCGTCATTGGTGCGGGAGACGAGGATTCGATCGAGGTACACATCCGGCTTGGGGCCTCCGGCGACGCGGAGCGCCTCGCTCAGCTTCATGCCGGGGGTGAATCCAACCTGGCCCTCGACCCAGACGTTGCCCTTTACGGTGACATATCCTCGCACCCGCTCCGGCACGGCCAGCACCGTAACGGAGTCGCCCGGCCGACATCGGCACGGCCGGCACGACCCCGCCGGCGAGCTGGTCTGCGCCGACATCTACAACGACTCTCGCGCGGCCCCCAGGACCCCGGGTGTCCGGGGCAAGGATCCGGTGGATCCGCACCCGTGCCTGATAGGCGGCAGGGCTGAAGCCGCCCGCGAACTCGATCAGATCACGAAGGGTCTCACCGGGACGCAACTCGTACACCGCTGGCCGGGTGACCTCACCGGCCAGCTTCGTGAAGCTGCCGTGCACCGGGACGAAGACGACGTCTCCGTTCTCGAGCCGCAGGTCGCTCCGGTTTATGCCGTGCAGCAGGTAATCGTAGATGTCCAGTGAATCCACCAGCTTGTTCCCTCGACGAACCTTGACCGTCCGGAAGCTGCCATTCGAGCTGGGGCCACCCGCCGGCGTACAAAGCAGCGAGAACGGTCCCCGCTCCTGACATCTGGAAAGCCCCCGGCCGCACGACATCACCCACCACAAAGACCTGGATGTTACGGAGCCGCCCCACGGAGATCTGGAACCTTGTTCTTGCCCCCGGCCCGCGACGGACGCCGGAGTACACTCGGCCGAGCCGGGCGTAGAGCACGTCCTCGAGCTGCTGCAGGGTGAGGTTTGCGACATGGACCTGGCCCACCTGGGGGATCACGATGAATCCCTCGCGGTTCACGTCGAGCGAATGGGCCTGCTCCACGTCTCCGGTGAGGATGAGGACGAGAAGGTCGCCTGGGCCCAGCCGGTAGTTGGCGTCCACCGGGCCCGATTGCGTGGCCTGAAATCGGGTGGTGGTACGCCGAAAGGTTTCAAGACCGAAGATCTTGAGGCCCTGGCCCTGAAAGACCCGGATTGAGTCGGCGAGAGAATCGGCTCGGGCCGAGTCGGCCTTCAGGAATTGAAGCGAGTCGAGCAGTAATCTCAGCGAGTCCGACAGCACCATCATCGAATCCTGCACCTGGAGCGAATCGGCCTCGGTCTCACTCAGAATACCGAGGGCGGTGACCGCCTCGAGCGTCTTGGATCCCGGTCGAACCTTCCGCGTGGTGTCCGCGCCCATGAGGTAGTCGTCCAGCAGGTTCTCGGGGTACCCCGCCGCCCGGAGCCGGGAGCGCACCTGGTCGGGTGTCAGTCCGGACTCGAGCAGCCGCTGGCGTAATTGCGTCACCAGCTCGGGCTGGTTTTGTAAGGCGCGGCGGGCCTGGTCGGGTGTCGGGAGCTGCTGACCCGGTGGTACCTCGGGGACCTGGGCGGTGAGTGCGCTCGGAGCAAGCGCCACTGCCCCGAGGAAAGCCGTAGCCACCCCGGCGCGGCGGAAGAGCCAATTCAGTCGATGCATGGGAAGGCGAAGATCGCTCGTAAGTTATCCGAAGTCAAGCGGTTGCGGGGATCAATGTACGCCAGAACGCGAGCATCTTCCCGGCGATTGCGCTGTCCGAGAATTCCTCCAAAACACGCCGCCGCCCCGCTGCACCGAGACGTTCGCATAACGACCTATCGGAATAGAGTTCCTGAAGCGCGGCGGTCAGGGACGGCACGTCTTCCTCGGGCACGATGCGCCCGCCGTTTCCCACCAGCTCGCGTAGGGCCCCGGAATCGGTCCCGACCACTGCCACCCCGTGTGCCATCGCGTGGAGCGCCGCCCGGCCCACCGTCATCACCCAACGCTGAGTGGTGCGAGAGGGGAGGACCACGCAGTCGAGCTGCGGCCACACCTCGTCTACCGCCGGCCGCGGCAGGGCCCCCACCCACGAAATCCGCGCCGCGATGCCGAGCCGCTGGGCCAATTCCTCCAGCTCCTCCTGCGAAGGACCCGTGCCGACGACGGTCAGCGTCCACTTGCCTGCCAAACCAACGCAGGCGCGAAACAGCAGGTCGAGGCCGCGCTCCGGAACCAGCCGCCCCACAAAGCCTATTGCCAGACCGGGATGCGGCACGCGAGGCGCGACAGTGGGAGGGGTTACGCCGAGATGGGGAAGAGAAAGCTGAGGCACGGTGGGCCGCCGCTTGATAGCCAGTGCCAGTGCAAGATTGTTGCTGCCGATCACCCCTGCGGCTTGGCGTAGGCTGCGCTCCCTTCGGAAGCGCTGTCGTAGGGTGTAGCTCCGAGGCAGGCTCTCGGCGGTGGAGAGTACACCCGGGATGCCAAGTCGCCGGGCCATCCGAAGCCCCACCACCGCGGGCAGATGCCAAGGCTCCTCCTCGACGTGGATCAGGTCGGGCTTGAGGTCGGTAAGCAGGCGGCGCAACACCTTGACGTTCCACTCCAGTCGGCCCGGGTCCGTCGTTGACCCGCGCACCGGGACCGGTACTACGCGAACCCCGGCGTCATCGCCCGTTCCGGTCCTCTGGGAGACCCCCTCGCTCGTGGTCCATCGATCCGGCACCGCAGCGGTCAGGGTGACGCCGAGACCCGCCAGAGCCCGAAGCTTTGCCCGGTTAGCCGGATCGGCGTACAGGTGAGAGACCACTACCGCGCGCACGTTATCGCCCTGGTCGTGGGGGAGTGCTCACGTTGTGGTAAACCCAGTCGAAGGCGAGGCTGGTCGCAAGCAAGTATCTCAGGTTGACAGCGATTGGGATCTCTGGTGAAGTTGCCGGAACCACCGCTGAATATAGACCGAGGGGCCGCTCCAAACACCCGAGGTTAACCCGAGTCATGCGCATTCTGCACCTCGCCAAGTACTACTGGCCCCGATCCGGGGGCATGGAACGCGTGGTTCAGACTCTGGCCGAAGGCGCGTCAACCCTCGGGCACCAGGTCGAGGTCGTGGCGGTCGAAAGCCTCGGAAGGAGCGGGGACACCGGTCGCCACCGGTCATCAGTCACCCGCGCCTTCTCTTTTGCCGCGCTTGGCTCGCAGGAGATCGCCCCGGGCTATATCGCCGCCGCCTGGAAGCGGGCCGATATCATCCACGTCCATCATCCCCACCCGCTTGCCGATCTGGCCTGTCTACTCCGCGCCGGGAACACGCCGGTGGTGGTGACCCAGCACGCCGATTCCAGCCGCACCATGTACCGTCCCCTCACTCGGCAGGTCATCCGGCGCGCGCGCGCGGTGGTGGTGCCAAGCCGGGCGCACCTGGCGCTCTCGACCGAGCTGATCGGATATGAGGGAAAGGTGGAGGTAATTCCCTTCGGCATCGATCAGACTCGCTGGCAGAGCGTGCCTCCCCCCCGCCCGGATCCCCACCCCGCGCCATCTTCATCGGGCGTCTGGTGGCCTACAAGGGCCTCGACATCCTCCTTCGGGCGCTGGAGCAGGTCCCCGAACTGCGCCTCGATATCGTCGGCTCGGGTCCGGAGGGCCCTCGGCTCAAGACCCTGGCTCGTGCGTTGGCCGTCACAGACAGAGTACGCTGGTATGGCGAATATCCAGACGACGACCTGCCCAGGCGCATGGCCGACGCTGATTTCCTGGTCCTGCCCTCGGTCACCGTGGAAGAGATGTTCGGCCTGGTGGTGCTTGAGGCCATGGCGGCGGGGCGGCCGGTGATCACTACCGCAGTTCCCAGCGCGGTGCGCGAAGTGAATGTGCCGGGGGTGACGGGGCTCGAAGTGCCGCTCCGGGATGTGCCGGCTCTGGCCCGCGCGCTCGAGATGCTGAGCCGGGACGGCGGCGCGCCGCCGGACGATGGGCGAGGCGGGGCGGAAACGGGTCGCCGAGCACTTCACCCAAACTGCCATGGCGAAGCGGCACATCGAGCTCTACGAAAGAATCAGATTGAGCTGATGGGCTTGTTGGCTCGAAACGGGGGACAGCGGATGGCACCTACGGTTCTGGTAGTAGACGACGAGGCGATGGCCCGTGACTTCATTGAGCGGGCGCTGATCGAGGAGGGGTACCAGGTCCTGCTTGCCGCCGACGGTGAGACGGCGCTGAATATTCTCCGATCGACGAAGCGCAAAGTGGCTCTGGTAATTACCGACCTGGTCATGCCCGGCATGGGGGGCCACGTCTTTGCCCTGGAGGTGGGCAGGCTCCCCTCACCACCGCCGGTGCTGTACATCTCGGCGTACGAAAAGCCCCGGGGTGAGATGGCCAAACGTTTCCTTCAGAAGCCGTTCAGCATTGCCGACCTGACCCAGGCGGTCGCGCGACTCCTCCCCCAGGAGGTGAGGTCGAAGTAGAACGGTCCCCTGGGCTTAACCGGCTTGTAAAACAGATTACGGCCGACGATTTTTCCGCCTGCGGGCCCTTAGCTCAGCCGGTTAGAGCAGCGGACTCATAATCCGTCGGTCCCTGGTTCGAATCCAGGAGGGCCCATTGGACTTGACGGTTCCCTTCCAATCACTTAATGCAAAACATCCCTCGACCTCGGTCAGCACGACCGGGGCCGATGTCCTTCACGACGTCTCTGCGGGCCTCTAGCGCAGCACCCCCACAGGACCACAACTTCATGCTGTCGGAGTTGCCTAAGCAAAGTATCAAACTGATCTCACCCCCTTCGGGCGTCGTCGAGAGTCGAAACAGTGCGTCTCCGGGTTTTCCTCACGTCATCAGGCTGGCGGGCCCTCGCGCCATCCCTCCTTTCCCTGGGACTCCTCTGGGGCTGTGGTGGAGGCGACGGGATCATTTTGCCCGTCGATGGGGAACCCGCTGACATCACCGTCGTGGATGGGGATGAGCAGAGGGGCAGGGTAGGGGAGCCGCTGAACGACCCGCTCGTGGTTCGGGTAACTGATACCAGGGGCAGGCCGGTGCAGGGAGCCACCGTCGCGTTCGAGCTCACCTCCGCCGGTTCCGAGGTCGTTCCCGGCGAGAAGAGCACCGACGCCAACGGGCTGGCGGACGCTCGGGTCGTGCTCGGCACCGCCATCGGACGGCAGACGGGCAACGCTCGGGTCGTCACCCAGGAGGGAAGACCGCCAGTCCAGGCGGATTTCAGCGCTATAGCACTATCCGAGAACGCCAACAGCATGGCAGCTGTGGCCGGCCAGGACCAGACCGGTCACGTGGGCACGCAGCTGGATGACAGGTTGGTGGTCAGAGTGACCGATGGGTTCGGCAATCCGGTCGAGGGCGTACCGATCAGCTGGCTGGCGGAGGGGGGAGGAAGCGTGGGTGCCGCCGTGGTCGAGACCGATGAAAATGGTCTGTCCCTGGTGGAGCGGACGCTAGGCCCCACCGTTGGGCAGCAGACCACAGTGGCCAGCTCCGAGGGACTCGCCGGATCCCCGGTAACCTTCGTCCACACGGCTTTGGCGGGAGACGCCTCCCGGCTGGTGGTAGTCTCGGGAAACGGGCAGACGGCCACGGTTGGCTCCGAGCTCCCGGCAGACCTCGTCGTGCGGCTGGTGGATGCCGACGGGAATGGCGTCCCTTCGACTGCAGTCAGCTGGGTCGTGGCCACCGGCGGAGGAGGCGCGACCCCAGAGAACAGCACCACCGATGCCGGGGGCCAAACCTCGGCCAGGTGGACCCTGGGCGACGTCGTCGGGGAGCAGCGGCTCGATGCCGTAGTGTCTGGAGTCGGGGTCGCCAGTTTCCGGGCCACTGCCACCTCCCTTGCTCCGGCTTCGCTCACTATCCTGACCCAGCCCCCCGCGTCCGCCCGAAACGGAGTGCAATTCGACCGAAATCCGGTGGTCCAGCTTCGGGACGGTGGCGGCAACGAGGTGGGTGTCCCGGGAGTCGAGATATCGGTGGCGATTGGATCGGGGGGCGGAGAGCTTGGTGGCACGACTCGAAGAACCACTGACGTCTCCGGTCGCGCCACCTTTACCGATCTTTCTATCTCCGGTGCTGCCGGCAGGCGTACTCTGGTCTTCACCGCGTCCGGCCTGGCGGGAGTGACGTCCAACGAGATAGACGTTACGGCCATTGGGACCACCACCACGATCACCGGTGACTCACCCGACCCCTCGGTTGCGGGGTCGGTGGTCACGGTCAATTTTGAGGTGACGTCGTCGGGCGGGACACCGGCGGGCAGCGTAACGGTAACCGTCACCGGCTCGACCCCTCCACCCCCCTGCACCGTAACCCTGTCCAACGGTACCGGCACTTGCCAGTTCACGCTCAACGTCGTGGGAGACCGGATATTTACGGCCACGTACTTCGGGGCGCCGGGGTTGGCCGAGAGCCAGGACACCGAGCCTCACACCGTCATTTCGCAGCCGCCGCCGAACCAGGCGCCCACGGCGGCGTTTACCTCCAGCTGTGTCGGTCTGACCTGTTCGTTCGACTCCGGCACGAGCACCGATCCTGATGGCACCATCGTGAGCTGGGGTTGGGACTTCGATGATGGCGGAATATCGACTGAAAGGAATCCCTCCCACACGTTTCCGGGCTCAGGGACATATCAGGTGACGTTGACGGTCACCGACGATGATGGTACCACTGACCCCTTCTCGGACCGGGTGCGGGTGGAGGCGCCGCCACCCCCCAATCAGCCGCCTACGGCGGAGTTCACGTTCCAGTGTGAGGACTTGAGGTGTCGGTTCAACGACCAGAGTGGCGACAGCGATGGCAGGATAGATAGCCGAGCGTGGGAGTTCGGGGATGGACAAACATCCGGAGACCGAGATCCATCACATGACTACGCTGCGAGCGGAACCTACACCGTCAGGCTTAGAGTGACCGATGATGATGGCGCCGAAGCCAATGTAGAACACACCGTGACCGTCGCTGCGCCAAATCAGCGGCCGACCGCCGAGTTCGCATGGACTTGCACCGACCTGGACTGCCAGTTTATCGACCAGAGCACCGATCCGGATGGGACAATAGTCAGCTGGAGTTGGGAGTTCGACGACGGGGGATCCTCCACTTTCCAGAATCCCGCGCATTCGTTTGCCGGAACAGGCACTTACAAGGTGCGGCTTACCGTGACCGACGATCGTGGGGAGTCCCGGTCCATGGACCATGATGTCCAGGTAACTGCACCGCCGCCGCCGAATCAGGAGCCTACGGCCGCGTTCAAGTTCGATTGCGGTGGCCTGGAATGCTCGTTCGATTCTGGAGAGAGCGACGACCCTGATGGCGACATTGCGGCCTGGAGCTGGGACTTTCAGGGGACTGGTATCTCCAACCAAGAGAAGCCCAATCACACCTTCCCCGCGGCAGGGACCTACAATGTGAGCCTCACCGTCACTGACGACGACGGGGCTACTGGAGTCGTCACCCATCAGGTAACCGTCACCGATCCGTCGGCCGGCGGGTGAGCGGAAATTGGCCTCCAAACCTTGCCCCGCCCCCTGGTCGAGGTATAGACTCCGCCTCCCGAACTGTCCGGGCGATTAGCTCAGCTGGTTAGAGCGCGCGCCTCACATGCGCGAGGTCGGGGGTTCGAGCCCCTCATCGCCCATGCTCCAAAAGCCCCGTCTAGTGAGAGCTCATCTCCGGGCGGGGTTTCTGGTGACATCTGAGGCGAGAGGGCAGTAACCTTCCTCATCGGCATTTGCCTTGTCGGGGGGCAGCACCAACAAAGAGGTCGTCCTTGGCAGAAAAGTGGTGGCGATTGAGGCTGATGACGGAGTCAGCTTCTGGTCAGTGCCGGTGGGCGGGGCAGGGGGTTACCTTTCTAGCGGTCAGCCCTGGTTAACCTCGCTGATCCCCCGTCGTACCCCCATGCGTGGAATCCCCCTTGCCGACTGGCCGTTTCTGGAAAACATTCCAGAGCTTCTCAACCTGGATACTATTTTGACATTTGAGGCGTTCCGAGACTCGGCTGTCCTCACCGCCGACGATCCCAGCTCGAGCGATCTGCTGAGCTTTGCCGCCGGCCGGGGCCATCGCGAGTTTCGCTGCCTGTCCCGCACCCACAACCCATCGAGCTGCGTGCCGTGCATGGACTTCTCCCCTTGGCTCAGGGAGCGGGTGCGGCGCCACGAAGCTGATGGACTAGGCGAGTACCTCTGGCGCGTACGCCGGGCGAGCCCTGGCGTTGACGAGACCAGCGAGCAGATCCAAAGCCTGTACAGCGACCTGGCCCGAGCCGTGATGTCGGCGCCACTGTCGCAATATCTCCCTGACGGCACCTTCGAAGCCTACCTCGACCTTCGGGTGCTCCTGGTGATGCTGGCAGCGCACGAGACCCTTTCGGGCTTCATCATGGCAGGGGAGGCGGCGGCTTTTGCCGCGGCGGTAATGGCGCCCCACGCCTTCCGGCTCACCCGCACGGCTGTCCTGGTGGAGCGTCGCAACGAATTCGTACGCGAAATGGCTCAGGGAATGGATTACTGGGCGTGCTGGGCCCCGCTGGCGGTCGATGCGATTCGTCCTCCATTGCCTCCCAGGGACTCTGGTTTCCAATCCATGCTCAGCGTCCTGGCCACGTTACCTCTGGGCTCGCGGGCCCACGCCGTGGATGCGCTGCGGCATCTTAGCGCCGATCCCGGTGTTCCCCGCACCCTCCCCAGCTTGGTCCACCACGAGACCTGCCGGCGCGGACTCGACGTCACCGATTCCTCCGGTCTCATCCTGCAAAGCGGCCTGGTCATCCCGGCCTCGGACGCGGCTGGGTGGCTGGCTGGCTGGACCCGGCGCGATCTGCTCGGCTTTCTAGCGCAGTGCGGCGTCCGCGCGCCCAAGTCTTGGAGCAAGGAACGGCTGGCCGAGCTCGCCTTGAAGGACTGCTCCACCTTGGTGCGCGAGCGCATGGCAGTATCGGGTGCGGTGGAGCTCGCTCCGGCCTATGCCGAGGCGGCTGGCCGGCTGGGCAGCTACATCGAGGACGTGACGGAGACCTGGCGGGTGTGGCTGGGGTTTGGTACGGGGGTGGAGGTGTGAGGGAGGCTATGGGCTATTGGCAAAGCTCGGCCCGAATGGTTTACCTCTTTACGATTTATGGGTCAAAGGCCCTGAACTAGTCCGGTGTGCTCTTAGCCAATAGCTATAGCCCGTAGCCAATAGCCTAGATCAACCCCCCCCTCCGCAGCTTCCCAATTTGATCGAACCGCTCCTCGTGGGCCGCCAGGACCTCCTCTGGCGACACGGTGGCCACGCCGGGCTTCCCTACCTCCACACCGGCAGCGTAGTTGGCAAGTTGAGCCGCCTCCCGGACCGAGGCACCCGCAGCCAGCGCGGTTCCCAGCCAGGCCGTCACGGTGTCGCCGGCGCCGGAGACGTCATAAATCCGGCGCGCGATGCTCGGGATTTGCGTCAATCCGCCATCTTTGGTCACCAGCACCATCCCCTCGGCCCCGAGCGTCACCAGCAGGTTGTCCACCTTGAGGCGGGTCAGCACCTCCGGCAGGGCATCTCCGTTCTGCAGGTCCACGGCCGCGCCGAGCGCTGATTCCAGCTCTCGTCGGTTGGGCTTGAAGACCGTCGCCCCTGAATACTCGAAGAACTGGCGGTATTTCGGGTCGACCACGACTGGGATCCCCCTCCGCTTGGCCACCTCCATCACGGCCATGATCAGGCCGGGCGGCAGCGCGCCCTTATTGTAGTCCTCGAGCAGGAGGGCGTCTGCGTCGGCGAGCGCCTCGCGTGCCGCCGCGGTAAGCCGAACCAGGTCCGGCCCGTCGAGCAGGGAGTCGACCTCATCATCGATCCGAACGATCTGCTGGGAACGGGCGATTATTCTGGTCTTGGACGTGGTCGGCCGGCCTGCGATAGTGAGCACGTGGCGATCTTCCAGCCGGGCGAGCGCCAGGTCCTGGCGGATGGACGCCCCATCGACATCATCGCCGACCACACCGACCAGGAGACAGCGGGCCCCGAGCGCGATGACGTTGGCCGCCACGTTGGCCGCGCCACCCAGCGCTGATTTGCGCTCACGCACCGTCACGACCGGCACCGGGGCCTCGGGCGAAAGCCGCTCGGTCTCGCCGATGAGGTACCGATCGAGCATAATGTCCCCCACCACCACCACCCGGCTGCTCTTCATCCGCTGGATGAGCTGGAGCACACGGTCGCGGGTGAGCGGCTGCGGCGAGTGTCTCATCGAAGCACTCCTCTCCGGGAGAAACCCACTGTAGCCTGAAGTCCGGCCGACGAACCGGTTCTCGGTTTGGCCCGGTTGATGTCCGTCGTTGACCACGTGGTGGATGCCCGCCTCGCCGGTCAGCTCGAGCGGCCCAGTCCCACCGCTGAGTCCTAGAGCGGCGCGGTAGGTGCGCTCCACCACGCCGATGAACAGGGCGGGCGTGGACAGGACGCCGTTGGCGTCGGGCACGGGGTAGGGATCGTTGATCTCGCCCTCTCCCTGCCGGAGCAGGGTCAGCTCGGGCGACACCAGCCACCGCGTCCTGAGCGGCAGCGTGAGACGGAACGTGAGCTGGTCATTGTCGCTGAAGTTCCGGCCGATGCCGACGCCGGCATCGGTGAAGTTGTCATGCGGATTGAACGTGCGAAGCGCGAGGCTCGACACCTGCGTATACAGCGCGTGCCACGCGGCTGACCCACCCAGCGGTCCTTCCGCGCCGGCGGTGAAGCCCCAGCGGTCGCGATTTTGCTCGCGGTTCTCGTACCAGAAGTCGTCCAGGGCAAACTGGATGTTGAAGGTGGTGCGGCCGAACGCACGCCAGCGCGCATCCACCCCAAGGAGGACGTTGCCCCGGTCGCCCAGGCCGATGGTGCTGGCGAGATAGTTGAGTGACAGCGGATTGCGATAGCGGGTCTCGAAGTTGCGGTCGGCGCCGGACAGCACCACCCCCTCCCAGAGCGCCAGGGACAGCCGGCTCGAGAGGCTGGCCTGGAGCCTATGGACGAAGTAGTAGCGGTGGACCGTCTGTCCCAGGCTGTCGATCTCGTCCTGGAGATCGGTGGCCAGCGCCGAGAGCCGCAAGGTGGAGGTGCCGAGCTCGAGCGCCAACCCCTGACGCTCGTATGCGTAGTTGCTGATCGGCAGGCCGGGCTGCCCCGGCGGGCCCCAATTACGATCCATCTGTCCGTAGAACAGCGTGCCGTACTTGAACTGCGCGCTGAGATAGGCGTCGGCCATGCGCCCCGCCACCTCCACGTCGGTCCGGCCGGGCCAGTCGGGGTCTACCGTGACCCGCGGCTCGATCACCGGCCTCGTGACCGCGATGACGTTGCCGAAGGTGGCGGTGCCGAGGAGCTCGGCGTAGGGCCGGGCGCCGGACGGGCCGGCGCTATGGAGCAGCTCGCGCCTCGCATGGGAGTAGGCCTGAGCCCCCGCACGGCCCTCGATCGACCAGCGGGCCGCTCCGGGCCCGTCCTGCAGCTCCTCGCGCAGGCTTCGGATGACCTTCGAGCGCGCCGAGTCGGCGGAGCTGTCGGCCGCCGCGAGCACGCGCACCGCGTCGGCTCGCCGGAACGGCCGCACCATCGGGGACGGGTCCTCGATGTCGCCGCGGGCGATCAGATGCTCCAGCAGCGGCAGGCGCGGGTCGTCGAGGGGGATGTACGAGGAAGCTTGCGCCGCGGCCCGCGCCGGGGCGAGCACGCTGGCCAGGGCCATCGCGACGAGCAGAGCGCTGATTGGTGGGTGCATCGCGGCGAAAGCTAAGCTGTAGGGTGGAAAGGCGGTAAGGCGGGTCAGTAGCACTCGCGCGTCATCCCGAGCGGAGCGAGGGATCGTTCCATACGATGCGAGTTCGAGATAGTCCTGCCGACGTTATCCCGGGCGATCCCTCGCTCCGCTCGGGATGACGTGCGTCCGTCCCGCCTTCCAGTCTTCCGGCCTTCCCGCCTTGTATCTCTCCCTCCGTGGTGCCTTTTTCCGTGGCTGGCTGCGCGAATATGATCGGGAGCCAATCCCCAAACTGGGTATGATGATGGCGAAACAGGACAGCCTCGATCCCCAGACGCGAGATCTCGTGCGGTTCGCGGCGGCCATCGCACAAGGTTACGAGCCGGAGCTCCGGGAACGGGTACGGCCGCTGCGATCGACCCAGGTGCCCGTGGCATGGGTCGAAGAGCTGCTGTTGCAAAGCGTGCTGATGGTGGGGTATCCCCGGGCGCTCGTCGCCTTCACCGTCTGGCGCAAGTTCAGCGGCGTGGAGGCGCCTACCAGCGATCCGGACCAGGACTACGGACGCGCGTCCGAGTGGACCCGCCGGGGTGAGGAGCTGTGTGCGGTGGTGTACGGAGAGAACTACCGCAAGCTCCGAGAGAGCGTGCGGACGCTGCATCCGGCCATTGACTCATGGATGATCACCGAGGGATACGGCCGCACCCTGGCTCGCACCGGAATCGACCTCAAGCTGCGTGAGCTTTGCACCGTGGCACAGACTGCAGTCCTCGAGGCGCCTCGGCAGCTCCACTCACACCTCCGCGGCGCGCTCAATGCGGGCGCCACCTTCGGCCAGATCGAGGGGGTGCTCTCGATCGTGAACCCGCTGCTCTCGTTCGATCAGTGGAAAAAAGTCAAACAGCTCTGGCGCAGCGTGCGCGAGGGCTGGTCGCCGGCACACTGATGCTCATCGATCGTGCGGTCGTGCGGGTGGTTGGGGGGACTGGTGGATCCGGTGCCAGCTCATTCGCACGCTTCAAGTACAAGCCCAAGGGCGGGCCGGACGGGGGAGATGGAGGCCACGGGGGCAGCGTCTACGTCAAGGCGGACCCTAACCTGGCCACACTGCTCGATTACCGGTATCGCAACCTGTGGAAGGCCGAGCGCGGCGAGCATGGGAAGGGGGCCACGAAGACCGGCGCCTCATCGGAGGACGTCTACCTCCCCATTCCCCCCGGCACCGTAGTGCGCGATGTCACCACGGGCGATCTCATCGGCGAGGTGCTGGAGGCAGGTGACACGCTGCGGGTGGCGCGCGGTGGGCGCGGCGGTCGCGGCAACGCACGGTTCGCCACATCCACCCACCAGGCTCCCCGCGAGTGGGAGCCGGGGGAGGAAGGCGAAGACCGGCAGATCGAGCTGGTTCTTAAGCTCATCGCCGACGTGGGCCTGGTAGGAGAGCCCAATGCCGGGAAGAGCACCCTGCTCTCGGTCATTTCCGCGGCCCGTCCCAAAATCGCCGACTATCCGTTCACCACGCTCGAGCCGAACCTCGGCGTGGTGGGCCTCTCCGGGCACCGGTCGTACGTTGTGGCGGACATACCCGGCATCATCGAAGGAGCACACCAGGGCAAAGGCCTGGGCTTCCGTTTCCTCCAGCACGTCGAGCGTACCCGGGTTCTGGCGTTCCTCATCCCACTCGACAGCGAGGATCCGCAGGCCACCTACGACCGGCTTCGCAGTGAGGTCCGGCAGTACAGCAGCGCCTTAGCGGAGAAGGAGCACGTTGTGATCCTGACCAAGCGGGATCTTTTCCCGGCCGACCATGCATTGCCGGAGCTGCGTGCCCCGGAGTCGGTCGGAGTGCGAGCCGTTTCCAGCGCTGCAGGGTCCGGCCTCGAGGAGCTGAAAGAGTACCTCTGGAGGCTGGTCGGGCAGGCCAAGGCCAGCCAGGCTGCTGATTCGAGTGGCGCGTGGGCGGAGGAGGACGGTTAGATGGACGACGAGCGCGTCGCCTACTTGGCACTGACCCAGGTTCCCGGCATGGGAGCCGCCCGACTCCAGACGCTCCTCTCAACCTGTAAGACCGCGATCGGCGCCCATTCGGCGCCGATCGCATTTTTAGGCACCTTGCCTGGTTTTTCCCGTGCCCTCGCCAGCGCGGTCAAAGCGACGCCGTTGGAAGCCGGCAGGAAGACCGTGGAGGATGCAGCCAAGCTGGGTGCAGTGGTACTCGTGCCCCGCGATCCCGATTACCCACCCCTCCTCCATCACATTCCGGATCCGCCACCGGTGCTTTTTACGCCTCGGAAATGAGTCACTGGTGCTCCGCCCTACCGCAGCCATCGTAGGCAGCCGAGACCACTCCAGCTACGGTGGCGCCGCGTGCCGAACTCTGGCTGGCGCCGCCGCCGAGGCAGGAGTGGTGATCGTTAGCGGCATGGCGCGGGGGCTCGATGCCGTGGCGCACACGGCCGCTCTCGACGCCGGCGGCACTACCATCGGTGTGCTCGGCAACGGGCTCGGGGTCATCTATCCAGCAGCTAACCGGGCGCTGTACGACCGGGTGGCCAACGAGGGTCTCCTGCTGAGCGAGTTCCCGCCCGGCGAGCGTCCTCATGTTGGCAGCTTCCCTCGCCGCAACCGGCTCATCAGCGGGCTCTCGCGGGTCACCGTCGTGGTCGAAGCGGCTATCGGGTCCGGCGCCCTCATCACCGCCGGGGCGGCACTCGATCAGGGTAGGGAAGTCATGGCGCTGCCTGGTAACATCACTAGCGCACTGTCGGCCGGAAGCAATCGGCTGATTCGGGATGGTGCCGCGCCGGTGCTCGAGGCAGCCGATCTCCTCCAGCACTTTCCCGAGCTGATCGGCTCGAGCGCCAAGAGGACTGCATCCGTCCCTGAAGCCCGCCCGTTGCCGGAAGACCTTTCGCTGGAAGAGCGGGATCTGGCCGGCCTGATGGGCTTGGATCCGATTCATCCGGACGAACTTGCCGCTCGATTCAAGCGGCCGATTGGGGAGGTGCTGGGGCTGATCTCTGGGCTCGAGATTGCGGGGGTGATTCAGCAGTGTCCGGGCAGACTGTTCCGGCGAACCTGAGGGACATTCAGTTGCCCCACCCCGCAGCCACGGGTAGGACTCCCACCGCCGCACAAGGAACGCAGTGCTTGGTGGGAGATCCTATCCGCAGCTTCCCCTCCCCCAACGTTTCAAGTTCTGAGGCCTGCCAAGCGACTAGGAAAAGCGCTCGCCTCACGTTTGAGGTGGGGAGGCAGCAGTGAGCCGGCGGTCTGGCCGAAGCACTGCGTTCTTTTGGGCGGAGGCGAGGCGCCGGTGCGATGCTGACGGGGCAGGGGATCGCTGCCCGCCCGTCTACATTTAGATGTGCACCTTTACCTTCACGTCCCCTTCTGCGCCCGCCGGTGCAGCTATTGTGACTTTGCCATCGCTGTCCGAAGGGAAGTGCCCTCCGAGGCGTATGTGGATGCGGTGCTCAGGGAGTGGAGTCTCTGGCAGGCAGACCCGGTCTGGGAACTGTCGCCGGAGGTTCAAACGATCTACTTCGGCGGCGGCACGCCTTCCCGAGTCACTCCGACCTCCATCGCCCGGGTGTTGGACCGGATTGCGGCAGACCGCACCATCGCTGCGGGCGCCGAGATCACCTTGGAGGCCAATCCAGAAGACGTGACCCTTCCGGCGGCGGCAGCCTGGCGAGCTGCCGGCGTGAATCGGGTGTCGCTCGGGGTCCAATCGTTCGATCCCCCAGTGCTCGAGTGGATGCACCGCACCCATACCGCCGGCCACGTCCCCCAGGCAGTCGAGGCGCTTCGTTCTTCGGGCATCGCAGACCTCTCGCTCGACCTCATCTTCGGGTTGCCAGCAGCGCTCGGGCGAGACTGGGCCGCCGACTTGGAGCGCGCCTTTGCGCTCCAGCCGGAGCACCTGTCGTTGTACGGCCTGACGGTGGAGGCGCACACCCCGCTCGGCCACTGGACCGAGCGGGGCGAGATTGCCCCGGTAGACGAAGACCGCTACGCGGCGGAGTTCCTGCTGGCACACAGCGCGCTCGGCGCTCATGGTTACCAACACTACGAGGTCTCCAATGCCGGCCTCCCAGGACACCGGGCCCGGCACAATTCGGCCTACTGGCGGCGGGCCCCGTTCGTTGGGCTCGGGCCCGCTGCGCACAGCGGCGTGGGCAACGAGCGGCGTTGGAACGTGCGAGAATGGGCCGCGTACCAGAGGCTACTCGACGCAGGCAAGTCCCCGCTTGAAGGTCGGGAATTCCTGGACGATGCTGCCGTGACGCTCGAGGAGCTCTACCTGGGCCTGCGGACGAGCGAAGGGCTGGCGCTCCATCAGGTTCCGGCGCTGATCGCCCGGCAGTGGGAGCAGGCCGGCTGGGCTACCGAAGGCGCCGGGCGGGTGCGGCTAACCGCCGAGGGATGGCTGCGCTTGGACGCCCTGGTGCCTTCCATTGGGCCTAGCCCCGGTAAGCCGCTTTCACTTCTCACTTTCCAGTGCTGCCCCTAGATTTCGCGCATGCCCACTCCAGACCAGCTAAGTGAGCGCCAGCTGCGCGTTCTCGAGGCCGTCGTGCACACGTATATCGAGACTGCTGAGCCTGCAGGCAGTCAGACGATCGCGCGCCGGTTCGGGCTCGGGGTGTCTCCGGCAACCATCCGGAGCATCATGAGCGAGTTGGAGGACAAGGGATATCTCTTTCATCCCCATACCTCTGCTGGTCGGATACCCACCGACCGTGCCTACCGCATGTACGTGGATGCCATCATGCGGCTCTCGCCACCGAGCCATGAGGAGCAGCACACGCTCCGGTCGGAACTGGTTGGGACCCGTAGCGCGGTGGAAGAGGTCCTCCGCCGGGCCGCCCAGGTTCTTGGCGTACTGACGCAGGAACTGGGCGTCGCCGTCGCGCCCGCGCTCGATCAGATGGTCCTGGAGCGCCTGGAGTTGGTTCAGGTCACCAACGAGCGTCTGCTGCTGGTGTTCAACCTGCGCAGCGGCGTGGTCCGCACGATTTTCGTCGAGGTTCCCGGGCTGGTTCCGCCTTCATCGGTGCAGCAGGTCTCCCAGATACTCAACCAGCGGCTCGCAGGGCTCACTCTCCAGGAGATTCGCAATACCCTCCCCGAACGGCTCCGGGATGCCGCGGGAACCGAGGGTGGGCGCGAGCTACTGAACATCTTTATTGCCGAGGGCGACGGGCTCTTCGACCTTTCCAACGAAGACAGCACGGTAGTGCTGGGAAGCGCCCAGATGCTCGCCGACCAGCCCGAGTTCGCTTCCAAGTCCCGCATGCGTGACCTGCTCCGGCTGACGGAGGGGCGGGACCTGCTGAAACAAGCGCTCCAGTCACGTCGCCAGCGGGGCCTCTCCATCACCATCGGCGGAGAGAACCCCGATACGCGGCTCAGCGATTTCACCCTGGTCACGTCCTCCTACGAGGCCGGCGGCCTCAAAGGGGTGATCGGGGTCATGGGTCCGACCCGAATGCCTTATGACAAGATCATCGGGCTGGTGGAGCACACCAGCCGCTTGGTGGAAGGATTGCTGGAGTGAGCGATTTTTACGCCCTGCTCGGAGTCGCACGCACCGCCTCCGAGGTGGAGATCAAGAAAGCCTACCGCAGGCTCGCCATGGAGTACCATCCAGACCGGAACTCCGCTCCAGGGGCGGAGGCACGGTTCAAGGAGATCACCGAGGCTTACGAGGTGCTCGCGGGATTCGAAGAAGCGTTCGGCGTACGACCGCTACGGCAAGGCCGGGGTCGGCTCTGGCGACGGATTCGGTTTCCATCA
>CAVRRH010000006.1:0-87232 GCA_963723565.1 uncultured Gemmatimonadales bacterium | reverse complement strand
TGGAAGTCCAGATCTTCGGCATCAAGAAAAGCCCCGACACCCGCAAGGCGCTCCGCTTCTTCGCCGAGCGGCGGGTCAAGACCCACTTCGTGGACCTGCAGGAGCGCGCCGCGTCGCCCGGGGAGCTCAAGCGCTTCGCCCAGAAGTTCGGCATCGAGGCTCTGATCGACCGCAGCTCCCGCCGGTTCGTCGATCTCGGCCTCGGTGCCGCACGCCTGAGCGCCGAGGCTGGCTCGAGAAGCTGGTGCGAGGAGCCCCTGATGCTCCGGATGCCGCTGGTGCGGCAGGGCTCCCAGCTGACCGTCGGAGACGCAACCGAGATCTGGCACGGCTGGATCGGCCGATGACGCAGTTCTCTGTGTCCGGCGTTGTGGTCGAGTTCGGCGCGACCCGCCTCTTCAGCGACGTCGACCTTCACCGTCGCCCGCGGCGAGAAGTGGGGAGTGGTCGGCCGGAACGGCACCGGCAAGACCACGCTCTTCCGGCTTCTCACCGGAGAGGCCGAGCCGACCAGGGGCACCGTGTCACGCGCCTCCGGGCTCAGCTTCTCGGTCATGGAGCAACACCGCGAGTTTGCCGGCGCCACGACCGTCTGGGAAGCGGCGGCCGGGCCATTCGCCGAGCTGCTGGAGCTGGAGCGGTCGCTGGCGGCGCAGGGAACTGCCCTGGCCGAAGCCGGGGACCGTTGCACCCCGGCGATGCTGGCCCGGTACGACCGCGACCTGGAGCGGTTCGAGCGCGAGGGCGGCTACACCCTGGCCCCCAGGATCGACGCGGTGCTCCACGGGCTGGGCTTCGATCCCGACCAGGCTCGGACACAGGCGCTTGTCCGGGCTGAGCGGCGGAGAGCGCGGCCGGCTGGCTCTGGCGCAGCAGCTGGTGGCGCCCGGCCGATGTGCTCCTGCTCGACGAGCCCACCAACCACCTCGATCTGGAGACCACCCGCTGGCTGGAAGGCTATCTGGCCGGGCTCGACGCCACCGTCCTCCTGATCAGCCACGACCGCGCCTTCCTCCAGGCGGTGGTGGACCACGTGCTGCACGTCGAGGCGGGTACGGTGACGCCGTATGCCGGCGACTATGAGGCATTCGTCCGCCAGCGCGCGGAGCGGCGCCTGGCGCAGCAGCGGGCCTTCGACAAGCAGTCCAAGGTGATCGCGTCGGAGGAAGACTTCATCCGCCGCAACATCGCGGGGCAGAACAGCGCCCAGGCCAAGGGTCGGCGCCGGCGCCTGGCGCGGGTGAGCCGGCTGAGCGCGCCCGAGGGCGAGGACGGGGTGATGTCGCTCCGGCTCGAGGCCGACGCGCGGGGCGGCGACCAGGTGCTGGTGGCGGAGAACGTCCGCGTGGCCGATCGGAGAGCGGGTGCTGCTGGACCGCTTCTCCAGCCCGTGTCCGGCGCGGCGATGTGGTCGGCTTCATCGGACCCAACGGGGCAGGGAAGACCACGCTGCTGCGGGCGCTTCGTGGGTGAGCGCCCGCTGGACGCGGGTGAGGTGCGGATTCCCGAGTCGGTGCAGGTCTGGCCCACTACCGCCAGGATCTGGCGCAGGTTCCGCCCGACCGCTCGCTGTACGAGCTCATCAACGACCTGCGGCCCGCCTGGGGGCGCGGCGCCATTCAGGGTCACCTCGGACGCTTCGGTTTTTCCGGCGACTCGGTGCTTCGCCAGGCGCCAGACCCTCTCGGGCGGGGAGCGCGCCCGGGTGGCACTGGCCATGATGATGCTGTCCGGTGCCAACCTCCTCCTGTTCGACGAGCCCACCAACCACCTCGACGTGGAGTCGATCGAGGCGCTGGAGGACGCCATCGAGTCCTTTGATGGAACCGTGATCCTGGTCAGCCACGACCGGGCGCTGCTGCGGGCGCTCACCACCCGGGTCTGGGTGCTGCACGAGGGCCGGATCACCGACTTTCCCGGCAGCTTCGAGGAGTGGGAGACCGCGAGCGCGGAGCGGGCCCACGCCGCGTCGGTTGCGGCCTCGGAGGAGGAGACGCTCCGGCGAGTGCACGAGCGGAAGCAGACCCGCCGCCCGATGCCGGCCGCAAGCAGCAGTCGGCTCGGCGAAGCGCCGAGCGGGTGCTGGCCGAAGCGGAGTCGAGCGTGGCAGAGTGGGAGGCCCGGGTGGCTACGCAGTCGCGCTCAGCTGGAAGACCCAGGGCTCTATCTCACACGGGAAGGGCGCTTCGCGGGCGACCGCCATCGGTCGCCAGTTGGAAGAGGCGCGTCGGGAGCTCGAGCGTGCCTTCACACGGTGGGAGGCGGCCTCCCGGGCCCTTGAGGCGAGCCAGGTGATCACGGGCAGCCGCTCAGTTCGGGCGCGTTTACCGTTCCGTCACTCTGATGATACCGGCCGAACATCAGCTCGTGCTCGGAGAGCCCCATCGCCTCCTTGGCGTATTCCTTGAGCGCCATCAGGGTCACCGCGACCAACAGGGCCACGAACGCTCCGATGTAAAGCGCCGGTAAGCCCGACCACCCCCGGTATGCTCTCCATCCGGATGCACGGATCACGTACTGCCGAACCGCCGTGGAGTCTGATGGCTTCGGCATGGTGTCAGCCGCTGCACTGTCCCCCGGCACAGGCTGCCTGCTGCCCCGACTCGCTGCCGCGGGACCTCTTCCTCGTTGCTTCCCTGGTTGGACCTACCTCCTCCCGCGCTCTTCCTCCTTGCTCTCCACTCACTAGCCCGACCTCCTCTCCCGTGCCGGCACGCTCGACGTAGACCTCGGCCGCACGCGCCACCGACCGGTTGAAGGAGTCACGTAGCGGGACACGCAGTACATGGAGGTGATCACCAGGAGGACAGGCAGAATCCCGAGAGTTATTCCCTTGAGGCGGCGGAACCAGCGCCCTAGCCGCCCGCTGATGGGCTCCTGGTAATAAGGGTCCGGCGGCGGCGGCGGGTCCAGCACGTCGGCGAACATGGCCCGCGCAAGTGAGTCTCGAACATAAAATAGATAGGACAGAGTCAGCAGACAGAGAAACGGCGCGTAGAAGAGAAGGAAACGCGCGTGCAGCGGTAGGCCGGAAGAATCTTGAAGTAAGTGATCGGAAGCGGGAGCAGGGTAACCGCGACGGCACTGAAAGCCAGCGCCTTCCGCGCAGCGGCGGAGTAGCTGGGTGGTGTGGGCAATCGAAAGGGTTCCGCTTGAGCTGGGTTACCCATGCAAGGCCACCAACCTTCAGGTGGGGTGTCCACTCCCCATGACTGCTGGGAGGCGGGAATCAAGCTCGGCAGACCAGAGCCTGCTTAATGATAGCGCGTCCAAAGGCCGGCCGCCCTGATCGGCGCAGCGGCGTAGGCTGACCGCGGCTTTGGAAAAAGCCTAGCCACGAAAAAGCCTAGCCACGGATGAACACGGAGGGAATGGATCGTTCCGTGGCGGTCTTGTGCTCCTTTTGCGATTTCATTGCCCAAGGATTCTCGTTCAACGGCACACCGATAGAGTTCTCGGTCGGCAATCGGATCCGTAGAGGTTACCGCGCTATCCTCGAACCTATCCCATCCGTGTTCATCCGCGGCCAGCTTTTTCTGACTCGGTGGAGAGATCCTTCGCTTCGCTCAGGATGACATCGAAACCGTCACGACAGGTGCTGACCGGAGGGTCTGGAGCACCACGCAATAGCGCTCAGTGAGCTTCACAAGTGTGTCGAGCTGCTCCACCGTCGCATCGCTGTTCCAGCTCCAAGCGGAGGCGGATCGTCTGAAACCCAACCGGAACCTCTTTGCTCACCCCGAGCGTGCCGCGGAAATCCAGGTCCCCTCCACCTGACGGTGCCGCCTCGAACCGGTATCTCGAGCGCGGTCGCCACCGCCCGAAGCGTGACCCCGGCGCAGGCCGCCAGCGCCTCGAGCAGCATGTCACCCGAGCAGGCCTGAAGTCCGCAGCCGCCGGTGGCGGGATGCAGCCCGGCCTCCACCAGCGCGCGGCCGGTCTCGACCCGGCAGCTGACGTCCGGACTGCGTCGAGGCTGCCGGATGCTCGGAGTGTTACCAGCGGCGGCTTCGGGCTGGGTCTCCCGATACGCTGCTTGAGTGGGCGCCTGGAGGGCGCGCAGGTCATTGGCTTCCATCGGCGGGAAAGAAACAGCGTGAGCGGGAAAAATGACAGCGTGAGCGGATAAAACGTCAAAGCGGGAGGAGCAGGTCGTCCCCGCTCCCCCCGCCTACGCTTTACCTTCCCGCCTACGTTCCTGTCCCGCTCTTAGTGGCTGGTTACGCCCATGCCGATCTGGAGGACGTTGGCCGAACCACCGTCAAAGCCACCGCGGAACCAGTTCGCCACCGGAGTGATCGACAGGTTGCGGCTCACCCGCACGTCGTAGCCGACGCCGCCGAGCATGCCGAAGCCCGACTCGGAACCGCCGAAGTCTGTGCTGCATCCAGCATGGAATATCCTGCGCCACCCTTGACGAACAGGCCGGTCGAGGCCATCGGGTACAAGTACACCGCGCCAGACACGTTACCCATGGTCAGCCGCGCGCCGAACTCGCTCTTGGTCCAACCATTGGTCTCAACGCCCAACAGAATGTTCTGCCGGAGGGTCGTGCCGAGCTTCAGGTAGCCGCTCGGTGCGCCCGCGCGATCAGTGCAGCCGTCGCAGCCCAGCGAGCCGTAGCCCAGTCCGCCGCCGATCCAGAACCCCTGCCGCGTCTGCGCCTGCTGGGCAAACGACGTGCTCGCCAGCAGAACCGTGAGGAACGCAGTAACCCAGTTGCCCGAAGTGTACCCATGTCGCCTCTTCAGGTTGGAGAGAGTGTGCCGAAGCCGCCGCCTGGCAGCAGCGAACGGTCGGCGCGTGCAGGGAGTAATCGGTCTTCGGGTCGGAGATGGGAAGCGCCGGGAGAGCGCTGAAGCTCGCTTCGGCGGCCGGACGGTCCCTCGCCCTGGTGCAACGAGGGCTCGGGACTCCTGGCTTTGCGTCCCCGCCTCACGACGGGTTTGCCTTTGTCGTCGCCAGCCCGATGAGGGCGGCGAAATCCGCTCTAAGCAAAACCCGGACCATGAACGAGGAGCTTGGAGCAATCGGGACGGGCAAAAAGACGAAACGGGGGCGGCCGAGCCACCCCCGCTTCGTTGTTACTGGACCAGCCGGAAAGACTAGCGCTTACGAGCTGGAGCCGACTTGCTGCCGAACTTATAAGCCACGGTCAGCCCGAAGGTCGGATCGTTGCTCAGATCCGATCCGAGCGGGATGCTGACGCTCGGGCGAACTGCGATGTTGGAGTTGAAAATGAACCCTACGCCGACCGTAGCCAGGCCGTAGGTCTCGGAATCCTCCAGCGCCGGGTTGGTGCCGTCGTCAAGCTTCTGCTTGCTATATGCCAGCCCAAGGCCCGCGTTCGGAATGATCTGCATCTTCGGATTCGCGCCCATCACCTTACCAAGCGCGAAGCCCGAGCGTGCCATCGCGTGCTCGAGGCATCGATGCCGGTGCCACCGATATCGTTCGGGCCCATGCCGAGCGCCAAAGCTGGCCACCGGGCAGGCTGCATCTGGGCCTGGCCGACGGTCAGCTGGTACCCGCCCTGAACGCCAAGGTCCAGCGGCCGAGCCATCCAGCCCATCGTACGAGGTCGTGCCGATCTGGGCGTTGGCGAACACTCCGCCCGGCTGTCCGTAACCGAAGCTACCACCGAAGCTGTTGGACAGGTCGGTGAACGAGGCATTGCCGGCGACCTGCATCTGGCCATTGGAGTGCGAAGCAAGGCCTAAACAGGTCTGGGCCGCTGCTGGCGCGCTGACCACCGCGAGCAGAGCCATCGAAACGACGAGCGTGCGGCGCATTCGTGTCTCCGTGAAATGAGTGTGGACGCACCCTGCGCGATCGAGATCGATCGTCAACGCAGCGCCTGGGGCGGCGACTGCGAACTCGTGCGAGCAGGGGTCTGAAACGGAAACGCCCATCCCGGTTGGGACAGGCCGAAGGGAGAGCGAGGGGCTCGGCTTCGGCAGCTGGACCATCCTTGTGCGCTTGCGCGCTTAGGACTCCTGGCTTTGCGTCCCCGCCTCACGACGGGTTTGCCTTTATCGGCGCCGCCCTCAGGGGCGACGAAGCACGCTAACCAGAGGTTGCAGTGCGCGCAAGTGGGCGGTTGTAAGCAGTCACTTGCTTACAACTGAATTTTGCAGTATACTGGCGCCATGACAGTCCGCGACCAGCTACTCGACGCCGCTGCGCGCCTTTATGCCGAGGCCGGGTATCGTGGCGCCACCACTCGGCGCATCGCCGTGCAGGCCGGGGTGAACGAGATCACCCTCTTTCGTCACTTCGGTTCCAAGGACGCACTCATCCGCGAAGCCATCACCCGTGCGGGGCACTCAGCCGTGACGGAGCTGCTGCCTCAGGCTCCCCGCGACCCGTTCCGCGAGGTACGCGATTGGGCCAAGGCTCACATCGCCGAGCTCCGGGAGCGTAGATCCTTGATCCGCACCTGCATGGGAGAGATCGAAGAGCATCCGGGAATCTTCTCTGAGCAGAACAGCCCGCCCGCTGCGGCAGCGAAAGCCCTCTCCCATTACCTCCGACGTCTTCGGGAAGCCGGTCTGGCCAAGGCTCAGTTCGATGAGACAGCTGCGTCCGCCATGTTGATAGGTGCGCTCTTCGCCGACGCGATGGGCCGTGATATCATGCCCGACTTGTACCGGAACGAGCCGGAGCAGGCTCTGGACGAGTACGTGCGACTGTTCCTCCGTTCGATTGGAGTGGGGCGCCGCCGGAATCCGGGTGGCTCATGAACAAACTCCAAGCCAGGCGGTGCTCACTGACAATGAATCGAATCGTCTCTCTTTTCGTGCTTTCGGGTTTGCTTTTGCCTTTCGTGGTTCCGGTGCCGACTGCCTCCGCTCAGACAGCAGGGCCGTCCGCTTACGCTGGGCCAGGCGCTCGAGCTCGCCGAGAAGCGCAGCGAGTCGATCGGCATTGCCCGCGCCGGGCTCGCCCGCGCCGAGGGGAGATCGTCGGCAGGCCCGAAGCGCGTATTTCCCTCAGCTCAATGGCGCGGCGTTCTACCAGCGGACGTTCCAGAGCCAGTTTTCCAGCCCTGGAGGGAGCACTGACACCAGCTCCACGCCGGCGCCAACCTGCGACCGGTTCGTGGCCCAGCCGGGTCTGCCGATCGATCAGCGTCTCGACTCGCTGGAAAACGCAGTCGGAGTGCGCCAGTGCCGCGGACCCGTTCGGGAGCCTCCGGGACCTGCCGTTCGGCCGGGAGAACAACTATCGCTTCGGCCTGTCTGTCTCTCAAACGTTGTTCAGTGGGGGGCGAGTGCGGGGGCAAACGCAGGCCGCGGGCGCCGAAGTTCGGAGCGCCGCCATCGGGCTGACATCGGCCCGGGCTCAGCTCCTTCTCGACGTGACTGGAGCCTACTATGATGCCAGCCTGGCCGATCGTCTGCTCACCATCGCTCAGGCAACGCTGGACCAGGCCGACACGACGCTGAGCCAGACCCAGCTGGCGCGGGAGGTGGGTAACCTCTCCGAGTTCGACCTGCTGCGGGCGCGGGTGACCCGCGACAACCAGCGGCCCATCGTGATTCAACGGCGAGCCGATCGGGATCTGGCGTATTCCGGCTCAAGTCGCTGCTCGACTTTCCCCTGGATGAGCCGGTGGTCCTCACCACCGAGCTGGGCGATACGGCCCTGGCCGATTCGGCTCGGCTGCAAGCGGTGGTCGAGGCGACGGGGGACACAGGCACGCCGCGCCGGGCGCCGGTCCGCCAGGCTGCGGAGGCGGTCAAGGCGCAGCTCGGTCTTCTGCGGGTCGCCCGGGGCCAGCGCCTGCCTCAAGTAGTCCGTCACATCCCAGTATCGCCCAGCTCGGCATATCCCGGCGCGGTCTCTCCGTTCGGGGCGCCGATTCGTGGCGGACTGGGTGGTGTTCCTCGGGCTTCAGCTTCCGATCTTCACCGGTGGCCGCATCGGAGGGGAGGTGGAGTGGCCCGCGCCAACCTGAGTGAGGCGGAGTTGCGGCTCCGGCAAATCGCACGAGCTGGCCGAGGTGGATGCGCGGAATGCTGCTACCCAGCTGGAGGCCGCGGATGCGGCGTGGCGGGCCAGCGCCGGAACGGTGGAGCAGGCGGCGCGCGCCTACCAGATCGCCGAGCTGCGCTATCGCGAGGGCATTTCGACCCAGACCGAACTGCTCGATTCCCGGATCCAGCTCCAGCAGGCCCAGGCCAGCCGTGCGCGCGCAGCCCGGGATCTTCAGGTCGCCAAGGTGCGCATCCTGCTGCTGCCGGCCTTGCCGCTTGCGGCGCCGACCGGGCGCGATCACGCAGGCGTCCACCGGCATCGACTGCGGTTCACCCCCTCAGCCTCCAGCACGCCAATGTATCGGCCAGCGCCGCCGCAGACCGCGGAGAGCGATTTCACAGGAACAACCCAGACGGGGGCGGCAGGCCCATGACGCGCGAGCAGCGCTGTCTCTTGGGCAGAATCGTTCCTGGGTTGTGCTGGCGTCCTCGCCGCTTGCTCTGGCTTCGTGTAAAAAGGGGAAGGAAACGACACCGGAATGGCGGCCGCGGAGCCGGTGGTGCTGATCGGGCGAGAGAACATCGCGGTTGCGAAGCTGGAAGAGCTGAGCAGCGGCCCTCCGATCTCGGGATCGCTGAAAGCGAGGACTGAAGCCAAGGTCCGCGCGGAGATCGAGGGCCAGGTGGAGCGCACCTTCGCCGACGAAGGGCAGCGGGTACGCCGGCGGGGCCTTGCTCGCCCGCCTGGACGATAGCCGCCGTGCGCGATGCCTACCTCTCGGCCAAGTCCGCGGTGCGGAGCGCGGAATCCTCGCTGCAGATAGCCCAGCGCAACGCCGAGCGGGCCAGCCGGCTCGCCCAGGCGGGCGCGCTGGCCGAACGCGACCTGGAAACCGCTCAGCTGAACGCCACCAACGCCGAAGGCGCGCTGGCCGATGCGCGGGCGAGGCTGGCGCTGGCCGAGAAAGAGCTCGGCAACACCGTCGTTCGCGCGCCGATCAGCGGTGCGGTGAGCGAGCGGGCGGTCGATCCGGGCGACGTCGTGCAGGCGGGCGCGGCGCTCTTCACCATCGTTGATCTCAGCAGCTTGCGTCTCGAGGGCACAGTTCCGGTCGAGGAGATCGAACGTCTCAAGGTCGGCATCCCGGTGGAGTTTAACGTCAGCGGCTATGATCGACGTTTCAGCGGGCGGATCGAGCGGATCAACCCAGCTGTGGATCCGGCTACCCGCCAGGTGCGGATCTATGTCGCGATCCCCAACCCCGAGCAGTCGCTCGTCGCAGGCCTCTATGCCGAAGGCCGGGTGGCCACCGATGCGCGGCGGGCAGTAGCCGTGCCCTCCTCCGCGGTGGACCGGCGGGGAACAGCGCCGGTGATCCACCGCCTCCAAGGCGGAAAGGTCCAAGTGGTGCCTGTGCGGCTCGGTGTACGTGATGAGGCTACCGAGCTGGTGGAGGTCCACTCCGGGGTCACGCCGGGTGACACCGTGCTGCTGGGCTCAGCTCAGGGAGTGACCGGAGGGGCCGCCGTTCGGATCACCGAGGAGGATGCCAACCGCTGATGTTCATCTCCGACTTTGCCATCAAGCGTCCCATCGTCACCGTTACCGCCATGGTGGCGCTCGTAGTCTTCGGAATCTTCGCCCTGCTGAATCTGCAGACCGATGAGTTCCCCGACATCCAGCAGCCGGTAATCGGGCTCACGATCGTCTACCCGGGGGCCTCTCCCTCGGAGGTCACCCGGGAAATCATCGACCCGGTCGAGGACGCGATCTTCGGCATCAGCGGCGTGGACGGCGAGAAGTCCACCTGTTTCGGCACCGACGGCCTCGCCTCCTGCACCATCTTCTTCGACTTCGAGAAGCCGATTCAGCAGGCCTCCCAGGATATCCGGGACGCCATCTCCACCAAGCGGGATGACCTCCCGGTGGAGATGGAGGAGCCGGTGCTCACCCGGTTCGATCCCTCCGAGCAGCCGATCATCACGATGACACTCACCTCGGCCTCCGTGCCGGCCACCACGCTGAGCCGGCTGGCCGACCCCGGCGTGGCCCGCGCGCTGCGAGCGATCCCGGGAGTGGCTCAGGTAAGCGTGGTGGGCAATATCGAGCGGGAGATGACGGTCGAGCTTCAGCCTCAGGCTCTGGAAGCATCCGGTGTCAGCGTCTCTCAGGTGGTGGAAGCGCTTGAGTCGCAGAATCTGGCTGCGCCGGTCGGCCGGCTGAATGGGGAGCTGGAGGAGCGCACCATCCGGCTGCAGGGCCGGGCCGAAGGGCCGGCGGATTTCGCCAAGCTTGGTAGTCGCGGAGCGCGGAGGGGCAGACGATCCGCCTGGGTCAGGTCGCCAAGGTGTACGACGGCACCGAGGAGCCGCGCACGCTGGCGCTCTACAACGGCAGAGAGGCTGTGGGGATGGAGGTCATCAAGTCCAAGGGATACAGCACCACCCAGGTGAGCGATCAGATCCGGGCCCGCGTGGCCGGCCTGCAGAGCGGCATGCCGGCCGGCGTGAAGCTCGAGATCGTCCAGGACGCCGGTGAGCGGGTCAGCCGGGCGGTGGCCAACGTGCAGGAGGCGCTGATCGAGGGCGCACTGCTGACGGTGCTGGTGGTGTTCCTCTTTCTCAACTCGTGGCGCTCGACGGTCATCACCGGCCTGGCCCTGCCGGTATCGGTGCTGGCTAGCTTCATCGCCATCTGGGGCTTCGGATTCACCCTGAACACGATGTCGTTGCTTGGCCTGTCCCTCTCGATCGGCATCCTGATCGACGACGCCATCGTGGTGCGGGAAAACATCGTGCGGCACATCGAGATGGGCAAAGACCACATGCGGGCCTCGATCGAGGGCACCGACGAGATCGGGCTCGCCGTGGCCGCCACGACCTTCTCGATCGTCGCGGTATTCGTGCCGGTGGCATTCATGTATGGAATTGCGGGGCAGTGGTTCAAGCCCTTCGCGCTGACCATCGCCTGCGCGGTGCTGGTGTCGCTCTTTGTGAGCTTCTCGCTGGACCCGATGCTGTCGGCGTATTGGGCCGACCCCCAGACCGAGGCGCACGAGCGGCGCAACCCCATCGCACGGGCGCTCGACCGCTTCAATCAGTGGTTCGACCGTCAGGCGCAGCGGTATCAGAGGCTGATCGCGTGGGCGCTCGACCACCGGCTCGCCATGGTACTCATCGCCGTCGGCTCCTTCTTCGGTGCCATCGCGCTCCAGGCCACGGTAGGCGGCGCGGGGTTCATTCCGGTGAGCGACCGGAGTGAGATGAGCCTCATCGTGGAGACACCTCCAGGATCGAACCTGGAGTACACCCGGCTCAAATCGGAAGAGGTGGCGCGCATCGCGCGGGCGCACCAGGAGGTGGCCTACACCTATACCGCGATCGGCACGCCGATTCCGCTGCGAGCCCCAGGCGTGGACCAGTCGCTGATCTATGTCCGCCTGATTCCGAAGGCGGAGCGAGACATCAGCCAGGATGAGCTGGGCAGCATTCTGCGACAGGAGCTCGGGCGTGTTGGCGGCGCCAGCGTCTCGGTCTTCACCAGCGGCTTCGGTGGTGCGATGAAGCAGATTCAGATCGAAATGCGGGGCCAGGACCCGAGTGTACTGACCCGTCTGGCCTCGCGTGCCGCCGATCTGGTACGCAAGGTCCCGGGCGCGGTAGACGTCGGGCTGTCGACCCGGGGTGAGAAGCCGGAGCTGGTAGTGGAGCTCAATCGCGGCTTGGCCGGCTCACTCGGGGTAACGGTGGGGCAGGTGGCTCAGTCGCTGCGGCCGGCGTTCGCCGGAATCGACGCGGGCGACTGGGTCGATCCCACCGGAGAGACGCGGGACGTGACGGTGCGGCTGACCCCTGAAGCCCGGAGGAGAACGATAGATCTGGAGCGGCTGCCGCTGGTGATCACCGGTGCCGATGGGCCGGCCGGTGACTCTACCGCTGGGGCAGGTCGCCAGCATCCGCGAGGGAATCGGCCCCGCTCAGATCAACCACCTTAACCGCGAGACCGGTGGTCAACGTTCAGGCCAACGTGCAGGGACGCTCGCTGACGGAGGTCACCCGGGACATCAATGCCACGCTGGAGAGCCTCCGGCTTCCACCGGGGTACCGCATCACCCAAGGTGGGGAAGCGCGAGACCAGCAGGAGGTCTTTACCCGCATTTTCACGGCGCTGGGCGCCGCCGTGTTGCTGATGTACCTGATCCTGGTGGTCCAGTTCGGCTCCTTTCTCGACCCGCTGGCGATCCTCATCTCGCTGCCGCTTTCACTCATCGGCGTGGTGCTGGCGCTGATCGTCACCGGCGACACCCTCAACATCATGAGCCTCATCGGGGTGATCCTGCTGATGGGTATTGTGGCCAAGAACGCCATCCTGCTCATCGACTTCGCCAAATGGGCGCACGAGCGAGGGACCCCACTGCGGGAGGCACTGATCGAGGCTGGCCGGATCCGTCTCCGGCCGATCATGATGACCACGATCGCCTTGATCGCGGGGATGATTCCGGTGGCGCTCGGCCGGGGAGAGGGAGCGGACTTCCGGGCACCGTTGGGCCGTGCCGTCATCGGCGGTGTTATCACCTCGACGCTGCTGACGCTGCTGGTGATCCCCACCGTCTACGAGATCCTGGACAACTTCAGGGAGTGGGTGCTGGGGAAGTTCCGGCGGAGAATGCCCGGGCATCATGCTCAGCCGGCGACCTCGCCCGCACGGTCGCCGGAATAAGGGATCGCTGCTGCCGACAGCGGTCTATCCCACTTTATTGCGCAGTCCCCGCGCGACGGCGACCAAATCCAACATCTGCCTTCGCTGAGCCCGACTTGCCTCCAGAGCAGCGGCAAGCCTGCTGAGACCCTCGTGCGTCCGAGCGATCTCTGCCTCCGCGCGCGCCATGAGATCCGCCGTGTGGCTGAGCGTGTCTCGCACCGCGTCGCACAGCTCCGGGGCCGTGAATGGCTTCTGGAGCAGCGGCACGTCGGTGTCTGATCCATCGATCAGGGCCACCCCGGCGGGATCCGCGGACATGCAGACGACCGCCATGGCGGGTCGGTAGAGCGAGATCACCTTGGCCAGTTGGCGGCCGTCGATCCGCGGCATCTTGAGGTCGGTCAGGACCAGGTCGAACGCATCCTTCCGCGTCTGGACGAGTGCGAGCGCGGACTCGCCGTCTTCGGCCTCCTCGACCTTAAAGGCTTGCAGTTGGAGGGTGCGGCGCACAATCCGGCGGATGGGGGCTTCATCATCCACAACGAGGACGGAAGCCCCTTGCCAGAGCGGGCCGTGCGGTACGGCCGTCCGGACGAGGTCCATTCACCACCTGCTGGGACCCGAAACATTCAGTAGGGGTCGCCCCAAGACTAACAAAGTGGCGTGGCTTGGGTAGGCGGATCAACGGCTCATCGGGGAAGTCCTGAAGGGCATTGGAGGATTCCAAATAGACTCGCCTAAAACTCAGCTCGGCGCTTCATGGAGTTGGCCGGATAAACGCGCCTCAGGGCAGGTCCCCCACGATCTTGCGGAACTCCGTTTCGTTGAATGCTCGCAGCGTCTCCGTCCGCACGTTCCCCAGTGCGCCGAGCCCCAGCATCATCTTGGCCAACGCCGTGTCGTCCGGCAGCTCGGCGATGGCCACCGCATCGTACCGGCCTATCGTGAGATAAAACGCCTTCAGCTCGCCACCGGCCCGCTTGTACGCCTGCCTGGCGGCATCCAGCCGTTCGGGACTCTTCTTGATGCCGGCGATGCCTTGCTGAGTGTAGGTGAGCAAGGAGATGTAGGTGGGCATGGGTGCCTCCCGTGACTGGTGCACTTGACTGGGACTGAACTTTCTAACCTGTGGGGTCTACCCCTGGGACGCCAGCGGGTTGGAGCTCCGAGTGTACATTGAGGCGTATTCGACTCGGGAAGGTCGTCATGCTCCTGGGCCATGCTCAACGGTTCTGCCTGGTAGCCTTTTCCGCTCTGGCGCCACTCGAGGTATCGGCCCAGGGGCCTGCCGAGAACGTCGGTGTGCAAATGGGCCATGTCGATTTCCATGTCGATTCGACCATCGTGCTGCAAATCAGCTATCTCCGCGGAGAACTCAGGCCAACCTCGCCCGGGCACTCGCCGTACTTCGACGATAAGAACTCGTTCGTCCTGTCCATCGACTCGGCGCGGATCGGGATCGCGCCCGCCGGACTCAGCAGCCTCTTAAACCGTTACACCTTCGCTTATCCAGGCTCACCGCTCAAAAGGCTGGAAATCACCATCGAGAAAGGACGCCTCAAACTGCAAGGTGAGATACACGGGATCTCCTTCACTATGGTCGGGGATCTCACTCTGACCCCAGACGGAGAGTTACGCCTCCATCCGAGATCCATCAAGACTGCAGGAATCGGGGTAGGAGGGCTGATGAAATTCTTCGGCCTTCATCTCGAGAAGCTGGTAAAATTGAAAGGAGCCCGTGGAGTGCGAATTGAGAAGGACGACTTTTTCCTCTCGCCCAGCGGCTCCTGCCGCCGCCACTGGTGCAAGGTCGAGTCGGCGCCGTCGAGGTGAGTGACAGTGAGATCGTGCAGGTGTTTCAGCCGCCCGCCGGTGCGGAAGTTCGACCGTTGGCGCTCCGGACACCAAGGCAGCGAACTACATGTTCTACCACGGTGGCGTGCTGCGCTTTGGCAAGCTCACCATGCACGAGACCGACCTGATGATCGTAGATGAGGAGCCCAAGGATCCGTTCGACTTCTTCCTCGACCAGTACAATGCGCAGCTCGTGGCCGGGTACTCGAAGAACACCCCCGATCACGGACTCATTGTACACATGCCGGACTACAAGAGAACTCCGCCACTCGCCGCCAAGACCGCCACTCACTCCTCACATTGACAAGGTCGAGGAGCTAATATTCTGGCGGTGCCCGGAGCCTTCCCGCAGCATGAATCTCCATCGAGGAGTTGCCTGATTGCCTAACCGGTCGGTGACCTCCGTGCTTGCCACCGTCCTGTTGGCTACCGCGTGTGGAGGCGGGACCTCAGCTCCCGGGACCCGCCGTCGTCACCTTTCCGATCAGCGCGTTGGGTGCAGAGGGCCAGGTCCTGGTTCGGCAGCTGTCGCGGTTCATGAAGGAGAATCCCGGCATCAAGGTCGTCCAGCGAGTGACGCCCGACGCGGCCGACCAGAAGCACCAGCTCTATGTGCAATGGCTCAATGCGGGCGCCAGCGATCCGGACATTCTCCAGCTCGATGTGATCTGGACCCCGGAGTTCGCGGCCGCCGGATGGATCCTCCCCCTCGATCGATTTCTACCCGACACCACGGCCTTCTTCCCCTCGACCATCGCGGCCAATCGGTGGCAGGATAGCCTGTATGCGCTACCGTGGTTCATCGACGTGGGGATGCTGTACTGGCGCACCGACCTGATGAGGGCGCCACCGGCCACCTTCGACGATCTGGTTCGCCAAGCTCAGAAGGCCCGGCAAAAAGGGGGTCCGCGCTACGGCTTCGTCTGGCAAGGTGCCCGGTACGAAGGGTTGATAACCACCTTTCTGGAATACCTCGGCGCCTACGGGGGCCGCATTCTCGAAGGGGGCCGGGTGATGGTCAACTCGGAGGCCGGCCTCCGGGCGCTGACTGAAATGCGGGACGAGATCTATCGGGACGGGGTCGTGCCCACGACGGTCCTCACCTGGCATGAGGAGGAGAGCCGGTTCGCCTTCCAGAATGGCGAGGCCGCGTTCATGCGGAACTGGCCCTATGCCTACCCGTTGATGCAGGACAGCTCCGAATCGCAGGTGGCAGGGAAGGTCGCAGTCGCGCCCATGCCGGCGGCGCCCGGAGGCTTACACACCGCGGCGATCGGCGGTGGGCAACTGGCCATCAACCGCCGGACCGAGCACCCTGAGGCGGCCTGGGCAGTGATCGACTATCTCACCCAGCCGGAGCAGATGCGGGAGCGCGCTACGGTCGTGGGGCAGTTTCCCACCCGGTGGGGACTCTACGACGACCCCGAGCTCGCATCCGGGCTTGCCATCCCCCCCGCGACCATCAGACAGATAATCGAGTTTGCCATCCCGAGGCCCGTCACTCCGGTCTACACCCAGCTCTCCGAAATTCTCCAGATCCACCTCCATCGCGCCCTCACCCGCCAAGCCGAGCCGGCGGCAGCGCTGGCTCGGGCCCAAGCCGAGATGCAGCGTCTGCTCAATCGCGTCGGGCTCGGCACGGGGGAGCCGGTTGCCCGGCGCTGATCCCCGGTCCGGCATGGAGCGTCAGGAGGCTCGCGTAGCCTGGGCGCTTGTTCTCCCGCAGTCCTGACCATCTCTGCTCGTCGCGCTGTTTCCTCTGGTCTGGACGGTGTGGGAGTCGCTCCACCTGCACGACCTCCGGATGCCGTGGCTGGGTAAGCCCGTTCGTCGGGACTCGACAACTACGTCGAGGCGTTCGGGAGATCCCCGGTTCTGGGCCGCCCTGGGTCATACGGCGTTCTTCGCGGTGACCAGCGTGGGGCTCGAGCTGGTCATCGGGCTCTGGCTGGCGCTGGCCCTGAACCGCGCTTTCCGCGGCCGGGGCCTGGTCCGCGCCGCGGTGCTGGTGCCCTGGGCCATCCCGACCGTCGTCTCGGCGCTCCTCTGGCGCTTCATGTTCGAGGGCCAGACCGGGATCGTGAACGCGTGCTGGTCGGCATGCGGGCTGCTGCAGGAGCCGGTGGTGTGGTTCATCCACCCGACAGCGGCATGGGTACCGGTCATCCTGGCCGACGTCTGGAAGACCACGCCGTTCGTGGCGCTGCTGCTGCTGGCCGGTCTGCAGAACATCGATGCTTCGCTGTATGAGGCCGCCCGAATCGACGGGGCCTCCGCCTGGCGCCAGTTTCGCCACGTGACGCTGCCGCTGCTCAAGCCCGCCATTCTGGTGGCGCTGATCTTTCGTACGCTGGATGCCTTCCGGGTGTTCGACCTGATCTACGCCCTGACCGGCGGCGGGCCCGGCACCTCCACCGAGCCGATCGCGCTCTACACCTTCAACGCGCTGCTGCAGAACCTGCAGTTCGGCTACGGGTCGGCGCTGTCGGTCATCGTCTTCCTGATCACCTTCTGCCTGGCGCTGCTCTACATCAGGTTGCTGGGCGCCGAGCTGACCGGAGCGAAGCGGTGAAGGCGCGGCGGCTGGTGGCCGGCCGTTGCGCTTACGCTGCTGGTGGTGGCCAGCGCCTTTCCCTTCTACTGGGCCATTCTCGGCCTCGTTCACGCCCGAGGCCCGGCTGTTCCAGGATCCGTCGCTCGCTGCCGACGCCAGCTGGTGCTGGACCACTATCGCGCGCTGTTCACCGAGCGAAGCTTCTGGCTTCCGATCCGGAATTCGCTGATCGTGGCGGGCACGACGACCGCTCTTCTGCGTGGTCTCGGGCGCGTTCTGCGCCTACGCGCTGGCTCGGCTGGAGTTCCGGGGCAAGGTCGCTGCTGCTCGGGTTCATCCTCGCCGTCGGCATGTTTCCCGCAGATCTCGGTGGTCTCCCCGCTGTACCTGCTGCTGCGGGAGCTCCACCTGATCAACACCTATCCCGGGCTGGTGCTGCCGTACCTGACCTTCGCCATGCCGCTCACGGTGTGGCTGCTGGTGGGCTTCTTCCGCCAGCTGCCGGGCGAGCTGGAGGAGGCGGCCATGGTGGATGGGGCGGGCCGGCTGCGCGCGTTCTGGGAGGTGATCGTGCCGCTGGCGCTTCCCGGCATCGCCACCACGGCGATCCTCACCTTCGTGTACAGCTGGAACGAGTTCCTCTTCGCGCTGTCCTTCACCCTCGGGCCCGGAGCGGCAGACCGTGCCGGTCGCGATCGCGCTCTTCCGCGGACAGTATCAGGTCCCCTGGGGTCAGATTCTGGCCGCCGCGGTGGTCGCCACGCTCCCGGTGACGCTGCTGGTGCTCGCGTTCCAGCGGCGGATCGTGCAGGGGCTCACCGCCGGCGCGGTGAAAGGCTAACCATGGCCATCGGTTCGTCTGGAAGGCGTCAGCAAGACGTACCCCAACGGCCACGTGGCGGCCAAGGGTCTCGACCTGGAGATCCGCGACGGCGAGTTCATGGTGCTGGTCGGCCCCTCCGGCTGCGGCAAGAGCACCGCGCTCCGGATGATCGCGGGCCTGGAGACGCCGACCGGCGGGCCGGATCCTCATCGGGGACCGGGATGTGACCGCGCTTCCTCCGCAGGACCGCGACATCGCCATGGTGTTTCCAGACCTACGCGCTGTATCCGCACATGACGGTGCGGGAGAACCTGGCCTTCGGTCTCCGGATGCGGGGCACCGCCGGGCGACGCCATCGAGCGCCGAGTGGAGGAGGCCGCCCGCGCACTGGGGCTGGAGCCGGTGCTGGCTCGCCGGCCGGCGCAGCTCTCGGGCGGCCAGCGCCAGCGGGTAGCGCTGGGCCGGGCGATCGTGCGGGAGCCCAAGGTGTTCCTGTTCGACGAGCCGCTCTCCAACCTCGACGCCAAGCTCCGGGTAGAGACTCGCGCCGAGCTGGCGCGCTTGCACCGCCGGCTCGGGGCCACCGTCGTGTACGTCACCCACGATCAGGAAGAGGCGATGACCCTGGGCTGGCGGGTGGCCGTCATGCGCGACGGTTTCCTCCAGCAGGTGGCGCCGCCGATGGAGCTGTATCGCCGCCCGGCCAACCGGTTCGTGGCGGAGTTCGTCGGGTCGCCGGCCATGAACTTCCTGCCCGGCGATGCGGTGCCCGGGATGGGCCAGCCCCACGCTGCGGGAGCGACGCTCGGGATCCGGCCGCACGACGTGGCGACTGGTGCCGGAGGGAGCGGGTGACTTGATGCCTGGGTGGACGTGGTAGAGCCACGAGGCAGCGAGCTGCTGGTTTACCTCAGGCTGGGCAAAGGGCGATGGCGCGGAGTTACGGGTCGTGGCGCCGCCGGAGCCGGCGATCGAGGAGGAGCGGGTGGTGGGCGTAGGTTCGACCGGGCACGGCTGCACTGGTTCGATGGGGAAACGGGTCGAAGGGTGGCTTAAGGCGTATCGAGACTCAATGTCATCCTGAGCGAAGCCGAAGGATCTCTAGCCATGCCGATCCTAGAGATCCTTCGGTCGCTTCCGCTCCCTCAGGATGACAATTCCCGCCGTAACGCTTCGGCAACGTCGACAGCACGAACTCCACCGCCAGATCCGTCGTATTCCAGAGCTGCACATCCGAGCTGGTGCCATACCTGATCGGCAGCAGACGGCCTCCTTCGATGCGATAACTCCACAGCTCGTTGTGCCCCAGGCCGGACGCCTCGACCGCCGCCGTGGTGCCGCGGAGCACGTCCTGGAGGCGGTTGACGTACGGCTCGTGGTTTGGGTCGCTGGATGGTCTTGCGCCATCGAGTGCTGCCTTGATGCGATTGGCGAGCCCCAGAAACAGGAGATTCACCTCGCGTCCCCAAACCACCCTCGGCGAGTGGTAAGTATCGGCCCGGAAACGATCCCATACCTGACGCGAGGCATACGCGTCGTTGGCCACCAATGGACCTAGGCTATCCACCAGGAGACCTACCGGATACTGGAGTGCAAAGGGGGCGACATCTCGAAGCACCGTCTCCGGCTCCGCCGTGGTGCCCAGGAAAAGCCCCGTCGCCGGGTCGGTGTTAACTACGGGGATGGGCTTCCCCCCGGTGTCGAGTGACAAAGCAAGAAAGGAGAGTGAGTCTCGCATCGGACCGCGCTCGGCCATGAGCTTCTGCCAGTAGCGCCTCTCGGCAGGGGGAAGCCAGGCCAGCTTGGCGCGAACGCGCTGTTGGACCTCCGTCGGGCCGAGCCTAACCTCGAAGTGCCGTCGCGCTCCCTTCCAGGTCTCGATCGTGCGGGCTAGAGATGCAGGATCGGCCAGGTATTGTGCGAGTGGGGTCCCGCTGATCCCGGGAGCAATGGAGTCGATGTGCTCTCTGGTGATTCCGACCTTGGGCAGGGCGGCCAGAATCAACCCGATCGATTCCAGCGCCTGAGGGGCCCAGATGGCATTGACGTCCATGGCGAACCGGCCGCCGGCGTATCCGGCATCGCTGTCCCGCCAGCTGGCGGAGCGCCAATGGGTAGCATCCCGCTTCGGAAAGCTGACCAGGTTCGTCGGTCTCGGGTCCTGCACGTAGGAAGCTGTCCACGTTGCCACCAGCGCCATCTCACGCAGCAGCAGCACCAGCCGGGGCTCCCGGCTCTCCGAGCTGTCGAGCAGGAACCCGCGCTTCTGCTCGGGACGGACGGTGGGATCGCCGAGGTATTGCGCGGCGAGCACCGGCAGCTGGAACTCGTCGTCGATCATGTGGTAGTTCTCGCGCGTCTTCTGCAATTTGCCGAGAACGGCGCGGGCCTGTTCCAGCAGGCTATCGGCCCGCGGCTGCCGCCCGGCTCGCGCGGCGTGGAAGTACCCTCTAATCAGCGAGTCGTACACCACGGCATTCTCTCGGATCGCCTGCCCGCCCAGGGCTTCCTCGTGGCTCACGTCGCCACTAGAACCCAGCTTCCGCAGTACGCTCGCGATCACGTGCTCCGACATCCCGGCCGTCCAGATGGGCCGCATCATGAGAGCGGTCATCATCATGTCGCGACCGAAATAGGTCGCGAAGTTCGGCAGGCCGGCCATGAGCTTCTCTTTCGAGCTCAGCAGCTCGACGCCGCGAACCTGGCGCTCCATCCGACGGTAGCGAATCTGGCCGCCGCTGTCGGTTGCGGCCGCCGCCTCAGCCAGGAGTTTCAGGAAAGCCTGGTTGAAGATCTCGTTTCGCTGGAGTGGGGTGAGTGGCGTGGCGTCCGTGGTGATCCTGACCGCGAACTTGACGGGAGCGCCAGGGCGTGTCCGGATGGAAACGGTTTCCCCGCTCACCTGGACTTTGACTCGGCGAGGGTCCACCCCCAGATCCAGGATGAGCCGGTTTCTCCCATCGAGCGATGGTCGCTCCACCCGTACGGTGCAGACGGTATCGGAACATGCGGAGCCCAGAGTCGGCCCGAGCCGTGAGCGTAGTGTCTGCAGGCTGGCCGCGCCAAGGTCCGTGAGATGACGCTCTCGCTCCGCAGCCGGGAGCCGAGCCACATCCGCCACGAGCAGCGATTCCTCGGCCACCCGAAACGGTGGCAGAGTCAGCGGTTGCAAATGGCGTTTGGCGTATTGGTAATCGCGCTCGACTCTCATTGAGCCGAGCAGAAAACCACCCAACTCGATGTGTGGCGCATCGGCTACGAGCCGGTACTCGATGCTTCGAGCGGAGTGCTCCCCATCCGAGACCTCTGCCGCCCGGGCCCCCCAAGCCAGGCGGGGCGGACGACCGGCGGCGTCACGGACGGTGAACCCGACGCTCTCGTTGGCTGCGTCGGCCCACAGGGTGACGACCCTTCCACCCCTGGGCTCGAGGTACACCTGGACCGTGTTCTGTTTCGAGTCCCGATAGAAGCGGGTCTGGTAGCCCTGGTAGGCGGCCGTGTCGTCCAGGCCGGGCTCGGGGAAATCGAGCACTGGAAGTGTCGGCCTGGCGCTTGCTCCTCGGCGAGCTTGAGGGTTGGGGCATCCTCCGCGCGCCTTCGCACTTGCTACGCTCGCATGGCAACGTTCGAGGTCTGCTGGCAAGTGCTGACGCGCGCTGCGGACGCCCCGACCCTCCAGCTCGCCACGACCCAATGCTGCGAACGGTGGTTGCGCCACTGCAACAAGCACCATGGCAGAGCGCGCGGAGAATCATCGTTGGGCGGGTGACTGGCTGGGGACCACGCGCCGTCCCGTGGCGTCCACGATGACGTCATAGCGCTTGCCGCGCACCTGAATGTTGCGGAGGACCAGCCGCTTGACGCTCGATGGGAGGACCGGTGGGAAGGCCGGCTCCAGCCCACGCTCTCCCAGCCGGAGCCCGGTCCAGCCGTAGATCACCTGCTGGAGGAACCCGCCCGCGCCGGTTACGAAATTGACGGCGTCGTTGGTGGGTGTCTCCGAGAGCATGAGGAACGGCCCCTTCAGGTGAGTGCGATAGCTGAACGGCAGCAGCGAGTCCACCATCGCCCGGTCGTTCAGCTCCGCCGCACCCACCGCGAGGATGGTGGAGCCCATCATGGCGCCCGGGCCCTCCTTCAACAGTTGGGCAAAGGCCTGCTCCAGCTGCGCCCGCTTGGCCCGCGCGACTCATGGGAACCGCCAGCGGATAGCTCAGAAGCGGAGTGACCCACCCGAGGGTGGAGTCAGGCGCGCCCTCATAGGTGCGGAAGAACTGGCTCACCGAGTCGTAGGGCAGGTGGAGCTTGGAGGCGAGCAGGCTCCAACGGGGGTCCGCGGGCTTGCCCAATCGTTTGGTCGCGGCTGCCGCAATCTCCAGGTTCTTGCGCGCGACGGCATTGGTGTAGGCGTCGTCGGTTACACCGATGAGTCCCTCCGCCACCGACACCACGTTCTCGATATGACAACGCTCGTCGGCTGCATCGCAGGTCGCGCGGCTGACCCAGAAGTCGGCCGTTTCGCGGATGACGGGGAACCCTTCCTCGGCCAGCCAGGTGGAGTCGCCAGTGGCGAGATAGTACTGCCATTGCGCCAGGGCGACGTCCCCGGTGACGTGAATCTCCGACCGCGCATTCTGAATCGCGAAGCGCGGTGTGGTCTCCTCGCCCCGCTCATCCGCCTCCCAGGGGTACATGGCGCCGCGGAACCCGTTTGCTCGCGCATTCTCGCGGGCCGCCGGGAGGGTGCGGCCGCGGAAGGCCACCAGCGAGTGCGCGACGTCGGTGTGGGTCAGGAGCAGCGAGGGGAACATCCAGGTATCGGAGTCCCAGAAGATGTGACCGTAATAGCCGCCACTGGAGAGCCCCATCGGCGGAACGCCGAGCTTGGTGCCCGAGTCCGCACTGCAAAGCAGATAGAAGAGCATCGAGCGGACCACCCGCTGGAGCTCGGGACTTCCCTCGACCTCGATGTCGGTCTCCCAGCGGCGGAGCCAGGCACGGGCGTTGTCGGCGGCAAGCCGGTCGAACCCGCGGGATCGAGCCTGTTCCACGTCGCGAGTGGCGCGCTCCAGCGGACGCGGAGCATCGTCCGACGACACGATGCTCCCGACCTGAGAGAAGGTGTAGGTGTGGCCCGGGGAGGCGTCGAAGGCGATCTCTACCAGTGCCGTGTCGCCCGAGGCGGTCGTGGTGGTATTCGCTTGGGGGAGATCGGGGGCCCAGGTGACGGCCAGGGCTTCAGCCAGCACAGTGGTGCGACCCAGCGGCGTGGAGGTCATCGACATGAGGGCGCCACGCGGCGCGTGCTCTGACCGCCGGGAACGGACGACCATGTGCCCCGGATACCAGACGTCGGCGGGCTTCCAGGCGGGAGCTGCCCGCTCCAATCTGGCGAGGGCAAGGCGGCGCGGAGGTGGCCACCCGATAAGGCCGAATCGAACCCGCATCCGTCCGGCGTGCTGGGGGGTCAGCTCCAGCCGCGCCGCGGTGAGGCTGGGGTCGGCCCGGGAGACGAAGGTTTCGATCGCTACCGAGGTGCTTCGGCTTCCGTTGACCCAGGCATAGCTCGTACGTGCGGTCCCGGTCCGCATGTCCACCAGTTGCCGGTACGAGCGCACCGCGCTGTCTGGTGCCGGGCTTCATCTCGATCCAGCGATCGCCGTCGAAGACACCGATGGCATTCCAGGCGGGGACCACCACGATGCGCGGCACGTCGTCCGGCGGCGTGCTCGTAGAGGCCGGCCCGGTAGGAGGCGCGAGGCGCCGATCCCCAGGGCCGGGATCACGACCCCGAGCCGGCCGTTGCCCATGAACGGCGACGGCGAGCGGTGGGGATTGCCGGTGATGAGGAGGAACGTGGAATCCCCCGTGCTGCCGGCCGGCTGCTGCGCGCCAAGACGAGCGCCGGGCAGCGCGTGCGTCCAGCACAGCGTCACCAGGAAAGCGCTGGCTACTCTCATCTATGCTCCTCTAGCAGACCGGCGGCGGCCACAGTGGCCCGCCGCCGGCGCTGCTATGCGTCCCTAGTTGCCTGTACGTGCTACGTGCCGCCTCCGAAGTCGTAATCGATCGAGGCCTGCAGCCGGCGGGGCAGAATGGGCCGGGCAAAGAAGAGGGTCGAGCCTGCGCCGACCAGGCGCGGATTGCCTTCCTCCAGCCCCTTGCTCTGCAATGCGTTCAGCAGATCGAGGCTGACCCTAGCTCCCGCGTTCGGTATGGCGAAGCCCAGGCCGAAGTTGAAGTATTCGTACGAGGGCAACTTCAGGCCTGAGATCCGATCTCTCGGTGACTCGACGAAGCGGGAACCAACCCAATGGAAGTCCGCCTTGAGCTGGAGTCCAGCGAGGATCCGATTTGGTGAGTAGAAAGCCGCCACGTTGCCGATGGTGGTCGGCACGCCACCGAGCCGCACGCCGACCAGGCTGTCGATCCCAGGGCCCTGCTCGGCTTCGAGTAAGGTACCGCTACCCAGGAGCTGAAGTCCTTCCACCGGCGTGACGGACACCTCGACCTCGGCGCCGTAGGAGCGAGTCTCGGGATCAATTGTGGTTCGCCAGGTTGTGGACCCGGTGATTGGATCGATTATGGCACCCTGTCCCACCACGTTCTTGAGCTTGGTATAGAAACCGTTGACCGTTAAGCCTACTCGGTCCGCGGCGTACTTGATACCGGCCTCGGCAGTCTGGACCTCTTCCGGCTCGAACAGTTCCACTTGCTCCTGGACTCTGTTCTCCAGGAACTTGTCCAGTTCGGGCATCCTGTAGCCGCGCGCAGCCGCACCGTACAGACCCACATTTGTCATTGAGTCTGTAGTTCAGCCCCACCGAAGCCGACCAGTCGGTAAGGCCATGGCTCAAGTGCCTGAACGTGTTGTTGCCGAACGTTATGTTGTCATACGGCGTGGCTGGATTGGCGTCCAGATCGACTGGGGCCGTGTTTTCCGAGGTCTGCACGAAACTATTGTATTCCACCCTTGCGCCCAGATCAGCTCGGAGCCGCTCGGTGATCTGAACTTCACCGCCGATGTATCCGGATACCATGGACGTCTGTCCCGATCCGTTCTGATAGTTTGACACGAATCTCTTGAAGCCGTTTTGCGTGATGGTGACCGGCGCTCCGCCACCAGCGGGAGTGACCACCAGATCGAGGAAGCGAGGAATGTCTCGAATGTCGGTCATGATATCGGTGAAGAACCAGTGATTGTCCTGGGTGTAATTGGCAAAGTACCCACCGAACGAGAGCGAGTGCGGCCCGAAACTCCGGCGCAAACTGAGCTGATTCTGAATCGCAGAAATCGGCTTGTCGATGTGCCATTCACCCTGGCGGGCAACCAGCCCGTTTGGTGTGTCGAAGGGAAGCTTGTTCCCCGCAGCGTCGAGGTGGTTGGTGAAGAAATATTGGCCCGTGCTCCCAACGGGAAATCCCAGCCCACCCGAACCCACGGGAGCCGTGATGAAGTCCGCCGCAGTGAACAAGTTACCGTTCGGTATGGCATTCCATTCCTGGTTGTTGCGCATTACTCCAGCCGTATTCTGGAGATGCCAGTCTTCCGTGAGGTCCAGCGAGATGTCGGCTGTAAACCACGTTCCCTTGGTCTTGAGGCCATTGTCCAGCGGCAGCGTCAGCCGGCCATTCGGAGTTGGTACGGTGATATCTAGCCCCTCCGGCGTGACCATCGAGCCGTAGTCACCGAACCCGGGGACGTACTGTCGGGTCTGTCCGGATTGGTGAAGGGGAGGGGAAGGATGAACAGGTTCCTGTCGTCGAGGTACTTCGCCGAGAACCGGATGTAGCCGTTGTCCAAAAGCCGGGTGATGCTACCCTTCAACTGCCCACCCCGAATGCCAGGGATACCCGGGTCGCGCACACCATGGTCGTAGCGATAGAACCCCCCAAAACTGAAACGCCAGTCGTCGCCGAACGGGCCGTTCATGTTGAGATCGTACCGCGCGAGAGCCCTCGGTACCGGCGGTTGCTCGCATGGTGCCGCCGAACTCCGGGCCACCGGTCTTGTTGATGAAGTTCACGATTGCGCCCGGGGTGTTCGACCCGGAACAGCGGTGAACTGCCGCCCCGCACTACCTCCATGCGTTCGATGTTGGCGTCGAAGCGGAACAGGTTGTCGGCATTCATGAAGTAGGTATGCATCGCGGGGTATACGGGAAGCCCATCCTCCAGGAAGGCCACGTACTCCACTCCGAGAATGCCGCGTATGTGATAGTTCTGGTTGACTTCACCGCCGGAGCTCTCGACCCGGGTGAAGCCCGGCACGTAGCGAAGCATCTCGGTGGTGCTCCGCGGCGCCGCCGCTTCGATCTCGGTTGCGGTCAGGGTGGTTACCGCCACGCTGGCGTCGAGATTCATCCGCGGCGATCTGAGTTCCCGGTGACCACCATGGTCTGGAGCTGCAGCGGGTCCCGGCGAAGGGTAAAGTCCTGGATCGTCTCGCTGTCCGGCCGCGACGGTGACGCTGGCCGAGTCGCGGCCGGTAGCCGAGCAGCCGGCCCTGGAGGGACTGGGCTCCCACCGGAACCCGCGGCAGCACGTACTCTCCGTTCGCCCGGGTCTGGGTGGCGATCCGGGTGCCAGGAATCGCGACTTGAGCACCGGCCAGCGCTGCTCCCTGGTCATCGACCACAGTCCCACCAATGCTGCCGGTCTGGGCTCACCCGCCTGCGCGGCTGCCGTCGATATTCGACCTGCGGAGAGGGTGAGGAGACCTGCCAGAGCGAGAAAGACGAGGCGATGCGGGAAGACGGGTCGAGCTGAAGACGAGCTCCGGAGCATATCGGCATCCTCCATTTTCTCTCGAGAGTTCAGCGGCCGAGCACACCTCACGGACTTACAGCGGCAAAACTGCGTTGGATAGGTAGCGCCGAGGCGCATCGAATCAGTCCGGGAGACCCCGTGGGATTTCCCAGAGCCATACTGCAACCCATTTGTGGGTCCGTCAACCGGGTAGTCGCCCCAGAGTCTGCGCTGTCTGTCACTCCGGGCTCAACGTGGCCGGGCAGCTAGTCTGCGGCGAGCAAGCCAGACTGCCGCAAGCAGTGTCAGTCCAAACCCCAGCATCACCAGGCCCCACCACAGGTTGATGTTGACGGAGAGCGACCGGGCGTAGTGCGACGCATCCCCGGCCGTGGCCAGGCCATACCCCGTGAGGAGCAGGCCCAGAGCCGTGAACAGGCCCCCGATAGGCAGCCGTACGTCGAGCCCAGTTGATCCGCTCATAACAACCTCTAGAAGAACACGAAGTTGAGGGCCACAGTCAGCCCCAGTACGACCACGGCCAGCACCCACGGACGCCGAATCCAGGACAGGCCCTGATCGCTAGGCCGGGGGGTGAGGGAGTAGACCAGTCCCCGCAGCTCTTCCGCCGGCCTGGGGCGCGTGGCCAGGCTCACGAGGATCGTGACCACAAGGCAGGTCGTCCACGCGATGATGGCGGTCCAGAACGTCTGCGCGAGCTCGCTGGGGTACGTGTGGAGCACGCCCAGGAAGCCGCCCTTCACCCCGGGGTGGGCGCCGGCGGGCAGGGTGAGCCCGTGGTGGATCGCCGCGGCGATGGTGCCGGAGAGCAGGCCGGCAAAGGCTCCATGCCCGGTGGTACGGCGCCAGAACATGCCCAGCGCAAAGGTGGCGAACAGCGGGGCATTGACGAACGCGAAGACCAGCTGAAGCAGATCCATGATGTTGTTGAACGCGCTGGCAAGGTAGGCCGCGCCGATGGCCAGCACGATCCCGCCCACGGTCGCGATCCGCCCCATCATCAGGTAGTGCGCATCGGATGCGCCGCGACGGATGTGGCTCTGATAGATGTCGTAGGTCCACACGGTGTTGAAGGCCGTTACGTTCCCGGCCATGCCCGACATGAACGAGGCCAGCAGCGCGGTGAGCCCGAGCCCGAGCATCCCCGAGGGGAAGAGCTGGACCAGCATCATCGGTGTGGCCAGATCGTAATCGAGCACGATGCGCCCCGTGCTATCGAGGAGCGGCCCCCCGCCGGCGGCGAGTTTGGCGGGGATGAGTCCCTGTCCCGCACCTGCATGCTCGCCGACGAGCACCAGCGCGATCATGCCCGGGAGGATCACCAGGAACGGAAAGAGCATCTTGGGCACGGCGGCAATGAGCGGGGTGCGGCGGGCAGAGGTCATCGAATCAGCGGCCATGGCGCGCTGCACGACCAGGAAGTCGGTACACCAGTATCCGAACGAGAGCACGAACCCGAGACCCATGACCAGCCCGAACCACTCGACCCCGACCGGGTTGGTGGCCGAGTCGCCCAGATTCGACCACGCCGAGGTGTATGCATTGGGCGGGAACCCTCGTGCGGACGACACCTCCGCCAGGCGGGCGCTCAGACCCTCCCATCCTCCGACTGCATTGAGGCCGAGCCAGACCAGCGGTACGAATCCGAACACGATGAGGAAGAACTGGAGCACTTCGTTGTAGATGGCGCTGGTGAGCCCGCCGAGCAGCACGTAGGCCAGTACGATGACCGCCGAGACCAGAATGCTGACGTCGAAGCTCCATCCGAGGAGGAGGTTGAAGAGCTTTCCCATGGCGTACATCGAAACACCGGAAGAAAAGACCGTCATCGCGGCAAACGACACCGCATTCAACGTGCGGGTTTTCTCATCGAAGCGGAGCCGGAGATACTCGGGAACCGAGCGGGCCCGCGAGCCGTAGTAAAACGGCATCATGAAGAGTCCCACGAACACCATCGCGGGGATCGCGCCGATCCAGTAGAAGTGGCTGGTCGCAATGCCGTACTTGGCGCCGGAGGCCCCCATCCCGATGACTTCCTGGGCGCCGAGATTGGCCGAGATGAAGGCGATGCCGGTGATCCACGCCGGGAGCGAGCGGCCCGACAGAAAGAAGTCGGTGCTCGTCCGCATGACGCGACGGAGGATCCAACCCACACCGAGCACGACGGCGAAGTAGATCGCCATGATGGCGTAGTCGACGCTCGTAAGATTGGTGACAGGAGTACCCGGCATATCGCTCCGTCCCGGGAAAGTCAGGCTCGTAGGGTTGCTGTTCGAACGTCTGGCAGGAAGTCCTGAGCATAGTGTCACCTAAATTGTGGTGAGTCAACCTTCGCTTAGCCGCGGATGACACGCGCACCCGCGTCGCGGGTACCCGGAATGGATCGCTCCTGAAGCGGGAGTTGCTCCGTTCGCCCATGCATGCCCAATTATGAGTCAACGGCACACCCACCGGGTTCGAATGCCTTGAACTCGGAGGTGTGCTGTTGAACACACAGTACTTTGGACACGAAAGCTGTGAGAGGAACTGAAATGTTAGCGGAGCGATCCATTCCTACCCGCGAATCGGGTGCCGTGTTCATCTGTGGCTAAAGTTTGTTCTATTCGGCTCGAAGATTCGGTTGACAGCACACCAGGCGATGGAGATGTGACCGAAACCGCAACGGCTACCGCGAGTCAGCACGTCGAGCGCTGGGTGCTGGTGGCCAGCATCCTCGGCTCGAGCATGGCGTTCATCGACGGAACGGTCGTGAACGTCGCGCTGCCCACGCTTCAGGAAGCGCTCGGGGCGACGGCCGCCGAGGTCCAGTGGGTGGTGGAGAGCTACGCACTGGTCATGGCGGCGCTTCTGCTCCTGGGTGGCGCCCTCGGCGACAAGGTGGGCCGGCGGCGGATCTTTGCCATCGGGGCGGGACTCTTCGCCGCCGCCTCGTTCGCCTGTGCTCTGGCCCCCGACATCGAGTGGCTCATCCTGGGCCGGGCCGTGCAGGGACTCGGGGCCGCGCTTCTGGTACCCGGCAGTCTGGCGCTGCTCGGTGCCTGCATCCCGCCCGAGCGGCGCGGCCGGGCCATCGGCCGGTGGTCGGCGGTTTCGGCCGCCGCGGCTGGCATCGGTCCGCTGCTCGGCGGCTGGCTGGTTCAGGAAGGGTCGTGGCGGGCGATCTTCTGGCTCAACCTCCCACTCGCCGCGCTGACTCTCTTCATCACGCTCAGCTATGTGCCGGAAACCCGAGACCCCGGCGCCCGCCGGCTCGACTTCCTCGGTGCCGGCTTGGTCACGCTGGGGCTGGGCGGGGTGGTCTTCGGCCTGCTCGAGGCGCCGCGATTCGGGTTTGGCCACCCCGTGATCATCGCTGCACTCGCTGTCGGGGTGCTTCTGCTGATTGCCTTCCTGGCCCTCGAGGCCCGCTCGACCCATCCGATGGTGCCGCTGGATCTTTTTCGGTCACAGACCTTCAGCGGAGCCAATCTGCTGACGTTGCTGCTGTATGCGGCGCTGGGTGGCACCCTCTACTTCTTGCCGTTCGACCTGATTCAGGTTCATCACTATCCCCCGGCTGCCGCGGGAGCAGCCTTGATGCCGTTGATCGTGTTGATCTCGGTGCTTTCGGCATGGGCCGGCCGGCTGGTAGATCGTTACGGGGCGAGGGGGCCGCTCATCGTCGGGCCGTTGATTGCCGCGCTGGGGTTCGCGCTCCTGGCCTTACCGGGAACGAGCGGTGACTACTGGAGCACCTTCTTTCCGGGTATAGCGGTGCTCGGCCTGGGAATGGCTGTCACCGTGGCGCCGCTCACCACTACGGTGATGGGCGCGGTTGAAGCCGAGCGTGCGGGGCTGGCATCCGGCATCAACAACACGGTCTCCCGCACGGCATCGGTGCTGTCGATCGCGGTGTTCGGGATCGTGGCCTACCAGCGCTTCAATCAGTCGCTGGGCCAGCGGCTGAACGAGCTGGGCATTCCTCCCGAGGTTCAACAGCTCCTCGCCCAGGAGCGCAAGAAGCTCGCAGCCGCAAACGTGCCTCCCTCACTTCCAGCCGGCCTCAGATCCGCCGTCAGGGCAGCCATCGAGAGCTCATTTGTGGATGCCTTCCGGCTGGTGATGCTGCTCTCGGCAGTGCTTGCCGTGGGGGGCGCGGTCTGTGCCTGGCGGCTCATCAGCCCGGAACGCCTGCCGTCTCGATCCTGAACACCCCCGAGCGCGGGGGTGGGCAATTCCCGACGCCGCTGCTCCTGCCATGCTCTTATCATGGGGTTAGCGGCTTCCCAAGGAGGCAGGAATCATGGCCGTGAAACTGCATAGGAGCGGATTCGAGCACGCCAAGGAGCTGGTGCAGGAGGGGAAGGTGGCAGTCGACGAGCGCGATGATTGGAGCGAGCATCAGCCTTCGGCAGAGGAAGAGAACGAGTTCATCCGCCGGCATGGTATCAACGAGTACGGCAGGTGGCACCTGGGAATCGACGATGAGGAAGACGAGGAAAACAAGGGGAGATACAAATTCCCTTACGGCGATTTCAAGAAGGTCCATCGCTGTGCGATACTCGCGGCGGAAAGCAGGGCGGGGCAGTACAAGTACTTCGACATCGAAAATGCGGTTGCACACTTGCACGGCATGATGGAGGCCCTCAAGCCGGCAAGAAGATAGGCGTAGCGATCACTCCAGCAGATACTGCACCGTCGAAACCACGCGCACGATCTTCTGGAGCTGACCACCCTCGTTGACGCCGGGGGCCTGATCCCGCGGCAGTATCACGAATATGCCCTGATTGGCGTATCGGATATCTCCCAGGCTGGTACGTGAGTCGGCGGCGAACTGCTGGGCCGCCGCGCGCGCGTTGGCGGTGGCCTCCGCTACCATGGCCGGCTTGAGCTGGTTGAGCTTGGTAAACACGAAGGTAGGTCCGCCAATGCCGAACTCGCCGCTGGACGAGAGCACCACGCCCGCCTTGACCAGCTCGCTGACCCGCTGACTCGCCGCCATTACGACTTCGGGCTTATCCGAGCGGACCATCACCGTCTGCTGGATGACGAAGCGGGTGCCTCCCCGCTCCGACTGGAAACGGTTCGCAAACGCGTCCGACACCTCCAATGCCAGCAGCTGGACGGCGGCGGTGTCGATCCCGTGACGGGCAAGAAACCCGTAAACCTCCCGGGTGTCCCGAGTGATCTCCGCCTGTGCCACCGCCAGATCGTCGCCCGTCGTCACGAAACGAAGCGGCCACAGGGCCAGGTCGGCGGCAACCCCACGCTCGGCCAGCCCTTTGACCTCGACATAGCGACTCGCCGTCCGTCCCCGGACAAACCCGTGCCCCATGAACCACCCTGCGAGCGCAACGCCTACGGCGAGGACGACAGCCGAGATCGCGGTACGGTCCACCGACCGGGTTGCGGCGCTCACCGGATCCCCACCAGTCCTCGGCAGGCCTCGATCAGTTTGGCCGGATCGTATCCCACGCCGTCCTTGAAGACGATTGCCACGTTCCGGATCTCGGCCGGTTGGGAGATCGGGTTCCCCTTGATGACGACGAGATCGGCAAGTTTGCCTGCAGTGATACTACCCAGCCGCTTGTCTTCACCGAGCACGATAGCGCCGTTGAGGGTCATGATCCGAATGGCCTCCACCGGGGTGAAGCCGGCTTCGATCAGGAGCTCGTAGTTTCGCTGATCCCCGAAGCCGGGCAGCGCCCCACCGTTCCCGGTAGGGTCAACGCCGGCGGCGAGCAGACCTCCCGCCCGGACGAACTCCAGCTCGAATTGCTGGGCATTGCGAAAGACCTGGGGAGAGATCGCGAACGCGCCGGACTCGCCCAGTCGCGCACGGCTGGTCAGGTATTCCGCCTTGACGTCGGGGGCCATGGCCTCGAGCACCCTCGGCTCAAGCGGTGGCCGGTTGGGCACGAAGAGCTCGAACACCGCGAGGGTGGAAGTCATCGGTACCTTGTGTCCTACCATCTCGCGAATGGTGGTCCTCGCCGCCTCTCCCCCAGGTCGAGGTCGGCGAGCTTGACGAGGGCATCAGGCGGGCAGAAATCCGGCTTCTTCTCCGGATCGAAGTCGGTATTCACGAACAATCCGTGCTCCAGATTGTCGATGCCGAGCGCCACCGCCTCGCGGAAGCTCACCGAGCAAAGATGCCCGGTCACTTTCACTCCACGCTTGTGCGCCTGCTTGATAGCGGCGCCAAGCACCTCGCGGCTCACGTCGGTGTAGAACTTGAGCCAGGTCACGCCCTCGGATGCCCAGTAATCCACCACCCGACGCACGGCGTCCGCCGTGTTCACCTTGTGCATGCTCCCGGTCCCCTGGCCGCCGGTGAGATAGGGTCCGGCTACGTGCATCCGCGGCCCGGGGATCTGGCGTGCGTCGATCAGCCGCCGGAGGTTGAGCTCGGCGTACGGGGAGTGCGATCCGGTGGTTCGGATGCTGGTGACGCCGCTGCCCAGATAGAGCAGCGGAGCGGTAGCGTTGCTCTGTACCGACCGAAGGTTGGTGGTGTAGAAGGTGTGGTCGTGCAGCCCCACGATTCCGGGCATGACCGTATGACCGCTCAGGTCCATCACCTTCGCGCCGCTGGGCAGCTGGATGGACCCGGCGGGGCCGACGGCACTGATCCGTCCCTCGGAGATCACCACCGTCCGGTCCTCCCCAGGCTCGGCTCCGGTGCCGTCCACCACCCGCACGTGCGTCAGGGCGACAACCGGCGCGTCCACGCTGATGAAGCGCTGCACGGCGGGGGATGGGGTTTGAGCGGAGAGAACGGGAAGGCATGCCCTGAGCGAGAGCGAAAGGACGGGAAGGACGGGAAGGAGACCAACAAGAACGAGGCGTTTGAGCGACAAGGAGAGGCGCATTCGGATTCCTGGCAGAGGCGTGGTTACTCGATCGTGATGACGGTGTGCATGCCCGACTCGAGGTGCTCGGCGATGTGGCAGTGCAGCATCCACCGGCCGGGGTTGCTCGTATCCACCAGCAGATCCACCGTGCCGCCTGCGGGGACCAGCACGGTGTCCTTCCAGACCGGATCTTCGTTGGGGGCGCCGTTCCGCGCGAGTACCAGGAAGCGCTGTCCGTGGAGATGGATCGGATGCCCCATCGGGTGTAGCACATGCTTGTCGTTTACCAGCCTGACGACGAGCGGCTTGCCCCGTGGGACTCGCCAATCTAATGCCATTCCTTCGGCTCCGGAGAGGCTGTCCCGTATGGTCCAGGTCACCTCGCGTCCGCTGCTGAGCCAATCCATCATCGGCATGGTGCTGGTCCATTCCACGGGGTGGACGTACGCCGTGTCCAGCCGCAGCGCCTGGACCAACGCAAAGGGCAGAGTGCCAGTCCGGAGTGAGAGCTCGAGGATGCGGTCGGGAGCTCGGCCGGCCACACTCCGCGCCAGCTCCCGGAGTGGATTCGACGTTGGGCCCGGCTCCGCGGCCGCTCCATGAACCGGCTTCCCGCTTACTCTCAGCACGCCCATCGTATCCACTTCTGGGAAGAAGCGTCCGGTCACCCGGTCGATGCCGCGCACCCGGTTTACCAGGGTGTACGTTCCTGCGCGGGTGAGCTGGGCCTCTACCACATACCGCTCAGCTGGGGCGATGACGACGCTTTCAACCGTGCGTGGAGTGGCGAACGGTCCGGCATCGCCGGCGATGACGCGCAACCGGGCGCCTTCGAGAGACAGGTTGAAGGTGCGCGCACTCGCCGCATTGGTGAGGTGCAGCCGCACCCTTTCGCCCGGTCGAGCCTCGAAGCGCCAGTCCTCGGCCCCATTCACCAGCAGCGTATTGCCGAAGCGGCCCATGAGCGCGTGGGTGGCGGCTTCGCGGCCATAGGGAACCAATCCCCGGTCACCGATGAGCACGTCATCCAGCATCAGAAAGGCCTCCCGCCCGTCCGTCTGTCCGCCCGTCCGTCCGCCCGCTCTGCCCGCCCGCCTGTCCACCCGAGCTCGCACCACAATGTTGCCGGCGAGTCCGAGGTCCTGGGCCACGTCCTCACGACTATGAGGGTGATACCAGAACAGGCCGGCATCAGGGGCGTGTACCCGATACACGAACTCGCCGCCTGGCGGCACCGCCGGCTGAGTGAGGCCGGGCACGCCGTCATCTGCGTTAGCCAGACGCAACCCGTGCCAATGGATCGAGCTCGGGAGATCGGTCAGATTCCGGAACCGCACCGTCACCATTGCGCCCTGGGGAATCTCCAGGCGTGGCCCAGGAATCTGTCCGTCAAAGGCGTACATGACGAGCGCGTGCCCGCGCAGTGTCCGGCCAGCCTTGCCGGCGGTGAGGGTGATGGTATCGCCATCGGAGAGGTGGTAAGTCCGGCTAGGCGATGCGGCAGGCAACGACCTGCCGAGATAGGCCGGAAGGAAGGGCGTTACGTCCGGAACGAAACGCTCCAGGCCATACGGCATCCTGCTGGCTGTCGGATGCATGGGAGGCATCGTCCACCCGGGTCTCCTGTGCTCGTGCTCCGGCCGGCCCGATGGCGGAAGAGTGGTGACGCCGTGAGGAGCCATGAACTGGCTGGGTGAGCTCCCCCGGAGCACCAAGGGGCCGTCTCTCGTTCTCGCACCGGCTGAGCGCTCGGCGCTGACCATGATGATGAAGCGCTCCAGTGCAATCGGCCCGGTAACGGTGCGCCCGTTCCGCACAGCCCCAAGCGGGATCACCGGATCGAGGTCTGGAGTGGTGGCCCAGGCCACGAAGCTATGGTAGGGGCCGAGTGAAGCCGGGTCGGGAAGACCCGACAGGGTGAGCACCACGTGGGAGAGAACTCTTCCATCTCGCGTAACCGCGAGCCCAAAGGGGCTCGGTGGCAGCTGCAGCACCGCGGTGCCCGATGCCAGGGAAGCCTTCGCGGTCGAGAAGAGCGGAAGGCAGTACACCGAAGGATCGGCGTCGGGCGTGCGTGCGGCGCAGAGCGAGTCCTGCGCCATCCGCATTATGTCCGATGGCCGCCAGCAGCAGGGAAGCGGGAATGACATCAAGGAAGAAGCGATTCTGATTGGAGCGCCGGTCCCTAGCGCGGTAGTCTCTCGCAATGCGCCATCTCAAGGGTGGGCGATCCGCACCTGGTCCAGAATAAACGCGTAGCGGAACGCCATCTCTTCGAGATAGTCGTACCGGCCGGAGCTGCCACCATGTCCCGCGCCCATGTTGGTCTTGAGCAGCAGGCTGTTGCTGTCGGTCTTGGTGGCGCGCAGCTTGGCCACCCACTTGGCCGGCTCCCAATAGCCCACCCGCGGATCGTTGAGTCCCGCCGTCACCAGGATTGACGGGTAGGCTCGGGCAGCAACGTTGTCATAGGGCGAGTACGACTTCATGTAGGAATAGTCGGGCTCCCGGCTCGGGTTGCCCCACTGCTGCCATTCCTGGGTGGTGAGCGGTATCGAGGCGTCAAGCATCGTATTGATGACGTCCACGAAGGGCACATCCGCCACCACGGCGCGGAACAGATCCGGACGCATGTTGGTGACCGCGCCCATAAGCAGGCCGCCCGCGCTGCCGCCCCGGATGGCGAGCCGGTCGCTCGCGGTGTAACCCTCCCGGACCAGGTGCTCCGCCGCAGCCGTGAAGTCGGTAAAAGTGTTCTTCTTCCTGAGCATCTTGCCATCGTCGTACCAGGCTCGGCCCATCTCCTGGCCACCCCGGATGTGGGCAATGGCATAGATGAAGCCCCGGTCTACCAGGCTGAAGATGTTCGAGTTGAACCAGGGATCGGTGCTGAGGCCGTAGGAACCATAGCCGTAGAGCAGCATTGGCCGGCTGCCGTCCTTCACCAGCGGCTTCCGGTAGAGCAGGGATACCGGAACCCGGGTGCCATCTCCGGCCACTGCCCAGGTGCGCTCGGTGGCATACCGGCCTGGCTGATAGCGGGGGACCTCGGTGCGCTTCTTGAGGGCGCGGGTCTTCCGCTTCATGTCGAAGTCGTACACCGATGGCGGAGTAATGGGCGAGCTGTAGGTGAACCGCACAAGGTCGGTGTCATACTCCGGATTGGTGGCTCGCTCGAAGGTCGAGATCTCCTCCGGGAAGTCGACCTCGTACGTCTTGCCGCTCTGGAAGTCCAGCACCCGTATCCGGCGCACCGCGTTCCCCCGCTCGTAGAGCGCCGCATGATTCCGAAATACGTCCAGATCCTCGAGCAGTACCGAGTCCCGGGCCGGCACGATCTCGGTCCAATTGACTCGGCTCGGGTCGCTGACCGGCGTGCGTACCAGCTTGAAGTTGATCGCTCCGTCATTGGTGCGGATCAGGAAGTCGTCACCGTGATGCTCGACCGAGTACAGCACGTCCGGAGTCCGGGGCAACAGCACCCGCCATGCGCCGCCGGGCTGGTCGGCCGCCAGGTACCTCGTATCGGACGAGGTGAAGCTCTCGGAGTTGATAAAGAGGTACGCCCGGTCCTTGCTCTTGGCGAGGTCCACGTTGAAGAGCGGATCCAGATCCTCGAACACGACGGAGCCGGAGCCGCCGAGCTGGTGCCGGTAAACCCGGTAAGCGCGGTGGGCCGCATCGTCTCGCCCATAGAAGAGCGTCCGATTGTCGGCGGCCCACTCCACCTCGTAGTTCACACTGTCGATCCGGTCGGCCAGCGCGCGGCCGGTGCGGAGATCCTTGAGCATCAAGGTGTACCACTCACCGCCCGTGGTGTCCCAGGTATAGGCGAGGATGTTGCCGTCCGGGCTCACCTGCCGAAGCCCTACCCGCGAATACGGGCGGCCGCCGGCGAGCGCGTTCTCGTCCAGCAGCACCTGCTCCGGAGCCTTGAGGCTGCCCCGGCGGCGGCAGAAGATGGGATACTGCTGGCCCTTCACCGTCCGGGTGTAGTACCAGGCCCCATCCACGTACTCCGGCACCGTGAGATCGGTTTCCTTGATCCGGCCCACCATCTCCTGGTACAGCTTCTTCTGCAGTGCCTGGGTGTGGCGCATGCTGCTGTCAGTGTACTGGTTCTCCGCCTTGAGATAGTTGATCACCTCCGGTCCCGAGCGGGTGTCGTCGCGAAGCCAGAAGTAGGGATCGACGCGGACTTCGCCCAGCAGCGTGTCCACTCTGGGGAGCGTTCGCGCAACCGGGGCCACAGACGCCCGGGTCTGGGCGGTAAGTGGAGTGGCCGCCACGACCAGTGCGAGGACTACAGAGAGGCGGTGCGCAGCGAGATGCGCGGGGTGCGGCATGAACGCTCCAATAGGGGAGGGGACCGCCGGCGAATCTAGCGGGGTTCGCTGGCCAGTGGGAGAACGGGCGCGTCCAGTCGTTCCAGACAGGATCGAATGATACAAGACGCAGCCAGGGTGGCCTCCTAACCTGGATCATGCGCGATCAGCATCGTCCCAAGCAGGACCTCATCAACGAGATCGTAGCGCTCCGGAAGCAGGTTGCCGACCTGCGGGAGGAGATGGTGGCTCGGCGGAGGGTGGAGGAGGCACTCCGGCACTCCGAGGAACAGCTTCGGGCATTAGTGGACGGCTCCCCCGCCGGTCTCTGTCTCTTCAAGACCGATGGTGCGCCGCTTGCGGCCGGTGCGCCGTTCGCCCGAATGCTGGGGTACGAATCCCCAGCGGAGTTGCTCAGCGTGAGCCAGGCTCTTGGTGTATTCGCCAGCGGGGCCGAACGGGCGCGGGTAGTACAGCTTATCGAACGGGGAGAGGAGCGGGTCGGGGACGTCCTGTTCCGCCGCAAGGCCGGCGGGCCACATGCCTCCTGGGTCATCGGAGCAGCCTGCAAGGACCCTGACGCCGTCGCGTTGGTGGCGCTGGAAAGCCTCAGTCCCGCATGCTCCGGCGATACGCGTTCGGGGTGAGCCCGGTATGACGCTTGAAGAACCGGGTGAAGTGACTCTGGTCGGCGAAGCCCGCGGCGAGCGCCACTGCCGTCAGCGAGGCATCTGACCAGACCAGCTCCCGGGCTGCCCAGTCGAGCCGGAGCCGGCGCACGTATGATCCCATCGACAGCTTGAAGTGATTGCGAAACACTCGAGCCAGATGCGCGGGGTGCACCCCCACGGCATTCGCCACGTCGGCGGTCCGAATCACCTGGGTGAACTGCGCGTGGAGCAGCTCTTGCGCCTGCAGCAGCCATCGCGGCGGGCGGCGCATTCCTCCGGCCTCGATCCGCGCCAGTGTTGCCAGCATTTCCAGGACTATGCCCTCGGCCGCTAAGGCCGAAAGATCGTCGGCCCGGTCGAGTTCGCGGGCAAGACGCGATGCTCGTTCCGCCATCCCAGCGTGATTGCGGTGGGTGGCCTGATCGAGGAACCCGGCGAAAGGGCGGAGCAGTTCGGTGCTGGTCGGGTCTGGCTGTACCACCACTACGTGGGCCCCGGCCGACCCGATGAAGTTGGCATGGGTCTCACCCGCGGGCTCGGTAAATACCGTTGCGGGGGGACAGCCGTATTCCTTGCCGGAAAGGTGAAGATCGAAGGAGCCGTCCAGCATCACGGCTACGCAGGCCCGGTCGTGGCTATGGTCCGCTAGAACCTCCTGAGCCGGAAACCAGGCCTCGATCACCGCGAACCCGTCCAGTCCCAGCGATCGGAAACTGGGACTGCCCATGGTGACGGGCACAGCTCGGCTCGACGCGGTCATGGGTCCTCCACGATGATTCAACCCGCAACTCTCCCCATGTGACGTTTCAGCCACGACCGCACTCACATCAAACGCGCTCGTCCCGTTCCATGGCCGCGACTGACGTTCAAGACCGCGGTCTTCGAAATACCTATCCTGATCCGAGTTGTGATCCTGAAGGACCTCGAGCGCAGCGAATGGGCTCTGGATGACAACAGTCTACATGCAACTTTGCCCGAGACTCGGAGGAGGTACTGATGCGGACGGCCAAATGGGTTGGCACCGGAGTGCTTGCTGCCCTTGGGTTGGCGTGCGGACCTACGGCCCCGGACGGCTCGGGATCCGGTCTGGAGTCGGATGCGCAGGGGCTGAAGCAGACGGGAATCGAAGAGAAGGTGACCGGCGAAGGGCAGTTCGTGCATCCGGATTTCGGAACCGTCACCTTCTCGTTTTCGGCCAAGCGGGATGGCGACGGACAGGTTAAGGGTCAGCTATACCAGAACCAGCACGACCTGGGATTTGAGTACGGCGGTGTTGTAACCTGCTTCGCCGTGGACGAGGTGAACCACCGGGCCTGGATCGGTGGGGTGCTGACCAGCAGCAACGATCCGGACCCGGTGACCGAGGTAGGTGACGACGTCTGGTTCCGGGTGCTCGATCTCGGAAAGGGCAGCACCGAGCCGGATCGGAGCACATTCTTCGGGTTCGATCAAGGAGTGCCGCCCTTCGACACTTCGGAGAACTACTGCGCGGCTCAGCCCTGGCCGGACGGCAATGCCCGCACCTGGCCGGTGGTCACGGGGAACATCAAGATCCACTAGAGAAGTGAGAGGTGAGAAGGGGCGGTACCGCCTTACCGCCTTACCGCCTTACGAAGCAGCCCGTATTCCGCGGCCGCCCGAATCGCCGGCAGGCGCTCGATGTTGGCGCCGAGCCCCCAGAGCTGTACATAGCCAGAGCCGGGCCGATCCCGTCGGTAGGTCTGCACCCAGGCAGTTGCCATTCCATCGCGGTTGAGCGCGAGGGCCTGGGTGACGGCACTCGTGGCAACGGGGTAATCGCCCCGGAAAGTCTGATCGATTCCCCAGCTTCGTCCTTCGGCTGTTGGGGCCGCTGCACCTTCGTCGTAGTCCAGGGTTGCCGCCGGGACGCCGAGGAGGTCCTCCATTCGCTTGGGCTCGTCGCCCAAAACGCTGCCGCTGGAATCGCGCACCACCGCTCCGAGCGGCACGCTGAAGTTGACGACCTTCCCGCCCGCCTCGAGGTAACGACGGAGCAACACGGTGTCTGCCAGGACGGGCGCCACGCTCCGCGGCACTATGTCCATAGCGAACACCACAACGCTCGGCACCGCATCTCCGATCCGGGCCGCGAGGAAGCTGGCCAAGGAATCCTGGTCCAGCACCTGGTAGCCGAGCTCCCTGAAGTATTCCAGGGCCAGCCGGCCACCAGGCGTAGCCGTCTTCTCGGTCAGGCTGGAGTCGTAGAAGACTGCCATTCTGGGGACGACCGGGCTGACCTCGTGGATGGCCATCACGGTGCCGGCTTCAGTGCCGAGATACAGCTCGCCGTTGGCCGCCGCTGGAGACGAGTTCGATGCCTCGTCGAGGGGCAGGCGCCAGCGGACGGCGCCGGTGGCGGGATTCAACGCGAGCAGGTCACCAGCGGCCGCATCGGTTCGCGCGGTCGCGATGATCAGTGAGTTGGCTACGAGCAGGGGTGAGGCGAGGACGTTCGCTCCGGTCGGCAGATTCCAGATCTCGCGCCCGGTTTCAGGCTCAAGCGCCTGAATGAAATGCCCGTCTGAGGAGCCTACGAACACCTTTCCTCCATGCACCGCGGGCGAGCCGATCACCCAGGAGCCCCGGTGACTCACGCGCCAGCGGCGCTCTCCAGTGGCCTCATCGAGCGCGTAGATGGCGCCGTCCCTGGATCCGACGTACACCGACCCATTCACGATGGCGGCCGAGCTCTGTACTGCCCGCCGGTCGAACCCGAACCTCTTCGAGTCGAGGGTGTCGCCTTCGGTCCGGTGCACCCAGCGCTCCGCCCCGGTGCCTAGATCGAACGCGTAGACCCTGCCGTCCCAGGAGCCGACTACGACGGTGCCGTCGTGGACCGAGGGAGTGGCACGGACCCGGCCATTGGTCTGGGTCCGCCAATGCTGCTTGCCGGTTTCGAAGTCCAGTGAATAGACGCCACCATCCGCTCCCCCGATGACAACGGTGGTGCCCACGATCACCGGCGATGAAGCCCACAGATCCCAGCCGCCGGCGGGTGAGGTGTTGACGGGAAGGGCAGGGCCGGTCTGTAACGACCAGCGGAGCCGGCCGGACTTCTCGTCCACTGCGAAAATCCGTCCTTCGAGCGTGGCGGCAACGACGATGCCATTTGCAACGGCGGGCGAGGCGTCCACGGCGCCACCGGCGTCGAAGCCCCAGACCACGCTGCCGTTGCTCCTGTCGAAGGCGTAGAGCTTGCCGTCTCCGCTGCCGACGAACACCCGCGTATCGGTGACCGCTGGCGAGGAGCGTATCGCCCCACCGGTTCGCACCTGCCACTTCACACCGCCCTGTCCGGAGAAAAACCGCCTGCTCGAGACACCGGTGTGCTCCGGATTACCTCGAAACATCACTGCCGGAGGATCGGCGCCGGCTGGGGCGCAGGCAAGGAGAAGGACAAGGGGAGCGCCTCGAGCTCTGTGATTGATCATGGGATCAGGACGATATGGATGGGAGTGGGGTTTCGGAGGTGTTCTGTGTGCCTGACACGAACACCGGCGTCAAAGGATCGATCAGAAGTCACACCGTGGGTATCGTGGGGAGGTGAGTCGTGCGGGCGCTCGTCCTCTTTCTTGCTCTCGCCAGCTGTAGCGGAGGGAATGCTGCGCTCGAGCCGGGTTCCACTCACCGCGTCCTCTTCATCGGCAACAGTCTTACCTATTTCAACGATCTGCCCGGGACGGTGGCGCAACTCGCCTCCTCGGTGAACGGGACAGTCGAGGTCGCTTCGGTGGCCCGGCCTAACTTCGCGCTGATCGATCACGTGAACGGCGAGAGCAACGCTGTCGAGGTTATCCAGAATGGCGACTGGGACTACGTGGTGCTCCAGCAGGGGCCGTCGAGTCTCGATCTGTCGCGTGATACCCTGATCCTTGCCACCCGGCTGCTGGATCCATACATCAGGGCGGCAGGCGGCCGTAGCGCCTTGTTGATGGTATGGCCCGAGTCCGCCCGGTTCGAGTTCTTCGATGAGGTCCGCGCGTCCTACCAGCTCGCCGCCCGGGAAGTCGATGGTCTGTTTCTCCCGGCCGGCGAGGCCTGGCTTGGAGCATGGACCCTTGACCCCCAGCTCCAGCTGTACGGCTCGGACGGCTATCATCCCTCCGAGCTGGGCACCTACCTGGCGGCTCTGGTAGTGTACGAGCGAATCACCGGACACGATCCGCGCTCGTTGCCTGCCGAGGCCATCGTGGCGGGTCGAAAGCTGAGTGTGCCGCCCAGCCGGGTGCGGCTGCTTCAGCGGGCGGCACACGAGGCCGTGGTGCGGTTCGCCGGCGATTAGGCCACCTCAACGGCCGAAAACGGACCGAGCTCAGTTTCCACCGACCCCGCTAATCATTAGGCTCAGGCCCAGCATTACGAGAAATACGGACACGATCCGGCGAAACTGATCTTCAGGCAGGCGACGCAGCACCCGCTCCCCGTACAGCGTGCCCGCCAGCACGCCGGCGATGGCGAAGCCTACCAGCGGCCCATACTTCACCAGCTTTTCGCCCGAGTGATACAGGTAGACCGGCAGCCGCACGGCGTCCACCACCAGCGCGGAGGCGGTCGCCGTCGCCACGAAACGCTCGGGTGGAAGCGACACGCCCAGCAGGGCAGCGGACCGAATCCCTCCCTGATTACCCACCAGGCCACCAAAGAATCCCGAGAGCACGCCCCCGAGAATTGCCCATGGGCCGCGCAGCTGCACTCGTACGCTGAGGTTGGCCAGTCCCGAAACCCCGGCGAGCACGAGCAGACCTCCCAGGACGCGGGTGAGAATCAGGTTCGAAAGCTCGCCCTGCCAGAGCGCACCGGCGAGGCCACCCGCCGCGCTGGGGATACCGAACTTCCACAACACCGGCCAATCGATGGCCCGCCGGAGGCGCAGGCCGCGCAGGGCTGTGCCGGCCGCATGCGGTACGGCCACCGCTGCCACGGCCAGCTGGGTTCCGAGACGAAGCGCCAGGAGCGGGGTCAGCAGGCTCCCGATTCCGAACCCGGTCACCGCTGCGGTCCCACCGGCCACACATGCAACTGCGAAAATGGCAAGGAGGAAGAGCATCAGCGGCATCGTCTCAAAGCGGGATCGAGCAGGCAGCGCACTGCAACCGCCTGCCTACGTAACGAACCACCAGCAGAATGCCTGAGCGGAGCGGGCGATACCCAGGCATCTTCCTGATGCCGCCATGGCGGCATAGGAGCTTAGGTTACAGGAACAAGCCCGGCATAGCCCTTGCTCTATGCATGACCGAACTCAGCCGAGAGTGTTCCGCCGATGAAACGCACCCGGTTCACGCCAAGTACCTCGCCCGACACCGCCGCCGCCGTCCCCGCTGCTGCTGTTCATTCAGCAGGCGCAGCAGGCGTTAGTGGATCAGGAACCGGTGGAAGCCCCGGTCGTTACCGACCCCGCGGCTCCGAAGCACGCGGCGTAGGCTACTACGTCCGCTCTTCCAGCATTGATCCTGTCCGACCCGCCCCCAATCCTATTTCTGCTGCTTCCACATTCCGAGCACCCGGCCATCGGGATCCTCGAACAGTGAGAGCTGTCCCACACCCGGTACCTCCTGTTTCTCGATCAGGATCCTCCCGCCGGCCTGCTTGATCTTCTTCCCGTAGGCGTCGAGGTCATCCACATCGAACCCTTCTGTGAGAGCCCAGATGAGGAGAGCGCGGGATCCCCCGGCTGTCATCCTGAGCCCTTCGACTGCGCTCAGGGCAGGCTGCGCGAAGGATCTCAAGGCAGCTAGGGTGTATTGGGGAAGTTGGTCGTCACGCCGCCCCGGCGAACGGTGCGCGCCACCCGCTCGGCGAAGATGCGGGAGCCGGCCCGCACCATGCCTTCCGTCTCACCCTTGAGCTCAGTGGTATCGTCCAGGACGATCGTGCCGGTCGGAGCGTGAATCAGCTGGCCGGTGAACAACCAGATGAGGTTGCTGGTCTTGCTGACCTTGGCGATCACCACCCAGGGTGCTTTGAGTGAATCCGCCACGAGGCGGGCGCAGGCTACGATCACGTTGCAGGGCTGCTTGCCCGTGGTCGCCAGAGGCCTTCGGCGACGCCGCCACCAGCGCCACCCGGTTGCCCGCGAGCAGCTGGGGACCGAGCAGCTCTTGCAGCTTCCCGGTCAGGACCTGGGTGGAGAGAGCTGCCTGAGACGAATCCGAGACTTCCTGGACGTTCGCCTGGGCGTTGTAGAGCGCCACGGGGAGCACCACCACCTTGGCAGTGGGCGCCGCTCGAGGCCCGATAGACTCGGTCTGTGCTTGGGTGTCACGAGCGATGAGAATGGCGGCGAGGATGGCCAGGGATACCGTCACTACTCGCTGATTGGTCGAAGAGTTTGTCATGCGCGAAATATATGAACGGGGGACGACCTTGCACCTAGTGGATCGCGCTCAGCAGCCGCGGGTGTAGTACCAGACGAGAGGCCGGCCATCCGCCCTGAGATACCGGATCCAGGCTTCGGCTGCTGACCGCTATAGGAGTCGGAGTCGGTTGATCTTACCCACACGACACCAGCGAGCGGCTCCTGCCCGCTCACGGCCGGCGCTTCCGCTAGCACAGGAGTCCAGAGAAGCAGCATCGACAACCGCAGAGAAATCCGACACATGGGCTCAAGGTACACCACCCCGCAAGGCCGGTTCTTGCGAGCTGGCCAGATGGCCATTAGATTAAGGCCATATGGCTAGACCTCTCCACGCCACTCTCCTTCCGGCCGCCGGAGCCGGCACCGCGGACCTGAACGAGATCCAGTCCCGCATCCGCTCCGGACGCACCGAAGGCCACTTCTACGTGGCCCTCCTCGGTCTCCGCACCTACGAGCCGCTGACGCTCTACCGGCACGTCCGGAAGGGCCTCGCGTATTCGAGCTTCCTTCGCTTCCAGCGAAACACGAGCCTGTCCGCCAGGGCCATCGCGGAGCTGATCCAGATTCCCAGCCGCACGCTGACCCGGCGCAAGAGCGAAGGCAAACTGGCCCCGGAAGAATCCGATCGGCTGGTGCGAGCGTCCCGCATCTTCGGCCGGGCCATGGAGCTGTTCGAAGGCGACAGTGACGCCGCGCGGGCATGGCTCACGTCGGCTCAGCCGGCACTCGGCGGGCTGGTGCCCTTGGAGCTGGCCAGGACCGATGTGGGCGCCAACGAAGTCGAGAGCCTCATCGGCCGCCTCGAGTACGGCATTCCGTCGTAAGCTGTTGATCACGGCCTGGAGGTTGGTCAAGTCCCGCCATGCGGCGGCTGCGTTCGATGGGGAAGGCGCTCGTTTGAACGGTGGGCGCTGGAACAGCCCCGGTACCCGAGTCGCCTACGCGTCGGACAGCATCGCACTCGCGGCCCTGGAGGTCCTGGCCCACCTGCAATCGACGGCGGTGCTCCAGGCCTACTCCCTTGCGTCGCTCCGCTTTCCGGAGGAGAGCGTCGAGCTGCTCGAGACCACCTCACTGCCGGCCCGCTGGCGCCGGTTCCCGTCTCCGCCGGAAAACCAGGCCATAGGGGACCAGTGGGTGGCCGAGGGGAGGTCGCTGATCCTGCGGGTGCCCAGTGCCATCATCCCCACTGCCGCCAACTTCCTGATCAATCCGTCGCACCCCGAATTCGCCAAGGTCGTCATCGGGCGCCCGGAGCGGTTCGCGTTCGATCCAAGGCTGCTGAGCAGCGGGTCAGGGGGGAAGCGGGTCAGCGGGTAAGGATCGCCGGAGGCATCTGCGTTCTCTGCAGCAAAGCTTTGCCACGGATAAGACAGACCACTGCAATGGATAGCTCCGAAGGCCGATCCGCTCCCCTCCCGCTACTGACTACAAGGTTTTGGTCAACGGCACACCGACCAAGCTCCATCCCCTGCGAACGACTCGACGGTGTGCTGATGAACAATATTCCTCTGCCCTACATGGCGAAGTGAGCTTCAGGGGGATAGGAGCAATCCATACTCATCCGAGTTCATCCGCGGCAAGCTTTTGCTGCGGTTCTTGGCGCAGCAGGTACCAGCCGCCGACGATTGCGGCCAGGTAGAGCACCACACCGACCAGATGCACCGTGTCGGCCAGGGCTCCGTCCCGGCTCAGCCATCCCCACCCACCCAGCAGGATCGCCCAGTCGTGCTCGCCGCCCCCCACCAGCGGCAGCTCCTGCGCTCGCGCGTCTCTGATGTAGACCGAGATGTTCCAGCAGTTCTGACCCATCCACCAGAGTGGTACCGTCGCTCCGTGCCGGTCGCCCGCCCGCCACAGTGCCAGCGCGAGGGTCGCCGGCACGATGAGCTGAAAGAGGGAACCGCCCAGAAGCATGAGCGTCTCGCCCCCGAAGCCGAAGAGCAGATGGCCGGTCTCGTGGATGGCGAGGTCCAGGCTGTCGAGCCAGCGACGGTCACTTACTGTCGCACGATCGAGCCGAGCACCGCCACACCCTCGATCTCGATCAACAACTCGGGCCGTGCCAGGCTCGACACCGCTACCAGGGTGTTGGCCGGGGGTTGGGTCTTGGCGAGGTAGCGCGCCCGTACCTCGCGCAGCGCCGCCACATGCTTGATATCGGTAATGAAGGTGGTCGTCTTGACCAAATCCGCCATGGAGCCACCCACGCTCTCCAGCGCGTGCTTGAGGTTTCGGAACACCTGCTCGGCTTGAGCGGTGAAATCGCGTTCCCCAACGACCTTCCCGGTGCTGTCGAGGGCGACCTGCCCGGCGATGTAGACCGTCCGGCCATCCGGGGCGATCACCAGGTGGGTGTACCCGGTGGGCTTGACCAGGCCTTTCGGGTTGATGTAGCGGGTGCCGGTTCCCTGGGCGGCGACAGCGCAAGGTAGTAGTGCGATGAGCAGGATGGCGCCGCCACAGCTTCGGAGCCTAGGCGAGACTCGGGTGAGCTTGTCAATCATGGGCAATATCTCGGAGAGAGTGGTAAAGGCTGAATCACTGCAGGAACTCATACTCGGATCCAACAATCTCGCCGGTCCAGACCTTTTGCCAGGTGCCGCCGTGATACCAGCCGACTTCACCTCCAGAGGGGACAAGCGTGCCCTGCTTCTGCCGGTAAGTGTGAAAGCGCCCTTCCCATGGAGTTTGCCGATAACCTCCAATGAACTTCTCCCAGCGGGCGGGCGTGTAGACGCTGGTTATCTCGTGATCTTCATTAAAGCGAAATTCAAGCGACACGGTAACACTCGCGTCGGTCAACGTCACCAGCGCTGTGGAGCTGTTGATGGGGCTTAGTGCAAGGCGGAACTTGGTAGATGTGCGGTGGGATACCATGCGGCCTCGGCTAGGTACCGGTGCAAGGCGCCTGAGTTCAGCTCATGCCGCGCACCCTCGCTCGCTATTGGAATGACCGAGAGGAGAGGAGAACATAAAGGAAAGAGAGCTGACGCGTGCATCCATGCTAGCCTACTGATACCGGGTCTATTGTCTGCTCGGCTCGGAACGGCAACCACCGACTGCTTTGCGTGCTGGTTCGGAGCAGACCGGTCTGCTTCAGGCACAACCGCCGGATCATGGGCTGACCGTCTCGAAGGACGTGCTTCAGGTAGCGTTCTACCGGGGCGGGTAATCCCGCCAACGCGGCAAAGTCAGCCGAGCGATCGAGTCTCACGCGCGTCTCCGCCGGCTTGCTAACCAGTACGCGGTAGCCAGCCCAACCGTGAGGCCGAGAGTGACAGCCTCGCGCAGATTGATCCGGGTAGCAAGAGTCAAGGAAACGGCTATCCCGATGATTGCGAGGCCGGCGCCCATCGGTGCTCGGAAGAGCGGTGGGGGGACGCCCGTGCCTTCCTTCCTCCTCAGCACGGGAAGGGCGGCGCAGACCAGGCCGTAGACGAAGAGCCGGGACACCGATGCCAGGCTCAGGTTCTGGAGCAGGCCCGCCTGATTCGCCAGGATCCATGAAACGGCGGCGAAAAAGAGGATGGAGACCCAGGGTGTCCGGAACACCGGATGCACTCGGGCGAAGAACGCCGGGAAATCTCCCCGCTCGGCCATTGCCATGCTGAGCCGCGGGACGGTGAGCATGTTGCTCGCGAGCCAGCCATAGACCGAGATCAACGCTGCCACGGTGATGATCGCGGCCCCGGCATTGCCGAGCATCACCCGGGCGGAGTCGGCCAGTGGCCGATCGGTGGCGCCCGGGTCGAGGAGGGTGGCCAGCACGGTGAGCTGGGCCAGAAGATAGAGCAACGCCGCCAACCCCAGCCCGGCCAGAAGGGCGAATGGCGCGTCCCGCTGCGGACTCTTGGCCTCAGCTAAGGGGATGACGGCCGACTCGAAGCCACCGTAGGCGAACATGAGCAGCAGGAGCACCTCGAGCCAGCTGGAGAGGGATGGATCCGCGGGTATGAGAGCCGGCACGGCTTTCCCGCTCGCAATCCAGATCAGGCCGATGATCCCGAAGACGAGAAGCGGCGTGATCTTTACCAGCGCGAACCCGTTGCTGACCCTGGCGCCGGAGATAACGCTGCGGACATTGACGGCGGCCAGGAAGCCGATGAACAGCGTCGTTGTGGCGATTCCCCCGAGCCGGGTACCGGCCCAGGGCCAGAAGCCTGCCAGGTAGGTGGAGAAGACATTCGCCTGCACGGCGGCGGTAATCGCCCGAACGAAGTAGCTCAGCCAGCCAACCTGCATGCCCACAAAAGGGCCGAACGCTACTCGGGTAAAGAGGTAGGCCCCGCCGGTCCCGGAGAACCGGGACGCCACTTCGGCGAAGCACAGGATCATCGTGGCACAGAAGGCGGCCGCGAGGGCCCACGCCGTCAGGCTCATCCACCCCAGCCGTTCGGCCAGGGGACCGGGCAGCACGAACACACTCGAGCCGATGATGCCGTTCAGGACGAGGCCCGTAAGACTCCAGCGGCCGAGCGAGCGGACCAGCTCAGGGCGTGCGGTCATTGGATGGGGAACAAGGGGCTATTGGCTATTGGCTGTTGGCGTTTGGCGGATGCCGTCTGTGATTCCAGCGGATCATACCGGAAAAAGGCCCACCCTGTGGGTGGGCTTATCGCATCGGATGAACGTATGCCTTCCCCGGCCCTTACGGGCCGGGTCGGCATCCAAGCCATTGAATCGCAATTAGCCCGCCGTAGGCGGGCGTCTATCCAACAGTCTGATCGGCTCCCGCTTGGCGGACCTGGCGATCAGCTCGGCCAGCCGCCGCGCTCTGGTCTCGTCCCGCTTGGCTTCCATGATCCAGAAGGTGCTGGTGCGTTGGTACCACGGCGGCTGCGATTGGAAAAAAGCCCAGGCCCGTTTGTTTGCCCGCAATTTTTTCAGCAAGCCGGCATCGAGCTGCGTCGGACGAGACTCGTAGGAATACCGTTTGGACGTTGCTGCTGCGCGTGCGGCAAAGGCGGCCTCGCCAGCTGAGTGCATCCGACCCTCCGTCTGGAGCTCGGTGGCGCGCTTGATGTTGACGGCGCTCCACTTGCTCTTCGGTTTGCGGGGCGTAAACCGGGTGCTGAAACTCTCGTCGTCCACGCTCCGGCGGACTCCATCGATCCATCCGAAGCACAGCGCTTCGTCCAGGGCTTCGCGGTAAGTCATACCCTTGTTCCTGGCGTGGACCTTGTAACACCGGACCAGGAGCTCTGGCATGATTCGGTGATTCTTCTCCAGCCAGTCTCTGAACTTCTGCGGCGAAGCGAATGTCGCAATACTCATGACATGTCTTCAGCGACGTAAGGAGCTTCGACCATGACCGATAGCCAGGCAGCAGACGTGCGCAAGGGGCAGGGCGACGTTAAGCTGTCGCGCGAGGAGTTCGCCCGGCGATTGGGCGAGCGCTTCTATGACCCCGCCTTCGATCCGCGTCCGCGCGGATATCGACCGCATGATCGAGACGGCCTGGACAGATTACGACGAGTACCACAAGAGTCCTCGCAAGCGTAAGGCGGGCCCCGGGTTCGCCGACCCGGAGTTCGAGCTGCCGATCGAATGGCTGCGACACGCGAGCGCGATGCTGGAGGCGCGGCGCCGGCAGCTCGGATGCCGTCGTCTACCACGCGGATTCTCCTCGTGTGCGGTGCCGCGCGACACGATCAGACCTGTCCCGGAGAAATGTCAAAGACGTTTCGGCTGGTCCAGCTCGCGCGCGAGATCGTCGAGGCGAGCGACGGTTTCGAGTGCGATCTGCTCGACCTGAGCCATCTCACCGCACAGTACGGGCGCCAGATCCTGCCATGCAAGGCCTGCGTCTCGACCGCCATGCCGCTGTGTCACTGGCCCTGCTCCTGCTATCCCGAACCACGCCATGGGCCAGGTCAACGACTGGATGAACGAGCTGTACCCGCGCTGGGTCGCGGCCCACGGCGTGATGATCGTCACGCCGGTCTACTGGTATCAGGCGCCCAGCGTGCTGAAGCTCATGATGGATCGCCTGGTGTGCGCTGACGGCGGCAACCCGGATCCGACCACAACCCACGGCAAGAAACCGGAGGAGGCGAAGCGGCTCGAGCTGGCGGGCTGGGATTACCCCAGGCACCTCGCGGGCCGCGCCTTTGCGGTCGTGGTGCACGGCGATGCCGAGGGTGCCGATGTGCTGCGGCGTTCGCTGACGGACTGGCTGCTGGACATGGATCTGGTGCAGGCCGGCAATCGGCGGTTCTCGACCGCTACATCGGCTACTACGAGCCGTATGCGACGAGTCACGACGGCCTTGGACAACGACACGGCTTTCCAGGAGGAGGTGCGGAACGCGGCGCGGACGCTGGTCAACACGGTGCGCCTGATGCGCGATGGCCGATACCAGCGGCCGGACGCAGAGTTGAAAGCACCGCGGCCGAAATGAGATGGTTAGGGAACGAGCGCCCTGGCGATCGCCAGCTCCGGGCGATGCTCATCGGCTTTGCTCATGAGCTTCAGAAACTCGCGGTACCCGGCTTTCGCCGCTGCTCGATCACCGGCGAGCTCCGCGGCCCGGGCGGCGCCGAACAGACTCCGGGCCCGGCCGGCTTCCCGGAGCAGCGTGGCTCGATATGCGGCGCGAGCTTCCGGGTAGCGTCGCGCGGCCAGGAGCATGTCACCTAGAAGCTCACGCGCCGGTAGCAGCTCGGCCGGAGTCACCGGGTGTTTGTCGGTGACCTCCTCGGTGTCGGCGGCGGCTCGAGCCGCGACGAGACCGCCGAGGGTGTCCCCGGCGGCGAACTGGATCCACGCAGCTGCGGCGTCCCGTTTGATGCCGACGACCCTGGCCCAATAGGGCTCCTGCCGAGTGGCCAGGTCCATCGCGATGGTATCCAACTCCGCCACCTCGGCGCGGGCAGCCTGGACCCGGCCGCTCCGGGCCGCTCCGATCGCGCGGGTGAAGCGGCTGAGGGCGGCGGCCACGGCAATCGCCGCGGGATCGGGGCAGGGAAGGCCGCGGCGGCCGCCCAGTCGCCCTGCTCCAGCGGAATTCGCGCCGCCATGGCGGTGCGGTTGTAGTGCCCGACCAGCGGATTGGTGGCGGGGGCCGTGTGGGCCCCCTGGGCAACGGCGACGGTGGCCCGTGCAGCCGAGTCCTGTCCCCGCTGAAGATATCCGTAGACTGCGTAGTCCAGGGCGTGAAGCCCCGTGGTAGGTCGCGGTCCAGGGGCCGTCGCCTTGGCGTGAGCGATACCGGAGTTGTAAGACTTCCAGTTCGCGGCGACCGTCTCGTCCCAGAGCCCAGTCGCACGAAGATGTGCGACGGCATGTGCTGGGCGTGCGGCGCGGCGGGGGCAATGGCGGCGTAGCGCCGGGCCGCGGCCAGGCCGTGTGCCGCCAGCCGCGGCGAGTCGGCCGAGTGGATGATGTAGTGCGCCAGGCCGGGGTGGTCCGGATAACGGGCAAAGAGCGGATCGAGAATGGCGATGGCCCGCTGCTGCTGCGCGAAGGTCGTGTCGGTGCGCGGGGCCGTCGCCAGCTGGGCCAAGGCGTAATAGATGGCGACCTCGGTATCACCCGGATAATCCCTGTAAAGTCGCGCCATCGTGTCGGCGTAAGCCTGGAGCCGCACGGCATTCGAAGTGCCGGCGCTCTTGCGATAAAGCGCGGCAGTGGCGGCGATGAACCCCCGCTCCCGTGCACTCCGGGCCGGCTTGGCAGACGCCTGCTCGGCGTTCTGGCTGCCCTCCGTGAGTGCGGCGCCCGACGGTCCTCCGGCGAACGGGTTGCCCCACGCGTTCAGGGCAAGGCCCCAATGGGCCATCGCGCAGTTTGGGTCGGCCTCGAGTACCGCACCGAAGGCGTGCCGCCCCTCCTCGAACCAGAAGGAATGGAGCCCGGCCATTGCGCGCTCGAAGCGGCGATGGGCCTCGGCCGTGCACGACACGGGAAAGCTGACCCGGCCGAGCCGGCCAACGCCGTGGTGGTGGGCGTCAACTTCCTGCGCGATTGCTGCCGGAACGCCGGCGAGCGCCGCGAGCGTGACAAGCGAACAGGTAAGAGTGTTCAACCAGACCTCCCAGGGGCATGAAGCCGGAACAGCCAACGCATCCACCCGAACAGGTTCCACCAGTGGGGGAGTGGCAGCGCCACAGCAGCAGCCGCGACGCGTGCCTTATAGCTGGCCCAGGCCGCTTGCCACTCCGCCCGACTCAGTTCACGAGCCGCGTTGCGAGCCATTCTAATGGCGTGCACCTCGCACTCAGCATCGAGCCGGTCCTTCCACATCCGGTACTGCGGATGCTCGTCCACGCCAGCACCTTCCTCCCGACTCGCGGGGGCCCGAAGTACCTCCATTGCTCTGTAACGATCTACCCGGAATCCGGCTCATGCCAGGGGCTGCACCGGAGCCGGCTCCAGTCGCTTATCCTTCGCCCTCCTCCACTTCCGAGTCGGGTTTTTCGTGCCACACCGCCGGTGCTGTTCGGTTCCTTCGCATGGCAAAAACGGAACACTTGAGCGACCTCCTGGCACGGGCCATACTGCCGAGACACTCGCAAGGGATGCCATGTCTTCACCGACTCGTCGTGGCCGGGTGCTGGATCTTTGTCTCGTGTTGCTGATGCTGGAGGGGACGGCCTGTGGTGCGGGTGCGCCCGCGGCACCGGTCTCCATTCCGGCACCGGTGGCCGCGCGATCCGAGGTCCCGGTGGTCCGCCGGCAAAAGGTCAAGCCACGGCCCCAGCCGAAGGCTGAGCCTGCGCCCGAGCGCACGTTGCCCGAGCGCATATCGCCCGCGCGTAAGTCGCCGGTGCGCAAGTTGCCCGCGGCCCCCCTGGATAGCGCTGCGCTCGAGCGTGCGGTGACCAAGGAGTACGCCCACTTGCCGCTGGCGATCGCCCTGGCGCGGAGAAGCGGCAACCCGGAAGTGGCCGAGCAGGCAGCGGCGGCCCTGGTGCGAGAGGCGGAGCGGCTCCGGCTGAGCCCGAGCCTGCTCGGCGCGGTGTTGCTCATCGAGAACACGCCGCTGGACCCCGCGGCGGTGAGCAGTCAGGGCGCCATAGGCCTGATGCAGGTCATGCCGATACACCGGGGGAGCTACGGCTGCTTTGCCGACCTGGTCAATGTCGAGACCAACATCTGTCACGGCGCCAGCATCCTGAAGCACATGGTGCGCCGGACCAATTCCGTTTCGCTGGCCCTCCGGAAATACAACGGCTGCGTGCGGGGAAGGAACACTCCCCGCTGCCACCGCTATCCGGTGCGCGTGCTCCGGACTGCCTCGCGGCTCCGCCGGGAGATACTGCTCACTGCGGCCGACTCCAGGATGAATCTGCAGGAGACCCTGGCTGCGAGCCCGCGGAGGACCAGCGCAGGTTACCGTCACCTGGTGTCGAGCCCGGATTCCGTCGACTCGGAGACCGAATCCTCCCCGATCTCATGCGCCTCGTTCTTCGGCTGTCTTCGTACCCGGTGGACTATGAAGTATTAGTTGAGGTAAGCCGCCCAAGTCGTTGCACGGACGCTGATTCTGGCCAACTTCCCTGTCGCCCACCTCTCCTAGCGTTTGAGGCTGAGCAGCAGCACGCCCACGCCCACGCAGGCGATCCCCGCCCAGTCCCTGAGTGCGGGCCGCTCGCCCAGAAACGCCACCGCGAAGATGGCCACCAGCACCACGCTCAGCTTGTCGATCGGGGCGACCCGATAGGCCTCGCCCAGCTTGAGCGCCCGGAAGTAGCAGACCCAGCTCGCGCCGGTGGCCAGGCCGGAGAGGGTAAGAAAGAGGAGCGACCGGTGGGGCAGGGACGCGGGGTCCTGCCATTTTCCCGTGGCGTAGACGAAGGCACTCAGCACCACCAGGATGACCGTGGTGCGTACCAGGGTGGCGTAATCGGAGTCGATCCCTTCCAGCCCGATCTTGGCGAGGATGGCGGTCGCCGCGGCAAACACCGCGGAGAGCAGCGCCCATACCAGCCAGCTTTGCGATTCAGGCATTCGATCCTCTCGAATCTACAAATGGGCTATGCTCGGGCTATGGGCTTGGGCTGTTCCTTTTGCACGATGAGTCCCCAGCACAACACCCAACGGTTCACCGGCAGCCCATAGCCCATAGCCCAGAGCCCAGAGCCCAGTACACAGCGTGCCCCCTCGGCAGGATGTACTGCTCCAGCGACCAGATCCGCACGCCTCCGGAGATGCCGACGACGTAGATGCATTCCTCGAGTATCTTCACGGATCGTGTGGCGACTCAAATCAGTTACGGTCTCGGCCAAGCTATTCGCCGGCGGCCTCGGCCTGCTGCTAACGCTCGGTATTGCCGCGCCGGTTGTATGCCAGCGTGAGCCGGACCGATGGCACGAAGCTCGTACCCGCTTAGTAGACGAACAGCTCGTCCCGGCGGGAATCCGGGACTCAGCCACGTTGGCGGCGATGCGGGTCGTGCCCCGCCACGAGTTCGTACCGCTGGACCAGCGCGGTCTAGCATACGAAGACATTCCGCTGCCGATCAGCCACGACCAGACCATCTCCCAACCCACGATCGTGGCGCTCATGACCGAACTGATCGAGCCCCGTGCGGGCAAGAGGGTGCTCGAAGTGGGCACGGGTTCCGGCTATCAAGCCGCCGTCCTGGCTCAGACTGGTTGTCGGGTCTGGACCATCGAGATCTTTCAAGCCCTGGCCGAAGAGGCGCGGGACCGATTAGCGCGTCTCGGCTACAGCAACGTCACGGTGCGCCACGGCGACGGGTACGCCGGCTGGCCGAACGAGGCTCCTTTTGATGCGATTGTCGTCACCGCCGCGGCCGAGTCGATTCCGCCGGCACTGTTAAACCAACTCGCGCCGGGTGGCCGCCTGGTAATGCCTGTCGGCGACCAGTTTCCTTACCAGGACCTCGTGCTGGTGAAGAAGGACGCCGCCGGCAAGCTCACCTCACGCCAACTTTTCCCGGTCCGCTTCGTTCCGTTGCTGCGCGGAGTCCGCTGAGGCTTCAAGGGGTGAGCCGAGTGGCCTGACGTGTGACCGCCCGCAGATCCTCGGTCCAGCCCGCAGCATCTCCATCCGGCGGCACGAAGGACCAGAGCTCTTCGGAGCCCCCTCGCCCTGCCCGCAGCCGCACCCGGCTCCCCTCCCGCTCGACGGCGACGTCGCGACGGGTACGTGGAGTGATCTCGAGGCCGATCTTGGCATTCTTATGGATGAGGATCGTCGTCGGCGTGACCACGATCGAGGCTCGGCGATCTTCCCATCGGGCCCGGCGCCGTCCCGGTGCCTCGGTGTAGCGGAACGTCAGATCGGCTGCTCGGCGCACCACGCCCTCACCGGCCATCCGCGCCTCGAGCTGAGCGGGAAGCTCGGCCGTGGACCGGTCACCGCACGCCAGAACGCAGACGCACAGAAGGACCCGCGCCGCGGCCGCCGCCCTCATGCGTAGACCTTCCGCCGGATCCCGGTCCAGACGTCCATGGAAGTGGTGCCGGGTTGTTTTCCCTCCAGGTCCTCGTCCGCGCGGTATACGTAGACGTAAACCATCTGGATGGAGCTGGCGAACGACTCCCCATCCTCGGCTTCGGTGATGAGTGGCAGGTAGGTACCGGTGTTGACGTACATCTGCACCGTCCCGTCCTGGTTGCCGTGGAAGTAATCGTGCCTGGCCCGGTGGGTGTGCCCGTAGATGACCCGCTGGATCCGGTTCCCCGAGGGAGGGTTCCGGAACACCTCTTCCGAGCGGGCTCCCTCCCGCAGCGTATCCTCTTCCTTGAACAGGAAGGGGAAAGTCCGCTCCAGTCGCTTCAGGCCGCCGACTCGTCCTCGAAAGGTTTCGAAGTCCGGCCCCAGGATCAGTCGTCTTGCCTGCTGGAGACGGTCTATCAGGTCGGCCGATACCAGGAGGTCGGTACGCATGGCGTCCCAACGCCTGGCCAGGCTGCAGTCGAGCAGACCGTCCAGGGCCAGCCGGAGTGCCTGATATAGCCGCTCTTGATCCTCCCGCGTCTCACGCCCGCCGATCCAGTCCAGCCATTCGAACACGTGCAGCATGGGCCGGAGGTTGTTCACGTCCTTCAGCTGCTCTACGACCGGTGCCGGCGTCCCCAGCCGTTCGGCGTGGTAGATCAGCCCTCCCATGAGCTCCGCCGTGACCGCCTCGCCTATGGCCATGACCCGGTACGCTTCGGGGGAAAAGCGTCCCACGTTCTCTCGGGGCAGCAACACCTTGTTCCGAAACTCCCAGCCGTGGCAGTTCAGGTCCCATTCGTGCCCATGGCGTGCGACGACGCCGTACTCGTCCGATTCGATGCCGGCGGCAAAGCTCGAGATCTGGGGAATCGCCTTCTTTATCTCGGCCTGAAGGCCGGGAAAGTTCCAGAGCACCCGGTCGTGGTTGCCGATGATGTAGCGTACGCTGAACTGGGGACACTCCCGCTCCAGCACCGCCAGGGTGGCGATGAGCTGCTGCGCCGTGGCAGATCGAAGAATGTCCTGGAGGATGGCCAGGAACTGCCGCTCGATGGCGCCCGCGTTCGAGTTCATGCCGGTGGCGGGATCGAGCTGGCCGCCCCACGGCCTCTCTTCCGGAGCGATGCCGTGCCGGAGCCAATAGTCGGTACGGCCGAAGTCGATGGTGTCGCCCAGAAGAACGACCTGAGTCTCTTTAGCCCCACGCTTCCTGGCCGTGGCGGCTACTTCGGAGCCGAACAGCCTGAACGCCTCAGGATTGACGTTCCTGGCGGCTCGTTCGTCGGTGAGGTGGAGATCGCTGATCAGGACGAGCATGCGGGAGTATCCAGGACGTTCGAAAGTGGATTTGCCGCGGGGGAGCGGCAGAAGCGCCTTGGCGTTCGGCGCGGAACCTCACATCATACATGGATGAATAAATATCTCGTCCGCGAGGGACAGAAGATAGATCTGGACGACTTCGACCCCGAGGACACCAGCTCGCTTCCGGGTGGTAAGGCGGAGGCGAAGGAACAGCTCGCAGCTATTGTCGAGCGACTGGCCGAAGCCCAGGAGCTGCTGTTCGCAGGGCACCAACGGAAGCTGCTCATCGTGCTTCAGGGAATGGACACGTCGGGCAAGGACGGGACCATCCGGCATGTCATGCGCGGCTTCAACCCACAGGGCACCCGGGTAGTGTCCTTCCGAAAGCCTTCTGAGGAGGAGCTGGATCACGACTTTCTGTGGCGGGTACACGCCAAGGTGCCGGCCAAGGGCGAGGCGGTGGTGTTCAACCGGAGCCATTACGAGGACGTGCTGATCGTCCGGGTTCACGATCTCGTGCCTCAGGCGGTTTGGCGAAAGCGCTACGACCAGATCATGGCCTTCGAACGGATGCTTTACGAGAACGGGACGGTGATCATGAAATTCTTTCTCCACATCAGCCGGGACGAGCAGCGGAGCAGGCTGCAGGCTCGGGTCGACAATCCTAAAAAGTGCTGGAAGTTCCAGCACGGCGATCTGGAGGAACGCAGGTTCTGGAAGGACTACATCCGGGCCTACGAGGATGTGCTGTCGAAGACTTCGACCGACTGGGCGCCGTGGTACATCGTGCCCGCCAACCAGAAGTGGTACCGGAACCATCTGGTCGGTTCCATCGTGGCGGGGACGCTGGACAAACTGCACCTCAAGTACCCGAAGTGCGACCTCTCGAACGTCACCGTGGAGTGATTCTCCCCTCCGCTTCAGGCAGGCGCTCCCACTGCCGCACAAAAGAACGCAGTGCTTCAGTGGGACCTCCTGCCTGCAGCGGCCCCTCCCTGCGTTCTTGTGTGCGAAGGCGAGAGCCCGGGTCACTGCGGATGGGCGGGGCCAAACAACGACTACTTCACGCGCTAGAGGGTAGCTCCGCTCGCGGCGGGCCTGCTAGCCGATGCTGCAGCGCGGGCGTAACCTCGGAGTTCATCAACGACGCGCCACCATCGGCGACGATGAGTTGTCCAGTGATCCACCCCTGTGTGTGCCAGTCTCGGATGGCGATCTGGGCCGCCGGCGGCAGTAAATTGAGAACGCTGTCCTCGGTCCAGCCGGGACTGGCCGGGTTGACCGTGATCCCTCGCTGAGCCAGTGCCACCGCGAAGTACCGCACCAGTGCCTCCAGGGCTGCCTTTGCTGCGCCCATGGCGACCCGTGGCTGCAAGCCGCCGGTCCTGGCCCCCTGGCGCCCAGGTATCGCTATGACTCGTGCTCCATCGCTCATCAGCTTGGCTGCTTCGCGGGCGCCGACCAGGAAGGCTGTGGCCCTTCGACTGCGCTCAGGATAAACTCCGCGAGGGATCTCAAACCTGTCGAGTCTGAGATCCCCTCGCACTCTGCTCGGGGCAGGCTCTTCAGTCGCTTCGCTCCTTCAGGATGACAGTCACTTCAATCCGCGATGGATGCTTCGGCGTGTGCCAGATCCGGTGGGTCTGGGCCTTGAAGTCCGATGCCTTGGCCTGGAAGATGTTCGGCACCCAGGTCTGTGGATTCCGGTCGTAGATGGGAAACCAGGTGCTCTGGATCTGCACCATGATGCGGTGACCCTTCCGGAACTGGTGGCTCTGCTGGTGCAAGTCCACGGTGAAGGCGAGCGGCGTGTTGGGCGTAAGCGGCTCGGGTTTGGAGAAGCTCTTGCGATAGCGGCCGCGCATGATCTCGTGCGCCACCATCAGCTGGTAGCCGCCGAGCTGCCAGGCCTTGGGGACGCTGTCGGGGAAGACATCGATCAGCTTGACCGCCCAGTCGGCGTCTCGGCCGGTGGTGGATGCCACGAGGCGCGCGGTGACGTCCCCGGCGATGAGCATGTCTTCGGTCAGCGGCTCGGAGACCCAGCTCACCACGTCGGGCCGGTCCTCCACGAACCGCTGGTCTATCGTCTCCCAGGTGCGCCAGCGCGAGCCTCGCGGGTCGTAGGTCTGCTCGATGGGGCGGGGACGGTAGGGCACCGGGTGGGCGGGGTCGGAGACGTACTGGTCGAATGGAGACTCGCCGGCCCTGGGCGGATCCAACGAGAGCTTGCCGCCGGCACGAAGGTAAAGACTCTTCGGAGTAGCGCCGTCTTTGGGCGGCCAGGTCTCGAACGAGCGCCAGCGCATGGCACCGGCGTCGTAAAGCAGCGCTTCGGGCTGAGTGAGGCTGCCTTTGCCCTTCAGATAGTACGCGAACCATGGCGCCTCAACGTCTTTGAGATAGGCATCTTGCGTTCCCGGGTCCACCACCGGCATCTGTCGGGATGGATTGCGCCACCCACCGTGGTTCCAGGGCCCCATCACCAGGAAATTCCGCTTGGCCGTGTCGCCCCGCTCCAGCGCCTCGTAGGTGGCGAGCGGACCGAAGCGGTCCTCCTGGTCCCACCAGCCGCCGACCGTCAATGTCGCCACCGCGGGCGACTTCAGCAGCAGCTGAACCGCCCGCTTCTGCCATAGGGTGTCATATGCCGGGTGGGCGACGAAAGCGTTCCAGGTGGGGACTTTTCCGTGAAAGTACTTCGCGTTGACGTTCGCGAGCGGGCCGAGCTCCAGGTACCAGTCGTAGGTGTCCCATTTGCCGATGGGGAGCGGCACCGATTGATCGTTGCTGAGCTCCATGCTGCCGGCGTACTCGAAGCCGTAGGAGAGCCGGAACGCGCCCTGATGGAAGAAGTCGTCTCCCATCCAGGTATCGGTCATCGGCGCCTGGGGTGAGATGGCCTTCACCGCGGGATGCGGGTTGATGCCGGCCATGGTGGCCAGGAACCCCGGATACGAGACACCCAGCACGCCGGCTCGGCCGTTGTTGCCCGGCACGTTCTTGAGGAGCCAGGCGACGGTGTCGTAGGTGTCGGTGCTCTCGTCCACGCCGTTGGAGTCGGCCGGATCGTGCAGCGGGTGGTTCATGATGAACTGCCCCTCGCTACCGTAGCGGCCGCGGATGTCCTGGGAGACGAAGATGTACCCGTCGGCAGCGAAGAACCGATAGCTGTCGGGGACCACGGTGTCGGCGGCGATGCCGTAGGGGGTGCGGGTGAGAAGAAAGGGGAGCGGCTGGTGCTGACCCTCAGGCTCGCAGACGCTGGTGTTGAGCTGGATCCCGTCGCGCATGGGGATCTTCACGAAGCGGCAGCTGTGCCGGGGCGGGGAAGCCTGCGACTGAGCAGACCGCGGCGCAACTGCCGCTGCCATAACGGTCCCAACGACGATCGCGCGCAGGATCAGCACCAGGTTCGGGTTCTCCAGCGGTCTTTAGAGGGGAGCAGGAACAGGCCTCGGCACCTTGAGGAACCTCTCGACGTTGACCCACCCGATTCCTCGCTCCGCTCTGAATGACCGCGTGGCAACCTCTTACGGTCGCCATGCTCCGAGCAGGCGGCGAACCACGATCAGCTCGCCGATGTGATAGGCGGCGTGATCAGCCGCCAGCAGCAACTCACGCAGGTACGTCGGCCCGGTGCCGTGCGGGATCCGGGCCTCGAGGTCTATAGCCGGATCCCTCGCCAACTCCTCCAGTGCGAGCCGGTCGGCTCGGAACTGCTCGATGCTTGCATTCCAGGCCGCAGGAGAGGGTGGCGACGCGGCCGGCGGCCAATAGTCCTTCGGCCAGGACATTTCCTTGTACCCGGGATTGCGGCAGAAGTCGAGAATATCGTGCTGGGTGATGCGCAGATGCTCCACCAGCTGCCACGGCGAATAGGGCAGACCGGCGGGCGCGGTGCCGCGTGACCGAGCGGGGAGGTCCGCCACCGCGGTGTCGAAGCCGACGTGCGCGTCCTCCCAGCTCAACAGTTTGATGAGCTGCTCCCGCAGTGGTGACACCGCTACTTCTTCGCCGGCGCCGGCGCGGCGTTCGGGCTCCACATATCGTAGACGATCTTCCACGACCCATCGTCCTGCCGTTTCAACACCTCGAGGTACTTCCCTTCTTCGGCGGGGAGGGGCTTTGCGCCCGCCTTCTTCGGGGTCAGGCTCATCGTGTAGGTACCGATCGCGGTGGCCACGTCTCCGCCGCCCTCCACGGCCATGGTATTGAGCTCGATCGGTCCGGCAAAGCCGCTGGTAAACTCGACCCAGTACTTTTTCGCAGCCTCACCCTTGACCATCGGTGCCCCCGGGGGAAGCAGAATCGCATCCGACGCGTACAGGGCTGCGATGGCTTGGCCGTCGCCCGAACTGGCCGCTCGAGCCCACTGGGCGTCAACCGCGCGTACGCTCGCCTTGTCCTCGTCGGACAGGCTGGCTGCGGTGGCGTCTGATCCGGCCCCGGCCATTGCAGTCTCGGTCTTGGGACGAGGCTGGCAGGCAGCGCCCAAGACCAGCAGTGCCACGAGGCCGAATCGGGTGGAACGAAACATGAGACCCTCCTTGGATGAGTGTTGTGACGCACCGGTCAACTCGGCGGGTAGAACGACCTGGCAATCTGTCGAGAAAGCGATGGGAGAAGGTGAAAGCAAAAACGGCGGTCCGCCAGGGCAGCACTGGCAATCTGCTACTCATTCCGATGCGGTTGCCTCACGATCCAGATAAGAACTCCAGCATGGCGTGGGTTACCTCCCCGGGATGAGTCAGGAACATGTAGTGGCGGGCGCCGTGAATCCGGACCACGCGGGCGCGTTCCACTTTCTCGCTAAAATCTGCGCGCAGCCGAGTGTGGAGCCGCTGCAGTGCCTCGAACATCTTCTCGCCCCGGGCTCGAGCAGTCGGATCGAGTGCATGCCAGTAGGGAAGCATCGCTTCGGCTGATTCAACGATGGCGTAGAGGGCCAGGGCGGGGGCGCGGACGCGCCTGAGGTCCACAGGCTCCGAACCTTGTTCGAGCTTCTCCAGCCATGCGTCGACGCTGGTGGGGCCGACGAATCGGTCGTTGGCGTCGAACTTGAACATCGTCCTCACCTCGGCCTCCGGATATCCTGGCCCCGAGAGGCGCTCGGCCCACAGAGTCCAGCTCCACGCCGACCCCACTTCGTCGTCGTACGGGGGTGTCGGCGGTTGCGGGGACTGAAGGACCCCGCTCTTCCACTCCGGGCTCCGGAAGAGGGCGTGGCTATCCATGGCGGAGTCGAGGTAGACCAGGCGATGGACCCGCTTGGGATAGTGCGCGCCGAGGTAGTTCAGCTCGCTGCCCCCGAACGAATGGGCGACGAACGAGGCCTGCTTCAGTCCAAGGCTGTCGAGGACGGCCACGATGTCGCGGACCAGCGTCGTCGTATCGTAACCGGCCTCTGGATGTGACGACTTGCCGAAACCGCGCCGCGTGATGCCGAGCACGTGAAAGCGATTGGTGAAACGGGTGGCGAAGTGATCATAGACGTGAGCCGTATTCCCCCCACCGGCCAGAAAGACCAGCGGAGCACCGGAGCCACCCCAGTCCAATACCTCCAACCTCACCGACTTTGTCACGGCCACATACCGGGTCCGATGTGGTGATGGGTCGGCCCAGGCCGTATCGCGGGGCGCCTCAAGGGCTGATACGTGGGGTATCGGTGTCGCCGCGAGGAGACCGGCGGCGATATTTACCTGCAAAGCGATGGTGGCGAACATCTGCCCTCCGTTCGTCAAAGATCTCGTCTGCCCATCGGCTAATGGGCCGTAGCGACCCTTGCCATCGCATGGGCTACGGCGTGAAGGCTCGCTGCCGGCCGCCAGCGCCCGTGAGAGTGATGCTGGTGGTTTTCCGCCCAGCGACCGGGGCTCGCCGCGCCAGGATGTGTACTCCGGGCTCCGTCGTCTCGTCGTTCAGGACGAGACCGGAGCCGCCCTCACCCGCGCCCAACTTGACGCGAATAGTTCCGGTTTGATCGAAGAGTCGAAAGACGACCTCCCCGTCCGACTCGACGTTGAGCCGGGAGCGCACCCGACCATGCGCGTCCACCAGTTCCAGGGTGCGCGCACGGAGCACCGGTTCGATGGCCTGGGCCGCCGATGCCCGCTGCTGCGTAAGGAAGAGTGCCAGAAGTACGAGATTCAGAACCAGGAGTACCAGGGCGACTCGCTGCATCTTCATAGGTTGCCTCCCGAGAACAACGATGTAGGCATCGCGCGGCGATCCGGCAGCTTCGTTAGCCAGCGACTGGATTGCTTCGGACGCGGAGCCCGCCCTGAGCACAGCCGAAGGGCGCCCTCGCAATGACTCGTAGGGCAGCGCTCGCAATAGCGCAACCCTCGATGCGCCGGAAACTCCGGCCTCCACCTCCCCGTAAATCTCCCTGAGACTATTTTCCCTGGTCGCGAGATTGCTTCGCCGCTCCGCGGCGCGCGCGATGACTCAGGCGTTCTAACTAGCGGACCCATGCTCGCACTCCTGCTGCTCCTCCAGGCCTCCGGCCCAAGCTCCGGCGCCGTCGTGGAAGGGAAGGGCTCGCCCACCGCGGAGATTCCCCGTCTGGAGAGTGAAATCCAGATCGATGGGAAGCTCGACGAGCCGGTCTGGTCTCAGGCTACCCGGCTCACCGGCTTCTGGCAGTATCAGCCGGTGGATGGCCGGCCTGCGGAGGAGCAAACCGAGGTCCTGGTATGGTACACGCCCGACGCGATCCACTTCGGCATTATCGCCCGCGACCGGAACCCGGGCACCATCCGCGCGACGGTGGCTGACCGGGACAACATCGACAATGACGACTACGTCGTCCTCGACCTCGACACCTTTCATGATCGTCGACGAGCGTTCTTCTTCGCAGTGAATCCCCTCGGCGTCCAGGCCGACGGGGTGCGCAGCGAAGGGGCCGGCCAGGTCAGCAGCCTGGTTCCGGGCGGCATCGACAACAACCCCGACTTCACCTGGGACTCGAAGGGCCGGATCACCGATCGGGGGTACGAGATCGAGATCCGCATCCCCTTCCGGAGTCTGCGTTATCCCGGAAGCGGTCCCCAGACCTGGGGGTTCAACGTCACCCGCATGGTCCAGCGCACCGGCTACACCGACACCTGGACCGACGTCCGTCGAGCCAACGCCAGCTTCCTGGGGCAGGAGGGAGCCCTCGGCGGGCTGCACGACATGAGGCACGGTGTCACCATCGAGGCCCAGCCGTTCGTGACGGCCACCGCCGACGGGAGCCGCGACGACGTGAGCGGGGAGTTCACCCGGGAGGACGTGAACCCGGACGCGGGACTCAACTTCCAGCTAGGCTTCAGCAGCTACGCGCTCGACGCCACCATCAACCCCGACTTCAGCCAGGTGGAGAGCGACGTGGGTCAGGTGACGGTGAACGAGCGCTTCGCCCTCTTCTTTCCGGAGAAGCGGCCCTTCTTCCTGGAGGGGATCGAGCTCTTCGGCTCACCGCAAACGCTGGTGTACACCCGCCGCATCGTCGATCCCAAGGCCGGCGCCAAGCTCACCGGAAAGTTCGGCCAGCTGGGCGTGGCGCACCTGACGGCGGTGGATCAGACCGATGCCGGTGACGCCTGGTTCAACATCACCCGGCTCCGCCGCGACTTCGGCCGCAATTCCATCGCGGGGGTCACCTTCACCAACCGGGATCAGTCCGGTAACCACAACCGGGTGTTGGCGGGCGACTTCCGCTACGTCTGGGGTCTCTACTACACCCAGGTCCAGTACGGCCGCTCCTGGACCAGCGACGCGGCCGGCAGCCGGAACGCTCCCATCTGGCAGGCCGAGTTCGACCGGACCGGGCGCAGCTGGGGATTCAACTATCTACTGGCTGGCCAGGGCGACGGGTTCGACGCGCAGGCCGGGTTCGTGAACCGGCTGCGGAGCGGGGTGGTAACCGGCCACTTCTTCAATCGGTTCACGCTGTACGGGGGCCGCGGCGCACTGCTGGAAAACCTCACCGTCTTCTTCGGGCCCGAGCGCATCTGGTTGTATGACGATTTCGGGTTCAAGGAGGGGCTCGAGGGGTTCGACCAATTGGATGCCACCTTCCAGCTCCGGGGTGGGTGGGAGCTGAACGGCCACGTCGAGCGGAACTTCGTGAACTTCCAGGACAGTACATTCGCGGACTACACCATCGGGAGTGCCGCGGGCCCCTCGTACTTGCCGGTGGATGACTTTTCCGGCTTCACTGGGGAAGCGAAGGTCACCACGCCAACCTGGCGGCAGCTCGGAGCGACGGTGTCCTACGGCTGGGGGGAGGTCGCGATCTTTCAGGAGGGAACCACCGGGAAGGGCTGGCAATTGACCGGCAGTGTGGATCTTCGGCCAACGTCCACCGTTCGCGTCTCGGCGCTCGGCACACTGTTCCGGCTGTTTCGCCTCGACGGCAGCGAGTTCGCCCGCTCGACCATTCCCCGGCTCAAGCTGGAGTACCAGCCGAACCGGGCCCTCTTCTTTCGGGTGATCGGGGAGTACCGCTCGGAGAGTCGCGCGGCGCTCCAGGATCCTTCGACTGGCGACCCGCTGTTCGTTGCCGGTGCACCTCAGCCGGCGACGGAGTTTAACGGGTTCCGGGTCGATCTGCTCGCCTCCTATGAGCCCACCCCGGGCACCGTGGCCTTCCTGGGCTACGGCAGCTCGCTGGAGAGCGACGCCGAGTTCAACTGGTCTCGGCTCGAGCGGGTGAACGACGGATTCTTCGTGAAGCTGGCGTATCAAGTCAGGCGGTAAGGCGGTAGGCGGGACAGCGGGACAGCGGGACAGCGTGTGACGTCAGCACTCGCGCGTCATCCCGAGCCCTTCGACTGCGCTCAGGGTGAACTCCGCGAGGGATCGGGTGGGCTTACGTTGCCACGACGATCTCGAACAGCCGTCACGTTGGGCGATCCTTCGCTTCACTCAGGATGACAACGTGATTCGGCTGCCGGCTTACCCCGCCTCCTGTCCTACCCGCTTACCGCCGTACCGCCGTACCGCCGTACCGCCTAGTCATTGTCGGCCGCTTCGATCTCGACCACGCCCCCGTCGGTGGAGCGAACCTCGACCTCCTTCCGTCCGGCTGGGGTATCTACCTGGACCTCGAAGAAGAGTACGCCACCTTCCCGCTCCTGGGCTGCGCTGAGTGCCGTCCCTCCGGCTGCCGCCGCCGCAATCGCCATGGCCTGGTCCTGAGTGACGGGAGGAGCAAGGCCCAGGCTCGCGGCGAACTCGGTATTGGGTGGCTGGTAGTGGGTAGACTGGCCTGGCCCGGAGCTGCTTCCGCAGCCGGCCAGCACCCCGGCCGCCAGCAAGTACACGAGGGTGATCGCGCGTTGCGTCATAAGAGAACCTCAATATGGTTGTCAGTGGTCGGCAGCTTCCGGCCCGGATTCATCAGAGGAACAAACAAATGGCGTTCGTGTGACAAGGCGGTAAGGCGTGGTGGCCAACCTTCCGTGCCTTGGTACTATCTATCATTCGGATCGCACACGTGGTACCAGAGAGATCCTTCGCTGCGCTCAGGATGACATGCGAATGAAACCTCTCATGTCGTTCTCCCGTTTGGGCTATTGGCTGTTCCGCTTCGGAACGGCTTCTAGCCCATAGCCCATAGCGAAGAGCCAATAGCTCCTAAAAAGGAACCCGGCATGGCATCCCCCAAAATAGTGTCGCTGTCACTGGCCGTCGTACTCGCGTTCCAGGCCGCTTGCGCCCGCTCGACCTCCTCATCCGGCTCCGGTGGCGCGTCGCCGAGCGATAGCAGATCCACCGCGGCGCCCAACCCCGATCCGCGGGTCGGTCTTCGGGGCGGAAAGACGGATGCTGCCGAAGCGGTGTGGAATCTGGGAATGGTCTCCAAGACCCCACCGTCGGCGCAGTTCGTAAATGGCATCAACTCCGACCTGGCCTTCACCGGCCACTATGCCATTCAGGGGAGCTTCAACGGGTACCAGGTGTGGGACATCGGCAATCCCAGCCGGCCCACCTTGAAGACGGCGTACGTCTGCCCCGGGTCGCAGAGCGATGTGTCGGTCTACCAGAACCTGCTCTTTGTCTCCGGCGAGAACCTGGCGGCACGCCTCGACTGCGGGGCCCAGGGGGTCGAGGACACGGTCAGTACCGAGCGGTTGCGTGGCATCCGGATCTTCGATATCAGCGATATCGCCCACCCGAAGAACGTGGGCAATGTGCAGACCTGCCGGGGCTCGCATACCCACTCCCTGCTCATCGATCCCAAGGACCGCGCAAACGTCTATGTCTACATCTCGGGGCAGGCGCCGGTGCGGTCGTCCAACGAGCTGCCGGGTTGCGTGAGTGCACCCAAGGATCCCAACTCCGCGCTCTTCCGCATCGAGGTGATCAAGGTTCCGCTGGCCCACCCGGAGCAGGCGAAAATCGTGAGCTCGCCCCGGATCTTTAACGACCTGGTGGCGCCGCCGAAGCACGGAGACGCGCCGGAAGACAGCGTCGCCGCCATCAAGGAGTTGGCGGAGGCTAAGGCCCACGGCGGGTTCGTCGGCAGTTTCCATGGCAAGGAAGAGGTGATTCACCCGATGTGGGTGGCGCAGCTGCTGGACAGCGTGGTCAAGGCGCGAGGGGGGACCGGGAATCCGACTGGTGCCGACAGCGCGGCGTTGCGCCAGGCGCTGCCGGAGATCGTCGCCGGGGCGATCAAGGCGAACGAGGCCCAGATGCCGGACTCGACCGCGGGTCCCACCCAATGTCACGACATCACCCTGTATCCGGAGATCGGGCTCGGCGGCGGCGCCTGCGCCGGCTACGGGCTGCTGCTCGATATCCGCGATCCGGCCAATCCCCAGCGCATCGGTGCGGCATCGGATTCCAACTTCTCCTACTGGCATTCGGCCACGTTCGACAACGTAGGCAGCAAGATCCTCTTCTCCGACGAATGGGGCGGCGGCATGCAGCCCAAGTGCCGGAGGACCGATAAGCCGGAGTGGGGGGCGGACGCACTCTTCACGATCAACAACCGGAAGATGCAATTCCAGAGCTACTACAAGCTGCCGGCCCCGCAGACATCGGAGGAGAACTGTGTGGCCCACAACGGCTCGCTGATTCCGATTCCAGGCCGAGACGTAATGGTGCAGGCGTGGTATCAGGGCGGAGTATCGGTTTTCGATTGGACCGATCCCAAGCACCCAAAGGAGATCGCCTACTTCGATCGCGGCCCCTGGGATCCGGCGAAGTTGGAGCTGGGGGGCTATTGGTCCACCTACTGGTACAATGGCTACATCTACGGCTCCGAGATCCTCCGCGGTCTCGACGTCTTCGAGCTCAAGCCGAGTGGATTCATCTCGCAGAATGAGATCGACGCGGCCAAGTCGGTGCACCTGGACTATTTCAATACCCAGGGGCAAGTCAAGTTCACCTGGCCGAAGACGTACTCACTTGCACGGGCGTACCTGGATCAGCTCGAGCGATCGAAGGGGATGGATGCAGCCGAGATTGCCGCGGCGCGCGAGGAGCTGGCGAAGGCCGAGAAGGCGTCAGGCGCGAAACAGCAGGAGGCGCTGGCCCAGCTGGTCTCGCGGTTGGAGGCGCACGCCAGGAGGGCAGGGGATGCGGCCAAGGTGCGGACGCTGGCCGCCGTGGTGAGGCAGTTAGGCACTGCACCGCGGTTGGCACAGAGCCGATAAGCGGGTCAGCGGGAAAGCGGGTCAGACATCAGCACTCGCGTGTCATCCCGAGCCCTTCGACTGCGCTCAGGGTAAACTTCGCGAGGGATCGCCCATCGTGACGTCGGTTCGAGATCGTCGTGACAACGTAAACCCGGCCGATTCCTCGCTGCCACTTACCGCTCACTCTTTGTCGCCCGGCCGGAAGAACGCCCAGGTATCGAGCCGATCGCCGCCACTCACGCGCTCTGAAAGCTGCCGATCTCCCCCTCGGAAACGGTCAGCCTCTTGCAACGCCGGTCCAGAGCGGCGTAATCGTCTCCCCACGCCCGAAGAAACGCGGCCCAGTCCACGGCGCTGTTCCATCGGTCGATCGTCAGAAAGATGTTGGGGTGGGTTGAGGAGTGGAGGAGCTCGGTCCCCAGGAACCCCGCCTCGCGCCGAAAGAGCTTAGCCCACTCCCCGTCGGGCCCGTAGACCTCCCGGAACTCGTCGGCCTTCTCCGACGGAACGCGGAACTGCCAGATGCGGATGAACATGGGAGGCTGTAATCGTACGATATCATTGATGACCTTGCCATAGGACTCAGATACCGAAGCGGGCCCCGTGCTCGCCAACTGGATCACGCTCTCGCGATTTCCGCTGCTGCTGCTCACCGTGGCAATCCTTTACCATGGCTCGCCCTGGACCCGGTTGGCGGGAGTGGGGTTTGCCCCCGGCTCGCTGCTCAGCCGATCAGAAGCAAGACGGCACGGCGCGGGACTGCTACGCTCCGGAACACCAGCTCGGCCAAACGCCCGACGCCGGCACTTTCGACCCTCACGACCAGACACCCGCGCTCTGGATCCACGGTTACCGCGTGGGTGCCCGGCAGCCAGAGCGCCACTCGGGCCTGGGGGAGATACCGATTCAGCTCTTCGACCTGATAGGCGCCATGACACTGGCGTTCGGGCAGGTAGGTAGGATCGGGCCAGAGGGTCAGAATGGGGGCGGGCGGAATCGTGTTGGCCTGTGTCACCGGCGCACAGGCGAGCGCGATGGACGATGCTACAGCGAGAGCGATCAGACGGTAGAACTTGGAGTGGGTCGGCAATTCCGGTCGCATATGAGCCTCCTGAGCTGTATGAATCAATGATACCACCGATATTTCCACTCCGCTGGCTGAGACAACCTGCGGGGACCTGTTGGCGGTCGTCGGTCGGTCAGCATAGTTTCCAGGATGTAGCAGCATTCGTTTTTGGAGGTCCATGATCTCCGTTTTGCTCCTTCCCCTATTCCTCTCCGGCACCCAAGCCAACATTGGGGGCACGCCGAGCGACGACCCCGCGATCCGGCTCTGGATCAACAACGACGGCCGGTTCCTCCCGGGTGACCATGCCCAGGTCCAGGTGCGGACCAGGGACGACGGCTATCTCCTCGTTCTCCACGCGGACCCCGACGGGCAACTTCGGGTGCTGTTCCCGCTGGATCCCGGTGACGACAACTTCGTGCGCGGCGGCGAGCGGTACGAGGTGAAGGGCAGGGGTGGCCGCGAGGCCTTCGACATCGACGGCACCTGGGGACGGGGAATGGTCTACGCCGCCGTCTCCCGCGATCGGTTCCGGTTCGACGGCTACCGGCTCGGCGACCAATGGGACTACAGCGCGCTCGCGCCCTCCCAGCTGCCGCGCGAGCCCGAGCCGGAGCTCACCGATCTCGTGCTCCGCATGGCCCCGGGCGACTTCGACTACGACGTGACTACGTATGACGTGATCGAGCGCGTGGTCTACGCGTCGGACTACTGGTCCGTTGCGACCCTGTTTGCCTTCGACCCGGTCTTCTGCTGGCCCTGCTTCCCGCACCCGGTTTTGGTAGACCGATTCTTCCACTGGCCATTCTTCGTCCGTCCGGGTGCTCTTGCTCCAGTTCCCTTCCGCGATCGGCGCGACGACTTCCGCCCTGCGGTGAATACGGCTCAGCTCACGCCTTGGCGGGCGCGGGGAGCCGCCGCCGCGAGTCGAGGACGCCGGGTGGAGTTCCGGGGCGAGGGGCCCAGCCGGCCAACCGTTGCTGACGCCCGGCAGCGGGCGATCGAGGAGCGGCGGGACAACTGGCCGGTGGATGTGAGCCCACGCCGTCGGGAGCCGGTCACCGACGCCGGCGGGACAATTGGCCGGTGGACGTGAGCCCGCGCCGCCGGGAGCCGGTCACCGAAGCCCGGCAAGCTAACTGGCCGGTGGATGTGAGCCCGCGCCGCCGGGATCCTGGTCTGCCGACCGCTCGGCGCGCAGTTGGCGATCGCCCGACCGAGATGCGTCCTCGGATCGATGGTAATTCGCGGCTTCTAGGTCTTCGGTCGCCCCACCAACCCCAGGGGTACGCTCCGGGTCCCCCGCCAGCTCTGCACGGACCCATCGGCCTCCCGCACCGATAGCTGGCCGGAGATCCCGCCGTCGAGTAGCAGCGCCTGGCGGCAGCCGAGCGCTCCCATCACCGCCGCCATCTCGGGCGAGGTCAGTCCGAACGGCACCCGCCCAAGAGACTCACCCAGGGCATCGAAGCGCGTCAGGGCGATAACGACGCGGCCGTCCGCCAGGGTCCCGAGCGCGAGCCGCGCGTCGCGATGGGCGAGGTCAACGCCCTTGCCCGCCTCCCGGAGGGCCATCGGCACCACGCCATCCTGCAGCAGCATCGGGTAGCTCTGGAATGCCTCGCGCGCGGTGCCGCGCTCGCGCTCGGCCGCGACGCTGTCCGGCGCCACCACCCGCACGGCGCCCGATGGGTCCACCACCACCGCCCCGGCGAGCGGTGCGTACTCCGGCGGGAGCACCTCGCGTCCCTTTGGTCACCACCCATCCCCACGGCAGTGAGTGGCGGAACTGCCCAGCGTCGAGCGCCAGCACGGCGCCGCTGTCGGCGTCGGCCACGGTCCAGCCCTCATTCCGGGTGAACGCCGTCACCAGCGAGAGGTCCACCCGGCGCGGGTCGAGCCGCACCAGCACCACCCGGGTGCGCCACGCCTCGCTCGCGCCCCGGAGCTGCAGCTCGCCCCACTCCACGCCGACCGCGCCGGGACGCCAGGCGACCCGTCCGGCGAGCGGCGCTTGCCCGCTCCACCGCGCGGGTGCTGCGTCCCGGCGCCACCAGGTCACCCAGCCGCCGGCCCCGCGAACCGCCAGCGACGGGCCACCGGATTCCGCTCCGGAGGCCGCGGCACCGAGTGCGCCGCCGGCGATGGCCGCCGCCAGACCCACGCGGCGACCGCCCGCAGGATCGAGGTCATACGGCCATCCTCATTGGCAGCCGGCCATCTGGATCCGCTGCAGCGTATCGGCGATCGCCATCAGCTTCTCAGTGTTGCCGTCTGCCTGCGCCGCCTCGGCGCGCTTGGCCAGCGCCTCGATCTCGGCCTGATGGGTCTGGATGTTCTTCATCATGCAGTCATTCATGCTCGTCGCCGCGGCGGACATCTGCGGGTGCGGCCGGGGCGGGCGCGGGGGCCGGAGCGGGCGCCGGCGCGGGCTTCGCCGCCTGGGCCGCGGGCTGGTCCTGCAACCCCAGCAGCGGCTTGAGCTCGGCCGACTTGGCCGACACCGCGGATTTCTCCATGGACGACGCGCCGCCCGGCGGGGTGGCGTCCTGGAGGATCGCAATGGCCCGCTCCTTCACCATTGCCAGATCGCCGGGGCTGAAGCCCGAGGCCTTGACCTCCTGCTTCTCGACCCGGCTGTCGAGGTCGCGCTGTGCCTGGTAGTAGTCCTTGGGCTGCTCGGGTTGCTTCACGACGCAGCTCGGGTCCATCATGGCCATCGCCGAATCCTGGTAGATGGCCATGAGCTTCATGTCGCCCTTGCCCTGGGCCGCCACCATCTTCTCGGTGAGCGTGCTGTACTTGTCCGCCAGTTTCGGGTTCGTCCCCACCCGCTGGTAGAAGGCCGGCTGCGCCGCCTCGCACTTGGGCTTGGCCACGGCGTACGCCGCCTCCGCCTTCTGGTAGCGGCCGTAGGGCGTGTCTTGCTTCGCGGCGGCCTCGCGCTCGGCCTTGCCGGCCTTGAGCCCGGCGAGCAACTGGTTCACGACGTCCGCGGTGAGCACGATCATCCCGCCCTGGTCGCCGGGTGCCGCGCCCTGCGCAGGGGCCTCAGAAGCGCGCGTCGGCTGCCTTCGACGCGCCCTCCTGGCCCGCCTTTTCCTTGGCCTTCTTCGTGAGGCCGCCGAACTGGGCGGAAGCCGGCGTGGCGATCACGAGTGCCGCGAGGGTGGCCACGGCGAACCGGGCGATATTCATAATCTCTCCTTGATGGTTTCGAGCTATCCAGCCGTCCGGCCGGAGCTTCACCCCGGGGTGACGCGGCGACCGGCCGCTGATTCTCGGTGTTTCATGAGCGCGGTTGGGAATTCGGGAGCCAGAAATGTGGTGGTTGCCGAGCGAGAGCGCCAGCACTCGGATACGCGGTGGCGCCTGGGCCAGACCTCGGAGGTAGGAGAAGTAACCAGCGCAAGCGACTTGTCAGAATCTAGGTTGCACCGGGTCCGCGTTTGTCCGCTGCATTACCGAGTTAGACAGCGACCGGCGGTACCCGCCCGAAGGGCAACCAGGATTACACTGACGATTGGGATTGCGTCTTTGACAGTTCCTCTTTCCCCTCTTTCCCGTCCCCTCGCTTGCTGGCTCGGGGCAGGCTCTTCCCATCCTTTGAGGGTGGTCACCAAGTCCGCGTGATAGGATGTGCCTCGGTGTTGAACACGACCCCAAGATCGAGGGCCTCAGCCGGCGCGAAGAGATTGAACACGACCCGCCGAAGAACGAGGGTCTCGGCTGGCGCGAAGAGAAGGTAGGCGTACTTGAAGGTCTCGGCGAGCAGGAACGAATGCATCCGGTCCTGCTTCTCCCTGGTGCGGACATCGGCCAGGGCGGCAAAGCCGGCGTCGGTCCGGGTCCAGCGCTCGATGGCCTCGAACATGGCGCGGCCCATGGCGCGATAGCGCTTGTTCCCGGTGAAGCTGAAGAGATAGTAGGCCGACTCCAGCGCCTCGGGACGGAGCTGGTAACCCGGGTAGACGATGCTCATGCTGGAGTAGTCGATGGTCTCCGGCTCGACCCCGAACGTGGTCCACATCCGGTTCACCGATTCCATCAGCCGCTCGGCCCGGGTGGTTTCGCCCCCCAGCGCTAACACCGCAGGGAGGAACGCCTCCAGCGCGCCGAACTGAGTGCCGGTGCGCGTCCCCGTCGCCATGTTGGCCTGACCGTACCAGAGCCCGCCGAACCGATCGTCGGCCAGATAGCGATTGACCGGACCAATGCTCGCCTTCCACATGTCCCGGAAGTCCTCGTCGTCGAACAGCCGCCACGCCTTGAGCAGGTACTCGTAATACGAGTCGATCCCGCCGCCCACGTGACTCAGGGTGTCCTGCCACGCGCCGGTGCGCACGTCTATTGTGCTGCCGACCAAACCGATGCCGGAGCGCCGCCGGTACAGCTCCATGACCGCGCGCTTCGCCTTGTCGTAGAACACCGGGTTGCCGGTGAGCTTGCTCAGGGTTCCAAACTCCAGCATCAGCGTCCCGATCTCCGCCGGGTTGCTCACCGGGTCCCTGGTCTCGCCGGTCTTCAGGTTCACATAGCGGAACGGCATGCCCGTGGGGGAGTCGAACGCAGGGAGCAGCCGGTTCCCCAGGTCGGTGGCGAGCCGGAGAAAACCAGGGTCGCCATCCATCTGATAGGCGCTGAGCAGCCCGCCGAGCAGGCGGATGGTGATCTCGAAGACCTGGACGCTGACGTCCCGATCGAAGGAGAGCCGGTCCAGGATCAGGCGCTTGGCGTCGGCCGCCTCCTTCGCGAGCCCCATGAGGACCATGGTGTCGAAGGCGTCCACCGGCGTCATGAGGAGCGAGGTGCCGTACCAGTCGTGGGGGGTCTTGCTGATCGGATTCAGGTCGTCGTGGCTCCAGGCGTAGCGCCGGTAGCCGCTCCAGGCATGGAGGAACGCCTGGCGCACTCGGCTCGCCATCACCGAGTCGTCGGCAGGGCGGGGGACGGCAGCGGGATCGGGAGGAACCCGTGCAGCGCAGGAGAGCTGGAGCAGCAGCGCCGCGCCGCCGGCCAGGAGCCGGAGATTTTTACCTTCCTTGCCGGGCGGTCGGGTTGTTATGCCGCCGCCTCTTTCCGGACTCTACCAAACTGGTAGAAGCCTTCTGCCTCCTGCATATCTCTGAACGCCCGCTTGGGGATGACGTGTGCGGCGGCCGGGGAAGTGTACAGCCGCCGTCTTCTCGACCACTCCGTCCTCACTGAGAACCACTCTATGGCTCCCGAGCTGCCCCTTACCTGGCTTCTCCCGCTTGAGGAGCCGTAAGAGGGCACGCCGCATCAGCCGCCTTGTGAGATACCACTGGGCGAGGGCGACGACCGGGAAGGCAATGAGAAGGAAGGTAAAGTTCGCCCGCGAGATCACGAAGCCGCCAGGGCCGATGGCAGGGAGTACGGAAACCAGGAGCAGCGCCAGGAACCAGTAGGCGTAGACCTTACGCCCGCGCGCTTCGCGAAAGGAGACTCGAAGGCCGCTCGCCACTGGAAGGCGTAGAGGTCGTCAGGTGTGAGCTCGTACTCGACTTCCATCGGACATCCACCCGCCTCAGCGGCATAACGGACCGGGCATCAACCGCGGCGACTCATCGGCGTGGGTTCTAGGGCTTCGGCTCCGGAACCAACTTTGGCGCCTCCTCGACCAAGCGATAGGGGTGACCTGTGCACTTCACGTTGGGGTTGGTCGGCGCGAAGATTCCTAAGGGATTCGGTTTGTAGAGCCACACGTGAAGGTCGTAGTGGGTCACCTCCATCGGGAGCAACGGGGGATGTCCCGTCATCGGACCGTCGAAAGCGCGGCTCCAGAGGGTGGGGCGTTCCTTGACACCAGTAGACAATGGGATGAACCACTCGGCGCCAACCAGCCGCAGCTTGTCGCCGTCAGGTTCGTAAAGCAGCACCTGGGGTTTGGCCGGATCGGGAACGGGGCCGATGAGGCCGACATTGAGGAAGTGGACCCCCATGCCACCCGGCATGTAGGGAACGTGCCCGGCAGCGCCAGGACGCTCAAATTCGACGCAGCCGAGTGTTGAGAAGTATCCATCATGGATGGCAACGTACGGGTCCTTGTACTTCTCGAGCGCCGATCGCACCAGCGACAGGTCCGGCACCTCTGGCTTGGCCTGACCCACGACAGGCCGCGCGGCGACGGGGACCAATAGAGCCACTATCCAATGTACCGCCGTCCATGCGAGGCGCTGGTTGCCGCGGCGGTGCCTGATTTCATGCATGGGACCTCCGAAGGCAGCGCGTCGAATGGGTGGAGCGAGGACGTCGTAGGCAGTGGGGCACAAGTAGCCGTTTTGGTCGAGTAGATGGTATCGCCCCGCGCGTTAGTTGTCGAGCAGACTGCGGGATGAGACTCGAAGCCTATCGCTGGTAGATGATGCTTGCGGCGCCGTCCTAGCCATTATTCGACTGCAAGCCTCGGCCCTTGGGCCAGGGTCCCGCGACTACCCGTCATGGACCGGACGTGGTGGAGTCGGGCCTCGCCGCGCGCGCGATCAAATAGGTGTACAGAACCCGAAGCTCCTGGCCAGTGAAGTGGCTGAACCGTCCTCGCGCCACTCGGCTCATCAACGGTAATTCACGGTTGCCGAGCGCCTTCCCCCTGTGCATCAGGCCCGTAAACGCCTCGAACGAGTACCCCGTGGCGATTCGCAGGTCAGGGGCGGTGTCGCCCCCCCGAAGGTCGAGCCCGTGGCACTCGGTGCAGCTGGTCCGTGCGAGGTAGGCACCCGCCGCTGTGGAATCGCCATCCTGGGGGTAGGTGCCGGTCAGCAGGACCGCCTTGCGTACCAGCTCAGCGGCCGGCTGCAACTTTCCCGCAACGAAGGCGACCCGTGCGAGCGGACCAAGCGCCGCTCGGGAGCCGGTCCGGGATGGGGTGGTACGCTCTGCAGGTAAGCGAGGATCTTGCCGAGATCCTCATCGGTCAACCCGCTGAACATCTCCGATGGCATGCCGATGACACTGGACCCGTCGGGGCGGACTCCCCGCCGAATGATGCGCGCGAGGTCGGCATTGGAGTACTCGCGTACAGCGGCGGTAAGGTTGGGGGCAACCAACCGTGCGAGGAGCACGTTATCTATGAAGACCCCGCCCTCGATCTCCATCCCATGACAGGCCCCGGAACAGCCGCGAACCATCGAGAGCCGACGGCCCTCGATTACCGATTGCGAGTCGCGGGGCACTGCGATGTCTACCCGCGGCTCAGGGTAGGTCCGGCGTAGGATCCGCTCCGAGAGCAGGTATATGACCGCACCGGCAACAACCAGGAGGAGGACGACCGAGAAAAGCCCGATGCGCAACCAGCGCAAGATGCCCCTCATGGCTGAGTCCCCGCGGTTTGGGGGCAGAGCCGCTCGACGAGTTCGCGTCTGCCCAACGACATACGCTTGCGGTTAGGCAGCTCCGGGTAAGGCCCGCGCGGTGGGGCCTTGGGGGGCCCTCCGCTCCGCGAACCGCCGGCGAGCCCAGAAGATGGCCGCGGTGCCGAGCGCCGCGGGAATTAGGACTCGGGCTGTCTCCGGAAGCACGGTGATGTACAGGGAGAGGACGAATAACCACACCACTGTGTACGCTGCCAGTAGACTAGTGAGGTGCTCCACCCGCCAGCGGGCTGGGTCGTCGGGCCCCCGCCAGCGGGCATGCGCCCCGGCGAGCCACAGCCCCAGGCTGCCGTACACCACGCCCTCTTGGAAAGTCACGCCAAACGGAGCGTGCCTGAGCCCGTTAACGATCAGGCCAATGCACGCGAGGGCACCGACGGCCGTCAGCACCCGGTCCCATCGATAGTGAGGTCGCGATCCGCGCCCGATCTGGGGCGCCAGATATCCGGTCCCGGTGGCATACAGCGTCGCGAGGCCGAGGAACAACAACCCGAACACCGGATCCGGGCGAATGGCCGAAAGGAGAACGCCTGCCGTTGCACCCACGCCTAGGCCGAGTGCGAAGCACCGCCCGGCGAGGATGTGTTGGCGACTGCCCTTGATGGCGAGCAATGCCAGGGGGGCGGCCGCGAAGGCCAACCAGCCGCCGCCCACGTGCAGGACCCTGAACACGGTGTAGAAGGGCTCGAGCATGCTGCCCCCGCAAGGATGGCGGGTGGAGCTGCCTTAACGGACCACGCATCGGCTGCGGCGACACCGCCGCTCGCGCACTACCCTACGTTCCCTTAAAGATGAAGTGCCTGTCAGCTGCATGCGTGGGTCAGGCGGCACCTTGGACGCTCACACCCGGCCTACCCGGGATGTCTCCTCAAACACGAGGATCAGCGCAATCGCGAGCAACGCCAAGTTCGTGGCAGCTCGGGAGAACGCCTCGGGGCTGGTGCCCATAATCCCCCCGGTGATGGACGAGCTCACCACCGCGAGCACGAACGCCAATGCCGCGAGACCGGTCAGCACTTTCGCCAAAGCTCTCATGTTTTCCTCCCGAGGCGGGTGAGGGGTGGGAATCGATCGAGAACGGCACCAAGATGCAGCGTCGTTCGGCAGACGTCGAGATCATCTCGCAGACTCGAAGGTGGCAACGGTGTAGCCGTCTCGCAGGGACCGCAGCACGGTCGCCAACAGCCAACGGGGGAAGCGTAAGGTGCCGAGCGCAGCGGCGCACGCGGCGATCGACTCGCGGCTGGTCAGCCGGAAGCCGGCCGCTTCGATGAGCTCCAGTGGTTCGCGCTCGAGGCGGCCATATGGTGCGCCCAGCTCTCTGAGCAGTTTGCCGATCTTCCTGGCGTACGAGCGCGCGAATCCCCGCGTGGTCAAATCACAAAGGAGAGTGAGGTGGGGGAACGTGTTTCGTAGGGCCAGGAGAAGCCTCTCCACCTCCGCCGCTACGAGGTAAGGCAAGACCCCTTCCAGGACGACCACGGGGTCGGTGAGGTGCCGAAACGGACGCAGCGCTTCCTCCAGCGAGTCGCGGTCAAAGGTGATCGCGACCCTGGCAAGCGGGTTCGGCGCCTCGCGCGCGGGCAGGTTCGCCTCCTTGAGGTCCATCACGGCCGGCTCGTCCAGCTCGACCCAGCATCCACCCCGTAGGCGGAAGGCACGGGTATCAAAGCCGGCGCCGATAACCACGACCCCCGTGTCCGGGCGGCGAGCCAGCCGAGCCCGGAGCAGGTCATCGATCATCCGGTGGCGGGCTACGTTGGTGGCGTTGGGGGCATGGAGGCTGCGAAAAGGCTGGAAGAGAGTCCATGCCTCCGGTGTCATGAACCGCTCAGCGTATTGGTCGCTACAGACCGAGGGAGACACCCCGGCGTCCAGGGCGCGCACTCCACAGCAGTAATAGGCGGTCTTGGAGACCGGCTTCAGAGTCGGCGGCATTTGACCCCTCCAAGATGGAGCGTCACCCGGCGGACGTCGAGATGATCTCCGTAGCTAGATGCCAGACCAGCAACCCGAAGGCAAGGGCACTCAGCACACTGCGGACCGCGTGGAGCCTGCCCCACCGATGCAGGAGCTCAGCGGCCTCGGCCGAGCGGCGATCGAGCCCGGGGTCCAGCAGCCGCTTGTTGGTCGGGAAAATGACCAGGAGCGTGAACGGAATGACCGCACCCAGCAGAAGACCGCCCACCAGGACCAGCAGCCCGCGCCCCTGAATCCAGGCCACGAGAGCCGCCGCGAGCCCTACGGCAGCGAGCGAGGCTTGCATCAGCGTGGCGCGCCGGTAGCTGGGCCCGAACTCCGTCGCCGCCAGCTCCGTCCCGCACTCCAGGCGGGCAGGGTGCTCGACCAGCGTGATGTAGATGGCGGCGCCGGCAAAGAGGCCGGCGCAGAGGGTAGCGATGGGCGCAAAGAGCATCGAACGCTCTACCAGGAGGGGTGTGCGTCAAAGTAGGTGTTCCACGTCAGCCGCCGCAAACCGGTGCCGTCCGGCCGCACGATGTAAATCTCGAAGATGTCCTCGGCGCCTCCAGGCTGCTGGGATTGGAACAGCACCTCGCGACTCTTGGGGGCAGGGCCGGAGCATCCCGAAGACAGGAGTGTGAAGACGGCGAGCGTGACGAGCCGTACCTGCATGCGCGGATCAGGTCGGCTCTCCTGGCGAGCTGCGAGGTCTGGCCGTTCCAGTCGGGCCACGACGGCCGCGAACACGGCATACGCCACCAAGGCGGTCCATGCGGCTGCCTTATCCGACGCCGGCGGCGGCCCGAAGAAGATGTAGGCCTGAATGGCCAGCATCACCAGACCGAACGCTACCATCCGCAGTCGGGGGACCACGCCGGTGCCGAAGTACAGCCACATCCCGCCGAAGAGCAGACCGGCTTCCAGCGCGAAGGCAACGGCCGGGAGATTCCAGAGACCGAGTCCGACCTTGGCGGTGTTGTCGTAAAGCGGCAAGTCGGGGCGGTGAACCAGAAAGTCCAATATCCAGTGCGACAACACGGCCAGCGCGACTACCAACGCGGCCTTTCCAACGGGGCCCCTCGCAGCAAAGAGTCTGTAGACCAGCAGAGCTCCAGCCGACCATAGAAGCGCCGCCAGGAGGCTGTGGGTGTAAGGCATGTAGTACAGGTCGAGCGGATTGGACGCCGTGATGCCGGGGACGATGCGGACCTTCTCGATGCCGAGCAGGATGAGGGGCGCCCAGAAGACGTCGAGCAGCTGCACGGCGACAAACAGCACCCACAGAGGGATCGCTGGCGTGACCCGTTTTGCCGCGAAGCTCACGCCGTAATGTCCGACGAACATGGCTATGGCTCGACCAGCGCCGCGAGTTTCGCGAGTGACGACCGCCAGCCGGCCTCGTTGTCGGCGGTCGGCACGCCGGGCGGTAGCCCGTCGTGCACGGCGAGGACATCGGTGCCGCCGTCTGCATCGGCGAGCACGATCGTGATCGTCATCTCGCCGCGCAGCGCGGGATCTGTGGTCTCGAACTCGACCACTTCGACAACCTGCTCGTTCGGAACGAGCTTCACGAAGCGGCCGTGGTAGGTGTCGGTTTGCGCGGTCGTCTTGCCGGTCCCGGTCGGCGCATCGTACGTGAGCGAGATCCGGAACGAGCCGCCTTCGCGGGGGTCGAATGCATGCACCTGGCTGGTCATGCCGGTCGGCACCATCCACGTCGCGACCGCGCGCGGATCGAGAAGCGCGCGATAGACCATCGCGCGGGGCGCGTTCAGGTGGCGACTGATCCGGGTCGAGCTCACCCCCGAACATTAGCCGGGGCAGCGAGACGAGCAACATGCCGACCGGGCTATGACAGACCCACGCGACTATAGCCCGTAGAACGCCAGCGTATCGACGATGTTCCCCAGCGTGGCCGAGAGTCTCGGGTGTGAAACTTCCAGCTCACGCACCCAATCAGCTAAACGTCCGCGCAGTGCGAGCACTGCCGGAGGCGCTGTCCGGCCGGCCGGTCCAGCGCCGCTTCTAGCTCCTGCGCCAATTCGTGGAGCGCCCGACGAGTCGGCTCGTCGAGGTCATGTGGCTGGGTGAGTTCCGACCGGAGGCCCACGACCAGCTCTCGCAGGGACTCTTCTGACATACTTCTCCCTTGGCGACCGGACCCCAGGAAAGATGCTGGAGCTGTACAGAGTTCGCGAATCCGGGCTGTCGCAGGGGGGCGGTGCGTCCGCCTGACGACGCGCACCCGCTGCATGCGGGGCCTGACGATCTACCTACCGGGATCGAAGCACGCCGAGCTGGCCTTCGCTACTCTCGCGTCGTCCCCGGCGCCCACAAAGCGCAACACGATTGGCATCTCGCTGCACGGGTCACCCGCCGGAAAGACGAGCACATCCGTGGTATCGCCGCGTCGCACGCTCGTCCAGGCTTGGTTACGCCCCGACCAGGCCGCGAGGGAATCTCGGTGGACGCGGGCTGCCTCCAACGCCCAGACGACCGGCGCTCCCGAGGCCGACAGACGGCTGAGGCCCACCGAGTCCTGGCGGATCGCCGCCTGGAGATAGCGACGGGCGGGCTTGGCATACTCCGTCCCGGGGAAATCCGCGGAGTAGGGTTGAATCAGGAAGATGGCAGCGCCGAGCAGCAGGGCCGCGAGAACCGTGAGGTACAAAGGTGCTTTCCCATTCACCATAAATGCCTCCTCGACCGCGCTACGCCTGCGCAGCAGCTGGAAACGAACGTGTTGGCAGCCGGCATGCCTCTGCCACAACCGACACACCCTCCTCCACCGCGGCCTGATCGTGGCTCCACAGCTCGGACAGCAGGACCAGCTCGCCGGTCCGCAGGCGGACAGCCAGCCGCCACACAGTGCCACCCTCACTATCGGTCCCCTGGTCCACTTCCACGCTCTCGAGGTCGTCGAACGAGAGCCACCGCTCCTCCCGGCCGTGAAGCCCGAAGCGCACCCGCCGCAGGCGGCGGCGCGTGAGATCGAGCTGCACATGGGTTGCCGGGCTGCGCCCGAGCCACCACAAGGCTCCGGAGGCCCCCCCCAACCCCACCGCAACAATGGCGAGGCGCTCCCACGGCTTGAGGTCGCCGGCATTGGTGGCCAGGCCAAGCGGCATCGCCACTGCGAGCAGGCCGCCGGCGAGCAGAAACAGTCCCAGGGCCCAGAATGGCGCCACCCGGTCTCGGATCGAAATGTGGCCACCGTCACGTCTGATTCGCACCGACCCTCCGTGGTGGTCCCTAGCCGACCGCTTCCCTCATGACGCTAGCGGCGTCTTCAGCAGCTCGATGTTTCTGAGCCACACCGTGCCCGAGCCTTCGACCGCAAGGTTGAGCTTGATGAGGTCGGGCTTCTGTCCCTTTTTCAGGTAGAACGGGATCTCGTAGCGCGCCCAGTTCGCGGTACCCGATACAGCCTGGTGAAAGCCCTTGGAGAAGAACTCGCCTCGGCCCGGCAGCCGGCACCACAGATTTCGAGTAAGGCACGCCCCTTCAGGGCTTCCGCCTTGAGCTCGGCTCGATAGGTCAGGAGACACTGCTCCACTGCAGAGCCTTCCACCTCAAAGAGTCGTATCGTCTGCTTCTCGGTGGCTGCTCGCTCCAGTGACCCACCTTGCTCGGCACGAATGCCGCTCTGTGTAATGGTGGGCTTGTCGGACGCAAAGGCTACCAGCCTCTGGGGGGGGCCGGCGGGCTCGGGGGCGGGAGAACAACGACTTGAGCCATTTCAGCATGACTATCCCTCCATCATCGTGTTGCCCCCTGTCACGTGCTCGGATGTGTCGCCGTCTGAAAAAAAGGCAGACAGGCTGCAGCGATCTGCTCGACATGACGGTGGTCGGTACCACAGCAACCTCCCAGCACGTTGAGCCGTGGCAGCAGCTGCTTTAACCGGGCGTGCTGCATGCCAAGTTCGACCGGATCACCGATATCGAGCTCGGGCGATTCGTTCAATTCGGCGTGGCTCTTGCGCGACGCGTTGGCTCGCAGTCCGCGAATTCTCTTCGCACCACGGCTCCGCTTCGGCTACCACATGCTCGAAATGGGTGGGATGAGCGCAGTCGATCATGTAGTACGAGGGGTAACCCGAGGTGCGGCATCGACCTGCTCGATCGCCGCGCGAAGCGTCTGGCCCGTGGGACCCGGCCATCGGTCTCCACGGTGAAAGAGATGACGACCGGCATACCGGCGCTTTCGGCGGCCCGCGCGATCCCGATGGCTTCCTCCACGTAGTTCATCGTGATGGCAGTGATCATGTCTGCCGCCGTGCCGGCAAAGGTCTCGACTTGCTCCCGGTGATAGGCTTCCGCCTCCCTTGTCCGACATTGTCTGTGCCGGGCTGTACCCGTCTCCACGAGGACCGAGCATCCGCTGATCACGACCTCCATCTTCTCATTCGCGAGCTCGCTTCGAGTCTCCTCCAGCAGCCAAATCGCCTTCCGGTTCGCCTGAGCCAGCGCCTCCCGGTATAGCACAGGCGGGTTCCCCAGTCTGCGCTGGCGCGCCAGGTGGCGCTTTCGAGCACCAGCCCTGCGCCCAGCCGTTTCGCTAAGTCGGCGTACGTCCGAAAATACTTGCGTAGGGCCGCCTCTCCCTTTGAATCCTTCAACAGGTGAAAGGCAGCGAAGTCGGGAAGCTCCAGTCCTTCCCGGAATATCAGGGTGGTCTCGATGCCACCATCGGTCAGGAAGAGCTCGCCGCTAAGCTGGGGCAAGGCGTTCCGGTTCGAGCCATGTATTGCCTCCTGTTTGCGATCTGTTCTTGGTCGCCCCTAATCGTCCGGCGCGTCGGGCAGCCGCTCAGTGCGCCGCTGCTGCGTCAGTACCCGTTCCGCGAAGTCCAGGCGCTCCTGAGCCTCGGTTAGTTCCCGGCGCAGGGTCTCGAGCTCCTGGCGCATTTCCTGGTTCTGCGTCTCCATCTCGGCCATTGGCGCGTCACGCCGCCGCTGCCAGAGTTTGGCAATCAAGACCGCGGCCACCGCGAGAGGCACGGCGCCAAGGAATGGCATGAGCGGTATGAGCAGATCCAAGGGAACTCACTCCCGTAGGGGTATTGCTGGGTTGGCCTAACGACCTGCGCGTGAGGGCGGGCGGGGCAACCAGCGGCGCACCGTCCCTCGGTAGCGCTCATACGCCGGCCCGAAGCGCCGCGCAACGCGGGTTCCTCGTAGCCGATCACGAACAGGTTGCCGGCCACAAACCAGACCGCCCAATACACCAGCAACGCGCTCGACCCGATCAGAAGCGCTTCTCCCAGCACGATCAGGGTAACACTCAGGTACATCGGATTCCGGACATACCGATAGAGGCCCTGGACCACGAGATTGGTGGGAAGATCGACCGGTCGAGGGTGCCCCGGCCACGCCGGGCAAACTCCCAGATGCAGGCCCCGAGCAGTACGACCCCGATCCCAATTGCCGCAAGGCCAAGCCAATGCCGGGGACTGCTCCAGTCTATCACAACACGGTCAAGGCCGAAGTATCGCCACGGGAGGAAGCCCGCGAACAACCCCGGAAGCAGGATGGTCCAGAGGAGGCTTCGACCAGCGAGCCAGAGGGAGGATTTGGCAGCATGACCTGGTGCGCTTAAGAACAGACCATTGAATCCGCCAGTGGGTTAGGCACATCCTGCGGGGTCATCGCTTGCAGACGTGCCGACACCAACTCCATCAGCCGAGGAAAGCGTTCCAAGTAGAACGAAGCGACGATCTTGCGCGTGCTACCAACGCCGTAGAAGTCGACCTGTGTGAGCCAAGGCCGGGGACGCACTTCGGCAAGCTCACTCCAGAAGATGATGCGTCGCCGGCCGGCAGGATCGATGGACCCTATGCCGCTGACATTGATGAAGATTCGCGAGTTCACCTGGCCCTCCGACCACCGAAGCGCCACCGCGCCGCTCCCGAAGCCGATGATGAGTCCGAGCCACGGCAGAAAGTCGCTCCGAGTAACCACGTTCTGTGCGTACCCGATGGCCCGGATGAGGGCAGTCATTCCCAGGCAAAGCCAGTAGGTCCACACGACCGAGCGCTGCCAGCTTCGGGGATAGCTGAACACTTCCTCCTCCGCGGCCTGCGGGCCATCGGCGACGGATCCACCAGGCCGAGAAGGAGCTTCGCGTTGGCACGCTATCCTCATCGGGAAGCGGTCCTGCTCCCGCACGTTGTTGTTCGGCGGGCATGGCTCGGAGTGCTGCAAGCCTTGTCGGCGTCCGCGATCAGCCAGGTGAGAATAGACGAGTTCAGCCCCGAGCACGAGCGGCAGGTACACCCGAAATATGGGGGAATGAGTCGCGACCTAGTCGCTCGCCCACCACACGAGTATCAGCAGCGTCGTCTTTCCGTCTATCCGCCTGCCCCTCCCGCTACCGTGGCCGGTGGGATAGCCTTGAAAGCAGCCCCTACCTCCGGGAGTGCCCCATGCGCCTGAGCGCCCGCGACCAACTCCCCGGCCGCGTCACGGCCGTTCGGCTCCGCGTTCATGGCCCAGGTCGCCATCGACATCGGTGGGCACACGCTCGTGGCCGCCATCACCCGCGATTCTGCCGAGGCGCTCGGCCTGCGGGAGGGCGACCGAGTGACCGCCGTCATCAAGTCTACCGAGATCATCGTCGGCAAGGACTAGCTCGCGTTACTTCAGAATCAACTGCCGGACGAGACGACTGCCCACCGTCTCGCGCATCGCCACCCGGTCGGGGTTCGCCTGGGCCAACTGCTCGGGTGTCGCATTCAAGGTCCGTACGGCGATCGGTTGGGTCCTATCCCGAAGGCTGTCAAGCGCGGCCATATTCTTTAAAGGTGGTAGTGAGCAGCATGTTCCAGTCCCCGTCATGGGTTTGGGGGGAGCTGTAAACCGCGTAATCCAGAATAATGCCGGCCTTCTTCTGCGCCTCCATGTTTCGCTTGTAGTCAGTAGCCAGATACTTCATGTACTTGTCGAACATGCCCGGTTTGATCCGGATGTAGCTCACGTTGGTAACCGGGCCTTCCCTATAGGTCGCTGCTGTTGAGCGACGACACCCGAGCTTAGACCGACGTAGAAGCGCAGCGGCGACCGACAGGGTGGGAGCAAAGCGCATTGTTCCTCCGGAGGTTGGCGTAAATGCCGAACAAGCGGACCTACCGAGTCGTGTAGCAGGGGTGCATAGGGGCGCTGCAGTGGAGACGGGACGGGGTCAATATGGAGTTGGGCGGCGGAGCGGGTATCCCCTAGAGGACGGCTCCTCGGCCCCCATTCTTTGCCCTGGTCGCGACCTGGTAAACAGTGCACTGGGCAGGCCCACGCCGAGTGCATCGATCAGGAGCCCATTGATCACGACCGGGAGAGTCTTGGGCCGGTCACCGCTGCCGAGAGGGGCAGCACGACGAAGTTCATCACGCCGTACACCAACAACCCATAGCAGGCCGAACACGAGCGGTTGGCGGGTGAGAGCAGGCAGCCTGCGGCTGGCGATGTAATAGACTACCACCACCGCGAGAGCAATCCCGAAGTGCAGCAGCGTCCCGAGCGCGGCGGTCGCAATTCCTCCTTCGTACGCCGCCCGCCCCAGCAATCCCGACGCGATACTCTG
>CAVRRH010000005.1:0-260055 GCA_963723565.1 uncultured Gemmatimonadales bacterium | reverse complement strand
GGGCCGTTACCCGAGGTGGGGCGCTCGTCGCCTGGTTCATTCCCCCGCTCATCCTCCTCTCGGGTCTCGGCACGAGGGCGATTGAGCAGCCGATCCTGCGCGTACTCGGAGTGGGGCTGAGCCTCTATTCGCAAATCATGGTGGTGTGGACCGTACGAATCCTGGGACGCCTACTCATTCCTGGGCTCGCGGGGTTCGATGACCATGTCTTGGTTACCTCCGGTCCGTTTCGATGGGTTCGCCACCCGCTCTACTCAGGTGCGTTGGCCCTCTGGCTCGGGGCGGCACTGGGTACGCTGAATTGGCTCCTGCTGGCCCCCGGCGGTGTTCGTAGCTGCAATCATCAGAGAGTTGCCGAAAGAGGAAAGGATGCTGCGGGCCAAGTTCGGTGCACCTTACGAGGCCTATGCAGCGCAGACCGGTCGGCTCCTTCCGAGACTGTGGGGACGGCGGTCGTCTCCGAGAACCTCATGAATCAGCTCAGAGTTTCCACCTGTACGCCCAGGCATAGTCGCAATCTGCTCGGGGGGGGGGGCCTTAAAATCTTTCCCCGCTGCACCCCCAGTTTTTTAATCACTTAGCAACTTTGCCCACCGTAGAATACGGAGCGGTAAGTGGAGATTCCCCGCATCAGACTGGACCAAATCTGGACCAATCCACCTCGCTGATTTGGTGAAAATTTCCGGGCAGTCGGGTAACAATCAGACCGTCTAACCCGAACTTCTCATTTGAGCATCTAGAGCGTCGAGTGCCCGCACGATGGCATCGGCTTTCTCGCGCGCCTCCTGGGCTCATCGACGCTGTGAATCCCCAGAACCCCGCCACGGGTCACCACAGAGACAGAGACTCCCTCAGGCTTCTGTGTCCACTCCTCAACGCGCCACTTAGGACCCCCTGGTCTGTAGTCCTGTGCCAGCTTCCTCGCGAGTTCCTCGCGTTGCCGGTCCCTCCACAGATCAGGTCCTTCCTCTCTGAGTCTTTCCGCGAGCCAGCTCTCAGCTTCCATCTTGCATCGTATCGGTGACACAAAACCCTTCCTCCTCTTGGCCGGATGGCAGTCGCATGCCTAATCCATCGGTGAAAGCTATTCCTATAGCGTGATTGTCAATCAAGCTCGGGCACGCCGCAGGAACCATCGGTCCGAAGCCACCCTCTCCTACCCTGGCCGATCACAGTGAATTCGATGTTGTGAACTCAAGGTAGCGGGTCAGGAGTTTCCCTGGAATGAATGGCGCGCGGCATGCGGGGCCCGCCGTGCGGCTTTCGGGGAAAGCTCCAGCACAGTCGCCCCCTGCACCGCCGCGAATCACCAATCCTTCGCTCGACGCTAGCAGCGGGCGCAGAAACGAAAAGGTCCGACCCACCGAAGTGGTATCGGACCTTCGAGTTGCCCCTCCTGGGCTCGAACCAGGACTCTCCTGATCCAGAGTGGGCACTAGAACCAGCCGAATTCCAGCAACTTGCTACCCTTTACGCGAGTTCGTGTCACCCGATGCTGGAGTTTGCTGGGTTTCATGCTCGACTTTCTACTTTACTCACTTGAATGTTAGAGTTTGTCACACTCTCAAACCGAGGGGAGAGTTAGGAAGCGAAGGATAAATGAGCGGGAGCGCGCTATGGGTGTAATGCCCCTGAGATGTGCGTGGGCACGGGCCGGGTCACATCACCACTAAATCTGGCCCTTGCGCCCGTGGCTAAAGGGGGAGAGGCCCGCCAGCCAACGGTGCATCATGTCACCAGACCGGAGACTCGTGTCACTATCTGTGGTCCAAGCCACTGCCTCAACCAACTAACCCCTAGGCCTGCAAAACCCCCCGCGCTGCGCGACGAGCCGCGGGTCGAGGGATGTGAGCAGGGACACAACTACCGCCTTGGGAATCGCCGAATTTCAAATCGATGGCGGGGCAGTGCCTGCGCCGAGTGGGTCACTAATTCGGAGGACGAGATGAAGATCGGCATCATGGGCGCAGGCAACATGGGCGCCGCGTTCGCCCATCGTCTGGCCGCGGCGGACCACGAGGTCGCCATTGCCGCCCAAGAGTTGGAGGAAGCCCGGAAGGTCGCGAGCGAGGTGGGGCACAGGGTCCGGGCCGTTCCTCGGGAGGAGCTCGCCGAGGGCACCGACCTGCTCATTCTTGCGACGCCGTATGGCGCGTCGGTAGACGCGCTGCGTGCGGTGCGCCACACGGACGGCAAGACGGTGATCGATATCAGCAATCCGCTCACCCAGGACATGGCGGGGCTCGTGGTTGGCCACACCACCTCGGCCGCCGAGGAGATCCAGCGCGCGGTGCCAGGGGTGAAAGTCGTGAAGGCGTTCAATACCGTGTTCTCGGCGGTGCTGGGGTCAGCGCCTGGCGGCGACTCGAAAGTGCAGGTCTTCTACGCGGGCGACGACGCCGGGGCCAAGGATACGGTGCGCCGGCTGGCCGAGAGCATCGGGTTCGAGCCGGTGGATGGCGGCCCGCTAGCCAACGCTCGCTACCTGGAGCCGCTCGGCATGCTCAACATCTGGTTCGGCTACGTGGGCGGCCGGGGCACGAACATCGCGCCGCGGTGGGACACCGCCGCGTCAGTTGTCCCTGTGGCCGTCTGAGGCAACGTACTCGCGCGGTCGTCTTCCCCCCTACTTCCCGTCAATAATCATGTTGCCGTCGATGTCACTGAGCGAACGGTTGGGTCCGAAGTTGAGCACCCGGCTGCTGGTCTCGACCCGACGCCCCTTGTTGGCGCCTTCGGTGATCTTGCCGACCAGGTGGGTCTGACCCGAGACCACCTCGGCGGTTCCACTCAATTCTGCTTTGAAGGATTCTGAAGCCGGCACCGCGGTGACTACCCAGTATGAATGAACCAGTGCCTTTCCGGCTTCCCCGGACGACCCCTCGTCGAAGCCGAACACGAGGGTCGCCTTACCCTGCCGCTCGCCACTCACCGTACCCGACATGGTGTACTGTCCCGAGCTGTCCCGCTTGATCGCCTTCACGTGATAGGAAAGCTCGATCTTATTATCCTCACTTGCCGTATCGGCCGGAGTCACACTCTGACCGTGCAGCGAGTTCCCGATGGGTACGAGCCCCAGGCTCAGCACCACAGACGCACGACTCTGGATTCTGGTGAACATTGGTGGCCTCCTCAGGAGTAATCGTGAATAGGTTCGGCTAACCGAATTTCGGTCATATCGGCTCCGATCCGACCTATGCGGGCAAGCGCATCTGCTTCCGCAGACTCTTGTCGAACGCCGCCGCGGGAACGAAGCGCCGGAGCAGACTGATCTGGCGCGCTGCCGTGCCTGCGGTGTAGCGCCGGTGCGGATTGGCCGCAGTGGACGCCTTCACCACGGCACTCGCGACCAGCTCCGGCGAGTCCGCCATCTTCATCGCGTCCCGCATGACCCCCTCGGCGTTGGTTCGTGCCGGCTGATAGACGTCGAGCTGCTGGTCCGCCTGGTAGACATTGCCCTCGAACGACGTGCGCGTGTAGGCGGGCTCGACCAGCACCACTCTGACACCCGAGCCCCTGATCTCATGATCCAGCGACTCGGAATAGCCTTCCACCGCGTGCTTGCTGGCTGCGTACAGGGCCATGAACGGCGCCGGGATCAGGCCCATGACCGAGCTGATGTTGACGATCCGTCCCGCCCGCTGCTGCCGCATGGTGGGAAGCACCGCCTTGGTCATGCGAATCAGGCCGAACAGGTTGACGTCGAACAGGGACTTCGCCTGCTCGAGCGATGACTCCTCCGCACCCGCGACCAATCCCACCCCGGCGTTGTTGACCAGCAGGTCGATGCGGCCGGCCTTGTCCAGCACCTCACCGACCGCGGCCTTCACCGACTCGTCGCTGGTCACATCGCACACCAGATATTCGACACCCGGCACCCTCGTCGCCGGCGGCCGGCGTGAGGTGCCGAACACCCGATAGCCGGCCGCGTGAAGCGCCCGCGCGGTTGCCTCGCCGATCCCTCCCGATGCGCCCGTCACGATCGCCACCTGCCGATTCTGCTGCTCCGTTGCTCTGACATACCGTGCTCGCTTTCAGTTGAGGTCAACTGCTGTATCTCGATATGATGATCGTCATATTCATAGTGCAAACGCAAACCCGGCACCGGTGCATGGGGTCTCAGCCTGTTGGGGTGAGGTGGCTTCAGCGCCGCCTAGCGCAGCGCGTCGGAGAGCTTGGGGTCGTCCACCGCGCGGGCCAGGACCAGCGCGCCGACCGCTGTGGCCATGGTGACGAGTGCCCGCTCGTGCGCGCCCGGCTTGCCCCCAGTCGGGCGGCTGGCGGGCGACCAGGTCGATCATCTCCTTGATCCGGCGGGTGGCGGCGCGGCGCACCTCGGGCGCCTGGCGTGGCATCTCCGAGCCGAGCGCGGCCACGGCGCAGCCGCGCTCGGCGCCTTCGACGTGCTCCTTCGAGAGATAGGCGCGGAGCAGCGCCTCGAGCGCCTTCTCCGGCGGTGCCGCCGCGGCGACGCGCGTCAGCGTGGCCACGGTTTCGGCGCCGGCCCGGTCGGCTGCCTCGGCCAGCATCGCCTCGCGCGACTCGAAGTGGGCGTAGAAGCCGCCATGGGTGAGGCCGGCCTCCTTCATGATGTCGGCCACGCCGGTGCCGCCGTAGCCGCTGCGCCGGATGGCGCGGGCGGCGGTCTCCACGATGCGCTCGTGGGTGGCTTCCTTGCGGCTGGGGGCGGGTCGTCTCGAGGTGGCGGCGCTCATATGATGATCATCATACACACGTGGCGACTCGAGCGCAAGGGGTACGCGACCGGCCGGCTACTCTGCTCCGCCATGAGCCGCAAATAGGGAAAGCGCCGCGACCTGGAAATCCGATACGGCGCTTTCAGTTGCCCCTCCTGGGCTCGAACCAGGACTCTCCTGATCCAGAGTCGGTCCCGCCGGGGCAGCGGTTCCGGTCAACTTGCCCGGAAACGGTCACTTACCGAGCATCGGTGCCCGCTTCCCTGGCCCCAAATTGCCCGCTTTTGCCCGGAGAAACTGTAGCAAAATACGGCCGTCCTGGCAGCCTGATCCGGTAGTCTAGGGCCCGCGACACTTCCTGGCTATATGCGATCATCTTCGACATATCCCAGTCATCCCCGACAGGCAGTGCTCTGACCACAGTCGACTTGCATCCTCAAGGCCGCCCTGCGCCGACCGCTACACGCTCGAGCGAGAGCTCGGCCGCGGCGGCATGGCCACGGTCTACCTTGCACAGGACTGCCGGCATCACCGTCTTGTCGCCATCAAAGTACTCCACCCTGAGCTTGCCCGGGCAGTAGGGTCGGAGCGCTTTCTCCACGAAATCGAGATCATAGCGCAGCTTCAGCACCCTCACATTCTCCCACTGCATGACTCCGGCGAGGGAGGGGGCCTCCTCTACTACGTCATGCCCTATGTCGCAGGTGAGTCGCTGCGTAACCGGCTGGCCCGTGAAAGGCAGCTCCCGCTTGACGAGGCACTCGAGATCGCCCGCCAAGTAGCCTCGGCGCTGGCCTACGCCCATAGCCATGGCGTGGTGCACCGCGACATCAAGCCCGAGAATATCCTGCTCACGGACAACCAAGCGATTGTGGCGGACTTCGGTATCGCCTGGGCTGTAGGCCAGTCCGGCGGCGAGCGGCTGACCGAGACCGGGCTCACGCTGGGCACCCCGGCCTACATGAGCCCGGAGCAGGCAGCAGGGGAGCGTCACCTCGATGGACGAAGCGACATCTACTCTCTGGCCTGCATAGTCTATGAGATGCTCGCGGGCGAGCCGCCCTTCACCGGCCCCACCGCGCAGGCGGTCATCGCAAAGCGCTTCGGTGGGCCGCCGCCACGCCTGCACGTGATACGCGATGGGGTGCCGGAGGGGGTAGAGCGTGCCATCGACCACGCACTCGCAAAGGCCCCGGCAGACCGATTCAGAACTGCCCTTCAGTTCTCAACCGCCTTGTCTTCGCCTGCAGATGCCTTTTCGCGGCCGGCGAGCGATCCGCGTGTGACCGGAAGCGGAGGCAGCGTCGCCTAATGATTCTAGGACTCACCGGAGTCGGACTGGCCGGCGCAGCCGCACTGGGAGCGCTCCTAATCCGTCAGGCCGATCCTCGATCCCTCGACGCGAATTTGATAGTGATCGCGCCGTTCGACGTATTCGATCCGGAGCTCGGCCTGTGGCGCGAGGGGCTGGTGGATATCCTCTCGCGTAATCTCGACGGTGCCGGATCTCTGCGCGCGGTGTCGCCGAGGGTAGCCATCCGCCGCTGGAGCGGGCGCGCCGAGCCCGCCGAGGCGAAGGGTCTGGGCCGCCGGACGGGCGCCCAGCTTGTGGTGTTTGGGCAGTTGGTGGGAAGCGGGCCTGATTCGGTCCGACTCACAGCGACCCTTCTCGATGTGGGAGCCGACCGATCTCTGGGCGAGGTCGACCTTCGCGACGCCTTGGCACACATGGACCGATTGATTGATTCCACTGCGGTGGCCCTGCTCCGTGTTCTCGGACGCCACCGCCCTGTGGGAGCTGTCAGACAGGCCGCGTTCGGTGGGACTTCCCTCCCAGCGCTCAAAGAGTTCCTGCGCGGCGAGCAGTTCTACCGGCGGAGTGCCTGGGACTCTGCATTGACCCATTATGAAGCTGCGATCGCCCTGGACAGTACGTTCGCTCTCGCCTTTCGCCGGATGCAGCTCAGTCTGACCTGGAATCCACCGACAGCGCGCTCCTTCCAGTCACCCCAGGCGTACGCCTTCCGTGCCGCGGCATTCAACCGAGGACTTCCTGCCCGCGACAGCCTCCTGATCGTGATGGATTCGCTGCTATGGGGAATGGGATGGGAGGACACGGCATATTTCGCCCACCGCCGGCGCGCCTTCGCCGCGCTGGATCAGGTGGCCCGGCTCAATCCCAGCGATCCCGAGGTCTGGAACGTGCTCGGGGAAGTCAGGTTCCACTGGGGGACCCCTGCGGAGTTCACCGAGGGGAGATCCTCGCGACCCTGGACCGCGCCATCCAGCTCGATCCGGAGTACGGTCCGGCGTACGAACACACAGTTGCCCCGCCATCAGTTTGGGGAGGGTCGATATAGCCAGGCAGTATGCCGGGGCCTACATCGATTTCGCACCGACCGACATCCCCACTCAGCAGTTTCGCCTGGACGCCCTACTCCTGGATCCCACCCTGGCGGCTTCGACCCAAACGGCCAGGCTGATCGATACTTCCGCTGCCGGCCCCTTGGCTCCAGGCCGTGTTCGACCTGATCGGCTGGGCGGACTCGGGCGAGACGGCGCTCCGGCTCGCACGCAGCTTAGCGTCGGGCACCCGCAGCCTTGCCGGTACGCCGTGGTGGTTGACCGACTCCCGTCGGAAGGAAATCTTGGCGGGCGTCCTCGCCTTCCGAGGTCACTTTCGGGAAGCGCGAGCTTTACCGGGTTCGCCGATCAAAGGCACGGGGTACCCGTCCAATCCGGTCTTGGATCTTGCGCTTCTCGGCGCAGGCTCGCCGGATTCGGCCAGAATCACGGTTCGAGCGCTGGTCGCACGAGACTCGCTCTGGCCGCCCTCCGGACTTCGCTATGCGCTACCGTGGTGGTATGCGGATCGTGATACCGCGGCGCTCAAGCGGTTCGAGATCCAAGTAGTAGCAGCTGCTCGGAGGTACCCGAACCCGGTCGCCAAGGCCTATCTCCGCAACCTGGCCGAGGTGGCCCGCGCATATCTCGTCCTCGCCAGAGGGGACTCCACCGAAGGGCTGCGTATGCTCGCCGCGCTTCCGGATTCGCTCTGCGCGTTGAGCGACTGCTTCTTCGAGAAGTTCACGCTGGCCGAACTGGCGGCGGCTCGGGGCCAGGACCGCGAAGCGGCGGCGATTTACGACCGCTGGCTTCGCGCCCGGGACTGGAGCCCCCTCTTCGTGCTCGGGAGGCTGAACCGGGCGCGCATCGCGGAGCGGTTGGGGGAGCGCGATCAGGCCGCCAGTCTGTACCAATACGTGCGTCGATGTATGGCGTCACGCAGACCCCGAAGTCCGGCCCCATGTGGCCGCGGCGAAGGACGGTCTCGAGCGGCTGGCGGGGGAGCCGAGGGAGTAAGCTGCCGTCTTTAAGTAGCGGCCCACAGAGCGGAAGCGCCTCCCGCCGAACGATGTCGCTGCGGCGCGCAGATGGCTAGATACCGGGACTCCTCATCCCTGGTACCAGCACGTGAGACTTGGGCACTCTCCGATCGGTGGCCGAGTTCGAGCGACCCCAGCGGCCAGCGTCAGTGTAGGCCAGCCCAAGTCACCAGTGAGCCCGTGGAACCCACGGCTCAACTCGCTGACTAACTCACACAGTACTCACACACCCCGCAATAGGCGAAGCCCGGCACGACCTAAGTCGTTGCCGGGCTTCATTGCCCCTCCTGGGCTCGAACCAGGACTCTCCTGATCCAGAGGGGCCGTTGGAACCATCCAAATTCCAGCAACTTGCCACCTTTACGCGAGTTCGTGTCACCCGATGCTGGAGTTTGCTGGGTTTCATGCTGGACTTTGCCGTACTTTGCTCACTCAAATGTCAGAGTTTGTTCAAGATCCAAGGTGAACGTTGGCCTATTTGCTGTACATGGGATAGCAACGTCGATCACTGCTTCGTCCTACTGCCCCCTAGGTAACGGGTGAGTTGCCGAGTTGCAGCTTAGCGCCGCAGCAAGGCCACCGGCCGGAGAGTCTCAAGGTGTACCGACCACCAGGCCGCCACTCCATCTCGAATGCCAGAGTGCCCGACCTCCGACCCAAATAGCCGAGGCGTTCGGCGAGCGCGGTTGCTGCCCCGCCGAAAGTCGAAAACACAAGATCGGACTGGTACTGGATACAAAGTTCGCCGCTCCACCGTCCGGGACGCACGTAGCCAGCGATGTAGACTCGTGGCTGCCTACGGCCCCCAAACACGGCTCGGACCAAACTGCTATTGGGAACGACGAACGACTGCCCGGGATTTCCCCCCTGCTGACCGCATCCCTTCGTTGCAGGTCGAGTACCAGGTTGGAAATCGCGGCTCTGGCAAGCGCAGGTAAATACACCGGGCTCGCTCGAGGTCCTGATCGAGCCGCCCACGACGGGTCCCTTGTGCGTCCAAAATGAACTGTTCGGTGCTGGAGATATCTGCCTCCTCGATAGCTGTAGCGAGATTCCTTGCGCTAGTCCATGTTGTATTGCGTGGTTCCGTACTTCATCCAGAGTTGCGACTGACATAAGGTCTCCACGCACTCACTGCATGTAAGTGCGAAGCGTGTAGTGTGCACTGTGCAGCGACAGCAGCTCACTACATCTCAAACGCCAAACGGCCGCTCCTCGAAATGAGGAGCGACCGTCGAAATATTTTCGTGCACTCTACTGAGTTATCGATTCACTAAAAATACGGAGCGCGATATTCCAGCAGTGAGACGAAAATCAGCAGCGCTGCTCGCACGTCGTGCGCGGGGTCGGCTGACAAACCCAATATGGGGAAATCCGTACCTACCTGACAAGGCGAAGAGCACCCGTAGGTTGCTGAGCCCCACACAGAAACTCAGACGGGCCGCAAAGGCTAGACCTCTTGGCTTCCTACCCTACAGCTCCCGCTCCGCCAGCTGCGGAAGGCGTCGGAAACGGAGCGGCGGGCGTCGAGGGCGACCGAGGCGTAGCCGACGGATTCCCAGCCGAACCGGTCACGGATCGCGTCGATAGCGCGGTCGGCGAGGAGGCGTGCCATCCCTCCCCTCGCGCCCGGGCGCCGCGCCTCGTCGGCGAGGCCGAGCGGCAGATCGAGCTGCACGACCGGCTGCTCCTCGATATGCGATACTGAGATGGCAAGCAGGGAGATCGCGCGTTCCTCGGGATGGCTCCTGAGGACGGCTCGCACCAGGTCCTCGGCGATCTCCGCGAGGATGGCAGTCGCGGCGACGGGTTGCGGCAGCGTCACGGCGTGTGTGAGCGAGCGGAGGTCGCCGAGCGCACCCGCACCGTCACGGTCCGCCCGCACTTGCCCTTCGCCCGCAGGCGCGAGCCGACCCGGTCGGCAAGGTGGCGGAGCGACCGGCGGATGACCGGGTCCTCGACGGGCCTTTGGCCGAGCGCCCATTGCGCTCAGCCAGTGGGCGCGGACATGGGTCCGGATGGCGCGAGGATCGCGGTTCCAGGCGAGGGCGGCCAGCCTCTCGCCCGCGGCACGGCCGAGAAGGCGGGCAATCGCCCCGTGGTCTTCGCCAGGTCGCCGATCGTAGCGATGCCGCTTTCGGCGAGTCGCGCCCTGGTCGCCGGCCTGATCCACCCGCCACTTCCACCGGCAAATCATGAAGGAAGGCGAAGCGGGTCTCCGGGTCGACGACAACCAGCCCGTCGGGCTTGGCGACCTGCGAGGCGATCTTGGCGAGGTGCTTTGTGCGGGCGACGCCGACGGAGATGGGAAGGGCCAGTTCGTCGCGCACCCGTCGGCGGATCGCTGCGGCGATCTCGGCCGGCGTGCCGAAGAGGTGGGTGCAGCCTGCGACGTCGGCGAAAGCCTCGTCGATCGAAATCGGCTCGACCAGCGGCGTGAAGTCGCCCAGTAGCCTGATCGCGGCGTCGCCGAGCCGTTGGTACTCCTTGAAGTGCCCGCCGACGAAGACCAGGTCGGGGCAAAGCGTCGCGCCCGCCGACCCGGTATGCCGCCGTGGACGCCGAAGGCCCTCGCTTCATAAGACGCCGCGAGCACCACGCCGCCCCCGACCGCGATCGGCTTCCCCTTGAGGGACGGATCGAGCATCTGTTCGACCGAGGCGTAGAACGCGTCCAGGTCCGCGTGAAGGATTGTGGCCGTGTCCATGGCGAGGCGTGCCCGCGGCGGGCGTGTGGCGTGCATGGGTGATGATGAGTCTACAAGAGAACATAAGAAGAACATGACTGGCGGCTGTCAAGCGTCGGGACTCACCACGATGGCCGAGCACCCGGCTCACCGGCCTGCCATGGCCGCTGGAGTGACGACGACCCGGCTCCAAAGGCTGTCGCGCATGCCGGAGGGTGGGATGACGTCGGCACTATGCTCCGATGTTTAGCGGCCACCCCGAGGACGCAGACATCCTTGCCGTGACCAGTGAAAACCCGCAAGCGGAGGGAGGTGCCATGGCGACATCGGATGTTGCAACGGCGTGAGGAACAGACTGAGAAACTGACTAGCGGGGCCCGTAAGGCAAAGAGTCGGCAAGGCGTAAGTGCCTGCCGACTCCTTCATTGCCCCTCCTGGGCTCGAACCAGGACTCTCCTGATCCAGAGTCAGGCGTGTTGCCAGTTACACCAAGGGGCAGTTTTTTCGGCCAATAGCGCCTTTAACCATGGAGCTGAGGGGGATCGAACCCCTGACCTCTGCAGTGCGATTGCAGCGCTCTCCCAGCTGAGCTACAGCCCCAAAGCGGCCAGTGTATCGGCCAAAGTGGCCAGGCCATGAAGGACGGGAAAAGTACCGACTGCCAGCAGTACAGTCAACCAAAATCGTTCAGGGCTAGCTATAGCTGGCACCTAGGTTTGCGGGCTAGGTCCCTCGCCAGTTGCTCGGGATGAGGTGTGGTGTCGCCCGAGACAGCCCGCCTCGGGCAATACCTTAGAGCATCACCCAACCACAGAGAACCGGTACGTCCACCACGCTCGATTCCTCCCCGCCGACCGGCTCCAGGCCGGCCGCGACGCCCTCGCCCGCGGCGGCTGGGAGGAAGCGCGCGTCTGCTTCGAGAGCTCCCTCAAGGACGCCGAGTCGCCCGAAGCGCTCGAAGGACTCGGCATGGCCTGTTGGTGGCTGGAGGACTACGCCACCGGGATCGATGCCCGGGAGCGCGCCTACCGGCTGTTCCGCCAAGCTAATGACGGTCGCGCCGCCGCCCGGGTCGCCATCTGGCTCTCCAACGACTACGCCGACTTCCGGGGTGAAACCGCCGTCGCCAACGGCTGGATCCAGCGCGCCGAGCGTCTGCTGGACGGCCTGCCTCCCTCCCCCGAGCACGCGCTGCTGGCCTATCAAAAGGCGCATGTCGCCCTCATGGGCCAGCGCGACCCCGTGGCCGCCCGGAGATTGAGCGCAGAGGCCGCCGCCATCGCGCGCTCGGTGGGACCGGCGGACATGGAGATGCTCGGCGTCGCCCTCGAGGGACTGGCTCTGGTCACCGAGGGCGAGGTGGCCGCGGGCATGAGCCGGCTGGACGAGGCCACCGCCGCCGCGACCGCCGGCGAGCTCAGCGACCCCGCGATGATCGGCACCGCCTGCTGCTACCTGATTCGCGCCTGCGAGCAGGTGCACGACTACGACCGCGCCGCCCAGTGGTGCGAGCGGGTGCGCGAGTTCTGCTCGCCGGTGGAAGTTCACCCACCTCTTCTCCGCCTGTCGGATCCAGTACGCCTCCCTGCTCACCCTGCGCGGCGAGTGGGCCGAGGCCGAGCGCGAGATCGAGGCTCTCCGCCGCCACGTGGAACGGGTGCAGCCCCGGGTCGTGCCCATTGCGCTGATCCGGCTTGCCGACCTGCGACGCCGTCAGGGACGGTGGGAAGAGGCCGACGCGCTGTTCGCCGACAGCGGGTCGCACTATCTCGCCGTGCTCGGCTGCGCGACACTCGCGCTCGATCGGGGCGAGCATGGCAAGGCGGCCGAGCTGGCCGAGGAGTACCTCCAGCGGGTGCCGACGGAAGACCGCACCGAGCGGGTATCCGGACTCGACGTGTTGGCCCGGGCACGAATCGCGGAAGGCCAGGTGAATCAGGCCCGCGTTCCCCTCGATGAGCTGCGCGGCATCGCCGCAACGGTGGGTACCGAGCCTCTTCAGGCCACCGTCGCGTATGCCGAGGGCTGTTTGCTCGCGGCAGTGGGTGACCACAAGGCCGCCTGCGCCAGGCTGGAGGAGAGCGCCAATCTCTTCGAGCGGAACCGGACACCGTTCGAGGCGGCCCGCTCCCGGCTCCAGCTGGCCCATGCACTCCTCGCCCTGGGCCGTCGCGATCCGGCAGCGATCGCGCTCCGGGCGGCGGGAACCGCGTTCGAGCGGCTCGGGGCCACGCGGCAGGCCGCCGCCGCGAGGATCCTGCTCCAGGAGCTGGACCACAAGCCTCACGGGCCTATCGGCCCGGCCGCAAAGCTCGGCCGGCTCACGCCGCGCGAGATCGAGGTCCTGCGGCTGGTTGCCCAGGGACTGAGCGACAAGGAGTCGGCCGCCCGGCTCAACCTGAGTGAGCATACCATTCATCGGCACGTCGGGAATATCTTGACCAAGACCGGTCTGCCGTCCCGCGCGGCGGCGGTGGCGCAGGCGGCCAGGAGTGGGTTGCTCTGATTGGTTGATCCCATCTTCCAGATCCAGGACGCGCTCGCCGGCCGCTACTCCATCAAGCGCGAGCTTGGCAAAGGTGGCATGGCGACGGTATAGCTCGCCCGGGATCTCCGTCATGACCGATTCGTCGCCCTGAAGGTCATGCGACCCGACCTCGCCTCCTCGGTCGGCGCCGAGCGATTCCTTCACGAGATCCGTATCACCGCGCAGCTCCGCCACCCACATATCCTCCCGGTTTTCGACTCAGGCGAGGCGGGGGCCGGCGCTCTGGTAGCCACCTCTGGTACACCATGCCCTACGTCGAGGGCGAGACGTTGCGGCAGCGGCTGGTCCGTCAGCGCACACTCCAGGTCGACGAGGCCATCCGGATCACCTGCGAGATCGCCACCGCTCTCGACTACGCCCACCGGCGCGGCATCGTGCATCGAGACGTGAAGCCGGAGAACATCCTGATCGAGGACGAGCACGCGGTCATCGCGGACTTCGGCGTGGCCCGAGCGCTCGATATGGCCGGGGCCGAAGGGCTCACTGCAACCGGGTTCGCCGTGGGAACTCCGGCCTACATGAGTCCCGAGGAGGCCAGTGGATCGTCCAACGTGGACGGCCGCGCCGACGTGTATGCCCTGGGGTGCGTACTCTATGAGATGCTGGCCGGCGGTCCGCCCTTCGCCGGCACCCCAAGGCCGTGCTCGCTCAACGGCTGCATGGTCATCCGGTGTCGGTCACCAAGCGAAGATCCGGTATTCCGCGGGCCGTCAGCCTCGCCATTACCAGGGCAATGGCCACCAAGCCCGAGGATCGCTTCAAGAGCGCGGGTGAGTTTGCCGAAACGCTGGAGCGCGCGCTCCAGTCCGGCTCCTGGCTCAAGGTCACGCCGCCGCGGCTGCAGTGGACGGCCGTGGCGACGATCGGAATGTTGCTACTCCTCGGAGCCGCGGGCGTTCTCGTCTGGCGACAGGGGTGGTTGACGCCGGCTAAGGCTTCGGCCCCGGCTCCGGCGGTGTTCAACCTGGCGGTGCTCCCGTTCGACAACACCGGCCTTCCCCAGGACGAGCATTTCGCCGGCGGCGTCACCGACGAGATCAGGGGTCGCCTGGCACGTCTCGCCGGCCTTCAGGTGATCGCGAGTGCGAGTACTGCCCGCTATGGCGACAGCACCCGTCTGGAGGAGGTGGGCCGCGAGCTTGGTGCTGGATATCTCCTGACCGGAAAGGTGCGCCGGGAAGCGGGCAACGAGAGGTAAGAGCAGGGTTCAGGTCAGCGCTGAGTTGATTCAGGTGGCAGCACGCCACGGCTCCGGTGACCCGGTGGCAGCGTGTCTTCGACATAGCCGCCACCGACATATCACAGGTGCACACATCCATAGCGCGGGAAGTGGCAGGCGCACTTGGCCTGGGGTTCGGCCCGAGCCAGCGGGAAGCCCTCGGACTCGAACAGCGACACGATCCCGATGCCTACGAGGCCTATCTCCGAGGACAGCAGATCATGCGCCAGGGCGCCTCGGCACCCGCCGATCTGCAGCGGGCGATCGCCCAGTTCCAGCAGGCGGTCGAGAAGGACTCCTCCTTCGCGGCCGCGTGGGCCCAGCTGGGTTGGGCTAAAGCCGCGCTGTGGAACAACGCCAACACAGATGCAAGCCTGCTGGAACAGGCCAAGGCCCATGGCGAGCGGGCGCTCCGGCTGGGCGGTGCCGCAGCCGAGGCGCACCAGGTCCTGGCCTACTACCACATCATGAAGGGAAACCGGGGAGCGGCACGGGAGGAGACACGGCTGGGGCTCGAGGCCGACCCATCCAACGCTCGACTGGTAGGCTATACGGCAAGCTTCCTCGAGCTGGAGGGACGCTGGCAGGACGCCCTTCGCTACCGCCAGCGGGCCGTCACCCTGGATCCTACCGCCGCCGGACACGCCGCCGGTTTAGCCACGAACCTGCTATGGCTGCGACGCTACCCCGAGGCCCGAGTCGCGGCCGACCGCTACATCATCCTGGGTCCCACGCAATCCTGAGGCGTACCAGCTGCAGAGCAATGGTCGCGCTGGGCGAGGGAAAGCTCGATGAGGCCCGGAGGTTCATCCGCGCCGGTGAGGCGCAGATTCCGCCGGACGAGCTCTTGCCGTTTATCGCGACGTACTGGGACCTCTACTGGGTTCTCGACCAGGATCAGCAGTCCCGTGTTGTCGCCATGAGTCCGGAACAGTTTTACGGAGACACCGTTTGGTTTCAAACGGCGTCGGCGGCCATCCGGATGCTGCAGGGGCATAGCGCGACTGCCCGAGTTCTGGCAGACTCCGCGCGCCGCAGCCTGTTGGCGGTGGTCAGAGACACACCCGACGACGCGTATAATCATTCCCGCCTCGGGCTAGTCAACGCCTTCCTCGGCCGGCAAGACGAGGCGCTCCGGGAGGCTGAGAAAAGCATTTCCTTGCTGCCCATAGCGAAGGACGCACTCAACGGCGCGCTGCTGGTGTACCGGCTCGCCTGCGTCCAGGCTCGGCTCGGGCTCCAAGCGGAGGCTCTGGCGACACTTGGCACGCTGCTATCGGTACCCTTCTATGCCTCGCCGGCATGGCTCAGGATCGATCCTAACTTTTCGACGTTGCGAGGGAATCCCGAGTTCGAGCGGTTGACGCGCAGGGAGTAGGAGTGATCGTCATTTCGAGCGTAGCGAGAAATCGGCCCGCCTTGCACCTTGGCATCGGAGTTCCGACGTTAGCCCATCCGATCCCTCGCTCCGCTCGGGATGACGCCCGGTACGGACATGGCCCGTTCCGGCCATCCCGATCATCAAGCCCTCATATGGGTCTTTCAGGCGACGCGGAAGTAGAAGACACGGCGTAAGCTAGGTCCTCACGCCAACGCCACCGGCCAAGGAGATCAGGACATGAAGCCCACCATTTACTGCCCCGCTTTCGCCGTCTGCGTCGCCTTGTCGGTCGCAACAGCCGGCGCCAATGCCCAGGAGCACAAGCACCCGCCCGGCCAGCCTAGCGCCACCGAGGCGACGGCGGCCACCCCGCTCTACGACAACCTTGGCAACCTCGAGCACGTCGTCACGACCTCGTCGCCAGTGGCCCAGCAGTACTTCAACCAGGGCCTCCGGCTGGTCTACGCCTTCAACCACGACGAGGCGATCAAGTCCTTCAAGGAGGGCTTGAAGCACGACTCCACCTGTGCCATGTGCTACTGGGGAGTGGCCTATGCGCTGGGCCCGAATATCAACCTTCCGATGGACACCGCCGCCGCTCGCCCCGCTAACAAAGCGGCCCGGACCGCACTCAAATACTCGTCGAGCACCACGCCCAAGGAGCGGGCGTACATTGAAGCGCTCGCCAAGCGCTACTCTCCCGAACCGTCTGCCAACCGGGCACCGCTCGACAGCGCGTGGGCGAAGGCGATCGGTGCGGTGTCGCGCCGGTTCCCCGGTGATGACGACGCGGCCGCACTCTACGCCGAGGCGCTGATGGATCTGCGTCCGTGGAACTACTGGACCAACGGTGGGAGGCCGAAGGCACCATCCACTCTGGAGGCTGTCCGGGTACTGGAGCCGGTGGTGAAGCGGAACAGCAACCACCCGGGCGCCTGCCACTACTATATCCACGCGATCGAGGCATCCAACCAGGCCCATAAGGCGGTGCCGTGCGCCCAGCGGCTAGCCGGCCTGATGCCTGGCGCAGGCCACCTGGTCCACATGCCGACCCACATCTACATCAAGCTGGGCCAGTGGGACCTGGCGGCGGAGGGCAATACCCACGCGGTGCACAGCGACGAGAAGTTCATCAGCGAGCGGCACCCCACTGGCGTGTACCCGATGGGTTACTACCCCCACAACTTTCACGTGATGTGGTACGCGCTGAACATGCTGGGAAGAAGCGAGGATGCGATCGAGGCAGCCACGAACATCGCAGAGAAGGTTCCGCACGAAGTGGTGAAACAGGTGCCACCGTTCGAGTACTTCTCGCCCACGCTGTTGTACACCCTCGCCCGCTTTTCCAGGTGGGACGACATCCTCCGGCAGCCGGCGCCGCCCAAGGATCTGCGCTACACCACCGGCATCTGGCGCTACACCCGAGGTCTTGCCTATGCGAGCAAGGGCAAGCTCGACTCGGCGGCGGTAGAGCGTGACAGCCTGGTGGCGATCGAGGCGGCCACCCCAGCCGAGCAGATGCTCAACCTCAACCCGGCCAAACCGGTGCTCGCCATCGCTCTCGCACATCTCAGCGGCGAGATGGCTGCGAAGCAGGGCCGGACCGACGAGGCTGTGTCGCAGCTCAGGAAGGCCATCGCGGGCGAGGACGAGCTCACCTATGCCGAGCCGCCGGAGTGGTACCTGCCAATGCGCCAGCGGCTGGGCGCGGTACTGTTGGAGGCGAACCGTCCGGCCGAAGCGGAGAAGGCGTTCCGAGAGGACCTGGTACACCGGCCGGAGAACGGTTGGTCATTGCACGGGTTGGCTCAGAGCCTCAGGGCCCAGAACAAGACGGAGGCGGCCGCTGCGGTCCAGGCTCGCTTCGACAAGGCCTGGGAGAAGGCGGACGTGAAGGCGGGTGGGTAAGCGGGAAGCGGGAGGCGGGACGGCGGGACAGCGGGACAGCGGACAGCGGGCAGGTTGTCAGCGGGACAGCGGGAGCGGGACAGCGGGACAGCGGGACCGAGGTAAGTCGCCGAACTCAGAGAGCTTCGGCCCCTCGTCGCTTCGCCCCTCTCCCAGCTTTCCCCCTTTCCCGCTGTCCCGCGTACCCGCTGCTATTGATACTGTATGTACATCGGCTTCGGATACACCTCCAACACCTGCTCCGGAGTCATCATCGGCTTGTCGTTCTTGTAGAACAGCTTCCACCCGGTGTATTGCACCGGATGCCGTACCACGAACCATCTATATGCTCCCATCTTGGCTCCCGGTGGGCCATATCCATCCATATCGATGACGACCTGGACCCGGGGATCGAGCCGGATCTTCGATGCATTGGTCAGCATGTTGCGGGTGAACCGGTGCACCACTAGCACTTTGGGCGGCAGATTGTTCTCCTCCACAACTTTCGCCAGTACGTCGATGGCGTGATTCACCTCGCTGGCATCCATTCTTCCCATCCAGTCAGTGCCAGGTCTCTTTCCGTCCTTCATCGCGAACTCAGGGTCCAAAGACAGGTGAACGTAGGGCCGGGTCAGATACTTGATCAGATGGGGGATCTCGGCCTCTACGGAGCTCAGACCCGGCTGGATGTCGAGAAACAGCAGCCAGCCATTCTGCTCCGCCCAGCCGGCTACGCGTTCGACGATGCTATCGGGCATCTGTAGTCGGTACTTCCTGGCTGGTCCGGGATACCCCTGCGCTACCACAGATATCAGATGAAGCGCGGGCAGCACTTTCCGATCGGGATCGGCTTTGGCCCATTCCGTGGCAGTTGCCTCCAGCCGCCGCAGCATCTCACCGGGATCGAGCTCGCCTAGGATCCCCATTCGCTTGGAGAGTGGGTTTCCATAGAAGGCGACAATTCGGTGTTCGGGGATGATCGCGCCGGGAAGCGGCTCGGGCGCCCCCGGCACCGGCCATCGGGCTGAGTCCGCGGCGGTCAGCGGGAACGGGTTCCTCTTCGCTTGGCGGCCTTTGCGGGTTTGGCGCTCGCTCCCCTGCTCGAATCGGCCGCCAGCGAGTCGACCTTGACCGAATCGGTTCCAACCGAATCGGCAACCGTGTCGGGCGGAAACCACCGGTCGGGGAGCCTGGATCGGCCGCGGCGTCCAGCGCGGCGGCTCGGGCTCAGTGGCCTGCTCGACCTGCTTGGCTCCAGCGGGCGCATTCCCGCATCCGAGCAAGGCGAGAGACAGCAAGGCCGGGGAGCCCGAGGACCGAAACCTGGCTAGCGAAGTCGGAAAGAGGTGCATTATGCCAGCGTATGAGCAGGGAAATAGGCGACTTGAGCGATAGATCGTAACGGCCTGCAAGCCCAGGGCCAAGGGTGCTCGATGGAACAGAGGCCCGGCTCTGCGGCCGGGCCATTAAACAATTGGTGGGACGGCTTCTGCCCGGCCCTTACGGGCCGGGTAGGCATCCAAGCCATAGAATCATAGCAGGCCCGCCCGCATGGGCGGGCGTCTAAGTCCCTCTCGACGATCAAACCTCCTCCCCTGGCTTCGCGATGCCGCGGGGCTGGGGATCAACCTCTCGGGCACCCTTCGCTTCAATCGACCACAACTGCCGATCGTGCCAGCGCGAGAGGAGCAGCAGCGCCGACACTGTACCAATGAGCGCGAGCATCATATCCCATTGGGTATCCCAGGGGTCTCCCTGTGTTCCCAGGAAGGCTTCGGCCTGATCGCCGGTGGCGAGCGCGGTCCAGAACTCGATCAGCTCGTAGAAGGCACTGAAAGCCAGGCAGAAACAGATTACGAAGAACGGCAGCCATCTGGTGCCCCTCAGTGGCGACCGGCGGATGAGGATCTCCCTCGCCACCATCGCCGGCACGAATCCCTGGGCGAAGTGGCCGATCCGATCGTAGTGGTTCCTCGCAAAGCCGAACCATTCCTGCATCTGAAATCCGAACGGCACCTCGGCATAGGTGTAGCGCCCACCCACCATGAGTATGACCGCATGCAGGGCCATGAGGGTGTAGACCAGCGGCGTAAAGCGGAATCGCGGATAGACGTAGATGACAACCGGCAGGGCGATGATGACCGGAAATACCTCCAGCACCCAGGTAAACCGGTCGTGCGGCCCGATCCCGGACCAGACGAAGACCAGGGCTACGATCGCCAGCAGCGTGAGCTCGTAGGCGGACGGACGGACGCTCTTTCCGGCCATGGATTCCTCCTAGCGGGAAAACACGCCCGGCCCGTTGGCCGGGCCTACGTGATTTGTTTTTTCGCATTCCAACCTGGCCCTCACGGGCCGGGCTACACATTGGCGCGGTCCTCCGGACCGCGGATGCTCCGCGCGGAATAGCGTCCCGGCGTTTCAGCGGTCATGCACCGTCGCTCAGGGCCATGAGGAGTGCCGCGGTCCGGAGGACCGCGCCAAGAAGAGAGCCCCGCCGTAAGGGCGGGGGTGGGACGGCAGGCATGTCATCGACCCAGCCCGGCCCGCAGGGACGGGCCTAGCCAGGGGCAATCATTCCCCATCCACGTAGGGCACGTCCACCGTCATCCCGTCCCGCGCGATCATCGTCTCCGGAAACACCGCGCGGGCCTCGGCGAGCAGCTCGGCGGCATCCCGGTTGTAGCGGGAGCTGATTGGGTCAGCACCAGCCGCCGGACGCCCGGCTTCCAGCGCCACCCGGGCGGCTTCGGCAGCGGTCGAGTGGCCGGTCTCGCTGGCGCGTTCCGATCTCGTCGCCGCCGAAAGTGGCCTCGTGCACCAGGAGGTCGGCGCCCCGGGACGCCTCGACGACCGACAGGTGGGGACGAGTATCGCCGGAGTACACCAGGGTGCGGCCGGGCCGCGGCGGCGCCTACCAGATCGCCGGGGCCAACCGTCCGCCCATCCGCCAGCGTCACCGTCTTTCCCTTGTGCAGCTGGCCCCAGAAGCGGGCCCTCGGGAATGCCCAGCGCCCGGGCCCGATCGGGGTTGAACCGGCCCAGCCGGATATGCTCCACCAGCGCGTACCCCACGGTATCGGCCCGGTGCTCGGTCTCGAACACCACGATCTCATACTCATCGCGCGCCAGGCGATCGCCCGGTTTGATCTCCACGATCTCGACCGGAAACTTGTTGCGCTCGATGCCCAGTGTGATGGCCGCGCCGAGTACCCGCTGGGCTCCCTTGGGCCCGTAAAGCGTGACCGGGAAGCGTACGGTCCTGCAGCCCCATGGTCCGCAGGAGTCCGGTGACGCCCAGCAGGTGGTCGGCGTGATAGTGAGTGAAGAAGATCTCGCGGAAAGCGAACCCGACGCCGTAGCGCATCATCTGCCGCTGATTTCCCTCCCCGCAGTCGAAGAGGAGGGTCTCGCCTTCGCGCTGTACCGCCAGGCCGGCAACGTTCCGGTCGATGGTCGGGGTCGAGGCGCCGGTGCCGAGGAAGGTGACGCTCAGCATGGGGGAAGTAAGAGAAGCGGGGAGCGGGGAAGCGGGAAGTGAAGCCATGACGCGGGCGTATCGAATGTACCTGAGGATCCTGTACGGCAGTCAGTCCCTGCTCACTGCTTCCCGCTTCCCGCTGTCCCGCCTAGAACAGCTTCACCGTCACCGGGACCTTACCCGGATGCTTGGCCAGCTCGTCCGATCAGCTTCTTCATCCCCTGGGTCACCTCCCGCATGTCGTAGTAGAGGCCGCTGTCGGTCGACGAACTTGCCGAGCGTGCCCTGGCCCCGGTTCAATCCGCAAGCAGCGTGTCGAGTCGCGCGCTGGTGGCGGCGAGCTGGGAGGTCATCGCGGCAAGGTTGGTCGCTGATCGAGTCGGTGCGCTGCGAAGCGCCGGATTGGCCAGGGTGCTGTCCAGCCGGGTGCTCAGCTTGGCGGAACGCGGCCATGGTCTTGGTCAGCTCGGCGGTGGGACCCTGGTCGGATCGCCGTAGATCTGCATGGTGCGCTGGGCCGCCTTCAGGGTGCCCTCCAGCGCCGTCAGCGTCGAGCGGAGTTGCTCGGCGGTGCGCTTGTTCACGATGCCTGGGCGCCGAGCAGGATGCTGTCGGCCCGCTCGCGCAGCGCCATGGCCTTCCCGGTGAGGCCGAGATCCTGGGCTCCCAGTATGACCCTGCCCGGAGGCAGGGACTCCCCGGCGCGGCCGGGATCGAAGTCCACCGCGTAGTCGCCGACCAGCGTGACCGAGACGATCTTGGCTCTCGGCATCCACTCTGGGCGCGGATCTTGGACGGCAGGCTGGCCGATCACCAGCACCTTTCCCACGTCCACGAACTCGATCTGCTCCACCTTCCCGACGTTGACCCCGGACACCCGCACCGGCGAGGCCCGCTTGAGGCCGCTCACGTTCTCGAACTGGATCCGGACCACGTTAGCCGACCCGACCGAACGGCCGCTCAGCCACATCGTTCCGAACATGAACACCAGGATGGCGATGATGACGATGGCGCCCAACCGATCGCTTCCCGGGAGTAGCGGAGATCCATGATGCGCTCAGGCCGCGAACGAGGGATTGTCGAAGTCGCGCTCGAGGAACTCCCGGACCTTGGGGTTCGTCGACGGCGAGGAACTCCTGCGGCGTGCCCTGCATCACGATCATGCCCTCGCTCAGCAGGGCCAGCCGGTCGGCCACCCGGAACGCACCGCGCACGTCGTGGGTCACCATGACGCTGGTGACGCCGAGCTCGTTATCCAGGCGCTGGACCAGTCCGTCGATGATGTCCGCGTTGACCGGGTCCAGGCCCGAGGTGGGCTCGTCGTACAGCAGGTACTTCGGGTGCCCCCGCAATGGCTCGGGCAATGCCGACCCGCTTCCGCATCCCGCCGGAGAGCTGCGCCGGATACTTCTCGATCGTATCCGGCGGCAGGTTGACCAGCCGGATGCACTCGGCGATGCGCTCCCGGCAGTACTCCAGATCGCCGTACTTGGCCTCGTCGGTTATTCCCGAGCCGCACGTTCTCGAACACGTTCATCGAGTCGAACAGTGCGCCGTTCTGGAACACGTAGCCGATGTGGGACCGGAGCTCGGACAGCTCCTTCCGCTTGAGCTGGCTCACGTCCTTGCCATCCACGATCACGGTGCCGCTATCGGGCCGGATCAGTCCGATGATGTGCTTGAGCAGCACGCTCTTGCCGGTGCCGGAGGGGCCCAGCAGCGCTACCGTCTCGCCTTCGCGCACCTCGAAGTCGACCCGGTCCAGCACCACCTGTTTGCCGAATGCCTTGTGCAGTGCGTAAGCTCGATCATTGGTTGAGCAGCAGACGAGTGAGGACGGTATCGAGCACCAGAATGAGCACCGAGCTGGTCACCACCGCCGTCGTGGTGGACCTGCCCACGCCTTCGGCGCCCTGCTGGGTGTTGAACCCCATGTAGCAGGCGATGATCGGTAATGGAGCCGGCAAAGAAGAACGCCTTGATGATCGAGTAATAGGCGTCCCACGGCCGCCAGTAGTACTGCGCGCCGTAGATGAAGTCGGCATCGGTCACCGGCAGCACCGCTTTCACCGATAGCCACCCCGACATCGACACCGGACAGGTTGGCCAGCACGGTGAGCGCGGGGATCATGATGAGTCCGGCCAGCACCCGAGGGATGACCAGGTGAGAGGCGGGTGAGCGCCCCAGGCTCTCCAGGGCGTCGATCTGCTCGGTCACCCGCATGGTGCCCGAGCTCGGCGGCATAACGGGCGCCGATCCGGCCGGCCAGGATGAGCGCGGTCAGCACCGGGCCGAGCTCCAGGATGATCGAGGAGACAACCAGCGTACCGACGACGTAGTATGGGAATGCTGCCGGTGAACTGATAGCCGGTCTGAAGCGCGGTCACCGCCCCGGCGAACGCCGAGATCAGCATGACGATGAAGAGACTGCCCGCCCCGATGTTCCAGGCCTCGATCATCATCCGGGGCCACCAGATGCGGACCTCAGCCAGGCCGCGAGCGGCATCCACCACGAAATAGCTCAGCCGACCCGACATGCGACAGGCCGTCGAGGACCCAACGGCCCAGCGCAGCCAGTACATTCATGGCCGGCGATCGGGAGTCGGGAAACGGGAGTCGGTCGCATGAGCCGGCAGTCTTGAATGGGGAATCCGGAACGCGAGTCAGCAATCAGGAGCCTGGAGTCGTGAGAAAAGGTAACCAGGTACGGCAGTTGCCCGTCACCGCCGTCAAAGGCTCTCGCCAGCGCGCCCGAGTTTCGCCGCCGCCTGCTCCGTTGGTTTCGGCGCCACGGCCGGGATCTGCCCTGGCGACGCACCCGGGATCCCTACCACGTGATCGTGTCCGAGTTCATGCTCCAGCAGACCCAGGTGTCGCGGGTCGAGGGATACTACCATCGGTTTCTCGAGCGGTATCCGTCGATAGAATCGTTGGCGGCGGCGTCCTCGGGGCATGGTGCGGGAGAGCTGGGACGGACTGGGCTACTACCGGAGGGCGGCGAACCTGCACCAGCTGGCGCAGGAGGTAGTGCGAGACCGCCGTGGGGTAATTCCGGCCGATCCCGTCGAGCTCCGGCGGCTCCCCGGAGTGGGCCGCTACACCGCAGGAGCCGTGGCCAGCTTTGCATTCGAGCGCTCGGCACCCGCGGTGGACACCAACGTGGCACGGGTGCTCCGGCGAGCGTTCCACCCCCGGACGCCGGCCAAGGCGCTCGTCAACCGGTTATGGACTACGGCGGAGCAGATCGTTCCCCGCGCGCGGCAAGAGCGCCTGGGCGTTCAACCAGGGAATCATGGAGCTCGGCGCGCTGATCTGCACAGCGCGGGTGCCCAGGTGTGGAGAGTGCCCCGTCCGGCTCGCCTGTGCAACCGGTCGCAGGAGAAGCGTCACCACGGGCGCTTAAAGTCACTTCTTACTTCCGGAAACAGGTATATGGTTCGAGCGCTAGCGCATTCGACTCTTGCTGCCCTCGTCGTCCTTCTCGCTGCATGCAGCGACAGCACCGCACCGCCACCCACCGATGCTGGCCTGGCGCTGGCCGTCGGCGGGCAGCACGCGTGTGCCGTCACTGAGAACGCGACCCGCTGCTGGGGAAAAGGCACCGACGGACAACTCGGCATCGGAGTTACTCCGGTTGACACTACCCCGGTGATTGTCGCCGGCGCCCCTCTGTTGGTCTCGCTGGTTGCCGGGGCAGACCACACTTGCGGGCTCGATTCGGAAGGAAATGCTTTCTGCTGGGGATCCAACCGGGATGGTCAGCTGGGTACCCTGGACCAGATCGAGCTATGTCCTCTTCCATGCGCCACTACGCCGCGGCCGGTTGCTGGTGGTCTGCGCTTCCAGGTACTCGCCGCCGGTCCTGCACACACGTGCGGGATCACGCTGGAGGGCAGTGCTTTTTGCTGGGGCATGAACGACATAGGGCAACTGGGAACAACGGCTGCGAGTGAGAGCTGCCCGCGCGGTCCGTGTTCCCGGGTCCCCATTCGGGTTCAAACCGAGCGCACTTTTGGAGCTCTGACGGCGGGAATCCTCCACACATGCGCCTTGGATCGTGCCGGCGCTGCTTTCTGCTGGGGCTTTCAGTATGGGACCACGGGGATTCACACCGAACCTCAGTTCAAACCCGAGGTGACGGCGATGCCCGGAGGCCTCATGTTCCGGCAGATCAGCGCCGGTGGCCGGCATACTTGTGGAACGACCAGCGCCGCGAGCTACTGCTGGGGTATCGATGCCATTGGCGCGGGACCGACTCTCTTGGAGAGCGACGTGCCGGTGGCAGTGGGCGGCGGTCACCGGTTCAAGGCGGTGTATTCCGGGGGCAGCACGAGCTGTGGTCTCGAGGAGAATGGTGCCGCCCATTGTTGGGGACCCAACACCGACGGCGAGGTTGGCACCGAGCCGGTCGGTTCGGCCGTCCGCTACGATCTACCGACCCCGGTCTCAGGAGGGCTACACTTCACAGTCCTGGCAGCCGGACAAAGTGCCTACTGCGGAATCACGACCTCTGAAACGATTGCTTGCTGGGGACGGGGGACTTCCGGTGAGCTTGGCAGCGGACACGAGGACAGTGCGCGGCCGATTACCGTTCCAGGCTTGTAGAGCCTTTGTTTCCCGTTCACTGTTTACCGTTCACCGTTGGTGCATCTAGCCGAGCATCGCCCCGGCGAACAGCGCCACCAGTCCCAGCGTCCCCGAAATCGATCCCACGATCCGCTGCCGCTGACGCAGCTCATCGAAGTAGCGGGCGGTCTCGCCGGCGGGTTCGAGCCGGCTGAGCTTGGCTGCGGTGGGCAGCGCGATGAGCAGGGTGAGTAGCGCGGCTACCAGTCCGGCGCCCTGCATCAGCATCAGCCAGATGCTGAACCCCGGAAGATCTTCGCCGCTGATCTGAAAAGTGAGGATGAGGCCCGATAGTACGGCCAACAGTGCGCCCGGCGCGATCGCCACCTTCATCAGCGTCGCCTGGGCCCGCACCACGGCCCCAAGCCCGTGCCGGTCCTCCCGCTTCGCGGCGATCCCAATGATCATCGCCGCGATGGCCCCACCGAGCCACATGGTGAAGCCCAGCAGGTGAAGAAACAGCCAGGCGCGGCTCACGAGGAGATGGCCGAGAGGATCGATCCGTCTACCGGCTGCCGGCCGGAGAAGCCGGTGTCTATCTCATGCCAGTGCTCGATCCGCTCCTCGCCCAATCGCCAGCAGAGAAAGATGGGCCGGTCTTCCCGCAGCGAGTAGAAATCGACCAGGCCGGCCTCGAACCCCTTGAAGACGCAGCCGATAGCCTCCAGCTCCAGGAGATATTGGTTGATCCGATCGGCGTGGCGGGTGACTTCCTCACGCGAGGCGACCAGCTCCTGGGTCTCGCCCCAGTCGGCGCGGGCGCCACCGGTCAGCAGCTCGAACCGGCCTACCGCGGCACGCCAGGCCGGATACTCCACGCTGAGGTCGGCCACGACCCGCTGCACCAACGGCAGGGTGCGCTCGGCTTCTTCGAGGGTGAACAGCTTGAAATCGGTCATCAGGATCTCCTCATCACTGTGCACGCTGCCACTGTGTCATTCCGAGGGATGACCCGGGGAATCCCGCATTGTCTATGCCGTGCCACTCCAATGTGACCGCTATCACCCCCACACGATCTTCACTTCCGGAATCTGCTCCGGATGACTGATGAATCCCACCACCCGCCCCTGGTCATCCACCACGGTGATCGTCGGACGGAGGTGCGACTCGTCGGGGTCGTTGTCCATCCGGACCTCGAAGCCTTTCAGCTCCCGGTCCGGGCCGGACCACAGGCGAGTTGGGGCGCATGAGCGAGTCAACTCGCGTGTGCCACGGGTGCTTCCCCTCTGCCAAACAGCGTGTCACCAGGTCGCGGTCACTCAGGGTGCCGAGGAAGCGGCGGGTGCGGTGGTCGTCCACCACAGGCACCACTGAGATGTTGCGGGTCTTCAACATGATCGCGACCTCGCTGGCCATTGCCCCGGCCACGGCGACATGCGGATCGGGCACCATCACTTCGGAGGCTTTCATTGGCTCAATTTGCCCCGAATGGAGAAGGGGTCAAGAGTCCCGACCCCAGTGATCCAGGGCCTCGCGGGTCGCACGACGTCCTTCGCTGGCATACTCGCGCATCCGGTCCACTCTGAAAGTGGCGTCGCGCTCGATCCGTGGCCGCACGTAGACCAGTGGAGGGCGGCTCGGGTCCGCGCGCCAGATCGCGAGCTGGCTCTCGGAATTGGCAGCCATGAGAATCCCGACCGCCTCGTCGTGGGCCCGAACCATCGAGGGGACTCTGGCCGACTCGGCCGACGGAGGCACGTCGAAGCCGGGGCCCACATCCACCGCGAGCACCAGCTCCACGTCGAGCTCCGCCGCGGGCTCGAGCGGCACCACTCCGCGGAGCCCGCCGTCGCCATAGCGGCGCCCGCCCAGCACGACCGGCGGGTAATACATCGGCAACGCGCAGCTGGCACAGAGCACGTCCACCAGCGGTGCGACCTGCGCTCCCGCCCCGAAGAGCACCAGCTCGCCGGTATCCAGGTCCACGGCCGTGACCGTGAGCGGCACGGTGAGGTCGGAGAAACGGCGCGCCGGCACCAGCTCTTCGATCGAGCTTGGCGCAACGGTCCGGCCTTGAGCAGCGATCGGAGAAAGAGCCCAGCCACCGGCGCGAGCGGATCGCGCACGATGCTCCGGCCACCCAGCTGAATGATCCGCTCCAGCATCTCGTCGTTTCCCACACCGCTCGCGAGCCCCGCGGCGATCACCGCTCCCATGGAGGTCGCCACATACCACGCCGGCTCGAACCCCGCCTCCTTCACCGCGCGACAGGCGCCGAGGTGCGCCGCGGTCTTGGCACCCCCGCCACTCAGGACCACGGCGACTCGGCCGAGCCGTCACTGACGTCGCTTCTGCTTACGGTGAGTCTCTGCCCGGGCGTAGCGCTCGCGCTCCTCATCGGTCTCCGGAACCAGACGAGGAACCCGCTTGGGCTTGCCCTGCTCGTCCACGGCCACGAATACCACGTGGGCGGTGTGGGTATGCCGCTTCTCGCCGGTGCTCACCCGCTCGGAATAGACCTCCACCGAGATGTGCATCGAGGAGTTGCCGACGAAATCCACGTTGCCGCGCAGGTCACCAGTGCGCCCACCGGAATGCGCTCGCGGAAGTCCACCCGCTCGATGCTGGCCGTAACCGCCGGCCCACCCGCGTGCCGGATTGCCGCTACTGCCGCCGCCTGGTCCACCAGCGCCATCAGCTCGCCGCCGAACAGATCGCCCCGCACATTCTGCATGTGCGGCATCACGAAGGTCGTGATGGAGCCGACGGAGTAGGACATGGGACGGGATTCGGGATTCGTCATAGTCTCCACAGAACAGCGTGAGCGGTGAATGAAGGCGGTGAGCGGGTTAGTAATCGACCGGCCTGAGATAGTACTCGCCGATCGCCGTCCCGCTCAGCATGGCCACGGTGGGGAGCCGGCGCTTCCAATGGGTCGAGTCGAGCCGCTTACGCACCAGACCGATCTCGGCTTCTCGAAGCCGAGCGCCGCGATCTCCGGGGCCCGGTAGCCCAGCAGGATCCAGTGGAGGATGGCGTCGGCGCGGGGGTAGGAGATGCCGAAGTCGCCCTCGTCGGTCTGACCCTTGATTAAGTCGGCGCTGGCCGGCTTCGAGACGATGACGTCGGGAACGCCGAGCATGCCGCGGCAGGGCCCAGACCTGGGTCTTGAAGAGGTCTCCGATAGGGTTTACCGGCGGCGAATCGTCCGCATGCCAGGTGAAGTATCCCAGCAGGCGCTCGGTCTTGTTTCCGGTGCCCAGCGGCAGGGCACGGTGGGCGGCGGAGAGGTCGAACAGGGTGATCATCCGGGTACGCGCCATGATGTTGCCCAGGCGACCGGGCTCGACCGTCTGCCGCCGATCGCACCGGCCAGCGCGTCCACGGCTGGGCTGATGTCCACGGTGGTGCTTGGAATGCCGAGCGGCATCAATCACCAGCTGCGCGTGGTCCAGGCTCTCCGGACTGGAGGTGCGGTACGGCATCCGAACCGCCGAGCACGTTGGCTGCTCCAAGCGCCTCGGCCGCAAGGTAGGCCACCAGCGAGCTGTCCACTCCGCCTGAAAGGCCGATCACCACCTTGTCGAACTTACGGCGGCGCTGAACCTCGTCCCGGATGAACTCGACCAGCCAGTGCTGGGTGAGCTCCGCATCGATGGCGAGCGGATCCTGCTGCGGATCGGGCGGCGACGCGGCGACGCGGGAGGCTGGAAGCAGCGGGGCGCGGACGCGGGGCCGTTCGCCCGCTCGCGGGTGCTCGGCTTCGCTGTGTCTCTGCCTGGCAGCCTCGTTGTCGCCGGTCGTGCCCCGCCTCGCCCCTACGCTCCTCGCGCCTCGCCGCATGCAGCGATCCCAGCAGATGCGGCAGCCGCATCTCCAGGTCGGCCAGCAGCGGGAGATCGGCGCGGGCCCGGGTGATCTCCTCGAAGTCCAGCACCGCCAGGGATGATCGCCTCCTGGAACACCGGCCCCTGAGCCAGCAGGTCTCCCCGCGGGCCGGCCAGAATCGACCCGCCGGGAAACGCCTTGCCACCCTCGAATCCAACCAGCTGCGCCAGCGCCACGTATACGCCGTGCTCCCCGGCGATGTCCTGCGCCAGCCGGCTCCAGCGCGCCAGACTCACCGGGCCGCCCCGCGGTGTCGTCGCTGGTGATCACCCCACGGGCAGGGCTGGCGCTCGGCACGATGATCAGCTGGGCGCCGTCCAGTGCCGCCAGCATCGGGGTGAATGAATGCCAGGCATCTTCGCAGATGAGGATCGCCGCCCGGCCCCATCGGGTATCGAACGCCTGAACGCTCCGGCCGGCCTCGACGAAGCGCTCCTCGTCGAAGACGCCGTAGGTCGGGAGGAAGATCTTCCGGTGGATGTGGCGGATCCCGGCGTCCGGCCCGCCGAGGGTGGCGTACAGTGCCGAGTTGTAAAGCCGGTTGCCGTGGACCTCGTAGAATCCCAGCGCGACGTCGAGCGGCGGGGCACCGGCCTCGTGGTGCTGCCGGCTGAGGTCGTCGAACAGCTGGTCGGCGGTGATGGCGAGGTCCCGCACGCCACCTTCCAGGAAGTAGCCGGTCAGGGCGGTCTCGGGCGCCACCACCAGCTCGGGCGGCTCGGGCCATCCTCCCGACCTCCCGGAAGAGGGCACCGAGCCGGCAGAGGTTCTCCTGGTACGCCCCCTTCTGGGGCCGTATCTGGGCGATGGCGAGGCGGAGCACGTCTGAAAAGTAAGAGGTGAGAAGTAAGAAGTGAGGGGGTGCTTCCCCTTTCCCCATCGATACTGCTTGTTACCTTCTCACTTTACGCCGACTTGTTACTTCTCACTTCGTCACTCCGTAACTCTCATGAGCGCATGCCACAGCTTTCAAGCCCTCAGCGGCGTCGCGAACGCGTGTCAGATCTTGCCCAACGTGGTCACCGGCGGCCAGCCGACCGCCGACCAGCTTCAGGGCCTCAAGGCGGCCGGCGGCGACATCGTGCTCGACCTTCGCGACCCCATGGAACCGCGGCCGGTGGACGAAGCAGCGCTGGTGCGCGAGCTGGGCATGGAATATGTCAATATCCCGGTCCGAGCCGGCTCGCTCGACGATGCGACTCTCGAGCACATCCTCGCGGTGCTGCGCCGGCGCGGGCGACCGTACCGTCTTCTTTCATTGCGGCAGTGGAAGCCGGGTCGGCGGCGCCCTCATTCCGTACTTCATCCTGGACCAGGGTCTGGAGGAGCAGGATGCGGTCGATCAGGCGATGCGGGTGGGACTTCGCAGTGCGGAGTACATGGAGTGGGGGCTGGATTACGCCCGCCGAAACCAGCGCTCCCAGCAGCATCCGTAGGACCGTCACGAAATCCGCTCTCGGATCTCCTGTGCTGGAGCACCGATGCACCCCTCGATTCGTCCGCTTGTAGCGCGCCTGTTCTGTCGCCGCTGTTACCACGTCTCTTGCCGGCGCAGGCTCAGAGCAAGCCGCATCGATCCGGCCAACATCGACACGCACCTGCGCACCCTGCCAGGACTTTTTTCCAGTTTGCCAACGGGGGCTGGCTCAAGCGCAGCAAGATCCCGGGAGATTTGCCCCGGTGGGGCAGCTTCAACGAGCTGCAGGAACAGAACTATGCCGCCCTCCAGGACGTGCTGACCGATGCGGCCCGGAACGCGCCTACCGACAGAAGACCCGAACTCCGCGGAAGCTCGGCACTTTCTACGGCACCTGCATGGATTCGGCCGCAGTCGAGTCAGCCGGAATCACACCGCTCGCATGGTGAGCTGCGATCAGATCGAGGCCATCAAGGATCGCCGCGGCGTCGAAACAGCCATAGCCGGGCTGCACCGGCGGGGAATTCCGGCGGCCTTTTCATTCCGCTCCAACCCCGACGCCAAGAAGAGCACCCGCACCATCGCCGAGGTGTATCAGGCCGGACTGGGACATGCCCGACCGGGACTACTACACGAAATCAGACTCCGCCGCAGAAAAGATTCGCGGAGAGTACGTCCAGCATGTAGCCAGAATGCTCCAGCTTGCCGGCGCAGGACAGCGCATCGGCAGCCGCGCTCGCCCAGGCGATCATGCGGCTGGAAACCGCGCTGGCCAATGCGTCCATGACCCGGGAAGCCCAGCGTGACCCGGAAAGTCTCTATCATCTCACCAGGCGAGCCGCCTTGCAGAAGATGACGCCCTGGGTTCGCTTGGTCGGGATATCTGGAGCAATCTGGGCCTCAAGGGCAATTCAAGGAGGTCAACGTCGCCCAGCCAGAATTCCTGGGCACGGTCGACTCTCTCCTTGCAGCCGCACCCTGGCCCGACTGGAAGGCCTACCTCCGCTGGAACCTCATCGCCAATACGGCCCCCGCCCTGAGCTCCCCATTCGTGAAGGAGAGCTTTCGATTCAATTCGACGGTCCTGCGCGGGGTCAACGAGATGCGTCCCCGTTGGAAGCGATGCCTTGCGTTCACCGATCAAGCGCTGGGCGAGGTACTTGGCCAGGCCTACGTGCGGAAAAACTTCACTCCTGAGGCCAAGGCACGGGCGCTCGAAATGGTGCGCAACATCCGGGCGGAGCTCAAGAGCCGGCTCGGCGGCCTGGCCTGGATGAGCCAGCGAGACCAAGACCAAGGCGTATGCCAAGCTCGAAACCATCATCAACAAGATCGGGTACCCCGATACCTGGCGGGACTACTCCAGGCTCGAGGCCCGGCCCGGTCCGTTTGTGACCAACCTGCTCCTGGCCAATGAATTCGAGAACGCGCGGGACTTGAGCAAGATCGGCAGGCCGACCGACCGCTCGGAGTGGGGGATGACGCCGCCCACCGTCAACGCGTACTACAACCCTCCTACCAACGAGATCACGTTTCCCGCCGGCATCATGCAACCGCCATTCTTCGATCCCAAGGCCGATGATGCGGTGAACTACGGTGGGATGGGCGGAGCGATCGGCCACGAGATCACCCATGGCTTCGATGATGAGGGGCGGCAGTTCGATGCCGAGGGAAACCTGAGTGGCTGGTGGACCGAGGCCGATACCGAGGAATTCAACCGCCGCGCCGAGGTGGTGGAGAAGCAGTTCGATGGCTACGTCGCGATCGACTCGCTGCATGTGAACGGCAAGCTGACGCTGGGGGAGAACATCGCCGATCTGGGCGGATTGCTGATATCGCATGGGGCGTATCGCCGGTCGCTGGCAGGGAAACCGGAGCCGGCGCGGATCGATGGTTTTACCGGCGACCAGCGCTTCTTCCTCGCCTGGGCCCAGATCTGGCGAGCAAAGGCAGCGTCCGGAGTTCACCCGTCTCACTGGTGAACGTGGACCCGCACGCGCCTCCCGAGTTCCGGACCAACGGCCCTCTCTCGAACATTCCTGCATTTGCCCAGGCGTTCGGCTGCAAGCCGGGCGATCCGATGGTTCGCCCGGACAGCGAGCGGGCGCAGATCTGGTAGAGCTAGCGGCGGCGCGCCCACCGCCGCCGGAATGGACGGCTGCCGCCGTCGGAACGTATCCACCGCTCCACACCCCGGCTCTCCGCCCGACCCGAGCTGCGGGCCTGTGGCGGCGGAGAACTGCTTCTCTCCACCTCGCGCCGTTGCGGCCGGGCCTCAGGAGCCGGGGCGCGCTCTCCCCGACGAGGCTCCTCCCGAGCGCGCTCCGCCCGGGGCTGCTCTCTGGGCCGCTCGTCCCGCTGTTCGGTGATTCGACGAGCGGGCAGCCGCATCGCGCTGAGGTCCTCCCCGTCATTGTCGGGCTCCGCCCGGCGAGCCCGCCGCGCCTCGATCGGCTCCGAGTGCGAGCGCGCTTCATGAGCGACCGACCGTCTTGGCGCCACGCCGCTCGGCAGGTCAGCAGCAGGACCTTCAATCACCCGGCGCACCGGCGTGGAGGTAGCGAGCTGGCGTACCCGTGAGCTGGGTGGGATGGTAGACCGTGTTGACCGACCGGCGGATATCGTTGCGCCCCGGTTGCGATAGCCGTGCCGTGAATCCGGTCGGATCCCCGGAAACGATAAGGAGTGTACGGCCGGTTGTAGGTGCGATACCCGCCGTGGTAATACGGATCGTGGTAGCCGTAGTACCGGCCGGGATATGCATACCGGGGGTAGTACGCCGGCGCGTAGTAGTATGGATCGTAGAAGAACGGGATTGTAAAATGGAGCGTAGGCGTAGAAGTACGGATCGTAGTAGTAGCGCCGGTAAGGATGGCCATAGAAGAAGCCGATGGAAAGACTGAACGGCGAATGGCCGTAGTAGGGGTAGCCGCAGGAGAAGCCGCACCAGTCGTCGTCGTACACCGAGCCATAGTATCGCGATGGATAGTACGACGACGCGTATGCGGATCGTGCTCATTACCTCATAGCTCAGTACGTCGTAGTCGAAGTTGCCCTGAGCCATACGGCGAACCAGGTCGTTCAGCTCCGGCTCCGGATCTTCCTGAAGGCGAGCCGGTGCGAGGGCCCGGTAGTCCCAGTGATCGGCAATAGTGAACCCATCAAAGCGGAATGGATCGCGGGACACGGCGGCGTACACCGCACCCCGGCCGGTGCCGTCCACCTCGAATGACTCGCGTCCGCCGCGGCCGCGGACTTCATACTTCTTGTCGCCGCGTATGAAGTTGTCTTTGTCGGGATCCAGCGGGAACAGGACCCGCAGGCGTCCTTCGGGATCCACGTGCAGGACGATGAGATAGCCGTCGTATTCGGTCCGCACCTCGACCTTGGCGCCGTCGCCAGGGAGGAAGCGACGATCGTTGCTGATCCAGAGACGGATCGGCGGGTCGTCCCGGGTTGCAGCCGCCGGTTCGGCGGGAGCCCCGGTAAACGAGCAGGGGAAGGAGCAGCGCGGAGATCATGGCACCTCCCAAACAACCTCGGTTGCAACCTGGAAAGTACTACGGGGCACGGACCTGGTGGTCGTCATCGGCCATTGCAGGATACTCTGCGAACCACGTGCCACCGCGTACTGATTTGCAATCTAACCACTTAGGAATGGCGGCCAGGGCTCGAATGTCCCTTTTTCATTCATTTGACGAGCGGTGTCGGACAGTGTTAACATCGCCGCCGCTCAGGGCTTGCTGGTCTCCCGCCCGCCATTCCAGCGGTGCCAGTACATCCTCATCTCGGTGATCCGGTCACCGAGGGTCTCACAGAAGATGGCGCCCCGGGCCTCTACCCACTCGCCGGTCCGGCGCCGGCGAAACAGGCACTTGAACTCGGTCGAAAACCAGGGACCGGCAGCGTAAATCTCCCCGGAGCTGAAGGTGACCTCCGACTGGTTATAGGGGACATCGGCCCAGTAGCGCCGAACCGCGTCGAGCCCGCGGAGCGGCTCCGAGAACGGCGTCTCCACGAACACGACCTCAGCCGCAAACACCGACATGAGCAGGTCGAGGTCCCCCTTCGACCAGCCCTTTCCCAGAATGTCGATGAGGTATCGGCCCAGAGCTCGGGTGGCACCTTGCTCGGGCAACGGGCTGGTAGGACATTCCTCGGACTCCATGCCATTCAACATACCAGCCGCGCTGTTGGGCCGCGCAGGTTTCCTGGCCAGCTTCCTACCTCCAGGCGCAGGCTCCCTGCCCAGCACCGGGGGTTTCCGCCCTCGAGCGTGGGTGGCGAGCGTACCGCGGCGATTCGTTGCAGAAGGCCATAGGTTGGGGCTATAAGACAACAGGATCGGGCATGCGAGTGCTCGTCATCGGTGGCACCAATTTCATAGGTCCGCACGTCGTAGCGGCGCTCGACCGGCTCGGCGCCGAGATCACGGTCTATCATCGCGGCATCCACGAGCCCGCGCTCCCGCCCGCGGTGCGCCATGTCCATAGCCCGCGTGCCTCGGTCCCCTTCCTCCATTTTCCCTCGGACCTGACCAGGCCGGCGCCAGATGTCGTGCTCCACATGTTTCCGATCGGCGAGGACGACACCAGAACCGCGGTGGCCCACTTCGCCGGCATTGCCAAGCGTATGGTCGCGATCAGCAGTGGCGACGTTTACCGCGCGTACGGACGGTTGCTCGGCTCCGAGCCCGGTCCAGCCGAACCCGTGCCACTCAAAGAGAATGCCGCTCTTCGCGAAAGTTTCTACCCGTACCGCGGCACCGCAGCCGGCCCAGCAGACTGGACCTACCATTACGAGAAAATTCTGGTCGAGCGTGCGGTACTGGCGAGCTCCGTGCCCGCGGGCACCGTGCTGCGCCTGCCGGCGGTGTACGGTCCCGGAGATCCCTACCGGCGCCTGCGTTCCTACATCAAGCGGATGGACGATGGCCGGCCGGCAATTCTGCTAGAAAGGTCGCAGGCAGCCTGGCGGTGGACCCATGGGTATGTAGAAAACGTGGCGCATGCAATTGCTGTCGCAGTTCTGGACCAGCGAGCGGCGGGCCGGATCTACAATATTGGTGAATCGAGCGTGCCGACGATGGCGGAGCGGGTTCGGCTGATCGGCCGAGTGGCTGGGTGGGATGGAGCCATCGTTCCGCTTCCCGCCGACCGATTGCCCCAGCATCTCCGCGCTCCTTATGAGCCCCGGCAGGATCTGGTGGTGGACGTCACCCGGTTCCGTACCGAGCTGGATTTCACCGAGCCGCTGACGACCGAGGAAGGGCTGCGCCGGACTATTGCCTGGGAGCGCGTAAACCCACCAGAAACGGGAGACCCCGGGCCTGCCGAGTACGCCGCGGAAGACGCGGCGCTCGGCTAGCAGAATCAGCGCTCTAGTGGCAACTCAGCGTCTCTCCACTCCTCTTTCCCCCCGGCGAATTCCTTCACGTTGGTGTACCCCATCGCCACCAGATCACGGGCGGCGTTGTCGGCGGCGTGTCAGGTGGGACTGGCGCAGTAAACGACGATCTCGGCTGTGCGGTCGGGGAGCCGCTTGGGAGCCAGCTCCGTCACCTGAATGGAAGGGAGGTTGATCGCCCTGGGCAGATGTCCCTCACGATAGTGCGGTGGCGGGAGAGCCTCGACCAGCACGAAGTCATCCCCTCGATCGAGCTTGGCCTTGAGCTCCTCGCGGGAAATCAGCGGAATCGTTACGTGTGACATCTTTCCACCCCGAGTTAACGTGTCTGCGTACGACGCAGAATGTAGAACCTTACCCCAGAGACTCCGCTATGGTGGCGTGACGTAGGTCTCGAAAAACCCGGTGCCGGAGTCTGCGACAGTCTCTCCCGCCACACGGCCGGTCAGCGCGAACCGTCCGCGCATCTGGAGGAAGATCCGGCGGAATTCGCTCGCCCTCATCTCGGTAGGCAGCACGTCACTTACTTGCACATCGAGCCGTACCGTGTCCGCGTCGCGAGTGCCCACCAATGCAAATCGAGCAGGCACCGTAGGTCGTCCGGATCCGGAAACAGGGCGGGCTTCCTGATATTGGATGCGGTTGAATCGCAGAACCTGCTTCACTCCCAGCGAATCGACCAGGCTGAGAAAGAAGGGTGAGCTCACCCTCGAGCGCGCGACGCCCCGCTCTTCTTCCCGACCGTAGACTCCACCGTACAGCAGATTCAGCCGGGCGCCACGCCCGGCACCCCATTCCCAGGTCACGTCCCGCCCGACCCCCCAGTTGTGGTCGTGGTATGCCGGGACGCGGGTGAGACTGTTACAGCGCCCCCTGACGCAGATTCTTCCGGAAGCCCTGGCGTCGAGAGCGGGCACCACGTACCCAGACAAAAACTCGATGCCGCTCAGCTCCACCGGAGGGAAGTAATGGTTCGCCGTGGGTACAAGGGTGATATCGATTCTCACCTCCCCTGCCTTACCCGGCACCCGCGCCTTCAGCTGGTAGATGCCGTCGCGCTGCCGGACGGAGCTTCCGCCAATGGTCAGATCGGCGCGAGCTGTGTCGAACTCGACTTGGCTCGAAGGAGCCTGCAGGCTGAACCGTTCGTACACTCCCCCTGAACGGCGGTGGGTGACGAGGAGCTGGCCACCCCATTTACCAGCGGGAACCTCGCCGCCGACCAGATAGGTGATGTACCACCACTCGTCCTGTGCTGTCACCAGATTGAAGTAGTGCCACTCGCTCCAGGTGGAGTCGGGCCGAGGTGGCAGGTGAAACCGGTCCAGCTCGTTGTAGAGCCGCTGAGCGGTTGGAGCAATGTACGCCGAGTCGGCTGGTGAATCATTCCACCTTCCCGAACGAACGTCGAGACCGGATCCCACAGCACGCGCACGGCTCGGAACTTCCGCGCCAGCCCGGACGGCAACGGTGCGGTTGCCGCGACGGAGGTAGAGGATCTTTCCCTCGATCACCGGGGAAACCGTTTGCACCAGACCGTTTTGTCGCGGTCCGCCGAGGATCTGACGGGTGAGAAAGCGCGCCCGGTCAATGCCGAAGAACATTCCGCCCGGCCCGCCGGTGCGCATTGCCTCGACGTCGATCCCCGTAGGCAGTACCGTCAGTTCCCCACCGCCGACCAGAGAGACATCGCGCGACTGATCCAGCATTGCCTCGCCGACGGAGAGCAGCACGATCATCACACCCACCCCGAGCGAGAATCCGAACAGGAGAAACACCGATCGGACCTTCCGCACCAGCAGATGACGGAACGCCAGGGTAGTCAACACGGCGGGGAAGCGGGGAAGCGGGGAAGCGGGTAGGTCATTCGCAGATCCGGCCGTCCAGCATGTGGATCACCCGCCCTGCTTCAGAGGCCAACTGTTCATCATGGGTGACTACTACCAGGGTTGTTCCGTCCTGATTCAAGCGCCGGAATAAGGTCAAGATTTCTCCACCGGTGGCGGCGTCGAGCTCACCGGTCGGCTCGTCGGCCAGCAATAGTGCCGGCCGGTTGGCGACCGCCCGCGCGATGGCGACCCGCTGCATCTCCCCACCGGAGAGCTGCGTGGCACGGTGACCAGCGCGATGCTCGAGGCCTACATAGGCGAGCAGCTCGAGCGCCCGTGCCCGCCGCACCCTGGCCGGCACGCCCGCCTCGGCCATCGGCAGCTCTACATTCTCACGGGCGGTGAGGACGGGCAGGAGATGAAATCGCTGGAAAACGAACCCGAGGCGGGTCAGGCGCAATCGAGTGAGATCCCGGTCTGAGAGAGTGTCCAGCCGCGTTCCGAGAATCTCCACCAGACCGGCGGTGGGGACGTCAATGCCGCCGATTAGCTGAAGCAGGGTTGACTTTCCGCTTCCCGACGGGCCCGCAATGGCGACGTATTCTCCGGATCGGACCTCGAGGGATACTCCTCGAAGCGCGTGGACGGCCGCTCCGTTCATCGGGTAATCCTTACGAAGATCCTGCCCGATCAGAACTGGGGCGCCTATGGGCCCGCCATGCCCATTCGTTTCCCCTTCGATTCGCTCAGGGCGGTGGCTTTGGGCAGGCTCGCCGGGCCTACTCATGTCGCCTCCGAGCGCAGGGTGGCCGCAATCGGAGCGCGCGCGGCGAGCCAGGCAGGATAGAGCCCGGCAAGCGATCCCGTCACCAGGAGTACCAGCGCGGCCGTGGCGAGGCTTCCCCCTCGAGGAACGAAGAAGGAAAAATCTGCGGGGAGTCCGGGGAAGCTGGTCAGAATGCTGTCGAGATAGCGCGCAGTGCCCAGCCCCAGCACTATCCCCAGCGCTGCCCCAACGACCGTGAGAACCGTACCCTCGATGAAGACCTGGCGCACGACCGTCGAGCGGGCGATGCCGAGAGCACGAAGGGTGGCAATCTCTCCGAGCCGCTCGTTCACGGTAATGCTGAGCAGGGTGGTGATCAGGAGAACGGTGACGATGAGGCTCATGGTAGCGAGGATGTAGGAGAGCTGCCGGAAATACACCAGCCGCTGCTTGAAGAATCTGACCAGATCTGCCACGCTGTAGACCTCGAGGCGGGGGAATTCCTGCCGCAGCCGTGCCGCCACTGCGGGAGCCGCGGCATCGTCCCGCACTTTGACCAGGAGCAGCGAGGCTCTGTCGTCCGGGCTTCCCGTCGCCAGCGTCTGCATCACGGGTAGTACCGTTCCGATGGAAGGCTGGCCCCGATAGTCGTAAACCCAACGCACGATTCCGCGGACCACGAGTTGCCGGCCCACCGCGGCCGCAGCTACCTGCGGATCGAGCCGGCCAACCAACCTTATGGTGTCGCCGATCCCGACTCTCAGGAGGCCGGCAACAGGCGTGCTGAGCAGCACACCCAGCGTGTCGTGGGGTGTGAGGTCGGTCCCCCGTTGTACCTGGTAGAGCCCCTGGGCTTCGGGCTGGATGCCGTAGCCGACCAGAGTAACCAGTGAGTCCCCCCTGCGGCCGTACAATGACGTGCCCAGCACCGCGCCGGCCGATGCAATGGCGGTATCGCGACGCAGCCGCTCCACGATGTTACTGACCCGATCGAGGGTGGCTTCGGTATCGAATGGGAGAGTGCCCTTAGGCGTGAGACGGATCTGGTAGCCTTTGGCCAGGAGCAGTTCGGCAAACGACTTGTCGATACCGCCGCTCAGCATGACCATATCCAGCAGCATCGCGGCCGATATGGCTATGCCGGTGACCGCGAGCACGGTCCGCAACCGTTGGCGAATCAGACCCTTGACGGTCCAGACCAGCACGCTCATCCCCGTCCCCAGAGCACCAGCGGCCGGGTGCGAACCAGGCGCCATGCAGCCACAGCGCCGGCGACCAGGCCCAGGACTAGCGACAAAACAACGCTGAAGAGAACGATCTCGGGCGTGATCAGTGAGAAAGTGAGCCCGGTATCGAAGAATCGGCGATAGTATGCGTTGGTGGCCGCACCGGCGAGATATGCCAGGCCCGATCCGGCCACCGACCCGAACGCGGCAATGAGTGCCGCTTCTAGGAGCAGCGCGCCAAAGATGGTCCGGCGGCGCACCCCCACGAAGCGCATCACCGCAGCATCGAGCCGCCGCTCCTCCACCTTCAGCAGCATGATGCACAGGAGAAAGACGGCGCTGGCGACGATGGTGATCACCCCAATAGCTCGGTGAAAGCGGCTCACCACCAGAAGGGTCTGAGAGGACTCCGAGGCGATTGCCCGGGAGCTGTAAACCCGGTACCCAAAGGCGGTACGATTGAGGAGAGCAGCGGCAGTATCCGGCATCACCCCGGGCCTGAGCCCAATACCATACCGGTCCACCCGGTCTGGGGCGCCGAGCAACGCGGCCAGGTCAGGCAGGTGCATGCGGACATGGCGCTCCCGCTTGGCGATCTCGGCCGGATCGGGCTTGGGCTCGTAGATTGCCGCGACCACACCTAACTTGGTGAGCGAATCCACCTCCGGACCGATCCGGAGGGTGTCTCCAACCGAGAGACCGAGCTCTTCGGCCAGGCTGCGCTCCACCGCTACCTCGGAGACCTGTGCTGCGGCCGGGCTTCCCACGATAATCAGCAGGATCGCCGCGAGGACCGGGAGGCGCCGGGCATAGGCTCCCACTGTTTCCTTTCAATTCCAGTACGAAATGAGCGGGCCTACCTGTTGCGGGTTAAAGTAGTTGTGCCGGCCGGCGAGCTGGGCGGGCAACCTCAAGTCAGGAGTAGGCATGGAGTCCCAGACCCACCCGAAGGTCGCAGTCCTGGGAATGAGCGAAGCCGGCCGTGGATGGGCTACGCTCGTGTCGGCCGCCGGCTGGCCGCTCACGATCTACGACCCGGCTGCCGCGGTGCTTCAGAGCGGGGGAGAGGAGATAGCCACCCGCAAGCGCCACTCGCAGGGCTCCGGTACCCAGGTTGTACCTGAGGAAGGCGAGCCAGTACCCGGAGCCCCGCGCCAGGGACGGAGTCTGCTGAACTCGGTGACCAACGCTGACTGGATCATCGACGCCACCACCAGCGACCTGCTTCACCGCCAGCGGCTCCTGGAGCAGGTGGAAGGAGTGGCTCGGATGGCGGCGGTACTGACCTGCAGCGCGCCCGGACTGTCCCCGACCGAGCTGTGCGCCCGGCTTCGCCGGCCCGGACGGCTGCTCGTGGCCAGGGGGTTCGATCCGGTAGAGCACATCCCCGCGGTCGAGGTGGTCCCCGGCCCGCTGACCGATCGAGCCAGCCTCGATCTTGTCCGCGGCTGGCTCCGCCAGCTCGGCCGGATCCCCGTCGTCCTCAAAAAAGAGATTCCCGGGAAACGCGACTGGCCGGCTCACGGCTGCGCTCTGGAGGGAATGTATCCGGCTGGTGCTCGATGGCGTTCTCGAAGTTCGCGATGTCGACGCACTCATCTCGTCGGGGCTAGCGCCACGATTGGCGGCAGCCGGCCCGTTCCAGACCGCCTACCTCGAGGCCGGAGAACGCCAGACCGCGCAGCTGAGCGCCTTACTCAGGGCACTGGAGAGCCGGTGGGAGGGAGATACTGGATTTCAGCTGCCGTCCGCCGAGCACCAGCAGCTGATTCGCCTGATCGAGCGGGCCTACGACGGGGAGGGAGACGTGCTGCGGGGTGCCCGCGAGGAGCGGCTGGCCGAGCTGCGGAGAATCGTGGGATACTAGCGCTTGAAGGGATGCTCGAAGCTTAGATAGAGGAAGAGCGCATCGTTCATCATCGGGGCCGAGTCCGATGGTGTACGCCACCCCGGGCACGATCTGTAAGTCACCCTTAAGGTCGAACGCCCAGCGAATACCGGGATTCAGGAATAGGAACTCCCTCCCCGCTGTCTGTCCCTCCCCCACCACTGATTCGGTTCTAAGCCAGAGCGTCTCCACCATCAGGTTGAAGGAAGGCCGGAGCAGCCAGATGACGCTGGCACCGAGGTTGACGCTGGTCGTAGTCGCCTTGGCACCCAGGGGATTGTTGGCGGTGGGACTCACGGTGGCCCCCACGTTCCAGTGGGTGACGACCCGAGGCATCAGTACGAAAGTCACTGGAAGGTTCCCCTGGAAACTCAACCCACCAGTGCCTCGTTCCAATTCGTCGTCTCCAGTGGGGAGCAGTAGGCTGAAACGGGGCGCCACCAGCGTACGGGTCTCGGGGTTACCGACCAGCTGGTAGCGATAGTTCAGGGCCACATCGCCCAGCCCGGTGCCGGTGGCCTCGCTCGATTGAACCGGGATGGTATAGCTGAGCTGGTGGCGGATTCCGCCGAGGGGCCACTCCTGGGTGAAGCTGTAAGCCCAGGCGTCGCCGTCGGAGGCGCGGGCGAAGGTGCTGAGGTGCTGAACGACACCGCTCTCCTGGTTGTACGCCTCCTCGATGAGGAAGCTGTTGTCCTGGATCTGTACCGCGGTAAGCGGTGAGCGGTAAGCAGTGAGCGGGAGGACCAGGAGACACAGAAGCGTGCGAATGGTCGCAGCAATCAACCAGCCGTTAGCAGACCTCGCCTCTTTCCCGCTTGCCGCTAACCGCTCACCGCTCACGCTTTTTTCTCTCACGCCGTCACCAGAAGTCCGGTGGCATACATGATCACCATCCCGAGGAGGAAACCGGTGACGTTGAGAGGCGCGGTGAGGCCGCCACTCGCGCGCCGGGCAAATAGCCGCCACAGCTCGTACACCACGGTGGCGATGGCTCCGGCGCCAATGGCGAAGAAGAGGGTGGTCCAGAGCGGCGAGTAGGTGAATCCACCGACCCAGGCCCCGATCACCGTAGGGACCCCCGCAAGGGCGCCGAGCAGGATGAGCGAGCGCAGTCGGGGCCGCTGGTCCGCCAGAGGCGTAACGATGCCCAGGCCTTCGGTGGTGTTGTGCAGCAGGAATCCGATCACCAGAAACGTTCCCAGCGCTATCTCACCGGTGGCGTACGAGGTGCCGATGGCCAGACCTTCACCCAGATTATGGAGCCCGATGCCTAGAGCGATGAGGGCGGCCACCTGGAGTGGCGAGCGCTCGCCGCGCTGGCCGCTGCGCCAGTGACCGAGTGCGGCCAGAATGAGTGGTGTGCCCAGCAACTCCGAGAAGCACCAGCGCGGAGCCCTGGAACGCTCCGGGGACCAGCCCGGAAGTCTCCGCCGCTTCGACCAGGGCATCCACCCCGAGGAACACCAGCAGTCCCATCGTGAGGCTCAGGAAAAAATCGATCCAGCGCCGGTGCACCGCGCGAACGAAGGGCAGCCATAGGAGTCCGATGAACACCGGGATGACACCGGCATACACCCCGAGAAGCGCGAAGGTGGTGAGGTAGCGGGCATCTACTGCCGGCGACAGGGTCGCCACCGGAACCTCGCCCGTGAACGTGAGCCCGGTGCTGGTCACCAGCGCCACGCTGTGAGGCTCGCCTTCGACCCAGGGATAGGGAATGGTGATGGTACGGCTCTCCAGACGCTGCAGCGTGCGGCTTCCATTTACCCGATGCACCCAGTTGGCATCGTCCACCATCACCTGGGCGACCGTGACGGGCTCCGGTCCGCCGTTCACCACCCGAACCTCCATCACGCCGTGTTCCGGCAGTCGAATCCGCTCGACAGTCAGCCGTTCCACCGGCGGGAAGCTCTGACGGAAGACGCCGACCGGTCCGACCCTGAGGAACAGGGTGACCAGAGCCGCGAGCAGCAGCAGCGGCCCGAGCCCCTTGAACCAGAGCGGCATGCCGGGACGGCTGCTGGGCGCCGCCGGCGCCGGTGGCATTCTGCTGGACGCGGTCTCCGGGGGGAGCGGCAGCTCGACCTTAGACAAGGGGCGCCTGCACCAGGAAGATCCCACTCCAGCCGAGCTCGGCGAACTCGCTCTGGTGGGCGTGGAACATGAATGGACCGGGATGCTTATAAGTGAACTCGAGCACCGCGCGCTCGCCCTGACAGAGCGCCACGATATCGGTCCACTCATAGCGCTGCAAATCGGTTCCGGTGCGGTACAGGCGGAAGAGATTGCCGTGCAGGTGGAACGAGTTCAGCAGGTCGAACTCCGTCACATTTACCAGGTAAACCCGAATGAGCTCGTCCTTGGGCACCTGAATGGGATACTTCTGATAGTGGAACGCGACGGTATTGACCGCGTAGACCTCGTTCTCACCGTCGAGGTTGGTGTCGAAGCCGTTCATCACCATGACCATCTCGCGGGCGGGCGGGCGTCCTTGCTTCGGGTCGATGATGAACGCCCCGTAGAGGCCCTTGTGAATGTGCCGCTTGATGGGAACGGTGTGGCAGTGGTACAGGTGCAATCCGAAGGGCTCGGCGTCGAACTCGTACACGAAGCTCTGGCCCCGGCGTACCGGCTCGAAGGCGCCGTCCATGCCCGAGGGGTGGATCCCGTGGAAGTGGATGCTGTGGGAATGGCTGCCCTTGTTCACAAACCGCACCCGAAGCCGGTCGCCCTCGGTGCAGCGGATGGTTGGACCGGGTACCTGGCCGTTGTAGGTCCAGGCGGGAAAGAAGATCCCGGGTGCAACCTCGATCTCACGATCTTCGGCCACCAGCTCGAACTCCCGCAACACCTGCCCCGAGGGGAGCCGGGACACCTTACCGGTATCGAAGTGGGTGAGGAAGGCGCTGGGATCGAATGAGCCGGGGGCGAGCTTGCCCACAGTCATCATGTCGTGATGGGTTGCATGATCCTGCGCCTGGCCGGCACTCGACTGTCCCAGCCCGGGAAGCGCGAGGACGCTGCCGCCGGCCGCGAGACCTACCGTTCCCAACGCACCGACTCTCAGCAGGTCTCGCCTGGTCAACGACCGATCCAGTATTTCATCCTTCTTCCGAGCCATCATACCCTCCCGATCCTAGGCTAGCCACATACTGAAGGTCCCCACCAACAGCCACCCGTTCAGTCCGACAATCGTCGCGGCGACCGTCCAGGCAATTGCGGCCAACGGACGGCTGTTTACGAACTGCCCCATCTTGTGCTTCTGGCTGGTGAAGTAGACCAGCGGGATTACCGCGAACGAGAGCTGAAGGCTCAGGATGACCTGACTGAGGATGAGCAGCCCACCCGCGCCACGCTCGCCGTACATGGCGGTGACGATCACTGCGGGGACAATGGCGATCAGCCGGGTGATGAGCCGCCGGAGCCAGGCCGGAAGCCTGATGTTGAGGAAGCCTTCCATGACGATTTGCCCGGCGAGGGTGCCGGTAATCGTGGAGTTCTGCCCCGAAGCCAGCAGCGCGACGGCGAACAGCGTGCTTGCCAGAGTGGTGCCGAGCAGCGGGGTCAGCAGGTGGTAGGCATCGCCGATGTCGGCGACTTCCTGGTGGCCGGTGTTGTGAAAGGTGGCGGCTGCCAGAATCAGAATGGCCGCGTTGATGAAGAAGGCGAACAGCAGCGCCACGGTTGAGTCCAAGGTCGCAAAGCGGATGGCCTCCCGTTTCGACGGGTCGTCGGGCAACACCTTCCGGGTCTGCACGATGGACGAGTGCAGATACAGATTGTGCGGCATGACGGTGGCGCCCAGGATGCCGATGGCGATGTAGAGCATCAGCGGATTGCTCACGATCTCCGTCGTGGGCACCAGGCCGCGCATGATCGCACCAATGGCAGGCTGTGCCATGAACAGCTCAACCGCGAAGCAGACGCCAATCGTGATCACGAGGGAGATGACGAGCGCCTCGAGCCAGCGGAACCCCTTGTTCTGGAGCAGCAGGATCAACAGGACGTCAAACGCCGTAAGGCACACGCCCCAGATCAGCGGGATGCCGAACAGGAGGTTTAGTGCAATCGCAGACCCGATCACCTCGGCCAGGTCGCATGCGGCAATGGCGACCTCGCAGAGCACCCACAGCACGAAGCTGACCGGGCGCGAGTAGTGGTCGCGGCAGGCCTGCGCGAGGTCCCGGCCAGTGGCGATGCCCAGCTTCAGCGCGAGTGCCTGCAGGAGGATCGCCATCAGGTTGGACAGCAGGATGACGCTGAGAAGCGTGTATCCGAAACGGGATCCGCCGGCGAGGTCGGTGGCCCAGTTTCCCGGGTCCATGTAGCCCACCGCCACCATGTAGCCCGGTCCGGCGAACGCCAACGCCTTGCGCCAGAACGAGACACCCTTCGGCACGTGGACCGAATGGTACGACTCCGGCAGGCTCGGCATGGTGCGGGGGTAACGCCAGCCAGTCAGCTCCTCGACCGGGGGGCGTAGATGCAGCGCTCATGGCCCTTCATCCCGGGCACAGAGGAGCGCATGACCAAGCTCCCGCCCAATCACCTGTCGCTCGCCGCCGACATCGATGGTAACCAGATCATCGAATGGCTGGCGATCCACCACCGTGACCTGCACGCCGGGCCTCAGCCCTAACGATGCGATGTACCGCAGCCGTTCCGGCTGGCTCTCCTGAACCCGATGGATCTCGACGGTTTCACCAACCGGCACGTCGGAAAGCGCGGTGCAGGCCAGCTCCTGAATGAGTCCATCGGCTGAGGGAATCGGGTCGCCATGAGGGTCGACGCTCGGATTTCCCAGCGCGGCGGCCATCCGTTCGATCATCGTGTCCGACACGGCGTGCTCCAACCGCTCGGCTTCCACGTGCACCGTATCCCAGGAGTAGCCCAGGAACTCGACCAGATATGCCTCGATAAGCCGGTGCCGCCGGACCATCCTCAGAGCAGCGCGCCGACCCTCCTCAGTTAGTTGAACACCGCGATAGGGCACATGCTCCAGGAGACCGTGCTCGGAGAGCCGCTTGACCATGCCCGTTACTGATGGAGGGGACAATGCGAGCAGGTGGGCTATTTCGCTGGTCGACGCAGGGCGGCCTTCCGGCGACAATTGGTAAATGGCCTTGAGGTAGTCCTCTACCGAGCGGGTGAGGGACTCGGTTACGGCAGCGGCGCTCACGGCTACTCCAATTTAGGATAGCCTAATGATGCAGTGAGACCGCCCTAATGTCAACTTGAGCCGGGCAGAAATCGGAGGGAGGCATGTACTTGGGCCGACGGTACGGTGGCCTCCACCGTAAACCACCTACCAGGCACCGTTTGCGCCAAGCACAAAGATTACGTCAAGAGCGCGGCCAAGGAGCTCAGAATTCGTTCGGTCATACCCCAGACGACCGCATCCTCCAGGTGATAGGCCTCCACCTCCCGGCTACTCCCCTGGATTTCTACCCGCACCCGCCGGCGCGACTCTGGGTGCAATAGACGATCGAGCTGAACCCAGCGGGCATCCGCCACCTCCGGGTTCAGAACCAACTGGGGACGATTTGCCGCCGTAAAGACGAACGGCCGGACTGCAATGGGAGGGAGTACCGGGGTCCTCGGCACAACGTCGTCCAAGGTACCAGCCAGGTCATCGGGCAGGAGAACGAACCCCACCTCCTCGGAGGTTTCCCGGATGGCGGTGGTCAGCAGATCGAGATCTCCCGATTCACGCCGACCACCCGGCAACGCCATGTGGCCCGACCAGGGATCACCGGTGCGCTCCGCCCGTCGAATCAGCAGGACTGCGTCGGGATCTGGGGCGAGAACGATGGCCACCGCAGCCCACAACAACGTACGGTCGTTATCGATACGGGGTTGATGCTGAGCCAAGCGTTCGCGCAGGCGGGCGAGCCGGCCGGTCAGTGCGAGTGAGATCCGCAGCCACCTCCACAGCATCCGCCGCCCGGAGGAGGGCCGAGTCGGCTATAGTCGGCCGGCTTGCCACCGGCGGCGGGGGGTGCCGTCAACGACATCAACCGTTCCAGGTCCCCACCCGAGCATTGCGGACAAGACACCTTCTGGTCGCCACGAACCAGCTGCTCGAACTGAGCGCCACAGCCGCCGCAGCGATAATCGTAAATGGGCATGGAAGGAGATTCGCCGGTGGTTCCCCCGGGGTCAAGTGGGACTGGTCATGCGCTGGCTGATCTCCCATAGTCGTCGCGCTGCCGCCTCATCGTAGGACTCGCGCGACGAACGCCTGGCCTGCTTGCGCTCGAAATATTTCCCTGTCACCCCCTCCTCCTCGGGGGAAGAGGCGAGATAGATGCTGGTCTCCGCACCCTCCTCGGGTTTGGCACCGAAGGTGCTAGCAAGACCGGCTTCAGGGGTTACCCCCATGTAGTCGGCCAGCATTCCGGTCGCAACGACGCCGGGATTCACACAGTTTGCGGTGACCCCGGTACCCTGGAGACGGCGGGCCAGCTCGTAGGTGAACAGGACGTTCGCCAGCTTTGACCGGCTATACACCTGCTTGGGGTCGTAACCCCGCTCGGCCTGCAGATCGTCGAAATCAATGTCCGCGTGGGTGTGAGCCCCCGACGAGACGTTGATGATCCGGGAGGGGGCTCCGCTCTTGAGCTGCGGCAGCAGCAGATTGGTCAGAAGGAAGAAGGCAAGATGGTTGACAGCGAACTGCATCTCGAGCCCGTCCACCGTGACCTCACGCCGCCGCGGGATGATGCCAGCGTTGTTGATGAGCACATGGAGGTGGGGGTACCGGCGCTGAAGATCGGCGGCAGCCCGCCTGATGGAGGCCTGGGAGGATAGGTCCGCGGTGACCACATCGGGGATTACAGTGGACTTGCCCCCGATTTCGTGCGCGACTGACTCGCCGCTCTCCTTACTGCGGCAGACCAGAATCACCTTCGCGCCCAGTTGCGCCAGACCTTCGGCGGTCGCCCGGCCGATTCCCCGGTTGGCCCCGGTGACGACGCAGACTCGCCCGGTCATGTCAACTGCCATTGGCCGGCTTCTGGCTTAGCCGAGGTGGGATGCGAGCCACTGGATGGTGGCGTCGAAAACAGTGTCGATCTGGGGCGTCCCGGTGCGCCAGGGATGCGTGGCTCCGAAGGTATGGCCGCCGCCTTCGATCGGCATGAGCCGGGTGGTCTGATTGGAGCTGGCTCCCTTCAGCAACTCGGCCTCGCTGAATCCGACCGACTCGTCGTTGGTCCCATGGATGAGCAGCCAGGGAATGGCAATGCGTCCCGCGGCCGCTTCGATGTCCAGCGACGCAGTGTTCTGCTCGATGTCGTCGAGCACATCGGTATAGAGCGGGAGCACCTGGCCGGTCCGGGCGTTTCGCACCTCGGTTTGTCCGGCGGCACGCCAGGTCGTCCGCTGATCCATGGGCCAGCGCTCGACACTGGCAATGGCCGCCCAGGTAACGAGAGCACGAACTCGGGAATCCTTCGCGGCCTGGAGAACGGCAACTCCGCCGCCACGAGAATGACCGATGAGGGCAAGCGCGGAGGGAGCGGGCACGCCAAGCCGGCCATGCATGAGGGCGTCAACCACCGTGCCGACGTCCTGAAGCTCGGCGGAGAAAGTGTTGTGGCCGAACCGTTCCGGGAGAGTGAACTCGCCCGCATCGTCCACGCCGCTTCCACTGAGGTTCAGGCTCACGGCGGCAAAGCCGGCCGAGGCAAGCCGTTCAGCCAAAGGGGGAAACATCCCCCAGTCCTTGAAGCCTTTGAAGCCGTGGAGCACGATAACCGCCGGACGGGCCCAGTCCTACCCCCGGCGCGAATGTCGACCAGAATGGGACCCAGCGCGCCGGGAAGCGAGTGCTTGGTAAGGCTGGGAGTGGCCATGGAATCTCGGGTGACCCTAAGCGACGGCCGGCTCCAGCAGCTCGACTCGCCCGCGTCGGCGTCCAGCCGGGCCTGCACGCCCAGGGGAAGGGTCCACTGAGCATCGATATGCCCGATGGGAAAGCCGTAGGCGACTGGAATGCCAAGCGGGGCGAAATAGGTCTCGAGTACCTCATCAAAGCCGAGCGCGCCGTCGCCACCAGCCGCTCCAGCCCGGTGAATCGGCCGACCATCACCCCGGCCAGACGGCGAAGCGCTCCGATCAGTCGCAGATGGGCAAGCATCCGATCAACGCGGTAAAGCTCCTCGCCCGCGTCCTCGAGAAACAGAATGGCTCCGGCCAGCTCAGGAAAGTACGGCGTGCCGATCAGACATTGGAGCAAGCGTGAGATTCCCACCGAGCCAGTGGCCCTTCGGCGACACCGGCGCGCAGCGTGACGATCCGGTCCTCTTGGGGCACGAGTACGGCGGGCGGCTCAGGGATGCGGCCCAGCCGGCCCGGCAGCGTTCGGCACGGGCCAGCACCAGCTCGAAATGCCAGCGGCTGAAGGCGGGCATGCTCGCCCGGGCCACCGGTCCATGAAAAGTTACGACCCCGGTCAGGCGGCTAATGGCGTTCAGCAGAGCGGTAATGTCGGAGAATCCGATGACGCCTTGGGACGGCGAGCGATCGCGGCGTAGTCCACCCGGTCCAGCAGACGAATCGAGCCATAGCCTCCGCGAATGCACCAAACGGCATCGATCGAGGGATCCTCGAGGGCGGATTGAGATCCGAGAGCCGCTCGTCGTCGGTCCCGGCCAGGTAGCCGTGTCGAGCATAGGCGCTTTTGCCCAGAACCGGTTCGTAACCCAGCGCACGGCAGAGCGTGTCCGCGGCCCGTGTTAGATCATCCCTCTCAAGCAGCGGTCCCGCCGGCGCCACCAGACGCGACGCGGCTGCCGGAACGAGTTTTGGAGGCCGTAGCACTGGTTTTGACCCCATAATACTCCCGACTGTAAATTGACGGACCTTTACCAGGGAGAGCGCGTAGTGCGTGCTTCCGAGCCCGTTTTGCTCGATGCCGGACGCGTCATCGCGGAGATGCGCGAGTCGATGGTCTCTCAGTGGGCCGACTGGCTGGGAGATCGGGTGCCGCGCCGCCTCCACGATACCGCGGACAACGGTCGAGCGGGAGTTCCGGCTTCTGTTCGATGTCCTGACCGAGATGGTCGGCCCGCTGCGGCGGGAGGCCAACACTGTCTGGTTCCACGTCTGCGAGCATTACGGGCGGATCGCATCGGCGCGTGGTCTGGCAGCCGGAGAAGTAGTGGAAGAGCTGCCGTATCTCCGGGAGCTGCTCATCCAGGAACCTGGCGCCGGTGCTGGTCGCCATGCGGGCGCGCCAGGGCATGGCCATCATGCTCCGGCTCAACCGGGCAATCGACAAGGGTATCGCGGTCGCAGTCGTAGGCTACACCGACGCACTGGTTGCCACGCTGTTCTCCCAGAACGGAGTGCCGGCGTCCGAGCGCCAACCACGACCTCGGCGAGGTCGAGCGCCAGATTACATCGCCTCGAACATGAGCTCCAAGCCGTCGCCGACATCAGTGAAGTAGCGGATCGCGCTGGCCGGTGCGCATCTACGATGTGATGCGACCTGCTGCCGGCGCTTCCCTGGCTCCTTCCGTTTTTTACTCTTCCTCGCCTTACCCGCCGCACTCCCAGACCTGATCGACGCCCCGCCGGAGTCCGGCCGGTTGGTATCAGTTATCATTCCGGCACGCAACGAATCCTCCACCATCGCAACCGTGGTCCGCTCGATTCTGGCTACGACTACCAGCCGATCGAGCTGCTGGTGGTTGACGACCGGTCCACCGATGACACCGCGGCGATCGTCGAGACAGTCAGTGACCCTCGCCTTCGTCTGATGAGCGGGAGAAAAGCTGCCGGACGGCTGGTACGGAAAGCCCTGGGCCTGCTATCAAGGATACCAAGCCGCCGAGGGCGAACTTCTCCTCTTCACCGATGCCGACACCCGGCATGCGCCGGAGCTGCTAGGGCGGGCGGTCGGGACGCTACTAACGGAAGCGGCCGGGCTGGTAACGGTCGCACCACTGCAGCGCTGTGTGACGCTTCTGGGAGCGGGTCGGTCATGCCGCAGATCTGGTTTCTCCTCGCGCTGAGATACCATCCAGCGCGGTGAACCGAGCCCGGAACGAACGTGACGTCATCGCCAATGGACAGTTCATTCTCACGACCCGCGAGGCGTACGAGGCGTGCCGGCACCCATGCGACGGTCACGCATGAAGTGGCGGAAGATCTGGCGCTGGCGCAGGCATTCCTGCGCACGGGACGCAAGCTCCACTTCGCGTTCGCGGAGCGGCTGATGGAAACCCGCATGTACCAGAACCTCTCTCACCTGATCGAAGGCTGGTCAAAGAATATCTACCTCGGGCGGCCGCCGCTCGTTCCCGCACGAGCCCCTCCTGCGAGCGTTGGTTCCGCTCATGCTTCGTGGCCATGCTCTATCTGGCTGCTGCCGCCGGCGGTATTGCTGGCGTCCGCAGTCGATCCTGCGTCTCACGAGCTGGCCCCTGCCGCCCTTCTCGCGACGCCGTCTCAGCCGCATTCTGGATGCTGATCTGCCCGGCATGCAAATCCCGGCCGCTTATGGGCAGGCGTACCCACTGGGCGCGCTGATGGCACTGTTCATCGTGTGCGTTCAACCTGGCGGGGAAGCGGAAAGGTCGAGTGGAGGGGAAGGGTTTATAGCACGTGAGCGGTTAACGCCGCTCGACCACTACAGCCCTGTACCGGTATTCGTCCGCCCAGCAGCCGGCCCGTCGGCATCCACTCGAAGCTCGTTAGCGCACCACGTCCTGTGCCGGATCCGGCCACCCAGCACTCGACCGGTGGGATCGACCCGCAGATCGTTCTCCACGCCGCCAATGTCCAGGGTCAATGAATCAGTGCGCCAGCGATGACGAGCTTGGCGGTGAGCGTCTGTCCGCCTCCCAGATTGAAGAATGGAGACCCGGTTTACGGCGGCGACCCGGGCCCGGCGTACCGCCTGCTCCAGGAGAGCAAACGAGAGATTCAGGTACGGCACAGCCCCGGCTTCGGTGCCGAACAGCCGGGTTTGGATCCCGTTGCCTCCGACGTCGTCGACCGCGGCGCTGTCTTCCTTGAAGATTACGCGTGCCCGCTGCGACACCCTGGCCGACCTGCCCGCGCTGTCACTCCCCTCCCGTACCGTGACCTCGATCAGCGGAAGGGTCGCATCCGGCGCGACCACAGCGGTCCACCGCTCAGAGGTCCGCTTCGCGTTGCGAATGGCGAGGGTACCCTCGAGCCGGGTTGCAGTCGCTGGCAAACTGCTCCGTTGCAACCGTGTCGGATCCCCGACGGGTCACGAATATGCCGCTGTCGGATACGCCCTGGGCGCCGGCATGCGCAGCAGGAGCCGAGAGGGAGGAAATGACCGCGGTGTACAGAAATCGAAAGGACATGGCTCAGGGTTCAGGGGCGAGCGTTTGGACAGGTGACACGTAATAGCTAACGCTGGTCGCGGCCCCGGAACCGCTGACATGCGATTTTCGCCACACGCTGCCGCATTCTGATGCGATGATCTCGGTCTCTGCCAGCATACCGTGGGGCTCCGCAACACCCGGAGCGCCCCGCGGATGAGCCTCGAGACACTCCTCCCCGAAATCCGGTCACTCGCACCGCCTCCCGCTGCTGGTGGCCGCACTCGGCCACCAGCCGCTCTGGGAGCAGATTCTCGGCGGAACCCCGCGCGTGGTCCGTCCCAAGCATGGCAGTGGTAGGCAGAACTGCCGAGCTGCCATGGTTTGCCATCGAAGCCCAACGGCCGGAACCCGCGGCTGAAAAACTGGCGCGGGCCATGGAGAGCCGAAGGGACGGTTGTGCCTGGTGTTCGCGCTGGACAACCATGCACGGTGCCGGCTGCTCGCTGTGGCCATGAACAGCTGCCCCAGCCTGTGACTGAACCTTGCCGACCCAGGCACTGGGCGCTGGCCACGTCTCCCCGGACTGACGGCCGCATCCGCGGAGGGTGGATCCCTCGCCTTTGCGGCAAGGGCGGCCGATGCGCTCAGCGCCCAGACCGTCGGCCGCCGCTTCTTTCGGGAGTTCCGTTCGCACCCTTGAGCGTCTGGGTGGCGACCTGCCTCCCCAGGTCCATGACCGGATGACCGGCACAATCTGGCGCTTCTCCAGCTCACCCGAGTCCTCTTCCTCTACTTCGTACAGACGAAAGGCTGGCTCGGCGGCCGAGACCGCTTCATGGCGGAAGAGGTGGAGTCGCTGCCTCGGCGCCGGCGCCGGATACATCGAGATCTGTTCCGACCGCTTTTCTTCGGCACGCTGAACCGCCCGCCTGACGAACGCAGCCGCACCGCCACGGCATTTGGTCCCATCCCCTTCCTCAATGGCGGCTTTTCGAGCCTCATGCTCTGGAGCGGCGCTTTCGCCTGCCGACATTCCCAACGAACTCTGGCGCGAGGCGTTCGACCGGCTCTTCGAGCGGTTTCACTTCACCATAGCCGAGGGAGAGTTCACGGGAGCGTAGCCCCGGACATGCTGGGCCGGGTGTTCGAAGGAGTCATGGCTCCCGAGGCCCGCCATCCTCCGGATCCTTCTATACGCCCGCTCGCTGGTGGGGGCGTGCTCGATGCGGCTCTTGATCGCGCGTTCGCGAATGACTCGCGGTGTGGCGAGGGACAAGCGGAGCGGAGGCTGGCGGATCCAGACGCACCCACGCGCCCGGGTCCTGACCGGTATCACCCTGCTCGATCCGGCAGTCGGGTCAGGGGCATTCCTCCTTGGCGCCCTCGATCGTCTGCAGCCGCTGGGCCAAGGGAACACCATCCTGACTCGAAAGCGGCGGGTGCTGCAGCAGAACCTCTTTGGAGTAGACCTAGTCGCCGCTGCGGTACGGCTGACTGAGCTACGGCTCTGGCTGGCCGTCATCGCCGATGACCCAGCGGAGCGAGGCACAGGGTCTCACCACTCCCGAACCTCGACTGCCTCATTCGTCAGGGGGACAGTCTGTTCGATCCGATCGGCCAAGGCATCGACGCGGTGCCACACGACCGGAGATCGCTCCGAGCTCTCCAGGCTACGCCGGGCTGTGATAACGGCAAGCGGGGCCGAAAAGCAAGCGCTGGTACGTCGCCTCCGCTCGGTAGAGGCTCGAGCGTCGGGAGCATCGCTCACTGCTGCCGAAAGGCGCGCCCGCGGTGACATCGCCGACTGCCTGCAGGATGCCCGAGGTCGGGATCTGTTTGGCCAGGCCCGGGGGCTGGACCGTGAGCTGCTGGCTCGCCTGCGAGAGCAACGAAGCCAGCTCCGGTCACTACGTCAGACCCGCCGGAGACTCGCCCTTGAAGGAGAGCTGCCCTGGTTTCACTACCGGAGCCACTTCGCCGATGTCTTTGCGCAGGGCGGTTTCGATGTCGTCGCCGGCAATCCTCCATGGCTCCGGTCCGAGAAGATTTCGCCGCAGATCGTGGACGGTTGGCTAGGCGGTACCGCTGGTGGCGAACATCGGCCGCTGGATACGGCAACCGGCCGGACCTCGCCATTGCCTTTCTCGAGCGATCATTGGAGTTGGCCGGACCCGGCGGAGTAGTTGGCCATGCTGGTGCCTGCGAAGATCGCGAGCGCCGGATATGGTGTCACCGCCCGGCATTCGCTCGCGAGCACCGCGACGCTGCACGTGATTGCGAATCTGACTGAACGCGCCGGCGCCGAGTTCGATGCAACGGTCTATCCCATGGCGCTCATCGCCAGCAAAGCCGCACCGCCCCCAAACCATCGTGTCCGAACGACGCTCGCCGTCAGCAGCGAACGGGGGATCAGCCAATCGAGACTTGTCGGAGGAGGGCCGTGGATACTGGTCAGAGATCGTCTGCGCAGGGTGCTGGAAACCCTCCAAGGAGATCATCCGCGCACTCGGGGAGAGATTCGTCTGCCACCTGGGACTCAAGACCGGCGCCAATCATGTATTCCTGATCCCGCCGGAAGACCTGGAGCCGGAGGTGCTTCGATGGGCCGTTCGCGGCCGTGACATCGCGGCATTTCAATGTGTGCCCAGGACCAGGCTGCTCTGGACCCATGATGCCGTGGGACAGCCGCGAGCTGGGCTCCCACCTCGCTGCACTGCATACCTGATACGGCACCACTCTGAGCTTCGAGCGCGCCGGGACTACGGGTGGGCCGCCTGGACGGTGTTTCGGGTACGTCCCGCTATCGCCCGGCATCGGGTCGTATGGTCGGACCTGGCACGCCAGCTGGTGGCGGCCGCGCTCACGACCAGGAACGATCTGCACCAGATCCCGCTGAACAGCTGCTACGTGGCCACGATGAAGAGTGTCGTGGAAGCCGAACGTCTCACCGCCTGTCTCAACTCGACCTGGTTGAGGGCAGCCGCCCGCCTCGGCGCGGTGCCGGCTGCCAGTGGATTCGCCCGATTCAACGCGCAGACCATCGCCCGACTTCCTCTTCCCCAGCTCGGCCTTCGCCGACCCCGCCCTTACGCGGCTCGCCCAGGAGGGGCGGCTGGTGCTCTGGTGCAAGAGGAGCTCGACGAGGCCTCGCGGGGCATCTGGGCCTTTCCAGTGACGCGCAGAATGCACTTCGTTCCGTGGTGGCCGGCGCCGCCCGCCATCGTCGCTGAGTCGCTGATGGCAGTGTCTGACCCGTTGTTGACGGCGCTTCGTCCGGGGCCGCTTTCGTACGGCGCGGCGGTGGCCGCCTCGCTCGCTGGAGTCTGTCACCCCCGGAGGATTGTCTCCTCGCACCTCAATGGTTGCTGTCTTCGCAGCAACGCAGCTTCCGCCGAGTGCTGGCCGCGCTGAGGCGACATCAGGGGGCGGTCCTGGCGGATCCGGTCGGAAGTGGTAAGACTTTTGTCGCGCTAGCGGTTGCCGCGTCGTTCAACTGCGGGAGCCCAACCGCCTGCCTGGTGCCGGCAACGCTTCAGCCGCAATGGGAGGCTATCGCGACGACCCTGGGAATCCGGTTGGTGCTCTGCTCTCACGAACAAGTGAGCCGAGGAAGGCTGCCCGACGGCACCCGGGGTCTGGTCATCGTCGATGAGAGTCATCGCTTCCGGAATCGACAGACCAGGCGATACGCCAACCTGGCGGGTTGGCTGGTCGGCCGGCCGGCACTGCTGGTGACCGCCACTCCCATCGTGAATCGCCTTTCGGATCTGGGCCACCAGCTTCTCCTGGCTGTTCGGGACGACGCCCTGGCAATGGAGGGCATAGTCTCGCTGAGACTGGCTCTGGCGAGTGGCTGTCCTGCCACCGCGCTCGGTCAGCTCGTGATCGAGAACCAGGGCATGGAGGACGCCCGCCCCCGCCGGGTCCCGACGATCAGTAGCCCGGTGCCCGACGAATGTGGCGCAGTCGCCACCTCGCTGAGTTACTCAGCCAGACTGCGCCTTTCGAGCAACGAGTCGATCGCGGCCCTGGTCCGGGGGGTTCTGCTGCGTGCGGCCGGCTCGAGTCCCGCGGCGTTTGTCGGTGCGCTCCAGCGCTACCGCAGGCTGCTCCTACACGCCCGTGATGCCCTTCAGGCAGGGTATTGCATGGAAAGGTCGGCGCTCCGCCGCTTCACGGCTGAGCTCGGGGATCAACTGGTCTGGTGGGAGATGCTGCCATGCAATGAGGCCTCGAGTGACCTCGAGCTCGCTGACATCCTGGCGTTAGAAAGGATCATTCCGGCGGCGAAAGCGGCATTGGAAGGGAGGGACGCGAAGCTGGACCGCTTACGCGAGCTTCTGATTGAGGAGAAGCCGGCTCTCGTCTTCACCGCCAGCCGGGATACCGTCCGCTACATCCGCGAGCGGCTCAGCGACCTGCGGGTGGCCTGGTGTACCGGAAATCGCGCTGGACTCGCTAGCACCCCACTGCCCCGCCGGGTTGTGCTGGGATGGTTCCGGGAAGGCGCCGAAACCGGTCCTGCTCCGCGACATCTGGTGGTGACCGATGTTGCGGCGGAGGGGCTCGACCTCCAGCGGGCAGCCAGGGTGGTGCACTACGATTTGCCCTGGACGCCCATGCGGCTCGAGCAGCGAGAGGGACGGGCGGTTCGTCTCGGCTCGCGCCACTCGGAGGTGGAGGTAGTGCGATTCGTGCCCGTGCCGATGCTGGAACGATCGTTGCGCCTGGAGGCAACGCTGGCCCGCAAGGCAAGCCTCCCGGCTACTGCGGGACTGGGCGCCGGCGGCCGGCACCTCTGGCGGTGGCGAACCGAGCTGGCGGAGCGATACGGCGGGCACGATGCAGTGGCCGGGTTGGCACAGGTCTCGTCTCTGCACCGGGGTCTCCTCGCCGGGTTTGCCTTGTACGGCTCGGGTAATCCCAAGGAATGCATTGCCTCGGCTATCGGTTGGCTCGACATCGAGGGGGCGTGGACCGAAGCGCCCGAGGTAATAGCTGACCGGCTCAACAGTGCCGCGGCGCAAACGCAGAGGCAGATCGTGGACGCGGAGCAGTTACACATATATCTGGCGCTGCTCTCACCACTGATCCGTGCTCGCCTTTCGCACACGAGTGGTCGTCGCTGGCTCACACCGGACCCGATGCCGGCGGCCCGGCAGGTTGCCACCCGCCTGAGGCAGCTGATCGCGGAGGCGGCCAGGCTGCGTCACCACGGTTCTCTCCTACAACTGGAGCGGGTGCTGAGATTCGTGGCCGGCGGTCATACGGCCGGGGAGGAGATGCTGATCGACCGATTGGTGGAGGCTCCCGCCCGGGAGCTCACCACCAAGCTGAGCCGAGTGGCGACGGCTCCGCCCAGCTGGAATGGAATCGAGGTGCGGCTCACCGGGCTGATCGTCTTCGGCCCGGACCCACCGTTGCTACTTGAGTGAGGCCGAGCGGGCAACGGTGCCTTCCCCACCCCGAAATTCGAAGTGCGTCGGGTCGAGCACCCGTTGGGGCAGCTCCTCGTCGGAAATTCCCTCGCGGAGCAGCCGGGTGATGAGCATCTCCGCCACCCCAGCCGCCCTGAACCAGACCCCGGGCTCGATACCGGCATACTTCTGTGCAAACTCCGGCCGCAGCCTGGCCTCCCGAACGGTCGGCTTGGAGGACGGCCCTCCAGTTACGGCTCCAGCGTCGGGCCGAAGGGGCGCGGCGCCGGGTCGACCCACCCGTCCATCGTCAGATGCCATATCTTCCACGCCTCCTCGACAGCGGCTTGCCTGGTTTCATGCCCGGCGGTCGGGTCCCGCCGGGCACTGGAGATGATCGCCGCCATGATGGCTACGAGCTCTGATGGTTGCACGGGTCACCCTGTATTGGAAACGTCGGAGATTAGGGGTCACCCGGCAGCTGCGCAAGCGGCTACTTACCTGGGTAATCTTATGCGATGCCGGCGCTCCGCACCGTTCTCTTCGATCTCGACGGGACCCTGATCGACTCCCTTCGCCTGATTCTCGACAGCTACCATCACACCCTGACGCAGCACGGGCTTCCCCCAAGAACCGACGAGGACTGGCTCAAGGGCGTGGGGACACCGCTGACCGTGCAGCTGGCCGAGTGGCAGGACGACCTCGGAATGATCGAGGCCATGATCGCTACCTACCGGGAGTACAACCTCAAGCATCACGACCGGATGGTGACGGTCTATCCCGGCGTCGTGGACGCTGTGCGAGAGATCAAGGCGGCCGGACTCCAGACCGGTCTCGTCACCAGCAAGAACCGCCAGGGCGCGCTCAGGGGGCTCAGGCTGGTGGGGCTCGAGGCACTGATGGACGTCCTCGTCTGCGCCGACGAGGTGACCAACCCCAAGCCGCATCCGGAGCCGGTCGAGAAGGCAGTCTCTCTGCTCGGCGCCGATCCAGCCACCACCGTGTACGTGGGCGACAGTCTGCACGACATGCATTCCGGCCGTGCCGCAGGGGTGCGCACGGCGGCCGCGCTATGGGGCCCTTTTGGTCGAGCTCACCTGGAACAGTCGAAGCCGGACTACTGGCTGGAGATCCCCCGGGACCTGGTACAGCTAGTGAGAAGTGAGAAGTGAGAAGGTGTCACACTGAACCTTCTCACCTCTCACTTCTTACTTCTCACTCTACTATTCCTCCAGCACTTCCCGCAGCCGCTGCATCAGGAGCTCGACTGTAAACGGCTTCTCCACGTAAGCCGTGCCCCGGTGCACCACCCCGTTGCTCGTCATGGTCTTGTCGGCATATCCCGACATGAACAGCACCCGGAGCTCCGGGTGGCGGGCCCGCAGCTGCTCCACCAGCTCGTGCCCCCCCATCTCCGGCATCATGAGATCGGTGAGCACCAGATCGATCCCCTGCTCGTTGCCATTGTAGATCTGGAGAGCATCGGCGCCGTTTCGGGCTTCGATGACGGTGTACCCGTGCCACTCGAGCAGCCGGCGCACCGACTCGCGGACGGCTGTTCATCCTCGACCAGGAGCAGGGTCTCCTTTCCACCCGCGGCCGGCCGCCGCTCGGGCTCGGGAGTCTCCGCCGTCCCCACGTAGCGGGGAAGGTGAATCCCGAAGATCGCTCCCTCACCTGGGGCACTGTCGACGGTGATATTTCCGCCGCTTTGCTCCACGATTCCGTACGCGGTGGAAAGCCCTAGACCGATTCCGCTCCCGGCCGGCTTGGTAGTGAAGAAGGGCTCGAAGATGCGGCTCTGGGTAGCGGCATCCATCCCGATACCCGTGTCGCTGACCCATACCGAGACATGCTCCTGCGGCTCGGACTCCACCCCGACGCTGGCCCGGCGCTGCCTCATCCCGCCAGTTGGCGCTACTGATCCGGATCGGCCACCCTCCGGCATGGCCTCCCTGGCGTTCACCACGAGATTGACCAGCACCTGCTCCAGCCGGGCCGAGTCCACAAAAACACTGCCGAGCGCTGGATCCAGCTCGGTCTCGAGGGTCACGGCCGGGCCCGCCAGACGCCCCAGCATAGGCTCCAGCTGGGTAACGAGAGCATTCAGCGACAACACCCGCGGCTGGAGGAGCTGGCGCCGGCTGAAGGCCAGCAGCTGTCGGGTCAGGTTGGCAGCCCGCTGACCGGCATCCCGAATCTGCTCGACGTCGGCCCGGATCGGGTCTGCCGGCCGGAGCTCCTGGAGGATGAGGTCACTGTAGGTCAGTATGCCGGTGAGCAGATTGTTGAAGTCGTGCGCGACTCCCCCGGCAAGCCGGCCGACCGCTTCCATCTTCTGAGCCTGGTGGACCTGTTCCTCCAGTCGTGCCCGGGTGGTCTCCGCAGCCTTGGCCTCGGTCACGTCCTGGCTGACGTTGACCGCGCCAACGATCTCGCCGCTTTCGTCCAGGAGAGGCGTGGCGGAGTTCCGGATCGTCTTCTGCTCGCCGCCGACGGTCTCGATCAGTCACCTCTTCGTCGGCCGAGAACTCGCCCCCGATGGCACGCAGAGCCCCCCACTCCTCGGGCCGAACCGCCTCGCCGGTGTCCGCCCACCACGCCCGGTGCTCGGCGACCTCCTGGACGCCGCCCTCACGGCCACCACCCCACAGCTGGCGGCTCCGAGCTGTTGGCAACCACGATGCGACCCTGCTTGTCGATTACGGATACGCCGACCTGCAGGGCATCGAGCACCTGCTGGAGCTGGCGATCGGCCCGCTGAGCATTGGACAGACCGGACATGGCGCTGACCACCCTGAGCTGGGCGCTGCCCGTCTCATCGCGGGCGATGTGGGCGCGGTCCTGGACTACGGCATAACGAGCCGTCCGCCTCGGCGGAAGCGGTACTCTTCGGTCCAGGCCTCGCCGCCCTCGGCTGATGGCGGCATCGATGCTCGGCGACCACACGCTCGCGGTCGGCAGGATGGATCCGCTCGTACCACCATGTGGGCGGTTCGCCCAGCTGAGTCCTCTGTCGTAGTCGAGCAGAGGCCCGGTTCCAGCGTCCCAGACGAGCCGATCGGTCGCAAGGTCCCAGTCCCAGCACCGCCTCATTGGAGGCCTGCGCGAGGAGACGGTAGACGCTCCTCGCTTTCACGAACGAGGTCTCGGATCGCTTTCGCTCGGTGATATCCTGGATCGCCGGCTATGAGATGGCCCGGCTGGCCCTCGGGACCGGGCACCAGGGAGACGTTGACCAGCGCCCAGACGATCTTCCCCGACGGCCGGAGATAGCGCTTTTCCATGGTGTAGGTCCCGCACTCGCCGGCCAGCAGCAGCCGGATGGCCTCGCGGTCCGGCCGACTGCGTCATCGGGATGGGTTACTGGCCTCGACGGGGAAGCCGAGCAGCTCCTCCTCGGAGGCCATCCGAGCAGGTCGCCGACTGCCCGGTTCACCCGGAGCCAGCGGCCGTCGGTCGAGATCGAGCGCCATGCCGACGCCCGACGTCCTCGAAGCTGCTGTGGAACTGCTCCTCACTTTCCCGCCGGCCCGTGCTCCGCCTGCCGCCGCTCGGCCATCTCGCGTGCGCAGCTCGATCTCGGTTGCCGACCGACGCCGCCAGGTCCTGCAGCAGGGCGATGTCCCGCTCCGACCAGAGCCGCGGCGTTTTGTCGACCACGCACAGGGCTCCGATGGTGTGGCCCTGGCGAGTGACCAGCGGCACGCCGGCGTACGCGACCCAGCCCAGCTCCCGGATGACGGGGTTGTGCCGGAGCAGCGGATGACGCCGGGCATCCTCCAGCACCAGCGGCTCTCCGGTGGCGACCACCTGCCCGCAGAAGGAGAAGGAGATCGGGTGTAGCCCGGCGGGAGGCCCAGGGCTCGGGTAAACCCATGGCACTCTTGAAGAACTGATGGTCGTCGGCGACCAGGGAGATGAGCGAGACGGGGGTGCCCAGCAGCCGGGCCGCCATACGGGTAAGACGGTCGAATCCCTCTTCGGCGGGAGTTTCCAGGAGGGCGGTGCGGCGGAGCGCGGCCAACCGGTCGGGGCGGGTCAGCAGACTGTGTGGTCATGATGCCCCGACCTGCGGAACAATATCCCGGTCCCCGCCAGGGAGGCAAAGGTGACCGACAGGGAATTTGCCCCCAAAACAGGTCCGCGTCAAGGAAGCCGTGCCATCTTGCCAACCTCTGTGGGCCGGGCTATCTTCCCGCGCGCTCCTCCTCGAAGGTTTTCGATGCGCCTTCTGCCCCGCGACGAGAAGTTCTTCGATCTCTTCACCTCGGTTGCCGAGCTCAGCGTAGAGGCGGCCAAGCTGCAGCTCGACCTGCTCCGCTCCGAGCCACAACGTCGGCGGAGCTATCGTGGACGCGATCAAGCGGCTGGAGCATGAGGCCGATCAGATCACCCACGAGGTGGTGACCCGGCTGGACCGGGTGTTCATCACTCCCGCTCGACCGGGAAGACATCCATCTGCTGGCCTCCCGGCTGGACGACGTCGTGGACCTGATCGATGGGGCAGCCCACCGGGTCCAGATGTACCACGCGGGAGCGGCGCCCCGAGGGCGCCATGCTGCTGGCCGACGTGGTCTCCGCGCCACCCAGGAGCTTCTGGTGGCGGTCCAGGCCTGGAGAAGAACAAGGACCGGGCGGTGCTGGACGCCTGCGCGCAGGTCAAACGGCTGGAGGAGGAGGGAGACTCCTTGTATCACGAGTGGGTCGCGCCGCTTGTTCGACGGATCGCCCGACCCGCTGATGGTCATCAAGTGGAAAGAGATCTACGACACCCTGGAGAAGACCCTGGACCACATGGAGGATGCGGGGAACGTCCTGGAGTCGATCTCCATCAAGCACGCCTGAGCATGGACCACGGCGTGCTGTACGTCGTCCTAATCGTGGCGGTGGCGCTTGTCTTCGATTTCATCAACGGCTTCCACGACAGCGCCAACTCGATCGCCACGGTGGTGTCGACCCGGGTGTCTAAGCCCCGGAATAGGCGGTCTTCTGGGCGGCCTTCTTCAATTTCGTGGCGGCCTTTGTCGTCGGCACCGCGGTTGCCAAGACCATCGGCAAGGGCCTGATCGACGTCAGCGTCGTCGATCCCAACGTGATTCTCGGGAGGCCTTCTCGGCGCCATCGTCTGGGATCTGGTCACCTGGTATCTGGGGCTCCCCAGCTCGTCGTCCCACGCCCTGCTGGGCGGGCTATGCTGGTGCCGCCATCGCGAAGGCGGGGTTTCGGCGCCCTGATTCTCGAGCGGCTGGGTGCTGCCGGTCGCCTTCATTGTGGTTTCGCCGCTGCTGGGCATGACGATCGCGCTGGTTCTCACCGTCGGCCTGTCCTGGCTGTTGCGCGGCGCCCCTCCGGGCCCGGTGGACCGGATCTTCCGGCGCCTCCAGCTGGTCTCGGCCGGCCTCTACTCCCTGAGTCACGGCGCCAACGATGCCCAGAAGACGATGGGCATCATCGTGAGCCTCCTGGTCGCCAGCCAGGCAGACTTCGTCCAACCAGACCGGGTGGCTGCAGCCACCTGTATCTCCCTTCCGCCGACCATATTCCGCTCTGGATCGTGCTCGCTGCGCACACCGCCATAGCACTGGGCACGGCCGCGGGCGGATGGCGGATCGTCAAGACCATGGGCACGCGGATAACCAGGCTGCGGCCCTTCGGAGGGTTCTGCGCGGAAACGGCGGGCGGGATCACCGTACTGCTGGCGTCGAGCCTGGGCGTGCCGGTCAGCACGACCCACACCATTACCGGTGCCATCGTGGGAGTCGGCGCGGCGCAGCGGCTGTCCGCAGTACGGTGGGGTGTGGCCAAGCGGATCGTGTGGGCCTGGATCCTCGACCATGCCGATGAGCGCGGCGATCGCGGCATTGGCGTATCTGGTGTTGAGCAGGCGGATCGGTCTAAGGAGGTCGGCTACGCAGTCGAAGACCGCTTCCCTCACGCAGCCTGAATCAGCCGCCGGTTCTCGATGGCGTCCTGATAGTCTTCCAGTAAGCCGGTCGTAGACCTCATCCCAGCCGCCGCTCGTGCGCCGTCGCAGCGCTCCCTCAGCCAGACGGCGGCGCAGGTCCGGCGTCTTCCATCAGCCGGCGCAACCCCTCGGCAATGGCCGGCCACGCTGTTGGGCTGCTACCAGCCAGGCGTTCCCGCCATGCTGGGAGAACTCGAGCACTCCGCCGGCCGCGGCCACCAGCGGCGGCAGCCCCGAGCCCATCGCCTCGAGCAGCGAATTGCCGAAGGTCTCGGTGGCGGATGGGAACGCGAAGATATCGGCGGATGCGTAGGCGGCGGCGAGCGCCCGGCCGTCCATCAAACCTGCCACGTGTACGCCGGGAATCTCCCGCCGCCGGATGTCCGGCTTCCAGCGGGCCCCGCCCCACCAGCGCGAGCTGGGCCGAGCCTCGCTCAGGAGCCGAGCAGATCCCAGGCCTCGAGCAGGAGCCCGAGATTCTTTTCCCGGGCGATCCGTCCGATGTAGGTCACCAGCAGGTCGCCGGGCTGCGACGCCCAGGGCCCGGCGGTACGCTTCGCTGCGAAAGCGGGGATGGAAACAGCTGGGATCCACCCCCCGGCTCCAGATGCCGGTGTGGGTGACACCTCGACTGTGCAGGTGCTCCTGATAGACGCGCGAGGGGCAGAGCACCCGGTGCGCCCTGGCCATAGAACCAGCGGAGGTAACGCCAGCCGGCCCGCACCGCCCAATCCACGCCGTACCGACGCCGCGTACTGCTCGTAATCGGTGTGGGCCGACGCGATAACGGGCAGCCGGAGCTGGCGGGCGGCCTTGAGACCGGTCAGGCCCAGCGCGAACTCGGTGGCGACATGGACCACGTCGGGCCGGAAATCGGCGACGTCGTCCACAATATCGCGCAGCCGGGGAAACGCCCACTGCACATCAGGATAGAGGAAGAGCGGCACGCTGGGAGAGCGATGCACCTCGGGGCGGTCCGTCTGCCCCTTGGCCAGGGGTATTGGCGGTGTACACCCGGACCTGGTGGCCGCGGTCTTCCAGCGCCCGCGTGAGGCGAAGCAGCGTGACCCCCACGCCGCTGACCATGGGCCAGTAGACCTCGGAAAACAGGGCGATCCGCACGGATTAACGCTAGAGCAAGGTGCGACGGGCGACAAGGTAGGCAAGGCTGTTGGCTATGGGCTAGGGCGCGGCTTGGCTATTGGCTATTGGCTATGCGGCTATGGCTATTGGTCAAGAACGCGGAGTCCAGCCTTTGCCCGGAGTCAGCCCATAGCCCATAGCTTAGATTCAACCCATGCGCATTCGCGAGCCGGTCAACGGCGCTTCTCATCTGGTCGGCCTCCTGCTCGCCGGCGCCGGGACCATTTTGCTGCTCCGGCTGGCGCAGGGTCCCGGTGCAGCTGGCGGCGTTCGCGATCTACGGCGCTACGCTGATCCTTCTCTACGGCTGCCAGCACGCTGTACCACACGCTTCCGCTGCCGGAGCGGCCGCTGCGGGCGCTCCGCACTCTCGACCACATTGCCATCTACTTCCTGATCGCCGGTACCTACACCCCGGTGGCGCTGCTCACCCTGAACGGACGCCTGGGCTGGACCCTCCTGGCGGCAGTCTGGCTGATTGCGCTGGCAGGAATTCCCTTCAAGCTCTTTTTCCTGGACGCTCCGGTCTGGCTCTCCACCGGCACCTACCTCGCCATGGGCTACCTGGCCCTGTAGCGGTGGTGCCTCTTCGCGCATGCCGTCTCTGTGAGCGGCTTGGCCTGGCTGGTCGCTGGTGGCATCGCTTACTACCATCGGGGCCGTGATCTACGCTCGGCAGCGTCCCGACCCGTTCCCGGGCCGTTTCGGACATCACGAGATCTGGCATCTTCTGGTGCTCGCCGGCAGCGGCTGCCACTTTGCCTTCATGCTCTACCACGTGGCGTGATATGAAGGGCCTCGAAATCCGCGCACCAGAAGTGGCCGAGGCGGCGCCGCATCGTCACCCCTCAAGCCCTCAGCTTCCTCGCAGCTGCTCGCCCGGGACTTCGGGCCCCGCCGGAAGGCGCTGCTCCAGCGCCGAGTGAGGTCCAGCAGGATATCAAGAAGGGCGCTCGACCCGATTTCCTGACGGAAACGCGCGAGGTACGGGAGCGCAGCTGGACCGTGGCGCCGGCCCCTGCCGATCTGAATGACCGCCGGGTCGAGATCACCGGCCCGGTGGAGCGGAAGATGATGATCAATGCGCTCAACTCGGGGGCCAAGGTGTTCATGGCCGATTTCGAGGATGCGCTCTCGCCCCCCTGGGCCAACGTGATCGCCGGCCAGGCGAACTGTATCGACGCGGTCCGGAGGACCCTGGAGTACGCCAGCCCCGAGGGCAAGCGCTACCAGCTGGGCGAGCAGCTCGCCACCCTGGTCGTCCGTCCGCGCGGGCTGGCACCTCGAGGAGAAGCACCTGCTGGTGGACGGAGAGCCAATGTCGGCCAGCCTGTTCGACTTCGGGCTCTACTTCTTCCACAACGCCCGCGAGCTGCTGGCCCGCGGCAGCGGACCCTACTTCTACCTGCCGAAGCTGGAAAACCACCTCGAGGCAAGGCTGTGGAACGAGGTGTTCGTTTTGTCTCAGCAGGAGCTGGGTATCCCTGCCGGAACGATCCGGGCCACCGTCCTGATCGAGACCATCCTGGCCGCCTTCGAGATGGATGAGATCCTCTACGAGCTGCGCGACCACGCCGCCGGCCTCAATGCCGGCCGATGGGACTATCTCTTCAGCATCATCAAGAACTTCAGGGACCGCCCCGAGTTCCTGCTGCCCGACCGAGCCCAGCTGACGATGACGGTTCCGTTCATGCGGGCGTACACCGAGCTGCTGGTGAAGACCTGCCACCGGCGAGGAGCGCACGCGATCGGGGGCATGGCCGCGTTCATTCCGAGCCGCCGCGACCCCGAGGTCAACGCGACTGCGCTGGCCCGGGTGCGGGAAGACAAGGCGCGCGAGGCGGGCGCCGGATACGATGGCGCCTGGGTGGCCCACCCCGACCTGGTGCCGGTGGTGGACGAGGTGTTCCGTGGCGTGCTGGGGGTCCGGGCCAACCAGAAGAACCAGCAGCGGGACGACGTTGAAGCGAAGCGAGAGCAGCTGCTCGATGTGCGGGTGCCGGGTGGCCGCGTCACTGAGGCCGGGGTGCGGGGCAACATCAGCGTGGCCCTGCAGTACCTCGCGGCCTGGCTAGGCGGATCGGGCGCCGTGGCCATCAACAACCTCATGGAAGACGCGGCGACGGCGGAGATCGCCCGATCACAGCTCTGGCAGTGGATCCGGCACGGAGCAACGACTGAGGATGGAAAGCCGATCACGCTGGAACGCTGTCGCACGATGTTGCGGGAGGAAACCGAGAAGATCGTAGCGCGGAAGGCAGCCGATGAACGACTTGGCAGCGCCGGCGAGCTGCTCGACGGGCTGTTCTCAGCGAAGACGTTTCCCGAGTTCCTGACCTTGACGGCGTACCAAAGGCTATGAACTATTCGGCTATGGGCTACTCCGTGTGAACGCGGAGCTCCGCTGTTCAGGACCAAGAGCCAATAGCCCATAGCCGTAGGGCGCACAACGTGCGCCCCTACTGGGGCGGCTGGGGTCGAACCAGCAACCTCCCGGTTAACAGCCGGGCGCTCTGCCAATTGAGCTACACCCCAAGGTGGGAATCGAGGGATAGTCACTTTACTCGGGCCTTGAGGACGGGGCAAGGCCGAGCGCCACCTTGACCGGCTCGAAAGCCAACGGTAGCCTAAACTTAGTGGTCAGCCGCCTCACCCCACCCTGCGTTCTTCGTGCGTCGTCAGGCGCACTTCTACGGAGCGAAGGAGTCCCGGTCCATGAAACGCCCGTCACCCTCAACGTCAACGGCACGAGCGCACGGTACGCCAGTCGAGCCACGCGCGCTTCTGGTACACGTGCTGCGTGACGACCTCGATCTCACCGGGACCCACATCGGCTGCGACACCAGCCAGTGTGGCGCCTGTACCGTGCTGATCGACGGTCGAGCGGTGAAGAGCTGTACCGTGCTCGCGGTTCAGTGCGAAGGCGAGGCGATCACGACCATCGAGGGTCTCGGCACGGTTGAGGCGCTCCACCCGCTGCAAGCCGCGTTCTGGGAAAAGCACGGACTCCAGTGCGGATTCTGCACTCCCGGCATGATCCTGACCGCGGTGGATTTCCTGGCCAGCAACCCGGACCCGACCGAGGCCGAGATCCGCCACGCGCTGGAAGGCAATCTCTGCCGCTGTACCGGCTATCAGAACATCGTCGCGGCGATCCAATCAGCCGCGACAGCGATGCGGGAGCGCAAAGGTCAGTCTCGACCACCCGCCTCCGCCCCGAGGCCCGTCGGCCAGCCGGCCGGCGCCGGCGTGTAAGGAGACGCTATGCCCACCCTGTTTGGCTCCGGGATCAAGCGGCGGGAGGACCCCCGCCTGATCACGGGCACCGCCACATACACCGATGACGTCAAGCTCCCGGGCCTTACGTACGCGGCCATCCTTCGGAGCCCCTACGCCCACGCGAAGCTCACCCGGATCGATGTGGCCGCGGCGCGAGGGGCCCCGGGCGTGCTGGCGGTGTACACTGGTGCCGACATCAAGGACCGGGTCGTGCCGGTGCCCTGCGCCTGGAATCCCCCCAATTGCGACCTCAAGACCCCACCCCACCCGCTGCTCGCCCACGACAAAGTGCGCTACGTCGGGGACGGAGTCGCCATGGTGGTCGCCGAGACCCGGGCCCGAGCGCGGGACGCGCTCGACCTGATCGAAGTGGACTACGATCCCCTCCCGGCCGGAGTTGATCCGGAGAAGATGACCCAGACTGGCTCACCCCAGCTCCACGCCGAGGTGCCGAAGAACATCGCGTTCACCTGGATAGTGGCCGGTGGGGATGCGGAGCGCGCCTTCAACGAGGCCGAGGTGAAGGTCAAGCAGCGGATTGTCCAGCAACGCCTGCTGCCGACGGCCATGGAGTGCCGGGCGGCCGTGGCCAACTACAACAAGGCGACCGGCCACCTGACCCTCTGGGTCAGCAGCCAGAACCCCCACATTCACCGTTTCCTCTGTTCGGTGATGCTGAAGCTCCCCGAGCACCGCGTGCGGGTCATCGCACCCGAAGTCGGCGGCGGATTCGGGAGCAAGATCCCAGCCTACCCCGACGAAGCGTTGGTCAGCCTCGCCGCCATGGACCTGGGCCGACCGGTGAAGTGGACCGAGGATCGCTCGGAGAACTACAAGGCGACCATCCACGGCCGCGATCATGTCGAGTACGTCGAGATGTGCGGCACCAGGGACGGGAAGATCACCGGGCTCCGGACCAAGATTTACGCCGGACTCGGCGGCTACGCCTCCACAGCAGCACCCGGCATCCCCACCATCCTCCACGGCCTGATCTACTCGGGTCCGTACGCCATCCCGAACATCCATGGGCACCGTGTACGGGGTCTATACCTCGGCCACCCCGGTGGACGCCTACCGCGGGGCAGGCCGCCCGGAGGCCACCTACCTGCTCGAGCGGTTGGTGGATCTCTTCGCTCGCGAGATCGGCAAGGACCGGGTGGAGGTGCGGCGTAAGAATTTCATCCCTAACGACAAGTTCCCTTACACCGTCGCCACCGGGATCACCTACGATTCGGGGAACTACGAGCGGGCACTCGACAAGGCGCTCTCCCTGTTCGACATGAAGCAGTTCCGGCAGGCAGCAGGCCGAGGCCCGGAAGAAGGGCCGCTATCTCGGCGTCGGGGCTGGCCTCCTATATCGAGATCTGCGGCTCCGGGCCCGTCCCAGGTGGCGGGCGCGGTCGGGTTCGGCGGCGGACAGTACGACTCGGCAATCGTGCGGGTCTACCCCACCGGGATGGTGCGGGTCTACATCGGCGGCAAGCCACACGGCCAGGGCGAAGAAACGACGTTCGCTCAGATCGTCGCGGACGAGTTCGGCTATCCGGTCGAGAACATCGAGATCGTCGCGGGGACACCGAGACGACCCCGCAGGGCTGGGGAACCTATGGCAGCCGCACCACGGCGGTGTGCGGGTCGGCGGTCAAGGTGGCGGCGCAGACGGGTCAAGGAGAAGGCCAAGAAGATCGCCGCCCACCTGCTGGAGGCCAACGAGCCGACTTGGAGTGGAAAGACGGGAAGTTCAGCGTGCGCGGTTCGCCCGACCAGAGGAAGAGCTTCGTCGACGTCGCGCTGATGGCCAACCTCGGTTGGAACATGCCTGCGGGGGTCGAGCCGGGCCTGGAAGCCACGGCCTTCTTCGACCCGACCAACTTCGTCTATCCCTTCGGCACCCACGTCTGCACGGTGGAGGTCGATGCCGAGACCGGCGAAGTCAAGATCCTCCGCTACATCTGCGGTGGACGACTGCGGCCCGCACATCAACCCGATGATCGTACGAGGGACAGATCCATGGCGGCGTGATCCAGGGCCTGGGCGAGGCGCTGCAGGAGATCGCCGATCTACGACGATGGCGGCCAGCTCCTCACCGGTACCATGATGGACTACGCGGTACCCAAGGCCAGCCAGATGCCGCGCATCGAGACCGGATCACACGGTGACCCCGTCCCCGGTGAACCCGCTGGGTGTCAAGGGCTGCGGCGAGGCGGGCACCATCGCCTCGCCGCGGCGGTCCTGGTCAGCGCGGTCTGCGACGCGCTCGCAGCCCTTCGGTATTCGGCACATCGACAAGCCGCTGACACCGGCGCGGGTGTGGGCGGCCCTCCAGGCGAGCGGGAAGGACGGGACGGGCGGGAAAAGCCTGCCCCGAGCCAACGAGCGAGGGGACGGGAGGGTGGTCAGATGATTCCCACCAGCTTCGATTACGTTCGCGCCGGCTCGCTCAAGGACGCGCTGGGTGCCCTCGCTGCCGGCGGCGGAACCAAGGTCATCGCCGGCGGGCACAGTCTCCTGCCCATCATGAAATTCCGCCTGGCCCAGCCGACCCGCCTGGTGGACATCAGTCGTCTGGACGAGCTGAAGGGCATCGCGGAGAACGGGCCGCGGCGCTCGCATCGGCGCCGCGAACACCTATCGCGAGCTGCTCGAGTCGGAGCTGCTCCGGGAGCGGTTCCCGCTGCTCGTCGAGGCCACCGAGACCATCGGAGATCTGCAGGTGAGGAACCGGGGCACCGTCGGCGGAAGCCTGGCGCACGCAGACCCGGCTTCCGATATGCCGGCGGTAATGATTGCGCTCGATGCCACCTTCAATCTCCGCTCCAAGCGCGGCAAACGCTCGGTAAAGGCCCGGGAGTTCTTCCAGGGACCGTTTACCACCGCACTAGAGGAGGATGAGCTGCTGACCGAGATCATTCTGCCGCCGCTGGCTTCCGGCGCGGGCTCCATCTATTTGAGTCACGACCACGCCGGCATCGGGATATGCCATCGTGGCGGTCGCTGCGGTAGTGGCCCGAAAGCGGAAGACTGTCAGCCATGCGGTGGCGGCACTTACCGGAGTCGGTGAAGTCGCGTTCCTCTGCCGGAGTGTCGAGTCGCTGGTCGGAAGCAAGGGTGAGCCGGAGGCGATCGCCCGAGTAGCCGCGGAGGCGACCGCCGGCGTCGAGGTGAACGGCGACACCTTTGCGCCGGCCGAGTACCGGCGTCACCTGGCGGAGGTCATGACCCGCCGGGCCCTCACCACCGCACTCGAGCGGGCGGGGTAGGCCTGCCCTGAGGGGAGCGAAGGAGCTTGCCCTGAGGTTAGCGAAGGCTTGCGGGCCTACGCTCTAATACTGGCGGCCGGGCAGGGCCGGCGATTCGGTGGCGGCAAGCTCCACGCGCTTTACCGCGGCCGCCCGCTGCTGTCCTGCGTGCTCGATGTCGTGGCGGTCGCACGGAAGCGCGGCCTGCTCGATGGCGGGCACGTTGTCGTTGCGGCCGATGATGAGCGTGCGTTGACACTCGCTTGCGCTGCCGGCCTGGGTGCCGTCATCAACGATGCTCCGGACCTGGGCCTCTCCCGCTCACTTCGCCTCGGGCTGGCCGCGCTCGAAGCCCAAACCCCGGAAGAGGCGGGGGCTGCGCTGGTGTTTCTGGGAGATCAGCCGCTGGTTCGCGCCGATGTGGTCGAGGCGCTGGTTGCCGCGTGGCAACAAGATGGGGGTCCCATCGTTCGGCCACGCTACGAAGGTCGCCCCGACGCACCGGGACACCCGGTGCTGCTGGACCGATCGATCTGGACCCGGGCCCGTCAACTGGAGGGTGACCGGGGCTTCAGCGCTCTGCTCGACTCCACTCTTTCAGAGACCGTTACGCTCGATGTGAAGGGTGACAACCCCGACGTGGACACCCGAGCGGACCTGAATGCTCTCGAGGGGTTCTCCCGATGAAACTCGAGTTCTCCGGCTCGCCGGAAATTGCCGCCCTCCGGGAGCGAGTCTGGCAGCGGCTGATGGACCCACACTTTGTGGCAAAATCAGCGCCCGGAGTCGAGTCGGTGGAAGTCATCGATCCGACTCACTTCAAGGTGATCTCCGGTTTTGGTGTGGGGTCGATCAAGGTGCGGTTTACCATGGATGTCGAGCTGTTCGACATCGTGCCCGGACGAAGCGCCAGGATGCGGGTCCGCGGGAAGGCACCCGGTTCGGCCCTCGACGTGCTATCGAGCCTTGAGATCCAGGACGCCGGTCCGGACAGAGTCCGGCTCAACTGGTCGGCCACCAGCGAGATAAGCGGCACAGTCGCGGGTGTCGGCGCCCGCCTGATGGAGGGGACAGCTCGCAAGTTGACCGAGCAGTTCTGGACCGACTTTGCCCAGCGCATCAGCCAGGAATGAGGGCTACGGCTCCGTGCTGGCCAAACGCCTCGCTGCACCGGCCCTAGCCGGCTGGGATCCCGCCGCCCTTTCCGGGGCCGTCCTGCTCGCCCCCATCAACCTCGCTGGTGGTTCGCTTCGAAAAGGCACCAGGCTGGACGCCGCTCTCGCGACCACACTGGTGGCGGCAGCCCGTGCCGGCGAATTGGAACAGGCGATCCGGCTGGGCTGGCCCGAGCCCGGCGACCTGCACGAGGACGAAGCGGCTGAGCGGCTGGCTGCCGCCGCGGGCGGCGATGGAATTGAGCGGCGGCCGCCCCGGCAGAGCCGACTCGATCTTGTGGCAAAGTGGGATGGCGTGCTCCACGTTCGCACTGACCGGCTCCTTCGGCTGAACGCAATCGATTCGCTCGAAGTGTTTACCCTGTTTCACGGGCAGGCGGTCCAGGCAGGACAGGTGGTGGCCTCGGTGAAAGTAGCGCCGCACCTGATCTCCGGGCTCATTGTGGAGCAGGGAGTAGCGATTGCGCGGGAAAGCGGCCCACTGCTCGAGGTCCGCGCCTACCAGCAGGCCGAGGTCGGCGCGATCGCGGCCGAATCCCTTACCGGGGCCGCTCTCGCACGCTTCGAGTCCGGTGTGCGCATGAAAGTGGAAGCGCTGGGCTCCCGATTCGTGGGCGCCACGGTGCTGACTGAGCTCGAGGCCGTGAAGGCGGAGCGGGATGCCCGCATGGCGCTCCGAACGCTCGCCGTCGACCGAGGTCTCGACCTGATTCTGGTAGGAGGCGTGTCCGCCGGTGATCCGCTCTCTTCCTTCTACTCCGCTTTACACGGCCTGGGCGGCCGGGTGTTGCGGCATGGCGTCCCGGCGCACCCCGGCTCGATGATCTGGCTGGCCGAGCTGGGACACACCAAGTTGCTTGGCCTTCCGCAGTGCGGCATGTTCGCCAAGGCTACCGCGGCGGATCTCATCCTGCCTCGCCTGCTCACCGGTGAGCGTCTCACCGCCGAGAGTTTGGCGGAGCTGGCTCACGGTGGAGTTCTTGGCCGGGAAATGCGCTTCCGCTTTCCGCCGTACGCACGGAATCTCGATGCACCTGACGACGAGAAGCGTGAACAGTGAACTATGACCAACTCCATCGATGCCCTACAATCGTCGTTCGCGGATCGGTGCTACGTCGCCGATCGCGATCTGGCGACCGCCCTGTTTCTCTCCCTGGCCCTGGAGCGCCCGCTTCTACTGGAAGGCGAAGCGGGCGTGGGCAAGACCGAGGTGGCTCGCACCCTGGCGCAGGTCCTCGATACCGAGCTGATCCGGCTCCAGTGTTACGAAGGCCTGGACATCAATACCGCGGTGTACGAATGGGATTACCCCCGCCAGATGCTGGAAATCCGGCTGCTCGAGGCGAGGGGTGAAGCCAAGTCGGCCGCCACCCGCGACATTTTCAGCCAAGAATTTCTGATCCGGCGTCCACTGCTTCAGGCGCTGGAGAGCCGGGGTGCTGCGGCGCCGGTGCTGTTGATCGACGAGGTAGACCGGGCCGACGAGGAGTTCGAGGCGTTCCTGCTGGAGCTGCTGAGCGATTTCGCGGTCACCATTCCGGAGATCGGGACGGTGCGGGCGGAGCGGCGGCCGCGGGTCATACTGACGAGCAATCGAACCCGGGAAGTGCACGACGCGCTGAAGCGGCGTTGCCTCTACCACTGGATCGATTATCCCACCGCCGAGCGAGAAATGGCGATCCTCCAGGCGCGGCTACCGGACGTGCCCGGCTCCTTGGCGAGGGAGATTGTCAGCTTCGTGCAGCGGCTCAGGTCGGCGGACCTCACCAAGGCACCCGGAATTGCGGAAACGCTGGACTGGGCAGCCGCCCTGACCGCGCTGGGAGCCGCGCGTCTCGATGCCGAGCAGATCGAGCAGACCCTGGGCGTGCTGCTCAAGTATCAGGAGGACGTAGCTGCAATGCGATCGGGGGGCGCGCGGACTATCCTGGAGGAGAGCCGGGCCAAACAATAACAGCTGGCCACAACAGCTAGCACGGATGAACACGGATGGGAATGGATTGTTCCGTTACCCACTCTGCTCCTCTCGCAACTTGATCGCCAGAAGTTGTTGTTCAAAGGCACACCTTCTGGGTTCAGTCTCTGGGACGTGTTTGGTGTCTGTTGACCATAGTACGCTTTGTCCGCAACGCACAATGCGAACGGAGCGTCACACCCTCAAGGAACGATCCATTCCGGGTACCCGCGAAGCGGGTGCGCGTGTTCATCTGCGGCTAGGCAGTTGCTTTTAGAGGTCCACCACGAGGAGTTCGAGCATCCGTTCTTGGCGGGCATTCTGCCCAATGCGACCGACATAGACCCCTGCGAGGGAGGACGTGCAGGCATCGGCGCTGAGCTCCTCGCGACGGTGAGTGGTGGTAAGGGCAACGACTCCCATGCCGGCGGCCCGGGCCGCCTCGATTCCCGCAGGCGCGTCCTCGACCACCAGGCATTCCCTGGGAACCACGCCGAGACCGGCGGCCGCCAGCAGATACACATCAGGACTTGGCTTGCCGCGCAGGACGTCTTCGGCACAGACGAGAACGCCCGGGATGGGCAAACCCGCCCGCTGGAGGCGCTCGGTTGCGATGGCCCGGGTACCCGAAGTGGCCACAGCCCAGCTTCCCGCCGGCAGCATCTCCAGAAGACGCGGGGCGCCGTCCACTGGCCCCAGGACCTGGCCATCCGAGTCCTCTTCCGGAGCAAATGCGGCCACCTCCGCTTCGGCGTCGAGGTGCGGAGCGGCAAGGCGAATGGTCTCCAGGGCGCGACGGCCGTGACATACCCGGAGGAAGGGCTCCACGGGCAGACCCTTGGAGGCCGCCCAGCGGCGCCACTGCTGCTCCACGTATTCGGTAGAGTCGACCAGTACGCCATCGAGATCGAAAACAATCGCGCTACATTCAAAGCGTTTCATGGCAGGAGACCCTTGCCTGCAATTTTCGATCCGGTTAGACCACATGCCCTTAGGTCCCATCCCTTCGCCGTCTGATCCCTTGCTTCGGCCCGATACCGCGGACGGCGCGGCTATTACCGCCAACGTCATGCAGTTCGGCCGGCTGCTGCGTCGGGTTGGCCTGGACGTGGACCCGGGGCAGACGGCCACCTTTCTCCGGGCTCTCACACTTCTGGGCCTGGGTGAGCGGCGCGATGTGCGGGTTGCGGGCCGAACCATCTTTGTACGCCGCGCCGAGGATCAGCCGCTGTACGATGCGGCCTTTGATCTATTCTGGCGCCGGCCCTCCGGAGCGAGCGGACTCGGTGGTCAGCTCCCCAGAATTCGACAGAGCCAGGATCGAGGTACTCTCTCAGGGGGATCGATGAAGCCGGATCCTGAGGAGGGGGAGCTGGTTGCAGCGGTCCGGGCCCAGGCGGCGAGCTCTCGAGAGCTGCTCCGCAGCGTCGATTTCGCGGCGATGACCGGCGAGGAATCACGCGACGCTCAGGCAATGATTGAAGCCCTGCGGCCGCGCCTGCCCCTGCGACGGGCTCGGCGACACCGGGTCGAGCGTAGTGGTACCCGCCCGGCCACCCGGTCGATGCTTCGGAGGGCGGTGGCGAGCGGGGGTGAGGCGCTTCGCTGGCGATGGCTGAGACGGACCGAGCGGCCCCGCCCAATCGTGCTGGTCTGCGACATCAGCGGGTCGATGGAGCGCTACAGCCGGTTCATGCTCCGGTTTGCCCACGCGCTCCGGCGCACCGGCGCCCCGGTTGAAATCTTCGTCTTCGCTACCCGTCTCACCCGGATCACCCGCCAGCTCGGGCACCCGTAGCCCCAACGCCGCACTCCGGCGAGTGGCGGAGAAGGTGGTGGACTGGAACAGCGGAACCCGGATCGGCGAGAGCCTTCGCCAGCTGAACCAGCGGTGGGTACGGCGAGCCGTGCGCAGTGGGGCGGTGGTGCTGCTTGTCTCCGACGGATGGGAGCGGGGAGACCCGGCCCTCCTGGCGCGCGAGATGGCCACTCTCCAGCGCTCCTGCCATCGCCTGATCTGGCTCGATCCCCTGGCGAGTCGCCCCGAGTTCACGCCCGATACGGTCGGGCTGCGGGCTGCCCTGCCCTACGTCGATGATTTCATTCCCTGTGCCACGGTGGCGTCGCTGGAAGAAATGGCGGAACGTCTGGGACGGTTGTAAGCTCCCTCGATGCGCGACCTCCTCACCGACTACGAGCGTTTCGTTGCCACCGGTAAGCCGTTCGGGCGAGCCGTGGTTACCAGCGTGTGGGGCTCCGCGCCGCGTCCCGAAGGATCCTGCATGCTCGCCGCCGCCGATGGCACCATCGCAGGCTCAGTCTCCGGGGGCTGTGTCGAGAGCGCCACCGCGCTCGAGATCGAGGCGGCGATCGCCGCGGAAGCCCGAAGCTGGTGACCTTCGGTGTCACCGACGAGCGCGCCTGGGAAGTGGGGCTCGCCTGCGGCGGCACGATCAAGGTCTTCGTGGAGCCTACGGTCAGGCCGGAAGTTCTGAAGGCGGCGCGGGGGACAGGAGGCGAGGTGGTGGTGTCGGTTATCGCCGGACCTGGCTTGGGCGAGTCAGTGCGGGTGCTGGAGAACGGACGGCTCGAAGGGAAGCTCCCGATAACGCTCGCAATGAATGAGCTGCGCGATGCCGCGCTGGCCGCGCTGCGACGAGAGAGCAGCACGAGCCAGGCAGTCGAAGCCGAGCAGGGCCCTGTGACCCTCTTCCTCGAAGTTTTTCCCCGTCAGCCGCGACTGGTCATCTTCGGCGGGGTGCAGATTGCGGTGGCCATGGTGCCGCTCGCCAAGGCACTCGGCTACCACACCATCGTCGCCGATGGGCGGGAGGCGTTCCTCGACCGCGAGCGGTTTCCGGAGGCAGACGAGCTCATCCTGGCCTGGCCGGAAGAGGCGTTCGAGCGCATCGGACTGGACTCGGCGTGCTACGTCTGCGTCCTGTCGCACGATCCCAAGTTCGACGAGCCCGCGCTTCAGGTCGCTCTGCGGTCACCCGCGGCCTATGTGGGAGCGATCGGCTCGAGGAAGACGCAGACGACTCGGCGCGAGCGCCTTCGCGAATCCGGGCTCACCGATGCACAGGTCGAGCGCTTGCACGGGCCGATCGGCCTGGATCTCGGCGGCCGGCAGCCGGCCGAGACGGCGCTCGCGATTCTCGCAGAGATGACTGCAGTCAGGTATGGGAAGGCTACTCGTCACACACCGGAACGCCAGCCTCACGACTCTGCTGGCGTTGAGCGTCGGTGACGGGTCGCTGGGTAACCGAACCAAACCAGATGACGCAGCTCTTGCCTGGGAGCCGCGCGTGGGTGGCTTTGGCAGCCCAGGACTCCTGGTCGGCTGCCAGGATCTTTACCCGGACGCCAGGTCGCCACAGGTACTGCAAACCCAACGGCTCGGTGCGCCGGGCATAGACTCTCTGGTTGGCAAGATAGGTTTCCTGCGAGCGCACCAGGTTACGTAGATCGGCCTTCATGAGTGTCCTGGGATTCAACGCTTCCAGCGCGCTACCGGTATCCTCGAGAGCTTCTGCCGGCTCGGGCTCGGGCGCCGGACTGGCGGCGACAGGTGCCGAGGGACGAGACGAGTCGTCGCACACCGGAACCCCCTCCCGCCCCTCCCGCACATACTTGAGAGTGGTGGGTGGCGCGTGAACCCTCCCCACAAAGACCACGCAGTCCCTGTCCGGTAAGTCGGTGTGCGACCCACTCGCGGCCCACCCGTCCTGCGTCACCCACAGGAGGCTGACCGTCGTGTTCTTCTCCGGGGTAAAGCCGATCACCGAGAGATCACCGCTGTAGGCACCGGTCTCGGCGAAGAAGGTTTCCTGCGCGGCTACCAGTCGGCGGAGGCCCTTACGCACCCGGGCAAAGCCCTCCGTCCTGGAGTCCCCACTCTTTGGGTCACGCCGATTCCCGGAAGGCTTGGGCGGGCGGGCTGCTTCGGGGGCGGTATCCCTGGCGACGTCCGCAGCGCTTCGCGGCAGTGACAAATCACAGCCGGACGTCACCAGCGGCACGGCCAGCAGCAACCTGCACCAAACCGACACTCTACCCACCTAAACCTCCGGGTTCACTCACCCCGTGTTCGCCCGGCTCAATCATGGTCGGCGGTGGGGCCGCGCCTGCGGGGCAGCGTGATGTCATCGAGGCGGAAGTATGCGGTGAGCACCGAAAACCGCTCCTAGCTTCTCACCGGCAGATCGAAATCTTCCCGCTCCAGCTCCCGAGTAATCGGGCCTCCCAGCTTCAGCCAGCGGAGGAACCTCGCTCCAGCCGGCGGCCTCGAGTACGTCGGCAGTGAGCCGGTTCACCGCTATCCGTCTCCGCTCCCCGCGTGCGTTGGTAGCGGCCAAGATCCAGCCACGACAGCGCCTCGCCAAAGGCATATCGCTCCGTCGCCCCTTCGCTGGCAATCAGAGCGAACCGGTACGCCAGGGCCGGCTCTCCCCCTCGATCAGCATGGCGAGCAACCTCGCGCGCCACCTCCGGCGCGTCCTGCGGCGTCACCAACCCCTCCAGCGCGAGCGCCAGCGTGCGATGCACTTCCCGGCGACGCAGTCGGTCAGGCCATCTCGTACCACGTGAGCTATGACCGGATGAGCACAGCGGTACACCCCTCCTTCCTCTACAATCAGCCGCCGGTCCACCAAGGCGTCACCCACCGCTGCGGCATGCAGTCGGGAGATGCCGTGAACATGGGACAGTACCTCGGTGCGGCAACCCGCGCCCGCCACCGCAACGGTGATGAGCACCTCGTTCAGCTGCTCGGGCAGCCGCTCGACCCGCTCGGCGATCACATCGTGAACGGTCTGGGAGACCGGGAACTCCCGCCCGCCGGTCACCGCCCCCGGTAACGCCGTCCACTCGCCACTCTCCTCGTCCACGGCGAGCAGTCCCTGAGCAAACATCGTCTTCAGTAGCTCGATGGCGTAAAACGGATTCCCAGCGGTCACGCCGAAGATGCGGGTGGCGAAGCGTCGGGCGCCGGTGGGGGTGCTCAGGTGACCCATTTCCCGGATCATCCGCCAGTGCTCCTCCTCGCTGAGCGGTCCCAGGGTCACCACACTCGCATGGGCCTTGGCCCGCAGCACGCGGCAAAGTCGCGCGGCGGGAGCATCCCGCTCGAGCTCCCCCAGGCTCAGGGTGCCGAGCCAGAAGCACCGGAGCCCGCTCGGTCCGCCGGATCAGAAACCGGAGCAGGTTGCAGCTATCACTGTCACACCATTGGAGGTCGTCCAGAGAGACGACCACCGGTCGCTCGGCCGCCAGAGCGAGCATCAGCTGGGCGACCCCCTCGAAGAGCCGCCACCCCTCCGTGGAATTGGGTGGCGTTCCGGGCTCTGAGAGCGCCGGGAACCGTTGCTTCAGCTCCGGGAGCAGGCGGGTGACCTCGGTGAGCCACTCAGGGGCGGTGCCGGCCAACCCCGGCGCCCTGAGTGCGTCCCGTAGCACCTCTACCACAGGCTCGTAGGGAATCCCGGCCCTGACATCGTAACCATGCCCCCGTAGGACACTACCCCCCTGCGCCACGATCCAACGGAGAAATTCCTCGGCCAGCCGCGACTTTCCGACACCAGCCTCGCCCTCAATCAGGACGATTCGACCGGTGCCCCGATTTACCGCCTTCCACGCTTTCACCAGAGTGGCCCATTCGTCCTCGCGAGCGATCAGGCTGGACTCGAACGACGGGGCGCGGGCAAACCACTCGTCGGTGACCGGCCGGGCGCTCGAAGGTGTCGCGTCCGACTCCACTCGACGCGCCAGGTTGAGCAGGCTCCGGCTGGGCTCGCAGCCGGTCTCCCGGGCCAGCGCCGCACGATATTCCGAAAAGCGCGCGATCGCGGCGCCTCGATCACCCGACAGATATCGTGCCTCCACCGCTAGCCTGGCCGCCTCATCCGATAGCGGGTCGCACTTGAGCCAGCGTTCCGCCAGCTCGATGGCCTCACGCCAGCGCCATTGGCCCATCGCCTCCCGGGCCAGAGTGCCAAGAGCGTGCTCATACTGCTGCAGAAGCTCTCTGCGCGTAGCGGCGACCCACTCATCGAATTGGGGAGCGTGCCGGACCGAAAAGCCTGCGAGGAACCGGGGGATCTCGGTCGTTAGCACACGCTGAGGTTCTTGGACCAGCGAGCTTACGGAAGTCCCGGACATCGCAGTGGATCGGGTGCGACGAGCTCGATCACCGCACGATCGCTGCGGACGATCTCGCCGAAGGCGTCGCGGAGGTGCTTGAGGGCCTGCCGGAGGGAGGCGCGTGCTTCGTCCTCCGATGATTCTCCCCAGAGAAGGCCGGCCAACTCCTCCCTGCTGTGAGGGCCAGACTCGAGCACAAGGTAGGTGAGAAGGGCAAGCACCTTGGCGCCCGGCTGTGGCACGATCGTCCCCCCATCCGTAAACGTTACGGACGGCGGACCGAGCAGTGTCAGGCAAGACTCGCCACAGGGAGACCTTGTAACCGGTGTGTCAGAACCTACGCGGGTATTCACGGAGCGGCAAGGGGCCATTCACGCTGATTTCACGGCCGGGCGGACAGATTGTCACAGGTCTTCGGCGACAAACCACATCCCAACAGGAGCCGACCATCATGGCCACCCCAGAAACCCTTCAGGATGACCCTCACCCCCGAGCAGAAGGACCAGGTCCGCAAGGCCACCGGCAAGGACGCGGAAGTGATCGAGCTGTCGGTCGAGGAGCTGGAAGAGCGGATTGCCGCCGGCTGAAGCGGTGATGTAGGAATTCACGGTTTTTTCACGCTGGCCCGCGACCTTCGTCACACTGGTTGCAGAGCCGCCATATTCGCCACACCTTCAGGAGGATCAGATGTCAAACCCGAAAGAGCAGTTCCGGATCAAACTGACCGAAGAGCAGAAGTCCCAGGTTCGGAACGCGACCGGGAAGGATGCTGAGGCGGTCGAGTTGTCGGTCGAAGAGCTCGAAGAGCGGATTGCACCGGCGAAGAAGCTGGGGAAGTTCTAGGTTGAAAGTTCTTTCAGCCTAAAGCAACACAACAGGTTGGGCGTTCGCCGCATCGATTTAAGCTCCGGTGCCGGGTCCTCTTGGGGTCCGGCGCCGACGTGTGCGGTATCCCTGACGCCCTCGAGGAATCGGGGGTCATTTCTCCCTGCCCTGAATCATGCCCGACATCTTGAATGCCCCAGCTCCCTCCGCCGAGGAGCTGCGCGAGGAGATAGAGCGCCTCAGGCTGCTGCACTCCATCAGCCTGGAGTTCAGTGCGTCCCTCGACTTCGACGAGCTCCTTCCCCGGGTCTTTCAGCGAGTGCTCGCCGCGCTGGGCGCCGAAGGCGGCTCGCTCTGGATCGCCGAGGGCGACGTGCTCCGCTGCCGGCTGGCCGAGGGTGGGGCCGGCCAGAAGCTGGTAGGGGCTCAGGTGCCGGTGGGCACCGGGTTCATCGGAGACGTAGCTCAGCGGCCGAGAACCACGATCGTCACCCGTGCGGTTGAAGACCCCCGCTACCACGCCCCAGTGGACTCAGCGGAGATGTTGGCCACCACGGTGATGGCGACGGCCATGGTCGCGGGCGGCGTCACCGTCGGAGCCATCCAGGTCTCCAACAAGCTCACCGGCGATGGAGTCTTCGACGAGCGGGATCGTGAGCTGCTCGAAGGCTTGGCCTCCAGCGCCGCCGCCGCTCTCCGCAACGCCCAACTCCATACCGTCGAGAAACGGGCTCGGGATCTCGCCCTTTTGCTCGAGATCAGCCGTGAGATCACCGCCACGCTCGACCTCGATCGGGTGCTCCGCTCGGTGGTCAACCTCGCCTCCAAAGCGTTCACCTTCGATCGGGGCGCCGTCGGGCTTGTACGAGAAGGGCGAGTGCGAGATCCGGGCGGTGGCCGGCCAGGAGAAAGTGGACCCCAAGGACCCCAAGCTTCAGGACCTGATCGCCCGGGCAGCCTGGGCGGCGGGCCGGGGAGAGCAGCTGTATCTGTGCGACCGCACCGATCCCGCATCCGATGCCGAGCGCATGTTCCTCAACATTTTCGGTGCGGACCTGGAGGCCGACGGGGTCGAGAGTGGGCTCTATCTGCCGCTCAAGGACGAAGCGGGTGTGCTCGGCGTTCTCGTGTTCGAGGCCGGCAAACCGGAGTTCGCCACACCGGTCCAGCTGGAAGTGGCGGCCATCCTGGCCAACCAGACTGCCGTAGCCCTCCGGAATGCCCAGCTGTATCACCAGGTGCCCATGGTGGATGCGCTGGGTGCCCTGGCCGCCAGGAAGCGGGCAGTTCTGGCGCATTCCCCGACGGAAGCTGCAGCTTTATGGTGGTGTCGCACTCGCTCTGATCGCTGCGTCAGTCCTCATTCGCTGGCCGTTTCGGGTGGTCGGCAACGAGCCGGTCTTCCGGCCGATGGCTCTGGCGCCGGTGCGGGCGCTGGTTCCTGGAGTGGTCGAACGGATCCTGGTAAAGGAAGGAGCGCCGGTGGAACGCGGTGCTCCGTTGGCGTCACTCCGCTCCACGCAGTCTGGCAAGTGATCGGGCCGCCACGGCAGCGTCGATCGCAGCTGCGGAACGACAGGCGGAGGTCGCCGCGAGCCGGGGCGATCCGTGCCGAGGAGCGGCTCCACCGCATTCGGGGCTGACGCGCTGCGCCAGGAGCTGGCATTGCTGGATGAGGAGGTAGGCCTTACGACGATGCGGGCGCCGATCTCCGGGGTGGTGCTGACACCCCACCTGCAGGAGCGCGTCGGCGCTTCCCTGGAGGAGGGCGATCTCCTGCTGACCGTGGGGCGCACCGATACGCTGGAGCTCGAGTTCGGCGTCGACCAGCGCGACGTGAGCAGGGTTCGCCCGGGCCAGCAGGTCCGCCTTCGGGTGGATGCTCTGCCGCAGCGCACCTTCGTCCGGCAGGGTCACCTCTGTCGGACAGCTTCCCGCCGACAGCGGCCCTCTGGTCCGTCTATCCGGTCCGGGCCTCGGTCGCCAACGGCAATGGCTTCCTCAAACCTCAGATGGCGGCGTACGCCAGAGTACTTACCCAGCCGGCGAGTGCGATCGATCGCCTGCTGCGGGCGCCCGCACGCTGGCTACGATTATTCTGGTGGAGGCTATGGGGCTGAGACGCGTGCTCTCTTGTTCTGGCCTTGATTCTGGCCTGCAGCGGCGAGTCCGGCCCCCGGGCCGAGAAGGCCGCGCTCCGAAACCGGCTCTATGGGAGGAGCCCCGGACGCCTCAATGGTCGTCTGCCGACACGGCAACGGTGCAGGTACCACTCGCCCTTCCCTCGCAGCTCTACGTGGAGCACGATGCCACGATTTACGCCCGCTCCCCGGGTGGTCGAGTCGATCATGGCGGACCTCGGGAGCCGGGTCTCCGGCCGGCCAGTCTCTGGCCCGGCTGGAGAGCACCGACCAGGCAATCGCACTGGCTCAAGCAGAGGAGAAGCTCGCCAACACCAAGCAGTCCGTCGAGCGACAGCGGGCGCTGAAGGCTGCCGGTGTGGTTACCGAGGCCGATTCGGAGCGGGTGGAGTTCGAGCACCGCGAAGCGACGCTCCGGCTTCGTCAGGCGCAACGAGACCTCGAGCTGACCCGGATCGTCGCTCCGTTTACAGGAGTGGTCACCGAACGCAAGGCCCGCCTCCATAGGCTGGTGAGCGCGGGCGACACACTGTTTCGGCTTACCGGCGCTGCGGCCCGTTCTCGCGGCCGTGCGGGTGCCCGAGGCTACGGCGGAGCACCTGCGCATCGGAGCGGGTGCGGAGGTCGTCGGGCCATGGTGGCGGCCACCGCGCAGGCCCGCATCATTCGCGCCTCACCGATGATCGATGCCGCAAGCGGCACCCGGGAAATCATCCTTCAGCTGACCGCGGGTCACCGGCTCATCCCCGGCAGCAGCGTCACGGTGCGGCTAGGATCCGAGCGCACGGCAGCGTGATCACGATCCCGAAAACGGCAGTGGATGAGGACGGCTACGCCCTGGTCTGGTCGGATGATACGCACCACCCTGCGCGCCGCTCACGCTAGGCAGCGAAGTGGCCGGCGACAGGGTCGAAGTGGTGAGCGGCCTGGCAGCCGGGCGAAAAGGTCATCCGGAACGGCCCAGTGAGTCGCGGCGCGAAGCTTCGCACGGACCTCGTCCTGGTGGAGCAGACCTACCGAGGCGAGCAGAGCTTCATCGTCAAGGATCCGCAATCCCGCAAGTACTTCCGGTTTCGTCCCGTTGAAGTCATGGTCATGCAGGCGCTCGATGGCGAGCGTACCGCGGCCGAGGCTGCCGCGGCCCTCGCCCAGGAGGGCCTCGAGTCTCGCCCGCCGGGGTGGAGGCCTTCGCCGAGAAACTGAGCGGCATGGGTCTCTGCGAGCGCACCCTGGGAGAGCGCTCGGTGCTCCAGATGGAGCGGCTCCGGGCCGAGCGCGGCGCCGGCTGCCGGCCCAGTGACCCTTTACAGGGCGATCTTCTGCGGCTCCGCTGGTCGGTAGGTGACCCCGACAAGTTGCTTCGACCGGTGGCTGCCTCGGTTCCGGTTCTTCTTTACCCCGGCCTTTCTCAAGCTTTCGGTTGTGCTCTTCGCCGTCTATTTCCTGGTGCTGGCCGTCAAATGGAATCGGATTTTGCCGGACCCTCGGCGACTTCTACAATCTCGAGGCTTGGACTGGGTACCCTCGCCGTTTTCTGGGTCACGGGCACCGCCATCATCGTCATCCATGAGCTGGGGCACGGCTTTACCTGCAAATACTTCGGGGGACAGGTGCACGAGATCGGGGCCATGCTGATTTACTTCGAGCTGGCTTTCTTCTGCAACGTGAACGATGCCTGGACCTTTCCTGAGCGTGAGGCCCGGCTCTGGGTCACGGCCGCCGGCTCCTGGATTCAGCTCGTCCTGGCCAGTCTGGCCGCCGTCGTCTGGTGGGCTGCGACTCCGGAACCGTGTGGCAGAGCCGCCTTCGCCGGCGGTCCTCATCGGCGGCATCGTCACCGTTTTCATGAACGCCAATCCTCTCATTCCGCTCGATGGCTATTACGCGCTCAGTGACTACCTCGAAGTGCCCAACCTGCGGCAGCGGGCATTCGGACACCTCGGCTGGCTCATCAAGACCCGAATGTTCAGGCTCGACGCTGCCCGCCCCGCCGGCCGACGCACGGGAGCGGCGGATTTTTCTGATCTACGGCGGGCTCGCCGCCGTCTATATCGCGTCTGATCCTGCACGTTCTTCGCCGCGACCGCCTTCGGCTGGCTCAGCCGATGGCTGGGAGCCCTCGGCGTGTGCCATCTTCTTGGCGGGGCGCTTGTCCTGATCCTGCGCGGCCCGATGAGGCTGCTGCGCAGCAGCGATAAGGGCGCTACGTCCGGCAGCCCCATGCGCCTGGCGGGAGGGCCCTGGCGTGCGTCGCCTGATCATCGGGGCAGCCCGGGCTCGATCTTGCTCGGCGCGATCGTGCCCTGGCCGATCACGGTCTCCGGTCCTTTCCGTGGCGGCTCCGGTATCTCGATGCCGCCTCACGGCACCGGACAGCGGAATGATCCAGCAGGGTCAGTGGTCGAGAGGGAGCCCGGGTGGACCGCCGGGGCTCCTCTGCTGCAGATCCGCAACTTCGCGCTCGAGCGAGAGCTGATCGCGTTGCCAGACGGGTCAACGATTCGCTGGCCATCACGCTCGGCTGCAGGCTCGCGTCGAGGACCGCTTGGCCGAGCTGGCCGGATCTGACGCGGCAGCGCTGCCGCGAGGAGGCGCGACTCGCCGGCCTGGAAGACAGGTGCGAGGCGCTTCGGATCCGGGCCATCGGTCCGGCGGTACGTGCTCAGCTCCTCGACCCGAGGAGCTGGTCGGGCGCTGGGTGTCGAGCGGGGAGACCCTGCTCCAGCTGGGGCAGCCGGACACGGTCGAGGTCCGGATCGCCTCGCCTGGGCCGGGCGCCCTGCGTCAGGCCGTGGGTCAACGTGTACGCCTGCTGCCGGACGCGCTATCGGACGCCCCTGCGATGCCGTCAACCCTCACCCATTTCCACCACTGCGACGCCGCCGCACCGTTGAGGCCAGGCTGCGCCTGCCTGCAGCCGGCGGCTGGCGCCCGGGCATGACCGGCCGGGCCAGCGTTACCCTCCGGCAGTCCAACCTCTGGGGCGCACTCTGGTGGGGCGATCCGGCGGCGGATCCGCAGCGACATTCTCCTGTAGGGATGCTAGATTCCGGCTTGCGCAACCGGCAGATCGTTGGCAACCATTGTGAAGTCGACTCACAGGAGCGGACTCATCCGGCGCGACATGCTGGCGCTGGTGCGCCAGGCCTTTACCGGCCGGTACGACGTCGATCGCGAGATCGGCAAGGGCGGGAATGCCCGCATATTCCTGGCCCGGGACCCGAGCGGCCAGCCAGTGGCGCTCAAGATCCTCCACCCGGAGCTCCTGGTCAGCGTCGCAGCCGACCGCTTTCTGCGGGAGATCCAGCTCGCCTCTCGGCTGGACAATCCGCACATCGCGAAAATTGCTCGACTCCGGCGAGCGGGACTGGCTGGTCTACTATGTCATGAGCTTTGTGGAGGGAGCGACGCTGCGGGAACACCTCGATACCGCCCGGAGCCTTGCCGATCGCGGAAACGCTGAGACTCGCCTATGACCTGCTGGAGGCACTGGATCACGCCCACAGTCACGGGATCATCCACCGGGACGTGAAGCCCGCCAACATCGTCCTGTCCGCCGAGGGGGCCGTCCTGCTGGACTTCGGGATTGCCCGGGCGGTGATCGCTTCCGGGACCGACCAGCTGACCCGGTCGGGTATCGCGGTGGGGACATCGACCTATATGAGCCCGGAGCAGATCACCGCGGCCCCGAGACATCGACCATCGCAGCGACCTCTACTCGGTGGGTTGCGTGCTGTTCGAGTGCCTGGCGGGACAGCCGCCGTTCAGCATCGAAACGAGGCCGTGGTACTTCAGCTCCATCTGACCCAAGCCCCGCCGGATGTCCGTACGCTTTCGGAGTGATACGCCCGACGAGCTCGCTGGCCGCCGTCATCTCCAAGGCAATCGCCAAGGACCCCGCTGATGCGCTGGCCTTCGGCGGCGGAGCATGCGGGAGGCCCTGGCGGCAGTCACCGTCTAGGCGACAGCGAGGGCCCTGAGGTACTCCGGCTGGCCGTGCTGCTCCACCCAGATTCTTCCGTATGCTTCGTGACGTTCCCCCCGTCGCCCGAGGCACCCCACGTGACCGATCTGCTCGAGTCGTTGCGCCGGCGCTCGAGGGGCGCTACGCCGTCGAACGGCTGATCGGGCAGGGCGGGATGGCCACGGTCTACCTGGCCACGGGACTCTCGTCACGACCGGCCTGTCGCCATCAAGGTGTCTCGCGTCCCGAGCTGGCCGCCTCGCATCGGGGCCGACCGCTTCCTGCGCGAAATCAAAGTCGCCGCCCATCTGCAGCACCCCAACATTCTCGCGCTGTACGATTCGGGCGAGGCCGCCGGCTTCCTTTACTACGTGATGCCGTTCGTGGAGGGCGAGTCGCTTGCGCGCCCGGCTCGACCGGGAGCAGCAGCTCTCCCTGCCGGAGGCCATCCAGCTCACCTGCGAGGTCGCCGACGCGCTGCACTGCGCCCACACCACGCACGCATCGTCCATCGCGACATCAAGCCGGAGAACATCCTGCTTCAGGACGGCCACGCGCTGGTGGCCGACTTCGGTATCGCCCGGGCCGTGAGCCAGGCCGGCGGCGACAAGCTCACCGAGACCGGGATGGCCGTGGGCACGCCGCACTACATGAGTCCGGAGCAGGCAATCGGCGGCGACCACGTCGACGGCCGGAGCGACCAGTACAGCCTGGCCTGCGTGCCTACGAGATGCTGGTGGGGCAGCCGCCGTTCGAGGGCCCCAACGCCATGGCGATCCTGGCCCGGCATTCCATGGAAGCGGTGCCCAGTCTCCAGGTGGTCCGCCACTCCATTCCGGACGAAGTCGAAGACGCGGTCATGCGGGCGCTGGAGAAGACTCCGGCCGACCGGTTCCCGACGCTTCCGCGATTTCGCCGACGCGCTCGCCCAGGCGGATCTCGGCCCGAGCGCCCGCCGCACGTCCTCCCGCGCCATGCAGGCGGTGCGGCGGCACACTCCGCGCGGTGTTGCCGCGTCGAAGGGGCTCGGGGGAAGAGGCGTGCGTTTCTGGGCGGCGTGCGCTCGCCGGACTCGCGGTTCTGGCCGGTACCGGGTGGGGCGCCTGGCAACTCTGCGCACCGACCGAACGGTGCCTCCGCCACGGGTCTCGGCGGGCTCGACCCCCACCGGATCGCAGTCCTCTACTTTCGAAGCGACGACAAAGGGGATTCGCTCGGCTACCTGGCGGACGGCCTCACCGAAGGGCTGATCCGGGAACTGAACCAGGTGCAGGGACTGGACGTCATCTCCAAAGGCGGTGTTGCGCCGTTTCGGGGAGACAGCGTCTCTCGCGATAGCGTCGCGCGAGCCCTGCGCGTGGGGACGCTGGTGTCGGGGGACGTCGAGCAGAAAGGAGGGCCGCCTTCGGGTCACCGTCAGGCTGGTGGATGGCGGAAGCGGAGCGGACTTCGAGCGGGCAAGCTTCGAGCAGCCCGCGGGAAACCTTCTCGCGGTTCAGGATACGTTGACCCAGAAGGTTGCCAGCCTGATCCGCAAGCGCCTTGGCGAGGAGATCCGGCTGCGAGAGCAGCGCAACCGGACCAGGAGTGTCGACGCGTGGGCCCTGGTCCAACGGGCGGAGCAGGCTCGAAAACGGGCAGACAGCCTGGTCAGGCGACAGGACACTACCGAAATGGTTGCCCGCTATTTCGACGCGGCCGATTCGCTCTACGCCGCAGCGTACGCAGCCGACTCGACCTGGACAGAGCCGATGCTGGGGCGAGCGGCTGTGGCCTATCAACGCTCACGCCTGGTGGGCCTGGACGGGGTAGCCGCGAAGCCCTGGATCGAGAACGGTAAGAAGTTCGCCGAGCAAGTGCTTGCCCGAGACCCACAGAACCCTGACGGCCTCGAGGTGCGAGGAACGTTGCGCTATTGGGGCTGGCTGCTCAACATCGAGCGCGATCCGGCGGCATCCAAGCAGCTCCTGAACGATGCGGAGACCGACCTGGAGACCGCGGTAAGGATCCGTCCATCACAGGCCGGCGCATGGGCCATCCTGAGCCATCTCTACAACAACACCAAGGGCCAAACTGATGCCATGCTGGCTGGTCAGCGAGCCTTTGAGGCGGACGCCTATCTCAGCAACGTGGATCAGGTCATCAATCGACTCTTCCTCGTGTCCTACGATATGGGGCAATTCGCGGAGGGAGCACGCTGGTGCGAGGAAGGAGCCCGCCGGTTCCCGGGCGACTTCAAGTTCGTCAAGTGCCAGCTGTGGCTCTTGACGACCAAGGCCAGGGAGCCCGATGTGTCGCTGGCCTGGAAGCTCGCGGACAGCTTGCCCAAGCTTTCCCCCACGGGTCGGAGGGACTACGACGGTCGGGAGGCCAGAATGTTGACCGCCATGGTGCTTGCCCGGGCGGGTCTGGGGGACAGTGCCAGGGAAGTGGCGCGGCGGGCCCGGGGTGGGCCGGACGTGGACCCGAGCCAGACCCTCATCTGGGAGGAGATCTACGTGCACATCCTTCGGGGCGATAAGGATCAGGCCTTCAAGTCCCTCAAGAGCTTTCTGGCAGCAAATCCCGACCGGCGGGACCTCCTCCTTGCCAACGAGGGAGACGCGACGGCCTCGAACTGGTGGTTCCGCAGCCTCGAAGACGACCCCCGGTTCAAGGCGCTGGTGGCCGGTAACTAGCGAGTGATCCCAGGGAAAATCGGGTCTGGACAAGTGTCGCATCTGTTGCAAATTGGTGTCAGAACACCCCCAGAAATTGGAAATTATTGATCCTTATCAAAACTGAATCCGCCTCCGCCTGTCCCGCCTGACCTCTGCGGGAGGTGGCCCGTTCGGGCGCTGGCCCAACTGGGAGATCATAGAGATGCGCCGCCTCGCCTTGGCCGCCGTTTGTGCCACGCTCGTCGTTGCCGCCTGTAGTGACCAGGACCAATCTCCGACTGAGCCAAGCGTGCCGCCCCCCTCAGCGACCTTTGGGACTACTTGCGATCATGGGCGGTACCCACTTAGGAGCGTGGCGCTACTCATCCCCGCGGCTTTCCCCACGACGTTACCTGGATTTAGGGCGTTAAGGGCAGAGGCACTGGTACGGGTTGGAGCAATCGCACTGCTGTGGGATTTCTGCAAGGACCAACTAGCACGGCAAGCCGCCCTCAAGACTATCGCCTGGATAGATACGAAGGTCACGTCCACCCAGGCGGATGCTCTCAAGGATGCCATACTCGACGGTTTCGGAGCCGGCGCGTTAAATGGAGACTTCGTGACCGGCCTATTCGTTCCCGGCACTACCCAGCGGTTCACGACCTCCGACTTCGATGCCACCCTCGAGTTGCAGGGAGATGCATTCCCTATACCAACCCTGATCACCATCAGGCGACTCGCGAACAACTTTACGCTCAGCGACTTCGACGGGGAGCAGAGACCGCCCTTCTACGACTACGACGCGACCAATAGCGCCACTAACAACACCGCCGCGTCGCACGCGCCGAAACCCGGCTCCGCGGTGATGGCCTTCTGTTACGAGCCAGTGGGACAGGAATATCCCGACGACGGGGCGTCGATCGGGCACAACCCGGTGGGAGGCGGCTTCGAGCTCGTCCCAGAGGTGCCGGTTCCGCCGGCCCTCCAGGAGGAGCTGTCAGCCTGCCCTCCCTTCATCCCCGAGGGACTCCGACTCGGAAGTTTGGGTAGTGGGCTTCCGGGATTTGGCCGCCACCTGAGCTCGATGGCCCAGAAACTGTTCCTGCCCGCGCCGCTCTACGCTGCGACGGTCGGTGGTCGCGGCCCCATCGCGGGGTCCCCACCGAGCCTCAGCCCGTTCGGCTTGGTGCTTGTCAGCCTGAATCAGGTCACGATCGTCACCGGGACAGACCCGGGTGACATCGACGGATCCTACGACGTCGGCGAGACCTTAGATAACTGTAATGAAGGCTGCACCCCGGAGTTCTTCATCGACGAACCCGGGGAGGGCGGCACCATCGAGACGCCAACACAGGTGACGGTGACCCTCGTGCCGGAGGGAGAGTCGAACGGCACGCTCAACGGGACCAGGGTGAAGATGACGTCAGCGACGTCTCCCTTCACCGCCGACTTCAACGATCTGTCCGTCACGGCGCCCGGCACCTATCACCTGGTCGCGTCCGCGGCTGGGGCAACCTTCTACGTCACTGGCAGCTTCACCGTCGAGGCGGCCCCGCCGCCGATACCGTAGAGGTACCTGCTGAAGGGACATCTTTAAAACCGGAGGGCGGCCTTGGGCCGCCCTTCGTGTTTCGACTTTCAGCCTTACGGTGCAGCGCCTGCTCCTCTTATCCTGGCGAGTTTCCGCACCTGGCGCAGCACCGGCCGCCCGCTTTCCCTGCTAGACCGTCTGGACCTGCTCCCCTTATCTTTGGAACGTCCCCTCCCCACCCCTGAGGCAGTTCCGTGACCGATCCGCTCGACTTGCTGCGTGCCGCGCTCGAAGGGCGCTATGCCGTCGAGCGCCCGATCGGCCAAGGGGGCATGGCCACGGTGTACCTGGCCATGGACGTCCGGCACGACCGGCCGGTGGCGGTCAAGGTCCTCCGCTCCGAGCTTGCCGCATCCATAGGTGCGGACCGGTTCCTCCGCGAGATCAAGGTCGCCGCCACGCTCCAGCATCCCAACATCCTGGGTCTCTTTGACTCGGGTGAGGCGAGCGGCCTGCTCTACTATGTCATGCCGTTCGTCGAGGGCGAGTCGCTGCGTGACCGGCTGAATCGCGAGCAGCAGCTCCCCCTCCACGACGCGATTCAGATCGTCCGCGAGGCGGCGGAGGCGCTGGCCTACGCCCACGAGCGCGGCATCATCCACCGCGACATCAAGCCCGAGAACATCCTGCTTCAGCAGGGACACGCCCTGGTGGCCGATTTCGGCATCGCCCGGGCGGTGAGCCAGGCCGGGGGCGAAAAGCTCACCCAGACCGGGATGGCGGTGGGCACCCCCGCCTACATGAGCCCGGAGCAGTCGCTCGGCAGCGAGCATGTGGACGCCCGAAGTGACGTCTACAGCCTGGGATGCGTGCTCTACGAGCTGCTCATCGGCCAGCCGCCCTTCTCGGGGCCCAACGCGATGGCGATCCTGGCTCGGCACTCGATGGAGGCAGTGCCCAGCCTCCAAGTGGTCCGGCAATCGATCCCCGACGAGGTCGAAGATGCGGTCATGCAGGCGCTGGAGAAGACTCCGGCAGACCGCTTCCAGACCATGGTCCAGTTCGCCGAGGTCCTCGAGGAGGCGGAGGCGGAGGCGGCGCTCCAGCGCACCGCAGCCCGGCGCGCCGCCACCGTGCGGCGCGCTAGCGGGACCACTGCTGCCAGACGCCGTAGCAGCGGCGGGATTGCAATCCAGAAGCCTTCTCGACCGGCCAGGGCGATCGCCTTCGTGCGGGCTCAGGGAATGCGCTTTTGGGTGCCAGCCGCAGCCCTCTTTCTGGTGGCTGGGGGATTATCGGCATGGCGCATTTGGCTTAGACCAGCCGATGCGTCCTCCGGGCCTTCGGGTCTCAGCCCCAATCGGATCGCCGTGATGTATATCCAGAAGGGGCCCGGCAGCTCGGATTCGCTGGGCTACCTGGCGGATGGAATCACCGAGGCGCTGATCAACGAGCTGAGCAGCGTATCCCAACTCCAAGTGATCTCGCGTAATGGCGTCCTTCCATTTAAAACCGCCCCTGAGCCCCCGACAGTGTCGCCCGGGCCTTGAAAGTCGGTACTCTCGTGGAGGGCACCTTGGTCCAGGCAGGCGACCGTCTGCGACTCACCGTTTCGATGGTCAACGCGGCGACCGGTACCCAGATCGGTAGCAAGGTCTTGGACCGGCCGCGAGATCAGATCTTTGCCTTGCAGGATGACTTGGCCAAAGAGGTTTCGGTCTTCCTTAGGAACCAGTTGGGTCAAGAGATCCAGCTAACCGAGATCCGATCCGGAACCAAAAGCCCGGCTGCGTGGGAGGTGCTGCAACGGGCGCGGGCGGAGACCAAACTGGCAGATCCGCTGGTGGCCGCCGGCGACAGCGCCGCGGCCGGACGGCAACTGGCCCGCGCGGACTCGGTGCTTTCCCGGGCTGCGGCGCTCGATCCCAAGTGGGTAAGTCCGCCGACTCGACGCGCTTGGGCTGCCTACAAGCGGGCCCGCATCGGGGGATCGTTCAATAAGTCTTACTACGACGAATGGACCACGACCGGCCTGAACCATGCCGAGCGGGCGCTCGGGCTTAAGCCCGACGATCCGGACGCGCTCGAGGCCCGGGGCTCGATTCGCTACCTGCGCTGGCTACTCAATCTGTCGCCCGATCCGGCGCAATCGGCTCAACTCCTCGCCAACGCAGAGAAGGACCTCCGCGCCGCGGTCGAAAGGAATCCACAGCAGGCCACGGCGTGGTCCACCCTAAGTCACCTGTTCTTGATCCGCTCCCAGACCGCCGAAGGAAAGCTCGCCGCTCTCCGAGCCTACGAAGCCGATCCCTACCTCACCACCGCTAACGTCACCCTCTGGCGGCTGTTCGAGAGCTCGCTCGATCTGGAGGATGGGGTCGAATCCTCCCACTGGTGCGCCGAGGGGCTGCGCAGGTTCCCGGGAGACGTACGGTTCGTGGAGTGCCAGATTCGCCTGTTCGCGTTGAAGGATCAGAAGCCCAATGTGGACGAGGCGTGGCGCCTCCTGGAGCAGTACGTGCAGCTCTACCCTCCTCACCAACGGGAGTTCCGCCGCCTATACGGTCAAATGCTGGTCGCGATGGCGCTTGCCCGCGCGGGGTTGCCCGACAGCGCCCGGGCCCTGGCCGAGCGATCCCGGGGATGCCACGGTAGATCCGGCACGCGAGCTCACGTACCTAGAGATGCTGTTCCGCACAATGGTGGGCGATCAGGACGAGGCGATCCGGCTCCTGGGCAATTACCTGGCTACCAACCCCCAGCGCCGGGGCGACGTGGCACGGGACCAGTCCTGGCGGAATTCGCGGCCTCCGGAGCGATCCGCGCTTCAAAGAGCTGGTTGGGAAGGGCTGATGGCAAGAGAGATCGGCGGCGGACATGGCTGGGACAATAACCAGAGACCGGGCGTCTCTTTTCACGCTCCATTCACGGCGGCAGATCAGATTACGAAATCTTGACAACGGGTTACACTCGACCGTTGCCGCTTTCTCGGGGATTACCCCTAGCGCTCAAGAGAACTGGCACGTAACTTGGCTTCCAAATCATTCCCATTCCGACGCTTAAGGAGTAGTGCCCATGTCCTCGCGAGTTCTGTGTACGTTGGTTCTTGCTGGCGCGGTCTCTGGACTCGCGTGTACCGACCGACCCGATTCCTCTCCCACGGGGCCCCAGTTTGCCCCGGCGGGGCTTTGTGACTTCCGGGCAATCCGGGCCGGCGTAAGGGACTACTTCGTACTCGCCGACGAGAAGAAGGTCTTGGCCATCGTGGATCAGATGGAAGCTGCGTGCAAGGGCAGTCTGGCCACGCAGACCGGCTTTGGGTTCGATGTGGCAGCAGAGCTCGAGCGGGTGAGGAATGCGGGGAGCTCGGAGCCCAGGACCGGGACCCCACCGGTAGCGGCAGGGCTGCTCTCCAACCTGTTCCAAAAGATGCCCGGGGTATCGGTGCCGACCGGGACGAATTTCCTCTCTGCAGTACAAAACGGGGGCGCTCTGGGCGTTCGGGGTGGGACAAACGATCCTAATCAGACCGCTGTCGTTTCTCTGGGTGGCACAGGCAAGATCTGGGGAATCGAGCCGCCATCCGCCCTCGTCGGGGATCCGCCGGTCAGAACGTACACCTCCGATTTCGAGACGATGACGGGGGGCGTGCGGTTCCTGATTTTTGGCTCCGGCGCACCCAGTTTCACCACCCTGACCAGCCTCAATACGTCATACGGATTGCATACGATCCCGACGGTGACCTTTGCTCCCGAAGCGATCGTGTTCACCTGCGTCGAGGTGGATGACGAGACCGGCAAGGGCCGGATTCAGCACGAGAAGACGCCCAATGCCGCGAGCAACTCACCCCTCCTGGCCCTGCAGATTCCGCTGCAGTGCGAACTGGTTTCAGCGATGTTGACGGAGCCGGGTTCGCGCACCTTCGCGGGACGGCTGCTCCGCCTGTTCTCACCTCAGCCACTCCATGCGGCGGCCGTATTGCCGAGGTTGGGCGGGGGCGGTGGGGTAGCGACCCTGAGCGACTTCGAGCTGGTGGAGGGTGGCGCGCTGCAGCACACCTTTGACACTCAGCCGGCGGATGCCTTCGCCGGGCAGGACGTCACTGTGGTCCTGAAAGTCGTGGCCCTAGGAGAAGACAATACCCAGGTCCCCGTTGAAGGCGTGCAGATCGCCCTCACCGTCGTAGGTAATCAGGGCAGCTTCACGGTAGATCCACCGACCCCCACGGGAACCACGGGCGAGGACGGCAAAGCAACCATCAGCTTCAAGCTGGACAAGCCGGGCGGGTACACCGTCTCCTCGACCGCCACGCTCAGCGGCTACACGATCGCGCCGATCAACTCGCTGATGTTCCACATCAAGCAGTAGCGATCCGGCACGGTGCTGCGAGTGCACTCAGCCAGGGCGGCTCGACCGAGCCGCCCTTGTTGTTGCCCTCGGGGCGGCAAGAGTGGCTACCTTACTATTAGGGCAACTGTGTAGCGAGTTCGAACCGCAAGGCCGTTATGTCTCTGCACTCCACCTTCCTGGCGACTTGGCTGCTGGGATTGAGTCTCTTGATCTTGCCGCGAGCGACGTCCGGACAAGCTCCAGCTTCCGACAGCACAGCGGTTAAAACAGACAGCCAGCCAACCCTCACCGACAGCGTGCAAACCACCGGAGCCTCCCCGGCATCCTCCGATACCGTCCTGCAGCAGGCCCGCCCCGACAGCGTTTCGAAGACCGATACCGCCCAAGCCGCCTCGGACACTGTTCGGCCACCGGGTGCCGCAAAGGCTAAGGCGCCCGATACCACCAGTGCGGCGACCGCCACCGCGCCGCCCGATAGCATTCTGAGTGCGGCCTGCAGTGGGCCTGCCGGTCCGGCGACAGTCGCTCGGGACTTGCTCGTGGTGGTCTTCGCGCCGGAGGCGGATGCCGCGGGGCGAGCTGCCGCGGTCAAGAGCGTTGACGGCACGCTGCTCGGCCCGGCGACGTCGGGAGAGCCGGGCGCCTACTACCTGAGAGTGCCCAGCGGTGGGGAGGAATACCGGCTCAGGGTCGCAGCCGATCAGCTGATTTTGTTGGATATGGTGCGGCAGGTCGGGTCTCGGGCTTGTCCGCTACTTCCACCACCCAACCAGGCCCGGCCGACCCCCCCTTGAGTATCTGCTGCCCCCGGCCGCCCCGCCCCTTACCGGCTGCTCACGACACTGACCTCTGCCTGGAGTGGTGGTTCGCGCCTGGCGCTCGAGCTTAGCTGAGAAGAGGGGCGGCACCCGGGTACGAGCATTGCGCCCACGATAGCGGCGAGCACGAAGCCGAGACTCCGTGGGTTGGATAGCATAATCCCCTCCTCCAGTTCGTTCGGCAGCCCGACTGGCATGGCCCGGCGCAGCGGTGCGCAGCGGGCGGTAGCCTCGTGGCTTTGCGTCCCCGTCTTTCGACGAGTTTGCCTTTGTCGCGACCCTCACGCGGAGGGGCGATCCTGCCGGTCAGTAGTTGGAGTTTCGGCACCAGCGACGTCGAGCTTCAATTCATGCTGCGCTGCTTCATCCCTTCCGGACCTGAAGTTTCTTGCAGGTAGGAAGTCTCTTGCAGGTAGACTGACTCACTCTCATACAGCTGTTCGACTCCTGGGAATTGTTCTGCCCCTGCGGAAAGACGAACGTGAGTCAGCCCAAGGGTGGTGAGGGGATTGGCGACGGTTGGGCACTCACCGAAGGGATTTCCGCACCAAGGAGGCATGATGTTCAATCCATCCCGATGGGTTACCGGGCTGACGACTCTCGGCGCAGCGTTGAGTCTGGTAGGCTGCACCAGCGACCCGACCAGCTCCATCCCCACCTCGACACTGGTACCGTCTGCCCTGAATGCCACGACCGGCAACGGCGCCCCGAGCGGCGCGCATTACACGCTGAACATCATCGGCGTGCCGAAGGACAAATCGCCAAACTTCACGGGCGGCAATGGCCACCGCATCTTCGTCGATCTCGGGAAGAACGGCGAGCCGGCACAACACCCGCATCAACCTGATCGAGGGCGATTTCGGCGTGCTCGACGCGAACGGGACCGACGGGTCGCAGCCTTCCAGCTGCCGAACCCGGATCCCGACCTCGACGGCACCACCTCGTACTCGGTCTATTTCCGTGCCCTTGGCAAGCCGGGCGGCAAGGCGACTATGCAGTCGTGCTATGAGGATGCGACTGGCACCTGGTGCGCCGCCAATTTCGATCGGTGGGGTTGAGCCCATCACCATTGAGCGGACGAAGGGTGGCGTGGCCAAGTTCGTCAACGTCTCGAAGGATCTTCTGTTCGTTGACTTCTGCGTGACCTGGGATGCCGGCCTCGACGGCTTGCTGGGCACCACCGACGACGTGTGCACGAACGTCGATCAGGTCTCGCTGTTCAGCATTGGCGGACATGTTGTACTACTGGTCCTATGACAACGAGGGTCTGAAGCTCGCGCAGTTGCGGTTCTACGAGGTACCGACCGCTGTGACTTTCTAAAGACCATTCGGCGCAACGATGTAACCAGAGGGGCGGCTCGAACCACGAGTCGCCCCTGCTTTTTTCACTGAGCCGAGCCCAGCCGCCGCACCTCTCGGGTGACACGCCGTTGCGCCCGCGAGTCCTTGACCGCCAGGAAGATCGTGTCGTCTCCCGCGATCGTACCAATCACCTCCGGCCAAGCCAGCCGGTCGAGCGCCACAGCGACGTGATTGGCCTCGCCCGGCGAGGTGTGCAGTACGACCAGCGCATCGCCGGCCAGCTCGATCGTGAGCACCCCTTCGGCAACCCGCCGCTCGTCCGGATCGCTCTGAGGGGCCCGCGCCGGCGGGCGGCGATAGGCGCCATCCACCTTCACCAGCCTTAACGCCGCGATGTCCCGGCTCACTGAGGACTGGGTGACATCCCATCCCAGCGCGCTCAACGCGTCGGCCAATTCCTCCTGGGTGCGCACCGGGCGGGTGCTGATGAGTTCCAGAATCTTGAGGTGCCGCTTGCGGCGGTCGGCGGTCATCGGACGGGCGGACGGACGGACGGACGGACGGATCGCGCTGCCGGCCAGCTTGGTCATTGCCCGATCGAAGCGCTTGCGTTCGCGCGCGCTCCAGGAGCGTGACTGCCGGATCCGCTTCTTCAGATCCGGCAAGCCGAGATTGCCCAGACCACCGGTCGAGCTCCGGCGGGAGATGATCCGGGCTGGGGGAGGGGGATCGAAGCTCTCGCCATCCTTGAGCGCCGCGGCCACCTCGCGATACGCGGTACGGAACGGGCGACCGGCTTCCACCCGCCGCATCACCTCGTCAGTGGCCAGGGCTCCGCCGGCCAGCGCCGCGTGACAACGCTTCGAGTCCACCCCGAGCTTCGGCAGCGCATGGGTGACGGCCTCCAGCATTGCCGCCGGTGCGATCCAGTCCCCGCATCAGAGGCTCTTTGAGCAGCTGGAAATCGCGGTGATAGCCTCCGGAGAGCTTGGCCTTGATCTGCAGCACTGCGAGCAGGTCGCCCTCTACGCGCCGACGCCCGTCCGCGGGTCAGCTCGAAAAGATCGGGGTTTCGCTTGTGCGGCATGATACTCGAGCCGGTCGCCAGGTCGGCCGGGAGGGTCAGATAACCGTACTCTTCCCCGCTGAACACGATCACGTCCTGGGACAGCCGGGCGACATCATGACCCAGCTGGGTACACCAGAAAAGCACGGCGGCCTCGAGCTTCCCCCGCCCCCCCTGCACCGAAGCCACGTTGACGTCCAGCCCCGAAAAGCCGAGCGCCCGAGCCACTACCCTGCGCTGGAGCGGAAGCGGCACGCCGTATCCGGCCGCGCTTCCGAGCGGTGAGCGATCGACCCGGGCCCAGAGCGCCGGCAGCGATTCTACGGTATCGAGTACGCCTTCGGCGAGCGCACCGGCCCAGAGGCCCACTGACGATGGCATGGCTCGCCGGCCGTGGGTGTAGCCGGGCCAGAGCACGCTGCGATGACTCTGGGCGAAATCGACGAGCGCGCCGGCCAGCCGCAGTGCGGCCGCGTGGGCCTTGAGCAGCTCGTCCTTGAGGAAGAGCCGGAGATCGCAGGCCACCTGATCGTTGCGGGATCTGCCGGTGTGCAGCCGCTCGCCCGTGCCCGGAGCCCGGCTGGTGAGCCAATACTCGACCGCGGTGTGGATGTCCTCGTGCCGCTGATCCAGCTTGAGTCGGCCCCGAGATGTGGCAGTGAATACTTCACGCAGGCCGCGCCGCATCTGGGCGTACTCGGCGGCGGTAATCAAACGGCCGGCGCGCAGCCCCTCGATATGACCGAGGCTGCCCAACACATCCCAGGACAGCAGTCGAGCGTCCCAGGTTCGGTCGTCGCCCGTGGTGTACTCGAACAGGCGTTGGTCCGGAGTCGTGGAGCTCCAGAGCGTGGTAGGCCGCTCCATGTCCCTAGCGTCCCGAGAGGTAGGCACGCACCAGCTCCCCGTAGAAGCCGCGGGCCGCGGTTACCTCGGGTATATCGACGTATTCGTCCGCGGTGTGCGACCGCCGGCTGGTACCGGGCCCGCACTTGATGGCGTCGAATTCCCGGAAGAAGACCCAATCGGAGCAGGTCGGGCTGCCGAAGTGGGTGGCCGCCGGCCGCAGGCTGGAGGCGGTGGCCAGCAGGCGTGAGCCCGGCGGCGTCTCGCAGGGAACCAGGCGGCGGGAGGTGACGATCACATCGCAGGTCAGCGCGGCTCGCAGCTCCTGGGCGAGCTCCTCGTGGGTCCAATCCGGCGTGCTGCGGACGTCCAGCACGGCTCGCGCGACGGGCGGCGTAATGTTTCGGCTGATTCCTGCCTCGAGCATCGTGGGTGTGGCCATCGCCCGGCCGAGCACCGGGTGCAAGCGTGAGGCGAACAGGCTGTCGAGCTTGAGCAGGTCCCGAGAGAGGACCTGCACCGAATTGGTGAAGCCGTCCTCACCCGAGGCGTAAGCAGCGTGGCGCTGGTCTCCCTGGGCCAGGAGATCCACCATCATGAGCCCCCGCTGGGCAATGGCGAAGTCGAGACTGGTGGGCTCGCCGATGACGGCGGCATCGATCTCTCCAGCCGCCTCCACCGCGGTACCCATGGTGGTGTTCTTGGTTTCCTCGCCGTAGCCAAAGATGACCAGCAGCCGTCCGGCATCCATCCCGCCGCTGTCCACCAGGTCTTTGGCGGCGTAGAGCATGGCAGCGACAGAGGCCTTGGCATCCCCCGATCCACGTCCGTACAGCCGGGTTCCCTCGATGATCGGGTTGAACGGATCCCTGGTCCAGCCGGCGCCCGGCGGCACTACATCCAGGTGAGAGGCAAGCGCCAACGTCGGTCCCGCCCCCCAGCCACGCACCTCGATCTGCACCGCGTTGGCATTTCGGACTACCTCGAGTCCCCACCGCCGGGCCGTCTCTTCGATGAACAGTGCGATGGCAGTCTCTTCACCGCTCACGGAGGGAATGGCGATCAGCTCGCGCAGGAGGTCGATCTCACCCGGCAAGGTCCACCCCCAGATAGGTCGCCTTCTCCTTGCGTCCCACGATCATCGTGCCGCAGCCTGCACCGGTAAAGACCTCGAGCAAGAGCGCGTCCGGCGCCCGCCCGTCGATGATGTGAGTGCGCTCGACGCCGCCGGTGGCCGCGCGAACGCACGCTTCCACCTTGGGACGCATGCCGCCGGTGAGTACGCCATTGGCCATGAGGCCGGCCAGGTCGTCGGGATCGGCGAAGGTCACCAGAGTGGAAGGGTCGTTGCGATCCCGGAGCACCCCCGGCGCCCCGGTCAGGAAGATCAGCTTCTGGGCCCGGAGCGCCACGGCGAGTGACTCGGCGACGGTATCGGCGTTGACGTTGTACACCTCGCCGTTCTCTCCGCCAGCCAGACTGGCCACCACCGGAACCATGCGGGCTTCCATCAGGGTCACGAGCACGCGGGGATCGACCCGATCGATGTCTCCCACGTGCCCGTAATCCACCCGCACCGTCGCGCCCGAGTCGTCCACCACGGACACCGGGGGCCTCCGGTGAGCGGTAATCAGGTCCGCATCGACCCCGCTCAGTCCGACAGCCTGGACTCGGTGCTCACGCAGGGCCGCCAGTAGGTCCACGTTGATCTGTCCGGCGTATACCAGCTTGGCCACCTCGAGCGCTCCATCGTCGGTGACCCTGCGTCCGGCCACCATGCGCGGCTCGGCGCCGAGCCGGCGGCTCAAGGCCGTGGCCTGGGGACCGCCACCGTGCACCACCACAATCCGGATACCGAGCGACGAAAGCAGGGCCAGCTGTCCCGTGACGCTGTCGAGAACCTCGGGCGGCGCCAGGACATCTCCACCGAGCTTCACCACGAAGACCTGGTCGCGGTAGGCGCGCACGTAGCGGAGCGCGCCCTTGAGTCCGGCGATACCCTTCGACGTATCGATCGTCATTTCCTCTCCTGAACTGCGTAAGCGGTAAGCAGTGATAAGTAGGTCCCTCGCTGCACTCGGGATGAGGAATCTGGTGGCACTTCACACTCCCGCTTACCGCTCACCGCTGACCGCTCACGCTTTTTCACCGATCAACTCGAGTAGCAGCGCCCGCTGCGCATGCAGCCGGTTCTCCGCCTGGTCCACCACCACCGAGTTGGGCCCGTCGAGCACCTTGTCATCGATCTCGACGTTGCGCCGCACCGGCAGGCAGTGCATCACGATGCCCTTCCCTCCACGGGTCGAGCGAAGACGCGAAGCGGTCAGCCGCCAGTCACGCAGGCCCGCCCGTTGCTCCGCCTCCTCGTCCGGCTTGCCGTAGAGCTTCACCGACCCCCATGACTTCACGTAGACGGCATCGGCGCCGACCAGGGCTTCATCCGGGTTGTCGATGATGTGGAGGAACTCGCCGCCCGACTGCTGGGCCGTCTTGCGAATGAGCGCCGCATCCTCCGGGTCCAGCTCGTAGCCCTCGGGCCGCGCGATCACGATCTCCATGCCGAGCCGGGCCGCGGCCAGTGCGGCGCTGGCCGGCACCGCGGTGGGAGCGCCTTCGGATGCCAGGCCCAGGTGAGCACGAATCGCTTGCCCTCGACCTGGCCCAGCTTCTCTCGCAGCGTCATGGCGTCGGCCAGCGCCTGACATGGATGCCGGCGGGCCGATTCGAGATTGATGACCGGCTTCTCACAGTGTTGAGCGAAGCTCTTGATGATCGCGTCCTCCCGCGCGACCGCCCAATCGGTGCCCCGGGGGAAGGACCGGACGCCGAGCGCATCGGCGTAGCGTCCCAGCACGCGTGCGGCATCGATGATGTGTTCAACCGATCCGCCATCCATGACCGCGCCCGGTTCCGTCTCGAGTGTCCAGCTGCCCTTCCCCGGCTCCAGCACGACGGCGTGCCCGCCATGCAGGAACATCGCGGTCTCGAAGCTGGTGCGGGTCCGAAGACTCGGGTCCATGAACACCATCGCGAGGACCTTTTTCTCCAGCCCCCCGCTGATCTCCCCCCGCTTGATGCGGGCGGCCAGGGCCAGCAGCCCTTCAACGTCCTCAGGGCTCCAATCTTCCAGCGCGAGAAAGTCGCGTTTCGTCACGGGAGTACGTCCTTGAGTCCGGTAAGCAGGATGTCGGCCTCGTCCCGCGAGAACGAGAGCGGCGGCAGCAGCCGGAGCACCTCGGTATCGGTCGAGGTACCCGTGAGGATACGATGCTCGAACAGGGCACGCTGCACCCCAGCGGCCGCGCGGCCCAGGTGCAACCCCAGCAACAATCCACGGCCGCTTACCCGGGGCACGCCGATCTTCAACGCGCCCTCGGTCAGGTAGTGGCCAATGTCTACAGCATTGGCGATGAGACCCTCGCGCTCGATCACGGCGATATTCGCCAGCGCCGCCGCACAGGGCACCGGTCCGCCGCCGAAGGTGCTGCCGAGATCGCCGACGCTGATGGTGCTGGTGATCTCCGCCGTGGCGACAACCGCGCCGATCGGCATCCCGGCCGCCAGGCCCTTGGCAAAGGTGAGCACATCCGGGGTCACCCCGAACACCTCGGCCGCGCTGAAGGCACCGCACCGTCCCACCCCGCACTGCACCTCGTCGAAAATGAGCGCGGCGCCGCGATCGGAGCAGACCCGGCGCGCCGCGCGGAGAAACGCGGGTGCGCAGTCGCGAGCGCCGGCGAAACCCTGCACCGGCTCCACGATCACAGCGGCCACGGTCTGGTCCACCGCCGCGTCCAGCGCGGCGATATCGTCGAACGGCACCTTGCGCGAGAGTGGAATTCCGCTGCGCCGCGCGGCCTCCTCGTACTTGGCGCCGTCGGTGCAGGCGAGAGTGGCCGCGGTACGGCCATGCCATCCTCCCCGCAGCGACACGATCGTCTGCCGCCCGGTATGTCTGCGGGCAAGATGGAGCGCGTTCTCATTGGCCTCGGCGCCCGAGTTACACAGAAACACCCGAGCCAGCGGAGCGGGACAGAGCTGGGCCAGCTTTTCGGCCAGCGCCTCCCGTGCCGGGTGCGGCACCGCGGTTGAATAGAACAGAAGCTCCGTTGCCTGCTCGGTGATGGCCCGCACCACGTCCGGATGACTGTGACCGGTGGCTGCAACCGCGTGACCACCGTACGCGTCCAGCCACTTGTTTCCGCTCTCGTCGATCAGCCAGGAGCCTCGTCCGCGAACCGGGCGGACAGGGAATTGGGCGTAGACGGGAAGGAGGGCGGGCGGACGGGTGGACAGGCGGACAGGCGGACGCACAGACGATGCGTGGTGAGGTTCGTCCGACCGCCCGATCGCCCCTCCGCCCGACCGCCGGTTCAGCATGGGAACGCGGCCGCCGCGCTCAGCCCCGCGCACTCGTTGATCCCGAGCGCGAGGTTCATCGCCTGAATGGCCTGACCGCCGGCTCCCTTCACCAGGTTGTCGATCGCTACGCTCACCTGGACCTCGCGTCCGTCAGGGCTGTCCGCGGCATGAATCAGCGCGTAGTTAGTGCCCACCGCATGGGTGAGCTCGGGGGGCGTATCGAGCACGCGTACGAAAGGCCGACCGGCGTAAGCGTCGCGAAACCACTCTCGCGCGGTAGATCCCGGAGCGCCGCCAGTGACGCTGAGGTCCCGCGGCAGATAGGCGTGCAGCGTCAGATAAATCCCGCGCACGAACGGTCCCGAATGGGTCATCAGGCGCGCCGTAGCGTCAGGACGGCCGACCCACTCCCGCCAGCCCTGCAGCACTTCCGCTTCGTGGCGGTGGCCCAGCACCGAGTAGGCGAAGAGGTTATTGGCCCGCGTCGGATGGTGGGTGGTTTCCTTGGGCCGGCCACCGGCACCGCTCGAGCCGGTTATGGCAAAGAGCGATGGGGTGAAATCGAGGCCGGCACGAGCCAGGGGATAGAGCGCGAGCTGCGCCGCCGTGGCGAAGCATCCGGGTGCCGCGATGGCGGCCGCCCCGGCCAGCTTGGCACCGGCAATGTCGGCCAGACCGTAGCGAAAGCGGCCGACCAGCTCAGGGGCCGGGTGGTTTCCGTAGTAGTGCTGGTACAGTCCGAGATCCTGGATCCGGAAGTCGGCGGCGAGGTCGACCACCAGGCCGGGCTCGGCAGCAAAGACCTCGCCCGCGACTCTGGACGACTCACCGTGCTCCAGGCTGAGGAAGACAACGTCACGGCCACGAGCCGTTTCCCCTGCCGTGGTCCCGGCGAAACGGGCACCGGTAACACCGGCAAGAGCCGGGTGCACTTCCCCGATGGGCCGTCCGGCCTGGCTCCGGCTGCTCGCCACGCATTCCGTTACCTCCGGGTGCTGAAGCAGCAGACGCAGGAGCTCCCCGGCGACGTAGCCGGCCCCGCCGATCACGGCGACTTTCATCGTGATTGGACAGTCTCGAGTCTCGAGTCGCGAGTCGGGAGAGAGGCGACGGACGAGTCTGGACTCGTGCCTCGTGACTCGTGAACCCCCGACCAGTCATTCAGCGCTTTCACCACCACACCCAGCAGCCCCGCAGCATCCCGCCTCGCGTTGTGAGCCGGCAGGCCGAGCCCGGTCTGGATATAGACCTGACCGACCTCATTGTCCGTGGCGGGGCCGGTGATGACGGTGATCGGCAGACCGAACTGATTCCGCATCAGCTCGGTTGCACCCCAACACGCCACCGGGTCCGGTGCGGCCATCACGTAAGCGGCACCGACCCGCATGAGCTCGGCATCGCGGAGGATGTCCTGCACCCCGTACTCGCCCAGGATACCGTCGCCCAGCTCGGCCACGATAACGTCGGGCTTGACTCCCGCCAGACGGTTGAAGATCCCCTTGGCGGTGGTGACCGTCACGCCGGCGTGAGTGCTGGCGACGCCGACGTCGTTAAAGGTGAGCGCGGCAACTGCACCAGCATCGACCATCGAGAGCGCATCCCGCATCAGGGAGACGCCGGTCAGCTTGGCGGCGGCCACTCTGCGGCCGCCGCGAGTGAGCCCGCGCACCAGCTCCGTGGCGGCGACAGTCTTGCCGGAGTTCATACAGGTACCAGCTACGTAGACCACCGGCACGGCGCTTTCGAGCGTGTCTGCCGGCGGCACCGAATGGTCCTTGATGTGGGCGGGGCGGCCGATCCGGTCACCCAGATCGGGGAAGGCGAGGATGGCGCCGAGCACTTCCGCTTGGAACGGCGGGCCGATGTCGGGGTTCATCGAGGTGCACTGCCCGAGGATCCCGCCCAGGTTGAGCACTTCGATGGTGTCGCCCACGCTGATATGACTGGGGACGATACCGGCATAACCGCGGAGGGCTCGACGAGTGCCGAGAGTTCCGGCGAGAATATCTCCCCCTCGCAGCTCGAGCATTCGTCCGGTGACATCCTCGACCGTGTTGTAAGTCGATTTGTCGGCCAGGATCCGAACGGCGAGCACGTAGCCTTCGCTGGCCAGGATCTCGTCACCCACGATCACCTCGGGCGACAGCGCCGCGTTGCGGGTCGACGAGGCGATGCGGTCCAGACCTGAACGCGCGTAGTTACGACCATCTGGACTCCTCCACGGTTGGTTTACAAAGCTTCACCTCGTTTTCTTTGTGCCCTTCGTGCCTTCGGGGTGAAGAAAGCTTTGTCGGCACACTGACCGGCATCCAGCGCTCACAACCGATGCAGCTGTCCTAGCCCCTTGCGACGCGGCGAGCAAAGAGGGAACTGCAGCGATGCGCGCAAAGGCGCGCGCCTCGTCGCCGGTCCAGAGCCGGTTCTCTTCACCATAGGTGGCGACCGACCGGTCCATCATGGAGTATGGGCTTCGGGTGCCGACCACGTGAAAGCGACCCGGTGCCAGGCGCACCCGGGTCTCACCGGTGACCCGCGACTGCGAGCTGGTGATCAACGCCTCGATGTCCCGCAGGGAGGGGTCGAAGTACTGGCCTTCGTGCAGCCGGTCGCCGTAGAAGCGGGCCAGCTGGTCCTTCCAGAACGCCTGCCATTTGGTGAGCACCAGCTTCTCCAGCTCCCGGTGCGCGCCGATGAGCAGCAAGGCGGCTCCGGCCTCGAATCCGATCCGCCCCTTGATGCCGAGCGCTGTTTCCCCCACGTGGATGTTGCGGCCGATGCCATAGGACTCGGCAAGGTCGCCCAGGTGTTGAATCAGGTCCGGACCGGCCAGCGTGCCGCCGTCCAGCTCGATGGGGAGACCACGCTCCCAGCCCAGGACAATCTCGAATGGCGCAGGTGTGCTGGAGGGAGGTTCGAGCAGCTCATCCGGCGGTCCGGCCCAGGTGTCGTGGGTCCAGCCACCGCCCCAGGTGGTGCCCCAGAGACCGCGGTTGATCGAATAGGCTCCGGCCTTGGCCGGGACCGGCAGACCGCGCGCGTTCAGGAACGCCACCGCCTGCTCCCGCTGGATCCCCTCATCGCGAATCGGCGTGATGATCTGGAGGTCGGGGGCGAGCACGCGGAGGGCGACATCGAAGCGGACCTGATCGTTGCCGGCCCCGGTGGAGCCGTGCGCTACGGCGTGGGCACCGACCCGCCGGGCGGCCTCCACCAAGGAGAGCGCCTGCTGGGTCCGCTCCGCAGCCACACTCAGCGGGTAGACCTCGCCCCGCAGGACGTTCCCCTGGATGAGGAAGCGGACGAACCGGTCGTACACCTCTTGCCGGGCATCGATCTCATGGTGCTGGACGGCGCCTACATTCTGCGCCTGGCGTCGGATCGTGTCCCGATCTTCCAGCGACGAGCCGCCGGTGTTCACATAGACGGTGTGCACCGACCACCCGGCCTCGGCGAGGCGGGGCACGCAGTAGGAGGTGTCGAGCCCGCCGGAGAAGGCAAGGGCGAGGGGGGCACCGGGAGATTGCATATTGCATAAGTATGCACATTCCTTAGTCGAACACAAGAGGTGAGGAGCGTTTGTCACAATCGGTCCTCTTGCGCGCCTGCGTCTGCCATGGTAGTGTAGGTCTACAATCGTTCCTTCGTGGTGAATTTGCGGCCTATTGCAGCCACGTTAAACAAATGCTAAAAAGCCTCGCGTCCCGAGTGTCTTTTTGGCACCGGGCGCTTTGATTTTTTGCCTGGGCCAAGAGACGTCGCGGCGGCGGAGGCGGAAGGGAGTTCCTCGATGCCGATCGCCACTGCCGTGACCGCTGTCCCCGAGCGCCGCCTCCAGGCGCACCGGGCCGATGAAACCCTCGAAGTCCTGCCGCTCCATTGCGTCGTATGTGGGGCCCGGTACGAGCCCGCCCCACTGGCCATCTGCGAGCACTGCCTGGGCCCGCTGGAGCCGGTCTATCCGCCGGCGCGAGCGTTGCCTGACCGCGCAGCCATCTCCGGGCGCGACCGCTCCATCTGGCGGTATCGCGAGTTTCTCCCGCTCGAGGGAGCGCCCCGGTATTCGCTCGACACCGGACTGACCCCGCTCTTCGAGGTTCCCGCGCTGGCCCGCAAGCTGGGAGTGGCCCGGGCCTGGCTCAAGAACGACAGCGTGTCCCACCCGACGCTCTCCTTCAAGGACCGGGTAGTGGCGGTGGCCATCAACGCCGCGCATGCACTCGGCCTCGACACCGTCGCCTGCGCCTCCACCGGCAACCTCGCCAATGCGGTCGCCGCCCACGCGGCCCGCGCTGGCCTTCAGGCCTGGGTCTTCATTCCGCACGACCTCGAACCCGCCAAGGTCACCGCATCGGCGATCTACGGCCCGCAGCTCGTCCGGGTGCGCGGTACCTACGATGATGTCAATCGGCTCTGCACTCAGGCGGCCGAGCGGTTTAACTGGGGAATCGTGAACGTCAACCTGCGGAGCTACTACGGGGAGGGCTCCAAGACGATTGCGTTCGAGATCGCGGAGCAGCTCGGCTGGCGGCTGCCGACGGCCGTCGTCGCGCCGATGGCCGGCGGCTCGCTGGTAACGAAGCTGCGAAAGGGTTTCCGCGAATTCCTCGAGTGCGGCCTGGTAGCCGGCCGCACACCACGGCTCTTCGGCACCCAGGCCGCCGGCTGCGCGCCGATCGCGCGGCTGGTGCAGGAGAACACGGAAGTGCTCCAGCCTGTCATCCCGCATACGATCGCTCGCTCACTGGCCATCGGAAGCCCGGCCGACGGGATCTTCGCCTCCCGCGCAATCCGGGAGACCGGCGGTTGGGCCGCTGCGGTCACCGACGATGAGCTGTCCGATGGTATTCGACTGCTCGCGGAAACGACCGGAGTGTTTGCGGAAACCGCGGGCGGCGTGACGGTCGCCGGGGCGCTCGCGCTGGTGGCGAGCGGACATCTCCGGCCGGATGACGAGGTCGTACTCTGCATTACCGGGAACGGCCTCAAAACGGTGGATGCCGTGCCCGACATCTTGAGGGACCTGCCCACGATTTCACCCAAGCTCCGGGAGCTCTCGGCGCTGGTAGAACAGTCAGTTTGACCAACGAGAGGGATCTATGCCTGTGACATTCAGCTTACCGACAATCCTCGCCCGCTTGGCCGATGGTCAGGCGACACTCGAAGCCAGTGGATCGACACTTGGCGAAGTGGTGGCGGGGGTATCACACCGGTTTCCCCAATTGGCGCCGAGGCTACAGGATGCGAGCGGCGGACCTTATCCGTTCGTGGCGTTCTATCTCAACGACGAAGACTCGCGGTTCAAGGGGGGATTTGGAGCGCCGGTCAGCGACGGCGATGAGATTACCGTGGTTGCCGCGATCTCGGGGGGTTGAGATTCTTGTCATTCTGAGTAGCTCACCACCGCTCCGCTACTGCCTGGATCATGTCCGCCAGACTCACCGCGTCGCGAAGATCGATCGTCTCGGCGGGTGAGTGGGAGTAGCGGAGCGGCCAGCCGATCGGCACGTCGGGTACGCCGTAGTCGGCAAACACCGAGCCGTCGTTGCCACCGTTGGTCGTGCCCACTTGCAAGGGGATCCGACCGGGCTCGCGCCAGAGCCACGAGGGAGTCCACCAGGGGCGCCGGGGTGACGGAGCTGTTGTCCAGCGCCCGCGCCACCGCGCCACGCCCGAGCGGAGCCAGCCCGAAGTTGCGCGGCTCGACCGGCGAGTCCGCCGATACGAAGGTGTCAATGGCGTGTACCCGCACCGGACGAAGTCCCAGCGCGTTTGCCGCGGCACGGGCGCCTTCGAGACCGATCTCCTCCCGCACGCTCCAGAGGAAGATCACGGTGTGCTTCAGACCCGCTGGGTTCAGGCGCCTTACAGCGAGAACCTGCGCTGCCGATCCCACTCGGTCGTCGAACGAGCGGGCCGTGGCCCGGCTGCCTCCCAGCCGTACGAACTCCTTGGGCATGGTCAGCGTGTGTCCGACTCTGATCCCCAGCGCCTCGGTCGCCTCGCGGGAGGCCGTGCCGACATCTGCCCGGAGGAACGGTGGGGTGCGCTTCAGCTCGGCACCGGATCCGGAGTCGCGTGGCATGAACACTCCCGGCACCGGGTGGCTGCCGGTATGCACCAGTGCGGGCTTCGCTTCCCAGAGCGAGGGGAACAGTCCACCAACCGGGCTCAGATCCAGCAACCCATCGTCCCTGAGGGCGGTGATCCGGAATCCGATCTCGTCCAGGTGCGCCACAAACACCACAGTCGGCTCTCCCTTGCCCAGCGTGAGCCAAAGGTTCCCGGCGCTGTCGGTCTGGGTACGCGCCCAGCCTGGGAGCAGCCGTTCGACCACCGCTCGCACCGGCTCTTCCATGCCGGACACGCCGTAGCTCTCCACCAGAGGCGCGAGCACTCCGGCGACCTGCTGCGTCCGGCTCGTGGCGGCTCGGGGGACGCCCTGAGCCATCACATACGCAGGGCACACCGCCATGGCGAGCGCCAGCCAGAATCTCAGGAGCCACCTCCGATCCACTTTACGAGTGCATCCTGCAAAGACTCCGCATCCGCCAGCGAGACCGTCTCTACCGCGGTCCCGCCATAGGCGACCGGCAGTGACCACCGGGCAACTCGCCCCAACGCCGGCCACCGACCCGATGTCTTCGGGTCAGTGGCCTGTTGGAGACCGCCACGAGCACCGGGTGCTCCATCCACGATCAGCGTCTCCTCGAATGGTCCGTATGTGTTGGCCTGAGTACCCAGACCGCGCTCGGACAGCTCTTGCTCGATGGCAAACGCCACTATCAGGGGAGGAATCGTCTTCGCTCGCACGATCGACTGGCGCACCGCCAGGAGCAGGGCGGCGCATGCGGCGCGACGCCCCACCACTGGAGCCGCTAGCAGCCCCTCACCGTAGCGGTGGGGACGCTTGGCCAGAGTGACTGGTGCCAGAACGGCGATGCCCAGACCCGCAGCTTCCGCTCGCGAGCCCACCCCCACATCTACGTAGGCATCATCCACGGTGAAAGGTTCATCGGCCACTTTGCGACCGCGGGTCAGATGGATCGACCGGACCGCCACGACTCCCGGAACCGGGCCGCGCCTGCTCTGCACCGTGATACGATGACCCTCCAGCTGTTGATCGAACAGCGGTGACACGCGACCGGGAACTCGGCGGAGCGTGAGATAGCCGTCCTCCCGGATGCCCCCCACGACATATCCAGGCTCATCCAAGGGGCAGACGACCAGCCGCCTGCCATTCCCTCCACCGAGTTTCAAATAGACGTTGCCGGCCCGGTCGCGTGCGGAGCCCGGCAGGAGCCGGAGGATGGTATCTACCAGCGCCCGCTCATAACCCGTGACAGCGGCTATCGAAGCCATGCGGGCGGCCAGCTCCGGGACCTGAACCTCCGCTCCGCGTCCTGGCCCGGGCAGACTTTGCCCAGCCGCCGGAATTGCCTGCGGCAGAAGAAGTGCGGCGCCCAACGCGAACGCATGGCGCGTGCTCAAGGTGATTTCGAGAGGTGGAGGTGGGTGAAGTAAACCGCGAGGAATGGAAGCGCTGCCACTTCTGAAATGACAGCGCTTCGGCGCATGTCTTGACCTAGTGTGCCGTCGTACCGCCCGAGATGCCGGTATCCAGGTCGTGCACGTACAGGGCGGACCCGCACCCGCTGGGGGATTCACTCACTACCTCCCGCATGAGGTCAAGTGCCTCACTCAGGCTTCGGGAGAACGCGTACTCGAGTGCGAGTGGCGCGGGCTCCCCATCTCTGGTCTCGGGGAGGTAGGCGGTAAGGAAACGGTCGACGATGACGGGGTGGATTTCTCGCTGTGCGGGACGGGGCAAGCCGTGGCGGCGTTCGATCTCGGAGAGGAGGCGCTCAGCCACGAAGAGGCGCTCCTGTTCAAGGGCAGCGGCAGGCAGCATCACATATATCCTCAACTCGCATCGCCGGCGCGTCTGGCGCACGACCGGCAAGTGATAGGAGCGGGCGACGCCAGACGCCTGGAAAAGCCACCGCTACGGCGGTATGTCTACCAATGCCAAAGTCTGACAGACGGCGTAAGAGAAGAAAGACCGAACAACAACTCGGCCTCGCTCACTTTTCCTGACGCACAGCGGGCTGTGGTAGACGGACAGCCGGTAGAATGTCCTCGATCTGCCGGCGTCTGGCCTCATACGCAGGGGGGAGCATCAGGCGAGCCCCTAGTTCCGGCGCCGGCTCGTCGATCGTGAAGCCCGGCGCGTCAGTGGCGATTTCGAACAACACTCCACCGGGCTCCCTGAAGTATACCGATCGGAAATACCGGCGGTCGATCACCGGGGTGATTTCGATTCCGGCGGCCTCGATCTCCGCCCGCTTCTCCAGCTGCGCCTGCTCGCTCGCGGCTCGAAACGCCACGTGGTGTACGGTTCCGACCCCCTCGGCTCCACGCCAGAAACCGCGCGCCTGCCTGAGATGGACGACGGTGCCGAGCCCCGGCCCGGATGATTGAAAGCGGACCAGGCTACCCTCCTCGCCGGCGGCCTCGAATCCCAGGGTACGAACCAGCATGTCGGCCGTCCCGGTATCCCCGTCTTCCCATAGCGTCGTCCCATGCAGGCCGCGAATGGCGTGCTCCGGCGGGACCGGACCTTCCCCCCAGGGTGAGATCCCGGTGGCGCGCTGGGTCGCGACCAGCTCCAGCAGCAGTCCATCCGGATCGGTGAGCGAAAGCACCTGTTCATCGAAACGGCGGGCGGGGCCGTTGTACTTGAGGTTATGGCTCAGCAAGCGCTCGATCCAGAACCCCAACGATGCGGAAGGCACGGCCAGGGCCACCGTGCCGGCTTGGCCGGTTCCCTGCCGGCCCCGCCGGCCGCGGGGCCAGGGGAAGAAGGTGAGGATCGAGCCCGGCCGCCCCAGCTCATCACCGAAATAGAGGTGGTAGGTGGCAGGGTCGTCGAAGTTCACGGTCAGCTTGACCAAGCGGAGCCCGAGCGTGCCGGCATAGAAGTCGAGATTCCGCTGCGGCTCCCCGGCAATCGCGGTGATGTGGTGAATCCCCATAGGATCCTCCTGCCTACTTGGGCAGCGCGGGCCCGGAGCCCGCGGCGGTCTGTCCAACCGCCCTGGCGATCTGATCCAGGTCGCCGAGGGTCAGCTCGAGAGTAGCGGCCTCAATCCAGCCGTCTACCTGATCGGGAGACCGGGCCCCCACGATCGCCCCGGTAACGCCGGGCCATGCGAGAGCCCAGGCGACCGCTACTGCGCTTACCGTGGTTCCGTGTTGCCGGGCGATCGGCCGGAGCGCATCTCGAAGCGCCAGGTTCCGGCTCAGCTTGGGAGGCTTGAAGTCAGGCGAGCGTCGCCGCCAGTCGTCTTCGGCCAGTGATTCGATCCGATTGGCTGAAAACCGCTCGGTTAGAAGCCCCGATTGCATCGGACTATACCCGATGACTCCGGTGCCATGCGCGGCGCACCAGGGAATCTCCGCCTCGGCAGCCTGGCGCCGGATGAGCGACAGAGGAGGCTGCAGCGAATCCACGTGCCGGACCGCTTCGCAGCGTTGCAGGAGTCCTACGTCGAAGTTGGAGACGCCAATGGCTCGCACCTTGCCCTCAGCCACGAGCCGCGTCATCGTCTCCCAGGAATCCTCCACCATCGTTCCGGTCTGGTCGGGCCAGTGGAACTGGTAGAGATCGATTCGGTCCACGCCTAGCCGTCGGAGGGACGCCTCGCACTCCCTGCGGATCGAACTCGGCTCCAGCACCTGGCGAGGAGGCGCCTCGGGGTGGCGCTCGTCCCAGACGAGCCCACACTTGGTGAAAATGTATGGACGGCTGGCCGCGGGGATGCCCTCGAGGGCGCGACGCACGACCTCCTCCGAATGCCCCAGCCCATACACGGCTGCGGTGTCGATCCAGTTGATACCCTGTTCGAGCGCGTGTCGGATGCCGGCGATGGAATCGGTGTCTTTCTGGGGACCCCAGCCGAATGCCCAGCCACCTCCACCGGCGGCCCAGGCACCGAAGCCGACCGTGGTCAGTTGAAGATCACTGTTTCCGAGCCGGCGCGTTGGAAGAGTCGCTATCATCCCTGCCGTGCTGCGCTAGAGTAAGGACCAGACTCACCACAATCGGGAGTATGCCTCAACTTAAGTCGGTGAGGGTGGACACCGCGGGCTCGACCCCGCCCTCGGGCACGTACGCCCGAAGGATCGGACCGTTCTCCGGAACGATGATGGTGGTCGGCGGTATTATCGGCTCGGGCATCTTCCTCAATCCTGCGCTGGTAGCCGAGCGGGTTCGGACCGCCGAGCTCACCCTGGCGGTCTGGGTGCTGGGAGGCGGCATCGCGCTGCTGGGAGCGCTGGTGTTCGCTGAGCTCGGTGCCCGCCGGCCGGTCGCCGGCGGGGGTTACGTCTATCTGCGGGACGCCTATGGAAGGCTGCCGGCCTTCCTGTATGCATGGACGCTCTTGCTGGTGATAGCCACCGGCGCTATTGCCGCGGTGGCGGTAACCTTTGCGAGCTACACTGCGACCCTGATCGGGGTCGGTCCGGCCGGGCGATTGCCGCTCGCCCTCGGCGCAATATTGCTGCTGTCCGCGGTCAATTATGTGGGGGTGAAGCCGGGAGCGATCACCCAAAATGTGCTCACGGTTCTGAAGCTGAGTGCGCTCGCGATCCTGATCGTTGCCGGGCTCACGCTGACTCCCACACCGCCCCCCTCCGAACAGCTCGCGCCGCTCGCCCGCGGCGGGCTCCTGCTCGCGGTTGGCGCCGCCCTGGTCCCGGTCCTCTTTGCCTTCGGTGGCTGGCAACAGACCAACTTCGTGGCCGAGGAGCTGATTGAGCCGGAGCGGAATCTGCCGCGTGCGCTGGTGGCGGGGGTGTGCATCGTCGTCGCCGTGTATCTGTTCGCCAACCTGGCGTACCTGCGTACCCTAGGCATCGCGGGACTGGCCAGCAGCAGCGCTCCGGCGGCCGATGCCATGAACGCGCTGCTCGGACCGCCTGGCCGGCGCCTCATCGCCGCGGGAATCGCCATCTCGACCTTTGGATTCCTGAATCTGGTGATCCTGGTGTCTCCCAGGGTCTATCAGGCAATGGCTCGCGATGGCCTCTTCTTCCCCAGCCTGGCGCGGCTGCATCCCCGATACCGCACTCCATCGGCCGCCATTCTCTTCCAGGGCGCCTGGGCGATCATTCTCACCCTCACCGGGCGGTATGGCGACCTGTTGGACTATGTAGTCTTTGGCGACTGGATCTTCTTCGCGGCGGTAACGTCGACGGTGTTCGTCTTTCGGGCGCGGGAGCGGAGCGGGCGCGAGCCTTCTGCGCTCCGCTTTCGAATGCCGGCCTTCCCCCTTGTCCCGCTCGCCTTCATGCTTGCCGCGCTATACGTCGTGGTAGGATCGATCGTCTCCAACCCGGGTAACGCGGTGAAGGGGACCGCGCTTATCCTGCTGGGCGTGCCGGTGTTCTTGTTTTGGGATCGGAGAAGGCGTGCGGAATGATTTCCGCCGCCGCAGGCTCCTCTCGTCGAGGTACTCCTCCCGATACATCCGGATTAGCTCGAAGAAGTACGAGATCGCCAGGGGGCCGGCCAGCAGGCCGAGGAGTCCGAAATACTGGATCCCGGCAAAGGCTCCTATGACGGTAATGAAGGGATGTATCTGGGCCCAGCGGCGAAAGACCATGGGGCGGATGACGTTGTCTATGTTGCCGACCACGACGACACCCCAGAGCGCCAGACCGATGGCCATGCCGTAGCGCCCTTCCAAGGCCAAGTGTAAGACACCCGGCCCCCAGACCAGCCCGCTTCCCACCACAGGGAGCACCGCGAGAACGACGGTAACGACTCCCCAAAAGAGCGCATTCGGGATCCCCGTGATCCAGAAGCCAAGCCCCACCAGCAGGCCCTGAACCGATGCCGTCAGGCCGGTGCCGATCAGGGTGGAGATGGTGACATCGCTGAACCGATCCCTCAGGATCTCGGCGTTGCGCCGCGAGAAGGGGATGAACGGCTGGACCTGCTTCCAGGCGGTGTGGGGAGCGAGCAGCAGGTAGTACAGCCCGAAAAACGTGATGGTCAGCTGGATGCCAAGCCGGGTGGCAGTGCCGAGGAGGCCGACCGCGCTCGAGCCGATCCATGTGACCAGGCGCGAGCCAAGGGTCTCGACCTGCGCTCCGACATCATACGGGCCGATCCGCAGCTCCCGCAGTCGGCTGAGCAGGGGGCTCCGGATGACGCCTGAGGCCATGTCCTGTGCTTCGCCGGCCACGACGCCGACAAACGAAAGGCCCGGCCCCAGAACCAGGATGATCCCCAGCAGAACCACCAGGCCGGCTGCCACGCCCGGGTTTGACCCACCTTGCCAGCCACCGGTAAACCGGCGCGAAGACTATATAGAGCACCGGGGCGCCGAGCAGGCCGGTGCTGAATGGCCAGAGGGCGTAGACGAGGGCCAAACCCAGGACGAAGATCAGGAAGGCTGCTTGGTCCCGCTTGGTGTCGAGGAAGGCCATCGGGGAAGTGTAGGGTACCCCGGTATCGGCCGCCAGCGCTCGAGGCGGCCCACCACTCCCCGGCGACGGATGGCTCCTCGCCGGGTGTGGATCCAAGGTGTCATCTTCGGACTCGTGGTCCCTCTGATCCAGCTTCCCGGCGCCTTCCTCCTTGCAGGCGGCGCGTTGCTCGCTCTGTCGGTTCTGGTCCTGGGCCTGCTCTGGCGGGAACGCCGGCGGCGGCGCCGGGCCGAGCGCTCCAGCAGCCGAAATCCAGAGCCAGCTGCAGACCGTCACCGCTACCATGCGGGAAGGGGTCATCACCTACGACATGGAGCGCCGGCTCACGTTCGTCAATCCTGCCTTCGAGCGACTCACCGGGTACCCCGCTGACGACCTGCGGGACCAGGAATTCCTCCAATACATCCACCATGAGGACCGGCCGGCCATCCTGGCCGAGTGGGATCGGCTGGCCCAAGGGGAAGCCCTCCGCGACCAGGAGTACCGGGTCATTACCCGTACGCGGTCAAATCCGCTGGTGCTCCAGCTCCTGGGAGCCGATGCGGGACGAGGCGGGGCGTCAGATCGGCTACATGGGGACGGAGTTCGACATCACCGAGCGCAAGCTGGCCGAGGAGGCGATGCGCCTGGACACCGAGCTGTTCCAGGCGGTGCTCGAGGTGGAGCAGGCCGTTTCCGCGGCGGGTCTCGACTCCGAGACCGTCATGCGCGTCATCGCCGAACGGAGCAAGAGGACTCACCGGGGCCAGCGGCGCCGTGATCGAGGCGATCGAAGGGGAGGATGTCGTTCCCCTGGTGCACATCGGGACGGCGGCTCCCCGGCTCAAGCTGAGCGCGAGCCTTTCGGGTATCTGCGTACGCACTGGCGAGCTGCAACGCTGTGATGACACTCAGTCGGACTCGCGCGTTCCCCATCAGGCATACAAGGAGCTGGGCATCCGCTCTATCCTGGTCGTACCCCTGAAGGACGAACACCGGACACTGGGCATGCTCAAGGTGGTCTCACCCGAAGCGCACGCCTTCACCGAGAGGGACGCAAAGGCGCTCCGGCTGCTGGGTGGTCTCATGGGAGCGGCGCTGGCTCATGCCGCGGCCTTCGAAGGACGACAGACACGCCTCGAGGAACGAACCCGCGCGCTGCAGGAAAGCGAACAGCGGTTCAAGCAGCTCGTGGACGTGGCCCAGGAAGGCATCTGGGTGGCCGACGACCGTGGGATCATCACCTACGTCAATCAGCGCCTGGCCGACCTGCTGGGTTACCTGAACGGCAGCCTCCTCGGGCGGCCGGTCTACGACTTCATCGAGGCCGACTCCCGGGCGGGCGCCCAGCGAACCCTGGGCCGCCGGGTGTCGCCGCCGGGACAGAGCCAGGACCTGCGCTTCCGGCGGCGCGACGGCAGCGAGGTCTGGGGGCTGGTCTCGTCGAGCCCGATCCTGGGGAAGGATGGTGCCCTCGTCGGCACCGTCGGCATGGTCACCGACATCACCGAGCGAAAGCGGACCGAGGAGCAGCTGCGTCGTTCGGCCGACCGGCTCGCCATGCTGCACGACATGGATCAGGCAATCCTCGCGGCCCAGTCGCCCGCCGAGATCGGCCGCGCGGCCCTGGGACGGATGCGCCGGATGGTCGCCTGCCAGCGCTGCACGGTCGTGCTCTTCGATTTCGATCGGGGCCAGGCCGAGTTGATCGCCGGGTACTCGGGTGGAGTCCAGCTGGCTGCGGCGCCTTTGCCGATGGCGGAGCTCTCGCCTGCCGAGGTGCTCCAGCGCGGCTCGGTCCGCTATGTCGAGGATCTGGCCGCCATAGAGGATCCGCCTCCAATCCTCCGCCAGCTCCTGGCTGAGGGGCTGAGATCGGTTCTATCGTCCCCGCTCATGGTGGAAGGCGAGGTGATCGGCGAGATCAACCTCGCCGCATCCGCTCCCGGGGCCTTCGATGCCGAGCACCGGGATATCGCACTCGAGATTGCAACGCCGCTGGCCATCGCCATTCAGCATGCCCGTCTCCGGCAGGAGCTCTCCCGCCAGACCGGCGAGCTGGAACGGAGGCTGGCGGACAGGAGCGCCGCCCTCCGGGCGGCGACGGCCGAGGTCGAGACTCTGCTCTATTCGGTGTCTCACGACCTGCGGGCGCCGCTCAGGCACCTGATCGGCTTCTCTCGTATGCTCATCGACGACCACGGAAGAGACCTCGACCCGGGTGCCCTGCACTATGCCGAGCGCATACACGAGGCCGCCGACCAGATGGCAACGCTGGTAGACGACCTGGTAGGCCTCTCCCGAATCGGACGGCAGGATCTGCTCCGCCGCGACGTCGGATTGACCACATTAGTCGAGGACGTGGTAGATCAGCTGCGTCTATCCAGCGACGGCCGCGTCATCGACTGGAAGATCGAGGAACTTCCGACCGTGGAATGCGATCCGGCTCTAGCCAAGATCGCGATTACCCATCTGCTCGCCAACGCCGTCAAGTTCACCCGGCCACGCGAGCGGGCCACCATTCGCATCCATCCAATTGAGGCCGACGGACAGTCGGGGCTCGGCGTCGAGGATAACGGCGTGGGGTTCAAGATGACCTACGCCGGCAAGCTTTTCGGCATGTTTCAGCGTCTGCACCGCCCCGATGAGTTCGAGGGAAACGGCGCCGGCCTGGCCATAGTCCAGCGCATCGCGCACAAGCACGGCGGACGAGTCTGGGCGGAGTCAGAGCCGGATGGGGGAGCGACATTCTATCTGACACTCGGCGGGGAAGCAGGGAAGCGGGGAAGCGGGGAAGCAAGGAAGGAAGACAGGGAAAGGGAACCGGAGGAGAGGCGGCACAGATAGCGATGCCCGCGCTTTCATGACTTCCCCGCTTCCCCGCCTTCCCGCTTCCCCGCCAACCGACATCCTCCTGGTCGAGGACAGCCCGCTGGAGGTCGAGCTCACCTTGCGGCCGCTGCACGAGCTGGATCCCGCCAGCCGCATCGAGGTCGCACGTGACGGCGAGGAGGCTCTGGACTTCCTGCTTGGACGCGGCGCGTTCCGGCATCGCCTCGGCGCTCCACCCCCTCGTCTCGTGTTGCTCGACCTGAAGCTGCCCAAGCTCGACGGGATCGAGGTGCTCCGCGTGGTACGAGGAAACTCTCGCATCTGCATGATCCCCGTGGTTGTGCTCACCTCCTCGACCGACCCGCGCCAGCTGGCCCAGTGTTACCAGCTCGGAGCCAACAGCTGCATTCAGAAACCGGTACGGTACGAGGAATTCTGGGGCGTCATCCAGACCCTCGGACGCTACTGGCTCAGCTTCAACGAGTCTCCTCCCTCCGCTGCTGCACCGGTGGGCTGACGGGGCACTTTCTGCAACTTTTGACGTCTCCCAAGCGTCTATGAAGACTCCTCATCCCGAGCGTCATTGTCCCTGGGAGTCATTGCGAGAGCGCCAGCCCCGAAGCAATCCAGTCGCTGGGACGAAAATCCCTTCTCATTTTGAGGTTGTTTGTGCGGTCAAGACTCGTCCTCTCCCTGGCCATCTCCGCGGCCATCAGCTCCACTGCCCTGCTTCAGGCGCAGGCCCCCGCCGCACCGTCGCAGGCCCGGATCGAGATCCCCTACCAGCGGTTCGTACTGCCCAACGGACTGACACTCATCGTCCACGAGGATCACAAGGCTCCGATCGTGGCCGTGAACGTCTGGTATCACGTTGGCTCCAAGAACGAGAAGCCGGGTCGCACCGGCTTCGCCCATCTGTTCGAGCACCTGATGTTCAACGGCACCGAGAACTACGACAAGGACTTCTTCGGCCCGCTGGAGCAGGCTGGTGCTACTGACATGAACGGGACCACCAACGAGGATCGCACTAACTATTTCCAGAATGTTCCGACCAACGCCGTCGATCTCGCCCTGTGGATGGAATCGGACCGCATGGGGCATCTCACCGGAGCCATCAGCCAGCCGAAGCTCGACGAGCAGCGTGGGGTGGTGCAGAACGAGAAGCGCCAGGGAGAGAACGAGCCGTATGGAAAAGTGTGGGACTTTCTGACGGCTAGGCTCTATCCGCCGAACCACCCCTATTCCTGGACCACGATCGGCTCGATGGAGGATCTGGACGCGGCCAAGCTCGACGACGTGAAGGACTGGTTCCGGACCTACTACGGTGCTGCCAACGCCGTCATCGTCGTCGCGGGTGACATCGACGCTCGGACCGCCAAGCAAAAGGTAGAGAAATACTTCGGCGACATCCCCGCTGGACCGCCCGTGGCGCGGCAGCAGGCGTGGGTGGCCAAACGCACCGGGAGCCAGCGCGGGATCATGCAGGACCGGGTTCCTCAAGCGCGGCTCTACAAGGTCTGGAATATCCCGGGCTGGGGCACCGCGGACGCCGACTATCTCACCCTGGTTAGCGACCTCCTGAGCCGTGGCAAGTCGTCCCGGCTCTACAAGCGGCTGGTCTACGACGAGCAGATCGCCACCGACGTCTCGGCCACGCTGGATCTCCGTGAGATCGGCGGTCTATTCTCCGTCGAGGCGACCGCCCGCCCCGGGATCGATCTCGGCCGGGTGGAGAGGGCGGTGGACGAAGAGCTGGCCCGCTTTCTGGCCGGGGGCCCCACGCCGGCGGAGCTGCGCAGGGTCAAGACCCAGTACCGCGCCGCGTTCGTCCGGGGCGTGGAGCGAATCGGTGGCTTCGGGGGCAAGTCGGACGTGCTCGCGCAGGGAGAAGTCTTCGCTGGACGCCCGGACTTCTACAAAGTTCGGCTGGACCGGGTGGAGCGCGCCTCGCCGGCGCCGATCCTGCAGCTCGGCCAAGCGCTGGCTGAGCGATGGCGTCTACACCCTCGAGGTGCACCCCTATCCCGAATTTCAGGCCGCGCAGGCTGGTGCGGACCGATCCAGGTTGCCTGAGCTCGCCACTCCTCCGGCCGCCAAGTTTCCTGAGCTCGAGCGGGCCACGCTGTCGAACGGTTTGAAGATCGTCCTGGCACGGCGGGCCACCATCCCCCAGGTGCGCTTTGACCTGCTGCTGGATGCCGGGTTTGCGTCGGATCAGTCCGCCATTCCGGGTACCGCGAGCCTGGCCATGGCCATGCTGGACGAGGGTACGACGCGCCGCACCTCGCTTCAGATCAGTGATCAGCTGGCGCAGCTTGGTGCCAATTTGGGCACCGGCTCCAAGCTCGACGTGTCCAGTGTATCGCTGGAAGCGCTCAAGGAGAACCTCGATGCCTCGCTCGACATCTATGGAGATGTGATTCTCAATCCGACGTTTCCTCGGACTGATTTCGAGCGGCTGAAGAAACAGCGGCTGGCTCAGATCCAGCAGGAGAAGGCAGACCCAGTCGGTCTGGCACTCCGGGTGTTCCCCGGACTGCTCTACGGGCCAGACCATGCCTACGCCAACCCGTGGACCGGTTCGGGAACCGAGGAGTCCACGGCAAGGATCAAGCGCGACGATCTGGTCCGCTTTCATCAGACCTGGTTCAAGCCCAACCACGCCACCCTGGTCGTGGTCGGTGCCACCACGATGGCGGAGATCAAACCCAGGCTCGAGCGGCTGTTCGCATCCTGGAAGCGGGGTGACGTCCCGGCCAAGAACATCGCCACCGTAGGCCAGCAGCAACGGCCAGTAGTCTATCTGATCGATCGGCCCGGATCGTTGCAGTCGCTCATCATCGCCGGACATATCGCTCCTCCCAAGGCCAACCCGAAGGAGGTCAGTATCGAGACGATGAACGGCGTGCTCGGCGGGGACTTCAGCTCCCGGATCAACATGAACCTCCGAGAGGACAAGCATTGGGCCTACGGCGCCTATACTTTCTTACGTGACGCGCGCGGGCAGCGTCCGTTCGTGGCGTACGCGCCAGTGCAGACTGACAAGACGAAGGAAGCCGTGATAGAGCTGGACAAGGAGCTGCGCGGGATCGTGAAGGATCGGCCCGTTCAGCCGGCCGAGCTCTCCCGAGCTCAGGCATCGCTGACGCTCACGCTGCCGGGATCGTGGGAGACCATGTCCGCACTCGCGGCGTCGATAGGGAACATCGTGACCTTCGGCCTGGATGATCGCTACTATGACACCTTCGCGGATAAAGTCCGGGCCCAGACCGTCGAGAGCGTGACAGCGGTTGCCGGAGAGGTAGTGCACCCGGACCAGCTTGTGTGGGTGGTCGTGGGCGACCGCTCGAAGATCGAACCCGGCTTACGCGAGCTGAAGCTGGGCGAGATCAGGCTCATCGACACTGATGGCAAGCCGGTGAGTTAGCCGGCGTCCAACCCCCTGAGTACGGAGACGAACATGCCGACGAGCAATGCCACCGCCGTGTGGGAGGGTGGGCTGAAGGCCGGCCGAGGCCACTTCAAGGCCGGCTCGGCGTCCTTCGAGGGAGACTATTCCTTCCCCACCCGGTTCGAAGGAGCGCGAGGAACCAATCCGGAGGAGTTGATGGCAGCCGCCCACGCCGCCTGCCTGAGCATGGCGCTATCCGCTGGTTTGGAAAAGGGCGGCACGCCCGCTACCCGCATCAGCACCAAGGCGTCGTGCACCATCGACAAGGTCGGAGACGGCTTCAAGATCACCAAGATGCGCTTGGAGGTACGGGGCAAGGTTCCTGGCCTGGACCAGGCTGGTTTCGCTCAGGCCGCGGAGGCGGCCAAGAAGGGATGTCCGGTATCGGGCGCTCTGCAGGGGAACGTTCAGCTCGAGATGGACGCGAGGCTCGAATAGGCCTCACTCTGACGCTATGGTGTAACGGATCAGGGCCCCTCGCCGAACTCCGGTGACCCGGCCGCTCTGGGTAGCATACTCCCGAGTCTGAACTCTTTAGCTGAAGTACTCCCTAAGCGTCGGCTCCGACTGGGCGGCGAGGGGAACGCGCCTAGCATGAGGACGATAACGGGGGCCAGTCAGGATCATCCAGTGACAGGCGTGTCTTGACGGTTCATCTGAATACTGTATACAGAATACAGGCTACGCTGCGAGGAACCCTATCATCACACGGACGCCACTGCGCGACGAAGTCTATCGCCAGCTCCTGGACCGCATCTCCCGAGGCGACCTGCCTCCCGGGACCCGCGTCCGGGATACCCAGATGGCGAGCCAGCTGGGGGTAAGCCGCACCCCGGTTCGTGAAGCCTTGCTCCGGCTGGCGCGCGAGGGCGTGTTGGAGGCCGACATGGGGCGGGGTTTTAGCATCCGGACCCTCGACGCGACAGAGATGCGGGAGACCGGTGCTATTCTCTCCAATCTCGAAGGACTCGCGCTGGAGCTTTCGGGCGAGATCCCCGCCGACCGGCTGGCCGAGCTGGCAGCGATCGACCGGGAGCTCGCCGGGATCCGCGGCGACCCGGACCGGTGCATCGACCTCGACGAACAATGGCACCGCACCCTGCTCCAGGGCTGTTCCAACCAGCGTCTCCTCTCAATGATCTCTACTCTCTGGCAGGTCCCCCGCCGCTACATGCGGGCCTATCTGCGCGACGCCGGCCGGGTGAGCCTCTCGACCCAGCACCACGCCCGGATCATCGAGGCGTTGAGGCGGAACGACCGGGACACCGCCAGCCGCCGCTTCAGTCACCACTGGCAGCGCGGCGTTGAGGAGCTGGGCGCATGGATCGCATGATGGCCCGCACGCTTTCCGAGGACTTGGCTCACTGGCGCTCGGACACGCCGGGCTGCACCGGTCTGGTTCACCTCAACAACGCCGGAGCAGCACTCGCTCCCCGGCCGGTACGCGATGCAATCCTCGGGCACCTCGCCCTGGAGGAAGAGCTCGGCGGCTACGAGGCGGCCGATGCCCAGGTGGAGCCCCTTCGGCAAACCTATGCCGATGTCGCCCGGCTGCTCGGAGCCGACGCGCGCAACGTCGCGCTGGTACAGAACTCTACGGTCGCCTTTGCCCAGGCGATCAGCGCCTTCGACCTTGCACCCGGCGATGTGATCGTCACCAGCCGGTCGGATTACGCCTCCAATCAGATCATGTACCTCTCGCTCGCCCGCCGTCGAGGGGTGGAGATCATTCGCGCCCCTGACGCCCCGGAGGGAGGCGTGGATCCGGAAGCGGTACGCCAGCTGGTGGCCCGCCGCCGCCCAGCGCTCGTGGCGCTCACCTGGATTCCCACCAATTCGGGCCTGGTGCAGCCGGTCGAAGCGGTAGGCCGGATTTGCCGTGAGGCCGACGTGCCCTACCTGGTCGATGGTTGTCAGGCGGTGGGTCAGATGCCGGTCGACGTCGGCCGGCTGCACTGCGATTACCTGGCCGCCGCCACCCGGAAGTTCCTGCGCGGGCCTCGAGGCCTCGGCTTCCTCTACGTGTCCGATCGAATGCTCGACACCGGGGCCCACCCGCTCCTGGTAGACATGCACGGCGCCGACTGGACCGACGCCGATGCGTTCGAGCTCACCCCCGATGCCCGCCGGTTCGAGACCTGGGAGTTCGCCTATGCCCTGGTGCTCGGACTCGGAGCCGCCGCACGATACGCGCTCGACGTTGGCCTCGATACCGCGCGCGATCGGGCCAGGGAGCTGGCCGAGTATGCGCGCCGCCGCCTCGCTGCGCTGCCCGGTGTGCGAGTCCTCGACCGCGGTCCCGAGCTCTGCGCCATCGTGACCGCCGCGGTGGAGGGGCGGGACACGAAGAACATCAAGCTCGAGCTTCGCCGCCGGGGCATCAATACCAGCTCGCCCCACCGAGAGGATGCCGTGATCGACATGGACGAAAAAGGGACGGAGTCAGCGCTCCGGATCTCGCCCCACTACTACAACACCAGAGAGGAAGTCGATACGGCTGTGGAGGCGCTCGTAGAAGTAATCGGGGCGTGATTGAGCTTCGGCCCCCTCCCTCCCCCTCGCTGTGCTCGGGGTCGGTCAGGGTGACATGCTTACAACTCTTGCTCACCGGTCACGCCTTCCCGTCCCGCTCACCGCTCACCGCTCACGCTCTTTCCCGAAGCAAAGGCCCCAGCACCCTCCACACCGTCTCTGCCATCACCCGCTGACCCTCTGCCGTCGGATGGATTCCGTCCGCCTGGTTGAGTCGGGGAACGCCGCCCACGCCATCGAGCAGAAACGGAACCAGCTCGGCGCCATTTTCTCTGGCCAGCTCAGGGTAGACTGCCTGGAAGCGTTCGGTATACGCTCGTCCGTAATTGGGTGGAACTCTCATCCCGAGCAGCACCAGCTTGGGAGCGGGGGAGATCGACTTGGCCCGGTCGAACACGGCCTGGATATTTGCCCGCAGGGAGTCGGGGGGTAAACCCCGAAGACCATCATTCGCGCCAGTCTCCAGCACCAACACGGCGACCGGCTCTCGCAGCAGCCAATCGACCCGCCGACGGGCTCCCGCAGACGTCTCTCCGCTCACCCCCGCATTGACCACCTGGTAGTCGAGTCCGGCGGAGTCGATCTTCTGCTGGATCAGCGCGGGGTAGGCCTGTTCCGGCTCCAGGCCGAATCCGGCGGTCAGGCTGGTGCCGAGAAACACCACTGACGGCCGTTCCGCAGTGGCGCTCGGAGGTGTCGTGCTTTCCCGGGGTTCCCTGCTCGGCTGCTCACAGCCGAAAAGACCTGCCACCAGTCCGAATAAGGGTACATACCTTGGTATCATTCGAGATGCACACCACCATGCTGCAATGCCAATCACTCAGCCGGACCTACCGATCTGGTGGCCGGGACCTCACGGTGCTGAAGGATATCACTTTCAGTCTGGAGCCGGGCGGGTTCCTGGCGATACTCGGACCGTCCGGAAGCGGAAAGACAACGCTGCTGGGATTGCTCGCTGGACTCGACCAGCCGAGCACCGGGACGGTCTACCTGGACGGTCAGGAGCTCGGGGCCCTTAACGAAGATCAGCGAGCGCGGGTGAGAGGCCAGAAGGTGGGGTTCGTCTTTCAGGCGTTTCAGCTCATCCCTACCCTGACGGCCCAGGAGAACGTGCAAGTCCCACTGGAGCTTCGTGGCGACGACGGGGCAACGGCGCGGGCTCGGGAGCTGTTGGCCCGGGTCGGGCTCGGTGGCCGTGAGCACCACTACCCTTCGCAGCTTTCCGGTGGAGAGCAACAGCGGGTAGCGCTGGCGCGCGGGTTCAGCATCCGACCCAAGGTGTTGTTCGCCGACGAGCCCACTGGAAACCTCGACGCGAAAACCGGGGCCACGATCATTGATCTCATGGTGGAGCTGAACCGCGACCTCGGCACCACGCTCGTTCTGGTGACCCACGATATGGACCTCGCCGCGCGTGCCCGCCGGACTATCCGACTGGCGGACGGGAGCGTAGTGGCCGACTCCGCCGCGTGACTGGTCTCGCCTTCGTTTCCCGGATGGCGGTCCGGGAGCTCAGGGCCGCCCCGCGCCGACTGCTGCTGCTCATGGCAACCGTTGCCGTCGGTGTGGCAGCACTCGTGGCGATCAACTCCTTCACCGATAACCTCCAGGATTCGGTCCGGCGGCAGGCGAGAGCGCTGCTCGGTGCCGATCTGGCGCTGGTGAGCCGGCAAGCCTTCTCCCCGCGGGTAGAAGCACTGCTGGATACTCTGTCTCGCGGCGCCCGCCTGTCCCGCGTGACCAGCTTTGCCGCTATGGCGTACGTCCCTCGGACGGCGGGCACCCGCCTGGTTCAGGTGGCCGCGGTAGAGGGACAGTACCCCTTTTACGGTGAGATCCGCACCGAGCCACGGCCGGCTTGGACTCAGCTGCAGGGCGGGCGTAACGTCGTCGTGGACCCATCGCTCCTCACCGCACTCAGCGCCCGGATCGGGGATACCGTAGCGCTGGGCGAGGGGCGCTTCGTCATCACCGGCACGGTACAGAGCGCGCCGAGTGACGCGGGTGTCCGCTTTGCGTTCGGGCCCAGGATCTACATCCCGGCCCGTTATCTCGAAGAGACCCGACTGCTGGGATTCGGGGCGCGTGTCGAACACGAAGCGTTTCTGGAGCTCCCGGCGAACGTCTCGGCCCAGGCCCTGGCGGGCCGATATCGTCCTGCGTTGCGAACGGAGCGGGTTCGGTTTCGCACCGTCGCCGACGACCAACGCAACCTCACCGACGTTCTCTCCAAGCTCACCGGCTATCTCGGCCTGGTCGCCTTGATCGCGCTACTACTCGGTGGCATTGGCGTCGCCAGCGCCATTGTGGTCTTTGTCCGGCAGCGCTCGCAGTCGGTAGCGGTGCTACGCTGCCTGGGCGCAACGGCAGGCCGGATTTTCGCCATCTACCTGCTTGAGGCGGGAGTGATGGGGCTGGTGGGAAGCGTCGCCGGTGCGGTCCTGGGAGTTGGGCTGCAGCGTCTGCTGCCTGGCCTGCTGTCTGGACTGCTCCCTGTGGATGTCGCTCCGACGCTCTCCTGGAGCGCGGCTGGCCTCGGCATCGGAATGGGACTCTGGGTAGCCCTGGTGTTCGCCCTCCTTCCACTGCTCGCGGTGCGCCGGGTGTCGCCCCTATCCGCGCTGCGCCGCCCCTACGAATCCGAACGAACACCGCGGGACCGCTGGGTGACCCTGGCCGTCCTGCTGCTGGCTGGAAGCATCGTGACTCTGGCCGCACACCAGACCGGAAGCTGGCGGCAAGGAGCTGTCTTCGCCGGCGCGGTAGGAGTCGCCCTCCTGATCCTGTGGGCTGCCGCATGGACGCTGATTCGAGGCATGCGGCGGTGGCTCCCGGCCGGGTGGCCCTACGTATGGCGGCAGGGTATGGCAAACCTGCATCGTCCTGCCAACCAGACGGTCACACTGGTGCTCGCTATCGGGTTTGGCGCCTTCCTGCTCGGCACACTCTATCTGGTTCAATACAACCTGCTCCGCCAGCTGAGGCTCACCGGGGGCCCGGCACGCCCCAACCTGGTGCTCTTCGACATCCAACCGGATCAGCTCCCGGCGGTCGAGCGCGAGATACGCGAGGCGGGGCTGTCCCGAACTCAGTCGACCCCGATCGTCCCCATGCGGATTCGGTCGGTGAAGGGGCATCCTGTCACCGAGCTGCTCGCAGGCAGCCCGGGGCGGGAACAGGACGGCCCCTCGAATGCATGGGCCTTTCGGCGGGAGTACCGGTCCACCTATCGCGATTCCGTGGTAGCCTCGGAGCGCGTAGTGGAGGGCAAATGGGCGCAGGCTGGACAGTCTCCCCCCCGGATCTCGGTGGAGCAGGGCCTGGCCGGTGAGCTAGGTGTAGGCGTTGGCGACGAGATTGTCTGGGATATCCAGGGCGTTCCGGTGGCAACCCGGGTCGGTAGCCTGCGCGAGGTGGACTGGGCCCGCTTCGAGCCGAACTTCTTTGTGGTGTTCGCACCGGGAACGCTGGAGACTGCTCCTCAGACCTTCGTGACCCTTACCCGAATTCCAGACCCGGCCGCCCGGGGACGCTTCCAGCGCCGGCTGGCTGAGCGCTTCGGGAACGTCTCCACCCTGGACTTGTCGTTGCTGCAGGAGGCACTCGAACGATTGGTGGAGCGAGTGGTGCTGGCCATCCGCTTCATGGCTCTCTTCAGTCTGGGAGTGGGTGTGCTCGTGCTCGTTGGAGCTCTCGCCACCAGCCGCTTTCAACGGTCAAGAGAGGGAGCTCTCCTCCGGACCCTCGGCGCAACCCGGGGGCAGGTCTTCCGGATCGTACTGGCCGAGTATCTCTCGCTCGGTCTGCTCGCATCCGCGGTCGCTCTCGTGCTGGCGACTGCGTCCGGCTGGGCCCTGGCGCGGTTTGTGTTCGAAGGCGCATTCTCACTGCCGCTGGTGCCCATGACCGGACTCGCCCTGACCATTGTCGCACTCACCGTGATGGTTGGCCTGGCAAACAGCCGCGAGGTCATCCGCCGGGCGCCGCTGGAGGTGTTGCGCCAGGACGCGTAAAGGCATTAGCCGCAGATAAAGCGGATAAACACAGATACAACCCGGCCCGTTCCTGCCCGACCGGCTATCTCCGGCTCCGACGCACGGAGCACGGGGAGGCCGAGTTGAGTGTGGCGTTCTAGCCGGATGGAAAAATCCGGGACATCTTTTGGAAGACCCTCATCCAAGCGAAAATGCCCGAGCTCATCGCCCGGCTGCAGACGGCCCTCTCCGAACGCTACCGGCTCGAGCGTGAAGTCGGTGCCGGCGGCATGGCCACGGTGTATCTGGCCCATGACCTCCGGCACGACCGCCGGGTCGCCCTCAAGCTGCTGCGGCCGGAGCTGGCCGCGGTCATCGGGGCCGAGCGCTTTCTCGCCGAGATCAAGCTCACCGCCAACCTTCAGCACCCGCACATTCTTCCCCTCTTCGATTCGGGCGAGGCCGACTCCTTCCTCTTCTACGTGATGCCCTTCGTGGAAGGAGAAACCCTCCGGGCCCGGCTCAATCGGGAGAAGCAGCTCCCGGTGGCCGACGCGGTGCGGATCGCGACCGAAGTGGCCTCCGCCCTCGATTACGCCCACCGCCACCAGGTCGTCCACCGGGACATCAAGCCGGAAAACATCCTGCTGCACGACGGCCGGGCGTTGGTGGCGGACTTCGGAATCGCCCTGGCGGCGAGCAAGGCGAGCGGCTCCCGGATGACCGAAACCGGGATGTCGCTGGGCACCCCGCAGTACATGAGCCCGGAGCAGGCGATGGGCGAGCGGGAGATCACCGCCCGCTCGGACGTGTACGCCCTGGGAGCGGTGGTCTACGAGATGCTCACAGGCGACCCGCCGTTCACTGGCTCCACCGCCCAGGCGATCGTGGCCCGGGTGGTGACCGAGAGTCCCCGGCCGCTGCTTCCCCCAGCGGCACACCATCCCGCCGCAGGTGGAGACGGCGGTGATGACCGCGCTGGAGAAGCTTCCCGCCGACCGGTACGCCACGGCGGCCGAGTTCGCGGCGGCGCTCACCGACCGGAGCCACGCGCCGGCCGCCACGGTCCCGACCGCGGCCGTCCCGCGACGGGCGCGGCGCCGCTGGCCCGCTTCCACAGTGGCCGGGCTCGGCATCGCGGGCGTGGCTACGGTCGCCGCCCTGTGGGGATGGCTGCGGCCGGCCCCGGCTCCGCCGGTGAGCCGGTTGAGCGTCTTCCTCCGGGAGTCCGAGAGGCTGCAATCGCTGGGCGGCGTGTCAGGGGGTCGTGTCGCGGTCTCCCCGGAAGGGAGGCGGCTGGTGTACATGGGTCCCGGGGAGGGCGGCGCTCAGCTCTGGCTTCGACGGCTCGACCAGCTCCATGCCAGTCCGATCTCCGGCACCGCGGGTGGGGCCAGTCCGTTTTTCTCGCCCGATGGCCGGCAGCTCGGATTCATCGCTCGGGGGAGGATCGTCCGCATCGTGTCACTCGAGGGCGGTCCCCCGATCACGCTGACGGACAAAGCCAATACGACCGGCGGGGACTGGGGTGCGGACGGCTACGTGTACTTCGAGGTCGACTCTGGCATTGCCCGGATCAGGGCGACCGGCGGAGCGGTGGAGCCCGTGTTCACTATCTCGCCGGAAAGGAAGGAAATCGCCACGGAGTGGCCGTTCGTCCTGCCCGGGGGCCGCGGCCTCCTCTTCCGCCTCCGGCACGTCGGACAGGGGCCGGACGACTTCGATGTGGTTGGGATGAAACTGCCAAAGGGGGAGCCCCGGGTGCTCACCCGGGGCGTCTACGCCCGGTATGCCGCGTCGGGGCACCTCCTGGTCGTGACAGCGGACGGCAAGCTGCTCGCCATTCCCTTCGACCCCGACGAGCTGGCGTTGACCGGCCCTCCCATCGCGCTCATCGAGGGGCTCGCGATCGGAAGCGCTGGGTTCAGCGTCGATCTGGCGTTGTCACCCACCGGCACGATGGTTTACACCACGGGCAGTGGGATCGGGTCGCGACGGGCCGTGTGGGTGGGCCGCAATGGGACCGAGAGCTCCGTGGACCCCGGCTGGGAGCCGCAGGGGACGATCAACTCCATTGCGCTGTCCCCCGATGGAAAATCGCTGGCGGTTGGCTTGGACCGCGACGGCAAGGAGGACATCTGGGTGAAGCAGCTTCCGGCGGGTCCCTTCTCCCGGATCACTTTTGGAGATACGGCGCACGTGCGTCCGGCCTGGTCCGCCGACGGACGCTCGGTGGTCTATGTCAGCGACCGCGCCGGGACCAATGCCGGCTTGCCGCTCAGCCGACGGGCGGACGGCACCGGCACCGGGAGGGCGTTGCTGTCCTCGCCGTTCAACTTCAGTCAGGTCCTGGCGTCGCGGGATGGCCGCTGGCTGCTGCTCCGACGCTCGGGGAACGAGCCGGGAGGGGGTGACATCCATGGACTGCTGGCGGGTGACACCACGCTGACTCCGCTGGTCGCCACTGGCGCCACCGAAGGGGAGCCCGCGCTCTCACAGGACGGACGCTGGCTGGCCTACGTCTCGGATGAATCGGGCACCTTCGAGGTCTACGTTCGCCCCTTTCCGGACGTGTCCTCCGCCCGGTGGCAGGTGTCCACGACCGGTGGCGGCGAGCCGGTCTGGGCTCCCGGCGGCCGGGAGCTCTTCTATCGCAACGGCCGGAACCAGATGATGGCCGCACAGCTAGTCAATGGGCCGGGCTTCTCGATCAGGGAGCAGCGGGTGCTTTTCTCCTCTGCGCCTTATCTGGATCTCGGTTTCGCTCAATCGTACAGCGTGAGTCCTGACGGCCGCCGCTTCCTCATGGTCCGCGAAGGCGCCCCGTCCCAAGAGAGCGAGCTGATCCTGATTGAGAACTGGCTCCGGGAGCTCCAGACGCGCACGCGACAATGACCTGATCCCTCTGGCCCCTCTGCGCACCGCACACCAGATTGGGAAGTGCCGCTCGCGCTGCCAAAAGGAGGCCCCGATGACTCCCCTCGCGATGACCGCTCCCCCCGTCTTCCCCGACCGGAAGCCGCGGGACGAGGAGATCGACCTTTACGGACTTACCCACCCCGGAAAGGTCCGCACCGACAACCAGGACCATTTTCTCGTCTGCGCGCTGCGGAAGGAGATGGTGGTCCAGCACACCAGCCTGGCCGAGGCGGACCATCTCCTGGCCGGGAGCGAACGTGTCGCCCTGGTGATGATGGTCGCCGACGGAGTCGGCGGCGGCAACAAGGGAGAAGAGGCCAGCCGAAGCGCGCTCGAGGCGGTCGGCCGGTACGTCTCCCGCAGCATGCACTGCTACTATGCCGCGGGTTCGGCCGGCGACCAGGAGTTCCGCGAGGCGCTGCAGGAAGGGGCGCTCCAGTCCCACGCGGAGCTGGTGCGGCGGGGGAGGAGGAGCCCGAATTCCGGGGCATGGCGACCACGCTAACCCTCTACCTCGGCCACTGGCCGCGCGCCTACCTGCTCCAGGTCGGCGACAGCCGCTGCTACCTGCTCCGGGGCGACCAGCTGACCCAGATCACCCGCGACCAGACGATGGCGCAGGAGCTGATCGACCTCGGCGTCCTGAGCCGGAAGGACGCCGCCGGCAGCCGCTACGAGACCACCCTCTCCAGCTCGATCGGCGGGAGTCAGACCGCGCCGGTGGTCACCCGGTTCGAGCTGACATGGGATACCGTGGTGCTCCTCTGCAGCGACGGGCTCACCCGCCACGTCTCCGACGACCGGATCCGCAACCGGCTCCGCACGATGACCTCGGCGAAGCAGGTGTGCGAGGACCTGGTGCAGGATGCCCTCGAGGGCGGCGGAAGCGACAACATCACGGTCGTGGTACGACGGGCGGTGGCGGGCGAAGGGTAACGAGCGGGCGGAGTCGCGGGTCGCACCCCGCCCAGAGCTGTACGAACCGCGCGTACTCGTCGATTCGCCTTCTGCCGCTCGCCCTTCCGCTCGTAGATGTCGCCGAGCCGGAGCGACACCGGCGCCCGAACTCCGCCTCGTCCGGCGTGGCGTCGAAGCCGTTCTCGAGCCACCGCAGCACCGGTACCCGGCCCTTTACTTGGCCCTATCCCTGTTGTCTGTTCATCTGCGGCTTCCATTCTACTATTCGCGCGGTCTCTACCCATTAAGGACCTAACCGAATGCTGCCAATCGACCTGACCGGAAAGCGCGCCCTTGTCGCCGGCGTCTCGGACGACGGCGGCTTCGGATTCGCCATAGCGAAGGCCCTGGCCGAGGCGGGCGCCACAATCTGCCTCGGCAGCTGGCCACCGGCGCTGGGCATCTTTACCAAGCTGCTCGAGCGGGGAAAGATGGAAGAATCAATGCGGCTGTCCGATGGTCGCAAGCTCGAGTTCGAGCGGATCTATCCGTTGGACGCGGCCTTCGACACGCTGGCCGAGGCGCCGGCGGAGGTGCGGGAGAACAAGCGGTACAAGGAGGTCGGCGACTTCAGCATCCAGGGAATGGCGGAACGAATCCGCAACGACTTCGGTGAGTCCAGCCTGGATATCGTAATCCACAGCCTGGCGAATGCACCCGAGGTAAGGTCGCCGCTGGTGGACACCTCGCGGCAGGGCTACCTCTCCGCCATCAGCGTGAGCGCATATAGCAACGTGTCCCTGGTGCGCCACCTCTCACCCCTCATGCGCCAGGGCGGATCGTTTCTCTCGTTGACATACATGGCCGGAGAGCGGGTCATCCCGGGATACGGCGGCGGCATGTCCACCGCAAAGGCGGCGCTCGAAGCCGACACCCGGACCCTCGCCTTCGAGGCAGGCCGCCGCTGGGGAGTGCGGGTCAACGCCATCTCGGCCGGGCCGTGGGCATCGCGGGCCGCGACCGCGATCGGTTTCATCGACATGATGATCAAATACACCGCCAACAACTCCCCCCTGCCCCGTCCCATCGATGCCGGAGACGTAGGAAGTACAGCCGCATTTCTGAGCAGTCCGCTGGCGCGGGCGATCACCGGCAGTGTGGTGTACGTGGATAACGGCTATCACGCCATGGGAATGGCGGTGGAGGCGGCGACGTAGTCATCTCACCGTCCCTGCAGCACCGCCTCGATCAGCTGGGCCAGTACCGCGAGCTCGAACGGCTTCTCGATCACAGGCCTGGGCGTGCGGGTGAGGAATTCGCTCAGAGCTGGTGAGCCGAGGTCACCCGTCGTAAGGATGAGTCGCTGGAACAAGTCAGGGCGGTGCTCCGCCAGCCAGTCGTGCAACTGATCGCCGGAGCAGTACGGCATTCGCAGATCAGAGATCACCACCTGGTAGCCGCCGGGAGACGCGCGGTCCAGTTTCGCCAGTGCATCCCTCCCGTCTTCAGCTTCATCGGCCTGCCAGCCTTGCCGCCGGAGATAGCGAGCCACGGCGGTCCGAATCGTGGGCTCGTCATCCACGACCAGTGCGCAGCGCAAGCCGGCGGCGACGACCTGTTGACGTGCCTTGACGTTGCGACTTGTCACTGATGGGTGGAAGCCGAGGCTTGAGAGACGGCCGGGGGGACCGCAGGTACGATCTCTGGCTTCTTCGTATAATACTAGCCTGATCCGTCCGGCTGGTAAGGCATAAGCTTCCCCAGGGTCCACCCGGAAGCGAGTACCACATGCCAGAGCTGGTGTCTGAATCCGATGGACCGATCCACCGGCTCACGCTCAACCTCCCAGCCCGGCGAAACGCGCTCACCCCGGGACTCGCGCGCGGCCTGGCGCAGGAAATCGAGGCAGTCGAGGAAGTCGGAGAGGCCCGAGTCGTCCTGCTCTCGGGCGCCGGCGGTCACTTCTGCGCCGGACTGGACCTTCACTGGCTCCGGTCGCTCGGCACGACCCCAAGCGTGACGGATCTCCAGCACGGACTGAGTGATTTCCAGTCCGCCGTAATCGCCATCGTGCGCTGCCCGGTGCCAGTGCTGGCCGTCGTGCAGGGAACGGCAGCCGGTTTTGGATTCGACCTGGCTCTGGCCTGTGACATGCGCCTGGCCGGCTTCGAGCGCGACATTCACCTCGGCCTTCGCCCGGATGGGTTTGGTCCCCGATGGAGGATCGACCTTCACCCTGCCCCGCCTGGTAGGCGTCGGACGCGCGATGCGCATGCTGATGACCGGTGAGACGCTTGATGCACGGGAGGCGCTCTCGATCGGGATGGTGGAGGAAGTCGCGGAGGACACGGCCCTGGACTCAGCCGTGCGGCGGACGGTGAACGCGCTCCTCGAGTCCTCCAGCTCCAGCATTCGAACCATCAAGCGTCTCAGTCGGGCCCGGAGGTCGGCGCTTTGGAACAGGCGCTCTCCACTGAGGGAGCGGCCCAGCTGCAGGCATTGCAAAGCGCAGATTTCCGGTTGCGCCTGGAAGCGTTCGCGGCCCGCCTCGCCTCGCGCGGACAGGATCGCGTGACCCCGCCTCCACTCAGCGTGTTCCGGCCCGACCTGCTGAGCGGCCGGGTAGCGCTGGTGACTGGAGGCGGGACCGGAATCGGTTATGGAATCTCCGCTTCGCTGGCAGCCGCCGGCGCCGAAGTGGTGATCGCGAGCCGAAAGCCGGAACATCTCGAGCCCGCCGCCGAGCGTCTCCGCGCCGACGGTGCGAGGGTGAGCACGGTCGAAGTCAATGTGCGTGAGCCGGAGTCGGTGGCTCGAATGGTCGGGCAGGTGGGAGAGAAGCACGGCCGGCTCGATATTCTGGTCAACAACGCGGCGGGAAACTTCTACGCGCCCAGCGCCACTCTTACCCCGAATGCCTGGCGGGCCGTGGTCGAAACCGACCTGTACGGCACCTTCTACTGCTGCCAGGCCGCCTACCCACTCCTGAAGGCTCAGGGTGGCGGACGCATCATCTCAGTGTCGATGACCCTGCACTATCGCGGCTGGCCGTTGATGGCCCACGCCACGGCCGCGAAGGCCGGGGTGGACGCGCTCACCCGCACGCTGGCCCTCGAATGGGCCAGAGACAAAATCACCGTCAACGCCGTGGCGCCGGGACCGATTCCTACCGAGGGAGTCAGGAAGGCGTTCACTCCGCCCGGCAGTGATGCACCTGACCTGTTCGGCATGGAGAAGTACGCGGCGGAATCGATTCCGCTCCAGCGCTGGGGAACACCCGAAGACATCGGTCAGACCGTGACTTTCCTGGCGAGCCCCGCAGGAGATTGGATCACCGGCGCGATCATGGTGGTGGACGGGGGAGCGTGGCTGGCAGGGGGGACAGCGGGACAGCGGGCAGCGGGGATAGCGGGGAAGCGGGGAAGCGGGGAAGCGGGACAGCACGTAGATCTAATGCAATTGCTCTGGACGGCGAGTCAAATCTTCGGCAACTTGGCAGCCAGTGGAAATAGCGGTTGTGGGAGTGTTCAGATCTCCTCTGAAGGAGCGTTCATGAAAATCCACACCCCGTGCGTTCTCGCTGTCCCGCTGCCCCGCTGCCCGCTGTCCCTGTCCCGCTGCCCTGCTCCCCGCCATGTTCCTAGGCCACTACGGCGTAGCGCTTCGCCCTCAAGCGGGCCGAACCCAGGCTGTCGCTCGGGACGCTCTTCATCGCAGTCCAGTTGCCCGACCTGCTCTGGGGAATCTTCGTGCTCCTGGGATGGGAACACGCGAGGATCGTTCCGGGGTATACAGCGGTCACCCCGCTCGAGTTTCTGGATTATCCTATCTCGCACAGCCTTGTCGGGGTCATCATCTGGAGTGTGGTGGCAGCCGCAGCTCTACTATTCCTGGCCCACTCGCGACACCACTCGACATTGGCAGGCGGCAGCCGTGGTGGGGCTGGCGGTGTTCTCCCACTATCCGCTCGATGTGCTGGTGCACGTGCCCGACCTGCCGCTCATGGGAAACGATTCAACCAAACTGGGGCTCGACCTGTGGAACAATCCGGTTGCCACCCTGGCCGCTGAGGCTCTCGTATTCGGCGGCGGCTTGGCTCTCTATATGGCACGGGGATCTCATCGTCACCCGGTCAGGGCGGGCAGGATCCTGCTCGTGGCTCTACTACTGGTCGGCACATACCTGGCCAGCATGTACGGCCCGCTGCCGCCGAACATGACCACCGTTGCGGTGAGCGACATCGTTTTCATCCTGGCTCTGGGTGGACTTGCCGCCTGGGCCGATCGCCGGGCGACCCCCGAGGAGCTTGCCGCACGAGGCCTCTCTCACCGGTGAGCTAAATGGACCGGTTGTTTTTTGGCGTTGGCGCGCTGTCCGCCCTGATCTCCGTGGCGGCGGGAGCATTCGGCGCCCATGCCCTCCGGGGGCGCCTGACGCTGGAGCACCTGGCGATATTCGAAACCGCGGCCCGGTATCAGATGTATCATGCGCTGGGGCTGTTGGCCGTCGCGTGGGCACTAACCCGCTGGCCAGGTGCATTGCCGGTTTGGGCCGGGTGGCTATTCGTAGCGGGAACCGTGCTCTTCTCTGGTAGTCTCTACATCCTCGCGCTGACCGGGACCCGCTGGTGGGGCGCGGTGACCCCGCTTGGCGGAGTTGCCTTCCTTGCCGGCTGGCTCTGTCTTGCGTTGTCAGTGAGGGGTCGCTAGCCCGTCATTTTCGCACGGTGCTGCACGCTTCTCTTCCTTCCTTCGCCCACCGAAAGAACAGCACCCCGATCGCCGCGAAGATGTAGAGATTACCCGGAACCCACATGATCAGACCGCCGAGCTGCTGGTCATCGAGCGGCGAGAGCCCCCACATGCGGGGAGCGGTGACGTACCACGGATACAGCACCTCGTCCGCGAAGGTGATCAGCGCGGCCACCACCTGCATCGGAATCCCGACCAGGAACAGGTAGAGCATGCTCACTCCGGCCGGCAGCCGGAGCTCCGGTAGTGGGCTCATGACCGGCCACCACATGAGCGTCGCCGTCACCATGAACATCAGATGGGTCGCAATGTGCACCTCATGGTTTCTCATCATGAGGTCGTAGAACGGGCTCAAATGCCAGACGGCGATGGAGACACTGAACAGAAGCGCCGCGACCAACGGATGGGTCAGAAACCGGGCGATCCGCAGCACGCCCGGCTTGTCCAGCAAGGGTCGGAGCAGCCATTCGGGTATGCCGGCAAGCAGAAGCGGAGGGAACACGAGGGTGAGCACCAGGTGCTGCACCATATGCACGGAGAAGAGATAGTAATCGCTCAGGTCGTGGACCGGCCCGTTGAGCGACCCCAGCAGGACCAGCAGGGCTAGAGAGAAGGAGAGGATCTGCCAGGCCGAAGCCGGCGGCCAACCGCGCCGGCGGCCTAGCGGCCCGATCCCGTAAAAGTACAAGGCACCGAGAATTCCGGTGCCTATGAGAACGCTGGGGTGAGGCGACCAGGCCCATTCGTATGGGACGGTAGGTCGAAGGCGATCGTCCATGGAGGCTCGGGGCTATGTGCCCAGCATTACCCCGACCGCGCGAATGCGAAGTGGTACGCCTGGAGAACGATCAGCGCCAGGACAATGAACGCCGCGATCGTCAGGGGGAAGACGAACACTCCGGTGAACAGCTTGCTGTCCTGCTTGAGGTGCATATAGAACATCGCCACCAAGGCGAACTTGGCGGCCGACAGCAGAAGCAGGAGCGGCACGAAGAAAGGCTTGATCGTCGGGGCAAGCGCTCCGGCATGATCCCCGTAGGTGATCTCGTAGAGCCCCACCTCGAGCGCGGTGAGTACAAAGAGCACCAGTCCGACCTTGAAATAGAGACTGCGGTCGGGTGGGCGTGCTGCTGGGCGGTCACATGGTGAGTCCATGGTCCCCTGCTCACTTGATGAGGTAGACGACGGGGAAGATGATGATCCACACCACGTCGACGAAGTGCCAGTACAACGCCGCCATCTCCAGGTTGAGCGACCTCTCCGGCGGGAGCCTGCCGCGCAACGCATCCTTCCAGACCGTAGCCAGCCAGAGCACTCCAATTGTCACGTGGGTGCCGTGGAAGCCGGTCAGGGTGTAGAAGCTCGAGCCGAAGAGATTGGTGGTGAACCCGAGCCCTTCGTGCACGAAGTGGGTGAATTCGTACACCTGCATCCCGACGAAGAACATGCCGCAGGCAATGGTGGCGGCGAGCCAGCCGAGCAGCGCCTTCCGGCTCCCCCGCTGCGCACCACTCAGGGCCAGCACCACGAAGAGGGAGCTGAACAGCAGCAGCGCCGTACCCAGTGTGACCAGGGGGATCTCGAAGATCGGCTCGAAGTGCTGCCCCGTGGGGGAGGTCCACGGCTCGTGGGGAAACGGCCCCACCAGGCTCTTGCCCTTGTGGACCAGATAGTTCGAGATCAGGGTGGCGAAGAACATGCATTCGGACCCAATAAATGTCCAAATGGCCACCTTCCGGTTATCCAGCCCGGTCGAGGTCTCGAGGTGCGCTGCGTGCGCGTGAGCGGTCAAGATCAACTCCGAAAGACGTGAACGGTGTCACCTAACAACGTGAACAGTGAACAGTGAACAGGCGGTGCCGGGCCGGGCCCGTTCACCGTTTACTGTCACTGTTTACGCGGTTCATCCGGCTGGCTCATAGGCCCATTTGTACACTCCCGTCAACAGCAGCCCGAAGGACGCAATGACGGGCCAGATCCCGGTATGCCCCAGCATCATGAGGAATACAAAGAACCCCAGAATCCCAACCGCGACGACCAACGGCCAGTACGACGGATTCGGCATGTGGATCCCCGCCCCGCTGACCCGGGCCGGTTCGGGGAGCGGGCCGCCGCGCTCGCGCTTCAGCTCCCACAGCGCGTCACGCCCGTGCACGGTCGGGATCTCCGCGAAGTTGAACTCCGGCGGTGGAGAAGGAATGCTCCACTCCAGGGTGGCCCCATTCCATGGATCGGCAGGCGCGTTTCGCGGCTTGCGCCAGGTCTGGAATATGTTGACCAGGAAAACGAGAAAGGCGACGCCCAGGAGGAACGCGCCGGCCGTCTCGATCTGATTCAGAAGCTCGAACCCGAGGCCCTTGGGATAGGTGTACACCCGCCGCGGCATCCCGTGGAGTCCCACCAAGTGCATCGGGAAGAAGGTCAGGTTGAAGCCGATCAGCATCAGCCAGAAGTGCAGCTTGCCCAGGCGCTCGTTCAGCATCCGACCGAACATCTTGGGCCACCAGTAGTAGGCGCCCGCGGTCAGGCCGAAGATGCTCCCCCCGAACAGCACGTAGTGGAAGTGGGCGACCACGAAATAGGTGTCGGTCTGCTGCAGGTCCGCCGGCGGCGATGAGTGCATGACCCCAGACAGCCCGCCGATGATGAACATGGCGATGAAGCCGATGGCAAAGAGCATTGGCGTCCGGTATTGAAGCGATCCTCCCCACATGGTGCCGATCCAGTTGAAGATCTTCACTCCCGTCGGAATCGCGATCAGCATAGTGGTGAGCGCGAAGAACGTGTCCGCCAGCGGACCCATGCCGGTGGAGAACATGTGGTGGCTCCACACCCCGAAGCCGAGGAACGCGATGAACACTCCCGAGAAGACCATTGCCGCGTAGCCGAAGAGGGGCTTCCGGGAGAAAACCGGCAGCACTTCGGAGACGATGCCGAATGCCGGCAGAATGAGGATGTAGACCTCGGGGTGGCCGAAGAGCCAGAAGAAGTGCTGCCACAGCAGCGGATCGCCCCCACCCGAGGGCACGAAGAAGTGGCTGCCGAAGAACCGGTCGTACATGAGCAGGATCAGCGCCACCGTGATGACCGGAAAGGCCAGCAGCAGCAGCACCTGGGTGATGAAGCTCATCCATACAAACATCGGCATGCGCATGAGCGTCATGCCGGGCGCTCGCATGTTGACGATGGTAACGAAGAAATTAAGTGCCGCGGCCATGGAGGCGAGGCCCAGGATCTGGAGACCCAGCATCCAGAAGTCGACGTTCAGCCCGGGCGAGTACTGTTTTGACGTCAGATTGGCGTAGCCGAACCAGCCCGTATCGGGCGCCACCCCGAAGAGGAAGCTGGCGTTGAGGAACAGGCCGCCCAGCAGAAAGACCCAGTAGCTGAACGCGTTCAACCGGGGAAAGGCCACGTCCCGGGCGCCGATCAGCAGTGGGATCATGAAGTTGAAGAACATCGCCGAGAGCGGCATGATGGCGAGGAAGATCATCGTCGTGCCGTGCATCGTGAACAGCTGGTTGTACGTCTCGGGCGACAGGAAGGTGTTTTCCGCGGTGCCCAGCTGGATGCGAAGCAGCAACGCTTCGATTCCACCCATCAGGAAGAAGAAGAAGGCCGTGGCGCCGTAGAGGATCCCGATGCGCTTGTGGTCGACCGTCGTGATCCAGCTCCAGAGCCCGGTCTTCTCACCGTGGGCCGCCGCACGCGCCTGCTGCTGATCTAGTACCCTGGTAGCCATACGAGCCTTAATTCATGGTTGTCATCTTGGCCGAGGCCGCACGCGTAGTGCGGGCCTACTGGTGCGCCCTGAGATAGGCCACCAGAGCCTGCGCTTCGGCCTCGGTCACACCAAGATTGGGCATCAGTACACCCTTCTTGATCCCCTGAGGATCCCGGATCCAGTGGGCCAGGTTCTCGTCCGTGTTCTTGAGAGTTCCGGCCGCGATGTAGGAGCGGGCACCGACGTTGGCCAGATTGGGGCCGATCATCCCCTTGGGCGCGTTGACTGCATCCAGGGAGTGGCACGCGATGCAGCCCTTGGCGGTGAAAAGCTTTCTCGCCGCGCCCTCGCCGCCGCCACCGACTCCGGGGTGGTCGGCGGGCCCTTTGAGCCTTCTGGCCTGGGCGCGGCGGCGGGGGCGGTGTTGGCGGCGGGGCCGGGGTGGGCTTTTTCTTCAAGCGTCTGCATGTGGGCCACCCAGGCCTGAAACTCCTCCGGCTTCTGGGCCTTTATCCGATGCGCCATCCGCCCGTGCTGGATGCCGCAGAACTCGGCGCACTGGCCGGGATAATCACCTTCGGCTTCCGCCTTGAACCACATCCGGGTCTCGCGGTTGGCAAAGACGTCGCGCTTGGCGGCGAACTGCGGCACCCAGAAGCTGTGGATAACATCGTTGCTGCCCATGCGCAGCGAGACCGTCCGACCCAGCGGGACGTGCATCTCGTTCGCGGTGGTCAGGTTGTACTCGGGGTAGCGGAACTCCCACCACCACTGATGCCCCACGACTTCGATGGTCAGGGCATCCTTGCCCGGAGTCGAGCTGGTCTCGAAGATGGCCTTGACCGTGGGCACGGCGATGACGGCCAGGATCAGGGCTGGAATGACGGTCCAGATGATCTCCACCGCGGTGTTGCCATGGGTCTGATGCGGCTCGGGATCGCCGGGTTTACCCCGGAACCGGAAGATGGCGTATAGCAACACCCCCTCGACCAGTACGAACACGAGGAGGGCCCATTTGACCGTGGTGTCCAGAAGATCGTCGGCGATCTTGGCGAAATCGCCGCGGGGAAGCAGCGTGGTCTGAGGATAGTGCTCCGAACTACAACCGGCCAGCACCAGTGCGAGCAGGCACAAGGCGGCGACCAACCGGAACGAGCGCGGGACGGCGGTCCTGAGGAGCATTACGCGTTGATCCTGTTGGTAAGAACCCACTCGGACGATGGAAGCCATTTGCCAGCCACACTTTACTCTTGGACTTCACGAGTGTCAACTCGGCTGTTGTCCTGGTTTGCCCAAACTAGAACACTACCGTCGACTCTTGCTCCTCCGGATCAGTAGATCACCCTATCGAAGGGCAGCGCCCCGGGCACCGGATAGCTGAAATGCCACCACTCCTTCTCGTAGTTGGCAAAACCCTCCGATTCCATGGCCCGCACCAGGATCTGGCGATAGCGGAGCACGCGGCCGGCAGCGTTGGCGGTGTGGGCCGCCTCGGAAAACGTGTCGAACGGTGTCCCCATATCCAGTTGGGTTCCGCTTGCCGGATCCATCAGCGTCAGATCCACGGCCACACCCTGGTTGTGCCGGCTCCTCCGGGCGATGTACCCGTCATCCAGCAAATCCGCCCGGCCGGTGCGCTCCGCCCAGTCAACCATAGCGAGCGTGGCCCGCACCGGACGGTAACCATCGAAAACCAGGAGGCCAAGGCCACCGGTGCGGAGCCGGGCCTGCACCCGGCCCAGCGCCGCGGCAGCCTCCCGGCGGAGCAGAGCCCGAGGCGCGTTGTAGCCCGGCAGCCGTGCTCCGGTGAAGTTGTTGGCGCCGGCATAGCGGGCGTCCACCTGGATGGTCGAGTCGACCGACCGCACATCCACCAGGAGCGATTCCGCCGCCCCGTCGGTACCGGGCGGCAGTGGCGCCGTGTTGACCGGGACAGCGGCGTCGGCGGCCTCTGGCGGGGTCTGGCGTTGCCGGCAAGCCCCGAGGATGAGGCTCGTCAGAACCATGATCGCATACGTCAGGTAAGAGGTCGGCATCGAGGTCCAATATATTAAGGCGTTGGTTGTCTTGATCTTACGGCCGGCTGCTATTCCGCCCGTCGGTTTTGAAGAGTATGTTTAGGCAGATTATTCCTCCAAAGCCTGGAGATGCAACTCTCCGGGCCGTCCTTTTTACGCACGGTAGTGATCATGATTCGTGAGATGCGGGAGAAGCTGGGCCGGGAGGTCGATCAGCTCAGCCATGAATTGAACATTCTGCTGCCTCAGGCGATTGCTCAGGCCGTGGAGCTCGGTGACCTCCGGGAAAACTCCGAGTACAAGGCTGCGCTCGAGCGGCAGCAGTTCGTGCAAGCCAGGCTGGGACAGCTGCACCAGCGGTTGAATCAGCTTGGCCAGCTCGCGAACACCGAGGCGCCAACCGACAAAGTGGGCCTTGGCTCCCGAGTGACCGTGCTCGATCTGGACACCGACGACACTGACGTCTACATCGTGGTGCTGGCGGAGATGATGGATATCGACGCCGGCCACATCTCGCTCGCCTCTCCGCTGGGTCGAGCCCTCGGAGGAAAGAAGATCGGCGAGGAAGTCAGCCTGCGTCTGCCGACGGCATCCCGGCGGCTCCGGATTACCGATCTGGTGACGGTCCACCAGGCCGAGAGTACGGAGCGAAGACCCGGCCGTGGGCCAAAAGTGGCCAAGGGCAACGGCAAGCGGTAATGGAATTTCCCAAGAAGCAGTTGATGGTCGTCGGGGATCGGGTTCTCATCACTCCTGAGGACGGAGAAGAGCGGACCCGTGTCGGCCTATATCTCCCCGCCACCGCCATCGATGCTCAGCAGGTTCAAACCGGCCTGATTGTGGCCACTGGCCCAGGAACGCCCGTGGCCGACCTGAGCAGTCTCGACGACGAGCCTTGGAAGGTAGACACTCGGGAAACCAAGACCCGGGGCATGCAGGCCAGGGTCGGAGATCACGCGATCTTCTTTCGCAAGGCAGCTGTCGAGATCACTTTCGAGGAGAAGAAATATCTGGTCGTCCCCCAGGCGGCGATTCTGGTGCTGGTGCGGGATGATTTGCCGATCTGAAAGGCAGTGAGAAGTAAAAAGTGAGAGGCAAGAAGCGAGGCATTGTCATCCTGAGCCCTTCGCCTGCGCTCAGGGCAGGGCTCTCAGGATGACAATTCCCTTACCTCTTACCTCTCACTTCTTACCCTCTACTCCTCACTTCTTACTTCTTACTTCACCTCCAATGTGCTACTTCCTGTACCTCGCAAGCCCGCTCACGCTGAGCGAGGTACGGTCCATGCTCCCGCCCGGGCTCAGCGCCGATCTCACCGCCTTCCCTGACCAGCAGAGGCTGAAGGCGATTCATTCCAGGGCGCAGACGGTGGCGCGGATTCTGGTCGGCCGCTGTTCCTGTGATCTTGTCCGCCCCCGTCTTGCTGACCCTCGAGAGGATGAACGTCATCTCCGCGAGCGCTTTCGCAAGTTGGGCGTCACCCGATCGCTCGTGATTCAGGCGTTGGAGCGGCACCGGCAAGGTTCGGGACCGAACCCGCCGGCCGATAGCTGGCCCGAAGCGATGTCGAGGTTCGTCGCCGAGCACGCCAGGAACGCGGGCACCTGCCTTTACCATCTCGAGTTCTCGCCGGAGGCAGGCCCCCTCTCCAGCCTGGGCGAGGTCCGGCGCGTGACCGTTGCCCAGGTGACGGCGGACCCCCGCGGCTGGCTGCTCGAGGCTGTGCCCACCTTCGTCAGCCGCTGACCTCGGCAACCCCACCTCTCAAAAAACTTCACCACGAAGGCACGAAGGTCACGAAGGATACTGCCAAGCCCCGTACTATGATGCCGCGCCTGACAACGTTAGCGTACGACCCATGACCGACTTCGTGGCCCCTGCGCACGAGCACCGGGACGGCACCTTCGCAGGCACCGGTGGGCTTCGGCTGTACTATCAGGCCTGGATGCCGGCTGCCAGTCAACGGAAAAGGGCTGTGCTGATCAACCTGCACGGCTTGGGCGATCACAGCGGACTCTACCCTACCCTCGCGAGCCACTTCCCAGCCCACGGCATCGCGCTCTATGCCTACGACATGCGCGGGAATGGACGCTCCCCAGGCCAGCGTGCCTACCTGCGGGGCTGGCATGAGTACCGGGGCGACCTGCATGCCTTTCTCGGCCGGGTGCGCAAATGGGAGGGGGACCTGCCACTCTTTATCCTGGGGAACAGCCTCGGAGGTCTGGTGGTGCTTGACTACGCCCTCCACTACCCTGCCGGGTTGAGCGGCGTAATCGCGGCGGCGCCGCCTCTGGGAGAGGTCGGTGTGCCCCCGTTCCTCATGACTCTCGGGCGCGTCATGTCCCGGATCTGCCCCCGCTTTTCTTTGAAGGTTGGAATGGACCTCTCGGGTCTGGCCCGCGACCCGGCTGTGGTGGACACCATACTGGCCGACCCACTATTTCACCGGCGGGGGACCGCCAGGCTCTCCACCGAGGTCACCGCCGCCATCCGGCGGCTGCAGGCCCGGGCTGAAACCCTTTCCGTTCCCCTGCTCCTGCTTCATGGCTCGGCCGACCGGATGGTGCCTCCGGAGGGCAGCCGCCGTTTTTTCAGCAAGGTGGAGCAGACCGACCGGGAGCTCCGTGAATATCCGGGCGCGTATCACGGCCTCTTCGCCGATGTTGGCCATGAGGAAGTGCTGAAGGACGTGGAGCGATGGGTCGACAGCCGCATTCCGGCCCGAAGGACGGTGACATAGGTCTCGCTCCTGCGAGTACCGGGTGCTAGTATGAGACATCTGTTCCGACACGCCGATGCCCAGCACTCCTCCGCAATCCTCTCACCATTCCCGCCGCGTCAGCTCACTCTTTTGGCGCGCCCTGCGTCTGCGCTGCCCGCACTGCGGCGGCGGCCCGGTCTTCGTCACCTGGTCGCGTCTGGTGCCGAACTGCCCGGTGTGTGGTCTGGGTTTCGAGCGGGGGGAGGAGGGCTACTGGCTGGGCGCCTACTTCTTCAATCTCATGGCTGTGGAGACAGTCTTCTCGATCTGGGTAGTGGGATTTCTGCTGTTGACCTGGCCCCAGCCGCCGTGGGACGTTTTCCAGGTCACGACCATCATTCTCATGCTTGTGGTACCCTTCGCGTTTTTTCCCTATTCCAAGACCCTGTTCCTGGCGTTTGATCTCTGGGTCCGCCCGCCGAGCGAGGCCGACTTCATACTCCCGCACGAAGCGGCGCGCCGCGTGCTGCGCAAGCACCCCTGATCTTATCCTCCTCACCGGTCCATCCGCCGGAGACACCGGCCAACGGCCCGGCAGGCTTCCTCGCCGGCGGAAGTGGCTCGCTCACCGACGAGGGTTGTCCAACATCGGGAGGTAGGCACGCCAGGGACCCACGGCCTCGGTATACTGCCGGCCCATCACCCGGGCTATCTGCGCGATATGACTCAGGTCGTGCGCGACCCAGGTGGCGAGCAGGTCTCCCAGGGTGACCGGGCCGAGCTCCGGATGCCGGCCGCGGCGATCGAGGTCCTCAGGCGTGAGCCCGAGCGACTCGAGCCGGATCAGGTTCGCGGCCCGGAGCTCGGCGAAGGTGTCCAGCAACTCACGGAGTCTCTTACCGCGCGAGGCTTCGAACTGGGCGAAGCGATCGAAGGGAGTGAACGGACGGGTCTCTCCGTAGGCGAGCAGGACCTGGGTGCGCACAATCCAATCGGTGCGCTCGCCGTGAATCAGGTGCCCGACTATGTCGAACGGGCTCCAGGTATCAGGACCCTCAGTCCCACTTGTCCAGGAATCTGGCAGATCCCAGAGCAGGGCGCGGAGCACCGCCGGCGTCCGGCGCAGAATCGGCAGAGCGTCATCGAAGGAGAAGTTCACCGCCTAAATTAGCGCGGGTGAGGGCCGAGATGAGAGTTCTGACAGAGATGCCTTGACGCTCCTTTTCTTCGGTATATATTCGGTTATGATACCGAATAGAACCCGAAGCTAGAGGGCTCCGTGTCACTTCATTCCCGTTCCACTGACCGGCCGCTTCCTTCCCCCTCGAGCGGACAAGCTTGCCCCGAACGGAACGAATCGACGGGCGGACAGCAAGTTCGTTCGGGCTTAGGGCAGCCCACCACGTACCAGCCGAGTACCCCACATCCGATTCGCGTCTGCCCCGACTGTGCCGGACCGATCGTGCGCTCATCGGGCTGCATCAGCTGCACCCAGTGCGGGTGGGGGCGGTGCGGATGAAAGCGGGTCAGCGGGACAGCGGGGCAGCGGGGACAGCAAGAGCTCCTTGAAGAAGAGGCTCGGCAACTCGACTTGCTGACCACCCGCCCAGGGGGCACCCGCCCCGCTGTCCAGCCGTCCAGCCTTCCTGTCCTAGATCGAGCGCAACCGGGGCACCAAGTTCATTGGCCTGCCGGTCAACTCGGTGCTCAACACACCGGCTTCTACCGGTATGGGGTTCTGGTCGATCAATCCCTATGTCGGTTGCGAGTTCGGTTGCACCTACTGCTACGCGCGGGATACGCATCGGTGGGCGGTGGAGAGGGCGGTAAGGCGGAAGGACGGTAAGGCGGTAGGACGGAAGGGAGGACAGGCGGCAGTTGATGCTGGAGGAGATGGGGTTAATGACGTCTCTTCCGCCTTACCGCCTTTCCGCCTTTCCGCCCTACCGCCCGAGGAGGCCTTCGAGAAAGAGATCCTGGTCAAAACCGACGTCGCCGAGGTGCTCTCGCGGACGCTCAATCCCGCCAAGCTCGCCGGCCACTCGCTGGTGATCGGCACCGCCACCGATCCCTACCAGCCGGCGGAGCGGCAGTTCCAGCTTACCCGCCGGATCCTGGAGGTGCTGCGCTCCTATCATGGGCTCTCGATCGGCATCATCACCAAGTCTTCGCTCGTCACTCGCGACCTGGACCTCCTCCAGGCGCTCTCCCAGCACCACGAGGTGACCGTCAATATCTCGCTCGCCACCGCGGACGCTCGGCTCGCACGGCTGCTCGAGCTCCGCTCGCCGGTGCCGGCGGCACGGCTGCGCGCACTCCGTCGGCTCACCGAGGGCGGCATCCATGCCGGACTCCTGGTGGCGCCGATCATTCCGGGAGTGACGGATGATTGGGCCGGATTGGCCCGGTTGATGGAAGCGGCGAAGGAGGCGGGCGCCTGCTATGTGGTCGGGTCGGCGCTCCGGCTTGGCCCCGCAGCGCGGCACCGCTTCCTTCCTTTCCTTACCAAGGAGTTCCCGGCGCTGGCCGAGCGCTATCGGCGCCATTACGCCGGGAAGGACCATGTCAGCCAGAGCTATCAGGACGCGCTGAGCCGCCGGCTTCGCCTGCTGAAGCAGACCTATGGATTTTCCATTGAAGAAGCGGGTACCCGCGGAGCGGGTGGTCGACGTAGGAGGCAACTCGAGGGCCGTGCACCACGCCGAGAGCATGAAACGGACTCTGACGAGCAGGCGGTTCTGCTTTGAGATCCCTCTGTGTCCTTTGTGGTGAATTATTTGGTGACTTGGGGAGGCTGCCATGAGCAACGCCGGACAGGATCGCCGCATCGATTACATCGAGTTCTCGGTCAAGAGCGTGCCTGAGGCCAAGCGGTTCTACGGCCAGGCTTTCGGCTGGACCTTCGAAGACTACGGGCCGGATTACGCCAGCTTCTCCGACGGGCGGCTGAGCGGCGGATTCCAGACCGCAGCCAAGATGCGGACCGGTGGTCCGCTAGTGATCATCTACGCGGCCGATCTGGAGGCCATGGAGCAAAAGGTGAAGCAGGCCGGTGGCGTGATCGCCCGTCCGATCTTCAGCTTTCCCGGCGGCCGCCGGTTTCACTTCACCGATCCGAGTGGCCACGAGCTGGCGGTGTGGTCCGACAAGTAACGGGCGGACGGACGGACGGGCGGTCAGGCGGTAATCAACACGTCTGTACGTGGGATCCGCCCACTGATACCACCCGTCCGCCTGTCCGACTGTCCGCCTGTCACACCGTTCACTGTTTACTGTTCACGTTTTTTCAGGTGTCTCATGCGTTCAGTATTGTTCGTCGACCCACCCGCCTTCTGCACTTCCCTCGAAGGCCTGGTAGCGCCTGCGCTCCGGACGCGGCCTCTGGCGGTAGCACCGCCCGGTGCCGACCGCGCCACCATCCTGGCACTCTCAGTTGAAGCGCGGATGGCGGGGGTGGAGCGGGGAATGCCGGTGCGGAAAGCGCAGCGGCTCTGCCCTGACCTCATTGTCCTTCCCCCCAATCCGCGGCTCTATGCCCGCGCCTCGCTCGCGCTGCACGAGATCCTCCGGATCTACGCGCCGACTATCGAGCCCCGGGGATACGGCCACGCCTTTCTCGACCTCACAGGAACCGGACGGCTCTTCGGTCCGCCGCAGGATGTGGCCGCGCGCATCCGGCGGGAGACCAACGAGCGGCTCGGCCTCTCGGTGTCGGTTGGGGTGGCCAGCAACAAGCTGGTGAGTCAGGCAGCTATTCGGGCGGACCGACGGACGGGCGGACAGGCGATCGGCCGGACCGGGTACCCGCGGAGCGGGTGGAGGCAGTGGGATGAGTCACTGTATGTCCCGGCCGGAGACGAACGGGGGTTTCTTGCCCCTCATCCACTCGAGGTATTACCCGAGCTTGGCGCCAGCATGCGGACGCGGCTGGAGGACTACCAGCTCGATCTGATCGGCGAGGTTGCCGCCATTCCCGAGAGCGCGCTCTGCGCCGTCTTCGGCCGTGAGGGCCGGATGCTCCGGGCTCGGGCGCAGGGCATCGACCCGCGGCCGGTGCTGCCGCCCGAGCGGCAGGCCGAGTTTCACCTGGCGCATGCCCTGACCACCGATACCAACGACATCGGCGTTCTCTACCCCCTGCTCCGCCTGATGAGCGAGCGGCTCGGCCGCCGGCTCCGCCAGCGCGGGCTTACCGCGGGACGGCTTCGGATCGAAGCGACCTACGCCGACTATACCGCCGGTGCACGCGCCGTACCGCTCCGAGCGGCAGTGCTCGACGCGGAGCTCTGGGACGCCGCCCGCCGCGCCTTTGTGCTGGCCAACACCAAACGCTTGGCGGTGCGGGCAGTCGCGCTCACGCTGGACCGGCTGATGGAGGCGGAGGCGCAACTGGAATTGTGGGCGGGGAAGCGGGGAAGCGGGGAGGCGGGACAGTCACAGCACACCAACGAAGAAGCTTCTCCGGCTTCAGGCTTCCCTGCTTCCCCGCTTCCCCGCTTCCCCGCCCTCCAGCACGCCCTCGACCACATCCGCACCCGCTACGGCAGCCGGGCTGTGCACGGTGGCCCTCTTATCTCTCACTTCTCACCTCTTACTTCTCACCATTCCACCACGATCTTTCCGAAGGTGGCATTCCCTTCCATGACCCGATGCGCGTCAGCCAGCTGAGTCATCGGATAGGTCCGCTCCAGAACCGGCCGGAGAGGGGAACCCCGTTCTATTCTCGGGTCGAAGAGCGGCAGCATTGTGGCGGCGAACTCGCGTACCAGCGGGATCCGCTCCTCCAGCCCCCGCGTCCGCATGACCGTGCCAACGACCTCCAGCCGTTTACGGAGGATCGGCGCCAGGTCGGCTTCGGTGCCGCTGCCAGCCAGGAAGCCAAGCATGATCAAGCGGCCGCGCGGGGCCAGCACCGCCAGGTTATCGGCGAAGGAAGGGCCGCCGAGAACATCGAGCACCACGTTGACCGGTTCCACCACGGCGTCACGGAAGGGCGTCCGGCTGGTATCGATCCCGATATCGAGCCCATAAACCAGAGCCCGCGCGAGCTTGTCGCCGCTGCGCGACGTACCAAGCACCGTGGCGCCGACATGCTTGGCAATCTGCGCCGCCGCGGTGCCCACACCGCTTCCCACCGCGTGGATGAGCACCCGCTCGTTGACCTGCAGGCGACCCCGCGTCACCAGCGCATCGTATGCCGTCAGGAACGCCTCCGGGATTGCTGCCGCCTCGGCGTACGACAACCTCGCAGGGATTGGAAGCACCTCATCCTGGTGTACCACCACGAACTCGGCCTGCGCACCGCCGCCTACGAGCCCCATCACCCGATCACCTACCTTCCAACGGGTGACCCCGGGGCGCACGGCTTCCACTTCGCCCGCGTACTCCAGCCCCGGAATATTCGCCGGCCACCCGTGCGGCGCCGGGTATTGACCGCGACGCTGAATCAGGTCGGCGCGGTTCAGCCCGGCCGCGTGGACTCGTACCCGGATGTGATCGGGGCGGACCTCGGGTTTCGGTACCTCGCCGATAGTGATGACCTCGGGGCCACCGGCTCCCTCATAGATCACTGCACGCATGTAAGGGCTATTGGCTATTGGCTATTGGCTATTAACCTCAGGACGAAAAAATGAACGTAGCAAGAAGATGAAACAGCCAATAGCCAATAGCCAATAGCCAATGGCATCCTATTGACCCAGACATACTGTGATGCCGCGCCTGGCCATGAGTGGCATGGGCCTTATCACGACCGGGAGTACGGCTTTCCGCTCGAGAGCGATGGGGAGCTGTTCGAGCGGCTGATGTTGGAGATCAACCAGGCCGGTCTCTCCTGGCTCACCATCCTCAAGAAGCGAGAGGCGTTCCGGCGGGCCTATGGTGGTTTCGATCCCGAGGTTGTGGCTCACTACGGCAAAGCCGACCACAAACGGCTACTCGCGGATGCGGGAATCATTCGGAACCGGCTGAAGGTGGATGCCGCCATCGCCAATGCCCAGCGAATCCTGGAGCTGCGGAAAACCCACGGTTCATTCGCCGGCTGGCTCGCGGCACATCATCCGCGCACCAAGGATGAATGGGTGAAGCTGTTCAAGAAGACGTTCCGCTTTACCGGTGGTGAGATCGTGGGCGAGTTCCTGATGAGCATCGGCTACCTGCCCGGTGCGCACGCCCCGAGCTGCCCGGTGTATTCCCGGATCCTCGCGCGGCGCCCACCCTGGTTTTACGAGAAAAGCGTAAGCGGGAAACAAAAAACGTGAGCGGTGAGCGGGAAAGAACCTTTTTCATTCGAGCCAATGAGAAATCGCAATGACCGGTCGATGAGCCCGACCCAGGTTACCGGCCCTGCTGGGGCACTGGCAGTGGACAACGGCGGAAGCGGGGGACTGCCGGTGGTGTTTGTGCACTCGCTCGCCGGAAACTCCACCCACTGGTCGAACCAGCTCGAGCACCTGCGCCGCACTCGCCGGGCAGTCGCCCTGGACCTCCGGGGGCATGGCCGGTCGGAGCAACCCAAGAATAGTGACTACACGATCGCGGGAATGGCCGGCGACGTGGCTGCGGTAGCCGATACGCTGGGTCTCGAGAAGTTCGTGTTGGTAGGCCACAGCATGGGCGGTGGAGTGGCCTTGGCGTACGCCGGTGCCCATCCGGACCGCGTGGCGGGGCTGGTTCTGGTAGACCCAATCGGCGATGGCAAGCAGATCCCTCCGGCCGAGGCGAAGGCCTACCTCGCCGGGTTCGAGTCGAACTATGACAGCACTAGCCAGGGATATTGGACCAGCGTCGCCGGACCAGACAGCGTGATCCGGAAGCGGTTGCTGGCCGATCTCGAGGCGACGCCGCGGGAGGCGGTCGTTCAGATACTTCGGGATGTGATGCAGTTCGATCCCCATCCCGCGCTCGCCCGGTATCAGGGTCCGACGCTGTCGATCGTCACGCCTCAGAACGACATGCCCTTCAGCCTTCATCATCTGGGGAAGGGATTTCCCCACCGGATGATGGAAGGCACCGGCCATTGGATCCAACTCGACAAGCCCGACGAGGTCAATGGGATGTTGGATGATTTTTTGAAAAGCGTGAGCGGTGATCGGTAAGCGGGTTGGTGGGCGTAGCGAGCGCGCCGCCCGAGGTCCCGTAGCACGTGCTTCCCGCTTACCGCTTACCGCTCACGCTTTTATTGGAAATGTTTACTCATCTGCACACCCACACCCACTTCTCCTTCGGCCTCGGCGTCTCGAGCCCAGAGGTACTCGCCCAGGCGGCCGCCCAGCGGGGGTTCGCTGCGCTCGCCTGCACCGACACGAATGGGGTCTACGGAGCGGTCGAGTTCCAGCGCGCCTGCGATGCCGTGGGCGTGCGTCCCATACTCGGCGCCCATCTCGTTGCCGATGGACAGGAGGTGGTTGCGCTCGCTACGGATGAGCGGGGGTGGGGCGCGCTCTGCCGGGCTATTACAGCAGTACACTGGCGGACGGGCGGACGGGTGGGCGGGCGGACCGTTGCACCCATCGATCCGTCCGCCTGTCCGCCTGTCCGCCTGTCCGCCCTCCTCGCCACTGATCGAGAAAGCCTCATCCTGCTCTCCCGTGATATCTACCTCCTGGAGCAGATCCTCCGCCTCAGCGGTCCCAAGAACCTCTACGCCGAGCTTCGGCCCGGCAGGAGGCGCCACGAGACCCTGGCCGCCGCTCGCCGGCTGGGACTGCCCGCCGTCGCCACCAACGGAGTGGTCGCCGCGAATGCGGAGGACTGGAGTCGTCACCGGCTGCTCCGCGCCATCGCGCTGAACACAACGCTGTCCGCCCTCCCATCGGAGGAGGTCTGGCCCCATGGAGCCTGGCTCTGTTCGACCGATGAGCTGGCGCGGCACTTCCCCGACTGTCCGGAGGCAATCCGGGCGGCGATGGACATTGCGGAGCGGTGCGTCTACCGGATTCCGATCGGTGAGCGAACCGTGCCCCCTCGCATCGCCGATACCGGCTCCGCCTTCGCCCAGCTGCGGGAGCTCACGCTCGAGGGAGCCCGGTGGCGTTACCGGGCGATCACCCCCGAACTGAGGGACCGGCTCGATCTGGAGCTCGGCATCATCGGTCAGAAGGGCTTCGCCGACTACTTCCTGGTGGTGCGCGACATCGTACGCCACGCGCCGACCCACTGCGGCAGGGGCTCGGTGGCCAACTCGGTGGTGAGCTACTGCCTTGGCATCACCCACGTAGACCCGATTCGCTGTGGCTTGATCTTCGAGCGCTTTCTCAACCTCGAGCGGCGGGATCCCCCGGACATCGACCTCGATTTTCCCTGGGACGAGCGCGACAAGGTGCTGGCCTACGTCTTTCGTCATTACCCTCACCTGCACTCCGCCATGGTGGCCAATCACAACACCTTTCAGTCACGCGGCGCGCTGCGCGAGGTGGCTAAGGTGCACGGCCGGCCAGCGGGAGAGATCCGAGAGGTCACCCGGCGCATTCCATTCTTCTATGAGACTGGTGAGCGGCTGCACGAGCTGATAGCCACCCATCCGAATTTTCGTGGGCTCCAGCTCGCCTCCAACTGGCAGGACTTCGCCCGGGCCGCGGAGAGTCTTGTTGGGATTCCCCGCCACCTGTCGGTGCACCCGGGCGGCGTCGTGATCACACCAAGCCCGCTCACCGACTATGTGCCGGTGGAGTGCGCCGCCAAGACGCTCGATGGCTATCCCGATCTTCCGGTGCCGGTCATCCAGTTCGAGAAGGACGGCACCGAGGATGCCGGACTGGTGAAGATCGATCTGCTCGGCAACCGATCGCTCGCGGTGATCCGCGATGCCATAGACGCGGTTCACGGCCACACCACCCACCGCATCGACTACACCTCGTCGGCAGCGGGCGAGGATGAAGGTGCCAAGCGGCTGTTTCGCACCGGGCAGACGATGGGTGTCTTCTACACCGAATCTCCCGCCTCCCGGCTGCTGTGCGCCAAGAGCCGGGCTGATTCGTTCGAGCTGCTGGTGCTCAACACGAGCATGATCCGGCCGGCATCGAACAAGTACATCCGGCTCTATCTCGAGCGGCTGCGCAACGGGACGCCTTATGAGCCGCTCGATCCGTCGCTCAAGGACACCCTGACGGAGTCGTTCGGAATCATGGTGTATCAGGAAGACGTGGTAAACGTCTGCGCGACGTTCGCCGGAATACCCCCCGCCACCGGCGACGGGCTCCGCAAGGCGCTCTCGAAGAAGCGGCCGGCCAAGCACCTCGCCGCCTACGCCCAGGAGTTCTTCACCGGAGCGATGCGCCTGGGGCGGGACCCGGACGCGGCCAAGCAGGTCTGGGAGATGATCATGTCCTTTGCGGGGTACAGCTTCTGCAAGGGACACTCATGTTCCTACATCCAAGTGGCTCAGCACTCCTGTGCGCTCAGGGCCAACCACCCGGCGGAGTTCATGGCGGCGGTACTGTCCAACGGCGGCGGGTTCTACCATGCGTTCGCCTATGTCGCCGAGGCGATACGCATGGGGCTCAGGATCCTGCCGCCTGATGTCAACGCCAGCGACTTCCGCTGCAGCGGCAAGGGACGGGAGATCCGGATCGGTTTGCAGTTCGTGAAGGGGCTATCGGCGGATGGGGTGGAACGGGTGACTGACAGCGCGGGTCAGCGGGTCAGCGGGTAAGCGGGACGGCAACAGCACCCCGGCGATTCTCGCACTGGAGCAGCGAACTGTCCCCGCTGTCCCCGCTGTCCCCGCTGTCCCCGCCCCTTCATCAGCCTCTTCGACTTTCGCGCGCGTACGGGAATCGCCCCGTCCGACCTCCGCCTGCTGATCAAGGTCGGCGCGCTCGATTCGATCGCCGGTGGATGGACCCGGCCGATGATGTTGTGGATGGTGGATTCAGCGGGGAAGCAGGGAGGCGGGGAAGCTGGAAAGCAAAAGCGTTTCGCCAGCCGTTTTGATAGTGAAGAAGTAGACTTCCCCGCTTCCCCGCTTCCCCGCTTCCCCGCCGACTGGTTCAGCGATCTTCCGCCTGCCGTCCCAGCCCTCAAGGAATACTCCCCCGAGCGCCGTCGCCGGGAAGAGTATGAGACACTAGGATTCATCACCGACGCGCATCCAATGCAGCTCCACGCCGACCGGCTTCGGCGATTCCGGCTCTGCCCCAGCACCCAGCTGCATCAGCACGTGGGCAGGCATGTTCTGGCTGCCGGAATGCTTACCACGGCCAAGCCGGTGCACACCTCGAACGAGGAGCCGATGGAGTTTGCGACCTTCGATGATGGCTACGGGCTGATCGAGGCGGTACTCTTTCCACAGGTCTATCGTGAGCGCGGTCACGTCCTGTTCGACCAGGGTCCCTTCATCTTTCGGGGCAAGGTAGAGGAGGAGTTCGGGGCCGTGACACTGACCATCACGCACCTGGAGCGGCTGGAGCGAGCTCGAATCAAGTCAGGGCGATGACTGGCTCGGACGCTGGCCAAAGATCATGTCGCCTTCCTCCGCAAAACGGACTTTCCGGGTACCAATCGGGGTCCGGAATGTGGCTCGGCCACTAACGGCGTATCTATGGCTGCCGGGGTCGAGCGTCCGGAGGTGTGACGGGGTGGCCTGCTTCTCCAGAGCCAGCGGCAAGGCGACGGTTGACACCCCTTCCATCGGTACCGGGAGCGTGCTGTCCTGCCTGAACTGCCCGATCGGAATCCCATCGAGACGGAGCGAGACCTCCATCCGCGTGGTCGAGAGGGGATAATCGTTCCGATTGTAGACCGCGAGAGCCACCACCACAGGTGAGGTGGACGACTGTGTCCCCCTGAGCTCCAAGGTCACCCGTGACACCGTCACGACCGGGTCTTCGTAGATCCAGAGCCCCAGAGGAGTACAGCTTCCGAGAAGCACGAGCCATGCAGCCCGTACCCATCCCATTCGTCTCATCGCGCTCTGACTACCGCTTAGGATTCGACAATGCGCCTGCCTCACCCGCTAGCCTGTGTCAGACTCTCGCTCGCTTGCAGCGTTGGCGCCAGTGCCTGCTCCGAAAGCGACCCGAGCGGACCACCAGCGGGCACCGGGGCTGGCCTGCAGGAGGTGGTGTCGGGGTTGAGCTTTCCCTTGTATCTCACGGCCCCTGCCGGCGATCTGGCTCGGCTCTTCGTGGTCGAAAAGACCGGTCGGATACGAATCGTCAGGGACGGGGTTCTCCTCCCCGATCCCTTCCTGGATCTGAGCGCCCAGGTTTCCTCAGGGAGTGAACAGGGCTTGCTCGGCCTTGCGTTCGATCCGGATTACGCAACTAGCGGAATGTTCGTGGTGCACTACACCGATGTCGCCGGCAACACCGTCGTCTCTCGCTTCCAGGTCTCCGCTGACCCCGACCGAGCGGACCCTGCCACCGGTCAGGTCGTTCTAACTGCCAGTCAGCCGTACCCGAACCACAACGGCGGCCAGGTGACGTTCGGCCCGGATGGCTTTCTGTACCTCGGTCTGGGTGACGGCGGCTCGAGCGGAGACCCCGAAAACCGAGGCCAGGACCTGATCCGATTTGCTCGGCTCCATTCTCCGGATCGACCTGCGAACCGGAGACCCCTACACCGTGCCGGCCGACAATCCGTTTGTAGGACAGCCCAACGCCCGCCCTGAAGTGTGGAGCTATGGCCTGCGCAACCCCTGGCGGTTCAGCTTCGATCGGGCAAATGGTGACCTGTACATCGGAGATGTGGGCGAGAGCCAGTTCGAGGAGATCGATGTATCGCCCGTGGCCGAAGGTAGCGGCAAGGGTGTGAATTACGGCTGGAGCATTATGGAGGGCGCTCATTGTTTTCATGGAGCGGGATGCGATCAAACCGGATTGACTCTGCCGGTCCTGGAATACAATCACAACCATGGCTGCTCGGTAACTGGAGGCTACGTCTACCGGGGCAGCGCCATCCCTGCAGTCCAGGGCCACTACTTCTACTCCGATCTGTGCCAGGGATGGGTGAGGAGCTTCCGCTATGCGGGCGGGGTGGTAACCGAGGAAACCAGCTGGCCGACGCTGAGTACCGGAGGATCGATCGTCAGCTTCGGAGAAGACGCAGCCGGCGAGATGTACATTCTCGAAGCCGGAGGCCGGGTGTCGAGGATCGTTCCCGAGCCATAGCCTCCCTATGACCGACGTCGGAGCTGGCACCCTGGATCTTGCCGGATTCGAGCGGCTGGGAAACCGAATTCCACCCATGGTGCGGTTCGGTACATCCACCTGGAATTACCCGGGCTGGCGCGGGCTGGTATACCATCGAGACTACGGCTCGAAGGGCGCGGCGGCAAAGATGCTGGAGGAGTACGCCGCCTTTCCGCTCTTCGCCACCGTCGGAATCGACTCGACCTTCTACGCTCCACCGACCGAAGAGGTCCTTCGGAGCTACGCCGAGCATCTCCCGCCCGGCTTCCCCTGCTTGAGCAAGGTCTGGAGCCAGCTCACCGTCCATGCCTTCACCAAGGCTCAGGACCCGGCACGGGCCGGCAAGGTCAACCCCGATTTCCTCAATGCCGACCTGTTCGTGGAGGAGATATACCAGCCCTACCAACGCCACTTCGCTGACCATACCGGGCCGTTCATCTTCGAGTTTCAGACTCTGGCGAAATCGAGCGGCATCGATGCCGAGGGGTTTGCCACCCGGCTGGACGAGTTCTTTTCGGCCCTACCGCGAGAGGGACAGTTCGCCGTCGAGATCCGGAACGAGGAGTTCCTCACGCCCATGTACTTCGCGGTGCTCCGGGAGCACGGCGTGGCGCATGTGTTCAACTCATGGACTCGCATGCCTCCCATCGGTCATCAGCTTGACCTTCCTGGCTCGATCTCCGGTCCGTTCATCGTCGCCCGCGCGCTGCTCCGGCCGGGCAGGACCTACGATGAAGCAGTAGACGTGTTCGCGCCCTATGATCGGATTCGCGAGCCCAACCCGAAGCTGCGGAGGGACCTGGTGCGGCTGGTGGAAGCGGCGGTGAGGACGAGGATTCCGGCCTATCTGCTGGTCAACAATCGGGCGGAAGGAAGCGCCCCGCTGACGATTGCGGCCGTAGCGGAAATGCTGCCTTAGCTTAGCTGATCCCGCCCAACCTCAGCGAGCCCCACCTGTTCAGAAGATTGCCAAGCGGATGGTGAAGAGTGGGTGGGGTAGCTGTGGGCAGGAGGTTCCACCGGAGCACTGCGTTGTTTTGTGCGGAGGTGGGAGCGCCTGCCCGCAGCGGATGGGAGGGGAACTCCTCTTGGATCAGTCGAGCTTATCCGGCAATCGCACGTCGATCGACCATGCTCGTTCCTCTCCTGGATGGAGCGTTTGCGCGGTGTGCCACTCGGTTGCCGCCAGATCGAGCCGGTCGGGAGCGCCGATGCACGGCTCGAGCGCCAGATTGTAGTACGGCGCGCGTCCCGGCGGCGCCCACCCCCGGCAGTTGATCCACACTCCAACCTGGGGGACCTCCTCCGGCCGCACTACGAACTCGAGCCGCTCGCCCCTTCGAGGATCGGTCAGCATCATGCGTCCGTCGGGGCCCAAATCCCCAAAAGCCTTCGCCGCCCAGCCACCATTCTCCGGGAAGATGAACCGGTCCGAATCTCCGCCGATGGCACCGGGCCAGCTCACGACGTCACCGTCCTGGAGAGCCTGCCCCTTCGCTTGGCTCAGGGCAAGCTCTGAGCGCAGCGAAGGGTCCTCCCGTCCATGGACCGCAGCGAGCTTCACCTGGCTCACATCCGGCAGCTCGAGCACCGATCCCGGCTGGACGTTCAGAAGCGGATGGGCCGACCAGATCCAGGGGAATGGTGTGTCGCCGGTGTGTCGGAGCAGATATCGGAACCGTACCACGGGTTCGTGGGGATCCAGCGTGATCTGCCGGTGAAACTCGTAGGGAAAAACGGTTCCATTGGCAGAGCCGGCGAGCGTTGTCCCTTCGCTGCTGTCGTAGACTGAGCTGATCCAGGGTGCACTCCACAGCTCGCCATGATCAGGCAGCGAGGGTGTGTCCGGCCGCGCCCCTGGAACCGGACAGGCGCCAACAGTGGGAAAGCACTCGTCCCACCCACCGCTGTCCGCCGTCTCCACGTAGGAGGAACCTGATCGCGGCGGTGCCAGCGGAATCTGGTCGCTGCGCCAGAGCCATTCGCGTCCGTTGAGGCGCCGGAGATTGGTGAGCTTCATCCCGAGGCTCGGGACGGCGACGACTTCCAGCTCAGCCGAGCGAAGGGCGACGGCGGGAAAGCCCGAGACGGTCGTTTGATGGAAGGACATGTCCAAAGGCCCGCACCGGCCAGCTCCCGAATCCGGCGACTTTCGCGGGCACCGCGAAGAAGTTGAAGTCTCGCTCGGGAAGGCGGCCGAGATTACACATGTGTTCCACGATCGGCACCCCGGCCCCGAGCAGCGTAGAATGGACCGGACGGGCCGCATCTGCCGTGTCGTCGATGTTGAGCGAATCGATGCCTACCAGTGTGACGCGCCGTCTCGCCAGATACTCCGCGGCGTCGGCTGTCAGGTACGGATGCCCCGTGAGGTAACGCTCCGTTCTCCAGTGGACGTCCCAGCCGGTCTCCACCAGCACCGCCTTGCCATCGATCTCGACATTCTCGAATGCCTTGCCGGTGATCGCCCGGCCGGCACCTGGAGGGATTCGCACCACTACGGCTTCCAGGTCGGCGAGCGATTCGAGGGAAAGCTGAGCCAGATCCTTCCCCTCGGCGTAGCGGTGAAACGGAGCGTCGAGATAGGTGCCGGTGTTGGCCACCATCTCGATCTTGCCGATCTGAAACTCAACGCCGGGGCCGTAACGAGCCCGAGAGGCTTCCCGGCTCAAGTAGTCGCAGATGATTGGGCCCGGAAGGCCGGGATACGTGGTCATCCCGTGCTCTATTGTGTGACTCAGATCGACGAAGGGCATTTCACGTTGTGGGTCCTAGCTCGATCTCAAATCCCGCAACGGCACTGATTCGCGCGATCGTCTCCCCCACTTTGTTGTTTGGTGTCGAGGCGCCGGCCGTGATCCCGATGACCTTGGAGCTGCCCAGCCAGCCTGCGGCAACGACCTCGGTCTTGGTGCCGATCGGCTGGTGGCGGATGGTACCGGTGTCCACGTCCACTGCGTCGGCATCCTCGATGTGATACGCGGTGACGCCGTGCTGATGTACCAGGGCGGCAAGGTGGCAGGTGTTACTCGAGTTATAGCCACCGACCACAACCATGACGTCGAGGGGCTCCTGGAGCAGCGCGAGTACCGCGTCCTGGCGCTCCTGAGTGGCGGAGCAGATCGTGTCGAACGATCTGAAGTGCTCGCCGGCCGCCTCGGCACCGTAGCGGCGGCTCACGCTCTTGCGCACCTCGTCGGCAATCGCAAGCGACTCACCGGAGAGCATGGTGGTCTGATTGGCGAGCCCTACCCGGGTAAGATCCCGCTCGAAGTCGAATCCGGGTGAAACCGCACTGACGAAACTTCGCCTCCAGCGCGGCCAGACTGCCCCTGCCTTCGATGAAATCACAGATCATCCGCGCTTCCGCCATATCGAACACCACAAGGTACCGGCCCTCAGGGTACTTCATGACCTGGCTTGCGGTTGCTTTAGTCTCTTCGTGGTAGTGCTTTCCGTGGATGATCGCGGTAAACCCGTCCCTGGCATAGCTCTCGACCCGCTTCCAGACGTTCAGTACCGATCCACAGGTGGTGTCCACCAGAACGCACCCGATGCCGCGGAGCCGCTCGAAGTCACGGATCGTCACACCGAAGGCGGGCATGATCACGACATCATCGGGGGTGATACCGGAGAAGTCGAACTCCCCGTCTTCCCGGTGAGCCAGAAGCGTGATCCCCATGTCGCGCAGCTTCTGGTTCACGTGAGGGTTGTGGATGATCTCACCCACCAGAAAGAGATGGCGGCCGGGAAACTTGGTGCGGGTCTCATAAGCATACTCGACAGCACGATCGACCCCGTAGCAGAAGCCGAACTCGCGCGCCAACCGGAAGGTCAACGGACCGACCTGGAGCCGGTAGTCACTGGTCCGCAGAGCCTCGACCACACCGCTGTGATAGTCAGCGGTAAGCCGGCCCGCGATCTCGCTCTTGAGGCCAAAGCCCTTGCGGAAGTAGGTGTTCTCCATGCCCTCAATCTACCTGTTCATCGAGTCGCTCTGCATCTTCCGTGGTGTCAGGCGGTTCAGGAGTGCAGCCGCGCTTCTGCGGCATCACAGCAACGCGCTCGAACTTGCCGCTCAGCCTTATCTGCTCACCGTTCAGCACCGAGCGAGCCCTGGCTGACAGGGTGCCGGAGAGCCGTCCCGAGCCGGAGCGTTCCAGAATCACTGTTCCGCTGTCTCCCTGGAATCCCTTGATGGCTGTCTGTGCGAACAACCTGAGGGCCACGCTCGCGGCCGGGGGCGTCGAATCGGCTCGGGTCGGCTCTACCACCGGGTAGCTGTCTGAGGCGACAGTGTCCACCGGATACAACATCATGGCCAGGCCGGTGTCGCCTTGAATTGCCTGGATCTCGAGCAAGACGCGGTCGGCACACCACTCGGCGGCAGCATGCGAGGAAAACCTGCCGGAGTCCGCTCCCGTCCAGCGGGCCTCCAGCCGTCCGGCCTGCGATCGCAGACTTTCCGACTGGTCACAACGCCGCCATAAGCGAAAGCCCGAGAACGAGTCCCAACCCGGATCTCCTCACCTGACCCCCCGGATCACGAGATCGAATCGCACCTTGTCCGACTGATCGGGGGAGATGGGCAGACTCAGGTCGAAGCGAATGAGACCGCTGAACAGCGAGAGCCCAACTCCACCACCCACGAGGGCCGAGCTCGAGAACAGTCCGGAAATCCGCGCAGCCTGACCGGCGTCCAGGAAGATCACCGGCCGCACCCGTGCCCCAAAGGGGGTAAAATCGAGCTGCGCCGCCCAGAACGCCGGCTCCCGGAGAGTGCCGTACTCGAATCCCCGCACGGTGCCGAGCCCACCGAGCCGAAAGAGGGTCTGCGGCATGGCCGGCTCCGTCGCGGCGCCTGCCTTCAACCGCAGGGTGATACCCAGCCCCGAGCCGATGTCACGGCCGATGTCTCCATGGACCCTGCCTGTTGTCGGGCCATCCCCGCCCACCACCTCGCCGGTGAGGTTCCAGCGGGTAATGCCGACGCCGCGAAGCCGCGCCGATCCGCCGGCAAAGGTGCCCTCATCAACCGGCGGGTTCGGCGGGAAGAGGCCGGTTCCTCCCAGGAAGTCGTTCACCGCCGACTCGGCAACCTGGCGGACGCTGGTCAGCTGTTCGATCCTGCCGGTGAGGAGCAACTCCAGCCCTGGGCCGATCGGCATCTCGAAACTGGCCGATCCACCACCGGCGAGCGCATAGTCCCCGTTGTCATGAGCTGCGAAGAGCGCGTTGACGGTATTGCTCACGCTGCGGCCGGGTGAAAAGGGGTCCAGATCGGCGATGTCATGATAGCCACTCAGTGCGAGACGGCCACCGGCAACGTGTCCGACTATCGTGAGCCTCCCGGTGACTCTGTCATCGCTCAGCCCATATCGCAACGTCCCATAGGCATTGGCGGTCAGGGTGCCGGGAAGGCGCACCCGGTACCCGGCTCCGAGCGACAAACCCTGCACCCGGTTGTACTGGAGCAGGTCGGAGAGGCGTTCGAAGCCGATTCCGTGGGCGGTGCTGCTACTGGTTGAGGTGTCTTGCTGGGGGGGTTGGAGGGCTAGTGTGACAACGACAATCAGGAGGTTTGCGCCCATTTACTCCGGCCGTCTCGGTGGAGCCCATACGCCTTGAGGCGGCGCCATAGGGTAGTGCGGCTGATGCCCAGGGACCGGGCGGTTTCGGCAAGCTTCCAACCGTGCGCGTCCAAGGTCTTGACGATAGCCTCTTTTTCCCGGGCCGCCAGCGTGGTGGCCCCGGCAACGCCGGGGATGAACATGGCCTCTCCCAGTTCGAGCCCACCAACCCGGAGTGGGCGTAGCCGGCCTCCAAGCGCGGCCAGCCGGGGCTGGAGATCCGGGGCGCCTTCGAACAGATCCATGCCGGCCAGGGCCTCCCGAGCAGGCTGGTTGGTGTAGAGCAGCCGACCCTCGGCATCAAAGACCACGACGCCCTCACTGAAGCCGTCGAGCAGAGCCTTGGCCAGCGGCGAGAAGACCGAAGGCATGGAGTTGATCGGGAGGGTGTCCGGCATAGTCAAGATACGCGCTCTCTGGTCTGGTGGTTTCGGAGGTCCTTCCATTCATTCAAGACGCCCAGCCCCGCTCCGGGTGCACATTGGACCGTCGGCAAGGACCTCACTCACCCACCGCCTCCAGCGGAATCTCCCGATGCTGCCGACGCTCGGCCAGAATCACCAGAGCCAGTCCGGTGAAGATGGCCAGCCCGGCCAGGGCAGCCCGGGCCGTGAGATGCTCTCCCTCGAGTACCAGAGGGGCGACCGCAGCCGCAAACAGCGGCTGCAGGTAGATGTACACCGCCACCAGGTTGGACGAGACCCGCTTCAGCGCCCAGAGGTTGAGCAGGTACGTCAGTATGGTCGGGAAGACCACGATGTACCCCACCCAAAGCCACACGGTGCTGCTGATTCGGGGGAGCGCCATCTGCTGGACTTCCATCAACCCGAAAGGCAGAACACCGAAGGAGGCAAAGAACATGACGTAAAAGCTCACGGTGATCGAGCCGTAGCGGCTGAGGACGGACTTCGAGTAGAGGAAGTACGCCGCATAGCAGACCATCCCCAGCACAATGAGGGCGTTACCCAGCGCGACATCGGGCGCGAGGGAGATTCGGTCCGGCCCGATCAGGTAGATCGCTCCGAGTCCGGCCAGGGCGATGCCGGTGAATTTGAGCAAGGATGGAGGCTCGCGACCGATAAGTACCGATCCGAGCACCGTGAAGACCGGCACAGTGGTCACCAGGATCGTGGCATTGATCGCGGTAGTGTGCCTTAGTCCGTACAGGAAGAGCGTCTGATTGGCCGCAATACCCAGCATCCCGAGGATAGCCAGCCGTAGCAGGTCGCGCCGATCCCGAACCCACCGGCCACCGATGAGGGTGTTCAGGGCCAGCAGAACCAGAGTGGCTCCGAGGACCCGGACCGTGACGAGGGCGCCGGCAGGAAAGTGCGGGAGGACAAAGCGGCCCGCGATGGCCAGGCTGGCGAATAGTAGCTGAACCACCACCAGCGCAAGGTGGACTAAGGGCTGCACGGACAGGGCGGGGTGTTGGAAAAAGCTACGCTACCGGCGGGGGCGCCCCCGCGGTTTCCCCCGCGGCGCGCTGGATGACCGTGCTTGCGGCCCCTCCGCCCACCTCCGTCGCGGTAGGAGCCGGGGAGCTCATCCTGATCGACCTTTGGTGCCCGCTGCAGCAGCGATTGCAGCGCAGGGATCGTGTCGGCCTGAATCGGTGGGTGTGTGCCGCGCTGGACGGCGAATCGTAACGGACGATCGAGTGGCGGCAGCTCGTCCTGTCGCAGTCGCTTGGCCTGCCCCTCCCTGAGACGTACCCGGGCAACGCCTACCCCACCCTCCACTTCGTAATCGAGCGGCACCGCATCACCGCGGAGGTGCAGCCGGCCAGGCAGCGCCTCCAGCCTTTCTCTGGTCTCGTCGTCAACCAGCTCCCTGGGATCGAGAACGATCCGGGTGCGGAGAAAGCCTTCCCAGCTGGTCACCCCCTCCAGCTGCTGCCGGATTAGAAGCTGGACCTCCTCGGGCGAAAGGGCGCGCAACGTCCCACCAGAGCGGCGCCAGAGCTCATCCAGCTCCGCCAGGGTACGTCGCAGGCGGTGTTGATCGGGATGAACGGTCTCACCCTCGATCAATGCCCGGGTGAGCACGTCCCGCGCGGCCGGTTGGAGCTGGGGTGGGATTTCACCTTCGATCGCCTCGACTTCCGTCTCCAGATCGAACCCGAAGTAGCTGCGGCGGCGCTCGACCACGAGCCGCTGGTGCTTGCGGGGTCCGCCGAGCACGATCTTCGGCGGGCCCAGGATCGCATATTGCCGCACCAGATCGTAGGAGAGCGTAGTGCCCTCGATTCCCGCGCGCGGCGTACCGAAGCGGTCCGCGAAGAAGCGCAGCGTGCCTGCCACCGCCCCCCAGCTGCCGGCCACCGATGTCTTGGACACCCGCGCCTCGTGCCCATCCACTGTGCGTTCGTCGATGACCAGGTCGAAAGGCATGATGCGGGCGAGGAGGTCGGCCCACCGCCTCCGGACCTCCTTGGATGCGTAGGGAAGCTGTTTCGGCAAGGGCAACTCGAGTGAGCGATAGACCGATGCAGCGCCCAGTGCGGCATCCTCGATCGCCTTGACCAGCACGCCCCGGCGTTCGGCCCATTCAGCCAGCCCATCTTCGAAGAGATGGCGCGGCAGTCCGTAGACTTGCCCCAGATAGCCGTGCTGGTTCACAGCCTCGGCAAACAGGTTGTACGCCGTGAGATGATCGCTGCCGCTCACCAGCACGCCATGGAGATCGCGCTCCTCCCGGGTCATCCGGTGGAGTGAGTCGATGTTGGAGCAGACGGCCACCATGGGGATGAGGTCGTCGTCGGCGTGCACCAGGAGCTCGCCCCAGGAGCGCTCTACCGGCAGAGCCTCGACTTCCCTGCCATAACTCGTAAGCTTGCCGTTCTCCACCAGACCGCGGGTGCTGAGCAGCTCGACCGCTCTGCGATAGGCCGTTCGATCGAGTTGGACCGGCAGATCGAGCTCGCTTGCATCCACGCCGATGGCCGCACAGGTGATGGCCACCCGCTCAGCGTCTCCCGCGAGTTGGAATTCGGGAGGCGTGGGGCGGAGCGAGGTGAAGTCCAGATTCCGATCACTCAGGATTGTCACTTCTCCACTGGGCACCCGCCCGTGCACCCGTCCAGCCATCTGGAGGATTTCGTTGGCGCCGAGATGGAGGCGATGGAGCACGTTGCGGCCCCGCTCCACGACGTTGCCGTATCTCGCATCATAGATGACGACTGTATCCAAGCCTGGGACATTGAGAGCCGATTGCCCCGCCGCCGTCATCGCCAGCAGAAATGGACGCTCAACCTCACCCTCTAGAAAGGGACGGATCACCCGGATCGGCTCTCCGCCATGATAGAAGGCCGTAGTCAGGCGGGGCCACTGGGCTCCAAGGCCGGCGGCCAACTTCTCCACTTCCGCGCGCGTCGGGACAAACACCGCTACTCCGCGCCTCTCCTTGATGATCCGGCGGACGTATCGCTCATTGAGGAACTCTTCCGGCTGTTGCGGAAGGACTTCGACTTTGGCCTTGAGATTGGGGTCGAACGCCTGGGTAGCCAGGACTTCAGAGCTGTTGAGATACTGGTAGTAAAAGGTGGGATCCACCGTCGCGCTCAACCAGATGAAGCGACTGCGCGCCCGCTTGCCCAGCGCCAGACACAGCTCCAGCTCGGCGGAGGTCTGATGGATCTCGTCCACGATGATCGTGTCGCGGGAAGTAATGAGATCGTCCTGAAACCAGCGGCGGGCGATGCCGGTGGTCACGATGACCACGTTCCAGGTGGGCGTCTCCGGTGTTGCTTCTCGTTCCCGGTTCACCACTCCTACCGCAAGCGGCTCCCGCAGGATCGACTCCGCGATGGGACGGATGCCCAGCGTCTTGCCCGTGCCAGTACCCGCCACTATCCCGAATGCCTTGCCTTCAGCGGCCCACTGCCTCAACTCGTCGCCGTGCTCCCGCTCAAGCAGGGTCTCGACATGGGTGCCGAGCGCAAGCTCGATCGTCTCGCACGCGGCCCGCGTGGGAGCGATGACGATGATCCGGCCTTTCGGATGAGGAGCATGGCGGTAAGCGTCGGGATCGGGCGGAAGGTGGTGGTCGCGGGAGGGGTGCATGTGGGAAGATAGCTGGGAGCTGGGAGTCAGGAGCTAGGAGCTAAGAGCCGAAGTCATTGCGAGTCGGCGCAGCCGCCGAAGCAATCCGGCGGCCACCGCGCGATCACTGGATTGCCACGGGTCCTCCGGACGCTCGCAATGACTCGCAAGCTCCAAGCTCCTAACTCCCAGCTCCTAGCTCCCTCAAAACCCCGGCTGCAGCTCGAACTGCCATATCCAGCCCTTCTCCGGTCGGTCGAACGGCCGAACCAGATCCACTTCCGCCACGGCAAAGCCAAGCAGGTTGATCCGGAGACCGGCACCGGCGCTGAAGACCGGATCACGGGTACCGGAGCCAAAGACCGAAGGCTTATGACCGTTATCCCAGGCGAGTCCGGCGTCGCCGAACACCGCGAACTCGATCGGGAAGGCTCCATAGTAGCCCGAACCGATGCCGAGCACACCGAAGAGCGGGAAGCGGAGCTCGGCGTTGCCGACTACGACTCGGCTCCCCAGCAGCTGGTCGAACACGGGGCAGGTATTCGGCTCACCCGGGGGCGGTTGGCATTCCGAGCCGTCAAAGGAGCCGTAGCTGTACCCCCGCACCAACCCCGCCTGGCCAAGAAACAGCGGCTGCAGACGGGGGTCCTCACCGTCCTTGGCATAGCGGCCATAGTGGAGCAGGCGGGCGGCGAATGTGAAGCGTCGGACAGGCATGAAGTAGCGGCGGAAGTCGGCGAGTACTGCCACGTAGCTCAACGCTCCGACCGTGGGTGAGACCTCGAACCGGTAGCGCTGCCCCAGAATCGGACTGGTCACGCCGAAGAACGAATTGTCGTAGACCAAGGCTGCGCTCCCCACTCCCAGATCGAGGGAGCTCGGCGCCGGCAGGTCTTCCTTTTCATCCAGCACCTGGTCCCCTGTTATCAAGGAGACCCCGCGAGTGCGGAGCTCTCGGTCGAAGGAGATGTTGCTGTACCCTGCCTGCACTTCCACGCGTTGAACCTCGCTGAAGGGATAGGAGACGACTCCAGCAATATCCCGGTTAGTCTGGCGCACCAGCAGCTGTTGCTCGATGAAGGTCGGTTCCCCGTTTACGTCGGCCACTCCCTGAGCGTAGCCGCCGGTGACATAGGGTATCTGCTGGACGACTCCTCCCCAGTTCAGGCGACGGCGCAGGTTCTGGTAGCCCACCACCGCGGTGATATCCTTCAAACTCCCGCTGACCTGAAGTGCCGTCACCAGGTTGTGATCCCCCAGTATGTCGCTGAAGTAGAGGGCGGCTCCACCACCGATAAAGGTGCCGAACTGGTTGCTCCCCGCGAATAGCGAAGGACTGCCTATATAGGTGAGCGAAATCCCGCTCCTATAGGGCTGGACGGCGAATTCCGACTCCTGCGGCAGGCCGAGCTCGGGGTTCTTCAGCAGGTCTACCAGCAGGGTATTCCGGCGCTCGATCGGTGGTAGCACCGCAGCCCGGGTGGCGGCGGGGTCGGGGGTGAAGGGGTGCCCGGCCAACACCTCCGGTGAGTCGATCGCGTATACCTCGTAGCCATTGGCGCGAAAGACGCTGTAGACGAGTCGTCCGGAGCGCTGAGCCACGGACAGCGCGGGGCTGGTCTCGGTGATGCCGCTGACACCCGTGTACAGGTCGGTGACCTGGGCGATCGGTCCACCGGTCAGATCGACCCGGAACACATTGGAGATCCCATCTGGATCGGCGACAAAGAACAGGCTGGCACCGTCGGGAGACCACTGTGGGTTGCTGTGCCGGGCACCCTCGAAGCCGGGCAGCCGGGTTATGCGGCCGCTGGGAACATCGATCAGCCCCGATGGCGTAGTGACCGATCTTGAGGAGCCCGAGATCGGTGGTAAAGCGGTCGGTCGCGAAAGCGAGAGTGCGTCCATCAGGCGACCAGACCGGCTGCAGATCGGCAAACGCATCGCTCGTCAGGCGATTCAGCTTGCCGGACTCGAGATCGTACACGAAGAGGTCGGAAAGACCACCGACGAGGCCGGCAAAGGCGATGAGCCGTCCGTCTGGCGACCAGCTGGGGTTGAAGACCTCATCTAGGCTGGGGAACGGGATTTCGCGCTCCATCTTCTTCCGCCCGACGTCGTAGAGACTCAGCACCGGCCGGCCCGCCGAAATTCCGGCGAAGGCGAAGCGGGTATCATCCGGGCTCCAGCTGCCCGCGGACTGAATGAATTGCAGACTCTGGTAGTGTGGATCGACGGCCGTCTTGGTGATCTGCCGCTTTATCTTGCCGGTACGCGCGTCAGCTAGAAACAAATCGATGGAGAAGAGCCCCCGGTCTGAAAGGAACATCACCTGGTTGCCGTCGCGACTGAGTGCCGGAGAGACGTTGTAGCGCCCCTCGTCGCCTTGAGCAGCGAGGAGCGCAGGCCCGAAGGTTTCTGGTGGCGCGGTGGTGGCCTTCAGCGGGTCGTAGGTGGCGTGAGTCTCCGCCTGCCAGCGGGCCACCAGGGTATCCGGGCTTGCGTTCAGCACCTTGGTGAGGGCCACCCCAATGTCGCGCCGGCGGCCGGCGCCCCGCAGCAGCTGACCGATGACCTGATCCCCCCAATGCCCCGCGACCCAGGCCAGGAACGCGTGCCCATACCGGTAGGGGAAGTAGCGGGGGTCGTCCAGCTTGCTGAATGAGGGAAGCGTGTCCCGCCCGGTATCCGCCAGCGCTCCGCGCATCCACATCGCGGTTTGTGGTGTTACTGGACCGATCGAGAGGTACTCCGCCATACCCTCGATGAACCACAGCGGGAGTTGAGTCGCGGTAGGCAGCGCTCCGAGGCCGCCGGGTCTTCCGCTGCCGGTTATGTCGTATTGAAAGGCATGAACCAACTCATGTCCGATAACGTGGTCCAGGTCCCCAAGTGTCCCGCCGGTGGGAAGCACGATCCGGCGGCGGAGGGCCTCCGTAACCCCGCCAGTGCCCTCGCCGATTCTCCCGCCTACTGCGTTGGTCTGCTGGAACTCAGGTGCGCTGGCGTAGAGGATCAGCGGCTGGCGGCCGGACAGCTCGTGGTCGAGGATGCTCGACAACCGGGCGTACCACCGTTCCGACATCCGTGCTGCATGGACTGCGGCGGCTTCCTCAGGAGGATAGAAGTAGATGTCGAAGTGCTCGGTCTTGAGCACCCGGAAGTCGAAGCTCTCGTATTGGACTTTGTTTCGGCCGAAGTACTGGGCGTGGAGAGGGGTGGCTAGGGCCGCGAGACTCAGCGTCAGGAGCCGGACAAAGCGGCAATGGCCGTAGCGGGGGGTCGACATATACGCCGCCAAGAGAATGCCTCCGCATGCTGGCCGTCGCAGTGACCTACCACACACGACGCTGCCAGAAACACCGAATCCCCGCTATCGGGGATTCGGTAAGGCAACCACTCTGCAACGAGCCGGTGTAAATCAGGCCTGCAAACAGATCAGTCGTCTCTGCCGTCTCTGTCTCTGTCGTCTCTGTAGAAGCGGCCATCGCGCTCGAAGACCACGATTTCATGAGCCCGCGGGTAGCCCCAGCCGTTCCGGTCATAGTACCGGCCGTCGATGTAGTACACGATCACCTCTCGGTATCCTTTGCGTCTCCAATGCTTCCCGTGGCTCTGACGGAACCGCTCGACCCGTATCACTCGGGGGGCGTAACGCTCTACCACCACTCGGCGCGCCGGACGGCGGTAGCTGGAATATCCATCGTCCACCACCACCCGCCCGTCAACCGGGCCGCCGCGAACAACGACTTCTGCCGATACGTGTTGAGCGTGAAGCGGAGTTGCGATCAATGCCAGAGCTGCAACCAACGACCAGGCAAGAGTGCTGGTCTTCATATAGGCCTCGACTGTGTACGGGGGGAACGCAAACGCCACCAAGTGCGAGGGTCATGCCAGCACCTAAGTAGTTGCCACACATGACGGAAGGAGAGGGTCAGATGTCCGGATCGTCTCTGGATGAAGACGAGGTGGAGGCGATCGAGATACCAACCCGAATACATGCCGTAGCCCGGAGGCTCGAGTTCTGCCGGCACGAGCGGCAGCGTGTTCTCAAAAAAGTGCCGGCAAAGCCGACTTGACACTTACTAGTACGGGTTTCATACTAGGGGCCTCAACGTACGGCAAAGTACTCAGCGCGCTGAGCTACCCGCCTTGCGGGACTGCGTGAGTCGGGTCATCCGTTCCCCCACGCTGCTCCTGTCCGAGCTCACCCTTCGCCAACGTCGAGCGAACTATGTGGCGCGAGATTCTCTCCTTCTTCAACAAAACGGATACGGAGGCAGTTATGGCTGGGGAATTCATGATTGGTGAGTCGCTGGTCGGCGACGGCAACGAGATTGCCCACATCGATCTGATCATCGGCTCCAAGTCCGGGCCCGGCTGGTCTCGCGTTCACCTCAGGCGCTTTCGCATCAACTCCGACGGGTTCTCGACCCTCCTGGCGGTCGTCACCCCGAACCTGCCGGCCAAGCCGGACACCGTGCTCTTCAATAAGGTCACGATCAAGGGCGCCAAGCAGGCGGTGCAGATGTTCGGCCCGGCGCAGGCAGCGGTGGCGCGAGCGGTCGTGGACAGTGTGGCCTCGGGCGTGATCGACAAGAGCAAGGCTAACGACCTCTGCATTCTGGTGGGCGTGTTCATCCACTGGCAGGCCGAGAACGACAAGAAGATCTACGACTTCAACTATCAGGCCACCAAGGAATCGATCCAGCGGGCGTTGCAGAGCAAGCCCTCGATCGACGAGGTGCTGCAGAAGTACAAAGCCGCGCGGCATCCGTTCGCCAGCGGCGCTGAGGGCTGATCGTACAGTCCCGCCAATCCGAGATTTGACGAGGGGCGGCCCACAGCTGGGGCGCCCCTCGTCTTTTAGAGACTATCGTCAGGGAGATGGCTCCACCGATGCGCAAGCTCCTGCTCCAACTCGACAGTTCGCGGCTGCCGAGCGTGTTCGATCAGATCGTGGCCTATGATGCCGGCGCCGACGTGGTCATGAGCTATGGGGGGGTCACCGAGAGTGACGTCCGCGACCTCGATTCATGGCTGCATCTTCACCCGCGGCCCCAAGGATCTGCACAACACCGCTGTCTGGATCGGCGGCAACAACATGTCCGCGGGCGAGCAGCTCCTCGCCATGGCTCAAGACGCCCTCTTGCCCCGCTAAGCGTCTCGATCATGCTGGACTCCAACGGCTCCAACACGACGGCAGTTGCCGCGGTGGTGAAGATCGAGGAGACGGTGGGCGACCTGCGGGGCAAGAAGGTGATCATACTCGCCGGCACCGGGCCGGTGGGCCAGCGGGCGGCGGGCCTTCTGGCACACGACGGCGCCCGCGTCACCATCACCTCGCGCAAGCCGGAGCAGGGTGAGAAGGCGCGCCAGTTCATCAGCGCGCGATTCAATGTCCAGGTGGAGGCCGTCACCCTCGCCGATCCCTCCAAGCTTCCCGAGATCCTCGAGGGCGCGGAAATCCTGCTCAACTCCGGACCGGCCGGCGTGCAGATGGTGCCCGAAGTCAGCTTGGACCGCCGTGAAGACGCTCCGGGTAGCCGTGGACCTGAACGCCGTGCCCCCCCTCGGGATCGAGGGCATCGACGTCAACGATGAGGGTGTAAAGCGGCACGGCGTGATCGTGTTCGGCGCATTCGGCATCGGCAACTTCAAGACCAAGCTGCACAAGGCATGCGTGGCGCGCCTGTTTACCCGCAACGATCTCGTCCTGGACGCGGAGGCTATCGCGGATATCGCCCGAGAGCTGGTCAAGAAAAAAAAGTCGTAGGCCATGACCCGCGTCGTAGGGATCGACCCGGGCACCTTGAGCATCGACGTGTGCGGGATTGTGGACGGGCAACTCTACCTCGACCGAAGCTGGCCCACCGCCGAGGCCTTGTCTGATCCGGCGGGCTTGGTCGAGCTCCTCACTACGTCGGGCCCACCCGACCTCATCGTCGGTCCATCCGGTTACGGACTCCCGCTGCGGCGCGCGGCGGAGGCAACCGAAACCGATCTCCGGCTCGCGTTCCTGGCCCCGCCGGGCGAGACCGGCGGCATCGGCGGGCTGCGGGGATTGGCACGAGGCCTGGCCGCCTCGGGATTGCCGGTAGTCTACGTCCCAGGGGTCATTCACCTCGACACCGTGCCGGCTCACCGCAAGCTGAACCGGGTAGACCTGGGAACCGCGGACAAGCTGTGTGCCGTGGTACTTGGGATCCGCGACCAGTGTGAGAGACAGGGGAGAGATCCGGATCGGGCGTCGTTCATAATGCTCGAGCTCGGCGGCGCGTTCACCGCCGGTGTGGCAGTGGAGCGAGGACAGGTGGTCGATGGCATCGGAGGGACGAGCGGCCCGATCGGGTGGCGTGCCGCCGGCGCACTGGATGGCGAGGTTGCCTTCCTCGCAGGGGAGATCACCAAGTCGGCCATCTTCCAGGGGGGCGTGACTTCATTGCTTGAAAGAGCGCCTGCACTGCGTTCGGTGGCCATCGAGGCATATATCGAGGGCGCCACGAAGGCGGCTCGGCAGCTCCGTTGCTCCGCACCATCGGCCGACGAGATTCTCCTGTCGGGGCGGAACGCCGGTGACGCGGAGATCCGGGACCGCGTGGAAACCGGCCTAGCAGACGTGGGACCGGTGCGGCTGCTCACCGGCTTCGCAACGATTGCCAAGCAGGGAGCTCAGGGAGCCGCCCTTCTCGCCGACGGGCTGGCCGGCGGTGCCCAACGTCCATTGGTCGACCGACTGAGAATACGGGAGGCGCGAGGGACCGTGCTCGATCATCTCGTCTTCGTGTCACCCGCCGCGGCGCGGCGGCGCCTCGGGATTGAAGCCGGTGACTGACACCGCGCATGTGCTCATTGTGGGCGTGACCGTCCGAGCAATGGCTGTTTCGGCGGCACACGCCGGGTACCGGGTGACGGCGGTGGATGCCTTCGGCGATCTCGATCTGCGCAGCGTTGCCACTGTGATTCCGCTTCGGGTGGAGCATGGTGCCGAGTACAGCCCTCTTTCGGCGGTCAGGGCGGCGAGAGCGGTGCCCGCGGAACTGGTAGCGTATACATCCAACCTCGAGAACTATCCCAAAGCTGTCGCGAGGCTGGGTAGACATGGCCACCTGCTTGGTAACCCGCCCGCCGTGCTGACCCGGGTCCGCAATCCCTTCGAGCTCATGCGGGTGCTACGCCGCCGAGGGTTTATCACCCCCGGCACGCGCGCCACTCCGCTGCCAGGCAGACAAGCGCCAGGCTCATGGCTGCTCAAACCCCGGCGTTCGGGAGGTGGCCACGGAACCCGCATCTGGCGCAAGGGCGAGCCGGTGCCGAGGACTCATTATCTCCAGGAGCGGATCGGGGGTATTCCGGGCTCGATCGTGTTCGTCGCCGATGGTCGGCGGGCGGTCACGCTGGGGCTGACCCGTCAGCTGGTGGGTGATGCGCGCTTCGGGGCGCACGGTTTCCGCTACTGCGGAAGCCTGCTTGGCAATCCCGGTGGATTTTTTCGCCGGGGGGATGAGCTGCTCGAAACCGCAAGGTCGCTTGCGACGGCCCTGACCGCTGAGTTCGGCCTGGTGGGCCTGAACGGTATGGACTTCGTCATGCGGGATGGTGTCCCCTACCCCATCGAGGTCAATCCCCGGTATTCGGCATCCATGGAGTTGATCGAACGAGCTCACGGGCTGTCCATGTTCGAGGCCCATGTCCAAGCGTGCAGAGGAACCTTACCCGCGGCACCTCCTCCCGATGACGAGGTCGAAGGAAAGGCGATCGTCTTTGCCCGGCGCGATATGACCCTGGGAGACACCCGGCACTGGATCGATCACGCCTCCTTCGCGGATGTACCTCAGCCAGGCGAGCGGATCCGTCGCGGCCATCCGATCTGCACCGTGTTCGCGAAGGGAAGCGACGCAGAGACCTGTCACCGGCTGCTGAGGAGGCGGGCCGCCACCGTTTACCGTGCTGCCGGGTCCGTGAAGCGAGGAGCCGCATGAGCGTCGCGCAACAGGTAGAGCACGTGACCTGCCTCGGCTGCGGCTGCGGATGTGACGACCTCACCGTGACCGTGCGGGAAGGCCGGATCGTCGATGCGACCCCCGCCTGCCCGGTAGGGCGGGCGTGGTTCGGTGACGGTTCGGCCCCATGGGAAGTGCTCCGGGCCGGCAAGCCGGCGGCCTTCGAAGACGCCGTGACTGAGGCTGCCACCATTCTGACGCAGGCCCAGGGGCGCCTGCTCCTCTACCTCGCGCCCGATGTCACCTCTCAGGCGCAGCGTGCCGCTGTGAGGCTGGCCGATCTCCTGCGCGCAACGGTGGACAGCGCCACCTCGGATGAGGCAGCAGGAGGACTCCTTGCCGCCCAGCGCCGCGGGCGCGCCACGGCAACGCTGGGTGAGATCCGGAATCGTGGTGACGTCTTTCTGTTCTGGGGTGTCGATCCGAGCCAGCGCTATCCCCGATTCCTGTCGCGCTACGCGCTCGAGCCGGCGGGCACCCAGGTACCGGACGGCCGCGCCGGCAGATTTGTGATCGCCGTGAACATCGGCGCCGACAAGGGGCCCGCGGGAGCCGACCTGACCATCACGCTGGAGCCATCGGAGGAGATCGCGGCGCTCTCACTCATGCGGGCCGCGATGCTGGATCATCCAGCCCAGGACGTGTCGCCCAACCTGACCAGGGCAGTAGGTCTTGTCGGACGGCTCACCGGCGCCCGCTACGCTGTATTGGTGCATGACGCGGAGCCGACAGCCGAGCCACGGAATCCGCTCAGGGTCGAGGGGCTGATCGCCCTGGTCCAGACACTGAACGGGCCTACCCGAGCCGCACTGAGCAGCCTTCGGGCCGGGGGAAACCGGCTCGGTGCGGAATCGGTGCTCACCTGGCAGACCGGCTATCCGTTCGCGGTGGATCATTCCCGAGGGCATCCCACGTACACGCCGGGCGATCGTGGGCTCGACCGACTGGCAAAAGGCCGTTTTAGCGCTGCGCTGGTGGTGGGGTCGCCGACTCTGGACGGAGAGGCGGCGAGGGCTCTGGGCGGCATCGACACGGTGGCGATCGGTCCACGGGCAAGCCATGCCCCCTTCACGACCCGGGTGGCGATCGATACCGGTGTAGCCGGGATCCACGAACCGGGGACCGCATATCGGATGGACGAAGTCCCGCTCTCGTTGCGGCCGCCGCTCACCGGCCAACGCTCGGCCGTGCAGACCCTGCAGGCGCTCACGGAAGCTGTCCGGACCCGGCTCCCCGGAAGGAAAGCGTGACCGTCCGGCTTCGCATCACCGGGGGCACGGTACACGACCCGGCCAACGGGGTCGACGGGGAAGTCCGCGACATCTGCATCGAGGATGGTCGCATCGTGGCGAGTCTGCCCGACGGCGCGCCCACACTCGACGCGCGGGGAATGATCGTGATGGCGGGGGGCGTGGACATTCACTCTCACCTCGCCAGCTCCAGCTGCAACCACGCGCGCCGCTTGCTGCCGGAGGAGCACTCGGCTGAACCGGTACCCGCACCCGGCCCTGCTGGACGGCGCAGCCTCAGCCCGGTCGGGCACCGGAGGCACGGTCCCCACGACCTTCATCAACGGGTACCGATACGCCGGCCTGGGATACACCACCGTCTTCGATGCAGCCGTGGCCCCCGTGATGGCGCGACACAGCCATGCCGAGCTGGAGGACACGCCCTGCGTGGATGGCGGGTTCTTCGCGCTGATGGGAAACGACGAGTACCTGCTGCGGCAGGTCGCCGCCGGCGAGCGGGAGCGGGCTCGTGACTATGCGGCCTGGCTGCTTGGCTCCACCGGAGCCTACGCCGTCAAGATCGTGAATCCCGGCGGCATCGAGGCCTGGAAATCGGGCCAGCGGAACCTCAACGGGCTGGACGAAGCCCTGGCGACGCACGGCGTCACTCCGCGCGCCATTCTCGAGACACTCACCGACGCGGCCAACCAGCTTGGCCTGCCCCATCCGGTCCATATCCACTGCAACAATCTGGGTCTGCCGGGCAACGTGGCGGTCACGCTCGCCAGCATGCAGGCTCTGGCCGGCCGGCGGGCGCATTTCACCCATCTGCAATTCCACTCCTACGGCGGGCCCGGCTGGAGCTCGGGCGCAGTGCCGATCATGGAGTACGTCAACGCCCATGCGGAGGTGAGCATCGACGTCGGCCAGGTGATGTTCGGGCCGGCCGCTACGATCACGGCGGATGGGCCGGTGGAATACCTCCTGCACAAGAGCAGCGGGCGGAAATGGGTGAACATCGATATCGAGCTGGAGACCGGCTGCGGCATCGTGCCCTTCCTCTACAAGGACAAGGCGGCGGTCTCCGCGCTGCAGTGGGCAATCGGGCTCGAGCTCTTCCTGCTCAGCCGCGATCCCTGGCGGGTGGTGCTCTCGACCGACCATCCGAACGGCGGCTCGTTTCTCTCCTACCCGGCGCTGATTCAGCTGCTGATGGACCGCTCAGTCCGGGGAGAGAAATTGAAGCAGGTCAACCCCAAGCTGCTTGCCGGCTCCGCCCTGGCCGATGGGCTCACCCGCGAGTACACGCTGAATGAGATCGCGATTATTACCCGGGCGGGTCCCGCACGGCTCCTCGGCCTTCGTCAGAAGGGTCACCTGGGTCCAGGGGCGGATGCCGACGTAACGGTGTACGCCAGGGACGCAGATATCGCAAAGATGTTCGCCACGCCACGCTACGTGGTCAAAGGGGGGACTCTGGTGGTGGAGGAGGGCCAGCTGCGTCGCGCCCCCGCCGGCCGCCGGCTGCATGTCCGGCCGGGCGTATGACGAGGCGCTGCTACCCGACCTGAAGCGCTACTTCGACGCGTATTCGACGGTGGCGTTCGAGAACTACCCGGTGAGTGGGATACCCGATGATCCAATCCCAACTTCGCCCTGACTATGGGAGCGGTATGAAGATCCGCGGCGTTTTCATCGAGGACACCTTCGCCGAAGCCTTCACCATGCGAGTGGCGCGTATCGTTATTACCGCGCGTAGCTACCGCTGGGTGCGTGCCGCCGCACTCAAGCTGACGGGTTTCGCCACCTCGGTGATCGGGTGCAAGGTAGAGGCGGGCATCGAGCGGGAGCTCCCCGCGAAGGAAACTCCCGATGGACGTCCCGGCGTCAGCATTCTGCTGATGACCATGGGTAAGGACGATCTCGCCAAGCGGCTGATCGAGCGCGTTGGGCAGACCGTGCTCACCTGCCCCACCACCGCGTGCTATGATGGGCTGCCTGATGCGCCGGACCGGGTCGGCGTGGGATCGGCCTTGCGGTTCTTCGGCGATGGCTTCCAAATGAGCAAGGTCCTCGCCGGTCAGCGCTTCTGGCGGATTCCAGTCATGGAGGGGGAGTTCCTGGTCCAGGAGAAGTTCGGGATGCTCAAGGGAGTGGGAGGCGGCAACTTCCTGATCCTGGCCCGCAGCGCGGATGCCGCACTGGAGGCAGCCGAGGCGGCGGCTGATCGATGGCGGCGCAGCCCGGGGTCATCCTTCCCTTTCCCGGTGGCGTGGTGCGGAGCGGCAGCAAGGTCGGCGCGCGCCGGATCAAGTCCATGATCGCATCCACCAACGATGCGTTCTGCCCAACCCTTCGCGCGGTCACCGTAAGCGCGCTGCCTGAAGGGGTGAACTCGGTGCTCGAGATCGTGGTCAACGGGGTCGACACCAACTCGATCGCCTCGGCCATGAAAACCGGCATCGACGCCGCCTGCCGCGACGGCGTGCTGGCCATCAGCGCCGGAAACTACGGCGGCAAGCTTGGCCCACATCACTTTTACCTTCGGAAGATCATGAGCGGAGCCGCGGAGTGAGCGGCGGTCTGGTCGCCAAACTAAAGGCGCCGCTGCGGCAAAGGGCGGATTTGTCCGAGGTGCTGGTCGGGTCGTGGACCACGCCTCTCAGCGAGAGAGCTGTCCGACCGTCCGGTGTACCTGGAGCGCGATGGCGACGCACGCCTCGGCGATCTGTTCGAGCTTGACGGCCATCCCGCAGGGAAGCATCCGCTTTGTGGGCGAGCTCGATCAGGCCGACCGCCTGGGCGCGGGGCTCACCGAAGGTGAAGTGATGGTCGAGGGAAGCGTGGGTCCTGAAGCCGGCCTCGCCCAGGCAGGCGGAAGGCTCGATATCGGGGGAGATGCCGGCCCCCGAGCCGGTGCCGCCCCGCCCGGCTTCAAGCGGGGAATGACCGGAGGAGAGTTGATCGTGCGCGGGTCCGCCGGAGCAGAGGCGGGTGCCGCGATGCGGCGGGGACTGCTCGTCATCGTCCAGGCCGCCGGCGACCGCACCGGGCTGGGCATGATCGCCGGAACCGTCGTGCGTCTTCGGCTCGGCCGGAGCCGATGCGGGACTCTGGTCGAAGCGGGGGTCGTCGTGGCCCTGGGCCGGATCACACCTCCCCCGACGTACTCGTATGCCTGCACCTACCAGCCGGGTTACCTGCGCCTGCTCCTCACCCGCTTGCGCGACGGCTACGGGCTGCCGGTTCGGCCGCGACATCTGAACGGCTTTTATCGCCGCTACAGCGGCGACATGGCTGAGTTGGGAAAGGGAGAAATCCTCGCATGGACAGCCAAGTGACCTCACTCCGAATGAATGAGGCCGCGAGCGAAATCGCCGACAGCATGGCGGATCAGGCGGACCTTCTTCGGGTCAGGACTTTCAGACTCCCCAGTGGCGCGCGAGTGATCGACGCCGGAGTGGAGCCGGATGGGGGGATCGAGGCGGGGCTCGCGCTGGCCGAGATCTGCATGGGTGGGCTGGGCAACGTGAGCTGCGCTCCACTCCAGATCGGCAATCAGTCATATGCCGGCCTGATCGTCTGGACCGACCATCCCGCCGTGGCGTGCATGGCCTCCCAATACGCCGGCTGGGCGATCTCAGTCGGCAAGTTCTTCGCGATGGGGTCGGGCCCGCTGCGGGCGCATGCGAGGGTGGAACGCGAGCTATTCGAGAAGCTGGGGTACGAGGAGCAGGCAGACGAAGCGGTGCTGGTTCTCGAGACTCGCGCAGCTTCCGAACGATGAGGTAGCAGCCTGGGTGGCGGAGAAGGCGCGCCTCCAGCCCCTCCAGCTCACCTTCGTGGTTGCGCCCACCGCAAGCCTTGCCGGTGGCGTCCAGATCTCGGCGCGGATCATCGAGACCGGCCTCCATAAGATGGAGACCCTCGGGTTCGACGTGAGGCGCGTCGTGAGCGCCATGGGAACGGCTCCACTCCCTCCGGTGGCCAAGAACGATCTTAGGGCCATCGGCCGCACCAATGACTGCATCCTCTATGGCGGGCAGGCCCGGTATACGGTCAAAGCGCCGGATGCTGAGCTGGAGAAGCTGGCCGAGCAGGTGCCCGCTTCCGCATCGCGCGACTATGGCACACCGTTCTACGAGATCTTCCAGCGGTACGGGGGAGATTTCTACAAGATCGATCCGCTGCTTGTTCAGCCCCGCCGAGGTGTGGCTCACCAGCACCGAAAGCGGCCGGACGTTTCACGCCGGACGTCTGAATCCCGAGGTGCTCGAAGCCTCGCTCTACACCTAACTCCCAGGAGCTCCCCATGCGCCGTTCGAGCTGGCTGTTGGTCCCCGCCTCCATCCTTGCCCTCGCCTGTAACAAAGGCGGTGACAAAGCAGCGGACACGCCGGGAGCAGACACGGCCACGGTGGCGGCACCGCGCCGGTCCCGCGGCGATCGTCACGGTGCTGTACAATCTGCCCAAGGACCCGACAGCATTCGAGAAATACTATGCGTCGACCCACCTGCCCCTGGTAGTGGCCAACCAGCAGGAGATCGGGTTCAAACGCGCCGACCTGACCAAGTTCGAGTCCACGCTCGACGGCAAGAAGCCGACGTTCTACCGTCAGGCCGAGCTCTACTTCGATTCCATGGACGACCTGCAGAAGGGAGTTGCGACCCCGGGGTTCAAGAAGGTGGCGGACGACCTCGGCAAATTTGCCACCGGCGGACTCATCGGGATGATCGCGACAGTGACGAACGACCATGAGGCGGGTGCGGGCGGCGAGCCAGGGGCAATCGTCACGGTCATCTACAAGGCGCCGAAGGACACCGCGGCCTTCGAGAAGTACTACTCGGAGACCCACGTGCCATTGGTCATGGCCGGTCAGCCCGAGATCGGCTTTACCCGAGCCGAGCTTACCCGCTTCAACTCCAACCTCGACGGGTCCAAGCCCGCTCGCTACCGCCAGGCGGAGCTGTACTTCCCCTCCATGGAGGCCGCTAAGAAGGGGATAGCCACGCCGGCATTCAAGAAGGTGGGAGACGACCTGGGCAAATTCGCCAGTGGCGGACTCGACGCTCTGATCGGAGCGGAGACGAAATAGCTTGCGCATTCGCCGTCCTCGCCGCCCGTACCGGCTGGCATACCGAGGAGCTCGAGCGGGCGGCGGCCGAACGGGGGCATCATGCCACGGTGCTTCCTTATGAGGGGCTGGTTGCGAGTATCGGGCCGGCCCCTGGCCTTCGCAGCCGGAGCACCGAGCTCGATGGGGTGGACGCGGTCTTGGCCCGCATCATCCCGTCGGGCTCGCTGGAGCAGATCATCTTCCGGGTGGACGCCCTGCACCGATTGGAGGACCGGGGAATCCGGGTGATGAACTCACCGCGGGCCATCGAGCGCACGGTCGACAAGTTCTGGACCTCGGCCCTGCTCGAGCAATGCGGCGTCCCCACTCCGGAAACCGTTGTCTGCGATAACGCGGAGGAGGCCACCGCAGCCTTCCGGGCCCTCGGCGATGTCATCGTCAAGCCGCTGTTCGGGTCGATGGGCCTGGGCATGGTCCGGGTGAGCGATGAAGAGATGGCCTTTCGTGTCTTTCGCACCATAGAGCAGATTCGGGGAGTGTTCTACCTCCAACGGACCATCAACCACGAAGGTGCGGACATTCGAGCATTCGTCGTGGGTGGCCGAGTGCTGGGCGCGATCGAGCGCCGAGCCACTGGGTGGCGAACCAACCTGGCTCGGGGAGGAGCCGCTCGAACCGTGGCGTTGTCCGAAGAGTGGAGCGCCCTGGCTGTGCGGGCCGCGGCTGCCGTAGGCGCGGACTACGCCGGGGTTGATCTTCTGGCCGACGGCGACGGCAAGGTCTATGTGCTGGAGGTGAACGGCATCCCCGGCTGGAAGGGACTACAAGAGGCGACCAGTGTTGACGTCGCCGGCAGGCTGGTCGACTTTCTCGCCCATCAAGCCGGGTGACCACGCCCGCCGATGTGGCGGCCGCAGGGCAGCTCGCGTGTCTGCTCGAGGTGAGCGCCCCAAAGCCAGGGAATGTTTCTCCTGAGCGTCACTTTCACGACACCCGGTACGAGGACTTCCTGGCAAGCGCAGTGGCAATCGGGCCGGCGCTCTCGGGCGCGGCGCAGCACCCGCTGGGCACGACGATCCGGACCGCGGTCGAAGCCACACGGCGCTGGACCAAGTCCAACACCAATCTGGGGATTGTGCTCCTCCTGGCACCCCTGGCCCGGGCTGCGTTGCGCTCAGGAGGCACCCTTCGCGAACGGCTGGCGGGAGTGCTGGCCGAGACCACAGTGGCAGATGCGACACAGGTCTACGCGGCTATCCGGCGCGCCGGTCCGGGAGGGCTGGGCGAGGCCGCGGCGGAGGATGTGTCGGACACCCCCACCGTAACCCTGCGGGAAGCGATGGCTCTGGCGGCCGACCGAGATGCCGTTGCACGGGAGTACGCAACCGACTTCGCGCTCACCTTCGAGGTTGGGTGTCCGGCGCTGTTCGGGCAGCCCGACAGGAGGGGCTGGCGTGGACCGAAGCGGCGGTCGAGGCTTATCTGACGCTGCTGACTTCAACCCCCGATACCCACATCGCCCGTAAGCTCGGGCAGGCGGAGGCGGAGTCGGTATCTCGCCGTGCAGCTGAGGTCCGCGCCGCCGGCGGCACCCGATCGACCGCGGGGAGGAAGGCCCTGGCTGCGCTGGACGCCGAGCTACGAGATCCACGGAATCGGCGGAACCCCGGCACGACCGCTGACCTCACCTGCGCCGCGCTGTTCGTCGTTATACTTGAGGGTGGATGGGACCGCTGAGGAGAATCACCGTGCAGAGCAATTTCAGGGTCCAGGTCAGCAAGGACTATCTGGTCTTCGCGTCGGCCCACTTCATCACTTTCCGCGGGCACCAGTGCGAGACCCTCCACGGGCACAACTACCGGGTCGGCGTGGCGGTCGAGGGTGCGGTCGACTCCGAATGCCTCTTCGTGCTGGACTTCAGCGTCCTGAAGCAGATTACCCGCCGCCTCGTCGACACCATCGATCACAAGGTTCTGCTGCCTACCCTCAATCCCAAGCTCGCCTTCCGCGAGGAAGGCGACAGACTCGCGGTGGATTACTTCGGCGAGCCGGCCTACGTCTTCCCCAAGCGTGATTGCGCTCTGATTCCGATCCCGAACAGCACGGCGGAGATGCTGGCGCAGTATCTCGGGGTGCAGGTGCGTCAGGAGCTCGCGGCGGGGGGCTACAGCCACCTGACCCTGCTCGAGCTCGAGGTGGAGGAGAACTACGGCCAGTCCGCCACCTATCGCGAGGCGCTCGTTTCCGACTGATCGTTCCAGGATGTAGGAGCGGAGAGCTCGGCCAGGTCGGACGCGGACAACCTGCCCGTATGAATTGCGCTGGCGACGAGTGCACCGTCGCAACCCGCGTCCCGCATGCGGTCCAGGTCCCGCCGGGTGAGGACACCACCACCCGCCAGAAGCCGGATCGTCCGGGAAACGACGGCGCAGCCTCTCCAGCAAACCCATGTCCACTCCGCATCCTGTACCGATTCGACCGAGGTCCAGCAGCAGGAGCGTCGCGACGCCGGCCGCGGTAGCCTGAGCGGCCAAGCTCAAGGCATCGGGACCCACTCCACTGGCGTCCTGCATGGCGGGATGAAGAACGGGGTTGCCCAGTCTGAGGTCGAGGCTGAACACCAACCGGGATGGGCCCACCACCTGGACGATAGCGGCGAGATCGGCAAAGGCCTGGAGGGTCTCCAGGCCCACGACGACCTCGCTGGCGCCACACGAGAGTACTTCGAGCGCGCCGCCGGGCCGGTTGGTACCGGCGTCAACCAGCAGCGCGCCTGCGAAGCCGGTATGGAACTCGGCCAGCTCTCGGATCAGCGATCGCTGGAGAGCGCCGCCCTGGATCGCGTCGAGGTCAGCGACGTAGCACTCATGCACACCGAGCACCGCGTGAAATGCACGCAGCAACGCTACCGCGTCTCCGGTCCGGCCCGGCACCAGGTCTGATGTCAGCGGCGCGTAGCGGCTGCGGTCACCGGCCTGGGCATGCACGGCCACGCCGCCGGCCAGGTCCAGCACGGGGATGATCTGCATGCGCGATCCTAGCCCAGCAGGAATTGAATGATCATGTCACCCGCGATTCTCGGCTGGGACATAGGTGGCGTCAACACCAAGGTGGCACGCCTCGAACCCGGGACCGATTGCCCCGGCATCCGCAGTGCATGCCTGCCCTTCGAACTGAAGCATGACACCGCCGGCCTCGTTCCCACACTGACCCAGGCTGCACGGGCGGTCGGCGGCGCTTCCAGTGATCTGCATGCGGTCACCATGACCGCGGAGCTCTCGCAGGCGTTCCGTACCAAGCGTGAGGGCGTTGGATTCGTTCTGGACGCGCTCGAGGCCGCTTTCCCTGGCAGCAGCCCTCATGTCTATACGGTGGAAGGCCGATTTGTCGCATCTCGGGAGGCCCGAGCGCTGCCATTGTCGGTCGGCGCAGCCAACTGGGCGGCTACGGCCGGGCTGGTGGCTCGATCGGTCCCGACCTGTATTCTCTTGGATGTGGGGACCACTTCGGCGGATCTCATCCCGATCGTGAACGGCCAGGTGGTGGCGCAGGGACGCACCGATCCGGAGCGATTGCTCAGCGGCGAGCTGGTCTACACCGGGGCGCTTCGAACGCCGGCCGAAGCGGTGGCGCCGCGGGTTCCTCTCTGGGGTGGAAGCGCGGGCGTCTCCGCCGATGGCTTCGCGCTGATCGGAGACGCCCACCTCTGGCTGGGGCGTCTGAGCCCCAGAGGATTATACCTGTCGCACCCCGGATGGCCGACCCCCCACGCGCGAGTTTGCGGGCGAGCGTCTGGCGCGAATCGTTTGCGCCGACCGCGAGATGCTCGACGACTCCGCGCTCGATGCCATTGCTGGCGCCCTTGCGGATGCTCAGGTTCGGGCCGTGACTGAGGCGCTCGGACGCATCCTGGAGCGTTGGCCCGTCATCACCGCCGCGGTCGTTGCCGGTCTGGGCGACTTCATCGCCGTGGAGGCTGCTGGGTGTGGGATCGCCGACATCGTGCGACTGGCTGACCGGCTGGGGGAGTCGGCGCGCACCGCCCCGGCAGCGGCGGTGGCGTGGCTCCTCTGCGCACAGCACTGGAAGCCGGCGGATGACCTCACCCGTCGTCGCGCTCAGTGTCATCAAGATCGGCGGAGGGCTCGCGGCGATTCCCGGCGCGCTGGATCGCGTGTCTGCCGGGCAGTCGGGTGCGTCCGCGCGGTGATCATCGAATTCTCGTGGTGCCCGGGGGAGGTCCCTTCGCCGATGCGGTGCGGGACTTCGATCGCGCGCGTTGGCGCTGTCCCCCGATACAGCACACTGGATGGCGCATCCTGGCTATGGATCAATACGGCCATGTGCTCGCAGACCGGATCCCGGCTGCCGCGCTGATGGAAGAGCCCGGGGCGCTGTCCGATGCCATGACCTCGCGGCGGTAAGTGGCCGTGCTGGCGCCGTCCCGCTGGATGCGCTCCGCCGACGTGCTGCCCCACACCTGGGAGGTCACCAGCGACAGCATCGCTGCCTTCGTAGCTGGCGCGCTGGATGCCGCGCGCCTGATCCTGATCAAGCCGGCGGACGCAGCTCTCGGACCCGGTAGATCCCTACTTCACTACGCGCTGCCCGCTGGACATGCCCTACTCGCATTATGCGGCTGGGATCGGCATGGACGAGTTGGTCAGCGCGGCTCAGCGGCTAGACGAGCGCTGCCGGCGCGAGCGGCTGACCACGCCACCCCCGCGCTTGCGGGCCAGATGCTCCTCGAATCGATCCGCTGGCACCGGACGACCCAGCAGGTAACCCTGGATCTCGTCGCAGCCCTGCTTCTGCAGCAGGCTCAGATGTGCCTCCGTCTCCACCCCCTCCGCGATCACCCTCAATCCCAGTGCGTGCCCCATGGCGATAATCGCCGTGGTGATGGCTGCATCGTCCGGATGGATGGCGATCTCCCGGATGAAAGAGCGGTCGATCTTCAGCGTGTCCAGCGGGAAGTGCTTGAGATAGCTGAATGACGAGTACCCGGTCCCGAAATCGTCCACCGCCAGGTGGAGACCCATGGCTCGGAGCGCGTGCAGCGCCTCGGTGCCTTCCTTGTGGTGATTGACCAGCACGCTCTCGGTGAGCTCGAGACTCGAGATACCGCGGCTCCAGCCCGCTCAGCTGAAGCGCCCGGCTGATGGTCTCGCTGAGTCGCCGCTTGAGCTGCCGGCTGGAGAGATTGACTCCCACCCGGATGCGCGGAAGCCCGGCGTCCTGCCAGGCCCGGTTCTGCAGGCAGGCAGCCTGGAGGATCCATTCGCCCATGGGAACGATCAGACCGTTCTCTTCGGCGATCGGAATGAATTCGGAGGGCAGCAGCAGACCCAGCTCCGGATGCCGCCAGCGCAGCAACGCCTCAGCCGCGACTACCGTGCCGGTGTACGCGTCGACGATGGGCTGATAGTGCACCTCGAACTCGTTTCGGTCCAGTGCGCGGCGCAGGTCGTTCTCCAGCGTCAGCCGCTGGAGCGCGGTTGTAGTCATGGACTTGGAGTAGGTCTGGTAGCTGTTCCCGCCCTGCTCCTTAGCCTTGTACATGGCGGTATCGGCGTGCATGAGCAAGGTGTCGAGATCCTCCCCATCGAAGGGATAGATGGCGATGCCGATGCTCGCGTTGATGAAGATCTCATGGGTGCCGACCCGAATCGGATGGGCGAAGCTGCTGATGATGCGCCGGGCGAGCTTCGCGGCGTCCTGGGGGTCGTGCAGCCCCGGCATGATCACGGTGAACTCGTCACCACCGAGACGCGCCACTTCCGGAGCCAAGCGTGGCCAACGCAGGCCCCACCTCGTCCTCCCGCTCGCGACAGCAGGAGCGCAGACGTGACGCGACGTGGCGCAGGAGCTGATCGCCCACCTCATGGCCGAGCGTGTCATTGATCCGGCTGAAGTGATCGAGGTCGATGAAGAACGCGGCCACCAGCTGCTGATTTCGGCTGGCCTGTTCCAGCGCGTAGGCCAGCCGCTCCTTGTACGACAAGCGGTTGGGCAGACCGGTCAGGCTGTCGTAGTAGGCCAGCTCGCGTACCTGATCCAGCATGCGCGCGTTGGCGAGCGCCACGGCCGCCTGGTCGGCCAGGCGGCGCATCTGGACCCGATCTTCCTCGCGTGGGCACGAGATCGAATCGCTCGCCCAGGGCGATGATGCCGGACAACTGCCGCTGGTATGACAGCGGGAGTACGACGAATGACGTCGCACCCAACTGCACCAGCGGCTCGAGATAGGCCGGCACGCTCTCCCCGCTGCGCAGCTCGAGCACCTCAGGACCCGTCAGAATGGTCTGCACGTCCTGCCGCCCGCATCCCGACGCGGGCCACATGTCGCAGCCCGGACTCGTAATCCTGGATTACGCTGGTGAGCGATTTGGAGCCGTCGGAGACGCCCACGGTCACGCTGACCACGCTGCAGGGAAACACGTCGCGGATACGAGCCAGAATGGTGTCCACGATGGTGGTGGCATCCGTCGCCGACAGCACCGCCCGATCGATCTCGGCCGCCGTTGCCAGCGCATTGAACTGACGGCCGAGCTGAGTGGCCATGGTATTGAATGAGGCCGCCAGCTGCTCAAACTCATCCCGGCTGGTCACCGTGACCCGGCTGGTGAAGTCGCGCTGGGCAATCCGGCGGGTGCCCTTCTGTAGCTCCTCGAGCGGCAAGACGCTTCGGCGTATCTGGCTCACGCTGAGAAGCAGTACGACCAGACTGGACAGACCCACGACGATGAGGAAGGTGTTGGTGAAGTCCACCATCGGCTCCAGCACCTCGTCCTTGGACTCGCGAGAGCACCACCCGCCAGGGCTGGGCGGCAAAGGCTTCGGTCATTCTGATGTCGGACGCAGCCGACAGGTATGAATGGTCCGCCGAATCAACCACCGCCCCCAGGTCCTTGATTCCGGTCGCGGCCGCCGGGATAGGCAGTGCTTTGGCCGAGCTGAAGATGATGCGGCCGGAATCGTCCGTCACCACCACCCGGGTCGTCAGTGAAGGCATGCTCTGGTCGAGCGAGCCCCAGAGGTACTCAGGGCTGACCTCTCCCACGAACGTGCCTCGCACCTCGTTGCGACGGACGATCCGTCGCAGCAGATAGATCCGGGACGCTGCGCCGGGAGGGTGTGCAGTCACGATCAGCGGGAGGCCGAGCCGCAGATCAGAGCTATCTCGCCACGTAAGCTTGGGCCGCCGGGCAAGGCGGCCGAAGATCTCGATGCGCTTCCCTTCATCACTCACGAACTCGACCGCAACGAATCGCTGACGCGCGAGCAGATCCAGCCCCGCGATCAGGGCCTGGCTCGCAGCGATCAACTCGGCGCGGGAGGGTGCAGGGCGAGACGGAGCCGCTCCGGGACGGCGATCCAGCACGATCCCACCCATCGCCAGGCGACCATCGGTGTTCCCGGTCTGGGTCTGATTTCCTGGGCGGGGCGGTACCGGAGGCCTCGGCTTCGGAGCCGGTCTGGGCTTCCGCTTGGAGGTATCCAGCTGGAGTATGGCCTGGGGAGGGATGCTCTTCAGGGTAGCGTCAAGCAGGAGAAGACGTTCGAAGATCGCCTGGCTGAGCGCGACGTTAGCCTGCTGGAGCCGGTTCTCACTCTGACGATAGAGTTGCTGTTTGACGTGCCGGTAGGACAGGACGGCAAGAACCGCCATGGGCACAAAGGCGCAGCCCACGAACAATGCAAGAAGCCGGCGACCGAACCTGCTCCGCAGCGGTGTCGACGGAAGAGTCAAATTCTTGCTCACGTGGAATGGCTAGGCGATACGAGCGTGGCCGGAGCCTTCCCAGACCGAGCAAGTGTTATGCCCCCTAAGACACCCCCCTAAGCGTTGGTTTTAAGTAACTTAGCCCCATTGCTCGGGACCGGATTTGCCGCCTCATCCCGCGTTTCGCCACCCGACCGGCACCCTCTCAGGTAATCCACCGGGGAATTGGAGCCGAACGCGTCAAGCCGTTGCCGCAGCGCTCGCACTCGAGCGATGGTAACGCGGCCCTGGCGGCCCCCTTCGCAGGCAGCTCCTCGCACCCCCACCACATCGGGCCCAGCCGCCGACACGGCATCGACGTTCTCCAGCGTCAGCGCACCGGCTAAGGCGGTGAGCAGCCCTTCGCGGCGGGCACTCGCCACCCAGCTGGCAAGGGCGTGAGGAGCGACCCACCCCAACAAGCCAATCCCGTCTTTCGTGTGAGTATCGAGCAGAACACCCGCTGCACCGGAACCGTGAGCGCTGCCGGGGATGAGCTCGGGTGCGAGGGTTCCGGTCCGGGCGGCATCGGCGTAGGCTACCGCCACGACAAGAGCCGCGGAACCCCTCTGGGCCACAGCGGCCACGGCAGTCGCGAGGATTCTGGCCACGCATCTCGGGCGAGCGGACGCCGGCAAAGCCGAGCTTCAGGTAGGTCGGGGATGGCCTGACGGGTAGCTCGAGCGAGGCCATGGCCGTGATGACGTCGTCGGGGCTCGAGAAGTCTCCCAGCGCGACGCTAAAGGGACATTCGGGAGGGACCCGGGCCAGTATCTCGGCGAGCGTAGCAGGCGACACCGCTCCCAGTGAACCGCGGCCCGGCTCCTTTGCATCGATGATGTCCGCTCCCCCGCTTAGCGCGGGCCCCACCTCCGCCCCCGCCCGGACGCTCACCAGCAACTGCATGGAGCCGCTCCCTTGTAAGATGCTAAGGCCCTGATATGTTAGGATTTAAGAAGTTATCACCGGATGGGTTTGGAGGGGAGGCGGCGGAGTGCTGGACCACAAGGTCGTCCTGGTCACCGGAGCGTCGAGCGGAATCGGTCGCGCCATCGCACTCCGTTGCGCGCGGGCCGGGGCCGACCTCGCTCTTACCTACCGCAGCAATCAGACCGGCGCGGAGACCACAGCAGGGGAGATACGGTCGCTCGGACGCCGGGTAGAGGTGATCCGCACCGACATCAGCCGGCGCGAAGACATTGACGCCCTCGTCAATCGGGTCAAGGAAGCCTTGGGACGAGTCGACGTCTGGATCAACAACGCCGGTGCCGACATTCTGACGGGCAAGTCCCGCCGGCTCGACCGGCTGGAGAAGCTCGATCTGGTGCTGGCCGTCGATCTTCGAGGGACTGTTCTCGCCTCCTGGGCGGCGGTTGATCTCATGCGGGCACAGGGAGGTGGCGGCGATCATCAACATGGCCTGGGACCATATCATGCTCGGGCATGAAAGGAGAGAACCCCGGACTCTACTCGGCGGCGAAGGGAGGGATTGCCAGCTTCAGCAAATCGCTCGCCCGCGACGTGGCCCCCGACATTCGAGTGAATATTCTTGCCCCCGGATTCATCGAGACCGCCTTCGCAGAAAGCGCCGACCCGAAGTTCCGCCAGAAGGTCATCGAGCTGACCCCGCTGGGACGTTGGGGCACGGCGGACGATGTCGCCGCCGCCGCCGTGTTTCTCGCGTCGGACGACGCGGCATTCCTGACGGGGCAGATGATATCGGTGAACGGGGGAGTGGTGATGTGAAGGCGCTATTGGCTGTTCGCTATTGGCTATGGGCCGCTCCGGTTACCTGATAGCGCCCAGGCCAACAGCCAACAGCCAGTAGCCAGTAGCCAATAGCCATTGAGGAGGCAACATGCCGGCAACGAAGGAACGCACCTACAACGAGACCGAGATCAGCGAACGGCTGAAGGAACTGCCGGGCTGGTACTACGAAGACGGCTGGATCCGCCGGGTTTATAAGACCGACGGCTGGCCCACCACGTTGATGCTGGTGAACGCCATCGGCTACCTGGCCGAGGCGGCGTATCACCACCCGGATCTGAGCGTAACCTGGGGAAGAGTCATCGTGAAGCTGCAGAACCATGCGGCCGGCGGGATAACGGACAAGGACTTCGAGCTGGCCCGTAAGATCGAGGAGGTCATCCTCTGGAAGCCACAAGGCGGCGCCCTGGAGGGCACGCCGAACAAGTGGGTACGGCCGGGGGATCCGAAATAGGCGGGGAAGCGGGAAAGCGGGGAAGCAGGGAAGTGACTTCGGAGAGCGGAACTGCTCCCGTGCAGGGAGCAAGCTGCCCGCCCCCCCGCTTCCCCGCCGCGTGCTGTTCGTCACCGGCAAGCTCGCGGAACCCGCGCTGCGGCGGGTGCTGAAAGAAATGCAGCCGCCGTTTCAGCCGGACGTGGCGGTCATGAAAATCACGGTGGCCGCCTTGATGACCACGCCGTGGATCGCCCGCTTTTTGGAGGTGCCGCCGGAGACCGACCTGGTGCTGATCCCTGGTCTCTGCGAGGGCGACACCGCGGTGTTGCGGGAGCGATTTGGAGTGCTAGTCGAGAAAGGACCGAAGGACCTGAGGGAGATGCCTCGCTACTTCGGTCAGGCGGCCATCGCTCCGGACTATGGCTCCTACTCCGTCGAGATCCTGGCCGAGATCAATAACGCCCCCAAGCTAGCCCGGACGGAGATCCGAGCCACCGCCGATTACTTCCGGGCCAGTGGCGCGGATCTCATCGACATCGGCTGCACCCCAGGGGTTCCCTTCCCCGACCTTGGCGCCGTGGTACGTGAGCTGCGCGGGGCCGGCCTGCGGGTCAGCATCGACAGCTTTGACCCAGCGGAGATCCGCACCGCGGTAGAGGCGGGAGCCGAGCTGGTTCTTAGCGTCAACGGCTCCAACCTCGAGGTGGCTCGAGAGCTCGCCGGGACGGACCGCGGGGTGGTGGTGATTCCCGACTTCGGTGAGGGACCGGACACGCTTGACCGCAGCATCGAGACCCTGGAGCGGTGGAATGTTCGCTACCTCATCGACCCGATCATCGAGCCGATCGGCTTCGGCTTCATGGCATCACTGGAGCGGTATGCCGAGATGCACCGGCGCTATCCGAGGGCAGCCCAGCTGATGGGAATCGGGAACATCACCGAGCTGACGAGTGCCGACACCACAGGGGTGAATGCGCTTCTGCTGGCGATCTGCGAAGAGACCGGAGTACGTGCCGTTCTGACCACCGAGGTCATCAACTGGGCCCGCGGCGCGGTGCGGGAGGTCGACATCGCACGTCGGCTCATGCACTACTCGCTCACCCACCGCGCCCTTCCCAAGGGGATCGACGACCGGCTCCTCACTATCAAGGATCCGGTGATCCTCGAATATGACGAAGCCGAGCTTCGGCGGCTGCACGCGGAAATCAGAGATCCCGAATTTCCGGATCTTCACCAACCGGCACACTATCACGGTCTTCAATAACGAGATCTTCGTCCGGGGGACGGACATCCAGGAGATCTTCTCTCAGCTGGGAGTCGACGAGCCCAGCCACGCCTTCTATCTGGGTCGGGAGCTCATGAAGGCCAAGCTCGCGATCACCTTGGGCAAGACCTATCGCCAGGAGGGCGCTCTCAACTGGGGCTATCTGACGCCACCCGATGACGTCAAATCCGAGCACGTCAAGCTGACCCAGCGGTCGCGCAGAGCGCGAGACGGGGAAGCGGGGAAGCAGGTAAAGCCTGCCCCGCGCAAGGCGAGGGGTGGGAAAGCCGGTAAGCAAGGGAGCGGTCGCGAGCCTGTATGACAGGTGGCTTCGTGCCCCTGGTGGAGCCACTCGGGCCTACAGCGGACCCAGCCGATGTCTGCGCGCGGTTCCTCGATCTTCCCTACGTGCTGTTCCTGGACAGCGCGGCCACCCAGCACCCTGACGCGCAGTACTCCTTTCTTGCGGCCGACCCATTCCAGGTCGTTCGCAGTAAGGGCACCAGTACGGAAATCCGGAACCTCCCCGGCGGCGACTGGACCCGGGTAGAAGGAGATGCCTTGAGTGTCGCTCGGGCTCTACTTCCTTCCGAGCCGATCGAGCCGGTACCCGGGCTTCCACCGTTTCAGGGAGGCATTGCGGGGTACATCGGGTATGACTGGGGCGCAGTGCTCGAGCGCCTTCCCCGCCCTCGTTACGATGATCTCGCCATTCCGGACGTCGTCCTCGGGCTCTACGACTGGGTCATCGCGTGGGACCATCGGATCGGCACCGCGTGGCTCCTCTCAACCGGGCTTCCCGAGAGTCGGGACGCTCAGGAGCGGCGCGCGCGCGCGCGAATGGAGCTGGTGCGGGAGCGGCTGGGGGGACGGGCGGCGTGGAAAGGCGGACAGGCGGACAGGCCAGACAGGTGTAGGCCCCCAACGCCTCGGCAGCTCGCACTGGCGGGCTCACCTGCCCCTTCCTATCCGGTCCTCGGCATCGAGGGGGCCGAGCAGGATTGGTCTGCGCTCGACGTTCACCCATCGAGGCTATCTCGATGCGGTAGCGCGGGTGCGGGAGTACATCCTCGCAGGTGACATCTTCCAGGCCAACCTCTCCCAGCGGTTTCAGAGCCACTGGTCGGAGCCTCCGTTCCACCTGTACCACAGACTCCGCCGGCGGAACCCCGCACCGTTTGCCGCCTATCTCGGATTCGGGGAGCTGCGGTGCTCAGCGCCTCCCCCGAGCGCTTCCTCCGGCTGGACGAGGACCGCCGGCAGGTAGAGACCCGCCCCATAAAGGGAACCCGGCCACGAGGGCTGGGACCGATGCACGATGCCGCGCTGGGCCGCGCCCTGGCGGAGAGCGAGAAGGACAGGGCAGAGAATGTGATGATCGTAGACCTGTTGCGGAACGATCTCTCGCGGGTATGCCGACCTGGAACCGTCCGGGTTCCAGAGCTCTTCGCGCTGGAGCACCACCCGACGGTGCACCACCTCGTCTCCACCGTCATCGGTGAGATCGAGCCCGGGTCCGGAGCAGTTGAGCTGATCCGCGCCGCATTCCCCGGGGGATCGATCACCGGAGCGCCGAAGGTGCGTGCGATGGAGATCATCGCGGAGCTGGAGCCAACCCAACGGGGGGTCTACTGCGGCTCGATAGGCTATGTGAGTGCCACCGGCGCGATGGATACCAGCATCGTCATCCGGACGTATCTGGCCCTGGGTGCGCAGGTATACTTCCAGGCGGGCGGAGGGATCGTGGCCGACTCCGATCCCGAGCTGGAGTACGGGGAGACGCTCGATAAGGCGCGGGGGCTGATTGAAACACTGGTAGCAGGGCTATGGGCTGTGAGCTATGGGCTACTCCGCGCTGATTTGAACTCCCCGCGTTGAAGCCAGGATCGAGACCATCAGCCAATAGCCCATAGCCCACTAGCCACTCAAATGATTCTACTAATCGACAACTACGACTCCTTCGTCTACAACCTCGCCCGCTATGTGCGAGAGCTGGGTGAGACGCCGCTGGTCCGCCGCCACGATGCGATCGACATCGACGAGATTTTCGCCTTGGCTCCCAGCCACATAGTGATCAGTCCGGGGCCGTGCTCGCCCAAGGAAGCCGGCATCTCCACTGAAGTGGTGCGCCAGGTGGGACCGTCGATTCCCATACTCGGGGTATGTCTGGGCCACCAGTGCATCGGGGCCGCCTATGGAGGGGAGATCCTGCGGGCAGGCGCGCCGATGCACGGCAAGATCTCCCGCATCCACCACACCGGCACCGGGGTGTTCTCCGGCCTGCCGACTCCGTTCATCGCCACCAGATACCACTCCCTGGTGATTTCCCCGGCCTCGGTGCCGCCTTCGCTCGCCGTCACGGCCAGATCGGAGGACGGCGAGATCATGGCGGTGCAGCACACCGAGTACCCGGTCCACGGGGTCCAGTTCCATCCCGAGTCAGTGCTGACGGAGCACGGCTATCGCCTGCTCGACCAGTTCCTGCATGGAGTCTCTCCGACACCGCGCAGCTTGCCTCAAGCCGCCGACGGCGTACTGGTCCCTCAGCGCTCCGACGCGAGCACTCTTGCTTCGGCCCCGCCGCCGGTCGATCTGGTCCGGTGATTCTCGAGACGATCGTCACCACGCTGGACTCCACCGGGGCTATCAATTTTGCCCCCATGGGGGTCGAGTGGGGAGAGCAGATCATCGTCCTGAAGCCGTTTCTGGAGACCAGCACCTTCCGTAACGTGACCATCACCAGGACAGCAGTGGTCAATCTCACCGACGACGCGATGCTCTTCGCGCAGGGCGCTATCTCGAGCCCGCAATTTCCCTGGGTTCCGGCCACAGTGGTGCAGGGTGCCGTGCTCGAGGCGGCTTGTTCCTGGAGAGAGCTCGAGGTGCTGACCATCGATGCCACACCCCCTCGCTCACGGGTCGAGGCCCGGGTAGTGCATCGGGGGGTGAGCCGTGAGTTCATGGGCTTCAATCGGGCCAAGCATGCCGTGCTGGAGGCCGCCATCCTTGCCACCCGCACCCATCTCCTTCCGGCGGACCAGATTCGCGACGAGTATGCCCGGCTCCAAATCATCGTGGACAAGACCGCCGGAGCCCGGGAACGCGAAGCGATGGCGCTGCTGACAGACTATGTCCGGTCCCGGTAGGATCTTCGTCGAGGCCCCCGCGCGCCTGCATTTCGGCGTGCTCGATCTGCGTGGCCGACTGGGCCGCCACTTCGGCGGGCTCGGGGCGGCGATCCCCTGCCCCTCGTTGTTGCTGGAAGCAGCGCCGGCGGCAAGGCTGACTGCCGAGGGCCCTGACGCGGACCGGGCCACCGAATTCGCCCGGCGCTTTCTGGCTTTTCACGGACTCCCCGAGGCCGGCCGAATCATCGTCCACAAGGCAATTCCGAGCCACGCGGGTTTGGGGTCGGGAACGCAACTGGGGTTGGCGGTGGCACGCGCTCTCGCCGAGCTGCACGGACTACCGACCGGGGCGGTCGAGTTGGCGCGCGCGGTCGCCCGGGGCAAGCGCTCGGCTATTGGTACCTGGACCTTCGCGTTCGGCGGGTTCATCGTGGAGGGAGGCCGGCGGCTTGGCACCGAGGAGATAGCTCCATTGCTGGCCCGCTTTGCGATTCCGGAAAGCTGGAGGTGCGTCGTCGCCGTCCCACCTGGCCCACGGGGACTGAGCGGTGAGGCCGAGGCGAGCGCTTTTGAGCACCTGCCCTCCCCGGCCGACCGTGAGGTCGAGCAGGTCTCTCATCTCGTTCTCATGCAACTCCTCCCGGCGCTGGTTGAAGCGGATCTGGCCAGCTTCGGGGACGCGCTGTCGGCGGTGCAGCGTATTACCGGCGCCTGGTTCGCCGCTCAGCAGGGGGGCGTCTTTGCTCCGGGACCCACCGAGCGCGTGGTAGCCGATATGGCGGCCTGGGGTGCCGCGGGGGTGGGCCAAAGCTCCTGGGGTCCGGCGGCGTATGGCTTAGTGGAGACCGAGCGGGCAGCCCAGCACTTGGCCCATAGAGTCCGTCAGACCATGCCCGCCGGAGGGGTCGTGTTCGAAGGCGGTTTTGCGGCCCAGGGAGCCCGGGTCTGGGAGGGGGTAAACCTGTAGTATGTCCCTAATTGACAGTTCTTTTTTCAGGGTGTATACTGACCCCCCTAGCCTCCCGTAACCGGCGATTTGGCAGGCCCCCGAGGGCTGAGCCCCGTCCCTGTTGGGCCGACCCTCCCTGGGCAGGAAAAACCGGGAGACCTCCGCGGCGGTATGGCCGGGAAATCCAGTACCGTCTCCCCGAGCGTACTTCATTTACTGACGCACAATGTGGTTCAGCGACGTTGCTGAGGAATGAGATGGGCTTGTTCCCGTTCGCTCGCACTATTTCATCGAGGCCGAACCCGGCGCGAGCAGGTGCGGCGCGCAGTCGGTGGCCAGAAGTACTTTGGCGTGGCCATACGTCTGCCATGCCCCACTGCAGGTCAGAGTATTCTTTCCCTCTGTCGGCTCCCTCCCGACTCAGTCACATCAACAATTCGAGTGCTGCGAACCCGCTTCACCGCTGGATACTGCGCACAGTCGAGCGCAGCCCTCCAGTGCATTTTTCGGAGTGTCAGTCCCGCAGCACCGCGTCAGTTGGCAGTAGAGCAGGAGAATCACCCTTTTCCCTGAGGTCAGTTATGAATCGTTTTGCGCAGAAGGTGGTGTCCGGCGGGCTCGCCGCGGGTCTATCAGCTAGCCGTGGCGCTGTCAGCCGATGCCCAACAGGCGCGCTCTGGGGTTTGGACCCAGAATGCGCCCGAGGGCGAATGGCACATGACCGGTCGTGATCACAGCCTCCAGCGGTTCAGTCCGCTGAAGCAGATTACGACGTCGAACGTGGCCGAGCTCCGGCCCGTCTGGTCGTTCTCGACCGGGACGCTTCGGGGACACGAGGGCAACCCGCTCGTGATCGGCAACGTGATGTACGTGCACACGTCCTTCCCGAACATCGTGTACGCGCTCGATCTCTCCAAGCCGGGCGCGCCGTTGATCTGGAAGTACGTCCCGAACCAGTCGCCCGACGCGATTCCAATCGCGTGCTGCGACCTGGTCAATCGCGGCACGGCCTATCACCCCAGCGGCAAGATCTTCATTCAGCTGCTCCAGGGTGAGCTGCTCGCCCTCGATGCCAAGACGCGGCAAAGAGCTGTGGAAGGCGAAGAACGCCGACTACAAGCAGGGCTCCACGATGACCAACGCCCCGATCGTGATCAAGGACATCGTCATCGCCGGTATCTCGGGCGGTGAGTTCGGCGTCCGCGGCCGCGTGACGGCGTACAACGTCAACGACGGGAAAGAAGTCTGGCGCGGCTACAGCACCGGCCCGGACAGCGAAGTCCTCCTCAAGGGCGACGCCAACGCCAACTATCCGTCGCACAAGGGCAAGGACCTCGGCGTCTCGACCTGGCAGGGCGACGAGTGGAAGCGTGGCGGCGGCACCACCTGGGGCTGGTATTCCTACGATCCCGAGCTGAACCTGTTCTACTACAGCACGGGTAACCCCGGCACGTGGAACCCCGACCAGCGTCCGGGCGACAACAAGTGGTCCATGACCATCTTCGCCCGCAACCCGGACAACGGGGAAGTGAAGTGGGCCTACCAGATGACGCCGCACGATGAGTGGGACTACGATGGCGTCAACGAGAACGTGCTGTTCGAGAGCGGTGGCAAGAAGCTGCTGGCGCACTTCGATCGTAACGGCTTCGGCTACACCCTCGACCGCACCAACGGCAAGGTCCTGGTGGCGCAGCCCTATGGTCCGGTCAACTGGGCCAAGCGGGTCGATCTGACCACCGGCGTGCCGGAGAAGGATCCGAAGTACGGCACCACCTCGAAGAAGAACACCGAGGGCATCTGCCCCGCGGCGATCGGCTTCAAGGATCAGCAGCCTGCGGCCTACTCGCCGCAGACCGGCCTCTTCTACGTCCCGGCAAATCACATCTGCATGGACTATGAGGGCGTCGAGGTGAAGTACACCGCCGGTCAGCCGTACGTCGGCGCGATCGTGCGGATGTTCCCCGGCCCCGGCGGGCACCGTGGCAACTTCATTGCCTGGGACCCGATGAAGGGCAAGGCCGTGTGGTCGAACAAGGAGAACCTCGCCGCCTACGGTGGGGCGCTCACCACGGCCGGTGGCCTGGTCTTCTACGGCACCATGGAAGGCTGGCTCAAGGCGCTTGACCAGAAGACCGGCAAGAGCCTGTGGCAGTACAAGACCCCGTCGGGCATCATCGGCAACCCGATGACCTACAATGCTCCCGATGGCCAGCAGTATGTGGCGGTGCTCTCGGGCATCGGTGGCTGGGCCGGCATCGGCGTAGCAGCCGGCATCGGCGCCGAAGATCCGACCGCCGGTCTGGGCGCGCTCGGCGCCTTCGGCGACGCGGGGAACTTCAGCAACCAGGGCGGTGTCCTGACCGTCTTCGCGCTCAAGAACCCCTGGGCCGCCGGCAAGTAGCACAGTAGAAACCTGAGGGCCGGAGGGTATACCTCCGGTCCAAAGGGCGGTAAATTCAAGCTTGAGAACGGCGCCGGGGTGCTGCTCGCTCCGGCGTCGTTCGTTCCACGGAGGCCGTCTTCCGGCGGTGTACACCGGCTGGCGACTCCCCACCTGACCGGCCATGACCTACCAGCGATCGTCCCTCGGTTTGACGAGCTTTCTCCTCCTCGCCACCTTCGGTGCGCCGCCGCAGGCGGCTCAGGCGCAACTGCGCCCCGGCCTCGAGAAGCCGGGCGTCATTCGCGTCTGTGCCGATCCCGACAACATGCCGCTCTCCAATCAGAAGGGAGAGGGCTTCGAGCAGAAGATCGCCGAGCTGGTTGCCAAGGAGTGGAACGCCAAGATCGAGTACGCCTGGTGGCCGGTTCGGCGGGGCTTCTTTGCCCGCGCCCTCAACGGGCGGTACTGCGATGTGGCCATCCAGGCTCCGGCAGGCTTCGACATGGCGGCCGTGACCAAGCCGTATTTCCGCTCGGGCTATGTCTTCGTCACCCGGAAGGACAGCGGCCTCGACATCAAGTCGCTGGCTGATCCCCGTCTCAAGAAGCTGAAAATCGGAGTGAACCTGCTCAACTCCGACGCCGAGAACACCCCACCGGCCATGGCCCTGAGCCGTTATGGAGTGGTCGGCAACCTGACCGGGTTCAGTACCTTCTACACCGACACCGAGCGGCCGGAGGACATCGTCAACGCCGTTGCCAAGAAGGACATCGACGTAGCCATCGTCTGGGGCCCGATCGCCGGCTATTTCGCCAAGAAGGCAACCGTACCGCTCCTGGTGGTGCCGCTCGCCGAGCGGGACTCGCTGAGCGATCTCCCGTTCCGGTTCGATATCGCCATGGGAGTCCGGCGGCGCGAGCGCGCGTTACGCGACAGCCTGCAGACGGTGCTGGACCGCAAGGCTCCGGAGATCCAGGCAATTCTAAAGGAGTATGGGGTCCCGATGTTTCCGATTCCTGCTGAGCCTAAACCCCGGGCCAAGACCCCGGGTGTGGCTCCACCCGCACTGCCCGACTCGGGACGGGCCGCGAACCGCTAGCGCAGCCCCGCTGGAACAGCCCACACGACCAAACATCCCCATTCCGACGAAAGGATCGCGCTGCGAGTATGGGTACGCCTACCTCGAGAATGACCCGCAGGATGTTGCTGGGAATGGCACTGGTCTTCGGCCTGAGCGCGATTGCCGCCAGCGTGCAAGCGCAGGAGCTTCGCGATCAGTATCATCAGGCGCCTCGGGACACCGTGTCCCAGGAGGTGTATGACGGCTGGAAACAGTTCAACCTCAACTGCGCCCGCTGTCACGGAGAGGACGTTCAGGGCACCACCATCGCACCGCATCTGATCGTGTCGCTCAAGCCCGATGGTCCGATCAACACCAAGGAGCTTTTCGTGCAGACCGTCTGCGCCGGCCGGCCAGCGAAGGGCATGCCGTCGTGGTGTGCACTCGGCATGGAGCCCGCGACCATCAACAAGATCTACGCCTACGTGAAGGGCCGGAGCGACGCCAAGATCGCCCCGGGGCGGCCGGCGCTCAAACCAGGAGCCTAGGTTCGACCTGTCCCGGAAACCGAGTACATTCCGGAATGCGCATCAGACCGTTGTTCACGCTCGTGCCTCTCCTTACCGTGGCCGCCCATATGGCGACCGTAGCGGAGGGGGCGAGCGTTGGTGTTTACCCCACCCGCTTCGCTGCCGATAGCCCGGCAGTGCGGCTGACCCTGGAGCAGGTCAAGGCTCGCCTCGCGAAGGGCACCGAAGAAAAAGCACCCGACCTCTCCAATACCGACCTGAGTGGGCTCGATCTGCGGGGCATGGATTTCAAGCGCGCCAATCTGACCGGGGCTCGCTTGACCGGCGCCAAGCTCGCTGGGGCGAACCTCTTTACCTCCGATCTCACCGATGCAACCCTCCAGGACGCTGACCTGACTAAGGCCAATCTCGATGGCACCGTCCTTCGGCGTGCCAATCTCAAAGGAGCAAATCTCACCGGTGCGAGTCTCTTTGCCACCATCATCGAGTCTGCCGATCTGAGCGGCGCCCAGCTTTCGGGTACCAGAATCATCGGATATCTGCGATCCGCCAAGCTCGTGGGTGCCAACCTGCGGAACGCCAACATGGGTGCGGACCCGGGCAACCAGTCGATGGGGGTCATGCGGGCGACGTTCGTGGGCGCAGATCTGACCGGCGCCGACCTTTCGGGTGCCAATCTCTTCAAGGCGGACCTGTCCCACGCCACGCTAGCCAAGGCTCGCCTGGTGGGCACCGATCTGAGAAACAGCGAGTTGATCCAGACCGATCTGTCCGGAGCGGACCTCACCGACGCCAAGCTGGACAAGGCCGACCTCGACGGAGCGATCTTTACCGGTGTCCTCGGGCGCAGCCAGATCAAGGGACTCGACCAGGCCCGGAACCGTGACAAGGCGATTTTCGATGCTGCTCAATAGATCCTTCGCTTCGCTCAGGATGACAGTGCTAGCCGGGCTACTCGCCACCGCGTGCGGCAAGGAGCAGTCTTCCCTCGCCGGACGTGGTGACACGGTCGCCACCGCGGCTCCGCCAGCCGGTAACCTGGCCTACGTTACCAACGAGGATTCCCAGGAACTCACCGTCATCGACACACGTACGGACAGTGCGGTAGCAAGCATTCCGGTCGGGACCCGTCCACGCGGGGTCCGGATCGCTCCCGACGGGAGGACCGTGTTCGTGGCACTCAGTGGCTCGCCCAAGTGCCCCCCGACCATGTCGGACGAGGAGTGCGAGAAGCTCACCACCGACAAGAGCAAGGATGGGATTGCCGTGGTCGACGTGGCCACGAGGAAGGTGACCCGGATTCTGCCCGGCGGATCCGACCCGGAGACGTTCGACATCAGCCGGGACGGATCCACCCTCTTCGTCTCCAACGAAGATGCCCACACCGCATCGATCGTGGACATTCCCAGTGGAGAGGTCCGGTCCACTGTACAGGTGGGAAGGGAACCGGAAGGGGTCCGGTTGCAGCCCGACGGCTCGGTGGTGTGGATAACCGGGGAGACCGATCACAACCTGACGCTCATCGATACCGAGACTGGCAAGGTCATGGAGATGATCCGGGTCGGTAAACGGCCTCGCGACCTGGCATTCAACCCCGATGGCAGCCGGGCCTATGTGACATCCGAGATCGACGGCACGGTCTGGGTAATCGACCCCCGGTCGAAGAAGATCATCAAGGTCATCGACTTGCCCAAGGATTCCAAGCCGATGGGCGTGGTGGTGTCACCCGACGCCAGGCGAGTCTATGTCGCCAACGGACGAGGCGGCACCGTTTCGGTGATCGACGCGGCAACCAATGCGCTGATCGCCACGACTCCCGTGGGGCAGCGCCCCTGGGGAATCGCACTCACCCCGGACGGCAGGAAGCTCTACACGGCCAACGGGCCCTCGAACGACGTCTCTGTGATGGATACCGAGAAGATGCAGGTGGTGAAGAAGATCCCGGTGGGGAAGATCCCCTGGGGTGTGGCCATCGGGTCACGCGGGCCCTCCGGCTCGTAGAAGCGCCATGACGCTCCTGGGCGGTACACTCCGTATTGGAATAGTTGCGCTGCTGCTCGCTGCTGACGGCCGCGGGGGGGTCCCGACCGCTTTCCGTTTCGAGCCCACCGCCCGTCCCGAGCTCCACCGGTTGTGGGAAGCAAGCGTGAGTGCCAAGGCGGAGCGGGTCGCCTGTCTGGCCGGGTCGATCGATAGCGATACCGTGCTGATCTCTCGAGTGCTTCCACTCGAAGTGGGCGCGTCCGATTCGCTCGGTGTGTCGGCCGGTGCATCCCTGGATACCTGCGGTCCTCCGAGCTGGCGCGGCACCGTGCACACCCACGTCGCCCTTCGCGACGGACGCCAGCCTTACTCCCTGTTCTCGGGAGCCGACCGCGGCATCATGATGCTCTGGTGGAGGCGTTGGCGGGAGGACGGAATCTTCTGCCTTCTGTACAGCGCGAAGGAGGTCATCTGCGAAATCGAGGGGCCCCGGGGCGCGGTGCTCTTTCCTCGCTCGCGTTATTGAGTCATATCCTGCTGCGCTGTAGCCTCGTCACGGTCTTCTTCCTCGCCTCGTGGTCACCGCTCGCGGCGCAAACTGACGCCCCTCGCCCCCGGGCAGCATTTCGGTTCAGCCCCGAAGCCGGACATGCGCTTCGGGATCTCTGGCAGAACAGCCTGGCCGCACGGGAGGAGCGGGTCGCCTGCCTGGCCAGCTCGATACGCAACGACACCGTGTTCGTGACCGCCATCGCTCCGCTCGAGCCGGAAGACGCGGACTCCATGGGAATCTCCGCCACCGGCTCGGTCGAGCAGTGTGGCCCACCGCAGTGGTCCGGAACCGTCCACAGCCATATCGCGCTCTACACCGACGAGCTGCCCTCGACCAGGTTCTCAGGTCAGGACCGAATTGCGATGCGGCTCTGGTACGATCGCTGGAAATCCGACGGAGTGTTCTGTCTGATCTATAGCGCGCGCGATGCCCACTGTGAGGCCGACGGAGTTGTAGGTGGAATGCGGCGGCGGTAGGGAGGGAAGGACGGGAAAGACGGGAAAGATGGGAAGGCTAAACCAAGAATGTCATCCTGAGCGAAGCGAAGGATCTCGGACCCGAAGAGCTTGAGATCCCTCACTGCGTTCGGGATGACAATCACGTTACCTTGTCCTTCCCGTCCTTCCCGTCCTTCCCGTCCTTCCCTCCTCAGGAGAACGGCCGGCGGGCCAGCAGCGATTGAGGCCTCCGCCTGGCCAGCCAGGCGTCGAGTCCCCAGGTGCGTCCGGCGCGGGCAAAGAAGAACGCGACCATCAGGAAGAACAGCACCAGGTGAAAGCCTTGCTGGCCCGGTGACATCCACTGCGTTGCCAATCCGTAGTTGATCACCAAGACGAGTCCGACCAAAGACGCCAACCCCGTCAGCAGGCCAAGGGTGAGCCCTATCCCCACGACCGTCTCCCCCAAGCCGTCAACTGAGCAAAGAGATTGCTGTTCGTGAGGACGGTCGCCTCGAGAAAGTGCTTGTAAAAGGCGATCGGATTCTCCGAAGCCTGCTTGGTGACGATCTTCGGCATTACCTCCAGCCACCGAGCCGAAACGGCCGGTATGGGTAAGACACCGCCGAGCGTGACCAGGGTCATCTTGGTGACCAGCGACTTGACGAAGTACAGACCCACCACGATCCGCAGAACCGCCAGCCACCGAGCTGGGTGGTCCATCCTTACTGTGGCAGGCGGGGGAAGAAGAGTCATCGCTGGCTGGTTCCTTTGATAGTTGCCTCGTGGCAGGCTGGGCCTAGCTCCTAGCTCCTAGCTCCTAGCTCCGCTCAAACCTCGACCCCTAGCTCCGAAAACACAAAGGTCCAGGTATCCGTCAGCTCCTGGTGGACCTTCGAGAGCGGCTTGCCGGCTCCATGTCCTGCACGCGCCTCGAGGCGGAGCAGAACCGGACGCTCGGCGGAAGTGGCGGCTTGAAGTCGGGCGGCCATCTTCCTGGCGTGCATCGGATCGACCCTGGTATCACTCTCCGCGGTGGCGAGGAGCACTGCCGGGTATGGCACCCCTTGCCGAACGTGATGATAGGGCGAGTAGGCCCGGAGCCAGCGGAACTGCTCGGCATCATCGGCGGAGCCGTACTCCGGGATCCACAGCCGGGCGATCAGAAACCGGTGATATCTCAGCATGTCCAGCAGCGGAACCTGAATCAAAACCGCGCGGAACAGCTCGGGGCGCTGCGTCAGTGCCGCGCCCATGAGAAGCCCCCCGTTGGAGCCTCCAGCCGCCGCCAGGCGCTCGGGCCGCGTGTACCGCTCGCCGATCAGCCATTCGGCCGCGGCGATGAAGTCGTCGAAGCTGCTCTGTTTGTTCGCCAGGATCCCTGCCTGATGCCAGCTCTCTCCGTATTCTCCCCCACCTCGGATATTGGGAATAGCCACGACGCCGCCATTCTCCAGCCACAGCAGCAGCGAACGGGAGAACGCAGGCGTCATGCTGATGTTGAACCCGCCATAGCCGGTGAGATAGGTGGGGTTCTCACCGTTGCGCGCCAGGCCGGTGCGATGCACCAGAAACATTGAAATCGGGGTGCCGTCCTTGGAGGCGTAGCTCACCTGCCGGACTTCGAATCTGCTGGGGTCGATCGTCGCCTCCACCTGCCTCCAAAGCGAGGAGGTACCGGTGTCCAGGTCGATACGGTAGACGCTCGGAGGCACAGAGTAGGATGAGAAGCCGTAGAAGAGCTCCCGGCCGTCCCACTCGGCCCCGAGGCCGAAGAGACTACCCAGGGTGGGGAGCGGGATGTCCTGGATGAGCCTGCCTTCAAGATCGGTAAGCCGGAGACGCGAGGATGCCCGCTCGAGGTAGGCGAGTGCCAGCCGGTTGCCTGCCACTGCGACGCTCTCCAGCACGGCGTCGGCTCTCGGTGACACGATCTCGCTCCAGGAGCTGCGCTCGGGATGCTCGGGATCCACTACATACAACCGGTAGGTCGGGGCATCGAGGTTGGTCCGGAGGAAGAGACTACCGTGGGCAATCTCCCCTTCGAACGACGCCGGCAGGTCGCGGACAACCGGAACCAGCTCGCCCCCGGATGCGAGGTCCTGAAGGTAGAGATCGACTTGATCAAACGTCCGGGCCACGCTGACGATGAGCCAGCGTCCGTCGGGTGAGAGGCCAACACCGGGCCAATGCTCCTTCGCTGCCGGCTGGAAAACCAGTGGATCGGCTGCTGGGTCGGTGCCGAGCCGATGGAAGTAGATCGCGCGGTGGTATTGCTCCTCGTCCGAAGGCACTTCCCCTGGTGCGGGGTATCGAGTGTAGTAGAAGCCCGTGTTGTCGGGGAGCCAGGCCACCGAGGCCGCCCGCATTCGGGGGATCCGGTCCGGCAGCTGCCGTCCAGTATCGACCTCGAGCAGGTGGAGAACGCTCTCCTCATTCCCGTCCTCTGAGAGGCCGAAGGCCAGAATGTGGCCATCCTCACTGGGGTAGTACCAATCGAGAGCGGTGGTGCCAGCCTCATTCAGAACGTTTGGATCGACGGCAACGCGGTCAGCGCCCTCGACGCCGTCGCGCCAGTAGAGCACAGGGTGGTCCTGCCGTCCCTCGCGCCGGAGATAGAAGTAACGCCCGCGCTTCGGCGTTGGTACGCTGAGCACTCCGATTGCCAGCAGCTCCTCCAGCCGGCGACGAATCCGGTCGCGCCCGGGAGCCGCTGCGAGATAGGCCTCGGTTACCGCGTTCTGCTGCTCGGTCCAGCGCCGAGTCTCCGGGGAGCTGCCGTCCTCCAACCAACGATAGGGGTCAGCGATCGTTTCGCCGTGGAGGATATCCACCACATCCGCCGACCGGGTTTGGGGATAGTCTGGCATACCCAAAGCGTAAAGCGTGAAGAGTGAAGAGTGAAGAGTGAAGAAAACTGTACGCTCACATCCGCAGACGGACAGGATCGCGTTGAAGATTGGTACTCGAAGCGCGTGTGGGAGTGGTGGATAAGCAGTCTCAGTTAGAGAATGAGGAATGCGCGATCACACCTCGTTGCGAGCGTGGCAGCAGGCCCACACGGTGAGTGTTGAAGTCATCCGGCTGAGTAAGTCGTCATGGAAGCCGTATGCTGCTGCTCTCTTCAGCCAGCTCCAGAGGTCATCCCTAAGCGTCCAACTGAACATCGCCGAAGGGTACACCTTTGGGGATTCACCCACGTTCACGAGGCACCTGGGAATAGCATATGGTTCGGCGGTAGAGACCGGAGAGCTATTGAGACTTGCAGTAGAAGCGGAAGTGATGGAAGAGAAGCTTCTGAAGCCACTGCTCCAGCGAACTCAGTAGACCGAACACATCCTACTCGGCCTGCTGAAGCGACGCCGGAGATTCAAACCTTAGAGTTCTCGAGTTCACCTTTACCTCTTCACTCTTCACTCTTCACTCTTCACTCTTCTAGTCCCCCAGACTTATCCCAAGCTCCCTCGCGGTCGCAATGGTGTCGGAGTCGAGCGGAACGTTCTTCGATTTGCCCACGACCTCCTCCAGCGGTACCTGCTCGATCCCCGAGCCTTTCAGGCCGACCATGACCCCGAAGGCCCCTTCGGCTATCGCACGCACCGCGGCCGCGCCGAAACGCAGCGCGAGGAGCCGGTCGTAGGTGGTCGGGGAGCCGCCGCGCTGAAGGTGGCCCAACACCAGGGTCCGGGTTTCTTTGCCGGTGGAGTGCTCGATGGCCCGGGCCACCTTGCTGCCGATTCCGCCCAGGCGATCGACCGTTCCGACGCCGCGGCGTTCGAGCAGCTCGATGGCCCCGTCCTTGGACCGCGCACCCTCGGCCACCACCACGATGCTGAACCGCCGGCCGGCGGCCTCACGGGCCCGGATCTTGGCGCACACCTTCTCCATGTCGAAGGGGATCTCGGGCAGCAGAATGACGTCGGCACTGCCTGACAGACCACTGTAAAGCGCAATCCAGCCCGCGTACCGGCCCATGAGCTCGACCACCATGACCCGGTCATGACTCTCCGCTGTCGAATGGAGCCGATCTATCGCTTCGGTGGCGGTGCTTACCGCGGTGTCGAACCCAAATGAGCGTTGAGTGCCACTCACGTCGTTGTCGATGGTCTTGGGGACACAGACGACAGGAAGACCCTTCTTCCAGAGCTCGTAGGAGATCTGCAGGCTGCCGTCGCCACCGATCGAGACCAGTGCGTCAAAACCGCTGGCCTGGAAAGCGGCAACCAGGTCGTCGGAGCGGTCGGTCTCGCACTCGTTTCCTTCCGCATCCCGCATCACGTAGCGGAACGGATTGCCGCGATTGGTGGTACCCAGAATGGTTCCGCCGAGGTGGGTGATGCCGCGCACCTGGGCCGGTCCCAGGGGAACGACACCGTTGAAGCTCAGGAGACCTTCGTAGCCACGCTGGATGCCGTAACACTGCCATCGGCGGTGATGCGCCGAGAGCACCACGGCTCGGATCACCGCGTTCAGGCCGGGGGCGTCACCCCCTCCAGTGGAGATGGCAATACGCATGGGTCACTTACCACCTCTCAACTGCTGAACGGCCTTGAGGACTTCTCCGGGCTCGGCATGTCGCCGGGATGCCTTCTTGGAGAATACCGGCCTGCCGTCCACCGTCACCTCGAAGACACCGCCCGAGGATTCGATCAGCCGGACATCGGCGTCCCGGAAGGCCTGCTTCAATTCAGCCGCCAAACTGGCGGCTCGGGGTTGGTAGTTTCAAACCACACAGTACTGGATAGTCACTTGCATCATTGAGCACCTTTTCGCGAGATGCGGGGGACGCACCGCCGCGAATCGTAGTGGCGCCGGAAGGGGATGCCAAGGGGACAACGCCCGATGTGATGCCGCTCCTTGTCAGCTTCTCCCTCCCGGCGTATCTATTTGACCCATGCGAACCTATCGGTTCCCCGGCGGGGGATTGGCCCGGGCGCTGCGGCACCTGGGCGTTCTTGTGTGTACCCTTGCGTCCGCGTCGATCGGTCAGGCCCAGGAGCGCAAGCAACCTCTTCGAAGCCAGCGCCGCAGGAGCCTACCAGTCCTACGGCAACACCGCCGACCTGGGCAGCGCCTTTGGAGGATTGCTGCGATTCGGCCTCTGGCTTCCACTCAACTTCTCGGTCGAGGCCGAGGGTTCCACTGCGAGCGCCAAGGCCAACACCACCGACATCAAGGTCGGGGTCAAGACTGGCTCCGGCTCCCTGCTGTACAATCTGCCTTTTGGCGCCAGGAACTGGGGCTATGCCAAGCTCGGATTCGGCGGGACAAAGTATGGCGGCGATTGTGCGGAACCCGGCGCAAGGATCTGCGGCACTACGACGATGTTCGTAGCAGGGCTCGGGTTCCGGATTGGCGCTGACCCCCGTATTCATGGTGCGGGGTGAGGGCGTGATCCAGCCTAACCGCGGCAAGACCCAAAGCGGCACGCCACAGGAGCAGACCGTCAAGTTCTCCAACTACGGTGTGAACCTGGGGGCCAGCCTGATGCTCGGCAGCAAGCCGATTCCAGACAGCGACGGTGACGGGATCCTCAACAACCGGGACCGCTGTGCCGGCACTCCGGCAGGCGCGCAGGTAGACGGCCGCGGCTGTCCGACCGATAGCGATGGGGATGGCGTACCCAACGGTGTCGATCGTTGCCCCAACAGTGGGACCGGCGCGCTGGTAGATGCGAGCGGATGTAGCCAGGACAGCGATGGTGACAACATCGCCGACGGGATCGACAAGTGTCCCGATACCCCGTCGGGCGTTCTGGTGGACTCGAGCGGCTGCCCGCGCGACAGCGATGGAGACACCATTGCGGATGGGCTGGACCGTTGTTCAGACACGCCGAAAGGCGCGACGGTGGACGCCCTGGGTTGTCCGGGTGACGCCGACAATGACGGAGTGCTCGATGGGCTGGACCGCTGCCCCAGGACCCCTACCGGGGCCACCGTTAACGCTGCCGGGGTGTGCGGCGGGACAACAGGGGAGGCAGCCCCCCGCGCCACCAGTCGACACCTCGGCTGCGCGGCAGCCGCAACCGCGGGCACCGGCCCAGCCGAGCGGTCAGCTGGTGGTGGGTGGCCAGGCGATGGTCCTGGGGGGCGTCGCGTTCGGCACCGGAAGCGCGCGACTCCAGACTGCGTCCTACGTGGAGCTCGACTCGATCGCGAAGGTGCTCGCGGCCAATCCAAATCTGAGGGTGGAGATCGGCGGTCACACCGACGAGGGAGGAACACCGGCGGACAATATGCATCTCTCGAACCTGAGAGCGGAGGCGGTGCGAAACTACCTCGTAGCCAAGGGCGTGCCGTTCCAGCAGATGGTTGCCCGGGGATACGGAGCCAGCATGCCCCGAACTCCTGATACAACCCCGCGCGGTCGCGCAGCCAACCGGAGGATCGAGATCCGGCCGATAGCACCGGGTCCGTAAGAGCCTGCCTGGCTTGACCAACCTCCGTGGGGGCATATATCTGATGGAAAGACCTTCCCCTCAGGAGCTCCCGATGGACATGTGGACCCGTTTTGGCCTTCTAGCGCTCATGACGGCTGGTGCGGCACCGGCCGCTGCCCAGTCCAGCTCGGAGACCTCCGCCACGCCGGCCGCCCCCCAGGCTACTTCGGAAGCGCCAGCGGGAGGGGCGTCTTCTTCAGCGTTGATCGCCCGGGGAGACGCAGTATTCCATGGGCCAGGTAACTGCTATGCCTGCCACGGCAGCAAAGGGGAGGGCTTGGTCGGCCCGAACCTGACTGATTCGGAGTGGATACACAGCAAAGGGACTCTCCAGGACATCGAGGCACAGATCAATCACGGAGTCACCAAAGAGGAGTCCAAGAGCGGAATCCCCATGCCGCCAAGGGGTGGCGGCACGCTCAGCGACGAGGACATCAAGGCCTGTGCAGCGTACGTCCACTCGCTGAGCCAGAAGTCCTGAGCGGGCGGTTAGAAGAGAGACTGACCACCAACGGCACCCAAGGCATACCAGGCCCCGAAGGCCAGGCTGGCCAGGGCCAGCACCGGTATGAGTGAGCCGGCGCGCCGGGCCGCGGGTCCGCGCGCCAGAGCATAGCCAAACGAGGAGGAGACCAGGGCCATCGATACCGCCGTAGCTGTGGCGAACAGCACCAGCGCCGCGACTCCCGTTACCTGACTCGACGCTGCGCCGACCACCAGAATTCCCACCCCCGCTGACCCGCCGATTCCATGCACCATCCCGATTCCGAACGCCGCCAGTGGTGAGCGGCCCAACGCCTCCGCATGCGGGTGGCTGTGATTCGTTGGTGCGTGGCTGGCCTGGCGACCTTCGTGGACGTGAGGGTGAGCGTGCTGCACACCATCGTGACTATGGGGATGGATATGGAAGTAGCCCTGGGCCCACCGGAGCAGCAGTCGGAGCGCGAGAAGCATGATGACCAGGCCGATGGCGACCTCAGCGCCGCGGATCAACCCTTCGGGGAGATACCGCCGGAACAGAACCACCGGCAGCCCGAAGGCCAGCAAAGTCGTGGCATGACCGAGGCCCCAGGCGAGGCCGAGCGCGCCGGCCCGCCGCGCGCCATCCCGCTGGTCCGAAAGGATGAGCGTCGAGACAGCGGTGAGGTGGTCAGGATCGGTAGCGTGCCGAAGTCCCAGCAGTAGGGCCACCGCGATGGCCATCAGGCCGTTACCACCCAGCCCTGCGATCCACTGGTCCAGTCCAAACATCCAGCCTTCCTCCTCCGCGTGGGCAGCTCAGCCCCGCTCGAACGGCGCGGCTGCCGAAGAGTAGCTTTAACTTCTACCCATGGCCACAAACCGCTTGACCGATTCAGATTCGGCCTATCTCCAGTCGGCCGCTCATCAGCCGATCCATTGGTACCCTTGGGGACCCGAGGCGTTTGCCGCGGCGCAGACGGCGGACAAACCGGTGCTGCTCGACATCGGGGCGGTCTGGTGCCACTGGTGCCATGTCATGGATGGTGAATCCTACGAGAACCCTGAGCTCGCCGGCTTCCTGAACGACCACTTTATCTGCATCAAGGTGGATCGCGATGAGCGGCCCGATGTGGATGCACGCTACCAGCGAGCCGTTCAAACCCTCACTCAGCAGGGAGGTTGGCCGCTGACGGCGTTCCTCACCCCCAAGGGAGAGGTGTTCTTCGGTGGCACCTATTTCCCACCCGACGGGAAATACGGGCGGCCCGGCTTCCGGTCGGTCCTGGCCAGCGTCCTCGATGCGTATCGCGCCCGGCCCGATCAGGTGCAGGCGCAGGCGCAGGCCATCCGGCGGGTCCTGGAAGAACATCTCGATGAGAGTGCGCCGGGTGAAGTCGGGCCGGAAACGCTGGATGCAGCTGTGGATCAGATGGTTCGGGTATTCGACCCGGTCAATGGCGGATTCGGCAGCCAGCCCAAGTTTCCCCATCCGGGGGCACTCACTCTGCTGCTGCACCGGTGGTACGACCAGCCATCCGATCAGATCCGCAGCATCATCGACCGCACACTCCAGGGCATGGCGAGGGGAGGGATGTACGATCAGCTGGCCGGCGGCTTTCACCGCTACAGCGTCGACGCCCGCTGGATCGTCCCCCACTTCGAGAAGATGTCCTACGACAACTCGGAGCTGCTGAAGGCGTACCTCGACGCCCACGCACTGCTCGGCAACCAAGAGTACGCCGAGGTGGCCAGAGGCGTTGTTCGCTGGGTTCGCGAAGTGATTGCCGATCCGGAGGGTGGCTACGCCGCCAGCCAGGACGCCGATGTGGGCCTCGACGACGACGGCGACTACTTCACCTGGACCCGCGACGAGGCGGCGGCGGTGCTCAGCCCCGACGAGTTCGAAATTGCCGCAGCGTATTACGACATCGGCACCGCCGGGGAGATGCAGCATGACCCCGGCAAGAACGTGCTCTTCATCTCGGCAACCGTTTCGGGCCTGGCTCAGCGCACCGGCAAGAGCACGGAGGCCATCGAGGCTCTGCTCCGTTCCGCCCAGGACAAGTTGCGCGCGGCCCGGGCCCAAAGGACGGCGCCATTCGTCGATCGCACCCGCTACACCAACTGGAACGCCATGATGGCCTCGGCCATGCTGCGGGCGGGGGCGGTGCTGGACGACGACTGGTGCCGGAGCCACGCCTTGCTGACCCTGACGCGCCTCCGCCGGGAAAACGAGGAGGCCGACACCGTCGCCCACACGCCGGGTGGCATCCACGGGCTGCTGGATGATCAAGTGCAGACAGCGGCCGCGGCGCTCGATGCCTACGAGACGACCGGGGAGCGTGAATGGCTCGAATGGGGTGAACGGCTCATGGATCGGGTCTGGGCCGACTACTGGGACGGCGACGAAGGTGGCCTCTTCGATACCGCCAGAGGTCGGACCGGAGAAGAGGGCTTGCTACCAACCAGGGCGAAGCCGGTGCAGGACACGCCGACGCCGTCGCCCAACGGGGTCGCGGGCATTGTTGTCGCCCGGCTGTACCAACTCACCGGCGATGGCCGCTGGAAACAGCGGGGTGAGGATCTCGTGCGGGCGTTTGCGGGGCGCGCCCAGGAGTTGGGGCTCTACGCCGCCACCTATCTCCTGGCAGTGGACTGGCAGCTCAATCCCTCCACTCACCTCGTCGTCGTGGGCGCCCTGGGCGATCCATCGGCTGCCGGCATGCACCGCCAGTCGCTGGCCGGCTTCCTGCCTCGTCGGGTGGTGCAGCTGCTGGTGCCGGAGGCGGCCGGCAGACACTCTCTCCCTCCCGCACTGCGAGCGATGATTACCGGGCGGGCGCCCCGCGGGTATGCCTGCACGGGCCAGAGCTGTAGCCAGCCGGCGGACGACCTCGCGTCCTGGCGCGAAACGCTGGAGTCTCTGCGGCCGAACGTCCCGGTATAGTCGCCTACTTCGTTAGATTAGGAAGCCATTTTTCCCGAGGATCATCCGTGGCCAAGAAGAGCGCAACAATCGAGACCAGCAAGGGCACGATCAAGGCGGAGCTGTTTGACTCCGAAGTGCCGGGCACCGTCGGCAATTTCGAGAAGCTCGCCAACAGCGAGTTCTACGATGGAACCCGCTTTCACCGCGTCATTCCGAACTTCATGATCCAGGGGGGCGATCCGCTCTCAAAGGATCCTTCCAATCCGCGGGTCGGCACCGGCGGTCCGGGCTATAAGATCAAGTGTGAGACCCACCTCAACACTCACAAGCACACCACCGGGACGCTCTCGATGGCTCATGCCGGGAAGGACACGGGTGGCAGCCAATTCTTCATCACCCACGCGCCGCAGCCGCACCTGGACAAGGTTCACACGGTTTTCGGTCAGGTCACCGAGGGCATGGATGTGGTGAACAAGATCAAGCAGAACGACGTCATTACGTCCATTCGAGTCAGCTGAGCCCTGCACCTCGATTTCGCGGTTGTCGCCGACTACGCCCTCATCGATCAGCAGGGCAAGCTCAGCGTGCTCGGCATGTTTCAACACGTCTGGCTCTCCAACTTTCCCGCCGTATATCCCCGCACTCACCTGGTGCTCCGGGTTCGCGGCCGGCGCACCGAGATCGGTATTCACACGATCCGCATTCGATTTGTGGATGAGAGCGGAACCGAGCTTCTGGGCGGCGAGGGCACCGTACAGTTCGGGGAGCCCCCAGCCGGCGTGGTCGACGTAGAGGCGGGCGCGGTGCTGGTCTTCGATGTCCCCCTGCCCCGGCCCGGCCAGTATGCCTTCGAGATCAGTCTCGATGGCGAGCTGGCCAGCCGGGTAGCACTCTCCGCCGGGTACCCGCAGAGCCAGCAGTGAGAAGTGAGAAGTGAGAAGTGAGAAGTGAGAAGTGAGAAGTGGAAGTGTAACCCCGCGGGATTGGGAAGTGAGACAAGAGAGTCCTTGACCTCGGTCTCTCCCTCTTACTTCTTACTTCTTACTGTTTCCACCTGGAGCCCGGATGACTTGGACCCGAGATCGCGCCCTGGCCCTGATGCACGAATACACGGCGTCCGATGCCCTTCGAAAGCACATGTACGCCGTGGAGATCGCGATGCGGGCCATGGCGGAACGAGCCGGCGAGGATCCGGACAGCTGGGGGCTGGTCGGTTTGCTGCACGACTTCGACTACGAGCGATTTCCCAACGCCGGGCACGCTGCAACCGAAGGGCATCCGGCTGAAGGAGTGCGCGTGCTGGCCGCCGGAGGATTTCCTGAGCCGATGCAGCGGGCCATACTGGGCCACGCGAACTACAGCGGGGTTCCCCGCGACACCCCAATGGCCAGGGCCCTTTTCGCCGTAGACGAGCTTGCTGGCTTTCTGGTAGCCTGCGCGCTGGTCCGTCCATCCCGGAGCCTGCAGGACCTGGAAGTCTCCAGCGTCAAGAAGAAGTTCAAGGACAAGGCCTTTGCTCGTGGAGTGAGCCGGGACGACGTCGTGCGCGGTGCCGAGGAGCTGGGGGTTCCGCTCGACGAGCACATCGCCTTCATGCTCGCGGCGCTCAGGCCCCACGAACGGACGCTGGGCCTTGGAGTTCCGTGACGGCAGAGCGGCCGGTTCGGGCGGAACATTCGATTGCCTGCGCCATCAACCGTGCCGCAGGCGGGCGGCCCGTCCCCGGCAATCAGGTCCATCTTCTCATTGACGGGCCCAACACTTACCAGGCCATGCTCGATGCCATCGCCAACGCCAAACGGTGGGTCCACTTCGAGAACTACATCATTCGGAGCGACGCGGCTGGTTGGCGATTCGCCGAGCTGCTGGCGTCCCGCGCTCGGGAAGGCATTCACGTACGGGTGCTCTATGACTGGCTCGGATCCGTCGCCACGGCCCGCTCCTTCTGGAGCTATCTCCGTAAGGCCGGCGTAGAAGTCCGTGCCTTTCACCCACCCCAGTTGGTGGATGTCGTGGTCAACCTCTCTCGCAATCACCGAAAGCTGGTCGTAGCCGACGGCTCACGTGCGATCCTCGGCGGACTGTGCATTGGATGCGAGTGGACCGGCGAGGGTCACACCGGGGGCCAGCCCTGGAGGGACACCGCGGTGGACATTCACGGGCCCGCAGCCGCGGTGCTGGATCAGACGTTTGTGGCCGTCTGGGAGCTCACCGGACCAGAGGTACCACCCGACCAGGTCGCCGGGGTAGTGGAGCCGGTGGGCGGTGCGGACGTGCGCGTCATCAGCGGCGAGCCCGGCCGGGAGCGAGCATACCGGGTAATCGAGCTCCTGACCGCCGGTAGCGTCGAGCGCCTCTGGATAACGGACGCGTACCTGGTGGCACCGCCGCGGCTCTTCCAGGCGCTGCGCGACGCGGGCAGGGACGGGGTCGACGTGCGGCTTCTGGTTCCCGGTTCCAGTGACCTCCCGTTGATCCGTAATCTCTCGCGTATCGGCTACCGCGATCTGCTGCGGAGCGGCGTGCGCATCTACGAATGGGACGGACCGATGCTACACGCCAAAACGATCATGTGCGATGACCGGTGGGTCCGGGTGGGATCGAGCAACCTCAACTCCTCGAGTTTGCTGGGAAACTATGAGCTCGACGTGCTGATCGAGGACCCCGGCCTGGCCGAGGCCATGGAGTCGCAGTTTCGCCGAGACGTGGCGAAGAGCCGCGAAGTGGCCAGTCGCCCGATCCGAGGTCCCCGGAGGATCAGCCGGGCCCTCCCTGAGGCGCTGACTCACCAGACCCCAACTCAAGGGGCGCCGGGGACGTACCAGCGGAGCGGGCGGGAAGCCCGCCACCGAGCCGCGCTAGTGCTCCGGACCATCGCGAGTAATGCCCGCCGGTCGGTGTTCGGCCCGATCAGTGCCATATTCATCGTTCTCGGCGTGCTGTTCGTAGCCCTGCCCAGAGAGTCGGCCTACGTGGTGGCCGCCTTCTGTGCCTGGTTTGCGCTTGGGGCCGGCAGGGAAGCGTTCCGCCGCCGGGCCGACCGCTAGCGCTGCCGCGACCCGGCGTCGCCCTGAGGAATCAAGGCTGGAGGCCCCGCGTTCCTTCTTGAAACTTTACCGGAAGTCCTTCGTTCTTGGGCTTAACGCCGTCTACCGGAATCCGTCGACCGAACACATGGTGCGCTCGTCTCCTGCTTGCCGCTCTGGTGTTATCTCCCCGCAGGTACGGGAGTGGCCGCCGCCCAGGCCCCCAGGATCACACTGGCAGAGGCAATCCGTCGCGCTGAACGGGTCCAGCCGGCCATGGTGCGGGCCACCGGCGACGTGCGCACCGCCCAGGCACAGCGCCGAAATGCCTTGGGGGCCTACCTGCCCAGGCTGTCCGCCAGCTCGTCCGCCAGCAGCTTCTTTTCCGAGGGGACATCACGAGTCGACCCGATCACCGGTGAGCTCACCCGCGGCAACTCGACGCAACCAGAGCATCAACCCCTCCTTGTCCGCCAGCGTGGATCTGTTCACCGGGTTTCGGCGGGGAGCCGAAATGCGGGCGGCCCGTGCCGGCGAGGACGCCGCGGCGGCATCACTGCTCGACGCGCGGTTCGAGCAGGCCCTGACGACTACCAATCAGTTCCTCGATGCACTTGCCGCCGCTCAGCTCCTCAAGGTGAGGGAGGCCAGCGTGCGCCGGGCCGAGGAGCAGCTCAAGACCTCGGTGGCCAAGCTCCGGGCTGGGTCCGCCACCCGCTCTGACTCGTTACGCTCGTTAGTCACGCTGGGCAATACCCGCCTGGATCAGATCACGACCCAGACCGAGCTCGCGTCCGCGGAGGCTAACCTGGCAAGGCTGATCGGAGAAACCGGCCGGGTAGGCGCCGAGGACGACTCATCCTTCTACCGGCTCACCGCCGTCATCGATACCCAGGCTCTCCGAACTGAGGCCGAGTCCAAGTCACCTCGGGTCCAGAGCGCTGCAGCCAACGCCGCCGCCGCACGCGCCTCGGTGCGAGCTTCCCATTCCACTTACTGGCCCTCGCTGACTCTGGCCGCGAGTACCGGTTGGAACGCCAGCCGAGACAACGACTACGATTTCCTCAACCAGCGCCAGATCAGTCTTTCGCTTCGGTGGGACCTCTTCGACGGGTTCGATCGCGAGCTGACGATCGTCCAGCGGGATGCGGAGCTCGACCTGGCGGAGGCGACCGCGGCCGACGCCCAGCGCGAGGTGCAGGCGGAGCTGACCGCCCGCCTCGCCGAAATGGACGCGGCGCGCACGAGGACCGAGATTACTCAGACGAGTGTGGCCGCAGCCACGGAAGACCTGCGAGTCCAGCAGGAGCGCTACCGGCTCGGCGCCTCGACGATCGTGGACTTGCTCACTTCACAGGAAGCGCTCAACCAGGCGGAGGTCGACGTGGTGAACGCTCGTTTCGATTACCTCCGCGCCAAAGCGCAGATCGAAGCGCTGATCGGACGGAACCTTTGACCGGTGCGATGCTGAACACCGAAGAGCGGATGGCCATGCTCCCTCCCGATGTTCCGCGGGATGCGGTCATCGTCACCCGCAACCTTCAGCGGGAGTACGACATGGGCGGCGAGGTCGTGCGCGCGTTGCGGGGCGTGGACCTCACGATCCGGAAGAACGAATTCGTGGCCGTCATGGGGCCCTCGGGGTCCGGCAAGTCGACGCTCATGAACCTCATCGGCTGTCTCGACAGTCCTACGGCCGGCGAGTACTGGCTCAACGGGCACCGGGTTTCCGAGCTGGAGGACGACGAGCTGGCTCGGATCCGGAACAAGGAGATCGGTTTCGTTTTTCAGACCTTCAACCTGCTTCCCCGAGCCACCAGTCTCCACAACGTGGAGCTGCCGCTGGTGTATGCCGGTATGGGCGCCAAGGAGCGGCGGGAACAGGCGACCGACGCACTCACGCGGGTCGGGCTCGGGGACCGGATGCAACACCGGCCCAATGAGCTGTCTGGCGGCCAACGCCAGCGGGTGGCGATCGCCAGGGCGCTGGTGAATCGGCCCAGCATCCTGCTGGCCGACGAGCCGACCGGGAATCTCGACAGCGCCACGGGCGAGGAGATCATGGCCCTATTCGAGGCGCTGCACGTCAGTGGCCAGACGATCGTGGTCGTCACCCATGAGCACGACATCGCCGAGCACGCGCGCCGTCAGGTGCACCTGAAGGATGGAAGTGTCGAGCGGGACTTTGGGACCGCCGGGCGCGAATGATGTCGGATCCGAGCCGATCCTTCGCTGCGCTCAGGATGACAGTGGTTGCCAGCCTCCTTCTCTCCGCCTGCAAGAAGGAAACACCCCCCGTCGCCTACCAGGCGCTCCCCGTCGAGCGCCGCGACATCGTGGTGTCCGCTCAGGCATCGGGAGCCATCCAGCCCGACACCACTGTGGAAGTGAAGTCCAAGGCGTCGGGCGAGGTTCTACAACTCAATGCCGAGACCGGCCAAGTCGTAAAGCGGGGGGCTCCGCTGGTACGGATCGACCCCCGGAACGCCCGCAACGCATTGGCCCAAGCCCAGGCCGACCTCGATGTAGCCCAGGCCAAGCTCACCAACTCGACCAGCCAGAAAACCCGAGCGGACGAGTTATTCAAGACCCAATCCATCACCCAGCAAGAGCACGAGCAGGCGCTTCTCGATTACGCCGATGCGCGCGCGGGGGTCGTACGCTCACGGGTGGCGGTAGATAACTCGCGAATCCAGCTCGAGGACACTGATGTCCGTGCCCCCATCACAGGGACGATCATCGAGAAAACTACCGAGCGCGGCCAGGTGATCTCGTCGGCGACCTCCAACGTGAGTGGTGGCACCACACTGATGAAGATGGCCAACCTCGGCCTGGTTCAGGTCCGGACGCTGGTCGACGAGACCGACATCGGAAAGATCCAGCCGGGCCAGCGGGCCACGGTGACGGTGGACGCATTCCCCAACCGGCCCTTCGCCGGTACGGTGCTCAAGATCGAGCCCCAGGCGCAGACCGAGCAGAACGTCACCATGTTTCCCGTGAGCGTCCGGATCGACAACAAGGATGGGCTGCTTCGGCCCGGTATGAACGCAGAGGTGGAGATCCACGTCGGCCGTCGCGACAACGTGCTCGCCGTGCCCAATGCAGCGCTCCGTACCCAACGGGACGTGGGATCGGCGGCGACGGTGCTTGGGCTCTCGCCCGAGGCCGTCCAGAAGCAGCTCGCCGCCACCCCCGCGGCCGGCGGGGATTCGGCGAGCAGGGGGTCCCGCGATTCGGCCCTCGTCAGCGACTCCGAGGGTCGCGCCTCACTGGGGGCCGCCACTCGCCCGGCCGGAGGGAGGAGGGCGGGCAGCCGGAGTGGCAGAGGCCAACCCCAAGGGCCAGGCTCCCGGTACATCGTATTCGTTAAGCGTAACGGCCAGGCGACGCCGGTCTGGATCCGTACCGGCCTCACCGACCTGGACTACAGCGAGGTGACGGAAGGACTGACGGCCTCGGACTCGGTGCTGGTGCTGCCCAGCGCGAGCCTGGTGCAGTCGCAGCAGGACATGCGGGAGCGCTTCAATCGGGTCACCGGCGGCGGAGGAGTCCCCGGCATGCAGCAACAGACCACCCAGCCGGCCGCCCGCACGAGGCCCTAACCATGCTGGTCGGTGAGACGGTCGCAGTCGCTCTGCAGTCAATCCGGGCTAACCTGCTTCGGTCAGTTCTGACGATGCTCGGGATCATCATAGGGGTCGGCGCAGTGATCACGATGGTCGCCCTGGGAAGTGGCGCGCAGAAGGCGGTCCAGGATCGGATAGCCGCCTTGGGTGCAAACGTTTTCACGGTGATGGCGGGGCAGGCCAGTCAGGGCGGCATCAGGATCACCGACCGAACGATCTTGAGCACCGACGACTACGATGCACTCCGCCGAGATGCGCCGTTACTCAAGGCAGTAGTGCCGGAAATGCAGCAGTCGCTCCAGGTCAAGTACGGCAACCAGAACAGCAACGTCAACGTCATCGGGACAACCGCGAACTACACCGACGTCAAGAACTACACACTCCCGTATGGCCGCATGTTTACTGAGGGCGAGGATGAGGCTCGCCAGCGATATGCCGTGCTCGGTGCCGCGGTGCCCCGCATGCTGGGAGGCAATCCCGCCGGCATGATCCATCAGGCCCTGCTGATCCGAGGGATCCCGTTTGAAGTCATTGGGGTGCTCGGCGAGAAGGGATCGGCGGGCGGCTTCGGCAACCCGGATGAGCAGATCCTCATTCCCCTTCAGACGGCCAAGTACCGGGTGTTCGGCAGCAATCGAATCCGCTCGTTCTCCGTCGAAGTGGCCGACGGCGTGCCGATCGAGCAGGGGATGGTGGATCTGGAACGGGTCCTTCGGCGGGAGCACAAGATCAGGCCAGGCGGCGACAACGACTTCACCATCCGTAACCAGCAGGACGTGCTCGCCACCCAGCAGCAGGCCACCCAGGTGTTCACCAGCCTGCTTGCCAGCATCGCCGCGGTGAGCCTGCTCGTGGGTGGAATCGGTATCATGAACATCATGCTGGTCTCGGTCACCGAGCGTACCCGCGAAATCGGGGTCCGGAAGGCGCTGGGCGCCACCCGGATGAATATCATGATGCAGTTCCTCATCGAGGCGCTGACACTCTGCCTCCTGGGCGGCGTCCTCGGCGTTCTCCTCGGTATTGGCACCGCCGTGCTGCTTGCCAAGGTGATGCAGTGGAACACCCTCATCTCGCCGATGGCCGTTGGGATCGCCTTTGCCTTTAGTGCGGCTGTGGGTCTGTTCTTTGGGATTTGGCCTGCGCGGCGGGCGGCGAAGCTCGATCCAATCGTGGCTTTGCGCTACGAGTAGCGCGCCTTGTTGGCTTCCCACGATTCCCGGAGCTTCAGCAGAAGCCGGCTGACCCGAGGATCCTTCCGTACCCGGTCGAGCAGCGGGTCCCGCTCGAACCAGGGATAGCAGGGAAAGCCGGTTTCTATCGCGTTGGTGAGCCAGTCAGCCGCCTCGGCCGGCCGGCCCAGCTGGGCATAGGCGGCGCCGAGGCTGTAGGCGACATGGTGGTCCATATAGCCACCTTCTTTCACGACCTCACGAATCAGGGCTTCCGCCTGCCGGTGATTACCCCGGTGGGCCAGGAAGCTCGCCAGGGCGGCCCGAGCCCTGTTCGCCGCGGGCGCGGAGGTGGACCGGGTAAGCGAGTCCAGGGTAGCAATGGCCTTGACCGAATCGCCGTTATAGAAGTAGGCCTGCGCCAGATAGGAGTCGGTGTACGCCCGGCTGCTGCTCCGCCGCGCCTCCTCCAGATGTTTGACTGCCTCGGGATACCGGCCCTGGAGAAACTGAGTGACGCCGCGTGTCCTGACCTGCTCCACCTTGTTTGCCGGATCCAGGCCGAGCGCCTCCCGGTCCTCGCGCTCCGCCAGGTCGAAGAGCCCAAGATGATAGAAGGCTGCCTCCCGGAAATAGCGCGCCACATCGAGGTTGGGATTGAGAGCCAAGGCGCGCCCACTCTCCTCCAGTGTTCCTTCCCAATCGAAGTCTGACTTCCGGCTCACCGCCGCCATGGCCAGATGAGCTTCGGCAAGTGAGGGGTCGAGAGCGAGGGCGCGAGTCGCCTCCGCCTTTGCGCGCTCGCCCCATACCTTGACGTCCGGGCCCGAGGCAAAACGGAGGTGCATGTCCGCGCTCGCCATCGCAAGTCCCGCCTGCGCCAGGGCATAGTTCGTGTCGAGCGCGAGCGCCTGCTCGAAAGCGTGGAGCGCCGTCTTGGTCCCCTCCTCGGACACGTGGGCCAGCTGAGCCCGGCCCCGTAAATACCATTCATAAGCGGCGGCATTTGCGGTGTACCGGCGGTAGAGCCGTTCCCGCTCGTCCGCGCTCAGCTCTACGGCGAGACTGGTGCTGACCCGCTCGGCGATCGAATCCTGCAGCGTAAGCAGGTCATTCCGGGCCAGGTCGTAGTGAGATCCCCACAGCGGTGACCCGTCACCCGACCGCAGAAGCTGCACGCTGACCCGCAGCCGATCTCCGGCGGCCTGCACCGTGCCGGTCAGGAGATAGCCCACGTCGAGCGCGCGCCCAACCTCGCGGGGATCGGTGTCCTTACCGGCATACCGGAGCACGGCGCTGGTAGGACGGAGGCGCATTTGTTTCACTCCGGCCAGGCGCGTGATGATGGCGTCCGGAATTCCGATGGCGAGAACGTCGGAATCCGCCGCGCTGCCGAAGGTGCGGAATGGAAGAACAGCCAGGGGAATCGGCCCCGCAGGCTCTGCGGACCCATGCCCACGGGTCAGGTAGTACGCTCCCGAGAGTAGCAGAAGCGCGGCCGCTCCCGCGGCGGGCCACTGCAAGACGGACCGCCTGCCGGGCCGGACCGCCGGTGGCGCCGAGAGTCCACTGCGGAGCGCGTTGGCAAATTCCGCGGCGCTCTCGAAGCGATCGGCGGGCACCCGGGCCAACGCCCTTTCGAGCGCACGCTCGACTCCTGGCGGAACAGCGTCCCGCACCCGGGTGATGGGAGGCGCCGGACCGGTAAGGCGCTTCGCGACGATGGCCTGCGCGGTTGGGCCGGTGAATGGAGGCTCGCCGGCGAGCATTTCATAGAGCACGCAGCCCAAGGCATAGATATCGGTGCGCCCGTCGACCTGCCGTTCTCCACTCGCCTGTTCGGGGCTCATGTATGCCGGCGTCCCCACTATCATCCCGCTCTCGGTAAGCCGATCCGCCGCTTCCCCGCCGAGAGAGCGCGCGATGCCGAAGTCTGTGACCAGGGCATGATCTTGACCTGAAGGAGCCCTGCCCGGCATTGGGTGTCCTGAGAGCAGAATGTTCCCCGGCTTGATGTCGCGGTGTACGATGCTCTGACTGTGGGCGCACTCGAGGGCGTCGGCGACCTCGCAGGCCAGACGCACCGCCTCGTTCACCGGCAGTTGCCGCTCGCTGTCGAGATGTGAGCGAAGAGATTGGCCCTCCACGAACGGCATGGTGAACCAGAGCACGGTCCCGGACCCACCTGAGTCGAGCACGGTCAGGATGTTGGGATGTTGAAGGCGGGCAGCCATTCGAATTTCGCGCTGGAACCGTTCGGGTCCCAGAGTAGCCGCCAGGTCGGGCCGCAGCACCTTGAGTGCTACCTGGCGGTCGTGCCGGAGATCCCGGGCGAGATACACCGTAGCCATCCCACCCCGGCCTAGCTCCCGTTCGATTTGGTACGCGGGGCCGACAACGGACTGAAGACGCTCCAGTGGATCTTCCATCGAGGGCCGAGGCGAGGGGACTCTGAAGCATACGGCCGCGGTAGCCGCTGAGCCAGCAGATCCCATCACACTTGAGCAGCGATGCCTGCAGGCGCTGGCGGCCTCCGGCCATGGACCGGTAGATTGCTTCCTACTCCCTGTCGTGTCGGAGAATCTCCATGACATCGGCCTCTGAGCCGGCGTCGGACCTGGGTATTTCCGAGCCGCGTCCGCTGGTCAAGCGTTACTCCGGCATCGTCCGACTGGCCCACTGGCTAAACGCGATTCTCCTGGTGGGCATGATTGCCAGCGGACTCCAGGTCTACAACGCGTATGCTCACTTCGGGTTGAGGGACCATCCTCTTCCTCTTCCCAACCCGTTTGACGGGCAACCTATCCCTCAATGGGCCCGGCTCGGTGGGTGGCTGGCAGGCGGGCTCAACTGGCACTTCGCGCTTGCCTGGCCGTTCGTCATCACCGGATTGGTTTATCTCGGCTTCCTGGCATTCTCCGGTGAATGGCGCTCTCTGCTCTTTCGCCCTCGCGACCTGGGCCCTGCCGTCCAGATGCAGCTCTACTACCTGCGGCTGCGGAAAGAGCACCCGCCTCAGGGGAAGCACAACCCGCTCCAAAAAGCGGCCTACACCTTCATCGTGGTGCTCGGAGCCCTCGCCACCCTCACCGGCTTTGCCATCTACAAGCCGGTACAGCTAGCTTGGCTCACGACGTTGTTGGGTGGCTACGAGCTGACCCGCTACTGGCACTTCCTCACGGTCTGGCTCTTCGTTGGCTTTACGCTGCTTCACGTCGCGCTGGTCTTCCTGGTGGATCCCGCCTCCCTCCGGGGAATGATCACTGGCTGGTATCGGGGGAGGTTTCCCAGTCATGACTGACTGCGTTCGATCGCTCACCCGGCGTGACTTTTTCCGCCTGGGCGCCGTGGCGGGACCAGCCTCGGTCATGGCGGCATGCGGATGGGATGGCGGACCGGTACTCGAGCCCAAGCTGAAGGCGTTCAGCCGGATCAACGACTGGGTGGGGGAGAAGGTTTTGTTCTCACCGAGCCGGATGGCCAGGGAGTATCCCGTTTCGGCCAGGACGCCGATGCAGAACTTTCCGACGTACTCGATCACCTACAATCGCACCGGATCGTTCCCGGCGGCTGACAATCTCCGGGACTGGAGCCTGGAGATCGGAGGGCTGGTGCGAAATCCGATGCGCCTCTCGCTTCAGGCGCTCGAGACGCTGCCGAGCCTGTCGTACACTGTCAAACATCATTGTGTCGAGGGCTGGACTGCGGTGGGCACCTGGACCGGTGTTCCGTTGTCGACCGTCGCCGCATTGGTGGAGCCGAGACCCGAGTCGCGGTATCTCCGGTTCGACTCGTTCGACAGCCTGTACTACAATGGCTGGGACCTCACCAGCGCCATGCATCCGCAGACGATCCTGGCCTATGCCTACAACGATCGTCCACTGTTGATGAGTCGTGGCGCCCCTCTCCGCCTCTACTCCCCGGTGAAGCTCGGCTACAAGCTGACGAAATACCTGACCGCCGTGACCTTCACCCGGGATCGGTCGGGCGGCTACTGGGAGGATCAGGGGTACCCCTGGTTCGGCGGAGTCTAGCCGAAATCTTCCACTTCGATCGAGACCTCGGCGGTTCCATCGGACAGGTAGTGCACGGCTACCCGCCAGGGGCGGCAGCAGACCTGGCAATCTTCCACGTACTCCTGTTGGCTCCCACTGCCGGGATCCAATGCGATCTCGTTGACTTCTCCACAGTAAGGGCAACGTACGCTGGCGCCGGTCTCGGCGGTGCCGTCACCGAGGGGGAACTCCTCATCCAGACCATCGTCGTCTAAGCTCATCACTCATTCCACTCTCTCGATGAACCAACGTCGGGCCATAGCCCGTCTTGCCGCTCCACTCGGGCTGACTGCGCTTCTGTTGTGTGCCCGGCTGGCCTCGGTTCCCGTGCTCTCCGACCCCGTAGTGGGCGCCGCCCCTCCTTCGCTCGGCCTCGCTGTGCCCTGGCTCTACCTCGTCCTGGCACCACTGTTCACCCTGTGGGACGGCGTTTCGATGCTGAGCATGGGCCGGCTTCGGGGCTTTCTCTACGGTCTCGCGGTGCTCTATCTGGCTTGGCGCATTGGACGCCTTCTCTGGCTCAGGTACGCCCGGGCCACACCCCGGTTCTCCATACTGAAGGAGATCAGTACTCTAGCGGTTGCGCTACTGCTGTTTGCCGCCTTCCTGATCGGGGGAGCTCTGTGGCACCGGCCGATGCTTGCCCTGGCCGGGGCGGATCCTGATGACATCGTGGTGGATTTTCACAGCCACACCAACGTTTCGCATGACGTTCGGAACACCTTGATGCGAGGTTTCGACACCGAGGCGAACCTACGATGGCACACGCGTGCCGGATTCGATGCGACGTTCATCACCGATCACAACTCGGTCGCGGGACTGCCGAGCAAGGAACCAGGAACCGAGCAGCCGAAGGGGCAGGCCGTGGCGTGCCCTGGAATTGAGGTCAGTGCGTGGCGAGCGCACATCGTACTCCTCGGCGACACCCTGCCCGTGGATCGCCGCCGCTACAACGGGTCACTCGATGCACTACTCACCTTGCTCGCCACCAGCGACTCGGCGCTGGGTGCGCTTTCAGTCGCCTCGCTTCCGGAGTACCGGCGGAACCATTGGGGCCGGCTCGACCAGCTGGTTGCTGCGGGGCTGGACGGCTTCGAGGTCGTCAACGCGTCTCCCAAGGCCAACGACCTGCCCCGAGCCGAGCGGGACTCGGTCATCGCGCTCGCTCGGGCCCATAACCGCTTCGTGGTCGGCGTCAGTGACAGCCATGGGTGGGGAGCCACCAGCATGGTCTGGAATCTGGTTCACCCCTCAGGGGCAACATCCGACCCCTGCTCCGCCGTACTCCGGAGCCTTCGCACCGGCTTTCCCGCGGTGCGGATCATCGAGCGCCACCGGCTTCGCCCCGACGCCTGGTGGCCCAGCTGGCTCACCCCGCTCGGGGTAGTCTGGGAGACGTGGCGCAGCATGGGACGGGCCCTGACGGCGGGGTGGCTGGTCTGGATATGGCTCTGGGCTATCCGACCCCGGCGTACAACCCGATTGCCCGCACGCCCGCCTTTGGCGGGCTCATGATGATCGAATGGGCCGGCTGCCTCCCCGGCCCTTACGGGCCGGGTTGGCGTTCGAGCTACGGGATAGCGATAAGCCCGTCCGGAGGGACGGGCGTGGTCGGAGATGCGAAAGCGGTGGCAACCTTGCGGTCCTTATCTTCGCACCTCAAGATAGAACTCTCGTCCTCACCGTCTCTCACCGGATGATGTGATGCCCCGCACCCGAATTCTTGGAACCGGTTTCTCCGTTCCCGACCGTGTCGTCACCAATGACGAGCTTTCGCGGCTCATGGATACCACAGACGAGTGGATTCGCACCCGCACCGGAATCGAAGAGCGGCGCTGGGTCAGCGAGGGCGAGACGGGTGTGGACCTGGCGCACCGCGCAACGGCGCGCGCCCTGGAGATGGCCGGTGTGTCCCCGGATGAGCTCGATGCCATCGTTTACGCCACCTCGAGCCCCGACCACTTCTGTCCCGGAAATGGAGTGTACCTGCAGCGCCTGCTGGGAATCTCCACCATCCCGGCACTCGATATTCGGGCGCAATGCAGCGGCTTCATCTACGCTCTATCGGTGGCGGATGCGTGGATTCGGGGTGGTCAGTACCGCCGCGTCCTCGTGGTCGGGTCGGAGGTGCAGTCAACCGGGCTGGAGGTGTCCAGCGCAGGCCGGCACGTCGCGGTCATCTTCGCCGATGGGGCCGGCGCGGTGCTCCTGGGTGCTGGCGAGGACGAGAACGGAGGCATTCTGGCCTTTGATCTCCACTCGGAGGGCGCCCACGCAGAGAAGCTGTGGGTGGACACCCCGGGATCCATGTACCATCCGAGAGTTTCACATGAGCAGATCGAAGCGGGACGGCAGTTTCTGGAGATGGACGGCAAGGAGGTGTTCCGTCACGCCGTAGTGCGCATGCCCGAGTCGGTACGCGCTGTCCTATCGTCGGCTGGGCACACGGTGGAGGAGCTCGACCTGCTGCTGGCCCATCAGGCCAACCTCCGGATTGCGGAGGCCATGCAGAAAAATCTCTGCCTGCGTGACGATCAGGTCTACAACAACATCATGCGATACGGAAATACCACGGCCGCCACCATTCCGATCCTGCTGGATGAATGCGTGCGGAGCGGCCGGCTCAAACGGGGGGATCTCCTGGCGATGACCGCCTTCGGATCCGGATTCATGTGGGGGAGCGTGGCGGTCAGGTGGTAGATCGCAGCTATGGGCTATGGGCTATGGGCTATGGGCTGCTCCGCCAACGGAATGGCCCGTAGCCCGAGACCAAATAGCGTGGGTGATAGCTGCGGCCTGAAACGACGAACGCCCGCCGGCGAGAAGGCCGGCGGGCGTCGATCATAGAACGGCTAAAGCGTGTCGAGCGGATACTTCCTGAGATAGTAACCCTGGTCCCGAGTCGCGCGAGCCCGGTAGAGCTGCTCCTCGTCGTCGTCCGCGTCGTGGACGAACAAGTGCAACGAGCCAGGCCAGAGCGTGGCCTGGAGCGACCAGTTAGTGGAGGGGGCATGGAGTACCCACTGCAGCGCGCCTCCGCCCGCATCGGTGAGATGGATCTCGCTGGCGCGCTCAAGCGGCACGCTGGACGGGATCCCGGCAATCGCCGCTTCGATGGGGTCGAGCTGCAGCTCCGCATCGGTCCATGAACTGAATGTCACTTTGCCGTGCACCGGCGACTCAGTCTCGGGCAGCTCGAATTCAGCCTGCCACTCGCCGAGCAAATCCCACGCGTGATCCATAGGGCCGATGTTCGGCACCTGCACCGTCGGATGTTGTCTAGGCATCGTTTGGCTCCTTCCCTGAAAGACCTTAGGCAAGGATACGATTGGTAGTTTTGCCCGCGATTCGCATACCACAATTCCGGGCGACCGCTCTGGCACAGAGCCTGAATCTTTCATCCCGACGTTGCGTACTGTAACGAAGCGCAACACCCCTATACCTGGAACCCTATATGTTGCAAATCCTTATCACTCTGGCCGCCGGCGCCATTGGCTTCGTCATGGCCCGCAATTTTGTCCGCCGCCGGCTTCGGTTTGTGGACTCCGTCCACTCACCGATGGCCCCAGTCGTAGCGGGCACTGTGGCTGCCGTACTGGCCTGCCCTGCTGCATTTCTGCCACTTATAACGCTTCCCACGGCGCTGGTGTTCGGACTCGGCACCGGCTTGGGAACGGCAAGCGGCTCGCAGGCGCTCCGACGTCATGAGGGAGACCACCGCCGCCTCACTCCCTGAATCATTCTAACGCCTGGTCCACGATCCTACGATAGACTGGATCACATTTCTGGAGATGTCTATCTTGCCCTCATGGCTACGCTGCACTGTACTCGTTGCGGGTTGGATCGGGAGCGGATGGCATTTCAGCCGTTCCAGAACGATCTTGGGCCGTCGTGCTCTACGAGGAAATTTGCGGCGTGTGCTGGGCTGAATGGCTCAAGACCCAGCAGCAGCTCATCAACCACTACGGCTTGAACCTGCGGGAGCCAAAAGCTAAGGAGTTTCTGTTTAACAACATGGAACAGTTTCTCTTCGCTGCACAGAAGTGATCTTCGGTCCCTAAAACGTCCTTCCTACCCGAAAGACCAGATCCACTCCAGGCCCTCCAGGCTCAAGATCCTCAGTGAGGCCCACCCGCCATTCCCCCCCGCCGTGAGTCTGCAGTATCCAGCCGAAATCCAGTGAAAGCTCCCGCCGGTCCAGCGCCGGCAGACGTGGTACTCGTGGTAGTACGGAGAATGATAAAACAGGTTCACAAAGAGCGATTGCTTGCCCCAGATTCGCAAGACGGAGGCCTGAGCTGATCGCCAGCAATGGCTGAGTTCTGGAGATCGGCCGAGGTCGACCATGCGCTGGGGTCACGCCCAAACCGAGGCTTCCCTCGTAGACCAGCCGCGGCGTCAGACTGGGCCCGCAGAGTGTTCAGGAGGGCTACGGAAGGGACGCCTTGCCATACCCGTCGGGCCCGGTCGAGGTCGGGAGGGTGAGCAGACAGCACGGTCTGAAGCTGCGAGTTGACCCGCATTCCGAGCCCTGCCCGGATTCGCCCAGGAACAGTCCCCGCTCGACCGGGTCAACGGTTCGGCCATCGGGCAGAGTGATGGTATACAGGAACCGGTCATGCGGCCGCTGCTCACGTTCGCTCACCCTGATCCCCAGCTTGCCATGATACCAGTCGAGAAACCCGTCCATGAACCCGGCGTAGGCACCCTCCAGCGGTACGCTCAGCGCCAGGAAGGTCCGCGCGGCCGACATCCCGACTGGCGGCGAAGGTCAGCCGGAGGACCTCGGAGTCCAGGACATAGTCAGCCTGGTCGAGCCGGTTGTACTCGATGAGGCTGCCATAATCCAGCGCCGACGGCAGGGCGCCACCGGCCCGGCCGGGTTCACGAAAGGGCTGGAAATAGAGACCGCTGCGCGAGCTGGCCACGGGGTTGAGCGGCCCGAATTCCGGCAGCCCTTGAGCCTCACTCGGGCTCGGCGTTGCCAGCACCAGCCCGAGAAGCAGGGCTCCAGCAGCACATCACAGCGTGGCGGGACATCCGCAAAAGATAAGCACCCATACCCTTGACAACCCTCCGCGCTGGGCCGTAGGTTCGCTTCATGACTTCCGCGCGCAGCTATTGGTTCTTCTTTACCAACGCCGGCGAGGCTCGATGCCCGTCCGGTGCCGGTAGAGTGCGCTAGCGCTTTTCCGCCCGGATCATCGACGCCCCGCCGGTTCTATCGGTGGGGCATTTTTTTTCCACTATGGAGCGTGCTCATGCGTGTAGCCATTCAGGGCTCTCACGGATCGTTCAGTGAAGCCGCGGCCCGCCGCCGCTGGCCCGACCTCGAAGCCCTGCCCTGCCGTGACGTGAAGGACGTGGTGGCTGCCGTTCGCGAGGGCCGCGCCGAGGCCGGCTGTCTGCCTATCGAGAACTCTCTCATCGGCTCTGTGACCACCACCTACGACCTTCTTCACGAGGCGTTTGGCGATGGCACGCTCCACCTGACTCATGAGATACTCCATCCGGTCCATCACACGATCATGGCACTCCCGGGTGCCCCCCTGTCGCGGGATCCGTCGCGTCCTCTCCCATCCGGTAGCGCTGGGCCAGTGCCGCATCTGGCTCTGCGGAGCACCTGCCGGACGCCGAGCTGGTGAGCGCCTGGGACACGGCGGGCAGCGCCGAGATCGTGGCTCGGGAGAAGAACCCGGCACTGGCCGCCATCGCCGCAAGACCGGCTGCCGACGTCCACGGACTGGTGGCGCTGGCCGAGCGTATCGAGGACGATCCCACCAACCAGACCCGCTTTCTGACCTTCACCCGCGCAGACTGCAGCCGACGCTCTGCCGCACACCTGGCGCGATCCGGTACAAGACCTCGCTCATCGTGCTGGTCGACCACAAGCCCGGGCATGCTTGCCCTGACTCTGCAGGCATTCGGCGCCCGCGGGGTCAACCTGATGGCGCTCCAGTCACGACCCGAGCGCTCGGCCCCCTGGACCTACCGCTTCTACGTGGACGTGGAGGGTTCCGCCACGGACCCGCGGGTGGCTGAGGCACTGGAGGAGATCGAGGCCCTGGCGGCCAAGCTCATCGTGCTGGGGAGCTACGAGGCCTGGACTGAAGGCTCCCGCCTCTCGGCTCCGGTGCCCCCACCCGGCGCACCGGGTCGAGAAGCCGGCCGTCCCGCTGGTCGACCGGCAGCCGCAATCCGGAAGGCACAGTGGTGCAGGTTCGGGGCCTGCGGTTCGGCGGCTCCGAGCCGGTCCTGATTGCGGGCCCCTGCTCGGTCGAGAGCGAGACGATGATCCTGGAGACGGCGGACTGCCGTCGCGCAGGCCGGCGCCGACATGCTCCGGGGCGGCGCTTACAAGCCGCGGACCTCGCCCTACGACTTCCAGGGACTGGGCGTCGAAGGGCCTCCGCTACCTGGCCGACGCCCGGGAAAGAGACCGGCCTGCCGGTCGTGACCGAGGTGCTGAGCTGGGAGGAAGTCCCGGTGGTAGCGCATTTTGCCGACATGCTCCAGATCGGCGCCCGCAACATGCAGAACTTCAGCCTGCTGCGGGCGGCCAGCCGGAGTGGCAAGCCGGTCCTGCTCAAGCGGGGCGCGGGTGCCACGTTCGAGGAGTGGCTGATGGCTGCGGAGTACGTGCTGGCGGAGGGCAATCCGAACGTGGTCTTGTGCGAGCGAGGCATCCGGACCTTCGAGCGGGCTACCCGGCATACCCTCGATCTGAATGCCGTAGCTCTGGTTCGGGAGCGTACCCACCTGCCGGTGATCGTCGATCCCAGCCACGCGGCAGGGGTACGCTCGCTTGTCATTCCGCTCAGTCTAGGGGCTCTGGCGGCGGGCGCCTGCGGTCTGATCGTCGAGGTGCACCCCGACCCGGCCCAGGCCATGAGCGACGGCGCGCAGAGTCTGGATTTCCCGATGTTCTCCCAGTTGGCCAGGCAGGTGCATCCGGGAAGGACGGGAAAGACGGGAAGGACGGGAAAGCGTCTCTTGAGCGTTGCAGAGGGCGTGTAGACGGGAAGGACGGGAAGGCGAGGGTACGGCTAATTGTCATCCCGAGCGCAGCGAAGGGATCTCAGGTTCTTCGAGGTCTGAGATCCTTCGCTTCGCGCAGGATGACAAGCCGGACAACCTTCCCGACTTTCCCGTCCCCTCGCTCGATGGCTCGGGGCAGGCTCTTCCCGCTTACGGAACCGTCGTCGTTCCCCGGCGACCCGTGAACAGGCGGTACAGGAACAGCAGGACTACCGCACCGAGGATCGAGGCGATGATCCCGGGCCTTGCCCCGGATCGGCGTACCAGCCGAGTGCCCGCCCAATAAACCCCGCCAACAGGGCGCCGGCCACACCGATCAGCATGGTGACGATTATCCCACCCGGATCCCGCCCGGGCATCAACAGCTTGGCGATCGCACCAACGACCAATCCGATAATCAAGGTCCACAGGAATCCCATAGTGCCCTCCAAGGTGGACCGAAGATATATCGCCTCGCGGGCTGCGGCATCTGTGAGCGGGCGCACAATAGCCTGTGCGCCGGCCTAGTCTGTGGCCTTTGCTCCCAGCCGACCTTCCACAGCTACGCGCTTCCGGTTGCGGAGGACATCGATCTTGAAGCTTTCGCTATCCTGGTAGCTGCGCAGAATCCGAAGCAGGTGGGATGGGCTCTCCGGCTTGCGCCCGTCTACCGCCAACACCACGTCGCCCCCCTTGAGGCCCAACTCGGAGTTCCTGGGCACGCTGATGACCAGGACCCCGCTGGTAGCGCCAAAGTATTGGCCCAGGTCGGGGTTGAGCGGGGCAAGCTCGAGGTCGGCGAGCGGTGAGCCATACAGAAAGGGCCGTCCACGAAGATGTCATCGGCGTCCGGCACGGCCATCCGGCTCTCGGCGGGGTAGCGGAAGTCGAAGGCCCTCCCTCCCGGCCGGCCCCGGAACACGATGGTAGGCTCGTCCCCGGTAACCACGGCGACCGTCTTGCGCTCCTTGCCTCGACGAAACTCGACCGGAACCGTGTCGTTCGGCTCGAGGGTAGCGGCCAGCTCGATCAACCGAAGTCCGGGCAGCGATTCCCGGTCGTCACGCGAGGACGTTTCTCCCGGTCAGCACCGATTTGCCGTCAACCCGGGTGATGAGATCGCCCGAGCGGATTCCGGCATTGGCCGCGGGGCCGTTCGGGAGTTACGGCATCGACGTAGGCGCCGATGGAATCGGTTTCCCGCGCCCTGAGGTTGACCTTGAGACCAAGCCGGGCCCGCCGGTTCATCAGGAACTGCATCACCCTCTCGGGACCACGTGCCCGCACTTCGACCCGGGGGTCCACTGGGCGGACCGGCTCCTGACCGTGACCACCTGGAAGTGGGGCCATGCCGACGAGCGCCAGAGCGGCCGCGATGAACGATTGGCGGTACATACCGATACTCCTCAGGCTAAAGCCCTGCATTGCTGGCTCGGGTCGCGTGCACATCGACCAGCGCGTCGAGCAGCCCGACGCGTTCACGCCAGAGCTTCAGCAGCTCCTGGTCGGTGGCCTGTTGCCGCAGCAGCTCGGTCACTTCGAGCTCCCGATCGACTCGCGCGATACGATCCTCCAGCTCTCCTGCGATCCGGGCGGTCCGGCCGTCGAGCACTCGCCCCGCGGGGTTGTACTCACTGAGGGCGCTTTCGAGCACCTGAGAGCGCTCCATTGCCTGATTGAGCTGCTCCGCAGTCCCATCGGCGGGTCGCGAGAGATCGCCCGACCGTAATGGCGAGCGCCACGGAAGCCGCCATGGCCAGACCGGTGAGCCCTACGATGCGGGTACGACGGCGCCGGCGATCGGCCTTGAACCTCGCCTTGGTCTCGGGCCAACGGTCGCGGCTAGGCCGCAGTGTCGGGAGCGCCTTCAGCCGCGCCACCCGCTGATGCAGCCGCTGCAATTCGGCCTGACAGTGGGCGCACTGATCCAGATGCTCGCGCGCCGCCGCGTGACCCGGCTCGCTCCCCGGCTCGCGCAGACTCGACCAGTGCATCCATTGAAAGATGAGTCATGGAATCATCTCCTCTCCGAGCCAGAGGCGCAGGCGAGCATGGGCTCGCGACAGCTGCGACTTCGAGAAGCTCGGGGTCTTGCCCATCATGTTGGCGATCTCTTCGTGGGTATAGCCTTCGACGTCGTGGAGCCAGACGACTGCGCGGGAGGTTTCGGAGAGCCGCTCCAGCGCGGCTTCGAGGTCCATGCGAAGGTGGGTGTCTTCCCGGCGGTGGCCTACCACTTCGTCGTGAAGTTCGTCGGTCTCGCGATACTTGTTTCGCCGGAGCCGCATGAGCGCCTTGCTGGCGGCGATGGTCCGGATCCAGCCCCAGAGACTTCCCTCTTCCCGATAGCGTCCGATGCTCCGGCACACCTCGAAGAAGGTCTCCTGCAGCACGTCCTCGGCATCCTCGGTGGTCCGGCAGATCCGGCGCGCCAGGTTGTACACCGGCACCTCGAAGGCCCGGTACAGCTCGCCCAACGCCTCGGTATCGCCGCTGCGGGCACGGGCGACGACCGTTTCGGCGTTGGCGAGCAGCGAAGAATCCATCAGCAGGGTCCCAGTCATGGCGTACCTAAAGATGCTGGGGTGGCGGAGATGGTTGCAGGGGGATACAGCGTGAGCGGTGAGCGGTGAGCGGTGAGCGGTGGCCTGAACTCAGTCATTGCGAGGGTCCGAAGGACCCGCACTTACCGCTCAGCTCCCTCACTCTATGCTCGGCACTGTTCACCGCTTCACGCCGTTATCATCCCCGCATGACCTCATCCCCCACTGCACCCCCCCACACCTGGCTCCACCACCTCGAGGATGAGGCCGACGCCGCCTTCCTGTACCGGGAGCTGGCCCAGGCCGAACGAGACCCGGGCAAGGCGGACATCTACCGGAAGCTGGCCTCGGTGGAGGACCGTCATGTCGAGATGTGGCGCAAGCTGCTGGCCGAGAACGGGCATACCGTGGCGCGTACCCTTGCCCACCCGCGGAGCGCGGTTCAGGGCCTGGCTGGCCCGCCGACTGGGCAGCGGCGTTCTGCTTCCGATGCTGCTCCAGGAGGAGGGTCGGGAGGTCAAAGGCTACCTGAGCCTGTACCGCAGTGAGCCGGACGGCGCCGTGGGACCAACTGCTCTCCGGCTGGCCAAGGAATCGAAGGAGCACGCGGACACCCTGGCCCAGATGAGCGGGGCGCTGGGAGAGCCCTGGCACAAGACGGGCGCGGGCGGCTTCCTCCGCAACCTGGTCTACGGCTTCAACGATGGACTGACCGCCAACTTCGGCCTGGTCGCCGGGATGATCGGGGCCCAGGGAAATCTGCAGGCGGCAGAACATGCGGTGCTTGGTGGCCGGCCTGGCCGGGATGGTTGCCGACGCGCTGTCGATGGGCTCGTCGGGATACCTGGCCGCCAAGAGCGAGCGGGAGGTCTTCGAGCACGAGATCGCGATGGAGAAGGAGGAGATCAGGCTCATGCCGGATCTCGAGCGCGAGGAGCTGAGCCTGCTCTACCAGGCCAAGGGCATCCCGGCGACGCAGGCCGAGACCCTCGCTACCCAGGTGATGCTGGATCCGGTCAAGGCGCTGGAAGAGAAGGTGCGGGAGGAGCTGAAGATCGGCGAAGCAACCAGCACCCCCATGCGGGAAGCCTGGATCACCGGAACCGCCACCGCCGTGGGCGCGTTCATTCCGGTTGCGCCCTTCCTGTTCGACACCGGCCCAGGGGCGATCTGGGCCTCGTTCACCCTGGCGATGGTTTCCCACTTCGGAGTCGGTGCCGCCCGCAGCTTCTTCACCGGCCGGGGCGTGTTCCGCAGTGGCCTCGACATGTTTCTGGTCGGGCTCGGCGTGGCCGTGATCGGCTATTTCGTGGGCGAGCGGATCGTGAAGCTGCTGTGAGCTGGAAGCTGGGAGCTAGGAGCTGGGAGCTGGCACCGTTGCGAGCGGTCAGTCATCGCGAGCGGCGCAAGCCGCGTGGCGATCTCGCCGCCTCGTCCTTCCGCGGGATTGCTTCGGGCCGCGCCCTCGCAATGACTGCCTCACGCCACCTCCTCGCTCCTCGCTTCTAGCTCCCGACTCCCAGCTCCCAGCTCCTGTCGCACCCGCGGGATCACCTCGCGCCCGTAGAGCTCGATGCTCCGAAGCATCAGCTCGTGCCCGAGCGTGCCCGCGCTGTACTTGAGATCAAACCGGGACGCGCCCAGCGCGCGCGCCGTCGCGGCGATCTTGCGTGCGACCGTCTCGGGCGAGCCGACGTACAGCGAGCCCTCGGCGATCTCGTGGTCGAACTCGGCCCGGCTGGTCGGACCCCACCCCCGCTCGGCGCCGATCCGATTCCGCATGACCTCGTAGGCCGGCCACAGCTGCTCGCGCGCCTGGGCATCGGTTTCCGCGATGTGCCCCGGCGAGTGGATGCCGATCGGAAGCGACCCATGCCCAAGCTGGCTAAGGGCGCGGTGGTAGAGCTCGACGTAGGGCTTGAACCGGCGCGGATCGCCGCCGATGATGGCGAGCGTCAGCGGAAAGCCGTAGCGCGCGGCGCGGACCACCGACTCCGGGCTGCCGCCGACACCGACCCAGGTGCTGAGCGGCGGACGCTCCACCGGCGGGAAGACGCGGACGCCGTCGAGCGGGGGGCGCACCGTCCCCTTCCAGCGGACCGGCTGGCCGGTGCGGTCGGCGTCCCGAAGCGCGGCGAAGATCGCGAGCTTCTCCTCGAACAGGACGTTGTAGTCATCGAGCGAGTAGCCGAAGAGCGGGAACGATTCGGTGAACGAGCCGCGGCCCAGGATCACCTCGGCGCGGCCGTTCGAGACGGCGTTCAGGGTGCTGAAGCGCTGGTAGACCCGGACCGGGTCGTCGGAGCTGAGGACGGTGACGGCGGTGCCGAGGCGGAGGCGCTCGGTCCGGCCGGCGATGGCGGCGAGGAGCACCTCGGGGGCGCTGATGGCGAAGTCGGGGCGGTGGTGCTCGCCGACGCCGAAGAAGTCCACGCCGACCCGGTCGGCCAGCTCGGCTTCGGCGATGACGTCGCGGAGGACGCGCGCCTGCGGCTGGAGGCGGCCCGCGGCGTCCGCGGTGACGTCGCCGAAGGTGTCCAGGCCCAGTTCGATAAGTGACATGCTATGGTAACCGAATGGTTACCGGACGGGTTCCCTGTGCTTTGGCAAGCTGGACACGGGGGTAGGAAGCGGGCAGGAGCTCTCTTCGCGGGCTCCACGTTCGCGCACACTCTTAAGTTCACAGCACACCAGTCTGGGCTCAAACTGACGCCCCTCCGTGTTTCCGCTTTTGCGGCTTTGCCCGGCTGGATGCCGGCACGACTCTTTGGGCGGCCTTCGCTACATGTCCTCCAGCTGCCGTACCTCGCACTCCCCCTCGAACTCCGGCCAGTGCACCCGGTGCAGCTCCATGAACTGCCGGGCCATCTTCATCGCCTCCTCCTTCGAGGCGACCTCGATCAGGGCATAGCCGCCGATGACCTCCTTGGACTCGGTGAACGGCCCATCGCTCATCGTGAGCCGGTTCTTGCTGGAGCGAACCCGGAAGCCTTCGGCCGTCGCCTTGAGCCCAGCCGTGTCCTTTAATACCCCGCTCTTGAACCTTTCGCTGACGAACTCGCCCATGGCGTCCATTAACGCCTGGGGAGTGGCCTCGTTGCGATAGCTCTCGGAGTGCTTGATCAGCATGAGGAACTTCATGGTCGGTTCTCCATCTCAGGGTGACTGCCGATGCGCGTCTCTACCTACACGTCGAACCAGGGTCGTCGGAATCGACCGGGTTCCCCAAGAAAGGGACAGTTCGGCCCAACCGGCCACTCAAGCGGGAGGGCGGGCGGCGGGGCCAGGCGGGTGTTCCCCAGGGTCCGCGTCCGGAAGGCCGAGCGCGGGAGCTCGGGGCGGTCGCCTCGGAAATCGTGCGGACGGTGCGGGTGATGGACGGCAGGAACCGGCAGCGGTTCGCCGAGGATGAGCAGCTGGATCAGCGCCAGTATGGTGCTGGGGGACCCCGCGGCCGGGTACGGAGCTGGAGGGAGGGACGCCGGCAGGAGGGGAGGTGAGGCCCGCAGCGTGAGGCGGGCACGGTCAGGCAGGTACGTGGATGCGTGAACCGCCGCCGATAGTCCGGACTGTTGGCGGCGGTTTATTAAAGGAGTGATGCGCTTCAGTTGGCACCCGAGGCGGCTCGCATGGTGCAACGGCGATGACGCCTCGAGTGGGTCGCTATGCTGGGCGGGCGGCGACCCCGGCCCCGACGCGCTCGACGCCGGCGAATGCGCTCAGCGTGAGCCAGGTCGGGAAAGCGCGGACGAGCGACCGCGGCCCATCGAGCCGGATCAGGCCAGCACGGACGGTCTCGGCCAGCCGCACGTCACCCATCCAGACCCGTGTCAGAGTCCGGAGGTCGGCGCTGACCACGATGTCGACCAGAAAACCGGGGTCCTTGAGGCAGAGGTCGACCTCCCGCCGCTCGAGCACGAGCCACCAATATCTCGGGCAACGCATGGTCGCCGGCACCCCGCGGAAGTCGAAGCGCACGACGACCCGCTCCGGGGGCAGCGCTTCCAGGTTCACACGCCGGTGGATGTCCCACATGAGCAGGCCCGGGTCCAGGTCACCGCGGCCGACCTGTGCACGGGCCCACCGCTGGCCCCACTCGCCGAGGCACTCGATAAGCGGCCGCAACTCCTCACCCGCCGCGGTGAGGTGGTATTCGCGCCCGCGGCCACGCGGCCTGGGCACGCTCCGCACGATCCCGGCGTCCTCGAGCTGCTCGAGACGTCCGGCGAGGAGCGTGCGCGACATCAGGGGCACACCCCGGTGGAGGTCGCTGAAGCGACGGCTCCCGCAGAGCAGCTCGCGCAGGACGAGCGGGGTCCATCGCTCGGCGACGATCTCGGCCGCCTTGGCGACCGGGCAGAACTGGCCGTACCCCTTCATCCTGGCCCGACAATAGTGAACGGCGCAGGGCGTCGCAAGTCCATTTTTTGTGCTTTCCCGCCCGGGTCGGCCGGAGCTATCCTGGCGGTCACCAGGAGGTGACCTATGGTTGCTCGATCAGCTTTCGACACTGAACTCTGCGACGGCACCGGACAACCTCTTCCACGTCAACCAGAATATCGCTCCGGCGAACTAAGGAGGAGCGCTATGCCCCGATACCATTACACCAATGGTCTGGCGGTGCTGTTCACCGTCCTGTGTGCCTGCGCGAAGGAAGCTCCGGTTGTCGAAGTGAAGGGCGAGTGCGCGGCGCGTTCCAGGCGCAGCTCTGCACCTGGGCGCGCATGCAGGAGAGCACAGTCGTCGCAGTCGGCCTGACCGTCCCGATCGCCAGCATCGAGAATGCACCGGACGATCAGCCGATGGTCTGGCCGCCGCCCATCATCGCCACGTTGAGAATGCCGGAAGTGGCCCAACTGCCGGCTGGGCTACCGAGCTCACGTGTTCTGGGAAGCTCATGGACACCCGCCCGGGCCGTACCTGACGCCGCACTTCGACTTCCATTTCTTCACGATCCCGCCCGCGGAGCGCGTCCGCCATTGACTGCACCGATAAGACCAAGCCCTCCCGTCATGCCCGCAGGCTACAGCATGCCCGACGTGACGTTGCCGCCTCCGCTGGCCGAGATGGCCGGCGACACGCCCCTCATCGGCCTTTGTGTTCGCGCAAATGGGTATGCATTCCTTGTTGACCGCCGAGCTCGAGAGCACGGAGACGTTTCGCGGGAGCATGGTCATCGGCTACTACCACGGCATGCCGATCTTCATCGAACCCATGCTCACCCGTTCGCTCCTGTTGGAGAAGCGCTCATTCGACCTGCCCATCCCCAGCATCCCCGGGATGACTGGGGCTTATCCGCGGACCTTCCAAGCGGAGTTCGACGCTCAACAGCAGCTCTATCATTTCGTATTCTCCGACTTCTCGCCGGACGCGTAGCTGCCGGGGGGCACGTTTCATCCGTGACGCTGTTCCATCGCTCCGGCGAATCGGAGCTGAGCCTCACGAGATTTGAGAAGCCACAGTGAACGGCGGAGGGCGTCGCAAGTCCATTTTTTGTGCTTTCCCGCCCAGGCCGGCCGGAGCTATCCTGCCGGTCACCAGGAGGTGCCCTATGGTTGCTCGATCAGCTCTCGAGACTGAGCGTCGCGACGCCACCGCTCTCGACGATGCGGCCCTCGCCGATCTGGCGCGACACTTCCGTGGAGAGCTCATCCGTCCCGGCGACCCGCAGTACGACGCCGCCCGCGCGATCTGGAACGGTGCGATCGATCGTCATCCCGGGCTCGTCGCGCGCTGCACCGGCGCCGCCGACGTCCGGGCCGCCGTCCGTTTCGCGCGCGAGCGCGATCTTCTCGTCGCCGTGCGAGGCGGCGGCCACAACGTCGCCGGCACCGCGGTGTGTGACGGCGGGCTCGTGATCGATCTCTCACCGATGAAGGGCCTGTGGGTCGATCCGGCGGGGCGAACGGCGCGAGCGCAGGCGGGACTCCTCTGGGGCGAGTTCGACCGCGAGACCCAGGCCTTCGGGCTCGCCGCGCCCGGCGGGATCATCACCCACACCGGCATCGCCGGTCTCACGCTCGGCGGGGGGCTCGGCTGGCTGATGCGCCGACACGGACTGGCCGCCGACAACGTCCTGTCGGCCGATGTGGTCACCGCCGACGGCGACTTCCTTCGCGCCAGCGCTGAGGAGCACGCCGACCTCTTCTGGGGGCTCCGCGGTGGCGGCGGCAACTTCGGGGTGGTCACGTCCTTCGAGTATCGTCTGCACCCCGTCGGACCGATCGTCCTCGCCGGCGTGATGCTCCACCCTGCCGCGAAGGCCCGCGAGGTCCTGGGCTTCTACCGCGACTTCATCGGGAGCGCGCCCGACGAGCTCACGACCATCGTGGTCCTCCGGATGGCGCCGCCCGCGCCCTTCCTTCCTCCGTGGGTGCACGGGCAACCGGTCGTGGTCATCGGCGCGTGCTACGCGGGCTCGGTGGAGGAGGGCGAGCGAGCGGTTGCCCCGCTGCGGCGGTTCGGCGAGCCACTGGTGGACCTGATCCGGCCGACGCCGTACGTCTCACACCAGGCGCTCTTCGACCCCACCGCGCCCCACGGGCTCGGCTACTACTGGAAATCGGAGTACGTGCCATCGCTCAGCGATGCCCTCATCGACACGCTCGCCGAGCGGGCCTGGGGGGTCGCGACGCCGGAGTCCTACACGATCATCTTCCACCTGGGCGGCGCCGTCGGTCGACAGGATCCGGAGGGATCGGCCTTCGAAGACCGGCGGGCCGCCCATGCGGTGAACATCGACGCCGTCTGGTCCGAGCCCGCCCGTGCGTCCGCGTGCATCGCGTGGACCCGGGAGCTGTGGGAGGCGGTGCGTCCGTATTCCACGGGCCGTGTCTACGTGAACTTTCTCGGGGAGGAGGGGCAGGACCGAGTGCGGGCGGCCTACGGCGAGGCCAAGTACGAGCGGCTCCGCGCGCTCAAGCGCAAGCACGACCCGACGAACTTCTTCCGGCTGAACCAGAACATCCGACCGTAGGTCGGGCTGCGCACCGAGGATCAAGGCGGAAGAGATGGCGCTAGCGACCGGTGCCACGCGGGTTGGCGCAGGGGCGCCGTCGTCCGTGAACCGCGCGTACCGCTCCCGCGCCGAGGCCATCAGCTCCTGGAAGCGCCGGGTCGGGCGCAGGCTCTCGAGAAAACGGTCGTGTCGGGTGAAGTACACGTAGTCGACCCAGCCGCGGACCGTGACCGCATGCTCCAGCCAGCTCAGCGCCTGGTCCGCCTCGCCGACCAGCGCGTAGGCCCCGGCCATCAGGTACGACCAGTACTCGTCCGACTCCGCCATCGCGCGCTCCGCCGCGCTCGGGGGCGACAGCACCGCCGCCCGGTCGCCGGTCAGGCCGCGCCAGAAGCGCACCGCGACCGCCGCCAGGTGATCGTCCGAAGGCTGGCGCTCCAGCCACTCGAACTGGCTCGCCGCCTCGTCGTCGCGCCCCGCAGCCACCAGCGCCACCGCGTCGCAGCACTCGGCAGATGGTGCTCCGCGGATCCAGCTCGACCGCCCGCCGGTGCGAGGGCAGCGCCCCGGCGGCGTCGCCACCCAGCATGTAACTCATCCCCAGCAGGCAGTGGTTGCTGGCCGTCAGCGGATCCAGCTCGACCAGCCGGGTCAGCACCTCCCGCATCGGGCCGATCCGCCCGCCCAGCAGATACGCGCCGCCCAGCTGGTGCATCGCGTCGGGATTGTTGGGGTCGGCGGCGCAGGCCTGCGGTCAGCAGCCGAACGGCCTCTCCCGCCTGGCCGCGGCGGTAGGCGACCTGGCCCATGATCGAGAGGCCCTGCGCCGAGTTCGGGTTCAGCTCGAAGGCGCGGCGGGCACAGGCCTCCGCCTCCCGCAGCGTCGTCTCCTCGTCGCCGCCGAGCAGAACCACCGGCGACCAGGCGTACACCGTGCCCAGCATCCCGTACAGCGCCTCATTGGGGCCCACCACGGCGAGCCCGTGCTCCGCGAGCGCTCGCGCCGCCGCCATCCCCTCGGCGGTGTACCGGTAGTACTCCTGCCGCGCGCGCTGGTAGTACTCGAACGCGCGGATATCCGCGATCGGCCGCTCCGCGATCTCGCGGTCCTCCGGCGGCGACAGCGTGATCCGCAGCGCCTCGACGATCTGGCGCGAGAGCCGCTCCTGCAGGTCGAACACGTCGTCCACCGTGCCGGAGTACTTCTCGGCCCAGAGGTGGGCATCGGTCTCGAGGTCGATCAGCTGGGCCGTGATCCGGAGCGTGGCGCCCGCTCGGCGCACGCTGCCCTCCAGCGCGTAGCGGACGTTGAGCTCGCGCCCGATGCGCCGGAGGTCCCAGCCGGTCTCCTTGAGCTTGACGGACGAGGTCCGGGAGATCACGGTGAGCGCCCGGACCCGGGAGAGGTCGGCGATCACCTCCTCCATCAGGCCGTCGGCGAAGTACGCGTTGTCGGGATCGGGGCTCAGATTGGCGAACGGCAGCACGACGATGGCCTTCTTCGGCGCGGCCGCGGGCAGCGCTCCGGGGCCTCCAGGGCCGCCAGGAACTCCAGCACGCGTCCCGAACCGGTCCGCCGGGACCTTGGACAGCGCCCGCTCGATGGCCCGTCGCACCGACCCCGGCACGCCGGGGCGGAGCGTGGTGAGCGGTGGCACCGGGTCGAGCACCTGGCGCGACAACACCGCGACCGCGTTGGGCCCGGTGAAGGGCGGCTGACCCGCCAGCAGCTCGTAGAGAACGCAGGCGAGACTGTACTGGTCGGCCCGGGCGTCGACCTCGCGTTCGCCCTCGGCCTGCTCGGGACTCATGTAGGCGGGGGTCCCCATGCTCAGCCCCGGCTGGGTCAGCCGGTCGCCGGCCGCGACGCCCGCGGCGCGCGCGATGCCGAAGTCCGCGACCAGGGCGTGGCCCTGCGAGAGCAGGACGTTCTCGGGCTTCACGTCGCGATGAATCAGCCCTTGCCCGTGGGCGTAGTGGAGCGCTTCGCCGGTCTCCCGCACCAGGCGGAGCGCCTCCGCCACGGGGAGCGGGCCCTCGCGGGTGAGCCGCTGGCGCAGGGTCTCGCCGTCCACGTACGGCATGACGTAGAACGGACGGGGCGACGCCTCGTCGGTGGTGCCGGAGTCGAGCAGAGGCGAGGATGTGGGGGTGCTGGAGCCGCGCCAGGATCTGGATCTCCAGCAGGAAGCGCTGGGCGGCTTCGCCGGCGACGATCTCCGGGCGCAGGATCTTGATCGCGACGGGGCGGTCGTGCTTGCGGTCGCGGGCCAGATACACCACGGCCATCCCGCCCCGACCCAGCTCTCGGTCGACGGTGTAGCGGTCGCCTACGGCGATCGACTCGAGGACGGCTCGCTTGCCCCGGCGAAGCATACTGGAAAGTAGGATGTAAGTGCCCCTCCTGCGCGGTTGAGTGGTCTTCATCTACTCGACGAACGAGCAGTGCCCAGATCGACATGAGCGGTGACCGCCCCCCCGCCGGTGATCCCCGTCATGGCCACGACCTAACTCCCACCTGCACAATGCGTGAGGCCCTTTCTGATCGGAGTCCATGCCTCACCGTCGCTGGACCCGTCTGCTCGCCATAATCGGCACCACCGTCCTGACTCTGGTGGTCACTCTCCTCGCCCTGTTGCAACTCCCGCCGGTCGCGACCTGGGCGATGCGCCGGCTCATCACCGTCGTTCCGCTCAACCCCGGCTACCGGCTCCAAGTCGGACGGGTGAGCGGCGACTGGCTCCATCGTCTCGCGCTCGAGGACGTGCGGCTGATCTGGAAGAGCCGCGAGCTGGCGCGGCTGGACCGGCTCGACCTGGGCTACGACCTGCGAGATCTGCGGGGCTCGGTGACCCGGCTGCGGGAGCTCACAGTGAACGGCGCCAGCGCCGTTGCCCATCGGGAGGGAAAAACGTGGGACCTCACCTCCGCCCTCAGGAGCTCGGCGGACACGACGAAGCAGGGCGGCGGAATCCGAATCGAGCAGCTGAAGCTCCGCGATGTGCAGCTGATGGCCGAACTGAGTCCCGACTCCATCGTGCGGGTGCGTGGACTCGACCTGATCGGGCGCGATCTCGTGGTGGGCGACACCGTGCTCTTCGCTCTCGACCAGCTCAACGTCGGGCTCTCGCCGCCGGGGAGCACCCGCTGGTTCGCGCTGGCGACTCGAGGCGCGATCACCGCCGCCGAATTCCGCTTCGATCCGCTCCGGATCCAAACCGAGGAGACCCGCATCGCCGGCCGCGCGGTGCTGCCGCGCAATCTCGAGGATCCGCGCCTGGCGGACCGGCTCGATGTCCGGCTCCAGGCGACGCCGCTCGCCCTGGCCGATCTGGCCGCCGTGGTCCCCTCGGTGACACCGGAAGGAGATCTCCATGTAGACGCGAGCGCGAGGGGCGCGGGCGACGGGCTGGTCACTGCCCACCTCGGCGCACGTCTGGACGAGGCGACCGTCACCCTCGACGGCGTCGCACCTCTCAACAAAGGCAAAGCCGACTACCGGCTGCACGGCAGCATGCGCCGGCTCGACCCCGCTCGCCTCTACAAGACCGCACCGTCGGGGAGCCTCAACGGCACCGTCGCAGCCGACCTGCGAGGAGCCACGCTCAAACGGAGCGGCGGACGGGTGGACCTCCGAATCACGCCTTCACGACTCGGCGGGAAACTCGGTTCACCGGCTCGGGCTTCGGGCCGATATCCGGAACGGCAGCGCCGCGGTCATCTGGCGCGGCACGATAGAGCAAGGGACGCTCGCCGGAACCGGGCGGATCCGTCCCTTCGATTCGATTCCTGAGTATCGGCTGCGCGGAACAGCAACGGATCTCCCCGGTAGCAGCGCCGTCGCCCGCAGCCTGAGCGGCGACTCCCTGGCGTCGGGACTCCACCTGGGTTTCCAGCTAGCTGGTGCCGGGATCTCTCCCACCACGGCCAGGGTCACCGGCAAGGTGACCTTCACGGCTACGCAGGACGAGGACCCGATTCCGCTCGGCCAGGCGACGCTCTCGCTCGCACGGGGACGGCTCCAACTGAAACCCGAGCTCCTCGTCGGCGGCGGGACCATCACGGCTCACGCGGTCGCGCACCTGGGCGACACCCTGACCTACGAAGTGCGGGATGGCAAGATCGACCGGGTGGATCTCGCCCGGCTCGGCGCGGACACGACCATGGGCCCAGTCTCGGGCCGATTCTCCCTCCGGGGACGCGGCACGGCACCGAGCCAAGCCGTCGCCTCTCTCCGTCTCGATCTCGATGAGCTGCGCTACGGCTCCCACCGAATCGAGCAACTGTCGGGACAAGCTCGGCTGGTTCGCGGTGCAGCGCGCCTTGCTTTCGGTGGACCGCTCGAGGGCGGACGCATCGCGCTGGAAGCCGATGCCCGTCCCTTCGCTCAGACCAAGACCTTTCTTCTCCGCCGCGCCTCGCTCGAGCGAGTAGATCTCGGCAGCTTCCTCGGTCGGCCCGATCTCGCCGGACCGGTCACCCTGCGTGCCACCGGGAGTGGCCGAGTGCGGGGCAAGAGCCGTTCGGTGGAAGGCCGACTCACCGTTGAACCGTCGCGGCTCGGAAAACTCGAGGTCACCTCCGGTTTGGTCGACGTGACGCTGAACGGAGACCGGCTCACCTATGACGGCTCCGTTCGCACCAACGGCGGCAGGGTGGCCTTGGCCGGAGATGGTCAGCAGCTCGCCGGGGTGCGCTCGCTCGCGATCCGGCGGGGCCAAGCCGACTCGATCGATCTCGGCACCTTGATGGGTCGTCCCGGCCTGCACACCAGAATCAACGCCAGCTTCACCGCTCAGCTCTCGGGAGACTCCGCCGCAACCAGGCAAGCCGATCTGTCGCTGCAGCTGCTCCCATCCCGAATCAACCAGGCCCAGCTGCAGGGAGGCCGTGTCAGGCTGAACCTGAATGGCGACTCGCTTCAGGGTGAGCTGCGACTGGCAGGCCGAGACGGGGAACTTGGAGCCCAGCTGAGAGGACAGACCGGCAAGGCGACGCAGCTGCACACCGCCGGCACGCTCCGGCTCGAGCGTCTCGCGCGCTGGACCGGGCGGGCGGATACGGACGGGCGACTCGAGTCCAGCTTTACTCTGAACGCCGCCGGAGATAGCGCGGGCCTTCTGTCCCTGTACGGGAACGTGAACGCAATCGGCGGGATCGGAGACGTGCGCATCAACTCGGCGCACCTGGCGCTGGGGCCCGATTCCGGAGCCGTCCGGGTAGACACCGTCCTCATCCAATCCAACGTGCTGGCACTGGGCGGCCACGGGCGGATCGCGCTCCGGAGAGATGCCCGGTCGGACACGCTACGGATCACCGGGACCACCGACAACCTCGCACCGCTCGCCCCATTCATCGGCGACTCGATCTCGCTCGATTCGGCCCGCATGGCGCTCACCCTGTCGGGGCCGGCCTGGCGCTGGCGCCTCGATGGAGCGGGCCAGATCAATCGCATCCTTGCAGCCGGAAACCTCGCCGATCGGGTGACGCTCAGCGCTACCGCCGCAATCGACAGCACCCATCTCTCCGGAATGCGGGGAGAGCTCCGGGTGAAGGACGCGGCCTACGGAAAGATGAGAATTCCGCAGGCGCGACTGGCCGCGCGCTACGATTCGCTCATCGGCCTCGATGCGGATGTGGCGCTGGGCGACAGCGCCCGAGTCGTCACTGCATTGAGAGGGACGGTGCAGTCCGACACCATGCGCGCCACGCTCCAGCGGCTCGACTTGAGCCAGGGCGACAGCGCCTGGTCCCTGGAACAGCCGGCCCAGCTCGAGCTCCGGCCTCGCGTGGTGGTAGATGGATTCGCACTCCGATCCGGCAGGCGCCGGATCATCGTCGACGGCGTGTACGACCCGCGGCACTCGAGCGACATCGGCGTCCATATCACCGACCTGAATCTCGAGACACTCCGTTCGCTCGGGCTCGCGCCGGTGGGCGGCCGAGTCGACGGCTGGCTCCGGCTGCAGGGACCGGCGGCCGAACCGACGCTCCGGGGAAAGCTGGGACTCGGTATCCGGCGGAGCGACGGCCGGGAGACCGGTCGGGTGCAGACCGAGATCGACTGGACTCGGGAGGGGCTCCGGATCAACGCCGCGACGGTGCCGGTGAGAGGCGGGCGGCTGACGGTGAACGGCACCTTGCCCTGGCGCCTCACGCTCACTCCCACCGACAGTGGAAACAACGTAGGTGTGACTCCAGGCACGGCCGACACCCTCGCCCTCGCGGTGCAGGCCGACAGCTTCGATCTCGGCGTGTTCGACCCACTCCTGCCGGCGGACGCGGCCCGAGACCTTCGCGGAAGGTTAGTGGCCCAAGCGCGAGTGAGCGGACCGGTCAAGGCACCTCGCGCCGATGGCACCCTCGAGATGGCGGGTGTCGCGCTGGCGCTGCCGCCACTGGGCCTGAGCTATCGTGACGGCGCCATGGTCGGACGGCTGTCGGGCGATGAGCTTCGGATCGAGCAGTTCCAGCTCCGCACCGACAAGAAGCAGCTGCTGACCGCCCAGGGCATCGTTCGGCTGCGGCCGTTCAACGATCCGGCACTCGATCTCACCGCCAAGCTGAGCAACTTCCGGATCTCCAATTCCTCCTCCCTGCAGGCAGTGGCCTCGGGCGATCTCCGGCTCCAGGGCACCGCGGCGAAGCCGTCGCTCACCGGCAACCTCACCATGGGCCGAACGGACATTGTGATGGGCGGCGGGCAAACGGCCGCGACGGTGGAGAAGGTCGAGCTCACGCCGGAGGATCTGCGTCAGCTGGCACGGCAGTTTGGGCCGGCGGTGTTGGCCCAAGTACACGAGAGCCCGGGATTGGTGGACCGCTTCCACCTCGATCTCAACCTGCGGCTCCCCAACCGAGTGTGGTTCCGCCGCACGACCAGTCCCAAGGCTGAGATCGAGCTGAGCGGCCGGATCCGCCTGCGGCAGGAGCCCGGCCAGCCGATGCAGTTCTTCGGAAGGGTAGAGCCGGTGCCGGGCCGCGGAACGCTGGACGTGTACGGACGCGAGTTCCGGCTCACCGGCGGTGACATCCAGCTCAATGGACCACCCGATTCCACCATGCTGGACGTCACCGCGGAGTACCAGGTGCCGACCCAGGGTGGACCGGATGACGAAGGAGTCATCGTCGACGTCGCGGCCAAGGGTCACCTGGACAGTCTGGCGCTCGAGTTTACCAGCGAGCCCGATATGAGCCAGGACGACATCCTCTCCTACATCGTCACCGGCCGTCCCTCGTCGGACAACCCGCTGGCCGAGCGCTCGGGCGGAGCGAGCACGGGAGAGATGGGGGCCGCGGTAGCGTTGGGCACTCTCACCCAGAGCCTGTCCACCACGGCGGAAAAGCAACTGGGGCTCGACGTCTTCCAGATCAAGCCCGAGGGAGTCCGCGGGCTGACGCTGACGGCCGGGCGCTACCTGGGCTCCCGCCTGTTTCTCAGCATGAATCTTCCGATCCAGCTGGAAACGCAGGCGCAGCAGACGCCGGGATACAACCTCGGCCCGAGCTTCGAGATGGAGTACGCCCTGCAGCGCTGGCTGCGCGCCAACGTCGAGGCCGGCAACGTCCCGCCCAGTTTCACTCTGCGGAGCCGTTATGCGTATTGACCGGTGGGCAATCGCGCTGTGCCTGCTGGCCGCGGCGGCGACTCCGCTTCGGGCCCAGGACCCGCTCAGCCGGGTCGGTCCGAAAACCCAGGTGAAGTCGGTCGAGTTCCGGTTCAAGGGGAAGCACACTCTCCCGGAGGAAGATCTCCGGAAGAAGATCGCGCTCACCGGCCAGGGCGGCATGGTGGGACTCCGGCGGATCCTCGGATTTCTGCCGTTCGTGCCACCGGTCGGTTCTCATCCCTTCGATCCACTCGAAATGCAACGCGACGTGGTGCGGCTTCGCAACCACTACTATCGGTCGGGCTTCCCCAAGGCCGACGTCGGTCACGATGCACGCTACAACGCCAAATCGGATCTGATTCGGGTGACGTACGTGATCACCGAGGGGCCGCCCCTGCTGTTGCACTCGGTCCGATTCGTGGGAGACAGCGGCACTTTGAAATTTCCGCCGGAGCTCGCCCCCCGGTGGGACCAGTTCGTGAAACGAGAGCAGCGGAAGGCCGGCCGCTTCGGCCAGGATGAGGAGCGGGCGCTGGCCGACAGCACCACGCGCTGGTTTCGTGATCGCGGCTATCCCTTCGCGGCGGCCGATCCTCGTGTTGTGACCGACACCGCCGCCAACCGGGCGGACGTCACCGTTCTGGTGCGCCCCGGGATTCGCGCCCGGATCCGGAGCATCGTAGTGAGCGGCAACGAGGATATTCCCTCGCACCAGATCACCCGGCAACTGCAAGTGAAGCCGGGCGACTGGTACAACCTGGGCGAATTGGAGAAGGGTCGGCAGCAACTGGTGCAGCTCGATCTGGTCCGGCTGGCCCTCTTCGACGTGCCGCGGGACAGCGCCGACGATTCCACCGTGGTGGTGCACCTCGATGTCACCCTGAACCAGCCGCGTCTGGTTCGCGGGGAGGCTGGTCTCGCCTCGGCCGGAGGGGTCACCGGCGAGGTCGACTGGACTCACCGGAGCTTCATGCAGGGACTTCGCACGTTCACACTGACCGGTACCGCACAGACCGGGGCACTCTCATTCGAGGATCCGGCCCAGCAGCTCTACCGGGCCTCGGCGACTCTGTTCCAGCCCTATGTCGGCGACCGCCGTCTCTCGCTCGCGCTGGGACCGTACGTCGAGTACCGGAACGACCTGCGCGACCGCTCTCGTGCCTTAGGACTCGAGGCCTCGCTGGCATACGCGGTCGGACCACTCCGCTCGATCTCACTGGGTTACATCATCTCGCATCGCGAGATCCTGGCCTACGGATACGGTGAGAACCTGGACCCGGTGCAGTACCTCCCCCTGCTCGGCCTGGCCGACTCGAATGTCGCGGGCCAGCTCGGGGCGGTGCGAAACCGAAGCGCGGTCAGCCTGCAGGGGACCTATGGCCGGCTCGATAAGCTGGCCAATCCGCGCAAGGGCTACGTCCTCCGCCCGCGGATCGAGGTCACCACGCCGGGCGGATTCAATACCGCGGAGTATCTGCTGCTCGAGGCCGGCGGCACCGCGTTCCTGCCGCTCACATCCCGGGTGGGATTTACCTTTCGGCTGAGTGCCGGACGGATCTTTGCCTTCGGCCGGAGCCTCAGCGGGATCGGGGAGGAGTCTCCCTTCGTCTCGCTCCTTCGGCTCAACGAGGTCGACTTCACTGCCGGCGGTACTCGCGATGTGCGAGGCTGGGGGAGCGAGCTGGTTGGTCCTAAACTGCCGCAGGTGAGCATAGAGACCCGGAACGGAGTGACCGACACCGTCGCGCAGCGGTACGCTCCGGTCGGCGGACTGGCCAGGTTCATCGGCAGCGCCGAGCTCCAGCTTCCGGTTCCTGGTATGGGGAAGGCATGGCAGAGCTTCCTCTTTTTCGATAGCGGGCGGATCTGGACTCCGGACACCCGGTTCAAGCTCCAGGCCGGCGAGCTGGATCAGGACAAGCTCTACACCTCGGTGGGGGCCGGCATCGGCTACGAAACCGTGGTCGGCGCGGTCGAGGTCGCTGTAGGCTACAAGCTCAATCCCTCCCCGTTGGACATCCGTTCCCCGGAGGCCGTGTTCGCCGCGCTGGACCAGGGCCTTCCCCTCAGCTCGGTACCCACCGAGAACGGGCGGCGGTGGCACTTGCATTTCTCGATTGGGTCAAGCTTCTGACAACCACCGCTTACCGCTTTCCGCTATTGGGTGAAGCCGCGGTCGCGATCCTCATCCTGGCCTCCTGGGGCCTGGACCACGCCATCGAGGCTCATGAACTCGTGACAACACATGGACGGATGGTAGAACGGTGAACCGCCGCCGACAATCGGGACTGTCGGCGGCGGTTTACTTAAGTCCTTATCACCAGGGACCGCGATCTAGTAGGTGGCCGACGCCTCCCTTGCTTGTGCGGTCGATGCGGTGACGTCTACCCCAACCGACCCGGCTGTCTCCGTGGCAAGACTCAGACGCTGCTCCACCTCGGGCAGCATCCTCGAGGCCAACTGCTTCAGCGACTGCACCTGCCCGTCGGCGGACTCCCGCTGGAACAGCCGCACCTCGTCACTGTGCTGTTTTACCATCTCGGCCATGTAGTTCTTGTCGAACGAGGAACGGCCCATCCCGTTGAATCGGTCGAAGATCTGCTGGTCCTGTCTCAGCAGGACCGGCCCCGGGAACCCGGCTTGTTTGGCCGCGGCCTTGAGCTCTTCGTTGGCCTTCGAGTAGTCGGTTCCCATCCGCTTGCCGAACTCCACGACGCCCGTGCTGCTTCCCTTCTTTTCCGCCAGCTTCCCGAGCTTCACCTGGAGCAGACCGGCGCTGCCGGCCCTCGTAATGAAGACGCTGTCGGAGGCCAGCGATTTAGGCTGCTGCGCGGCGGCCGGCGCCAGGCCCACTGCGGCGCTCAGGAACAGACCGGTGACCGCAGCGGAGACGAGATTCTTGACGACCATACCTGATCCTTTCACCTGTGGCGTAAGCAATGCAATACCGACCCAGAGGATCAGACGGGCGGCGGCCGCAAATGGTTGCGCCGGTCACTCGATTGTGACATTGGCTGTGGCCCCGAATCCGCTCCGTCAACGGGAGTAGCCAATAGCCAATAGCCAATAGCGAACGACCTGTCAGCGGTAGTCGTCGCGAGGTGGATGGAACACGTCAAGGACCACGCAGACAGTGAGGGCGCGCGCGGAGTGGCGCTCATGTGGGGCGATATGAAGCATCTGGCCCGGTTGCAGGACGTGGGTGACGCCAGAGACTGTAAGCTCGAAGGAGCCGCTCAGGAGCAGCGTCCACTGCTCGTGCAGGTGGGAGTGATCGGGGATGACGGCGCCCGGTGCGATGTCAACCCGGCCTTGAGTGATATGGTCCGAGTGGACGTAGCGGCCGAGGTATCCTGGAACGATCTCACGCGGTGCAACGGTGGCGAAGTCAAGTAGCCTCATGGGAGCTCCACGCAGCAAGCTGTCGACTTACTGCACCACGATGGGCGCCGTCCACCGAAACGTTCCCCATGCCATTACGAGGGTGCCCTGCCTGGCGTCGCTCGGCTCGATCGTGATGGTGAACTTCTCCACCGGTGGGTCCACGCTGTCGGACTTCATGGCCGCCGTGCCCAGGTCCTGGGCCCGGCTGTACTCGGTTCCCCACTGTCCGGTTTGCCGGTTCACGATGAGGTCGACGCCACGGACGTGCGGTACGGTCCACAAGGTGTACTTCCCCGCCGGCAGCGACAACCCCGCGAGCGTGATCGGCGCCGAGGTGGTGAACTGGGTCGCGGCATTGGCGCCGGTGCGCCAGACCCGGTCGTAGCTGATCACGTTGCCCAGCAGGGTGCGCCCGCGCGCGAGGGGACGACCGTAGTCCACCGAGAAGGTGGCGGCGCCGATGGTGGCGCGGGCGGTATCGCGCACGCTGAGCTGCTGGAGCCCGGTGCGCCGTTCCGCGGCCGCGAGACGATCCCCGATCGACTCGATGTCGGGCAGTGTCGTGGTCCGCGCGACGGCGACCTTGTAGGTGCTCCGCATCCCCGAGTAGGTCAGCATCCGCCCGCTGCTGTCCACCGTCACATCCCCGGTCCCCGCCAACCAGTCGTGCCGCAGCTCCACCTTGGCCCCCGCATGCGGGTGTACGTAGCCCCGGTGCAGGGTGAAGCTCGGTCCGACGTCCCGATCGGGATAGAACTGCCGGAACAACACGCTGTCGCCGGGCTGAAGTCCGGTCGCGGCAGCCTGGCGGAGCGCCGCCGCGATCTCCAATTCGATGACGCTGTACATCATCGACACGTGCGGCACGGTGATCGCTCCGCCGGTGGCGAACGCGGTGTCCCGCACGCCGCTGCTGTCGCGGACCGAGATCTTCACCGCGTCCTTGGAGAAGTCGGCCGTGACCCGACGTCCCCGTTCCCTCGGCGACGCGCCGTTCGGCGTTCGGACGTCCATCACCATGTGCCGGATGGTGCCGTCGGCGGCCAGATCGAATTCGGTGTGACGCCGCCGCACGAAGGGCCATCGATCCACGCCGTCGGTGACCAGCCGGGTGGGAGACCGCTCGATGCGCTCGACCGAGACGGTGTCGTTGCCCAGCGTGGTCACGAAGCCATAGCGCTCGGGTGGCGTGGCGCTGCTGCAGGCGAGGAAGAGGAGAGGGAGGAGTGGCGACCGCGTCATCGGATGCCTGTAGGAGGTGTGGGCCTGAGCGGTTCTCCGACTCGTCGGCGGCGCAGCCCCCGAGACTACTGTACGGACGAGGGAAGGAGGGAGTTCCGACACTGGCCGGCGGCTATTACCCTGGCGCGCACCGTGACGCTCGGGCCGTCGCCTCTGGGACCGTCCGGGCTGTGCCGGTGATGGACGGCAGGAACTCGGCCTCGGGAAATAGGTACCTTTCAAACCGAGTACCAGGTGGCGATTCGGGGTTTTAGCTGCACGTCGAACGAGGAGCGCCGAAATCGACAGCCCAAAGCAGGCCTCAAGTCGTGCGTTGTAACAACTTGACCTCCGCTTGACCGGTCGAGGTAAGACTGTGACTGGAACGATGAAGACCAGGTAGTCTGGGCTGGAACGGGTACGTTAGCGGCGGCCGATAACTTGCCCGGTTTGCGAAGCAGCAGGGTACGAGGGTGGTCATGTTTCGGGTCTTGTCAGCAGAGGAGGAGTTCCGTAGTGTGGAGGAAGCCGGTTTCCGCGTCTTGAAGACGTAGGCCGGCAGGTCACCCGGAGGTCGTCATGCGCAGTGCCTTCCTGTTTCCCCTATCACTCAGCCTAGTTGTCGCCGGGTGCGGCTCCCAGGTAAAGGAGCACGCGGCACGTTCCGATCTGGAGCGGGATCTCACCCTCGTCGGCCAGGCTCCCCAAACCGCTGTCGCCACGCCGATCGAGCTGGGACAGATTCGGACCCCAACGGCCAGCCGTAGCACCGTTTCATCCCGGCACAGAATCCGGCACCGGGCCGCCGCCCGCTCAACCGTAAGTGCACCTAAGCCGGTTGAGGTGGTGGCCGGCGCCCCCCGGTTCCCAGCGGTCCAGCCCACCAATACGACGCCGGCCGACCCCCGTGAACTCCCGCCGGGGAAGACCGTCACCGTTATTCCCGTGAGCAGCGGTCCCTCGACCTCGGACCGAGGAATAGGGACGGACGGGTTCCCCCGGCCCGGATATGGAACCGGCGGCAGCGGCATGGGTGGGGGCGGCAGGGCCGGCGGAGGCAGCGGAATGGGCGGCGATTGTCCCCGACCTGACTTTGGGCCGGTGGTTGGAATGCGGGGTGGGAGGCGGGGTCTCATCTACTAAGTCGCCGCAGTTGATAGACGGCCCGCCAGGCGGAGCCGGACGAGCATCTCAGCACCAGTGGAAACGTGAACCGCCGCCGATAGTCGCGACTGTCGGCGGCGCTCGCGTATGCTCTCCGGTTGAGACCTGGGGTCCCTCGCGCGGGCGGAGGCGCTGGGGGATGCGGAGGGCGCGGAAGAAAACACGGAGAGCACGGAGGACGTTGAGGATCGCGCAGGAACCTTTTGGTCAACAGCACACCATTCAGTCTCGGGGTCCATCGTACGCGTAATCCGTTGCTCCGCATGTCCGCATCGCCGACTCGTCCAGCCGAGTAGGGGACTGGTGCCGTCCTCGAGCGGGGACTCGACACATCATTTATCGTAAGGACAATCTATTGGTGCGCGAGCGCGACTTTCCGCTCGATTCGCCGATCTGGGACCAGCCACATGAGCGCGGCTGACACATATACTACTGCGGCAATCCACGGACGCAGAAACGCGAGCGCTATCCCAAGGGCATAGAGCAGCAGAGAGACCCTGCCCTTCCAATCCTTGCCGACCGCCGCTGCCAGTACCGAGTCCGGCCCCTCGCGGACGAGAATTTCATGTTGGAGCAGCAAATACGCGCAGCCGGCGAGCAACAGAATCACTCCATACAACGCTGTCGGGACTGGGGCAAATCGATTTTCGCCCATCCAGCCAGTGACGAAAGGAATCAATGACAGCCAGAACAGCAGGTGTAGGTTGGCCCAGAGGATCCCACCGCTCACTTGATGCGTCACACTTAGCATGTGATGGTGATTGTTCCAGTAGATGCTGAGATAGATGAAGCTCAGCACGTAGCTCAGGAATACTGGAAGCACGGCGCTCAGAGCCGCGAGCTCGACCCCATGGGGGACCTTCAGCTCCAGCACCATAATGGTCATGATGATCGCGAAGACCGCATCGCTGAATACTTCCATTCGGGTCTTGGTCATGACTCCGCTCCGCAACCGTCGTTCCTTATTGAGCCGGCACCAGCACTGGGGCGCCTTGCTTCTTCAACAGCAACACCAGAAACCTGGCCGGCTTGGTGCTGCTGGCGTTCCGGCCAACGATATGGATATCGTCCGGCCCCTCATAGAACGTCTGCCCGGGTGTCAGCGTCACCGGCTTTCCCCCTTTCAACTGCATCACGACCGACCCCTCCAGTACATAGACGAACGTGTGCGCATTGTGCCTGTGGGCGGGGTCTGAGCTGCCAGGCGGATACTCCACCGTGATCATCAGAGCCTCCTTCCCGGGCATGTCCGCCAGGTCCTTCGTAATCAGCGGCGTGACCACGGCCTCCTGGGCGCTCAGCCGGCCGCCCAAGACACACAGCAGGACGGCCACCAGCGCTGCTTTGCGGATATTCACGTTCCCTCCTTTCCTTACTCCTCGAACGGAGCATCCATCAGGAAATCCACCGTCGACGGCCGCTTGTAGCCTGGGACGAAACGCTCGCCGAAGTCGCCCGCGAAATTGTCGTAGGTGGTCTCCGGCTTGGTCTTGACAATGCGGCAGACCGAATCCGTGAAGCGCCGCTTCATGTCGAAGCGGGGAAATGCGGCGAGGATGCTCTTCATTTCGTTGGGCGGGATCCGGTCGTACTGGAATCCGAATTCGACGACCGATCCCAGCCGTGCAGAGCGCGACTTCCGCCTCCTTGTACAGGCCGATCGAAGGTGTGGAATTCAAGGCGACGCTGTCCCAGATCAACTGCATGCGGCGATCGTCCAGGCCTTGCTCGCGCGCGAACGCCCGCGCCGCGTCGGCTCCTTCTATCTCGAAGCGCTTTTGACCCGTGAAGCTGTTCGTGAGCCCAAGGTCGTGGAGCAGCGAGCCGACGGCGACGACTTCCGCGTCGTGAGCTATGCCCTGCAGCTGTCCGAGCCGAACCGCGAAGAGCCAGGATCGGACAGCATGGTTGAAGAGAAACGGTTCGGAATGGGTGCGGGCATAGTCCATTGCCCGAGTGATGAGCGGGGTGTCGATCACCGTGATGCCACCCAAGACTCGGGTTCCCCCGCTCATGGTCATGGTGCTCATAGATGTGCTCCTTGGAGACGATTCTGTGCCGCTGACAGG
>CAVRRH010000004.1:0-25565 GCA_963723565.1 uncultured Gemmatimonadales bacterium | reverse complement strand
ATCATCGCCGGCACCGCGCTCACGCTTGAGGCGCGGTGGGGCTCACGGGCACGATCTATCGCCATGCCTACGGCACGGGTGGAGCAGGCCTCGCGCTTCCGACCCTCGCGCCGGTTGCCGATTCCGCTGCTCTCGCGCATTCCCGTTCTGGGCCCGGCATTCTTCGACCAGCCGGCGCCGACCTACATCGGCTACGCCGCGCTTCCGCTGCTGTGGTGGGTCCTGTTCGAACCCCGCTTGGCCTGGCGCTGAGGGCGACCGGCGAGTCGGCCGCCATGGCGCGCGCAGCCGGTGTTCGCACCTGCTGATTCGGTCGGGGGCGGCCATTCTCGGGGGCGGCTTCGCCGGGCTGGCGGGAGCCAGCCTGGTACTGGCGCAGGTGGGTACGTTCGCGGAGGGAATGACGGCGGGACGCGGTTACGTGGCAATCGCGATCGTGGTGTTGGGTCGTTGGCATCCAGTTGGAGTCGCGCTCGGATCGCTGTTCTTCGGCGTGGCCACTGCCCTGCAGTTTCTCTTTCAGGCGCTCGACGTTCAGGCCCCCTACCAGCTATTTCTGATGCTCCCCTACGTCCTGACGCTGCTGGCTCTGGCCGGCGCGGTCGGGCGCGTGCGTGCGCCGGGCGACCTGGGACGATGAAAGCGCGTCACGGGTCTCGACTATCAAGGCCCCGCTCTCGGGTTTCGATGCGCGCACCCGCCCCTTGAGCGCGGGAACATCGGCCAGGGTCAGGCCGGTGGTGTCCACCGGCGGAAGCACCCGCACCTCCGCCACCGATTTCCCGAAGCGCCAGTCGTGCTTCCGCAGTGCCGTAGACGTGCCCGACACCGCCAGGGGAAGGATCGGGACCCCGGCCTCGATGGCCAGGCGAAAGGCGCCATCCTTGAACGGCAGCAGCTCGGCGGTCTTCGACCGGGTACCCTCGGGAAAGATCATGACGGATACCCGGTTGGCCAGCGCCTTCCGGCAGCGCGCCATCGCCTCGAGCGCGCTGGGGCCGAAGCCGCGCTTGACCGGAATATCGCCCGCCAGCCACATCATCCACCCCATGATCGGAATCCGGAACAGCTCGGCCTTCGAGAGCCACTTCATCTCCCACGGCAGGTGGCTGATCAGGAGGATGTCACTGAACGATTCGTGGTTAGAGACGACGACGTAGGGCCGGCGCGGGTTCCCCGGGATCGGGCCGGAATAGCGAAAACGCCACAGCGGATTCAGGGACGCCATGGTCGGGGCGATCTTCCGGAAGATCAGGCCCGGGTATGTAGCGGCCCCGGTCGAATGGCGCGGTGAGCAGGCCGGCAAGCAAGCACGGGAAACCAGAGCACGTATGCACGCGACCAGGACGAGCCAGGCCCAGATCGAGACGATCGTTTGCCAGAGGCGCGACATGCCACTCTATTCCGGGCCAGGGAGGCTACGTGTGCCGGGAACGGACCGACGCCGCGGCCGGGGTAACCTTAGCGTCTCGGGGCTGTGAGGGACAGAGGTCACCTCTTCCGCGAGCCATAGATACTCAAGAGGGCCGATGATCGAGCCGGATAAGGAGCCGATCGGCTTCGGAGGTACAATCGGGGGGCCCGCCGAGCTGCCTATCCTGGCTCCGACCGGGAATGAGGGATCGGCGGGGATTCTGGGCGAAAATGCCGACGCCCGCCATGTGTCACTGGCGCTTCTCACGCTCCTCGCGGTGCTCTACACCCTCCACTCGCGGCGGCGTTCATCCTTCCGATCGTTCTGGCAATCCTGCTGAATCTTCTTTTCAGCCCCCTGGTGCGCCTGCTCCGCATCGCCTCCGGATCCCCGAGCCTTTGGGAGCGGGAATAGTGATCTTGGTGTTCCTGGGTGTGCTGGGGTTCGGCGCCTACCGCCTTACCCCGGCGGCGAGCGCCTGGGTGGCTCGGGCTCCGGAAAGCCTGGCGACGATCCAACGGCGTATCCAGCCACTGCGCCGGCCAGTCGAGAAGGTCACCCAGGCGGCGGAGCAGGTCGAACAGGCCACCGATATCGACAAGAAGACGCAGGAGGTCGAGATCAAGGGCCCCAGTCTGACCCAGCAGCTTTTCGGCGGGACCACGGCGGCGTCCTGAGCACTGGGCTGGTGGTGATCTTCCTGACCTATTTCCTGTTGGCCTCCGGCGAGCTTTTCCTGCACAAGCTGGTCGCGGTGCTCCCCCAGCTGAAGGACAAGAAGACCGCGGTGCGCATCGTGCGCGAGACCGAGGCGCAGGTCTCACTTACCTCGTGACAGCACGTTGATCAATATCGGGGTCGGCATTGCCACCGGTATGGCCCTCGGCTGGTGGGTATGCCCAATCCCGTACTGGGGGTGTCATGGCGGGGGTGCTCAATTTCGTGCCGTATTCGGGGGGCTGGTGAACACCATGATCCTGGCCCTGGCGGCGTTCCTGACGTTCGAGGACACCGGCCGGGCGCTGATCGTTCCCATCGTCTTTACCGTCATCAATATTCTGGAAGGGAACCTGATCACGCCCTGGATCATGGGTCGGCGGATGCGGCTGAATACCGTGGCGGTGTTCGTCGGTTGGTTTTCTGGTGGTATCTCTGGGGCATCCCCGGCGCCCTCCTGGCGGTGCCGATTATGGCGACGATCAAGATCGCCTGCGATCACATCGATACCCTGGCACCGATCGGTGAGTTCCTGGCTGAGGAGGATCCGACGAGGTGCCCGATGAGAGGGAAAATGCGACCCGGGCGCATGCCTTATGGATATCGAACATGGGTCATGGAGGCAATACCGCTTGAGATCGATTGGTCTCGGTACGACTCTACCGCCTGGATGCTCGGGCGTGGCCGGTTGGTTTCGCGCCTCGTCCTCCATGCCAGCCGTAACCGCGCCATTGCGTTGGGCAATCGTGTGTTCCTGCCTGACCGGTGCGAAGGTGACCTGGGGGTGCTCGCCCATGAGCTGACCCATTGCGCCCAATATCAGGCCTGGGGACCGGGGGTCTACTTTGCCCGGGGCATGATCTCCCAGCTACGCCACCTAATCCACCGAACGCTGAGAGTGGGCTCCAGTCCGTACTCATACCAAGTGAAACCGGGCAAGCCGTTCAGGTCGTACGGAATGGAGCAGCAGGCTCAGATGGTGGAAGACCGTTTCAGGCAGGCTCGGCCGGCGATCATCCCATACCATCAGCCTGATCTACCGGCTGGTGTTCCTCGGGGTCAGGCATCTTGTCTTCCCAGAGGGCGAGCACGTTTCCGTCGGGGTCGGCCACCATAGCCATTATGCCCCAGGATTGCTGCGTCGGCTCGGTCGTGAATCGCACTCCGCGGTCGTGGAGCACCCCGCAGAAGTGCAGCAGATCCGGCACGAACAGGGTAATTCCTGTGTGCCGGCCGACGAGGGACTTGGCCTCCTTATGCACGGCTGGATGCACGCTGACGTGGGTCTCGCCCTCCAGGAACTCTGCCCCGAAGGAACCTTGCCTGGTCAGTGGGAGCCCGAGCTTGTCCCGATAGAACTCCACGGCACGCGGGATATCGTGAACGAAGATCGCGATGCTGTGTAAGGACGGCCTGATCGGGGCGGTCATGGGTCGGCTTTCACTGCAGGAGGTTCAGAACCAGCTTCGCGGTCACCACACCCAGCGCAATTGCGCCGACGAACAGCAGGAAGAGCACTCCGCTCCAGAGCAGGAGCGCCTGCGGCTCCCGGCTCTGGCGGCCGCGGGTTGCCGCAGATGGCTCTCCAGCAGCGCCATGTTCCTCAGGTTCGATTTCCAGGCCACGTCAAAGAGATCGCCCAGGACCGGAATCCAGCCGACTACGGTGTCGAGTGCGACGTTGGCGATCATCCGGGTGACCACGGATTTCGGAGCGCCCAGGCGTGAGGCCTGAAGAATGATGTATCCGGAAAAGACCGCGCTCACCGCGTCGCCGAGCCCCGGCACCAGGCCAATGAGGGCGTCGAGTCCGAAGCGGTACCGGGTTCCCGGGATGGCAAAAGCGTTGTCGAGCAACCGGCTCACGGTCCGAAGCCGCTCCAGCTGGGGAGGCTGAGACACGGTTCCCACGATGGGGGCAGGCGTTCGTCGAGCCGCAGGATTGCTCATCACTCAATAGTAAGGCCCAAAGGCTTTCCCAGCAGTCATCGCGAGCGGCCAACGGCCGCGCGGCGATCCCGCCACTCCGATGTCGCAACTGCTGGGTTGCTTCGGGCGCGATGAGCCCTTCGCGTCCTCAGGGAAGCCCGCCGACGTCTCAAGACGGGCGCGCCCTCACAAGGACTCGGGCTAGAAGAACCGGCGAATAAGATAGAACACGAGGTTCAATACGATCGAGATCACGATCATCGAGGCAAACGGGATGTATACCCGCATCGTATCTCGCTCGATCCGTATGTCTCCCGGAGACGCCCGAACCATCCGAAACCTCCCAGCGACACCAGCACTCCCACAGACGACGAGGCCGATTCCGAGAGTGATCAGGACGGAGCCAGCAGACGACGAGCTCATTCGATCAGTCCTTGTCGCACCGCGTGGATGTAGTCGGTGTAGGCGGGAACCCCACCGCTGGCTCGGACGTCCCACGCGATCTGCCCCCGGTGGTAGGCAGAGTGGATCACGACATGGGTAAGGATCTCCTCGACGGTGTTGGTCCAGGCTTCTCCTCTCGAGTTCGTGTATGGGACCTGTTCCGTGAAGGACTCATGCGCGTCGTCCAAATACTCCGGCCACAGCTGGGACAGCTGGTCCAGACGCTCGCCGCAGCCTTCCAGGTCGAGCTCCGGCCAGACTGGAAGGTCCGCGTCGTGCCGGCGCAGACGGGCCAGCCAGAGGTACTCGGCGCCGACGATGTGGGCCATCCACTTCAGGCTTCGGGGTGGCGTGTCCTCCTGGAGCGAGCGCAGCGTCTCCCGGTTGGCCCACACGTCATAGCGAAGAAGCTTGCGCAGGTGCCGCATCACTCCGCCCTCACTGTTTTGTCGACCGAGGCGTAGGCAGCGCGGAAGTTTCGGCGCATTCCGGCGAGTCCAGGGCGTTCGAGTGCTGTGTCTCCGAATCGGTCGCTGAACTCCTCCTCCGTCATGCCCTCGAAGACGTCCCGCTCGACTCCTGTCAACTCGGCGGCCGGCTGGAACTCAGGCATGCTCGTCGGTTGGGCGAAGCGCTGATTCCAGGGGCACACGTCGTTGCAGATGTCACACCCGAAGACATAGCCCTCAAATCGCTCAGCCAGCTCATCCGGTATGGGGCCTTTGTGCTCGATCGTCAGATAGGAAATGCAGCGAGTAGCATCGAGCAGTCTCGGTTCCACGAAGGCGTCTGTGGGGCAGGCATCGAGGCAGCGAGTACAGCTACCGCAGCGATCCAGATCGAAGGACTCATCCGCCCCAAGCGGGAGGTCGGTGAACACGGAACCGATGAAGAAAAACGACCCGGCATCAGGACGGATCAGCATGGTGTTCTTGCCGATCCATCCCAGGCCGGCCCGCTGGGCCAGCTCCCGCTCGGGTACAGGCCCGGCATCCACAAAGATGCGGCTCAGTCTGGCGCCGCTGGCCCTGAGAAACTCCGCCAGCTGGTCTAAGCGCTGTCCGGTAGCCCGGTGGTAGTCCTTGCCTCGCGCATACTTGGCTATGCGGGGAGCGGCCGACTCCTCGGCACCATCCCGGGTGTAGTAGTTATCCAGCACGACCACCACGGCGCGCGCTTCAGGGACGATCCTCCGAGGATCCTTGCGACGGGCTGCTTGCCGGTGAAGGTATCTCATCGTTCCGGCATAGCCCCTCGCGAGCCACTCATCGAGACGGTCGGCATGCGCGGTTGGGCCCGGGTGGGTGATTCCGCAGGCGAGGAATCCGAGCTCGCGCGCACGCGCCTTAACCGCCTCGCTGAGACTCACGGGCATCCGGTCGCAACGGTCGCAGTGGAGCCCGGCTCGACCTCGGTCATGATGAGCCGAGCCCCCCGCCCGTAGGTCACATAGGACCATGCCCACTGGATCATCACCAGAACCCGGTTGCGGAACCCGATCAGGAAGAAGATGTGGACAAAGGTCCAGATGAGCCACGCCAGGAAACCCCCGAAGTGCAGCTTCCAGATGTCGGCCACCGCCCGCCCCCGGCCGATGACAGCAAGTTGCCCCTTATCCCAATAATTGAAGGCACGCCGGGGCTGCCGCAGGAGATCACCCTGGATGGTGCGCGCAGTGTATTGGCCCATCTGAATAGCCACCGGGCAGATCCCTGGTAGCGGGCCGCCCTCCTGGTGGTTGAAGAGTGCCGCGTCACCGAGCACGAACACCTCCGGATGCCCCGGGATGGTGCAGTCCGGCTCCACGATGGCCCGACCGGCGTTGTCGAGTGGAGTGCCGAGACACTTCAGGACCGGGCTCGCCACGTTGCCGGCGGCCCAGATGACCGTCTGAGTCGGAATAGTCCATCCCGCTGCTATTACCGAGCCCGGCCGGATATCGGTGACAAACGTCTCGGTGCGCACCTCGACTCCGAGGCGGCGCAGGTCATGCTTGGCCTTGTCGCCGAGACTTGGCGGGTAAGAGGGTAACAAGCGAGGTCCGCCCTCGAGCAGCAGCACGGTCGCCTCACCCGGGTCGATGTGCCGAAAGTCGCGTCGGAGCGCGTAACGGCGGAGCTCGGCCAGCGCTCCCGCCGTTTCCACCCCGGTAGGTCCGCCGCCAACAACGACGAAGGTCAGGAACGCATGGCGGCGGACCGGATCGGGCTCCCGTTCGGCCTGCTCGAAGGCGAGCAGCACCCGTTGCCTGATGGTGAACGCGTCCTCGATGCTCTTGAGTCCCGGGGCGATGCTCTCCCACTCGTCGTGCCCGAAGTATGAATGTCGAGCACCGGTGGCAACGACCAGATAATCGTAGGTCAGCTCCGCGCCGTCGGCGAACACCACCCGTCGGGTCGCGGGGTCGATGGTCCATACCTCCGCCAGGATCACTTCGGCGTTGGACTGGTTCCGCAGCACCGACCGAATCGGCGCGGCGATGTCGTCCGCATTGAGCGCGGCGGTGGCGACCTGGTAGAGCATCGGCTGAAAGAGATGGTGGTTGCGGCGATCGACAAGGGTGACTCGCACTGGCGCGCGCTTGAGGCCGCGAGCGGCATGGAGTCCCGCAAAGCCGCCGCCGAGGATCAGGACGTGGGGCTTCATAGGCCCATGGTCTGGCGGCGCCACCGGGCGAAGCGTACGACATCCTCCAGCGGTGGGATGGCGTCCTCATCGGCATATGCGGTGTACATCCGCCAGCGCAGGTAGGTGCGGTCCGGTAGCGGCAGGTAGGGCACTCGAGTCCACCACCGTCTTGCGCGAAAGGCCCACGCCGTCCGCAGCAGGTCCAGGCCGAGGCGCGGGCTCAGAAGCCCTTGCCACGCAAGCCGGCCCGCGAGCGACAGCCAGGAGTGGGACATGCGCCAATTATAATTGGTATATTCCGCACCCTATGACACCCACGGCGATCCATGTCAAATAGCCCGTACCGGACGATGGACGACAAGAAGCGTCCAACCGAGGACGAGACCCTTCTCGAGGGGCCACAGCCGAGGGGGCGGCATGAAAAGGAGCAACTCCTCGTCTCCGACCCCTGGCGTGTGCTCCGCATCATGGGAGAGTTTGTCTGGGGATTCGACAATCTCGCTGATGTCCGCGACGGGGTCTCGATCTTCGGCTCGGCCCGTACCAAGTCCGATGATCCCCACTACGCCGCCGCAGTCGAGACCGGGCGGCTTCTTGCGCAGGCCGGCATCCCGGTAATTACCGGTGGAGGGCCGGGAATCATGGAGGCGGCCAATCGGGGAGCGCTGGAAGGCAGCGGCCTCTCGATCGGCTGTAACATCGAGCTGCCGTTCGAGCAGGGCTCAAATCGGTTCCTGACCCGTAGCCTCAACTTCAAGTTCTTCTTCGTTCGCAAAACCATGTTCGTCAAGTATGCCACCGCGTTCATCGTGTTCCCCGGTGGGTATGGAACTCTCGACGAGCTGTTCGAGGCGCTCACCCTCATTCAGACCGGGAAGGTCAAGAATTTTCCGGTGATTCTGTTCGGCACGGAGTATTGGAAGGGGCTGGTCGAGTGGCTGACCCGGACGGTCACTGCGCAGGGGAAGATCGACGCCAAGGACCTGCTGTTGTTCAAGGTCACCGACGACCCTGCTGAGGCCACCCGCCTGGTGATCGAGGCCAGGGAGGAGAAGCGGTGACCGAGGGAGTGATGGTTCGTCCTTCGGCGAAGTACCTGCGCGGCCAACGAATCGATCCCAAGGCCACCACCGGCAAGGAAACCGTCGCCGAGCTGATCGACAACGCCTTCCTGGCCTACAACGCCGGCCGGCTGCGGGAGGGCTGCCAGCTCTTCACTCAGCGCATGCTCGAGCCCGAGGTTACCGTCGGGATGACTCTGACCGGCGCCATGACGCCGGCCGGGCTCGGCATGAGCTGCCTGATTCCGCTGATGGAGTCGGGATTCATCGATTGGATCATCTCCACCGGGGCGAATCTTTACCACGACGCCCACTTTGCGCTCGGGCTTGCGATGCACCGGGGTAACGCGAGCGCCGATGACGTCGAGCTGCGCGACAAGGGCGTGGTCCGCATTTACGACATCTTCTTCGACTACAACGTGCTGCTCTCCACCGACGCGTTCGTTCGGGAGGTCTCGGCCAGGGAGGAGTTCCAGCGGCCGATGAGCACCGCGGAGTACCACTACCTGCTTGGCGGCTACGTGCGCGAGCGCGAACGGGCGCTGGGGTTGTCCCGCCGCTCGGTGCTGGCTGCCGCACACGAGCTGGAGGTGCCCATCTACACCAGCTCGCCCGGTGACAGCTCGATCGGCATGAACGTGGCGGAACAGGCCCTGGCCGGAAGCAAGCTCCGGTTCGATGTCAGCGCTGACGTGAATGAAACCGCCAGCATTGTGCTCGAGGCAAAGCGGGCCGGCGGCAAGAGCGGGGTGCTGATCGTGGGCGGCGGAAGCCCCAAGAACTTCATGCTTCAGACCGAGCCGCAGATTCAGGAAGTGTTGGGGATCGACGAGCGGGGGCACGATTACTTCCTGCAGATGACCGACGCCCGGCCCGACACCGGCGGGCTATCAGGAGCGACGCCCGCAGAGGCGGTGAGCTGGGGGAAAATCGATCCCGATCAGCTGCCCGGCACGGTAGTGGTGTACAGCGATAGCTCGATCGCCCTCCCGCTGCTCACCGCGTATGCCCTGGAACGCCGGGCCACCCGGCCGCTCAAGCGGCTGTATTCACGGCGCGGCGCCATGATGGATCGGCTGGTGAAGGAGTATCGGGCGGCGCGAGAGTCCCGGGATCAGCGGGCGGAGGAGTCGGTCGGGCAGGACGGATGGACAGGCGGTCGGACGGACGGAAAAGTCGGAGCGGCCGGAAGAGCGAGAGAAAATCACGCAGCGCGGCCCGAATTCCGACTTACGTCCTCACTTCGCATTCCGGTACATCAACTCCATCAACTCGTCGTACATCGCTTCCGTCTTGTCCGGATCTCCCGAACGGATCGCCTCTGTGGCACAGTGTCTGAGATGATTCTGCAGCAAGGCTCGGCCAACGCCGCGCAGAGCTTCCTGCACCGACGAGAGCTGCATCAGCACGTCGGCACAGTATCGCTCCTCCTCGATCATCTTTTGCAGACCACGCACCTGCCCCTCGATACGCCTGAGCCGGCTGACGATCGCGTGCTTGGCCTCCGGGTCCACCGACGAGGCCTGAGTCCCGTCTGCGGCGCGGGTGCCGCAGGCGCAGGGGCTGCTAGTTACCGCTGACATGAACTGCTCCTTCACTAGATGATCGAGGTGATCGGGAAAAGTTTCCTGAGCCGCAGGCTATTCGACACCACGCTGACGGAGCTGGCCGCCATCGCCGCCGCAGCCATCGCCGGGGTGAGTAGCAGACCGAAAGCCGGATAGAGCGCACCGGCCGCGATTGGGATGCCGACGACGTTGTAGAAGAAGGCCCAGAAGAGATTCTGACGGATGACCCGCATGGTGCGGCGTGACAGGCCGATGGCATCCACCACTCCCAGCAGGTCGCTTCGCATGAGGACGATGTCCGCGGCCTCCACTGCCACGTCCACTCCCGTGCCCATCGCGATACCGATATCAGCCCGCGCCAGGGCCGGAGCGTCGTTCAACCCGTCGCCCACCACGGCAACCGCTTTACCCTGACTCTGGATCCGCCGGACCGCCTCCACCTTCTGCCCCGGCAACACTTCGGCGATCACGCGTTCTACGCCGACCGCCCTGGCCACTGCCTCGGCAGTCCGGCGATTGTCGCCGGTGAGCAGGACCACCTCCAGGCCCAGCCGCTGAAGCCGGCTGACTGCCTCCCGGCTGGTTGGTCTGATCGGGTCGGCCACCGCGATCAAGGCAACAACCTCGCCGTCCACCGCTACGTAGACCGGCGTCTGCCCCTCGGCCGTTAGCTGATCCGAGCGGGAACGCAAGGGTGCCGTATCAATGCCCAGCTCCAGCATCAGAGCGGCGTTTCCAACAGCCACTCGCCGGCCACGAACCATGCCGAGCACACCCCTGCCCGTGAGGGTCTCGAACTCCACCACGTCCTCGAGGGAAAGGTCGAGGCGAGTGGCCTCCGCGACGATCGCTTCACCCAAGGGATGCTCGCTCAGCCGCTCTACCGAGGCTGCGAGCTGAAGCACGCGCGGCTGGTCGAGGTCGGGTGAATCACCGTCCGCCAGCTGCACCGACCGGACCAATGGACGCCCTTCGGTTACCGTGCCGGTCTTGTCCAGGACGACGACGTCGATGTGCCCGGTACGCTCCAGCGCCTCACCCCTCTTGATGAGAACGCCTCGCTCGGCCCCGCGACCGGTGGAGACCATTACCGCCGTCGGTACCGCCAGCCCCATCGCGCAGGGGCACGCGATGATCAGGACGGTCACGGAGGCCACGAGCCCGCGGAGGTAGGCGGGAGGAGGGCCGAAATCGAACCAGACCACAAAAGTGGCGATCGCAAGGGAGATCACGACCGGAACGAAGACCGCGGAGATCCGATCGGCGAGCCGCTGGATCGGCGCTTTGGAACCCTGAGCCTCCTGCACCAGACGGATGATCTGGGAGAGGACGGTGTCCCGCCCTACCCGGGCAACCCGAAAATGGAAGGCGCCGTTCCGGTTGAGGGTGGCGCCGATGACCCGATCACCCGGACCCCGAAAGACCGGGACCGGCTCGCCGGTGAGCATGGACTCGTCTACATAGCTGGTGCCTTCGAGAATCACTCCGTCGGCGGGAATCTTCTCACCCGGACGCACTACTGCCTCATCGCCCTCGCGAAGCTGATCCAGCGAGATCTCCGCCTCTCCACCCTCGCGGAGGACACGCGCCGTAGAGGGCCGAAGGCCGATCAGGCGGCGGAGCGCTCCCGAGGTCCGACCCTTGGCGCGCGCTTCGAGCAGGTTGCCGAGCAGAACCAGCGCAATGATCCAGGTAACTGCCTCGTAATAGACTTGGGGCTCGATTCCGTGGGACGCCAAGCCAGTCATCCGCCAGCGTAACCCCCAGGCTGAAGAGGAAAGCGGCTCCAGTCCCGACGGCAATCAGGGTATTCATGTCCGCACTGTGGTGCCGAAACGCCGACCACGCGCGAGCGTAGAAATGCCGTCCGGCCCACCCCACCACCGGCAGCGTGATAGCCAGCAGCAGGTAGCGCCAGACATCGGCTGGGACTCGATCGATCCATGGTGCCAGCTGCCGCATCCCTTCGGCCAACGGCATCATGAACCGCATGAGCGGATCCGCCATCGAGCCGGGCACGATCGCGGCGAGGGGCATGCTGAAGATCATGGTGAGCACCGCCGCCACGATACTGACGGCGAACTTGTGGCGAAGACCGGCGATCTCCTCCTCGCGGACCTGGTCCTGAGTCTCGAGCAGCTCTTCGGCTGACTCGCCTTCCCGGGGAAGCTCCGCCCCGTAGCCGGTTGCCCGGATGGCATCGACCAGTCGCTCGGGGCTGGTAGTCCCCGGATCAAAGTCGATGGTGGCCGAACCGGTCATCAGGTTGACGTTGGCTGAGCTCACGCCAGGCGCCTGCTCCAGGGTGCGCTGCACTCTCGCGCTGCAGGCAGCGCAGGTCATTCCGGAAACCGGGATGATGCCGTGTCAGCAGTATAGCGGCAGCAACTCAGTGAAAGCATGTGAGTGAACCGGGGTGATCGATTGAGCGCCTTTACCGTTCACTCTTCCTCTGCGCTTTCCTCGCTTCACTGGAAAAACTAGTAGTTCACCCCCGCGATTGCCACCAACCCCAACACCGTCACGACGATCTCGGCGGTCGTCACACCCGCTCCTCGGCCCCGCCAACATCCGATGGCGCGGCGGTAGCGGTGTATCCCGCGTCCGCAATCGCGCTTTCGATTGCCGCCGGGTCGGTTGTCTGCTCGTCATAGCTCACGACTGCCTGTCCCATGCGAAGGGACTCGAGTTGAACGCCAGGGGTCGAGGCGAGTGCGTCGGTAACGGCGTGCAAGCAGTGCCCGCAGCTCATGCCGGTTATGTGGAGGGTGATTCGGCGCATGTGAAGGTTTCTCGATAGCAGGCCTGTCGGCAGGATATCATAGGGGGCGGGGGTATGTCAAGTGCTTGGATTTTATTGCGATCCCGATGGCAGCAGCCTGCAAGAGACGCGGGCAGGACGCCACCCGTGATGCGCTCTGCTCGCCCGATAGGCCTTAGCAGCCTCCGCAAGTGTTTAGAGCGAAAATACTTGCGTGACCTGCGCGATGGGCATACCTCATGCCCTATGACCCGCATATGGACCCTGGTGCATCGACTGAATCGGCGGACGAACCACTCTCGGCTCTGGGGAGTGAACCACTCGTTCCCATCCTTCGGGCCAGTGATGGCCAGGTCGATCCCTTAGACCTTGCCACCTGGCACCAGGCGCTCTCCAACATGGCCGCGGTTGAAGTACCGCACGATTTGATGGGCCTGTGGATCTACCCATCACAAGGCGGGGTCGTGTTGCTGGGTCCTGCGGAGCTCGCCGAGGATGATCTCGCCGTCCCCCTGCCTTCACCCCACCTCAAGCCCGAACAGCTCGCGCTGGTCGAGGAGATCGTGCTGGACGCGGGATACCGATCGGCCACCTGCCTTCCGATCCGATTCGGGAAGCGGGACGTCGCCCTGCTGCTGGTCGCTGATCTTGAGCCGGGACGGTATGGACCAGCCGAGCGTGTGCTGCTGCAGTGTGTCGCCCAGCGGGTAGCCCCGATGCTGGGCAGGATCGCGCGGCAATGGGCGCCGGTGGAGGCATCGTCCTCGCGGCACCAGGAACGAATCGCCGGATTGCTGGAAGCGGTCGCCCAAGCCAACCGTGATGCCGGCACTCCCCAACGATTCCTGGCTGGAGTGGCCCGCGGGCTGGCCCCGCTGCTGCCACACGACCATGTCGAGCTGCTGGTGCCGGACGCGTCCGGCGAACAGTACCTCCGCCTGGGCGAGCATGCTGGAGGGCCGCTCTGGACCGATCCATCGCAGATCATCAGCCGGGAACACCTCGACATCGCCGGCGTCTTCGACTCGCAGACCACCCTGCTCGTTTCCGATACTTACGAGGATGCTCGCTGGCCCCGGGGTTTTCTCACGGCCGAAGAGTCGGGTGGGGCCGATGTACGCTGCGTAGTCGGGGTGCGGATGGGACTGGGAGGCGCTTTGCTGGCGTATCTCCTGGTGGGAAGCATCGGGCCCGAGCTCTATGGGGCCGACGACGTCGAGTTGCTGGTGCTGCTGGCCGGGCTGATCGCGCCCCAGGTCGGGGGCTACCTGCGCTCGGCCGACCCTCCCAGGCAGGCCGCACCAACGCCGGCCGCGCCACCTCCGGCCGCACCAACGCCGGTGAGCCAGGCACCGGCCCGTGATGCGTCGGCGGAGGCGCTCCTCCGCATTGCCAGCCTTCTGGCGACCACCTCGGATCCGGCAGCTGCTACCGGACTGATTGCGGAGGAAGGTTCGGCGCTCACTGAATCGCACCGGGACGTCGCCCGGCGGCTGGCCGGTATCGTTGCCGCCCACCTCGAGCGGCTCCGCCGAGCGGCCGTCGCGCCGGCGCAGGTGCAGAGCCGGCCGCCGACCGCGCGGCCGGCAGGAGCGAGGGCCCTTCCCGCTACCCCACCAGTGCGCGCGGAGCCGGCCTAAGGCTTACTCAGATCTCTGTGCTTACCCGCACGATGAAATTCCTGCCCGGATCCAGCGCGTACGTCTTGTACCGACTGAGAAAGCTGGCGTATGCCTTGTCGAAGACATTCCTCAGCTGAAGGTCGAACGACATCCTTTTCCCACCCAAAGGCACGGTAAATCCGCCACCGAGGTTCGCGATGGTGTATCCCCCAGGTGCGAAGTCCTCCGGATCGATCCGGGTCTGCTTAGCGTTCGATTCGCCACCGATAAAGAGGTACGGGTCCTCCACCCACCCACCCTCGCCGCCCTCGAGCCGTGCGCTGTAGGTGGCGCGGAACGGGGGAATGAACGGCAACGGCAGGCTCGTGGTCGTGTTCTCGCCCCGGGTGTAGTCCCCGGTGCCCCGCAGGTGAAGGAAGGGAGTGGGATGGTAATCAATGGCGGCCTCAAAGCCGGCCAGTCGCCCTTGACCTTGGTTAATGTCGAAGATCTGGAAGCCGGACGCAGAGTCGATCTGTCCGGAGGGGTCGGGAAAGGTGAAGTTGTCGATGAAGTTCGCGAAGCCACCGATCTCCGCAACCACGTTGCTGGCCTGGAGTCTCAGAGCGAGGTCGGTGTTGATCGAAGTCTCGTTGCTCAGCGTCGAGTCTCCCCGTTCGAAGCGCAACGTTCCTTCGTGCACACCGTTGGAGAACAGGTCGAATGCGGAGGGCGACCGGTACCCCCGGCCTACGTTGAGCACCAGCGCGACCGGCTCCGCGATTCGGTAGAGCACCCCGAGATTTCCCGTCACCGAGTTATAAGTACGGGTTTGAGCCACGACGCCCAGGTCCGCGTCGTCCTCCACCTGCAGGCGCCGATAGTCGTATCGCGCACCCAGGGCAAGATTCCAGCGGCCGAGTTCAACCTGCTCGAACGCGTAAGCGCCCAGCGTTGGTATAGGCGTTATTGGGTATCAAGGTCTCTTCGCCGAACTTCTCGAACTCGTTCCTGAGTCCGGTGAGCCCGACGATACCGGCAAGACCCCGAACCGGCGGGTGATGCAGACGCAGGTCCGCGCTGTAGGTGCTCGACAGCAGCCCAAGCGCTACGTCGGTGGCTCCTTCTTCCTCGAACTCGCGCCGGCGATTGCGTTCGTAACCGAGGTCCAGGTCCAGGTGAGAGGCGCTCACCGGCAGACTCCCCTGCACGTGTACCCGGTCTTCCCCAATCCGCTGGAACGGGGTGGCGGTCGGATCCTCGGCGGGGTCTTCATGGATCTCGACCCGTTCATCTCTGTGGGTGTAGGTGGCACCGACCGAGCCCCAACTCCCGCGATGCCCTGCCCCAAGGGAGCCGTTGACGGTGTTGCCGCCACTATTGAAGAGGCTGCCGTCCGGCGTGCGCACATCATCGCTGGTCCGACCGGTAAACGAGCCGCGAACGCCGAATCCTTCCTTGGCGCCCTCGAGTGTGACCGTCCCGTCCGGTTGTTCGTTGTTGGTGGCGTATCCGACAATGAACTTTCCGGTTACAAAGGGATCGCGCCCGAGCGCATCAGGCAGTTCCGGGCTGATCACATTGACCACGCCGCCCAGGGCATCGGAGCCGTAGAGCACGCTCGCCGGCCCGCGGATCACCTCGATCCGCTGGGCTTCGCCGGCTTCGACCTGGGGGCCGTGCTCGTCGCCCCATTGCGAGTTCTCCAGGCGCTGGCCGTCGGCCAACACCAGCACCCGGTTGGACGACAGGCCCCGGATTACCGGCTTTCCGATCCCATTCCCGGTGCTGAAGTTCCGAACACCCGGCAGCACGCTGATCGTCTCCCCAAGAGAGGCGGCGCGGTTGCTCTGTACCTCGGTGCCTGACATGATGCTGGTCGGCTGAGGTGAGGTCAGGGAGGTCGTAGCGATCGCGGAGGCGGTGACCTGCAGCTCCTGCAGCTCGATGAGAGTCGGGCGCAGCGTCACATCGAGCGTCACCTCTCCTTCACGAAGAGTGACGCGGTGGACCTGGGGGGCATAGCCGACGAGGGCGAAGGAGACCGCGTACGTACCGGTCGGGAGACCGACTATCTCATACCGGCCCTCGGGACCGGTCACGGTAGAGCGGTTCGCCTCCAGAACGGTCACCCTCACCAGCGCCAACGGGGTGCCCGCGGTGTCGGTCACTCGGCCCGAAAGCGTCGAGACCGCGGTTGGCGGGTCGGCTCTCAGCAAGCCAGCAACGGCAACGGCGAGCGCCGCTGCCATGACTAAAGCGCGCATGTCTGTTCTCCAGTGCGTGATGATCTCCCCCATCAGAGGGGGAGAGCAGATCCGTTTTTGTGGGAGATGCTACTGGAAACGCTTCAGACGATCGACGCTGGAGGGGCTCGGGGCTGTGGTAGGGTGCCTCGGTCGGCTTTGGTATGAGGCCTGGCAGCTAACAGCGCGGGCGCGGGACGATCGGTGGGCTCGATCCGCACTCCGCGGACCAAGGTGATGACCGCTCCGGAACCGGAGGCGGTACGGCCCAGCACGCAATGCCCGGAATGATCGAGACAGCCACCCGCGGGCTCGACGTGAGACTGAACTCGGTCGAGCTCCGTGGCGCTGTGGTACACCAAGGCATCCAGACTGGGCAGGCTGGTGCCGGCGGACAGGAAGACCGCCAGCAGGAGGAACGCCTTGGCCCGGAGGAGGCCTGATCGCCGAGCCGGAACGGGACGATGCATATGCTAGAGTATACTCAGGCGCGCTCGAGTGCGGTGCTCCGCCTTACCGGGCCCTCTGCCGGAAGCAGGAACCAGAAGGCCGCTCCCTTCCCGTAGACCGAGTCCGCTCCGATCGTCCCTCCATGCATCTCCACGAACTTCTTGCAGAGGGCGAGCCCCAGCCCAGTGCCCTGAGCCCGCCGGCCGGAGGAACTGTCCACCTGGCTGAACTCCTTGAACAGCTTAGGCATGTCCTCCCGCTTGATCCCTATGCCGTCGTCGGCCACCGAGACCCAGACCGTATCCTGGGGGACCAGGCGTGCCTGGTCGCCGGAGCGCTCGGCTGGTTGTCTGAGTGGAGCGCGGGTGCGTACCGCTGCCAGCGAGATCTTCCCGTCTTCGGCGGTGAACTTGGACGCGTTGGACAGGAGGTTGAAGAGGATCTGTCGAATGCGGCCACCATCGGCGACAATGGTGAGCGGCGCGGGATCCAGCTCGAGGGTGCATTCCTGGCGCTTGGCGGTACGCAGGCTCGCGGTATCCGCCACTGCATCCACGATCGCCTCGCGGAGATCAGTCGCCGCCAGGGAGAGGGTCATCCTGCCGGCCTCGATCTTGGAGAGGTCGAGGGCGCTGTTGATCAGCGAGAGCAGATGCTTCCCGTTACGCAACACGGCTTCGGTGAACTCGCGCTGCTGCGGGTTGAGCTCGCCGGCGCCGCCTTCCAGCGTCAGGTCGGAAAACCCGATGATGGCGTTGAGCGGGGTGCGCAGCTCGTGCGACATATTGGCGAGGAACTCGCTCTTGAGCTGGGTAGCCCGCTGAAGCTCCAGGTTCTTGGTGCGGAGCGCGAGCTCGTTACGACGACTCTCCTCCAGCACGGAGGCGCGGTCGAGGCCCACAACTACCTGATCACCCAGGATCTGCAGCAGCCGCAGATCGTGATCGCTGAAGGGCTGGCCATCCAGCCGGTTGTAGACGCTCACCGTACCGATCGTGAAGTCGGCGGAGCGCAGTGGGACGATGGCCGCGGTCTTGAGGCGAATGGGGAATCCGGGCGGATGGTGGCTGCGCGGATCGGCGTCCATGTCCTCCGACGTAAGGGGCGCATCGTGACTGACGGCCCAGCCCACGAGAGACTCGTCGGCGGGGAGGAGGAGCCCGACGGCTGGCTCTAACGGTCCACAGGCGGCTATGACCCGGAGGAACCGCCCCTCTTCGACCACCAGTGTCACGGCCCCGCTCTCGGCCTCGAGCAGGTCGGCGGCTGTCTGCGCCACCTCCTTGACCAGACTCTCCAGCTTGACACCGGCGAGCAAAGTGCCCGCCAGGTGGCGGAGCCGCTCCAACTCACGGCTCCGCCGGTCCGCCTGGTGAAGCGCGTTCCTGAGCGAGGCCTTCTGAGTCTCCGCCAGCTCCCTTATGTGGCGGAAGGCAACCAGGGTCAGGAGTGTGGCCACTGACGTCAGCAGGAGGCCCACCGCGTCGTTCTGGCGAAACAACCACAGCCCGAGCCAGGCAATGATGATCGCGACGCCGACGATGGAGCCGGTATAGGACAGCCGCCGCCAGTGGCCCTCGAGTCGGGCCGCGAGCCTGCGGACGGGTGAGATCGATCCGGCAGTCAACTGTCGTCCGCCGTCAGGATTTCGTGGAACTCGGTTTCCCCGGTGCGCAACATCCGGCTCAGGTAGGGGCGGCAGAGCCCGCACTGGGCTCCGCACCCGGTCTCGCGCACGAGATCAGCCAGATCCCAGCCGGATGCCGTGGCCCGGGCAAGCAACTCCTGGAATGGGGTTGCCTTGCAGATGCAGTGGGACACGACGACCGAGGTGGAACGATTGGCCAACGCACTGCCTCCGGGGACTGCTCAGGGGTTGGTGGGCCGGATATCCAGCTCGCTCACCATCGCGCGGTCCGGCAGGGTGACAGCGTGCAGGATGCTCGCTGCCACGTCTTCGGGCTGCAGGATGCGGCTGGGCTCCGACTTAAGCATCGGCTGCTCCCGGAGCAGACTGGTGTCCACCGACCCGGGACAGATCGCGATGACCCGGATATTGTCTTTGCGCACCTCGAGCATGAGCGAGCGGCTGAAGCCCAGCACGGCGTGCTTTGAGGCGGCATAGGCGGTGCCCCCGGCAAATCCGGTCCGGCCGGCCAGGCTGGCCACGTTGACGATCGATCCCTGCTTGCGGCTTCGCATGGCGGGAAGCACGGCCCGAGTGACCAGGTACAGGCTGCGGACGTTGGTGTTCATGATGGTATCCCACTCCTCCAGCGTCAGCTCCTCGAACGGCCGGGCGATGAGAACGCCGGCGTTGTTCACCAGGACGCCGATCTCGCCCAGGGCCCGGGTCACCTCCGCGATCATGCGGGCGACCTGGTCCGGCAGGCCGACGTCCGCCGGCGTTCCCGCCGCCTCTATGCCCTCGTGCCGCAGCTCCTCGAGAAGCTGGCGGACCTTTGGTTCGGTGCGGGCGCACACCCCGACACGATAACCGGCCCGGCCCAGGGCGAACGCGGTGGCTCGGCCGATGCCTTCGGTGGCGCCGGTGACGAGGGCGGTGGTGGGCATGAGGGAATGTAAGAAAGGCGGTAAGGCGGTAAGGCGGTAGGGCGGTAGACGGTGAGAAACCGTGAGCGGTAAGCGGTGAGCGGGGAAGAAAAGGCGTAAGCGGTAAGCGGTGAGCGGTGAGCGGGAAAGTGGGGGCACGGCGAGCCAATACTCGCGCGTCATCCCGAGCCCTTCGGCTGCGCTCAGGGTAAACTCCGCGAGGGATGGGCAAGCGCGTCATTTCGAGCGTAGCGAGAAGATCGGGTCGAACATGACGTCACGATGGACGATCCCTCGCTCCGCTCGGGATGACGCCGTGTGCTGGCTCCCTGTGCCCCACCTTCCCGCTCACCGCTCACCGCTTACCGCTCACGCTTTTTTCTCCCCGCTTACCTTTCGAACATGTCCCTCCCCATGCAGCACCCGGTGGTTCGTCCGAACACACGAGGCCGGCCGCCTACCGATCCCAACATCTCCTGGGGCGAGCGGCTCCAGGCCCTGAGGCACCTGCCCAAGCTCCTGCGAATGGTTTGGGAGACCAATCCTGCCTACGTGATCGGGATCCTGGGGCTCCGGGTGGCTCGGTCGGCGGTCCCCCTGGCGGTGCTCTGGGTCGGCAAGCTCATCGTGGACGAGGTGGTGCACGCCATCACCGTGGTCCAGGCGGGTGGGGCGGTGCCGTGGACCCGGCTGGCCCTGCTCCTGGGGATCGAGCTGGCCATCGCCCTGGTAGGTGAAGGGTTGAGCCGGGTGTCGGCCCTGCTCGAAAGCCTGCTGGGCGACCTGTTCGCCAATCGCACCAGCGTACAGCTGATGCAGCACGCGGCCTCCCTCGACCTGGAGCAGTTCGAGAACGCCGAGATCTACGACAAGCTGGAGCGGGCCCGCCGGCAGACGGTCGGCCGGATCGGGCTCTTCACCATGCTGCTGGCGACGCTGCAGGATCTCATCACCCTGGTGTCACTGGCCGCCGCCCTGACGGTATACGTCCCCTGGCTGCTGGTTCTGCTGGTGGTCGCGGTGCTCCCGTCGCTCCTGGGCGAGACCCACTTCGCCTCACTGGGCTACTCGCTGCTGTACTCCTGGACCCCCGAGCGGCGCCAGCTGGACTACCTGCGCTACATCGGCGCCAGCGACATCTCGGCCAAAGAGCTCAAGCTGTTCGGCCTGTCCGACTTCCTGGTGGGCCGCTACGACCGGCTCTCAAACGAGTTCTACGAGGCCAACAAGTCACTGGCGGTGAGGCGCAGTGTCATCTCGACCCTGCTCTCGGCGGTCGGGACGCTGGGATACTACGGCGCCTACGCGGTGATCATCTATCTCACAGTCGTCGGTCACCAGTCGCCAGCCGGGCTCTTCACCATCGGTGTCCTGACCTTCCTGGCGGGCTCGTTCCGGCAGAGCCGCGACCTGATCCAGCGGGTGCTGCTCTCCCTCTCCCAGGTTTTCGAGCAGAGCCTCTATCTCGAGGATCTTTTCACCTTCCTGGACATCGAGCCGAGCATCCGCCCCCAGCCCGGCTCACGGGCGGTACCGGTTCCGATCCGGATCGGATTCGCCTTCGAGGGGGTGGGATTCCGCTATCCCGGCTCGGAGCACTGGGCGGTCCGGGGGCTCGACTTCTCGCTCTCACCCGGCGAGCGGCTGGCGCTGGTGGGCGAGAACGGCGCCGGCAAGACCACGCTGGTCAAGCTCCTGGCCCGGCTGTACGACCCCGATGAAGGGCGGATCCTGCTCGACGGAGTGGATCTCAGGGAATACGACATCGACAGCCTGCGGCGGAACATCGGCGTCATCTTCCAGGACTTCGTGCGCTACGATTTCCTCCTGAAGGAGAACATCGCGGTGGGCAACATCGGCCGGCTGGGCGACGAGCCGGCGATCCACACGGCGGCGGAGCGGAGCCTGGCCGATTCGGTCGCCCAGCGGCTCCAGGGCCAGTACGATCAGATGCTGGGCAAGCGGTTCGACGGCGGGGTGGACCTCTCCGGCGGCGAGTGGCAGAAGGTGGCGCTGGCCCGGGCCTACATGCGGGACGCGCAGCTCCTGATCCTGGACGAGCCGACCGCCGCGCTGGACGCGCGGGCGGAGTACGAGGTGTTTCTCCGGTTCTCCGAGCTTACTAAAGGAAGGATGGCGGTGCTGATCTCGCACCGGTTCTCGACGGTGCGGATGGCGGATCGGATCCTGGTGCTGAAGGGTGGGGAGCTGGTGGAACAGGGGACCCACGAGGCACTGGTGGCGCTAGGCGGACTTGTACTCTGAACTTTTTCAGCTTCAGGCTGCGGGATATCGATAGTTATCAGTCATAGCGAGCAGCCCTTGAGCGCAGCGAAGTGCCTGCCCTGAGCAACGCGAAGGGGCCGCGTGGCGATGTCGCGACTTCAGTCGCGTTCTCGACGGTGCGGATGGCCGATCGGATTCTGGTGCTGAAGAATGGAGAATTAGTGGAACAGGGGGACGCACGAGGCGCTGGTGGCCCTCGGCGGGTTGTATTCGGAGTTGTTTCAGCTGCAGGCCGCAGGGTACCCGTAGGCCTCGAATTGCGGGCCGCTGAATCGCCCTGAATTAAGGTTCTCCTGGTCCTGAAGAAGGCGAGCTCTGCCCGCGGTGAAGAAAGGTAAGTAGCGTTACCGTACCAACGTGCACGCAATCCCGCTGCGACCTTTCGTTCTCCCGCCGTAGTTTCGACGTAGTTTGAGTGCTCGATCGGGGATCCCCGCCCGACAGCGCTACAAGGAGGAGCCTGAGATCGTAGGGGTACGGGGGGAAACACCGGAACTGCGGAACGGCGAGGGCGCCCTTGCTTGGCTGAGCCAAGACAAAAGCGTTTCGATTCTAACGTGAACGAAGCGCGACTCGGTCCTAAAGGTTAGGTAGTCCTCCAGCCACAGCCCTAGTAACTGCTGGGAGCGGACGCTGCTCCCTTCAGACAGGTTTCAGGGGTTTTTGAAGGGCGGTTTCCCACTGGTCCTGTCGTGCACAGAAGTAGTCAGCTCCCTCATGCTGCTTTAATACAGCTACACCCTCCCCGAGTATAGCATCCAACAACACTCGTTTTAGCTGTTCCTCGGACTGGGTGTCAGAAGGCGTCTTGATGTCTTTGATGAGGTAGTAAAGCTGGCCGGTCTTTATGCCCACACCTTCTACCCTAGGACGATGAGCGTGGCCATGGAGCTGAAGCGCAAGGGACTCTCCTTAACCGCTGGGGACCACTTCGGGGGCACATTCCGGGTGCTGTCGCTCGCCATCGCTTGCTGGTGCGGGCTCAAGCTCGACCGCCGGCGGCCTGGCGAACTCGTGCTCGTGAAGCCGAGCGTGGCCCGCCAGCCGACGACGCCCCAGTCGTCGCCGCCGCAGTCGCCGGGCGTTTGACAACCACGGTCGTCACGCACTCACACCGGGCTAATCCGCCGCCGCCATCATGTTGGCCCAGGCGAGAAAGGCGATGCCCCCACCAACCAGGATCGTTGTGCCCGCCACCAGCAAAACGGTATTCGTGGTCTTGGGCTGCTTGGTGGCGACCTCTTTCACATCTGTCAGGGCAAAGATGGCTGGCGCATCGCCCTGGCGGCCACTCACGCTGTCGCCTGTCACCGTTGGATGACTCAAGTAGACGTGCCCCTGCTGCTCAGTCGTGAGCCGAACGGTCTTCGTGGCGTGTTGGGGATCGGCGAGGGCTTGCGCGGGCGCGGCCGACTGCACCTGCCAACCGGTGCACGCCCCAACGTATGCCACGAGAATGAGCAGCGACGCTGCGCGGAAGGCGGGATGACGCAATGGCTCCTCCAGTCGAGGGTAACACGAAGCAGGGAACGGGCGCTTCCGCCGTGCTACCGAGTCCGCTCCACAAGTGAGGCCTCCGGTAGTGGTCACTTCTTCACCGGCGTTAGATGATTGGCATCCGTGCTGTCGCCCAGTTCACCCTTACGGTCCCACCCCCAGCAATAGGCTTGGTTCGTGGTGGTCTCCCCGCAGGTATGGCCGGAGCCCACGGGGCTAACTGCCTTTCAGGTAGGGCCATTTCCAATTACCGGCCGAGCCGGGTTTACGATCCGGGTGGTACGCGGAGTGGAGAACACAACGGGAGAGGTGGGCACCGACGAACGCATGTTGGTGTTCCACCATGCCCGCGCTTCCTCCTGAGACCATGGCGCCGACTCAATTGCCGCAAGTCGGCGCTCGAGCGCTTCCGCAGTGGCGGGCCGGCTAGCGGGCTGCTTGGCCAGGCATGCGACAATGACCCGGTCGAGCTCCTCGGGGATGGTTCTGCCAGAGCGGATTGAGGGGGGTACAGGCTCGGCCCGGAGATGTTGGCCGATCATGCGTACCGCGCTGTCCGCCTCGAAGACCAGCAGCCCGGTCAGCAGGAAGTAACCCACGCAGCCGAGCGCGTAGAGATCGAGTCGTCCATCGATCGCTTCCCCCGTAACAAACTCCGGTGGCATGTAGGCGGGCGTACCCGCAGTCATTTCAGGGCCGGTCACCAGGGTCTGCGCGCTCATGCAGGCGGTCTCATGCTTCACTAGGCCGAAGTCGAGCACCTTGGCGAAATCGTACTCGAGCCCCAAGTGGCAGAGGTAGAGGTTCGACGGTTTAATGTCGCGATGCACCAGTCCAGCCGAATGGGCCTCGGCCAGTGATTGGCAGACCTGCCGAAGGAGGTGGATTACGCGTCCCGGAGGCTGGGGGCCAAAGCGACGGACCAGTGATTCGAGGTCGATTCCATCCAGGAGTTCCATCACTAGGTAGAAGCGACTGTCGTCCATTTCGCCGAAGTCATAGAGTCTGAATGGTATGCGGCGAGCGCAGACTCGCCGCGGCCTCAGCCTCCCGGCGGAAACGCTGCACAGCGAGTCTCTCGGCGTCCATGTTCCCATTGATTCGCTCGGCCCTGATCAGCTTGATCGCGGCGGGACGTGCCAGAAGGCGATGACGTGCATGCCACACTTCGCCCATTCCGCCCTTGCCGATCAGTCCACCGAGCCGGTAGCTCCCCATCTCCCGTGCGCGACTCACCTTGTGGCTGAGCCGGGAGAGCACAAGCGAAGGAATCACCGCGAGTCCCGCGCAGATGTAGTTGGGGAGGTAGGCCCATAGCAGCGTGTCCAGCGCCGGTAGCTCCAACCCACGCAGCTGTGCCAGAAGGAGACCGACGGGATCCATGGTGGCCGCGAGAAGTGAGCCAATCAAGGCCTTCCGCGCGGGGGTGGGCACAATCATCGGATAAAGTAGAATTTAGAGCGCAGATCCAGGAGAGTCGACCCACCAGGACCTTCGGCTCCCACTGATTGATCACACCGATGGCGAGAAGCCAGCACTACTTCGTAACCGATGGCAACGTTTATCAGCGTCTCTGGTCGCTCACACGCTCTCGGCGCATACCAGTAGACCAGCGCTGAGACAAGCATACACCCGGCCGCCAGAACGTCAGCCACTGATGACCAAGGGACGAACTGGCTGGTGGGAAGATGAAGCCAGGGAGCGTAGAAATGATTGAAGATCACGGCGGTGGCCCACAGCGCCATCCACACGACGCAGGCAAGGCGGAGCCGACAAGAGGACGGCATCCGCCAGGATGTCGTGAGGAATCGGCGGAGCGACAGGCCCAGGATCGGTGGGCGTCGTGCCAAGCAGAGGCTGAACAGACTGCGGGTCGGACTCGGACATTGTGGGCCGCTTGGGGGAGAGTGGAATCTCACGACCGGTCCGCCGCTTTAGTGCGGCTAGACTAGCCGGATGGGCTCAACCGATCGGCAACCCTTTCCTAAGGGTGGGCCGTACCTTGGTCGTCAGCGCACGTTCTCCGCTGTCCCCATCCCCGGCTGGGGGTTTCCTCCTCGGCCATCCCGGCGGAGCATCCTGAGCCGAGCCTGACACGAAGGTGCCCCGTAGCGGAGCTTGAGAGGCCGCCTCATTCGCTCCTCCAAAGCTGCCAGGTCAGCTCGGTCAGGTGGGACGCCTTCGTGCCCGCGCCCGCCAGGCTCAATCGTCGCCGTGGCATTCTTCGAGATTCCCGGAAACACCTTCACCTGCCCCCGCATCACCTGCCATTCGTCGGCTGAGGCCGCGATGCGAGACTGTTTCAGATCCGGCTTGCCGACTACGGCGAATAGCGCGAGGAAGCCCACCGGGCGCACCGAGATGCCCGTGACCTGGTCGAACACGAGCATCTCGTCGTACTCCAGCAGCTT
>CAVRRH010000003.1:0-78166 GCA_963723565.1 uncultured Gemmatimonadales bacterium | reverse complement strand
GCTCTACAAGCAACGGCGACGGTTATGCCACAAGGCACACCAACGTAGACCAGTACGTCAAAGGCTGGAGGGGGCGGCTGACGTGACTCCGGCAAACCAATCTCGATATGAACTGGCGGCGCGTAGGGTGAATCATTTGGGTATTCCTACTCTCTGCCTTTGCTGGAACCAGCGACACTGCCACGATCTGGCCGTCGCGCACAAGGCGGCTGCGCAAGGTGGAGTAGTCGACGTCCTGCACCGCGGCGCCGCCCGTCAACGCCAGCACCGCCGCGGTAGCCGCCGCCTGTCCCCAGCGACATGAAGGTCTGCTCCAGGCGTATCGCTCCATAGGCGACGTGAGAAGAGGAGGGGCAGGTCGGCGTCAGTAGATTCGTAGCCTCCGTCCGCCGCGGCGTCAGAGCCCTGTAGGAAATGCCGAACGGACCCCAGTTGTTGTCATCGAAGACGAAGCCTTCGTTGTACGCGGCTCCGTCGCGGACGATGCGCCGGACGCTGTGCGTATCAGTGGGCCAGAACGCGACGGCGACAGGATCAGCGACGGGCACGGGATTGATGCGGCGCGTGTGCTGTTCGGTCATGACGATGTCGGACACCATCCGGCGCGCATCCCGGACGTAAACTGCCGCGGCCAGCCGCCGTTGTCCGTGAACTCGTCTTTGCAGAGGCCCCATCGCGCCATGCGGCCCGCGTCGCGTCCGGGATCTCCGGATCGTTCGCGAGCAGCCAGAGCAGGCCATGAGTGAAGCTGAGGTGCGCGCGATAAATGCGTTCACGAGTCGCGTAGCTGCCGTTCGGATACTCGCGATTCATGCCGTACAGGTTGGCCGAAAGATCATGCCAGCTTCCCAGGTCGGTTTTGCCTTTGGGCAGATTGACGGCGGGCTCCAGAGGCTTCCACCAGCGCGAGCATACCGGAAGTAGATCTCGTATCGACCCCGGTCGAAATCCTTGGGCTTGGTGATTGCAAGGCCGTTGGAGGGATTCTTTGTGAGGCAGAGGCGAAAGCAGAACGCCTGGATATTGTCGTCACCGTCCCCGGGATTGCCGAGCGGTTCGTCCTGAATCGTAGGGATCACACCGCTCGCCGGGTTGCCGGGAATTACGGTACGGATCGACTTTCACTTTGAATTGCGCGTGTGTCGTCTCGGCGCGAATCCCGTTCTTCGTTTCGCCGTACTTCGAGTTCGCCTCACGGCCCGATGTAGTCTGCACACCAGCGGCTGCGAGCAGGTCGCCCTCGATGGTCGCGTCCATGAAGACGCCGCCTTCATATCGCTTCCCGGATTCGGTGAGAATCGCGCGAAGAGCCTTGTGCTCTGCCTCCATTCGACCGAATCGTCAGAGGCTCGCGCAGACGCTGACCACGCTCGACCGTGACACCGGCTTCGCGCAGTAATTCGTCGAAGACCTGCTCGGCTTTGTGCGACTCGTATTTGTATGCCGGGTCGGCTTGCCCGTACTTCCGGCCGATCCTCAGGTAGAACTCACGAGCGAGCCCGCCGACGGCGACGTCGTTGTGGAACCAATGATTGTTGATGTCGGCGCTGCCAAGTCCCTCGACCGGCATCCCGCCGACGTGCGTCTCCGGCGCGACGAGAACGACAGACCGGCCCATTCGAGCAGCCTGCACGCTGGCCATTACGCCCGCTGCGGTCCCGCCGTAAGACAATCACGTCGGCACTCGCTGTCAAAGCTAGCTGTCAAAATCGACGCAAAGATCGAAATACCTGTCATGGCTAGGCGACGGTCAAAGACTCACGAATTCAGTCATTATGGAGCGACCAACCGCCGATTCGCAGTAGACGCGGGTTACGCTGCGAAGAGGTGAAATCCAGCGGCGCAGAGCCGCATACGAAAGGAGTTGGTCGCCAATGTCTAAAGTACGCTTTGTTGGTCTGGATGTCCATGCGGACACGATTGCAGTTGCGGTGGCGGAACCGGGTGGAGAAGTCCGTTCCCACGGTGTGATTCCGAACCGAATCGAGTCGGTTCGAAAGCTGATTGGCAAACTCGGTCCAGCCAAGCAGCTAAAGGCCTGTTACGAGGCTGGTCCCACTGGTTACGTACTCTATTGGCAACTCACGCAACTGGGGGTGGCGTGCGAAGTGATCGCACCGAGCCTGGTACCGACCAAGGCGGGGGATCGAGTGAAGACGGATCGGCGCGATGCGGAGAAACTGGCACGATGCTATCGAGCGGGCGAACTTACGGCCGTGTGGGTGCCGGATGCGGCGCATGAAGCATTACGGGATCTGGTCAGGGCTCGTGAGGCCGCCAAGAAGGATCAGTTGAAGGCACGGCACCGGCTGGGCAAGTTTCTGCTGCGGCACGGCCGGCGGCCGGAAGGCATGAAGGCTTGGACCAAGCAGCATCTGGAGTGGATCAAAACACATGTGCACTTTGACCAGCCCGCGCTGGAGGCCACGCTGCTGGATTACCTGCATGAAGTGGAGCACGTTGCCGACGCGAATCGTGAAACTGGAGAAGGCCATTGACGAGGCTGTCCAGACGGCGCCATGGAAATCCGGGCCGTGATCGAAGCTTTGCAGGCATTGCGCGGAGTGGCTCAGACCACCGCCGCCACGATCGTCTCGGAACTTGGATCACTTTCACGATTTCAGAGTCCAAGGCAGTTGATGGGCTATAGCGGCTTGGTGGCTCGAGAGCATTCAAGTGGCAATCGAGTCCAACGCGGTTCCATCACAAAGACAGGCAATGCCCATTTACGAAGGGTTCTGGTAGAGGCGGCGTGGGCTTATCAGCATCGGCCCAACGTCACGGGGTTTCTGCTGAGAAGACAGAAGTCGCTGGCGTTAAGCGACGAAGTGAAACAAATCGCATGGAAGGCGCAGCATCGATTACACAAACGGTATAAGACATTCGCGGCACGCGGCAAGAACAAGAACCAGATCGTTACGGCATTAGGGCGTGAACTGCTCGGCTTCATTTGGGCGATTGCTTTGAACACGGAACAAAAGCAGAAGCTCGCAACTGCGGCATAAAACAACAACCAGATGTTTTCCTGGACAGCAAAGCCGATGACAGCGCAGGGCCCACGAAAAGGAGAACCCTCCTTACGTTCTATGCGGAACGGGCTCCGGCCCCAACCCGCGCGCTCAGTCCGAGGCAGCTCCCGACGGATCATGTCCATGCGGTTCCGACCCGCGAATATCAGAGTGATCAATCGTCGCGATAGCTACTGCGCTGTTATCGGCTCTGCTGTCCAAACCAGAAACGCTCAAAGCTCACCAACGGGAACGTGTTCCCGCTACGCCGCCCGTCCGAAGATTGCTCGAAGTGCCAGAACGGTGCTCGCCAGGCAAGGGTTCGCTTCGCCGCGCCAAAGGCGGGCGCGCCCTTGCCTGCTCCGCGCCGTTCCGGCCAGCAACTTATGCGACGGGCGGCTCCGACGGGAACACTTCAGGATCCGCGAGGTCCCCCGGAAAGAGGAAAGGCCGGCTCCCCTCCTTGCGGAGGAAAGCCGGCCTGACTTCCGGAATTAAACTGTCAGCCTCGTTCAGGGGTTGACAGGTCGCTCCATATCAGAAGTAGAACTTGAGGCCAGCTGAAATTCCCGAGCGCGCGAATTAGCGGCATAGCCTGTCACCGTGCCGAAGGCGCCTGAGTCAATGTTTGTCGACGGATTGCCGAATACCGGCGTGTTGGTGAAGTTGAACGATTCGGCCGGAACTGCAGCTTGTAGCGTTCGGTCAGATTGAAGTTCTTCATCAGCGACAGATCGATGTTGTTCCATCCGTCGGAGCGCGTTCTCGGCAGATTCGTCCGAGGTTGCCGAAGGTGAACGCCGGGGATTTGGCGAAGGCCGCCCTGTTCAACCACATATCGATCGTCGGGTTATCGAGCGAGGGATCGCCGATTGCGTTGGGTTTCCGCCGCCGAAGGCTGTGCCGTTCTGGCTGACTGCAGATTACGTTACCGCTTTGGAACGTCGCGATTGCGTTGAACTGCCAGCCGCCCGATCGCATGTTTCACTACGGCCGGACCGGTCTTACCGAAGGGTAGTTCGTAGCTACCGGACATCACCAGGCGCTGTGGCAGGTCATTGGACGAAACAGAACGCTCCCATGCGATGTTGTCCCAGTTGCGGACGCCTTTGTCGCCGCTCTCGACGAATCCGCTGTTACCGCCGGCGCCCTGGTTGTTGTCGATCAGCTTGGAGAACGTGTAGGCCAGGAGGAAGCTCAGGCCACTCGAGAACCGCTTCTTACGCGCAATGTCGCTGCATGATAAATCGAGTCGGCCATCGTCGCGTAGCCGGCTGCGCCCGAAAACTGGGGGTACTTATCGAGGAGGGATGCTCGCGTTACCTGCCTTTGGCCGAGAGGCAGGTTCGGTGGCGATGGTCCCGAAGAAGGGATTGTCCACCAGTTGCTGCAACTGCGTGCCAAGCGACCGATATTGCTGCGGCAGGTAATCGAATGTACGGCGTCCGGGCAGGTGGACGCCCCGGTTCCCCATGTAGCCTGCTTCCACCAGCCAGTTGCCGGAGAACTCTCGCTGTAGCGATAGGCCCCACTGCTGCGAATATCCACGCAACAGGCTTCGAAAGTTGCCTGCAACGCTCTGGCCCAACAGAGTAAGCGCCCCCTGACTGCTGTTGACGGGCGGTAGCTTGCCGTTCGGAAACGGATTCGCCAGCGTCTCATTGGGAGTAAAGCCGCCATCGACCGAGGATACCAACGGAGTGTTCAGCGAGAAACCTGCACGATCAAGCGAAGTAAAGATGCCCGACGTCGGGAGATATGAAATGCCGTAGCCGCCGCGTAACACAGTCCTCGGCATGAACTGCCAGGCGAGTCCCAAGCGCGGCTGGAAGTTGCTATATTCCGCGTCCCGGTGACCACGCGACAATCCATTCACGCCCGGATAGGCAAGTCCGCCTTTGAGGGTCAGCCCGTTAATTTGCGTCGTAACATCTGGATCGAAATTGCTGATCGCATCAAACCGGTCGGTGATGCCACCCTCGTATTCCCAGCGCAGTCCAAGATTCAGCGTCAGGGTTGGCGTTACCTTCCAATCGTCTTGCACGAAAAGCGCGAAATTCTTGACGGTTTCCGTATTCGGCGCGCCGTACCCGACAGTGCCCGCCGACGGCGTACCGAGCATGAACGACGCATAACCGTACCCAGAGGTCGCACCCGCGGTGTTGGGATTTGGGCCCTGTGTGAAGCCTCTATTGAAGGTGAAGGACATACCCGCGGCGCCCTGTGTATTGTTGGCCTGATAAACCCGATTGTCGCTACCGAACTTCCATGTGTGCGTTCCCTGAATCCAGGTCAACGCGCCCGTGTAGCTGAACGATTTGTTCGATTGCACCAGTTGATCGCCCTGATCGGCGCCCACTGCTGTCATGTCGCTCATATCGAACCTCGGGAAACTCGGTACCTGCATGAGTGTGTTCAACCGGGCAGGCATACTCAGAGTGGTTGCGTCAAACCCAAAGCTGCGTGTCACACGGTTGGGCAGGTACATGTTGAGCCCTCCGCGCGCGTCCAGCAGGAGGTTCGGACGCAGGGCATCTGAATAGCTAACAAAAGCGCTGTGACGCTGCAGCGGCAGGTCGGATGTCTGAATCTCGGCTAGGTTGTCGTAGAAGTTCGGAATACCTTGCAATGTGTTGTCCCACGTATAGCGCCCCGCCACTCTTCGCAATGGCGTCAAGTAGTGATCCAACCGAACACCGAAGATTTTCTTGTCGAGTGGGGATGATCCGACACCGAAGAAATTGTTTGCGTTTGTATTTGTCACTCCCGTTGTGTTCGGCTTCGGGTAGTAAGTGTTCACCTGTTGCGATGTCGCTGAAATTCGGTTGACCGGAATGCGATTGCCCGCGAACATATCGCGGATACGGTTGGCGGGATTCGCCGGATCCGTCCGAGTGCTGAAAGGATCGTAGATTTGGATCAGCGCTCCCGTTGCGGTCCTTGTCTCGCTGAAGTCCCCTGCCCGCTGCAGATCGGTTGGAACGGAGCGGATGGTGGTTGCCACGGTGCGTTGTTTGAATTGTTCGTAATTGAAGAAAAAGAACGTACGATCCTTGGCGATAGGTCCGCCCACCGTGCCGCCCCATTGATTGAAGTTGAAAGGCTGCTTTTCTCGGGCCGCCCGATTGCTGAAGAAGTCATTGGCGCGCAGCACCTTGTTCCGGTTGAACTCGTATAGGGCGCCGTGGAAGTCATTCGTACCAGCCTTGCTGACAATGTTCATCACGCCTCCGCCGGTGCGGCCGTATTCGGCGCTGGGATTGCGCACGATCAGTCGGAACTCTTCCGTTGCGTCGACAGAGAGGGGATTCTGCATCGAGCCGGATGTGAAATTCTCAGAGGCGATGCCGTCCACCATGTAGTTGTTCGTGCTGGTTCCTCCACCGGCAATCGACGCCCTTCCGCCGCCGTAAGCCGACACCGGGAGATCTCCGTAGGATCCCGTCGCGCGGACGCCGGGGACCAATAGCGCGAACTGCAGCGGGTTCCGACCGACAGTCGGCATGTCGAGAATCTTCTGGCTTGGAATGACGGTGCTGATCGTCGGCCGTTCGGTCTCGAGCAATGGCGCGGCGCCCGACACCTCAACCCTGTCGCTGACCTGCCCGACTTCGAGGAGAAAGTCCAGCCGCATATTCTGTCCTTCGTCCAGGGTCAGCCCTGAGCGCACGATTTCCTTGAAGCCCGTCTGGGTCGCCTGAACGGTATACAAGCCGCGCACGAGCAGCGGGGCCGTAAAGTACCCTTCGTTGTTGCTCTCGAGTTCCCTGCGGACACCAGTTTCGTTATTGATCACCGTAATCTTGGCTCCGACGATCACTGAACCGGTGGAGTCCGTGATTCGCCCTGTAATCTGGGCGGTCTGGCCAAAAAGCTGTGGCGAGACTGCAAGCAATAGTGTCCCGAATGCGAGCTTACTGAGGAGGCGAACGATCATCATGAAACTCCAGCGAGGCAGGGATTTAGGTCAACTCTATTACGGCCCCACTTGAAGCGCAAGCAGCATAACTATGTCTCCCGTTTCACGGAACTCGCCACGATGCGGACAGGCTGACATAGACAGGACCATCGACTAATAGAAATAGATTAATTTCGTTGACACGTCTAAGCCTTTCTGATAGCGTTTCCAATCAGAATTGTGTGCGTGTGCCGATAATGCCCACGTTGGCCTAAAGTCTTCGCAGCAAAACCTCCCACGGAGGGAGACCCTGTGTTTGCTTGCCTTGTCCGCACGTTCCTCGCGTCCTCAGCCATACTCCTGCTTTCTTCACCGCTCATTGCCCAGCGAGCCGATCGCGCCACGGTCACTGGTCTTGTCACAGATCCCACTGGTAGTGACGTGGTGGGCGCCGTTGTCAAGGTGCGCAATGACGAGACCGGCGTTGTTACAGAACTCATCACGAATGAAGCCGGCGCGTACTCCTCGCCGTCACTGGTTTTGGGAACGTATACGATCACAGTCGAGCAGAGCGGATTCAAGACTGCAGTTCGTCCCGGCCTGCGGCTCGTAGGCGGTCAAGTTTCACGACAGGATGTCGTTCTCGAACTCGGGCAGGTCTCCGAGCAGGTAACCGTCGCCGCCTCTGCGGAAATTCTCAGTACTTCGAACGCCGACGTGACGCATACCGTCGATAGCACCTACTACAAAAATTTGCCCGTTGTCATGGGCGCTGACGTCCGTCTCGCTGAGGCCTTGCTGCAACTGCAGCCTGGCTTCACTCCGATGAAGCCCAATGGGGATCCGATGTTTCGAGGCAGCGCCTTCAGTTCACGATTGAATGGAGGACAGACACAGGCAGCTGAAAACTTTTTCGACGGTGTCGCTTTCGGTTATGCCTCAGGTCACAACGGGAGTCACGAGGCCGGCCCACCCATAGAGTCTATCGGGGAAATGAAAGTGATCACCTCGAGCTACTCCGCCCAGTATGGGCACTCGAGCGGAGGCACGGTCGAGTACACCTCCAAGGGCGGCACGAAAGACCTGCACGGAAGCTTCTACGAATACTTTGCCAATGACAAGCTAAATGCGCGCGGGTTCTTCCCGGACCGACCTTCGAAGATACGCCAAAACGGTTACGGCTTTACAATCGGCGGCCCGGTTTACATTCCAAAGGTTTACGACGGCCGAAACAAGACATTCTTCTTCACAAATTGGGACTACCTGAAGTTTCGCTCCGGCGTGCTTCCCGGGTTCGGTAATACAACTCCGATCGACGCATTCAAACAGGGTGACTTTAGTGCGCTGCTGACAGGCCGAAACGTGGGCACGGATGCTCTCGGCCGGCAGATTCCCGAAGGACAAATCTACAATCCTTTCTCTACGCGTGAGGTCAGGGGCATTCCAGTTCGCGATCCTTATCCGGGTAACATCATCCCGGCAAGCCAGCGGAGTTCCGTCGCAAACAATATTGTGCCGTTGATGGTTGGGCCAGACCGTCCCGGACTGGCCTTCAACGTTGCGGGCAATCCGGCCGGCGATCAAACTTGGATTGCAGACTTCCGGACGATCATGTTTCGCGTTGACCACAATTTCAACGAGAAGTTCAAAGGCACGACAAGCTTCTTCTGGCCGAAACGGCCCGCGATCCGCAATTGCGGCGAAGTAGACGGTTGTAACTTCCAGTTCGATCCCCGTCAGACACCCGAGAAGAACGATCAATATCTCGGCGTCGGCTTCGTTCAACGTATCTCAACGCAACATGCCACGCAGCAATTCGACTACATCATCAAGAACAATCTTCTCTATCACGCAACCATCTCGTGGGACCGCTGGTTTATGGGCGGTACACCAATCAACGCAGGAGTAGGTTGGGGAGACAAGCTGTGGGGGCCAGGCAAGAGCGGCCTTCTCGACCCGACCGCCGGATCGCCAAATATTACCTTCACCGGTAACACTCCGTACACCGCACTCGGTACGCAGTGGATTGGTTTCGGGTTCGAAGCTATCAATCGCTGGCAGTTCGCCAACGACGTGACGTGGATTACCGGTAAGCATTCCATCAAACTCGGATACGAGTTCCGGCACCATCAGTTCAATTACACAGGTTGGGCCAACAACACCGGCGGGCAGTTCTCTTTCAATCGGCTCGGCACGGGTGGCTATGACGCTGCCGGCAACAACATCGCGACAACGGGCGACCCTTTGCTTCGTTCCTGCTCGGACAGGTGCACACTGCCAGCCAATACATTCCGCAGTTCACTACTTTCAATGGCAATACCGTCGCTGTTTATCTGAACGACGATTACAAAGTAACGAGCAAACTCAATCTCACTTTGGGCCTGAGATTCGATTACCAAGGACCCTGGACAGAGCGCTTTGACCGCATGTCCACCTTCGACCCATCCTTACCGAATCCAGCCGCCGGTGGACGCCCTGGTGCATTGAAATTTGCAGGTACAGGTCCAGGAAGGACCGGCTCCCGAACATTCGATGAGATTCCTCTCGACGCCATCGGTCCTCGTATCGGATTCGCGTACAAGACTTCGGACAAGCAAGTGATCCGAGGCGGCTATGGCATTTACTACGCCGGCGTAACATTTGGTCAGGGCGGCAGACCGACTCTTGGTTTCGATAGCAACCCGACAGCGCCAAATCTAACCAACGGCCGCGAGCCTGCGTTCCATCTGGATTCGGGCTTCCCGGCAAGCGTGATTCGCTACCCACCATTCATTGATCCCACATTCTCGAATGGGACTGCTCCGATCGGTTATCCCGCAGATGGATTGATGTTACCTCGCTATCAAAACTGGTCAGCGACGTATCAGCGGCAAATCGGCGAAAGCGTCATGGTCGATGTTTCCTATTTGGGAAATAAGGGAACCCGCCTGCCACATAATCCACAGTTTCTTGGGGCCGGCTACAACATGAACGATCCGAAAGTGCTGGCTTTGGGAACTGGTGTACTACAGTCCAATATCAATTCATCGCAAGCCGCGGCCGCAGGCATCTCTTCACCCTATCCAGGATTCACCGGGATTGTGGCTCAGGCGCTGAGACCGTTCCCGCAGTATCAGGCGATCGAATATCGCGATGTTCCGATCGGGAAAAGTCAGTACCATTCGCTCCAGTTGAAACTGGATAAGCGCTTCGCCAATGGTCTCCAATTCCGCACCTTCTATGTCTATTCGCGTCTCGAGAACAACCGGGCGGATAGCGGACAGCGTGGTGGAGGCGGAGTACAGAACCCGATTGACACCCAAGCAGGAGAATGGTCGATCGCTGGCGATGACGTTCCACACTCTTTCGTTTTTTCCGGAACCTATGAATTGCCTTTCGCCCGTGGCAAGAGCGGGATAGCTGCCGCGCTTCTGGGCGGCTGGACCGTGAACGGCATTCTTCGTTACGACAGCGGTCGTCCGCTGGCCATAACGATGAACAATGATTTGGCCGGCTTGCTGTTCAATACAACAAAGCGTCCGAATCGCAACATGGACGTCAATTCGATTGCCACATTCCAGGACGGCTTCGATCCCAACCGCGATCGCTATTTCGACCGTTCGGCATGGACTGATCCTGGACCGCTGCAGTTCGGCAACGCTCCCTCGCGGGATGCAACCGCGCGAGGATTTAGGAATACTGTAGAGGACGTCAGCCTCTTCAAAGAGACGCCGCTCGGTGGAGAACGATTCAAACTACGGTTCGAGGCGCAAGGCGGGAATATCACGAATCGCGTTATTTTCTGTGACCCGAACACAAACTGGAGCGCTACCGCGCAGTTCGGACAGACGGGAACGCAGTGCAATCAGCCTCGTTCCATCCAGCTCAGCATAAAGCTGTTTTATTGAACCTCTGGCCCAATTCGATGTAGGGATTTCGTATCCTTGGACCGAATGAGGTATTGCGACCCTTCACGCAGAGACTTGCTGCGTATGCTGTCCTTGGCTCCTTCTGCCAGCGCAGCCCAGCCAGTCACCTTTACCGATATGGTCGCTGAGGCCGGATTGAGTCGCGCCCGCAACGTATCAGGCGAAGCGGTGGATAAGCAGTACCTCATCGAGGAGATGGGCGCGGGTGTCGCGCTCTTCGATTTCGATAACGACGGCTGGCTCGATATCTTCCTGGTTAACGGCTCAACATTTCAGAACTCAACGAGTACGCGCAAGCCCACCAGTTATCTCTTTCGCAACAACCGCGATGGTACCTTCACTGACGTCACGCAGAAGGCCGGGCTGACTGCTACCGGTTGGGGACAAGGCTGTTGTGTCGGCGACTACGGGCCGGGTTTACGGGAGGATTCGAGCTCGAGAGGGTCGTTCAGTGCCTCGAGACAGCGGGGCGGGTGCCCTCCGGGCGGGGGGGAAGCGGGGCAGCAACGAAAAGAAAGGCGAGGGCCAAGCCATCGACCACCCAGAAGGCGCCTGCCCCGCCCAGCTGCCCCGCTGCCACCCTACGGCCCCGCGTCGATGACACCATGATGTATCTGGACCTGGTACGTCCGATTCCTCCTGGCGGGGCGACGGCGTTGGAGCTGACCTACGCCTTCAATGTCCCGGAGCACGGCGCCGATCGGATGGGCAGGGACGGAAGCCTGTATGAGATCGCGCAGTGGTACCCGCGAATGGCGGTCTACGACGACGTGCATGGCTGGAATACCGACCAGTATCTCGGGCAGGGCGAGTTCTACCTGGAGTATGGCGACATCGACTATGAGGTCACGCTGCCCGCTGGCTACATCATCGCCGGGACCGGCGTGCTCCAGAATCCAGCCGACGTGCTCACCACAACCCAGCGGGAACGGCTCGCCCACGCGATCAAGTCCGACAGCACGATTCAGATCGTGACCGAGCCGGAGCTGCGCTCCGGGGCCGCGCGTCCGGCGCGGCGCGGATCGCTCACCTGGCGGTTCCGGGCGACCAACGTGCGTGATGCAGCTTGGGCGGCTTCGCCGGAGTATCTCTGGGATGCGGCCGGCTGGGAGGGGGTTCTGGCCCAGGCGTACTACCGTCCTTCGGCCATCGAAATCTGGAAGGACGCGGCCAGGATGAGCCGCTACTCGATCCAGGAATACAGCACCCGCTGGTTCCGCTACCCCTATCCCCAGATCTCGGCGGTCGAAGGCCCCGTCTCCGGCATGGAATACCCTATGCTCGCCATGGAGGCGCGGGGCACGGACGGCCCGGACCTGTTCCAGGTGGTGACTCACGAGATCGGACACAACTGGTACCCGATGATTGTGGGCTCGGATGAGCGGCGTTACGCCTGGATGGACGAGGGCTTCAACACCTTCATCAACACCTTCGCCGAGGAAGGGTTCTGGAATCGGGACGACTCCGAGGTCCGGCAGCGCGAGCGGGAGCTGGTAGTCAAGGTGGACCAGACCCCGACCGCGCAGCCCATCATGACACCGGCCAACCGGTACAAGACCAGCGAAAACCTCCTCAGCCTGGCCTACGTAAAGCCGTCGGTCGCCCTGCTCGCGCTCCGCAACAAGGTGCTCGCTCCCGAGGTCTTCGACAGCGCCTTTCGCGAGTACACCCGCCGGTGGTCGTTCAAGCACCCCAAGCCGGCCGACTTCTTCCGCACCGTGGAGGCGGTCTCGGGCCGCGATCTCAGTTGGTTCTGGCGCGGGTTCTTCTACACCACGGCGGCGCTGGACCAGTCGGTCGAGTCGGTCAAGCAAGCCGACGGCTCGACCCAGGTAACCGTGGCCAACCTGGGAGACGCAGTCATGCCGGTCGAGCTCGAGCTGGGTTTCGGCGATGGCACAACGGAGCTGGTGAAGCTGCCGGTCGAGATCTGGTATGCGGGCGACCGGTACGTCTACGAAAACCGTTCCGGCAAGCCGATCGTCAGCGCCCGGGTGAACCCTGACGGCACCTTTCCCGACGCGATCGCCACCAACAATGGCTGGACCCGACCGGCTACCGCGAAACGTCCGGGACAGGATACGACATCAGCCCCAGATGAGCGCAGCACTCGCTGACGCGGGCACCGATGAGGATACTGCCACAGCTAGCCGCGGATGACACAGAAGAAAAGCCGATCGTTCCGAGCGGACTGACGCTGGACTAAATCTGATCGGTGTGCTGTTGAACAGTAAAAATCCGATTCGTGGTAGCGATGGGAGCATTGTCGGGCGAGGAGCAATCCCTGGTTTTGGTCCGTGTTCATTCGCGGCTACTGCATTCCTTCTACATTCGCTTCGGACACCTGTAATGCGAATCTTGGCAGCACTTCTGATTTGTCTATCCGCCGCACCGCTAGTTGCCCAGCAGCCTGTCGGTGGGCAAAGCCCGGATGACAGCACGAGATCGCTGGGAGACGTATCTCCGTTCCGGCGGCTCGATCTCCCCACGCCCAACACGATCAGGACCGGCACCGGAGCACCGGGAAAGGACTACTGGCAGCAGAGGGTGGATTACATCATTCGAGCCACGCTCGACACCGTCGCGCAGCGGGTAACCGGCGAGGAGCGCATCACCTACACCAACAACTCCCCCGACACGCTGCAGTATCTGTGGCTTCAGCTGGATCAAAACCTCTTCAACAGCTCGAGCCGGGGCTTCCGCCTATTCGAGCAAAATTCGCGATTCGGGACCCGTGGCGCCGAGGGTGGCGTGACCCTGACCAAGGTTGCACAGCCGGCGAAACCCGCCAGGAAGGGGCAGGCCGCTGTCCCAGCCTCGACACTCAAGTACTTCGTGAACGGGACCTTGATGAAGGTGGACCTTCCCCGTCCCCTCCCACCGCGCGGCCGCCAGGTGCTCGACATCGGCTGGTCGTTTCCGTTCGGGCCCAACAGCAACCGGATGGGCATCGAGCTGATCGACGGGAGCTACGTGTATGAGGTGGCTCAGTGGTACCCGCGCCTGGCGGTGTATGATGACGTCCGCGGATGGAACACCGAGCAGTACCTCGGCCAGGGCGAGTTCTATCTGGAGTACGGCAGCTTCGACGTGAGCCTTACGGTGCCGGCCAACATGTTGGTGGCCGCCACCGGGACCCTGCAGAACCCGGCGCAGGTGCTCACCGCCACCCAGCGCGCGCGTCTGGCGCGTGCCCGAGCCAGCGATTCCACCGTGGTCATCCGGGGGATGGACGAGATCAGCGACCCCGCGTCACGACCGCCATCCGCGTCGGGCACCCACACCTGGCGGTTTACCGCCGACAGCGTGCGTGATTTCGCCTGGGCCGCGGCGCGGCACTTCGTGTGGGACGCCGCGCGAGCCAACGGCGGCAAGACCTTGGCAATGAGCTTCTACCCGCCGTCGGCGGAGCCGATCTGGAACCAGTCCACTCAGTATGTCCGCTTCGCGGTGGACAACTACTCATCCTGGTACCGCTATCCCTACCCCGTCGCCATCAATGTGAATGGCATCGAGGGCGGGATGGAGTATCCGATGATCGTGTTCTGCCATAACCGAACCGACCCCCAGGCACTCTTCAGCGTCACCGACCATGAGATCGGCCATACCTGGTTTCCCATGATCGTGGGAAACAACGAACGGCTCTACGCTTGGATGGACGAAGGTTTCAACACCTTCATGAACCGGTACAACTGGGACAAGAAGTATCCCAGGGCCTACAACCGGCGCGGCGACCCGGGCATCTACATCCCCTTCGCGCTCTCCGGCAAGGAGGAGTCGATCATGACCCCGGCCGACCGGATAGGAGGGAGCCTCAGCACCACCGCCTACACCAAGCCGGGACTGGGCCTGATCCTTCTGCGGGACCACATCATCGGACGGGAGCGGTTCGATCCAGCCTTCAAGCAGTACATCAATCGCTGGGCCTACAAGCACCCTGTTCCAGCCGACTTCTTCCGCAGCATGGAAGACGGTGTGGGTGAGGACCTGAGCTGGTTCTGGCGCTCCTGGTTCTACACCACCGAGACGCTGGACCAGGCGGTCGACTCCGTTGCCTCGGACTCCGGCAGCGTCGCGTCCCGGATCTTCCTGCGGAATGCCGGCGCCATGCCGATGCCGGTCGAGCTAGAGCTGGTGATGGACGACGGCACCACGAAGCAGATGAGCCTGCCGGTGGAGGTCTGGTACGGTGGGACCCACTACAACGTGCTGGTCCCGGAGGCGAAGAAGGTGGTCAGGGTGACGATCGACCCGAAGAAGCTCTACCCGGATGTGCGGCGGGAGAACAACGTGTGGAGCGCGCCGGGCTCAGGGGTTACCACCGGGCCCTGAGGCGGAAGGAGGGACAGTGGAAAGGTGGGAAGGTCGCAGGAACGAGGAGAGGAGCTGTTTCAATCGTTCCACAGCGTTCCCTCGTTCCCTCGTTCCCGCATTCCTCCCTCAGATGCCATCCGAGTCCTTCCTATCACTCGGTTGTCAACTGCCACAACCCGCTCAGCATGTCGATCGCGTAGAGAAATCCGTTGGCGAGCTGCACGCTCCAGGTGAAGGTGTTCCCTGCCCCACCCGGCCTTACCTGGCCCAGTAGCCGACTCGAGAGATTTCCGGCCAGGGTGCCGGAAACGTCGAGCGCCACGACCCCACGGTTGTAATAGGCGGCATAGAGAACCTGCCGCCTCTCATCCATCCAGAAGTTGTGGGTGCCGGCGCCGTTCAGGTGGAAGAACGCCACCTCAGCCGGGTGGGCGAGGTCGGACACATCCACGACATGGATGTCTCCGCTGGCTTCGGAGCCCAGGATGCTGGCCCCCTCCTGACCGATGAAGAGATAGCGATGCTCCCCGGTGACAGGATTGTGGAACCACCAACCGTTGTGGACCGCCGGCCCAACGGGGACCCCATTCGAGGCGGTGATCAGGCGGCTGATCTCTACCGGCGCCGAAGGCAAGCCGCCCCGAATCCCGTTGCCCACATCGTAGATCACGACACCGGTGTTCCACACGAAGGCGAATGCGATACCGTCCCGCACGAAGGTATCGTGGATGCCATAGTCGCGTTCGGGGAAGGGCTTCCTTGCAACCGGGGTTGGTGCCGTGGGATCGGTCACGTCGTAGATCAGGAGCGCCGGGTCCTCCGCGGCTTCCTCGGAGAAGCCAGGGTTCCGGGCCGCGAAGGCGTAGAGGCGCCCGTTGATGGTAGACAGGGTTACCGTGTGGACCCCAGCATCTCCAACCTGCGCGGTACCCAGAAACGCCGGCCGTGCCGGGTCGCTCAGACCATAGAGATAGATTCCGCCGCCCCCAAAGCCGTTCTCGCCGCTGAGCACGAGAACCTTCCCGTCCTCACTTACCTGGACGTCGCTGACGGTTCCGATGTCGGGCACGGTGACTGTATCCGGCGAGTGTCGGCGCTCCGGAGGCGTTCAGGGACCAGACCTTGAGCTGGTTGCCCTCTTCCTCCCGAAAACCCCAGGTCCCACTGTAGGCGTAGCTGCCATGTACCCAGAAGTCGGAGCTGAAACGTTCAGGGACGTTGTTTCCGCCGCCCACTACGGTTAAGACGACCGGGCCGAAGACCACCGTAGCAGTAGCGCTGAATACGACGGGTGATCCGGTGAGCCCACTGACCACTGCCTGCGCTTGCTGCTCTCCTTCCACAGGGCCGAGGGTGAAGTCGGCGGAGGCCACTCCGGACCCATTTGTGGTCGATGAAGTAGGCGAGATTGCCCCCCCACCGGTGAGCACCGACCAGTTCACCGAGACGCCCAGGACCGCGTGCCCGGAGGCATCAGTCACCCGCACGCTCAGAGAATCCGATAATGGACCTCCGACGGTCCCGTTCTGTCCGTTCCCGCCCACCGTCTCAATGTTTGCGGGGACCAAGGGCTCGACGTGGCCGTGTGCGGTAAACACAACGGGCGATCCCGCCAGCCCGCTGACGACCGCCTGGGCTTGCTGATCCCCCTCGCTCGGGCCAAGGGTGAACTGGCCGGCGGCTACGCCCGCGGAGTTGGTGGGCGCCGTGGCCGGCGAGATTTGTCCACCTCCGGTCAGCACAGCCCAGGTCACGCCAACCCCCGACACCCCATTCCCGTCAACATCGATCACCCGCACCCTCAGCGAGTCCGTGAGCGCCGTCCCAACAGTACCGCTCTGGTCGTTCCCGCCAAACGCCTCGACGTTGGTCGGCTCCGGCGGTTCCACGTCACTATTGCCATTGCCGCCGCATGCAGCCGAGGCGAGGACCAGCAGAGACCATGTAGCCCTTTTCTTATTCATGGTGTGCATGGTGTCCTCTGGCTCTCGAGTCTGCCGTGTCCTGGGCCACACCGTAGCGACCCATTCGGTGCATCCGCATGCCGAGACTCAGTCGCAAACCAACGCTGCCAGACCAAAACGACGTCTTGCCGTAGAATGAGCGCACATCGAAGAGCCCTCCACCCACATCGGCCATTCTGCCATATGACAGCTCGAGGAAGGGCGTGGCATTGAGCCTGGAACCGGGACTCTCCAGGGCAAGGCCGTAACCCGCGGTGTGAATGGTCCAACGGGTTATGCCCAGAATCGAGTTCTCGAAGTGGGGCCGCCTCGAGCGAAACGGATCCAAGGTTCGCTCCTCTTCCGGTCGCTCGGTTCGTTCGAACCGGTAATAGAACGGCTGCGGCCTGGGCTCCATGCACCTTCCGCCAGAAAGCTGTGGAAGACGAAGAACCCCTCCGCCTCCGACGTCCGGGCCCACTCGACCAGGCCGTACACGGGGTACTCTCGAACATTCCCTTCCCAACGCCCCGACACGCTCCACTTGTGCTGGTCGGTTCCGGCCCCGGGACGGTGCTCGGGAGAGTGTACCTGGCGTACGAGCCCTGAAGCTCCAGCCCTACGACGGGCAGGGCGGTGAGCCGCCCAGACCAGGAATCACCGAACCGGCTGGCCTTGGGCCACTGGCCCGGATGCTCCGGCTCATCGCCATTGAACAGGCCGGCCTCGACAGCAATGGGTCCGGCCCGTACGCCGGCGATCGCGACGGCTCTCTCCAGAATCTGGGCCAGATGATGATTGACCGGGTAACGGACCGCAGGCCGCACCATGGGGTCGTCAGTACCGAACGGCGCGAACCCCTTGCCGGCGGCGAGAGGAACCTGGGCTCCGCCATCAGCGTCGCCCGCAGATCGTCCGTACCGAGAGCATCAGCTCGTGAACATAGGTGTGAGGGTGGCGCCGGTCGATGAACCCCTCGCCCCAGTCACCGAGGGTAAGCTCCCCGTCGGGAATCGTCAGCCCCTCCAGGTTGAGCGTGCCGACTAGACGGATCCGGTTAGAGAAGGCGCCGGCGTGCGCCATGATCATCGGCTGCACCAGCCGCACCTCGGCGAGAGCTCGGCCGCGGGGCACCGGGTCGGCGTAGTGTAAAGGGGGATACCGTGGGCGCCGAGGCGGATCCACGCGGCCGATTGCGCGCTGGCTATTGAAGGGAGTGAGAGAGCGACAGTCATTGCGAGGGGGCGCAGCCCCCAGAAGCAATCTCCCAGGCAACGGCGGGATTGCTTCACCGCTCCGCGGCTCGCAATGACTAGCGATCCGCTCAGGATGACAACCGGTTGTGCGCGAATGGGAATCAGTCGGACTTGGCTACGGCACCACGTCCCTCGGAGAGGGTGGCCCGAAGGAAGTCGCGATTCATCCGGGTGATCGTGTCGATGCTGATCTCCTTCGGGCAGGCTTCCTGGCACTCGCCGTAGAGCGTGCAGCCCCCGAAGTGCTCGATGTCCATCTGCGCCACCATGCGAAGCGCGCGCCGGTACCGCTCCGGCTGCCCCTGCGGCAGAAGGCCGAGGTGGCTGAGCTTGGACGCGGTGAACAGGGACGACGAACCGTTGGGGCAGGCCGCCACGCAGGCCCCGCACCCGATGCACTGGGCCGCGTCCATGGCGGTGTCCACGGCGTCCTTCGGGATCAGAATGGTGTTGGCGTCCTGCGCGCCACCGGTCGGTGCGGTAATGTAGCCGCCCGCCTGGATGATCCGATCGAGCGCACCACGATCAACCACCAGGTCCTTGACGATTGGAAAGGCCCGGGCCCGCCACGGCTCGACGTAGATGGTGTCGCCCTCCTTGAAGCTCCGCATGTGCAGCTGACAGGTGGCGGTTCCCCGCATGGGGCCGTGAGCCACCCCGTTGATCATCAGGCTGCACGCGCCGCAGATCCCCTCCCGGCAGTCGTGATCGAACGCGATGGGGACCTCCGCCGCGCTGCGTCAGCCGCTCGTTGATGACGTCCAGCATCTCGAGGAAGGACATGTCCGGGACTGATGTCCCGGGCCTCGTACTCGACCAGCCGGCCTTCCGCGGCGGGGCCGGGCTGGCGCCAGATTCGAAGGGTGAGATTCAAGGTGTGCTCCAGTCTCCAGTCGCCAGTCGCCAGTCACGAGTCGTTGGCGGCCAACATCTCCTCATCCTGAGCGCAGCAAAGGACCTACTCAGCATGTCTTCGGAGAGCCGTATATTAGGTCCCTCGCTCCGGTCGGGGTGAGGTGTTCCTATAGTTGACGGTCGACTCGTGACTGGCGACTGGCTACTCACTTGTAGCTCCTCTGCGCCAACGGCACATACTCGAACCCCAGCGGCTCCCGGTGCAGCCGCTCGGGCTTGTCGGGCCCGACATACTCCCAAGCGGCTACGTAGGCGAACAGCTCGTCGTTGCGAAGCGCCTCCCCGTCCTCCGTCTGGTACTCCTCCCGGAAATGGCCGCCGCACGACTCCTCCCGATGGAGCGCGTCCAGGCACATCAACTCCCCCAGCTCCAGGAAGTCCGCCACTCGGCCGGCCTTCTCCAGCGCCTGATTCAGCTCGGTGTCGCTGCCGGGGACATTGACGTTGCGCCAGAACTCCGCCCGCAGCTCCGGGATCAGCTTGAGCGCTTTCCGAAGACCGAAGGCGTTCCGGGCCATGCCGCAGTGGTCCCACATGATCTTGCCCAGCTCGCGGTGGAACGAGTCCACCGTGCGCTTGCCGTTGATCGCCAGCAGCTTCCGGGTGTACTCCGCCACGTCCTTTTCGACTCGGCGGACCTCCGGGTGATCGGGATCGATCCTGGCGGGCTTCGACGAGGCCAGGTAGTCACCGATCGTGGCCGGCAAGACGAAATACCCGTCCGCCAATCCCTGCATCAGTGCGCTGGCGCCGAGCCGGTTGGCCCCGTGGTCGGAGAAGTTGGCTTCGCCGATCACGTGCAGTCCGGGAATTGTGCTCATCAGGTTGTAGTCCACCCAGAGCCCCCCCATGGTGTAGTGCACCGCGGGGTAGATGCGCATCGGAGCTTCGAACGGGTTCTCGTCGGTGATCCGCTGGTACATCTCGAACAGATTGCCGTAGCGCTCGCGGATGGTTTGTGGCCCCAGCCGCCTGATGGCATCGGCAAAGTCGAGATAGACGCCGAGCCCGGTCTCGCCCACACCCAGACCCTGGTCGCAGGCGTCCTTCGCGGCGCGCGACGCGATGTCCCGGGGAGCGAGGTTGCCGAAGCTGGGATACTTCCGCTCCAGATAGTAGTCCCGCTCGTTCTCGGGGATCTGGTCCGGGCGGCGCTTGTCACCCTGCTGTTTGGGAACCCAGACCCGGCCGTCGTTTCGCAGCGACTCGCTCATGAGGGTGAGCTTCGACTGATACTCGCCGCTCACTGGAATGCAGGTCGGATGAATCTGGGTGAAGCACGGATTCGCAAAGGCGGCGCCACGTTTGTGCGCCCGCCAGATGGCGGTGGCGTTGGAGCCCTTGGCGTTGGTCGAGAGATAGAAGATGTTGCAGTACCCACCGGTCCCCAGCACCACGGCATCGCCCAGGTGCGAGGAGATCTTCCCGGTGACCATGTCGCGGGTCACGATCCCGCGAGCCCGGCCATCGATGACGATGAGATCGAGCATTTCGGTCCGCGGGTACATCTTCACCCCGCCCCTGGCGACTTCCTTCTCCATTTGCTGGTAGGCGCCGAGAAGCAGCTGCTGGCCGGTTTGGCCCCGCGCGTAGAAGGTGCGGGACACCTGGGCGCCACCGAATGAGCGGTTGGCCAGTAGACCTCCGTACTCGCGGGCAAACGGCACCCCCTGCGCCACACACTGGTCGATGATCTCGACGCTGATCTGGGCGAGGCGATACACGTTAGCCTCACGGGACCTGAAGTCGCCGCCCTTGACCGTGTCGTAGAACAGCCGGTAAATGCTGTCACCGTCGTTCCGGTAGTTCTTGGCCGCGTTGATGCCGCCCTGCGCAGCGATGCTGTGCGCCCGCCGCGGTGAGTCGTGGAAGCAGAAACACTTCACGTTGTAGCCCAGCTCGCTCAGCGTGGCCGCAGCCGACGCCCCGGCCAGCCCGCTACCCACGATCAGGACGGTGTATTTCCGCTTGTTGGCCGGGTTCACCAGCTTCATCTCGAAGCGGTGCTTGTCCCACTTCTCCTCGATGGGGCCGGATGGGACCCTGGGGTCCAGCACGATCATCGCACCACCCCTGCATACACCGCGATGGGGATCAGGGAGAACCCAAGCCAGATGACAAGCGCCAACACCAGCGCGACGCTGCGCCGAAGCGGGTGAGGTGAAGGCGGGCTCATGCCCAGGCTGCGGCCGCTGCTCCACACCCCGTGATAGAGGTGGAGGCCGACGGCGGCCATGACGACGAGGTACAAGACCAGGACAAGGATGTTCCGGAAACCGGTTGCGACATTGTGGTACGGATTGCCCTCGATAAAGCCCGGGTGCGCCGTGCCCACGGTGAAGTGCAGAATATGGTATACCAGAAACAGCAGAATCAGCGCGCCACCCCAGCGGATCGTGCGGGCGGCAATGGTGGAGACCTGCGGCTCAAATCCTCCCGCGTAACCCACGGGGCGCGCCTCGTGTCTCCGGGCGGCGAGCTGCACCGCGACGACGACATGAAGCACTAGGGCCGCTACCAGCACGAGACGCGCGGCCCACAAGGCGCCGCCGGTAGCCATGAAGAAACGCGCTGTACGCGTTGATTTTGTCCGGCCCCTGGAACACCAGCAGGTTGGCGAGCATGTGGGTGATGAGATACGCCACCCAGATCATGCCGGTAACCGCCATGACCACCTTCTTCCCGGCGGACGACTTCCACAGGAGCCGGAGCCGATTCATTCTCCGCCCCGCGTCAAACGTCCACGACGGCCTGGGTCGAACGAACCGCTTCCGCCGACTTGTGCAGCTCCTCCCGCTCGGCGCCGGTGAGCGTCACCTCGATGACTCGCTCCAGCCCCTTTCGCCCGACCTTGCACGGCACCCCGCAGAATACGTCACGTAACCCGAACTCCCCCTGAAGCCAGGCGGAGCATGGGAGAATCCGCTTCTTATCGAGCGCGATCGCCTCGACCATCTGCACCGCCGCGGCGCTGGGCGCATAGTAGGCCGAGCCGGTCTTGAGGAACGCTACGATCTCGGCGCCCCCATTGCGGGTGCGGGTGACGATCTCGTCGAGCTTGGCCTTATCGATGAGCTGGGTGACAGGGATCCCGGAGACAGTGGTGTAGGAGACCAGCGGCACCATCGTGTCCCCGTGGCCGCCGAGCACCATTGCCTGAATGTCCTCGACCGACACGTCCAGGGCCTCGGCCAGGAACATCCGGTAGCGGGCGGTGTCGAGTACGCCGGCCATGCCGATCACGCGCTCGCGGGGGAAGCTGCTGGCCTTCATAGCGACGTAGCACATCACGTCGAGCGGATTGGAGACGACCACGATGATCGACTTCGGAGCGACACGCGCAACCTGTTCCCCCACCGAACGCACGATGCCGGCGTTGGTCTTGACCAGGTCGTCGCGGCTCATCCCCGGCTTTCGGGCGATACCGGCCGTCACGACGAACACCTCCGCTCCCGCGGCCTCGTCGTAGCTGTTGCTGCCGATGATGCGGGTGTCGAAGCCCTCGATGGGCCCCGACTGCCACTGGTCGAGTCCCTTGCCCTGAGGCACTCCGTCAACGACGTCGATCATCACCACCGTGCGGGCCAGGTTCTTTTCGGCCAGTCGCTGCGCCGCTGTGGCTCCAACGTTTCCCGCCCCAACCACCGCAACTTTAGCGAGCATGCAGATGCTCTCGACGATTCAGGTTCGAATTGAGGTGTATCGGCTTAAGCCGCCGCAATATAGCGGCTTACAAACCCCAACAGCAAAAGCTTGCCGCCGATGAACACGAGTCAAACAACAGGGATCGCTCCATGTCGCTAAAAAGCTCCTCTGTACCCTTGAGACTTGTGCTTTGGCTCAACAGCACACCGGTCGAGGTCCGGGTGGCTCGAACTCAACTGGTGTGCAGTCAAGGAAAATTCCAGAATTTCACGGCGGCAAGCGGAGCATCACTGGCTGAGGAGCGATCCATCGTGGTTATCCGTGTTCATCCGTGGCTAGCAGTTGAGGAGGTGCGGATTCTTCGTGATATCGGGTCTGACGCAATGCCTCGTACAGCACGATCCCCACCGCGGTAGCCAGATTGAGACTCCGCACCGGCCCAGTCATCGGAATGGTGAAGGCCCGCTCCGGATGCTTCTCCAGAATACGGTCCGGCATCCCCTCGATCTCGCCGCCGAAGACCAGGCAACTGTTCGGCCGGTAGGGAGCAGTCCAGTAGCTCTGGGTCGCCTTGGCCGAGAAGTACAGGCATCGGCTGCGATCGATCGCGTCCCGGAAGGCGAACCAGTTCGGATGCACCCACAGGTCTACATCGTCCCAGTAGTCGAGGCCGGCGCGACGGACCTCGCTGTCGTTGATGGAGAAGCCGAGTGGCTCGATGAGATGGAGCGAGCTATCAGTCGCGGCGCACAGGCGGGCGATGTTGCCGGTGTTGGGAGGAATCTGGGGCTGGATGAGGGCGATATGGAGCGCCATCACCCGCCCCTGGTGTGCATCTCCCGGCGGGGATCGGCCCGGAGAGACTCCAGCTGGTACAGGACGCCACGGCCGGGAGATGTTGCGCGCACCTCGGCGCCTCGGTCGGTGCGGGCACCCCACGTCTCGGCGATCCGCGCCGCGATCTGCTCGTCGGTGCACCCGAGCCGTAGCGCTTCGCGCAGATCGAGACCGGTCTCGCCGTACAGGCAGAGAAGCCAGGTCCCGTCCGCAGTGAGTCGCCCGCGATCGCAGGTGCGGCAGAAGGGCGCCGTGGTCGAAGCAATCACACCGATGGTAGTTCCATCCGGCAGGGCGAATCGCTCAGCCGGGGCCGAATCGGTCTGCCCTACCGGCTCGACCGAGCCATAGCGATGAGCGAGTTTCTCGAGAATCTCTCGCCGGCCCACCACCTGCTCCATCGACCAGCCGGTTGCGCCACCCACATCCATGTATTCGATAAACCGAACCTCGACGCCGGCTGCCCGGCCGTACTCGACCAGGTCGGTCAGCTCATCGTCGTTGTACCCGCGGATGACCACCGCATTGAGCTTGACCCCGAATCCGGCGGCGCGTGCGGCGGAGATTCCTTCCAGAATGTCCGCGTGTTTGGCACTACGGGCAAACTCGAGCATGCGGCTCGCCTTCAGCGTATCGAGGCTCACCGTCACCCGGCCCAGCCCGGCCGCACGCAGGTCGGCTGCATGACGGGCCAGCAGAATGCCGTTGGTGGTGAGCGCGAGATCGCCGAGCGAAGAGTGGCGGCGCAGCAAGGCCACCAGCTTGGGGAGGTCGTGTCGCAGCAGCGGCTCGCCGCCGGTGAGGCGGACCTTGTGGACGCCCAGGCCGGCGAAGATGCCCACCAGACGATCGATCTCCTCGAAGGAGAGAATCGATTCGCGCGGCAGCCAGAGGTAGTCTTCCTCCGGCATGCAGTACCGGCACCGCATGTTGCAGCGATCGGTTACTGAAATGCGCAGGCTTCTAAGTGGACGACCGTAGTTGATCGTTCAGCGGGGAAGCGGGGAAGCGGGGAAGGGTCGTCATCACCCTTCTCCTGCGCCTTGTGCGCGAGCTCCCACCTCGAGAGGTTCGCGTGGACCATTCCGTTCCGTGCCTCCCCGCTTCCCGTCTTCCGTGCCTCCCTGCTGTTCTGCTTCCTCGCTTCCCTGCTTCCCCGCTTCCCCGCCTGCCCCGACCCACTCGACCGTCCCGTCAGCAAAGACCTCCCGCTTCCAGATCGGCACGCGCCGCTTCAGCTCCTCGATGACGTGACGGCAGGCGACGAAGGCCTCGTCCCGGTGCGCAGACGCGGCCGCCACCGCGACGGCGGCATCCCCAATCTCCAGCCGGCCGATGCGATGCCGCAGGGCAACCGCAACTTGCCAGCGTGACTCAGCCTCCGCCACGATCCGGGCGCACTCCGCTTCGACCATCGGCACGTAGGCGGAATACTCCAGGCGGAGAACCGCGCGCCCGCCGTGGTGATTGCGGACCGTGCCGAGAAAGCACGCGACGCCGCCGCGCTCCGGCGATTGAACCGAGGCGAGCAGCTCACCGAGATCTAGGGGCGACTGGGTCAGGTACACGGTCATCCTCCGGCGAGCGGCGGCAGAATGGCCAGCTCGTCTCCCCCGGAGAGGGGTGCATCGGATCTGACGTGGATGAGGTTGAGCGCACACAGCGGCCTGGGGGGCAGCCGCTCTCCGCCGGGAAGAGCGCGCAGACGGTCGAGCACGTCAGCTACGGTGGCAGGGACGTCGAAGCTGAGCTCGACCGCGTCGAAGCCCAACGTGTCCGCATAGCTGGCGAAGAGAAGGACGCGCACCGTGAGAGTGGGGGCCGCTGTGCTTGGCATGATTGAAAGTTACCGCCTACGGGGGCCGCCGGAAACCGGCGCCGAATGGCGACAGAGAAAGGTCGCCCTGGGCTGGCGCTGGGCGACCTGGACCTGCGACAGGTAGCTGGGAGCTACCTACATCCCCTTCGCTGGCTCGGCCTCCGACGTCTCATCCGCCACCAGCGCGCGTAACTCCTTGCTGGGCTTGAATACCGGGACGGGACGAGCGGCCACCTCGACCGGATCGCCGGTGCGTGGGTTCCGCGCCATCCGGGTCTTCCGCCGACGGATCTTGAAGGTACCGAAACCGCGCACCTCGATGTTGTGCTGCTGCTTGAGCGCTTCCTTGACGGCCTCCAGGAACGCGTCCACCACTCGGGCGCAGTCCTTCTTGGAGATCATGGGGCCCGCCGTGCGGGCGATGGAGGCTGTTACCTGTTCTACCAGATCGGCCTTGGTCATGCATCCCCCAGAAGGGTTACAGACAATGGAGCGCAGCAGGGGCCTCCCATGGCCGATACTATGAGCTTAACCCTTGTCTGTCAAGGGCTTGTGGCTTTGGAGCTCCTCCCACTCCGAGCGAGGTCATGAATTCGGCGAAGTGAGGAAGCGCGTCGTGGGGCCCCGGCGCGGCCTCGGGATGGTACTGCACTGCGAAGAGCGGGAGCTCGCGATGGCGAATCCCCTCGATGGTCCCGTCGTTCAAATTGAGGTGCGTCACCTCGAGCGCGGGCGCTCCAGGAATGCCGTCTGCATCGCCAACCACAGCGAAACCATGGTTTTGAGTGGTGATGAGCACCTGATCGGTTCGGACGTCGCGTACCGGGTGGTTCCCGCCTCTATGACCGTAGGGCAGCTTGGCGGTGGCGCCGCCGTAAGCGAGCCCCACGAGCTGGTGCCCGAGACAGATGCCGAAGGTGGGAAGGCCGGCCCCGGAGAGCTGGCGAATCGTGTCGAGCGCGTAGCCGACCGCGGCGGGATCGCCGGGGCCATTGGAAAGAAAGAGACCATCTGGCTTTAGCTCGCGAACCGCGGCCACGGATGTGGTGGAGGGCACCACGGTTACCCGGCAGCCTGATTGGACCAGCATCCGCACGATGTTGCGCTTCATACCGAAGTCATAGGCGACTACGAGGGGCCCTGCGCCTTCGCTATGGCGTTGCCCGACGGTCGCTCGGGAGGCTAGGTCCAGCCCTTCCATCGAAGGCGAGGCCAGCAGCTGGGCAGTGAGCTCCTTGCTGGGCTCCCTCCCCTGGGCAACCACGCCGCGCATGGCGCCGCGCTCGCGCAGATGGCGGGTCAGCCGGCGGGTGTCGATCCCTTCCACCACGGGCACACCCGCGCCACCGAGCCACTCGTCCAGACTCTGAGTGGAGCGCCAGTTGGAGGAGTGACGCGAGAGCTCTCGAACCACCACGCCGGCCACTTGCGGGTGGTCGGACTCGGAATCCTCCGGGTTGATCCCGTAGTTCCCGATCATCGGCGCGGTCATGACGACGATCTGACCCAGGTAGCTCGGGTCCGTGAACGTCTCCTGATAGCCGGTGAGATTGGTGGTGAAGACCACTTCGCCGAATGCGGGGTCGATGGGTCGCGCTGCGGTTCCGGCGAACCAGTTGCCGTCCTCGAGCAATACGAACGCCCGATTCACTATTTCGGCTTAGGGGCCGGAGTCTTACCCGCAGGCGCCGGAGCTTTGCCCGCAGGCGCCGGAGTCTGAGCGGCAGGAGCGGGAGTGGCGCCGGGCCCTGCTCCTGGTGCCTGCGCCGGCGGCTGAGTTGGCGCGCCCAGCGGCAGCGGAGCCTGCCGCGGCTCGGCGGGCGTCGTGGCCCGGAGCCTTTCCTGTAGCGCGCTCGACCTGACGCCGCGTGGGACGAAGGAGAGCACCAGCGAAAGCAGCAGGAAAATCCCGCCGCACCACCAGGTGAGCTTGGTCAGAATGGTGACCGCCTGACGGCCACCGAGGACGGTATCGGTGCCGCCGCCCCCACCCATGGAGGCGAGTCCCCCGCCTTGCCCAGCCTGGAGCAGCACGACCACGGAGAGTAACAGCCCGTCGATTATGAGCAGCGTGAGCAGAAAAGCGAACATGATGGTCTCCCGAGTCGGGCGGAATTTTAGTCGGGATAGTCGCCAGTCGCCAGTCGCCGGTCGTCAGGTGCCGGTCACCAGTCGCCGGTCACCCGTTCCAAGCTCCAGATCAGCGGGTTCAGCATCACGTAGCGGTGATTTGATACCTCTCGGCCGCTGAGTCCAGTATCATGGGACTCATGGGAGACTACCGGCAACTCTCGGTCTGGAAACGAGCCCACAACTTCACGCTTGGGTCTACCGCTCTACCGGCTCCTTTCCTGATTGCGAGCGCTACGGTTTGACCGCTCAGCTGCGGCGGGCTGCCGTCTCCGTCGTTTCGAACGTAGTGGAAGGAGCCAGCCGTCACAGCGATCGAGAGTTAGCGCGATTTACCTCCACTCGGATAAGTGGATGGCTCTAAGCGCAGATGGTCGGGAACTCGGCAAGATGCTAAATGGCCTGATTCGCTCGTTGCGGTCGGCCCATGCCCCAAACCGCCGAAACTGAGGACTGGCGACTGGCGACTGGTGGCTGGCGACTGACGACTACCTACTCCACTTCATCAATCGACCTCGGCCAGTCCTCTTTGAGCAGCCGGGACATCGCGCGATCCGCCAGCAGGCGGCCACCAGTCTGGCACCGGGCACAGTAGTTGGTCTCGTTGTCGGCATAGCGGATCCGCTGCACTGGTGTGCCGCAGTCTGGGCACGGAAGTTGATACCGGCCGTGCACCGCCATCCCCGGACGGAAGGCGGTCACCTTCTCCGGAAACTTCTCGCTCGCCTCGTCCCGCAATCGCACGATCCAATCCTCGAGCGTAGCGCGGGTAGCCTGATACAGCCGTTCGATCTCGGCTTCACTCAGCCTGCGGGTGAGCGCGAGCGGCGAGAGCCGGGCACGGTGCAGGATCTCATCGGAGTAGGCGTTACCAATGCCGCTGAACAGACGGGGATCGGTGAGCGCGCGCTTGAGGGTATGACTCTCCGAGGTGAGACGGGCCGCGAAGCTTGCCGCATCAGACTCCAGCACCTCGAGCCCGCCCCGCTCGAACTGGCGCAGAGACGCCTCGCCCGATACCAGGTGGATCGAAGCCCGGCGTTTGGTGCCGGCTTCGGTGAGAAAGAGGAGCCCTTCTGGAAACTCGAGCACCGCTAGCACGAGCTTGCCACCGGCTTTCCTCCCCAGCGGATACCACTTGAGCCGGCCGGCAATCATGAGGTGAATGACGAGGAAGAGCTCTCCCTCAAGCGCGAAGACGATTCGCTTGCCCATGCGGCGGAGTCCCAGCACCCGCTTCCCTGCTGCTTCACTGATCGGGGGATCGAACGAGCGCAGCACGAAAGGATTGCGAACGACTACCCGCTCCAGGGTCTGGTTCAGGACCCGAAGCGCCAGCTGCTCGAGGTAGAGAACGATGTCAGGGAGCTCGGGCATGGATTCACGTCGGTGCTACCGTGGCTGTTGGCAGGGGCCGTGCTGGGGTCAGCTTGGGTTCTCCGTTGAGAGGCGTGCGAGCCGCAAGCGCACCTCGCGCACCCCGGGCTGGAGCTCGGGATCGGCGTCTTTCCACAGGTCCACGAATCGGCGGTACCGCTCGGCGGCCTGGGCCCGGTCACCCTTAGCCTCATAGAGCTCGCCCGAGCGCTTCAGTGCGGGGGGAAGCTGGAAGGGGTCGATCAGGAGGCGCCGGAGGGCGGGGGTAGTAATGACCCGGTCGTACAGGGCGAGAGCCGAGTCCGTCCGGCCTGCGCGTTCGGCGAGTCGGGCGAGGTCGAACAGTCCACACGCGGTGCAGTCACCGGCGTGCTCGTACCACTCATGGTAGGCCGCCGCGGCGTCGGGCAGGTGCCCCTCTGCCTCCGCGAGCGCGCCACCGGCCAACAGCCGCAGATCGTTTCCCCGACGCTGACCCTCGGGAACGGACGCCTCGTACTCGCGCGCCAGCCGTCGCGCCGGTTCGAGCTTGCCCAGCTTGGCGTAGGTGAGGATCAGCACCGGGTACGGGCGGTCCGGCGCCGGGATGCCCGCCAGCGGGTGCTTGTCGAGCGCGGCGGCCAGGGTCGCGAGTGCGGAATCGGGTCGGCCCTGAAGGTCGAGCTGCAGCAGCGCCACCTCGGCCGCCCAGCCGACGTAGCTCCCGAAAGCCTTCTGCGTCTCGCTCACCGCCATGTTCTCGCGCAGGTAGCGCTCGGACTCGGCCACCTTCCCAGTGAGGCGGCTGAGGCGCGCGAGCATGAAGCCGGTGCGCATCTGCCATCCGGGACTGGAGCGCTGCGCCGCCCGCAGCTGCCCGAGGAGGCGGCCGCCGGCAGCGTAGTCTCCCTGCGAGATAGCCAGCCGCGCCCGCTGGTCCAGCAGCGCGGGACTGGCCGGCGCCTTTGCGGCAAAGGCCGTCAGCGTGCGTGCGGCGTCCTCGAAGTGGCCCTGCGCCACCTGGGTCACCAGTGCATTCTCGAAGAAGGAAGCCCCCCGGCCGAGCCGGGTAGCGCGAACGGCCAGGCTCTCCGCCTCGGCCCACTGGCGGCTGCCCTGCAGCGTCACGGAGAGGTTGTTCAGCGCCACCAGGTTATCGGAGTCGACCGCCAACGCCGCCCGATAGGCGGCGGTGGCCTTGACCGGGTCGTACTCGACGAACTGATGGTAGTATCCCGCGGTGAGGTCGCCCTCCAACTCCGGCAGCCGGTCGCGGTGGGAGAAGGCACGCGTCGCCGCGGTGATCTGGCCCGCCTCGTTCCCGCCCAGGTTACCCAGGATGACAGCCAGCTTCCGGTAGGCCATGGCGAAGCCGGTATCGATCGCCACCGCCTCCTGCAGCAGCGGAATGGCAGCCTCGGACTGGTCGTTTTCCTCAAGGCGGAGAGCCTCCGAGTATTTGCGGAGGGCGGCGAGAGAGCCGGTGGTCACCTGCTCCAGCGGCGGATTCTCCCGGATCGAGACCAGCGACTCCCCGACGCGCTCGCGAAGCTTCTTCGACAGCCGATCGATGGCCCCGAGCAGCTCGCCGTCGCTCGGGGCCGTCTCACGCACCGCCGTGAGCACGTGCCCGTCTGCCGCGTTGAGCAGGCTCGCCGACAGCACGTATCCCTTGCCCACCGGATCGATCTGGCCGCTCACGACGGCCTTGATCCCCTCCCGCTCGGCCAGCTCACGCGCGAGCCTCACGGGCAGCGGCGTGCCACCAGGCCGCTGCATCCGCTGCAACGCGTCGCCGATCGTGGAGGCGTCCAGCAGCCGCACCGTCGGCGACTGGCTCAGATCCACCCGGAACGCCTCGGTGAGCGATGGGCCGAGGGTCGAGTCCGCGCTCCGGTTCTCGAAGTCGGCCAGCACCAGCGGCTCGCGATCCTTGAGCACGCCGGACGCGACGAGCGTGCCCACCGGTCCGATGCCAAGCAGCCGCATGGCGGTGTATCCCCCCGCGATCGTTCCCAGCGCCGTGAATGCGAGGGCACCACCGACCAGCGCCTTTCGCCACGTCAGCAGGCGTGCGACGCCCTCCGCAGGCGCTGGGACCAGAAGCCCCGTGGTCCGCGCGACCGCCCGCTTCCGCTCATGCAGCCCGGTCAGCAGCATCACCGGAAGGCCGACCAGGAGGAGTGCGATCGCGCCGTAGAGCACCCAGTCGGGCAGTCCGAGCCGCTGCACGAGCAGCCAGACCAGGCCGATCATCACGATCGACGCCAGCACGAACAGGCCCGCAACGCGAAGCGGATGTCCCCGGCGGATCGCCTCTTCCGTGCCCATCGAGATATATCCGGGCGAGGTGGCCGGCATGGTACCGCTGCTCGGCGTGCTCATCGCGTCGAGCTGCGGCACCATCTCGGCCGCGCTCTGCCAGCGGTCGGCCGGACGCTTCTCGAGGCAGCGCATCACCACCGTGTTGAGGCCGGGCGGCACCGTGCGGCGGTGGCTGCGCCACGCGGCTCCGGCGCCTGAGTGATCTGCGCGGCCAGCAGGGCCTGCGCGGTGGGCGCCGTGAACGGCGGCCGGCCGGCGAGCATCTCGTACGCGAGCGCACCCACGGCGTAGATGTCGGCGCGATGGTCCACGTGCGGATCGCGCGGCCGCCTGCTCCGGCGCCATGTAGGCCGGCGTGCCGAGCGCCACGCCGAGCGACGTGAGCGAAGCACCCGCCGCTCGACGCGCTCACCGCCTTGGCCACGCCGAAGTCCGTGACGACCGCGTGACCTTCGGACAGCAGGATGTTGTCGGGCTTGATGTCGCGGTGGACCACGCCGTTGCGGTGGGCGTACGAGAGCGCGTCGACTACCTCGCGCAGGATCCGGACGCTCTCGAGCACGGGCAGCTCGCCCTTCGCGCGCGAGCTTGACTCGGAGCGACTCGCCGTTGATGAACGGCATGACGTAATAGAGCAGGTCGCCGGAGGCGCCGGCGGTGAGCAGCGGAACGATGTGCGGGTGCTGCAGGCGGGCCGCGAGCTGGATCTCGCGCTGGAACCGGTCGAGGTTGACGCCCGCCGCCCATCTCGGGCGGCAGCACCTTGATGACCACCTGGCGACCGAGCCGGACCTCCTCGGCGAGGAAGACACGGCTCATTCCCCCGCCGCCGAGCTCTTTCAGGATGCGATAATGGTCGCCGACCGCAGCCTGAAGTCGTTGTTCGAGATTGATTCGACCGCTCCGGAGGTGGGATGCCCCAAAGCTAGGGGTGGCGGAATCGGAAGGCCAGCGCGATCAGCCCGCGCCCAGCCCCACAAGCTCAGCCCACCCGTCGGCGTCCAGGCTCGCGCCCCCTACCAGGACACCGTCGAGTTGGGGACGGGCCAGCAGCGACAGCACGTTCCCGGCGTTGACGCTGCCGCCATAGAGGATCGGCACCCGCCCCGTGACTCCGTGGCGCGCCAGCTCCAGCCGGATGAGCTCGTGGACCTGGGCGGCGTCGTCCGGCGTCGCGTTCTTGCCGGTCCCGATCGCCCATACCGGCTCATAGGCCAGCACGAGACGTTTCCAGTCGGTCGGCTGGAGCGCCTCGATTACCGGGCCGAGCTGGCGCACGATCACCTGCTCGGTGCGGCCGCCATCCCGCTCGGCCAGCGTCTCGCCAACACACACCAGCGGAGTGACGCCGGCCTTGAGCGCTGCCTCGCGCCTTTCGGGCCACCTGCTCGTCGGTCTCGCCGAAGAGGTGCCGCCGCTCCGAGTGGCCGACCAGCACGCACGCGCGCCCGCTTCCGTGACCATGGGAATGGAGATCTCGCCGGTGAACGCGCCCTTCGGCTCCCAGTGCACGTTCTGGGCGCCGACCCGTGATGTCGGGTCGCTCGTGCAGCGCCTCACGCGAGGGCACCGAGCGATACCGCGGGCGGAAAGAACCAGAGCTGCCGGCCCTGCACCGGCGTGGTCAGCGGCAGAAATCGCTCCGGCGAAGGCCCGGGCCTCGGCGGGGCCGTGGTTCATCTTCCAGTTGGCGGCGAATGATGTCAGCAGGTGCGCTCCGCTCATGCCTCGTCCAGGGCGGCGACGCCGGGCAGCTCCTTCCCTCGAGAAACTCGAGCGACGCGCCGCCACCGGTCGAGACGTGGGTCATCGGTCAGCCAGCCCCGCCTGGGCCACCGCGGCCGCCGAGTCGCCACCGCCGATGACGGTGACCGCGCCCTTGCGGTGGCCTTGGCCATGGCGCGCGCGATCGCCAGCGTGCCGTGGTCGAACGGCGGAGTCTCGAACACTCCCATTGGCCCGTTCCATACCACCGTGCCGGCCCGCTCGATGATCGCAGGCCGAACGTCTCCTCGGTGGCCGGGTCGATGTCGTACACCGCCCAGTCCTTCGGGATGGCGTCCCGCTTCACCGTGCGGGTCTCCGCGTTGGGCTTCAGCTCCCGCGCGATCACCGCGCCACCCGGCAGCACCAGCTTCTTGCCCGCCTTCTTCATCAGCTCCCGGGCGAGGTCGATCCGCTCCGGCTCGACCAGCGATTTGCCGGTCTCGAGCCCCATGGCCTCGAAGAAGGTGCAGGCCATCGCGCCGCCGAGCAGGATCTGCGTCCACCTTCGGCAGCAGCGCCTCGATCAGGTCGATCTTGCCGCTGATCTTGGCCCCGCCGAGCACGGCGACGAACGGCCGCTTCGGCTTGTGCAGCGCCTCACCCAGGTAGCGGAGCTCCCGCTCCATGAGAAAGCCGGAGACCGCCGGCTTCAGGACCCGGGCGACGGCTTCGGTGCTCGCGTGGGCCCGGTGGGCCGAGCCGAACGCATCGTTCACGTAGAGGTCGCCCAGCGCGGCGAACTGCTCGGCCAGTCCGGCGTCGTTCTTTTCCTCACCGGGATAGAAGCGGGTGTTCTCCGCTACCGCCACCCCGCCGCGAGGCAGCCGCTTGGTTGACGGTGACGGCCTCGGCGGAGGTCGGATCGGCGAGGAAGGTGACCGGAGCGCCGAGCAGCTTCTCCAGCGCCCGCACCACCGGCTGCATGGAATACTTGGGATCGGGCCCTTCTTGGGCCGGCCGAGGTGCGACAGCAGCACCAGCGCGGGCACCCTTGTCGCGCAGGTACTTGATCGTGGGCAAGCGCGGCCCGGATCCGGGTGTCATCGGTGACTACGCCGTCCTTGATGGGACAGTTGAAGTCCACCCGGACCAGCGCGCGCTGTCCATCGAGCGACCCCTTGTCCAGCGATTCGAGCGTGCGCTTCACCGGCGTCGGTCCGATGTACCGCAGCAGATCCACGCATCGGGCCGAGTAGCCCATCTCGTTGTCGTACCAGGAGGTGACGTTGACCAGGGTGCCGTCCACCACGTTGGTCGAGAGCGCGTCGATGGTGCTCGACTGCAGCGATCCGATGTAGTCCACCGAGACCAGCGGCTCGTCGCTCACCGCCAGCATGTCCTTGAGCGGGCCCGCTTGGCGGCCTCGCGGAAGGCGGCGTTCACCTCGTCCGCCGTGGTCGGCCTTCTGCACCACGCAGGCTGAGCGCCACCACCGAGACGTCGGGCGTCGGCACCCGGAGGGACACGCCGTCGATCTTCCCTTTACCTCGGGAATCACCAGGGAGGTCGCCTTGGCCGCGCCGGTGGTGGTCGGGATGATCGAGAGCGCCGCCGCGCGGGCGCGGCGGAGATCCTTGTGGGGCAGGTCCAGGATGACTCTGGTCGTTGGTGTACGAGTGCACCGTGGTCATGAAGCCGCTCACGAACCCGAACCGGTCCAGGATCACCTTCACCACCGGCACCAGGCAGTTCGTGGTGCAGCTCGCGTTGGAGATGACGTGATGCTTGGCGGGGTCGTAGGCCTCGTGGTTGACCCCGTAGACGATGGTGATGTCTTCCTTCTTGGCCGGCGCCGAGATGATCACCTTGCTTGGCCCCGCCCTGTCAGGTGCATCGGCGGCCTGATCGCGGTCGGTGAACCGGCCGGTCGACTCGAGCACGATGTCGACACCCAGGTCCTTCCAGGGCAGCTTGGCCGGATCCTTCTCCGACAGCACCTTGATCGCGTCGCCGTCCACCGAGATGCGCGTCGGCCTCCGGCTGCCACGTCGCCCTGGAAGCGGCCGTGCACCGAGTCGTACTTGAGCAGGTGCGCCAGCGTCTTGGTGTCGGTGAGGTCGTTGACCGCCACGAACTCGAGGTCCGCAGCGTTCATGGCCTTGGCCGCGCGCACCACGTTCGGCCGATGCGGCCGAAGCCGTTGATGCCGACCCTGATTGCCATCTCTCCTCTCGTAAGGCTGTCGCGGGCCTAGGCGATCACGCCGAAGATCCACCAGCCGCGACCCGCGCGAACGTCACCGCCTCCACCCGCGCCGCGCCGGCCTGCCGTCAGCGCCGCCGCCGCCGCCGCCAGGGTCGCGCCGGTGGTGAAGACATCGTCCACCAGCACCAGTGAGCCCTGCACCGGCTCCGGCTCGGAACGCCCCGGCCGACGTTCGCGTGCCGAGCCTCGGGAGTAAGCGCCGTCTGGGTGCGTGGTCTCGCGCACCCGCTGCCAGCAGATCCGCCCGCACCGGCGCGCCGGTACGAGCGGCCGAGCGCCTCCGCGATGCCGCCGCTCTGGTTGTATCCCCGCGGCTCGCAGCCGGCGAGCACCAGCGGAACCGGTACCAAGGATACCTGCCCCGTCAATGGCTCGAGCCCGCGCATCGCTTCAGCGCCATGGCTTCCGCGGCCCGGCTCCACCCCCCGTACTTGAGCTGGTGCACCGCGTCGCGCGCCGATCCCTCCAGCCAGACGGCACTCCGCACCCGGCCGAGCCCCCGGCCAGCCGGCGCAGAGCCGGCACTCGAGTCCGAAGCGACGGCTGCCCGCAGCGGTGCACACACGGATGGGGAACCGGCCGCCACCGGCTCCGGCAGAGCTCGCAGATGAGGGCGTCGGCCTCGCGCGCGGAGATCGGGCTCCTGCACAGCAGGCATTCCGCCGGGAGGAGCCAGCGCTCCACGCCGCGGCGAGCGGCTGCTGCAACGCTCAGCCAAGCGCAGCATCGACCGCCGCCCGCATGACTTCGACCGGCGCGCCGCTTCGCCGGGAAACCAGCGCTCGAACGCCGCGGCACCCTGCGCCACCAGCATCTCGCGGCCGTCGGCGGCGCGGCGCACCCGCGGCGCGCATCGCCCGCATCCACGGCGTCTCGCCCGCGGCATACACCATGTCGAGCGCCACCTCGGCGCCGGGCGCGATCTCGAGCGGGATCGGCAACGGATCGCCCGGCCTGAAGGCCCAGCGGGGTGGCGTTGATCAGCACGCGCACGCGGCAGGCCGCGGGCCACGCCACTCCGCTCGAGCGCGATCCAGCGCTCGAATTCGCGCCGGCGCGCTCGTCCGCGGGACGCACCGCCACGCCGACGCCCCGCTCGCCGCCGCCAGCACCGCCGCGCGGGCGCCTCCGCCGGTGCCGGCGATGAGCCAGGGGCCTCCGGCGCCTCCAGCTGTCGAGCGCCGCGAGCATGCCCTGGACGTCGGTGTTGTCCCCCACGCTGCCGCCGTCTCTCGCTCCAGAATGTGTTGCACGCGCCGACGTCGCGCCAGCTCGCGGCACCGTCGACCGCCCGCGCGGCGGCCTCCTTGTGCGGAATCGTGACGTTGCCGCCGCCCCGGCACGGGCAAGCGCCTGCATCAGGCCGGAGACATCTTCGGCGGTGCAGCGAAGCGGCACGTACACCGCGTGGAGCCCGAGGGCGCGGAACGCGGCGTTCTGCATGAGCGGGAGAAAGCGAGTGCGCGACCGGATCTCCGAGGATGCGCAAAGACGCGTGTGCGCGCCGCGATCACCGCACCGGGCCGGCCACCCGGCTCACCACGCCGTGATCATGCTCCTGGAGCTCGGCGTAGGTCGGCGCGATAGCTGGCGAGATCGGAGCCGAAGGGATCGGTCACCTCGGCGCGTCCCCTTCCCGCCCGGCGTACTCGCCCAGCACGTGCACCTTGTCCTCGCCGCCCAGCTCGGCCACGCGGGCGCGGTGATGGCGCGACATCGTCAGGATCAGATCGGCCGCCTTGACCAGCTCGCGGGTGAGCAGCTGGGCCCGGTGGCCGCCAGGTCCAGCCCGTGCTCCAGGCCCACCAGATAGGCGCCCTCCGAGGCCGGCGCGCCGTCCCAGGCGCCCGTGCCGGCCGACGACACTGTCACCTGGTCCGCCCCCGGCGGCCAGCGCCGTCGCGCAGCAGCGCCTCGGCCATCGGGCTGCGGCAGGTGTTCCCGGTGCAGACGAACAGGACGTGCATGTTCAGAAGATAAGCGAGACATGGTGCAGCGCCGTGCAGCGGGTTCACGGCGCCATCTCCCCGCCGCCCGGCGCAGCTCCGCCCGCGGAATCGCGCCCTCACGGATCAGCCGAGGCATCGGCGTCGGTACAGTCCACCAGCGTCGATGGCGGCACGTTGCCGAGCACGCCGCCGTCGAGCACCAGCAGCTCGCCATTGCCGCTCTTCGGGCCGAACAGCTCCACCAGCCGGTCGGCGCCTGGCGCCGGCGGGCCGCCCGGCCGGTTGGCGGAGGTCGAGGTGAGCGGCTCCCCAGCGCCGCCACCAGTCGGGCGATGCCGGCGTGCGACGTGTACCGCACCGCGATGCCGCCCTCCCGGCCCCGGAGCTCATCGGGCAGCCGTCCCTCGCCTCCCGCAAGCACCAGCGTGAGCGGGCCGGGCCAGAACGCCTCCGCCAGCGCCGTGGCCGAAGGCGAGAACACCAGCCCCCACTCTTCCGCCATGCGCCGGCCGGACATCAGCAGCAGAAACGGCTTCCCCGCCGGCCTTCCCTTGAGCCGCGCAGAGCGCGCGAGCGCGGGCACCGTGGGGGCCGAGCCCAGCCCGTAGACGGTTTCCGTGGGATAGGCGAGCAGCTTGCCGGCGCTGAGATGGCGGCCGACCTGCGGGATCGCGTCGGCGATCTCCTCGTCGGTCTGGAAGCGGAGGATCATCGCGTGACGCTCCGGCGAGGAGCTCCGCCAGGGCGAGGTCCTCCGGCGTGGTGACCTTGAGGTTGTCGCAGGAGTCGGGGACCAGCCGCACCGGAAGCCCCATGGCTTCGACCAGGGCAGCGTCATCGGTGGCGCGGTGGCCGATCGCGCGCGGCGCGGGCGTGGGCCTGCTCCAGGACGGCCCGCGGAAACCCCTGCGGTGTCTGGGCCCGCCAGAGCCGCGCGCGAGGGCGGGTCCGGGCGACCCGGCGTCGGATCCTCGGCGCGACGACTTCCTTCAGCGTGTCGCTCAAGGGAACGGCCGGCGACGGCGCACTCGCCCGGCGCGCGCGCAGCTCGATGACCGCATCGATCGTCCGCGCGATCGACGAACGGCCGGGCGCCGTCGTGCACCAGCACGCACGGTGCACTCGCGGCCGCAGAGCCGCCAGGCCCGCCGCGCACCGAATCGCCACGCTGGGCTCCGCCCGCCAGCGACGACGGAGCCGGCTCGGCGAGGATCCGGCAGCAGGAACGCCGGCGGCCGGGCGGCGTCTCGCCGGCGGGAGCACCAGCACCACCTGGGCGACATCGGGATGGGAAGAGAACGGCCGCAGCGCGCGCAGCAGCATCGGGAACGCCGCCGATGGGCGAGATACTGCTTGGCGGTCTCGCCGCCCAGCCGAACGCCGCGCCCGGCCGCGACGACGACGACGCCGACGTCACGCGGCAAGGGCCCGCACCAGCTGCTCGATGTGATCCAGGCCGACGAGCGAGGCACCCGGCACCTGCACCGTGCTGCGGGAGGAGCCGAACACCCGGCGGAAGCCGAGCCGCACCGCTTCCGCGATGCGGCGCTCGACGGCCCCGCTGGGCCGGATCTCGCCGCCCAGGCCGATCTCGCCCAGGAAGATGACGTCGGCGGGTGCGGGCCGGTTGTGCAGGCTGGAGAGGAGCGCCGCCGCGATCGCGAGATCCGCGCCGGGCTCGTTGAGCCGCACGCCGGCGGTGACCTGCACGAACACGTCGAGATCGGCGAACGACGTGTCGGCCCGGCGCTCGAGCACCGCGAGCAGCACCGCGAGCCGGCGGGGATCGAGGCCGGTGGCCACCCGCTGCGGCGTGCCATAGCCCGACTTGGCGGCGAGCGCCTGCACCTCCACCAGCACCGGCCGGGTCCCCTCCATCAGCGCGGTGACCGCGCTGCCGCTGATGCCGCCGGCCGCGGGCCGCCAGGAACACCGCCGACGGATTGGGCACCGCCACCAGGCCCCGCTCGGTCATCGAGAAGACGCCGAGCTCGTCGACCGAGCCGAACCGGTTCTTGGTGGTGCGGAGCAGCCGGTAGTCGAGCGTGGCCTCGCCCTCGAAGTAGAGCACCGTGTCGACGATGTGCTCCAGCGTCTTGGGCCCCGCGATGCCGCCGCCCTTGGTCACATGCCCCACCACGACCACCGCGGTGCCGCTCTCCTTGGCGAAGCGCATGAGCTGGCCCGGAGCACTCGCGCACCTGGCCCACGTTGCCCGGCGCGCTCTCCAGCGTGTCGGTGTACACCGTCTGGATGGAGTCGATCACCACCACGTCGGCACCGCACCGCTGCGGCCGCCTCGATGATGGCTTCGAGCCGGGTCTCGCCCAGCACATGCACCGGCCCCGGCATCCTCCACCAGCCGGTCGGCCCGAAGCCGGATCTGATCGGGCGACTCCTCGCCGCTGGCGTAGAGCACGGTGCGCCCCGCGGTCTCCAGCCGGGCGGCCGCCTGCAGCAGAAGCGTGGACTTCCCGATGCCCGGCTCGCCGCCGATCAGCGTCATCGAGCCGGGCACGATTCCACCGCCGAGCACGAAGTCGAACTCGCGGAAGCCCGGTGCGCCAGCGGGCGAGCGGATTCGGCAGCGACATCGCGCAGGCGGGACGGCGGAACGGCGGCAACGAGGACGGTGAACCCTTCCGCCTCTTCCGCTCTTTCCGCCTGTACGCACCGTACCAGCCGGCTCCTCCGCCACCGCGTTCCACTCCCCGCACGCCTCGCACCGGCCCACCCACTTGGGATGCTCGTGGCCGCATTCGGTGCAGCGGTAGACCGATTTCGGTTTGCGCCGACGCTACTCCGGCCCTTCGCGCTCGGTACGGTTGTCGAACCGGGTGAACTGCTTGTGGAAGTAGCAGTCCACCGTGCCGGTCGGGCCGTTGCGGTGCTTGCCAACGATGACCTCGGCCATGCCCTCGAGGCTGTTGCCCTCACTGTCTTCCTTCTGATACATCTCCGGCCGGTGGATGAAGATCACCATGTCGGCGTCCTGCTCGATGGCGCCGGAGTCGCGCAGGTCGGAGAGGATCGGCCGCCGCTCGCCGCCGCGCTGCTCCGAGGCGCGGGAGAGCTGCGACAGCGCGATGACCGGAATGTCCAGCTCCCGGGCCAGCCCCTTCAGCGAGCGCGAGATGTCGGAGATTTCCTGGACCCGGTTCTCGGAGTACTCCGGGCTCCGCATCAGCTGGAGATAGTCCACCACGATCAGCCGGACGTCGTTCTCCACCTTGAGCCGCCGCGCCTTGGAGCGCATTTCCAGCAGCGTGAGCGCGGGGGAGTCGTCGATCCACACCGGACAGCTCTGCAGGATGCCGGCCGCGCGCGCCAGCCGGGTGAAGTCGGGGTCCCGCAGGGTGCCCCGGCGCACCGCCTGGCTGTCCACCCGGGCCTCGGCGCAGAGCATGCGCTGCACCAGCGCCTCCTTCGACATTTCCAGCGAGAAGACCGCGACCCCGAAGCCGTCCACCGCCGCCTGGGTGGCGACGTTGAGGCAGAACGCCGTCTTTCCCATCGAGGGCCGGGCCGCGACGATGATCAGCTCGGAGGGCTGGAAGCCCGAGGTCATCTCATCCAAATCTGCGAAGCCGCTCGGCACCCCGGTAATCGCTTTGCCGCTCCGCTGGAGCGTTTCGATGCGCTCCATCGTGGGCCACAGCATCTCCTTGATCCGGGTGAACCCCTCGTCGCCCCGCTGCTGGGAGATCTGGAAGATCCGCGACTCGGCCCCGTCGAGCAGCTCGTTGGCGGTCGAGTGGCCGTCGTAGGCTTCGGTGATGATCGAGGTGGAGGCCTCGATCAGCCGGCGGAGGATCGCCTTGTCTTTGACGATCTTGGCGTGGAACTCGATGTTGGCCGCGGTGGGCACCGCGTCCACCAGCTCGGCCAGATACTCGAGGCCGCCGGCGGTCTCCAGCTCGCCCCGGCGGAGCAGCTCGTCGCGAAGCGTGATGTGGTCGATGACGATGCGCTGCTCGGTGAGCGCCAGCATCGCGCGGAACAGCCGGCGGTGCGCCTCGCGGTAGAACATCGAGTCGTCCACCAGCTCCGCCGCGCGCAGCGCGGCGTCCTGATCCAGCAGCATCGCGCCGAGCACCGCCTGCTCGGCTTCCTGGCTCCAGGGCGCGGAGCGGCCGGACGTAGGTATCAGCGGTCGAGTAGCTGCCGGGCGATACGGACGTCATCCCAGGTCGGCTTCTTCCAGTTCGGGTTGCGGAGCAGCGCCGCGGGATGGTACGTCACGACCAGCGGAATGCCGTTGTACGTGTGCACCTTGTCGCGCAGCTCTCCCAGACTCTTCCTCACCCCCAGCATGGCCTCGGCCGCCGTGCTGCCGAGGGCGAGTATCACTTTCGGCTGAATGATCTCCATCTGGCGGTGAAGATATGGAATACAGGCCGCGATCTCATCGGGCAAGGGCTTTCGATTCTGGGGCGGCCGGCACTTGACAATGTTGGTGATGTAGACCGAGTCGCGCGGAACCTCGATCGCCTCGAGAATCCCGTTGAGCAGATTCCCGGCCTGACCCACGAAGGGCCGCCCTGTGCGTCCTCGGTGGCGCCCGGTCCCTCGCCGACCAGAATGAGCCGGGCCTCGGATTGCCCTCACCCGGCACCGCGTTGGTCGCGTGTGGGACACAGGCCGCAGCAGTGCGTGCGTACGGATCCGCTCCGCGACTTCGTCCAGCGTCCTCAGGCGAGACGAGCTCGTCGCCCAGGAGTCCATGACTCCGGCGATTCGACGGCGATGCCCGGGCCCGGGAATCGGGGGGCCGCCTTGCGCCACGAAGCGCCTCGCGGAAGCGGGGAGCGGGTGACGCGGCGAGATCGCGGGGTCATCTCGTGGCCGATTCCTCGCTTCGCTGCGGAGCTGACTCGATCGGGCTGCCTCGCTGTCCGCCGCTTCCCGCCGTCCCGCTGAGCACCACCTCCGCTCCGCCCAGCTCGATCTGCTGTTGCAGGTACCTGCTGCCACTCATCGGCCAAGGGATCTCCTCCACCGCGTCGAGAATCGCCTCCGCCACCTCTCGCTTCGACTGCAGCGGCAGCATCCGGCCGGCTGCCGTCCCGGCCGAGCATGGCGACCCGGTTGGTGTCCTTCTCGAAGCCGGCGCCCGGCTCCAGCGCATCGTTGACCACGATCAGGTCCAGTTCCTTCCGCTCCAGCTTGGCCAGGCCCTTGGCCAGCGCGTCGCCGGTCTCCAGGGCGAACCCCACGATGATGCTTCCCTGTCTTCCGGTGGCCCGCGGGTCGCAGCCGAGGATGTCACTCGGTCGGCTCCATGGGAATCGGCCAGCGCGCCTTCGACCCGCGGGCGCTTGTGTCGCTCGGGCTGCTGGGCCGGTAGTCGGCCGGAGCGGCGGCCATCACCAGCACGTCGGCTGCGGGCAGCTCGGCTCGCACCGCCGCCTCCAGCTCGCTGGGTCGTCTCGATCCGCGCAGCGGTTACGCCGACCGGATGCCGGCAGCGCGATCGGGCCCGCTGATCAGCACCACCTCGGCGCCGCGCTCCCAGGCCGCCTCGGCGACCCGGTAGCCCATCTTGCCGCTGGAGCGGTTGGTCACCACCCGCACCGGATCGATCGGCTCGCGGGTCGGCCCGGCCGTCACCACGACGCGTCGGCCCCGGCAGACTGTCCGCCGCGCAGCAGTCGGGCGGCGTGAGCCAGAATGGTCTCCGGCTCGCTCATGCGCCCGGGCCGCTCCGACGGTCCCTCGGCCAGTGGACCCGATCTCCGGGCCCACCATGCGCGACCCCGCGCTGCGCAGCATGCTCCAGGTTGGCCTGGGTCGCGGGCGGGCGAACATCTCGTCGTTCATGGCCGGAGCCAGCAGCACCGGCGCGGTGCGAGCCAGGAGCAGCGCGGTGAGCACATCGTCGGCCAGTCCCTGGGCCACCCGCGCGATCAGGTGCGCCGTGGCCGGCGCCACGATGATGAGGTCGGCCTCCTGGCCCAGCCGGACGTGCGACAGCGCCCCGCCCGGCTCCCACAGCGAGCTCAGGACGGGGCGCCCGGTCAGCGCCTCGAATGTCACTGGCCGCACGAACTCCGCGGCGCCTCGGGTGAGCACCACGTCTACCCGGGCGCCGGCCTCGGTCAGGCGGCGGGCGAGAATGCAGCTCTTATAGCAGGCGATCCCGCCCGACACGCCGAGGACGACGTGCCGGCCGGCCCACACGGTCAGGCCTCGGAGCGGCGGCGGCGGAGCAGCTTGTAGTTCAGGTCCCCGTCGACCAGCTCCTGCATGCGCCTTGGTCGTCAGCTTCTCGCTGCCGGTGCTGGAGCTGATCCTTGGGAAACTCGTTCAGGTAGCGGGCGAACTTCGCCGCCACGAGCACGCCGAGATACTTGTTGCCGGCCTGCTTGGCGACTTCGTGGGGGGTGATGATTCTCATTTGGGCTCCGTGTTCGGTTGTGCAAGTGCTCGAGAGTCGTGCTCGTGATGCCGATCTTCTCGGCCGCCTTCACACGTCCCGCCGCAGCCGCTCGATCGCGAGCCGGCAGGTTGTCCTGCCGATACCAGGCGCTCGTCCGCCTTCCGCGTCCAGGATCGCGGCCACCTGTGCCACCGCGGCGACCAGATCTTCGTTCACGATCACGTAGTCGTACTCGGCGACGGCGCGTCAGCTCCTCCGCGGCGCCGGGTGAGCCGCTTCCGCAGCAGGTCGGCGGTTCTCGGTGTTCCGGCCGCTTCAGCCGCTCGACCAGCACCTCGGCCGACGGCGGCAGCACGAACACCTGGAGCGAGTTCGGAGAAGTTCCTCCGAATCTGCCGCGCGCCCTCGATCTCGATGTCGAGCACCGCGTGGTGGCCCTCGGCGAAGATCCGCTCGATCTCTCTCTTGAGCGTGCCGTACAGCTCGCCGCCGTACTCGGCCCACTCGAGGAACTCGCCGCGCTCCCGCCGCCGCTCGAACTCGTCCGCGGGTCAGGAAGTAGTAGTCCACGCCGTCCCGCTCGCCGTGCGCCTCGCGCCGGGTCGTGGCCGACACCGAATAGCCCAGGTCGTCCCGGGCCTGCAGCAGCTTCCTCGCGATGGTCGTCTTCCCGCCGCCCGGAGGGCGCGGAGAGCACGAGCAAGAAACGGCTTCACTCGAGGTTCTCGAGCTGTTCCCGGAACTTCTCGAGCTCGCCCTTCATGGCGATCACCAGCTGCGCGATCTCGGCGTCGTCCGCCTTGGAGCCCATCGTGTTCACCTCGCGACCGAGCTCCTGGGCCAGAAAGCCGAGCTGCTTGCCCACCGGCTTGTCCGGCGGACAGCGCCTCGCGGGCGGCGGCGACATGCGCCCGAACCGCACCAGCTCCTCGGTGATGTCGAGCTTGTCGGCCAGGAACGCGAGCTCCTGCGCCAGCCGCTCTCGTCCACCGCTTCGCCCGTCGAGCAGCTCGGTCACCGCGGCCCTGCAGCCGGTCGCGCTCGCGGGTCAGCCGCTCCGGCGCGCGCGCCGCGATCGGCTGGCCGCGCGCTCCAGCAGTCGAGCCGGTGCCGCAGCTCGGCGGTCAAGCGCCTCGCCTTCGCGCGCCCGCATGGCACGGCACTCGGCGCCGGCCTGCGCCACCACCGGCTCGACCTCGCCCAGGCAACCTCACCGGCGCCATTGGCGCCCGAGCTAAGACGTCGGGCTGCCGGGCCACCAGCTCGACCGTCACTTCACCGCCCAGCCGAGCGCCGCCTGCAGCTCCCGCAGCCGGGCCGGCCACCAGGCGGGCGCGGTCCAGATCGACGGCGAAGCCCGTCTCGCCGCGTCGGCGCTCTCGGTCCAGCGGGCCTGCACCGACAGGTGGCCCCGATCGAAGTCGCGCCGCAGCCGCTCGCGCAGCTCACCCTCGAACCCGGTGAGATCGCTGGGAAGCTTGGCCGACAGATTGAAGTACCGGTGGTTCACGGTCCGGATCTCGACCCGGAGCCGCCGTCCGGCCACCGCACCCTCCGCGGCGCCGAACCCCGTCATGCTATACGGCAAGCCGACCTCCGAGGAGCCGGAATAGCCGCGGAATTTAGCCCTGAACTGAGAGGATTGGTAGGTCCTAAGCGAAGCCGTTGTCATCCTGAGCGTAGCGAAGGATCCCTCCGGTCACTCGCTCGATTCGCGAGATCCTTCGCTGCGCTCGGGATGGCCGACTTTGGCACGGCACCTGCCCTCCCCGACGGAGATCTCGATCCCCCGCCCGCCGTCCAAGGGAGAAGCCCAATGGCCACCTGTCCGCTCGACGCTGCCCGTCGCCTGCGCTCGGGGCCTGCCTGCTGCTCGTCGCCCTCGCCCTGGCCAGACATGGCCGTCGAGGCCCAGACCGTTACGCCAGCCTCCACCCGCGCCGCGTGCTCCGGCTGCATCCGCCCAGCACGCGCAGCGTGGACCCTCAAGACTCAACAGGACATCCGCTGGCAGCAGGTCACGCCCGCCGGCACCCTGCTGATCTCAACCGACGCCGCTCTGATGGGCGTCGACATCGAGCGCGGCCAGGTCACATGGGAGAAGCCGGAGCTCGGCGGACTTGCCGGCCGACAGCGTCCGGATGCCGTCGAGGGGTCACTCCTCATGGAAGCGGCCCGGCCGGGACTGCTGCTGATCTTCGACCCGGTGACCGGCGCCGCGGTCTTCGACTCCCGTCGGCTCGGCCTAGCGGAAGTCGTCACCCGTCGCGTTCTGCCACAGACCGGCACCATCCTCATTCATGGCCGTCGGCCGCCGGGCCCGCCGGTCGTGGCGCTCTACGACCTCGCCACCGGCGACCAGCGGTGGGTCAAGCGAAACCCTCTTCGAGCAGACCGAGCCCAAGAAGAAAGGGCTCGGCGGCCTGGTCCAGGGGCTGGTGCGCCGCGCCTCCGAAGGCCACCGAGCTCGAGGTCCTGCAGGCCGGGCCCGAGATGATCGTGGTCCACACCCTGATGGGTCTGCAGGGCGCTCGATGCCCGGACGGGCGAGATGCGGTGGTCGGCGGCGCTGCCCGACCGCCAGGGCAGGTTCCGGTCGCGCGGCACGTGCGGCTCTACCCCTCGCTCGACAAGGCCGACCGGATCTACGTGAGCTTCGACGAGCGTCTGATGGCCTACCGGCTGGCGGACGGTCAGGCGCTCTGGACCAAGCCGGCGACGCGTGAACGGCCGCATCCGGGACATCGTGCAGCATCCCGCCGGAATCATCATGCTGCCTGAGGGAGCGCCGGAGGGCGAGGGCACCGGCAGCCCGCGATCGTGAAGAACGGCGTGGTCCAGACGGGGCTGAACGTGGCGCGCTACGAGGACGGGAGCACGATCGCCTCGAAGCCGCTCAAGATGCGGGGCGACGTGATGGAGGCGATGATCGCGGGCGACGCCGCGGTGCTCGCGGTTGACGCCGAGTCGAAGACCTTCGTGAACGTGCTCGACGTTGCCACGGCCACCGTGCGGCTCAAGAAGGATGTGAAGATCAAGGGCCAGCTTTCCTACGCCGAGCTGACGCCTGCCGGCCTGCTCTACGTGTCACGGCCCGATGCGGCAACCAACGCCGAGGTGAACATCATCGATCTCGACGACGGGCGAGCCGCGGTTCAAGGATGCGATCGAGAGCGGCAAACCAATGAGCTCGAGCGGTTACGACGCCGAACGGTACTACCTGCATCATGCGGTGGAGGGCCGGACGCTGTACGTCTTCGCCAACCGCGACCGCCGGCTCTACGCAGTCGATCGCGAGGACGGCACCTACAAGGCGCTGGGCGGCGAGATCAAGCTCCAGGGCGGAGAGGACCCGGTCGCGATGGAGATCCGGCCCGAAGGCATTGTACTCATCGCGCCTCAGAACCTCGTGGTGCTCGGGCGCGACGGGCAAGTCAAGCAGCAGGTGTACCACCCAGCGCCGCAGCTCCCGGGTCTGCTGCGGGCGCTGCATGCGGTGAACGCTGTGCGAGCCGGGCTGCGCGGCGCCGCCGCCTCGGCCTATGGAGACGCCTTCGCGCAAGCCTCGCGGCGGGCCACCGATCCCGCCGCCCAGCGGATCACCGGCGAGCTGGCGACGGCCTTCACCCAGGGCGGCGCACAGCTCCAGGGCTACTCGCGCCAGTCGGCCGCCATGGCGACCAAGCGCTTCAAGGCATCGCTCGCCGTACAGGGATCGGTGTTCATGCTGACCAAGGCGCCGGAGGGCAAGGGTAACGTCCTGCTTCAGATCGATAAGGACAGCGCTCAGCCGCGGGCGCGGGTGGATCTCGGTAAGGAGAAGGAGCCGGTGTACGCGGTAGACGATATCGCCGGGATGCTTTTCCTCAGGACCGCGCCCGGAACTCTCGTCGGCTATCGGTTATGATATCGGCGGCGGTCCGGTCCGAAGGACCGGTGATGTTGTAGAGGCCGGCCCTCATGGGCCGGCCGGACAAGACCAGTGTCGATAAATGATAGGGGCCACCCGATGAGGGTGGCCCTGTTCGTATCCGCGGTCCGGACCGCAATGTCGGAGATCAGTTCTTGAACGCCTTCGTGCCGATTAACAATTTCTTAGAGACCTCACCCGGGCCGATCCCTCGCGGAGTTTACCCTGAGCGCAGCGAACGGGCTCGAAATGACACTGAGGCCAACCTGGCCCCTTCGCTTACAAAGCCCCAGATTGAGTGAAGGCTAGCGCAGCCTTCACTACAGGAGGCCCCGATGACCGCTCCCCAAATGGCTGCTCCGAGCCCCGCGCTCGATCGGAGACCGCGGGACGAGGAAATCGACGTCTACGGACTCACCCACCCCGGGAAGGTCCGCGCCGAGAATCAGGATCACTTTCTAATCTGCGCGCTGAAAAAGCAGATGGTGGTCCGGCTGACCAGTCTCCCCGATGCCGACACCCTGATGGCAGAGCCCGAGCGGCTCGCCTCTCTCGCGATGGTGGCCGACGGTGTGGGCGGTGGTGCCAAGGGCGCGGAGGCGAGTCGGATCGCGCTCGAGGCCGTGGCCAAGTACGTCTCCAGCAGCATGCGCTGCTACTATGCCGCCGGCGCCGCGGACGATCGGGACCTCTACCGGACGCTCCAGGAGGGCGCATCCCAGTGTCACATGGAACTACTGCGACGGGGCGAGGAAAACCCGGAGTATCGGGGCATGGCCACCACGCTCACCCTCTACCTCGGCGTCTGGCCGCGGGCCTATCTGCTCCAGGTGGGAGACAGCCGCGCCTACCTTCTCCGGCGCGGTGAGCTGATTCAGATCACCCGTGACCAGACGATGGCCCAGGAGCTGGTGGACCTCGGCGTGCTGAGTCGCGATGATGCGTCCGACAGCCCGCTGGCGCACAGGCTCTCGAGCTCGATCGGGGGCAGCCAGACCGCGCCCGTCGTCACCCGCTTCGAGATGACCTGGGGCAATGTCCTGCTCCTGTGCAGCGATGGCGTCACCAAGCACGTCTCCGACGACCGGCTACGTGAGCGGCTCCGCTCGATGACTTCCGCCCAACAAGTATGCGAGGATCTGCTGCAGGATGCGCTGGAGGGAGGCGGGAGCGACAATATCACCGTCATTGTCGGGCGGGCCATGCCGAGCGAGAGCTGACATCGAGACTGGTAAGTGCCACGCGACAGATTGAGGAGGCACCTTCGGCGGAAAAGGAGGCCCAGATGACCGCCGCCCACGCGACTGAATTGCCTGCCGCACTCGATCGGAAGCCGCGGGACGAGGAAATCGACGTGTACGGACTCACCCACCCCGGGAAGGTCCGCACCGAAAATCAGGACCATTTCCTCATCTCCTCGCTGCGCAAGCAGATGGTCATACGCCTCACCAGCCTGCCCGAGGCCGACAACCTGATGGCAGAACCCGAACGGCTCGCCTTTCTGGCGATGGTTGCCGACGGGGTAGGCGGGGGGGCCAAAGGCGGTGAGGCCAGCCGGATCGCACTCGAGGCGGTGACTCAGTACGTCTCCAGCAGCATGCGCTGCTACTATTCCGCAGGCTCGGGGGACGACCGTGAGTTCTTCAAGGCGCTCCGCCAAGCTGCACTCGAGTGCCATGCAGAATTGCTCCGGCGAGGCCAGGAGAACCCCGAGTACCGGGGGATGGCCACTACGCTGACGCTCTACCTAGGCGTCTGGCCCCGGGCCTATATGCTCCAGGTAGGAGACAGCCGTTGCTACCTGCTGCGGCGCGGCGAGCTGACCCAGATCACCCGCGATCAGACGATGGCGGAGGAGCTGATCGACCTCGGCGTGCTGACCCGGGCGGCGGCCGCAGTCAGCCGGCTCGCGCACACGCTCTCGAGCTCGCTCGGAGGCCGGCAGACCGCGCCTATCATCACCCGGTTCGACATGGATTGGGGCACCGTCGTGCTGCTGTGCAGCGACGGACTCACCAAGCACGTCTCCGACGAGCGAATCCGCGAGCGGCTCCGCTCGATGACTTCCGCCAAACAAGTGTGCGAGGATCTGCTGCAGGATGCCCTTGAGGGAGGCGGAAGCGACAATATCACCATAATTGTCGGGCGGCCTCTGCCAAATGAGAGCTGAATGGAATGAGGTGGTGGTGCAATGACTTAAGCACCACCACCTCATGTCATTTCAGGGAGCGGTGCTTAGAACGAGCCCCCCGGTGACGTAGAGCTTTCGGAAAACGTCCGGTCCGGGTTTGTGGTCGTGCGGCCAGGTGCCTGGCGGTTACGCCACCACCGCCAGGCCAGCATACCAATTCCGGCCAGCGCCGCGTTGCGTAATCTATTGGGGCTGAAAGTGTCGTTCCGGCCCCGTCGTCTAGTGTTCCCCAATCCGAGCATGATATGCCTCCTCTGCGCTGGCGCCGCGGGAATCGCGGCGCACCAGGTGAGATCGTGTTGCACCTACACTTCGGAAACTAGCCTTGGTTCGCCTGGAGGCGGTGACCCTCCGCACAATCGGCTCAAGGCTGGCTCCTCGTCTCGACACGCGAGGTAGTTCGGCCCCACGAAGTCCTCGTCCCCCAGCTCGTAATTTCTGATCGCCACGTAGTCCGGGTAGATCTTCCCGACCACGTAACCGTACTGGGCGAACAGCTCGTAGAAATCCTTAAGCAGGAATCGCGTCAGTATGTTGACGCGACCGTACTCGAACTGCACGAATCGGACACGGCGCTCCCGGAGGAGGCTCTCAAACCCCCTTAGCACCAGGTGTTCGGCACCTTCGACGTCGATCTTGAGGAAATCGACTTCGCGAATCCCTTCGCGAGCGAGGAGCTCGTCCCCCCGCACCACCGGACACTCGATGCGCTGTTCCTCCCAGCTGTGGGGGTACTCGGTGAACGTGGCGTGGGTACTCGCTGCCGGATTGTAGCGGATTGTCACCGTGCCGGTGTGGTCTGCCAGGCCGAGGTTGAAGGGGCGGATGCGATTTCGCCCCGCGGTGCGGGCACGAAGCTCCGCGGCGGTAGCCGGCACGATCTCGAGAGCAAGGATCGTCGCCTGGGGGAACCGGTCGGCGGCGAGGAGAGACCACTTCCCCACATTCGCGCCCACATCGAGCACAGTGCGAATTGCCTCTCTCCGGAGCGCCTCGAGCAGCCAGCGCTCGCCGTTCCGCTCGGGCTTGTAGCTCGCGTTGCCGAACCACTTGAGGTACTGGCGGCTGAGCTTTGCAAGCGTGCGGAGCACCGGGTTGCGACGGACGCGTGCGGTGGGCCTCAATTGGAAAACTCCCAACTCACCCCGAAGTTGCTGTCATACGCCGGAATCTCGAACCCCGGCACATACGTGAGCGGGGTGGAGGTCAGGTTCACCCGATCCCAGTAGATCGTGAACCGGTCCAGCTGGATCTGGATCAGGCTCCGCACAAAAGTGGCGCCCTTGAGGGTGATCGGGGCACCGAGCGCATCGCGGCCGATGATGCCGGTTCCCCAGGTCTCCATGGCCAGCCTGAGTTTCAGGTCGAAGATCCCGCTGGGGAACTTCCGGAGGAACTTGGAGCGGATGGTACCGGCCGTGACTGAGTGGGTGGGTGGAACGCCGTCGGGTGTGACGCCCCTGGGGTCGCTGTACCAGGTCTCCAGGGTGATCCACTGGAGCGGAGCCAGCCGCACCGACGCGGTGACCCACTCAGTCTCAGGACTGGATGCGAGCGTGGCGATTCGGAGGAACTCGGGATACGCCGGCGGCGCAAAGGCCGAAGTCCTGGCGTAGGCCACCTGGAAGCCGAGCCGGGCACGGTTCCATCCGAGCGCCGCCTGAAAGTCGCGGACGTCCTGCTCCGGATCCGTGGGGATGGCTGGCGCCGCCACCACCTTTCCGATCCGCGCGGTACCGGTGACTGCGAGCCCCCGCACCAGCTCGAGCCCGGCGGAGAGATTGGCGTAGTCGCTGTTCCTGCCGCCGAAGTGTCTCAGGTGCACCAGCTCTCCCCTGGCGGTGAACGGCGCGATCGGGTTCCAGCCCAGGCTGGCCCGCACGTCGAGCGGAGTCCAGCGGGTACGATGGAAGGCCGATCCGGTAACCGAGAAGCTCGGCGCCCGATAGGTGAGATAGCCTCCGATCTGATTGATCTGTTGCTCGAGTCCTTCGCCGGTCCAGCCGGTGCGGGCGTAGATCAGATCGGCGCGAGGGCCGAGGCCTTCCGTGCCTCGGCCCTTGAGCGTCATCCGGATCTGTGCGTCGGTCCGCTTGGCGTCGTAGCCGAGGCCGATCGTGTCCGGTATGCCGGTGGCCACGGTCACGTAAGGATCGCGTTTGGGGCCCGAGCGGACCAGCTGGTACTGCACCCCGAAGCGCTCGGAGGGGATGTAGCTGCCCTGGGCCCAGACCTGGGTATTGGAGTAGTCACTGCCGCTGCCGCCGGCGGTGGGCGAGCTCAGGTAGTCCGCGCCGAGGCCGAAGCCCAATCCGGAGGGGAAGCGGCGCTCGAGCGACGCGTCGTAACGGGCGTAGTCGTTGTCGCCCCGGGCCACCGAGATCCTCGACCGGGGTGCCAAGCGGTCGTGCCGTTTGGTGAAGAGATGCACCCGGAGCTGCCCGGGCCAGCGCTCGACCTCGATCCGCTCCAGCAGGCTGATGGAGAAGAGCGCCGGATCCACCGCGATGCTGTCCACCCCGGCGGGGACGTAGGGGACGCCGTCGAGGTAGTACTCCGCCGAGGCGGCGCCGCGCCCCTGGAAGCTCACCGGCTCCGGCCTTCCTATGTAGCCCCCGCGCCAGAGAAAGACGCCGGGCACCTGGGTGAGCAGGTCGCCCACGGTGGCGGCATGGCCCCATTCGATCGAGTCGCGGGTGAAGACGATGCGGGTGAGCGGTGGGCGCGGCCCCTCGACGTCGAGCAGCGGAAGTACCGGAACGCGAATGTTCTGTTGGAGCTGCTCTTTGAGGTAGCGCTCGGTGCTGCTGATGGTGTCGGCGGCGAGCGTGTCGATGGTGGTGGTGTCGTCTTGGGCGATCTGTCCGAACAGAAAAGGCGTGAACAGTGAACAGTGAACGGAGAACAGGAGGGCAACGATCGCCACAACCCGCGTCATCCCGAGCGTAGCGAGGGATCGCCCAAGCAACGTCGGCAACCAGAGCTCAAATGCTCGCTCGCGCTTGCAGTCGCCCTCGGCGCACGGAGCACCGCTTTCCGACGTTAGCCCACCCGATTCCTCGCTGCGCTCGGAATGACGCGGTTGGCCGCTCCCCGCTCACGCCTTCGTCCCGCTTACGCTTCTTGACAGCACGAACTCGCTGAACAGCCTCACGCCGACGCCGGTGGGCCCCTTAACCCGTCCCGGCGTCCTCCCGGTCGCTGTACGCCGTGCCGGCGATGTCGAGGTGGGCCCAGGGAAACCCGTCCACGAACTCGCGCAGGAACCACCCGGCGGAGATGCTCCCCGCGGGGCGTCCCCCACTGTTCTTGACGTCGGCAATGTCGGACTTCATCAGATCACGATAATCGTCCCACAGCGGCAAGGGCCAGACCCGCTCGTCGGCCCGGTCGCCGGCGCCGCGGATCTCCTCCACCAGCGCGTCATCAGTCCCCATGACACCGGACGCCGTGTGCCCCAGCGCCACGACGATGGCACCAGTGAGCGTGGCGATATCCACCACCGCGACCGGATCGTAGCGCCGGGCATACGAGAGCGCGTCGGCCAGGATCAGCCGCCCCTCGGCGTCGGTGTTGATGATCTCGATCGTCTTGCCCAGGTGGCTGGTGACCACGTCTCCTGGTTTCACCGCGGTGCCGGAGGGCATGTTCTCCGTGCTGGGGATCAGACCGACCACGTGCACCTTGGGCTTGAGCCGGCCCAGCATCTCGAAGGTGCCGAGCACGGCAGCGGCGCCGGACATGTCGTACTTCATGTCTTCCATGTTCTGTGCCGGCTTGATCGAGATGCCGCCGGTGTCGAAGGTGACGCCCTTCCCTATCAATACGACGGGGGCGGCGTCCGATCCCTTGTATTCGATGGCGATGAAGCGCGGCTCTTCGGCGCTGCCCTGCGCCACCGACAGCAGGGCGCCCATCTTTTCCTTAGTAATGGCGGCCTTGTCCAGGATGGTGATCCCGAACCCGTGGCGCTGGGCCAGCTCGCGGGCGACGTCGGCCACATAGCTCGGCGTGGCGACGTTGCCCGGCAGCACCTGGAGCCCGCGGGCAAAGGTCTGCCCTGCCCCGATGGCCTCGCCCACCTTGTGACCCTGGATCAGATCGGCGGGGCCGTCGTGCGCCAGCAGGTCGAACCGCTCGAGCGGCGGCTTCTTGTCCTCTCCCGGCTTCTTCATCTCGTTGTACTGCCAGGCGCCCTGGTTGAGGCCCTCGGCGATCATCTGGCCGGCATCGGCGTGACTGACCTTGCCCCGGGCTTCGGCCGATAGGTGAAACGCCGCGCGGGGCACGCCGAGGGAGCGCGCCCGTTTGGCGGCGACGGCGGCCGCGCGGCGAATGGCGGAGCGGTCTACCTCCTCCGGCTTGCCGAGCCCGACCAGCAGCACTCGCGGTGCGGGGCCGGGCGGATAGAGCACCGCGGTCTCGTCTTTCTTGGCCGAGAAGTCGCCGGTCGAGAGCAGCCGGCCAATGGCGCCGCCGGTCTGCTTGTCCAAGCCAGCGAGCGATGGGGGCAGCGGCCCGCGGGGTAGCGCGAGCGCGAGGAGCGGGGTCTCATGACCGGCCGGTGCGGCGGCAACGACCGCGGTCTCGAACGGCATAGGGGACGAAGGGGGCATTAGGGTAAATCCCGATGAGGGCTTGCGCGGGTTCCAAGGTATACGGGGCGGCGTCCCAGCGGCAACGGGAACGACTGGGCTGGGGAGAGACTAACGGCTGTGCATCAACAGACCATCAACTCGTGACTGCGGCATGGTCTCGACGCCTGCCCGGTGGACTTGCATCTTGGTAGGGGCAAGCGCATGCAGCCGACGGGCGCTTCAGTTCTAAAGGATCATAGGGTTTTCACCAATCGTTTGCGGCGGATTAGCTAGTCGTTAGGCTGCACCGTACGGTTTCCACTTTGCGCTCAACTGGACCGGAGACTATGCCATACATGCTCGGCCGGCAGTATGTCTGGGAGGATGTCACCCACATTCACATCTGGTCGGCTGAAGGCTACGACGGGTGGGATGAATCGAGCTGGGCCCAAGGCTTCGAAGCACCCACCGATCGCCGCTCGGCCGCCTTCGGTCTCCCTAGTGGAGTTTCCGTGCGCCAGAAAGTCGCTGACGAGTACGTGGCCATGCGAATGGCCGAGCTTGTGGCGACGGGCGAGTTCGGCGCCGCTATGGACCGGGCACTGGCAAACCATGGTGAGAACAGCGGCTGTCAGGCGCTAGTCCAGCACGCGCCATTCCTGCGCGCCGCGCTGGGTCGCCTCGGCTGATGCGCGATGCGTCCCTTTGAGGATCCGCGGAATACAGCGGCGATTACGACCCGGCAGGTGCTGGAGGGGGCCCCGGTGCTTCGCGTCACCCACGATGCGGACGAATGGGGGCTGGCAAATTCCGCGATGGGAGCCTGCTGGAGGTAGCCGACCTGCCTGAGGGGTGGCATGCATGGCGCGAGCGGCTGGGGGTGTCCTGGAGGCGCGAAGGCCCAATTCGCTAGGCGGCAACGGAGTCCTCATGAGCGAGATCGGCAGAGTCATTGACCGCGTCGCTGCCGACGCGCTCGCGACCCCGCTCAAGGCGGCTGGATATCGGAGGGATGGCCGCACCTGGCGCCGCCGCGTGGGCAACTCCGTCCAGGTGGTGCAAGTACAGGCATCACAATCGAACGTCGGCGCCGACGGCTGGTTTCTGCTCAACGCCGGCGTGTACTTTCCGGCGCTTGCCACGCGCCTCGGGCTTTTCCCGCCCACCGACGCCCCTCTGGAGATGGACTGCCACGTGCGCACTCGCCCGATGCCGCCGGGCCGGAACTGGTGGAAGGTCCGCGCGGCCGGCGTCGCGAGGCCGGATCAGGAGGCGGGCCGAATCTTGGGGGCGGTGTTCTCCTGGCTTGACCGGCGAGCCGACCGGCGGGCTTCCCGGACGAATGCCCGGGCGACGCAGGGGCTGGGTCAGGCGCTGGAGCGCTACGCGCTGCCCTGGCTGGAGCGCCTCATCGACCTCCCCAGCGCGCGCGATGAGCTCGCAAGGCGAGGCCCGCTCTGGTGGGCGGCGGCCGCGAGCCTCGAGCTCGGAGAACACGCCACCGCCGCTCGGCTCTTTGCGCAGGCCGTAGCGGCGGCGCCGGCCAAAGCCGATAACATTCGGCGCTGGGGCCGACAGAACGGGCTGGAGGCGTGAGGCGGGCCGGCGGGCGAGGCCATGCCGCCGATGTCATGCTTACAGCCGTTGGTATTCAACCGAGGACCATGAATGGGATTCACTGACCTCTTCTGGTTCTTCTTCGTCATGAGCGCGATCCAGCCGGCCATCAAGCAGTGGCTGCTTCAGGCTGCGCGGACGCGGCTGATCGCGCGGATCGAGCGACTTCGCGGCTCGCGGGTCATCCTCCTGGTCCATCGACAGGAGACCATGAGCCTGCTGGGTTTTCCGCTCATGCGCTACATCGATATCAACGACGCCGAAGAGGTCCTGCGAGCCTGCGAGCTGACCGATCCGGAGGTGCCGATCGATATCGTCCTCCACACGCCGGGGGGGCTCGTCGTGGCGGCGCTGCAGATCGCGCGTGCCGTGCGTCACCATAAAGGCAAGGTGACGGTATTCGTACCGCACTACGCGATGTCAGGCGGGACCCTCATCGCTCTTGGGGCCGACCAGATTGTTCTGTCTCGGCACGCCGTGCTCGGGCCGGTCGACCCGCAGCTGGGGCAGTATCCGGCCGCCTCGCTGCTCAAGGTCATTTCGAAGAAGCCAATCGCCGAGGTCGACGATGAGACGCTCATACTGGCCGATGTCGGAGAGAAGGCCATCAAGCAGCTCCGGGAGGCCGTGAAAGACCTCCTCGCGCGGAGCCAGTCGCCACAGAAAGGTGACGAGCTTGCCGGCCTGCTTTCCACTGGGACATGGACCCACGACTATCCGATCACCTTCGAGGAGGCTCAGCGGCTCGGGCTCAACGTCAGCTCCGACATGCCCCCTGTTGTGTTGCAGCTCATGAGCCTGTTCCCCCAGCCGGTGCGGCGACAACCGTCGGTAGAGTTCCTGCCGGGCCCGCGCCGGTCAGAGTCGCCCAAGCCGCCGGCTGTGTCTCGGTAGCGATTGTTATGAACGATCCGATCGTACCCCCGGCAGCCCATCGCGAGTTCTGGCGCCATCTCGCACATCAGGGATCTTGGGCCGCGCTGCTGGTCGGAGTCTCGCTCGCGGGCGGCACCCTTGGGTTTCACGCCTTCTCTCGGCAGCCATGGGTGGACGCGTTCCTCAACGCTTCCATGTTATTGGGAGGCATGGGCCCGGTGGGTGACCTCGGTCCCACTGCCGGTAAGCTGTTCGCGGCAGGGTACGCGCTGTATGCTGGTTTGATGTTCCTGGTCGTCGCCGGCCTGCTTGTCACCCCCGTCTTCCACCGCGTGCTGCATCGATTTCACATGGAGGGGAAGCGACCAGGCTGAGCGAGCAGGGTCATATTTCAGCCATGGAGCGAATTAGAACTGGTCGGGCTTACTGCGCGCTGTGCGGCGAGGCCATTCGGCCCGACGAAGATGCCCTGGTCACGCCCGACTTCCTGGCGGACGAAACAGACCCGCTTTGGCGTTTCTCTGACGCGAGTGTGCACCGAGCATGCTTTCTGGTCTGGGACCGCCGCAAGGCGTTTGTGGCGCGCTACAACCGGCTGGCTCGGCAGTGGCTGGCTCCCGACGGATCGCACCCGCATATGACGGGCGAGGGTGAGATTCGTTTCAAGGGAACAGGATACCGACAGCATTAGGAGAGACAAATGCGATTTGCCTTTGCAGCCTCTGGCGCACTGTTGCTGCTGGCGGCGTGCACCAGCCCACAGAAGCAGCCGAGTCAGGAGCAGTCCACCATGCCCGCACCAACGCCGATCACAGACCGTGACTGGGTCCTGGTTGAGATTGGGGAGCAGTCGTCGCCTACGGGGCGCGGCAACCAGCCGGCCACCTTGCGGCTGGAGGCAAGCAGCTCCCGTGCGGTCGGCTTTGCCGGCTGCAACCGCTTCAGCGCGGGCTACACGCTGGCCGGCGACAGCCTCCGCTTCGGGCCCGCCATGGCTACCAAAATGGCCTGCGCTGACGGGGACGAGCTGGAGCGCAGCTTCCTGGGCGCCCTGCCGCTGGTGGCGACGTATGAGGCGACCGACTCAGCCTTGATTCTCAAGGGCCCGAGTGGGCCCCTGGCCCGCTTCCATGCCCGTTAAGCCGTGGCGCCGGCACGAGCGCCGCGGCTGATGCGGAGTGCGTTAGGCGGCAACCGACCCCACTAGAGACCTTTATGCCCGCTCCGACCGCGGTCTTCCGCTACCTCCTCCTCGTCTTGCCTGCCATTTTCCTCTTGACCTCCGGCGCCCGGCTGTTCGGCTTTCCATGAGCGGAGCGACATCTGGTGGACGCCCCGGGGGACCGGGTGCCGCTGGCGGAGAGTCACGACCGGGTAGCCATCTCTGTGCGCGGTCGCGAGCTTGACGATCTCGTGGCAGCCGGACAGCTCCGACTCCTAGAATCCGGTCTTCTCATTTCAGGAGTGACGGCTGGGGCCGCGGCGTCACTGCTACTCGTGGGCCTCCTCTCACCCGGAGCGGGCAGTTCGCTGGCGGGACTCGGCGCCGGGCCAGGGTATATAAGGTTCACATGGATCTCGATCGCGAACGCAAGCACCTGGAGCCACCCGCCAAGGAGCAGCGATGAGTTCGTCCCTACAAGCCTCGGGGTTACACCACCGTCTCACCTTACCTGATCGTCGATGGCGCGAACCACACGATCGAGTTCCTCGTGCGCGTCTTTGACGCGGTCGAGCTGCGCCGATTCCCCGATTCGACCGGCAAGCTCATGCACGCCGAGGTTCGTATCGACGATACGGTGGTGATGCTCGCTGACGGCGGCCCCGGGTGGCCGCCGATCGCGTCCTACGTGCATGTCTACGTCTCGGATGTGGACGCGACGTACAGGCGTGCCCTTGAGGCGGGTGCGACATCGGTGCAGGAACCGGTGAAGAAGGGCGACGAGGACAAACGCGGTGGAGTGAAGGACGCCGGAGGCACCACGTGGTGGATCGCTACCAAGGTAGAGTAAGGGAGCGACATCATCTGCAGGAGGAGCCCACGCCACAGCGGCGTCCCGTTATCGGGGTGATGGGAGCGAGTGAGCCCGGGTCGCATGCGCTCCAAGCGGCTTACCGGCTCGGCGAGCTCCTTGCGGGCGCGGGCTGGGCAGTGCTCACCGGCGGCCGGCCGGCCGGGGTGATGGAGGCGGCGTGCGCCGGGGCGAAGTCGGTGCCCGGCAGCCTTACGATCGGAATTCTGCCCACGGGACCCGATGGGCCGGTGAGCGCGCATGTTGATGTGGCGGTTTTCACCGGGGCGGGCGACGCCCGCAATGCCATCAATGTGCTGAGCAGCGAGGTCGTGGTGGCCTGCGGGGTCGAGAGCGCCGGCACGGCCTCGGAGGTAGCGCTGGCCCTCACGGCGGGACGGCCGACCGTCCTGTTGACACCGACGCCCGCTGCATCGGCGTTCTTTCGGACGATGGTGGGCCGGGGAAAGCTTTATGAGGCCCAGACCCCCGAGGGGGTCATCGCGCTCATCGAAGAGCAGCTGGGCATTCCTCGCTGGCGTCCGGTCTAACCCACGCAGAACCAGGCACCCGCCGATTATCCCCCTGACCTCACAGTCCCTCTCATCTATGACGCGTTGCGCGCCGATGGCGAGGGGGGCAACCCATCGCTACAACCGGTCAGGGCGATCTCATGACCGCGGTGGCCGGACCACCTCTATCCCGGAGCATGACTACGGACGTACTGTTCGCTCGCTCGGGCAGGTTGTCGCGCGCGAGTCGGTAGGCAACCCCACTCCGTCGGAGTTACCCATGAAACTGCCTCTCCTGCTGGTTTCCGCGCTCACGGTGGCCGTGGTGCCATCGGGGGCCCAGGCTCAGACAGCGAACCCGGCCGTGAACACGACACGCATGCTTTGGGAGCAACTGACCGCCTACATCACGACGACGGCCGCCGAGCTGCCGGAATCAACCTATTCGTACCGGCCCACCCCCGAAGTGCGCAGCTTCGGCCAGCTGATCGGCCATGTCGCCGGCGCCCAATATCTCATCTGCGCGGCCGCCCTGGGCGACCCCGAACGTAAGGAAGACGAAATCGAGAAGACCCGGTCCTCGAAGGCGGACCTGCTGGCTGCGCTCAAGGCCTCGACCCAGTACTGTGGCCGCGCGTACCAGCAGACCGACCGGGCCGTCCAACAGAGTACCAAGCTGTTTGGCCAGGAGCGTACCAGGCTGTATGCTCTGGTTCTGAACGCCACCCATAACGGCGAGCACTATGGAAACCTGGTGACGTACATGCGGCTGAATGGTATTGTGCCACCGTCGAGCCGTCGGTCCGGGTCGTGACGTGTGACATCACGCTCGATGGATTGGCCGGGCTCGCCCACGGGGCCGTGGGCGTAGAACCGTAGGATAGCGCACCAGCGGCGGACACGCCGCAGTTTATGGGCAGTCCGTTAGCGAGGGTGACAGATGCCTTTCAAGAGCAAAGCACAGCGGAGGAAATTTGCGGAACTCTTGGTGAAGGGCGAGATCTCGCCCGAAACTTTCGAAGAGTGGAATCGGGCGACGGGTAGGGCCAAACTTCCCGAACGGGTCAAGCCCTCCAAGAAGCGGAGTTCCAGGCGCAAGACCAAGTCCAAGGGCGGCGCTTCGAAATCCAAGGCCAGATCGAAGCCCCCGTCCAAGCGCGGCAGCCGGCGCCGCTCAGCGTGATCGGTTGCAATGCCAAACCGGGTGAACCTTTTAACTGCAGAAGGGGAGTGTTCTAGTGGAGCGTGCTTACGGCCTGGAAATCCCGCACACGCTTGGGGAGGCCATTCATCCCAGTAGGACCGCCCTGCTCGTCTATGATATGCAGGTCGGCATTCTAAAGCAGCTTCCCGATGGTCGCTCGGTCCTCCAGCAGGTGCTCAAAATTCTCGGTGCCGCCCGCCAGGGAGGCATCCGCACATTCTTCTGCCGTCACCTGTCGCTTCCCAAGGAGGCTGCCGGGGTCGCCCAGCTGCGGATGGCAATGGCGTGGCAACACGTAAGCCGCGTAGCGGACGTCCAGCCCTGGTTCCTGCGGGATTCGGCAGGATTTCAGTTGGCGCCTGAGCTGGCGCCGCGGCCGAGTGAGGTGATCTTCGACAAGATCACGATGTCGGCCTTCGAGGGAACCCTGCTTGACGTTGCGCTGCGAGATTGTGGCATCAACGCGGTGGTCATCGTGGGGGTCGCGACGGAGATCGGCATCGAACCCACAGCGCGGCACGCGACAGATCTCGGCTACGTCCCCGTGGTCGTGACCGACGCCTGCGGTGCTGGGCACCGCGACGCTGCCACGCGGTCGATAGAGAGTCTCCGGTTCGCGGGCGACGCTCTACTCACCGATGTGGCGACGATCTGCCCATTGTTGGCCGGTCGGGTAGCTGCACCCGCTACCTGACCCTGCCCCGATAACCTTGGCCAGAAGACTCGACCCAAAGGAGGCAGTGCTGCTTCAGGTGGATTTTTGCCCCGTCGCCTGCGGCTCAGGCTGTGGCCCTCAGAAATTCAGACGCAGCTGCTGGAGCAGGGCGACGAAGCGGGGATCCGACTGGATCGGGAGGTCCCGCGCGGGATAGACGCGAAGAAACGCGAAAAACCCCGAGCGCTGCTGGTAGGCGAGGTCGTACAAGGCGAAAGCCTCGTCCAACTCGCCAATCCCCACTAGGATCGCGGCCTCGCACATCGGTGACACATATCGATGGCTCGCTTCCTGGCGCAGGGCTTCGAGGGTTTCGAGCGCCTTCTCGCGCAATCCCGACCGGCCATAGGCATAGCCCGCTACCTCCAACATGACCGGCGCCCGGCCGGCCACACTCATCCCCGCCTCCAGCTCCGCCGCTGCCTCCCGGTACATCCCTTTTCCGCAGAGGGTCCGTCCGATCCAGGCGTATACCAGCCCGTAGCCTGGCTCCATATCGCGCGTAGCCCGGAACTGATCGAGTGCCTTATCGAATTCACCCGCAAATAAGTAGCACCGTCCCACGCACATATGGACCGTGTGAGAGAGGGGGTCCAGCGCCTCGGCCTGGAGAATCATCCGTATACTCTCCTCGTGGCGGCCCATTGCCCCGAGGAACATTGCGTACCAGACATGGGCCAGCGAAGGCTCTGGCCCCAACTCGATCGCCCGCAGGTACCGGGCTTCAGCATCAGCCCAGTCCCAGTCGTAGAGCGTGGCGATCACGGCGAGCCATCCGTGAGCCTCGGCTAGCAGGGGATCGATCTCGAGGGCTCTCGAGGCGGCTCCCTTCGCTTCCAGCATCGCTTCGCAGGGTGGCAGATCGCCAAACTCCTCGAATCCCCGCAGGGCCCAGCAGGCGGCCAGCTGAGCGTGCGCCGCGGCGTAGGCGGGGTCGTGGGCGATCGCCTGGCCGAGGTACTCGATCCCTGCTCGCAGCCCCTCAACTGTCCGGCGGTTCGCGACGTAGCGGCCTCGAAGGTAGAGCGTGTATGCCTCGAGGCTCCCCGTCGAAGGCTTGATGAGAGGATCACTGGCCGATCCCACGAGCTTGTTCGCAAGCGTACTGGCGATCGCCCGGGCCAGTTCATCCTGCACGGCGAAGACGTCTTCGAGGGTACGATCGTAAGCCTCCGACCAGCGCTGAAATCCGGCTGCGGCATCGACCAGCTGGGCGGTGAGGCGGATCCGAGTCCCAACCTTCCTCACAGTGCCTTCCACCAGGCTATCCACATTCAGCCGCTGGCCGATTGTACGGGCAGCGAGATCCTTTCCCTTGAACGCGAAGGCGGAGGAGCGCGACGCGACGCGCAATCCCGGTACCCGCATGAGAGCGGTGGTGAGCTCTTCGGTCATGCCGTCGCTGAAATACTCGTTCTCCCGATCCGGGCTCAGGTTGATAAAAGGAAGCACGGCGATAGAATGGCGTTCGGCAGCCACCGGACCGCCCACAATTGGGTGCGGTCGAGCCCCCGGACCGAACCCTGCGCCGGCGAGTGCCAAGGCTTCGGCGAATGCTGCAGCGGTGGGAAACCGATCGCGAGGCGCCCGAGAGAGTGCCCGGTCGGCCGCCGCGCCGACAGCGTCACCGACCTCCGGCCGGAGAGTACTTAGCCCCCGGGGGCGGTCAATCAGCCGCCCCACGAGAATCGCCTGGAGGCTGGTGCCGCTGAACGGAGGCTCGCCGGCGAGCATCTCGTAGAACACGCATCCCAGACTGTAGATGTCACTTCGCCCGTCCACTTCGGCCTCGCCGGACACCTGTTCGGGACTCATGTAGGCCGGGGTTCCCACCAATACACCGACCGCCGTCAACTGCTCCTCGCCCGCGACAGTAATCGCGCGCGCGATGCCGAAGTCCATCACCAGGGCGTGGCCCTCTTCGAGCAGGATGTTCTCCGGCTTGATGTCGCGATGGACGATGTGGTGACGGTGGGCGTAGTCGAGGGCCTCGGCTATCTCTGTCGTGATCCGGACTGCGTCTTCGAGGGGGAGCTGCCCCTCACGGATAAGCCGCCCACGCAGCGATTCGCCTTCGACATAGGGCATGACGTAATAGGGCCGGACCTTAGGCCCGCCCTCGGCCTCTCCAGCCTCTATTGCCCCCGAGTCATAGAGCGGCAGGATGTGGGGGTGGTGGAGTTGGGCCGCAAGCCTGATCTCCCGCAGAAACCGCTCGGTACCGACTTCGGCCGCCACCTCCGCCCGGAGCAGCTTGATGGCGACCGGACGGTCGTGCCTCAGGTCCTGGGCCAGGTAGACAGTCGCCATCCCCCCGCGCCCGAGCTCGCGCTCAAGCACGTACCGGTCGCGCAGGGCGTCAGCGAGGAGCGGCGAGTTGACTGGGGCCACGAGGGCATCGGGTGGAGGACACTCGAAATGTGTCCTCTGTATCGGGTGAATGCCAGCAAACCCCGAGGTTGCGCTAAGGCCCAGAGGTGAGCTACCGCCCGCCGGTTTATCCGAATCGGCATCGGCAGTTGGTGCGCTGGACGCGGTGCGGAAGACCGATCTAGCGATGCCCGAGTTTATGCCTATATTGACGAAGAATCTCGATAAAAACGGCTAAGTGTCGGTGTATACGCCTCCGGGCTGGGTACCAATCCCTCTCGGTTGGTGCGTGCCAAGAGTGGGTTCCGGCGGGGAACACGGATGGGTCCCTCGAAGCTGCCCAGGCCGGCGACGTCTGGTAGAGGTGGGCAACATGCCGGAGCTGTTTGAACGCCTCAGCGCAGCGCTCGCTGCCCGGTACAAGCTCCAAAGGGAGCTGGGGCAGGGCGGGATGGCGAAGGTCTTCCTGGCCCACGACCTCAAGTATCAGCGCGCGGTGGCCGTGAAGGTGCTTCTCTCCGAGCTGACCGAATCGGTGGGATCCGCCCGGTTCCTGCACGAAATTCAGATCGCAGCGCGTCTCCACCACCCCCATATCCTGCCGCTGTACGACTCGGATGAGGCCCAGGGGTTTCTCTACTATGTCATGCCCTATATCGAGGGAGAGACCCTGCGCGACCGCCTCGCCCGGGAACGGCAGCTCCCGGTCGGCGACGCGCTCCAGATCGCCCGCGAGGTGGCCGATGCCCTGAGCTACGCGCACAAGTGCAGCGTGGTGCATCGGGACATCAAGCCGGGCAACATCATGCTGGAGTCGGGCCACGCCATCGTGGCGGATTTCGGGATCGCCCGAGCGGTGGGCGTGGCGAGCTCCCAGCCTCGACCGGGCCGCGCACGTGATCGGCACTCCGGCATACATGAGCCCGGAACAGACCGAGGGAAGCGAGTATCTCGACGGCCGCAGCGACATCTACAGCCTGGGCTGCGTGCTCTTCGAGATGCTGGTGGGAGAACCTCCGTTCAATGGAACGACGCTCGAAGCAGTCATCGCGCGCCGGGTGAGCACCCCGGTACCATCGCCCCGCGCCTTCCGTGAGCTGGTTCCCGAAGCCATCGATGCGGCGGTGAAGAAGGCGATGGCCACACTGCCCGCCGATCGGTTCGTCTCGGCCGCCCAGTTCGCTGAAGCGCTGGCCACCCCGGTGACCGCGGCCATCGCGGTGGGGGCGGCGCAGGCGATGGTCCAGGAAATCTCCACTACGAAGTCGGTCGCCGTCCTGCCGTTCGAGAACATGAGCACCGACCCGGAGAACGAGTACTTCAGCGACGGGATCACGGACGACATCATCGCCCAGCTCTCGAAGATCAGCGCGCTCAAGGTGATCTCCCGGACGTCCTCGATGCAGTACAAGAAGACGACCAAGAAGATCACCGCGATCGCGGAGGAGCTCGGCGTCGGGGCCATCCTCGAAGGCAGCGTCCGTCGCGCCGGGCCGCGGGCGCGGATCGTCGTGCACCTGGTCGATCCCAGGACCGAGAAGCATCTGTGGGGCGATACCTTCGACCGCCAGCTGACGCGACATCTTCGAGGTGCAGAGCGAGGTGGCGCAGCAGATTACCGGGGCGCTGTCCCTGGCCCTGTCTCCCGGAGGAGAAGCAGCGGGTCGAGAAGAAGGCGACCGGCGACGCCGACGCGTACAACCTGTATCTCCTCGGCCGCTTTCACGCGAACAAGTGGTCCGGGGCGGACATCCAGAAGGCCATCGAGCACTTCCAGCAGGCCATCGCGAAGGATCCCGGCTACGCGGTCGCGTATGCCGGTCTGGCCGATGCCTACGAGCTGCTCAGCATCGGGTTCGGCTCCAAGCCGCCGGTGGAGTACCTGGCCCAGGCGAAGGCCATGGCGTTGAAGGCCCTGGAGATGGACGACAGCCTCGCCGAGGCGCACACCTCACTGGCCTATGCCCGTTGGCTGGGAGATCTGGACTGGGTCGGGAGCGGAGAGGGAGTTCAAGCGCGCGCTCGAGCTCAAGTCGAGTTACGTCATGGCGCACGAGTGGTACGCCGAGTACCTGGCGGCGCTGGGCCGGCACGACGAGGCGCTCGCGGCGATCAAGCGCGCCCAGCAGCTCGACCCGCTCTCGGTTCCGGTGAACCGGGCCGTGGGATGGGTGCTCTACTTCAGCCGCCGCTACGACCAGGCGATCGAGGAGCTGCGGAAGACGTTGGCGATGGACCCCGAGTTCCTTGGCGCCCGCCTGGTGCTCTGGTGGGCTCTTGGTCGCAAAGGGAGCCCACGAGGAGGCGATCGCCGATATCCGGAAGGAGGTCGAGACGCCCCGGATTGCGCACCATGAAGAAGCTGATGCTGGGATACGCCTGCGCCTCGCGGGGAGACAGGAAGAAGCCAGGGGATCCTCTGGGAGCTGGAGGCCAAGCTGGCGGGGGAGAATCGGTTGGCCTTGCTGTCGGCGTTCCTGTTCACGGCGATGGACGACAAGGATCGGGCGTTCGAGCAGCTGGAGCGGGCATACCAGATTCGGGAGCCCGGACTGGTGTTCCTGAGGGTCGCCCCCTGGGCCGACCCCCTGCGGTCCGACCGCCGGTACGCCGGGTTGGTGGAGAAGCTGGGGCTCGGCTGACCGCCAAGTGGATTTCGGAGGAGCACGGAGAGGCTGGCGATGTCAACGGGCATGGATCTGGTCGACCAGGTGGCGGGCCTCGCGCAACCCTGGGCGTCGCTATACGGTAACAGCCCGGCGGTTCAGACCACGGTCACCTTTCTCCATGTCGCCGGGATCTTCCTCGGCGGCGGCTTTGCCATCGCCACCGATCGGGAAACCTTCATTGCCCTGCGAGCCGCCCGACTCTCAGGCCAGATACGCCACCTGGCGCACCTCCACACCATCCACCGACCGGTGCTGCTGGGGCTGGTGATCGCGCTGGGCAGTGGGTTCTTGCTGTTCGCCGCCGACATCCAGACCTTCGCGCGCTCGCCGGTGTTCTGGGTGAAGATGTTCCTGCTCGGGCTCCTCCTGGCCAATGGAGCCCTCCTCGCCCGGACCGAGGCCGCGCTCCGGGGGGGCCAACCCGACTCACCGGTGCTCTGGGCCCGCCTCCGCTACGTCTCCGTCGCAAGCATAGCACTCTGGCTCGGCCTCATTCTCGCCGGCACGGTGCTAATGAGCTCAGCGTGACGCGCTCGGCCACGTTCCGTGCGCTCTCTCCGCGGTTTGCGGGGCGGTCGCCTCCCGGCGCGACTTCCTCCGCGAGGCGGCCTCCCTGGCCGCCTGCGCCGCCGTCCTGGGCGCGCCGAGCGATTTCCTCGGATTCCCGGTCAGGCTCACTGCGGCACTCCGCCTCCTTGGCGGCGAGGCGGTCTATCCGATTCCCCCGCAGGATGGAGCGACTATTGACCGGGAGCACGAGGTCATCCTGGTTCGGTACCAGGACCGGGTCTACGCCTTCTCGCTGTGGTGTCCGCACCAGCACACGGCCCTGCGCTGGCAGGAGGGGGAGCACCGCTTTCAGTGCCCGAAGCACAAGAGCACGTTTCAGCCCGATGGTGCCTTCGTAACCGGGCGTGCCACCCGTGCCCTGGACCGCCATGCGCTCCGGCGCGAAGGGGACACCGTGGTCGTCGATCTGTCGGCGGTTTTGCAAGAGGACAAGGATCCCGAGCACTGGGCGCAGGCAGTGGTGCAGTTGTAGTCACCTGGCCATGGGAACCGCGGGGAACCAGATGGATAAGGCGCGAAGGACTGGCATTGGCGCACGGATGAGGAGCTGGGCCCTCGAGGTGACTGCGGTGGCGTGCGTGCCGGGGTGTAGCCGGCCAGCCGGTGAGACAGCAGCTCCCACGGTCCAGCCGGCCCAGCCGCCGAGCGCGCCGGTCGCTACTCCCCCGAGCTCGGCCCAGGAAACCAGCGGCGACAAGCTGCTCGTTACGGAGGCCGAGTACCAGGGATGGAAATACTACGCCGTGTACTGCGAGCGCTGCCATGCGCCGGACGCGGTGGGCACTGCCGACGCACCTGACCTGCGGTATTCCGTATCGGCCGAAGGCGGCGTCACGGCCGACTCGTTCAAGGTGATGGTGCGGAATGGGTCGGAGAACAAGGAGATGAAGGGGTTCGCCGATCTGCTGGACGACCAGCGCATCGAGCAGCTCTACGCCTATGTCAAGGCCCGGAGCGAGGGGCGCCTCGCGCCGGGACGGCCGCGCCGGGCGCCCGGGCAGCAGTGATCACGATGGCGCCTTCGGGTCGGCGCCGGTTCTGTCAGCTCAGACTTGGAGGTTCAAACATGAACGGCCGTCCGAGGCTCCCCCTGTCTGCCGCATCCCTACGACTCGTTGGCCTCGCGGCCGGTGTCATCCTCGCAACCGGTTGCAGCGGCAAGCCAGATGCCAAGGCTCCGCCCGCCGCTGGCGCGGCCGATTCCAGCCCGAAGCCACTGGTTGCCCTCATTCGCGCCGCCGACTGGATTGGCCGCGAGTGGAGTGAGGACGCGATCAAGCTTGGGCTGCGGGAATCCAATTTGGAGCCCGCCCGGGATTACGAACTCAAGATCTCGAGCGCGCAGGGTGATCTGGCGACGCTCCCGAGTCTTATCGACGCAGCCATCGACGCCAAGGCCCAGGTCATCGTAACCCTGCAGGACGAGACCCTTCAGGCGGCCGTGCAACGCGTCAAGTCCGTGCCGGTCGTCTTCAACCTGCTGTCCGACCCGTTCGCTGCCGGCGCCGGAACCAGCGATAGCAATCACCTTCCCAACATCACCGGCGTGTACTCGCCTGGCTTCGGGGACCCGGAGCAGGCCAAGCGGGTGGAGCTGATCCGGCGGGTCGTGCCTAAAGCGCGTCGGATCGGCATTCTCTTCAGTCCCGAGGAGAAGCTGTCGGTCACCTTCAAGGACCGAATGACGAAGGCGGCTCGAGAGGCCGGGCTTCAGGTGACCGCCGTGCCGGTGAGCAACGTGGCCGACGTCGGCGACGCGACTCGGTCGCTCTGCAGCCAGAAGGTCGATGCAATCGAGCTCTTCGGCAACGCCGCCCACGCGGGATTTGCGGCCCTGATCAAGGTGGCGAGAGAATGCCGGGTGCCGGTGTTCTCCCCCTCGCCATTCGAGGTGCTGCAGGGAGCCATCGCCTCCTTCTACCCGGACTTTCAGGAGGGCGGTGTGGAGGCGGGCAAGATGATTGCGCGGGTGCTCCGGGGCGAGAGCCCGGCGTCGATTCCCTTCTACCGGTTGAAGACCACGAGGCTGGTCGTCAATCCGGGCGACGCCGGCAAGGTCGGCGTCACCCTGCCGCCAGACCTGGTGAAACAAGCTGACTCGGTCGTAGGCGAGGGCGCCAAGAAAGAATGAAGATCGACGCCACCCGGCAGGGAGGGTCCGCGGTCCTCCGGCTCCGGGGGCGGCTGGACCGGGAAGGGGCCGAACACCTGTCGCACACCCTGGAGGACCTCCTCCGACACGGTGTGCGGTCGCTGACCATCGACCTCTCGGCGGTCACCTATATCAGCTCAGCGGCAACCAAGGTCCTGGCACGCTGGCAACAGGAGCTGGCGGGTCTGCGGGGCGAGGTCCAACTCGCGTCCCTCCCGCCGGTGGTGCGCGAGACGCTGGCGATCGCCGGGTGGGATTGGCACTTCGAGGCGACCGGCGGTTCCGGCTCCGGGCCGACTGACCTCCGGCAGTCTTCCTGGCAAATGCGGGCCGGCGTCGCCACGAGCGGCCAATACCAGATGTCCTCCTCCGTTCCGGAGGGCACGTTGAGTTGTCACCTGCACGGGCACCCGAATCAGTTGACGCAAGCTCCCTTTGCACCGGACGACTGTGACCTCGTGGCCTTTCCGAACAACGCTTTCGGCCTCGGCCTGGGCGCGATCGGGGCGAGTTATGAGGAGTGCCAGGAGCGCCTCGGGGAGCTGGTCGGGGTGGCCGGCTGTGTCGCGTGCTTCCCCAGCGATGGCGCCCGGATGGCGGACTACCTCGTCGGTGACGGTCCGGTCGCCCCGCGCGCGGTGCTGGCATCCGGTTTGAGCTGCGAGGGCGACTTCTCAAAGCTGGTGCGGTTCAGCACCCAGCCGGACACGGACGCGGTTCCCCTTTCCGAGTTGGCGGCCATCTGTCACGAAGCCGTCGGCGGCAAGATGGCAGGGCTGGTCATCGCCGGCGAGACAGCGGGACTCTCGGGGACGAGACTCCGGCGGTCACCAGCCGCGCAGGGCGCCTCGCCCGTGCGGTTCGAGGTGCCGGCGGTGCGAGAGTGGCTGTCGTTCGCGCCGGAGCGTACCTACTCCGGCACGACGGCACTCATTGCCGGGGTGGTCGCGCGGGGGCCGGAGGGTCCCCTTGCGGCCCACCTCCGCCCGTTCGGCGTAGTGGGGCGGCTCTATGGGCATTTTCATGCCGCAGTGTTCTCCTACCATCCCTTGCCGCAGCGCACGGTGGAGCTCGGTGCCCTGCTGAGAGGACTCTTCCGGAACCATCAGCTCCGCGATGTGCTGCATCTCTTATGGGACGATCGTGGTGAGGCCGGGGTAGGCGAGAGCGCGCTGGTTCGCGGCGTCTGCTGGGTCGCGCCCATCACCCAAGTCTCCTGAGACCGAGCCGTGAACCTCCTGATCGGGGCGGTGACGATCGGCCTCATTCTCGCGCTGCTCGGTCTCGGCGTCTTCATCAGCTACCGCATCTACCACACGCTCGACCTCACTGCCGACGGGTCGTTCGGCGTGGGGGCAGCCGTGGTCGCCGCACTCCTGCTGCAGGATGTGCATCCGCTCCCGGCCACCGCCATCGCCACCATGGCAGGTGTCATGGCCGGGACAATCACCGGGATTCTCAACACCCAGTTCCTGGTGAGCGCTCTCTTGGCGGGCGTCCTGACCAGCACCGCGCTCTACTCGGTGAGCCTCTTTGTCATGGGGAGCGGCAATCTCTCCCTCGCCCCGGCCGAGAGCATGGTGACTCTGGCCGAGCGGCTCGGACAGCGACTTCTCGGGCTTCCGCCCAGCCTCACGCTGCTGGGCACCACCGTGAGTGGTGGTAGCGTCGCCACCTTGATCTTGATGGCGCTGCTGGTCGGGGGATTGGCGATCGCTCTGGCGGCCTTCATGGGAACCGATCTCGGGTTGGCGATGCGAGCCGCGGGGAACAATCCGCAGATGGCCAAGGCTCTGGCCATCGACGTAGATCGCATGGTTGTGCTCGGCCTTGGTCTCTCCAACGGCCTCATCGCGCTTTCGGGGGCGCTCTTCGCTCAATACGAGGGCTTCTCGAACATCCAGATGGGCATCGGGGCGCTGGTGACCGGACTGGCGAACCTCATGGTCGGGGAGGCGTTGCTGGGGCGGCACCCCATCGGGCGCTGGATCGCTGGAGCGGTCGCAGGTGCGGTAGTCTTTCGCCTCCTGGTAGCCGGTGCGGTGCGGGCCGGGCTGAACCCGAACGCACTCAAGCTGGTGACCGCGCTCTTCGTGCTTGCCGTGCTGGTGCTCCCGCACCTGGTGCCCAGAATCCGTCCTCGGCGCCCGGCAGAGGGTGCTCAAAGCCATGCCTGACATCGCGCTCCGGCTGGAGGCAGTCTCGCACGTCTTCCACCCGGGCACGCCGAGCGAGGTGCGAGCCCTGGACGCAGTCGACTTGGAGCTCGAGCGGGGCACGTTTACTGTCGTCGTCGGCACCAACGGGTCGGGGAAGTCCAGCCTCTTGAATGCCATTGCCGGCAGCCTGCCGCTCGCCGGCGGCAGGGTCTACCTGGATGGACGGGAGGTGACCCACTGGACGGAACACCGGCGAGCTCGTCTGATCGGCCGGGTGTTCCAGAATCCGTTTACTGGAACGGCGTCCGACCTGAGCGTCGCAGAGAATCTGGCGCTCGCGGCCGGGCGCGGCGGTCAAAGGTTGCTTCGCCCGGCTCTGGGTCGCGATCAACGGCGGGCAACCCGGGAGCAGGTGGCCCGGCTGGGGATGAGCCTGGAGGATCGCCTCGACCTGCCGATGGGACTGTTGTCGGGCGGACAGCGACAGGCGCTGACGGTGCTCATGGCGACGATAGTACCGCCAACCCTTCTCCTGCTCGATGAGCACACCGCCGCGCTCGACCCGCGCAGCGCCGAGCAGGTGATCAGGCTGACGCAGGCCGCGATCGCCGCAGACGGGCTCACGACGCTGATGGTCACCCACTCGATGGCTCAGGCGGTGGAGCTGGGAGATCGAGTGCTCATCATGCACCGAGGTCGGGTCGAGTATGATCTCGGGGACCTCCGAGGGCGGCGGCTGTCGGAGGACGACCTGCTCCAGCTCTTCGATCAGCTTCGGTGGTCCGACCGGCTGGACGACTCGGCCGCCGAGATGCTCCGACGTGCCTACGTCTAGCGCTCTGGTGTGCGCGGCCCTGCCTACATGAGCTTCTTCGCACCACGTTTGGACATGGAAAGCGTCCGGCCGGACTCGCTGTGTCACTCCGCGCGCACCAGCCGCGAGGCGGAGCTGCAGCACGGCTCCATCATTCGCAAAATCGATTTTGCTGCGTATGGCCCACCCATACCGCCGGGTCGTCAGGTATGAATCGGTGACCGTAATTCGGGAGTTGCTGGCGGAGGCCCTGAGCGGTCGCTATACCCTCGAACGCGAGCTCGGGCATGGCGGCATGGCGACCGTCTATCTCGCACGCGAGGTCCAACAGCGAGAGCCCGTGGCCATAAAGGTCATGCACTCCAACCTGGCCAATGCGCTCGACAGCAAGCGGTTCCTCCGCGAGATGGGAATCGCGGCCTCGCTGGAGCACCCGCTCATCGTGCCGCTCTACGACTCTGGGAACGCAGGCGGCGTGCTCTATTACATCATGCCGTACGTCGAAGGCGACTCGCTCTACGAGCGCCTCGAGCGGGAACGGCGACTTTCTCTTGATGATGCGCTCCAGATCACGCACGACGTGGCCGACGCCCTGGGGTACGCCCACAGTCGCGGGGTGCTGCACCGCGATGTGAAGCCCGAGAACATCCTCCTCACGGGGGGACACGCCCTGATCGCGGATTTCGGGCTAGCCCGTGCGATCGGCGCCGCGGACTATCAGAAGCTCACCGAGACCGGGGTCATCGTAGGTACCCTCTACTACATGAGCCCGGAGCAACTCCGCGAAGACCGTGACCTGGACCAACGGACGGATATCTACAGCCTGGGATGCATCCTGTATGAGATGCTGACCGGCGAACCGCCGTACTCGGGACGGTCGATCACGGAGGTGGCGACCAGGATACTCCGTGCGCCGGTTCCCTCGGTCCGGCGCCTGCAGGCCAGCGTGCCGGCGGCGGTGGATCAGGCCATCGGCCGGGCACTCGCCAAATCCGCGGCCGGACGATTCGCGACCATGCAGGAGTTCGCGGCCGCGCTTCCCCGTCCGGAAAAATAAAAGCGATCATGAATACCGCCGCGAGAAAGGGACGGATCAGCTCCTGGGGCCCGGCTCCGGCGCTGGTCATAGGGGGGTTGACGGTCGGATTGCTCGATGGACTGGACGCCATCGTGTTCTTTGGCCTCCGGGGTGTCCCTCCCGTTCAGATAATGCAGAGTATCGCGTCGGGATTGCTGGGGCGGGCGGCGTACCAAGGGGGAATTGCAACCGCCGCGCTCGGGACACTGCTGCACTTCGGGATCGCGCTCGCGGTGGTGGTGGCCTATTACATCGCCAGCCGCAGGCTGCCTGCTCTCACCCGCCAACCGCTCGTGTTCGGCCCGCTATACGGGTTGTTGGTGTACGGCGTGATGAACTTCGTCGTGCTGCCCCTCTCGGCGGCGGTGACCGGGCCCAAGACTCTCCCGGTCGTGATCAATGGGCTCCTGATCCATGCACTCGGCGTTGGCCTGTCCAGCGCCCTGTTTGCCAGGGTCGCGACCAGGGCGAGGAATGGGGGGTGAAGCGAGCGCCCGCCAACGAGGTCATCCGGGGCATCATTTTGCGGGACCTGGTGTCGGATTTCGAGCGCTCGAGGTCACCCTGAAGCGCACCATGACCTCCGACGCAATGTGGAAGTACGTCAACCTGCGCCGGCTCTTCATTTTCGTCGGACGTTACATCGATAGCGGTACCCAGTGGGCGGTATTCGAGCCAAACTCGGACCCAGCCTTTCGACGCCTGCTCGGTGGAGCTGCATCTTGCTAGGAACAGTGTGGACTCGCTCCGGCGGTCGGGTCGGGCCAGCGGTGACACGAGGGATTCATTCTGCGGGGGCGAGCGCTAGTCCTTGCCGACGATGATCTCGGTAGACTTGATGACGGCGGTCACTCGGTCGCCCTCCCGCAGGCCGAGCGCCTCGGCTGAATCGCGGGTGATGGCGGCCACAAGCGTGTGCCCACCGATGTCGATGGTGACCTCGGCCATGACGGCGCCGAGCCGGACGGCCGTGACACGGCCGGCGAGTTGGTTGCGGGCGCTCAGGCGCATGGAGCACTCCCGGAGGTAGGGGCTGCTTTCAAGGCTACCCCACCGGCCACGGTAGCGGGAGGGGAAGTCCACGTGACACTTCTTTCGATGGTCCGGTCGTGAGCGCACCAGGTCGTGCCGCCCTATCCTCCCTCTGGCTCGCTGGTCGAAGCCTCCTCTGGACCATCCTGCTTCCGGGGTTGTTCGCGGGCTTCCTCCCGTGGCGATACTTCGGCCTTGACCGTGTTGTGATAGACTGGAGCAGTCCCCGGCACCGGCTTGGCCTTGCGGCAATTGGGATCGGGGTCGTACTGCTCGGGGCCTGCATCTGGGAGTTTGCCCGGCGTGGCCGGGGCACCCTCGCACCGGTCGATCCTCCCACCAATCTCGTGGTCCAGGGCCTCTACCGGTATGTCCGGAATCCGATGTACCTGAGTGTTACCCTGATCGTGCTGGGAGAAGCGCTTCTGATTGGATCGAGGGCGTTGCTGGTGTATTGGGCGGTCTGGTTTGTGGCGGCCAACCTGTTCGTGATCGGCTACGAGGAACCCGCGTTGCGTCGGCGCTTCGGGCCGGCGTATGAGCGCTACCGAGGGACCGTGCGCCGCTGGTTGCCCCGCCCGGGGGGGCGCTACGAGATCCCGTGAAGGCTCGGGCACGGTGTGGCTCAGAAACATCGAGTTGCTGAAGACGCCGCTAGCGTCATGAGGGAATCGGTCGGCTAGGGACCACCACGGAGGGGTCGGTGCGAATCAGACGCGACGGTGGCCACATTTCGATCCGAGACCGGGTGGCGCCATTCTGGGCGCTGGGACTGTTTCTGCTCGCCGGCGGCCTGCTGGCAGTGGCGATGCCGCTTGGCCTGGCCACCACTGCCAGCGACCTCGAGCCGTGGGAGCGCCTCGCCAGTGTTGCGGTGGGGTTGGGGGGAGCCTCTGGAGCCTTGTGGTGGCTCGGGCGCAGCCCGGCGACCCACGTGCAGCTCGATCTCACGCACCGCCGCCTGCGGCTGGTGCGCTTCGGGCTTCATGGCCGGGACGTGCGGTGGCTCTCGTTCGACGACCTCGAGAGCGTGGAAGTGGACCAGCGCACCGATAGTGAGGGTGGCACTGTGTGGCGGCCGGCTGTCCGCCTGCGGACCGGCGAGCTGGTCCTGCTGTCCGAGCTGTGGAGCCACGATCAGGCCGCGGTGGAGGAGAGTGCATCGGTCGTGGCAGAGGCATGCCGGCTGCCAACACGTTCGTTTCCAGCTGCTGCGCAGGCGTAGCGCGGTCGAGGAGGCGTTATGGTGAATGGGAAAACACCTTTGTACCTCACGGTTCTCGCGGCCCTGCTGCTCGGTGCCGCCATCTTCCTGATTCAACCCTACTCCGCCGATTTCCCCGGGACGGAGTATGCCAAGCCCGCCCGTCGCTATCTCCAGGCGGCGATCCGCCAGGACTCGGTGGGCCTCAGCCGTCTGTCGGCCTCGGGGGCGCCGGTCGCATGGGCGTTGGAGGCAGCCCGCGTCCACCGAGATTCCCTCGCGGCCTGGTCGGGGCGCACCTCAGCCTGGACCGGGGTGCGACGCGGCGATACCACGGATGTTCTCGTCTTTCCGGCCGGTGACCCGTGCAGCGAGATGCCGATCGTGTTGCGCTTTGTGGGCGCCGGGGACGACGCGAGAGTAGCGAAGGCCAGCTCGGCGTGCTTCGATCCCGGTAGATCAGGATCGTCAGGCCGCTTGCACTGATCTGCCTGTCGTCAGGGCGGACGCACACCGCCCTACTGCGACAGCCCGGATTCGCGAACTCTTTACTGTTCTAGCATCTTTCCTGGGGTCCGGTCGCCAAGGGAGAGGTATGTCAGAACAGTCCCTGCGAGAGCTGGTCGTGGGCCTCCGGTCGGAACTCACCCAGCCACATGACCTCGATGAGCCGACTCGTCGGGCGCTCCACGAATTGGCGCAGGAGCTGGAAGCGGCGCTGGACCGGCCAGCCGGGACAGCGCCTCCGGCAGTGCTCGCACTGCGCGGACGTTTCGCGGATTGGGTGCGTGAGCTGGAAGCTTCACACCCGAGACTCTCGGCCACGCTGGGGAACATCGTCGATACGCTGGCGTTCTTAACGGGCTATAGTGGCGTCGGTCTGTCATAGCCAGCTCACCAAGACCTAGTCGCCGGGAGTACGCCCAGCGCCGCCTGACACGCGCATGCAGACGACAAGCCCATGATCCCGAGGAGCTGCTCGGGGCGATCCGGATTTCAGTAGTGCTCTCCTCGTAGGGGGCAGCAATACCCCGCTCAGGTACCGCTTGGACTTACCGGACGGAGCTCGAAGCGGGTCCAGCGCCCGCACTCGAAACCGGACGAATCTGTAGACCAACCCGCACGCCGGTGGGTGCCGCGTCGGCCGACGACGAACCCGGCCCCGGGGTACTCGATCGTGATATCCTCGCACCCTTTGCCGACAGCCACACTTCAGCTGCTCGACCTCGTCGGCGCCTTTGGGTCTCAGGGCTCGCCGTCCTCGACCTCGAAGACCACTCCGTTCGTGACCACCCGATGCGATGCCATGGGTGATGTCCTCTCCCACGCCAGGATTGGGCGACAGCTGCCCGGAAGCGGAGACAGCGCGCCCAGGCCGCCGCCCGCCTCCCGCAAGTACGCCGCGCCGCGTCGCCGTGGACCACCTCACCCGGCCGGCCTGCTCGATCGTGCGCGCCATGGCCCGGTGGAACACGTCGTGCACCGGTCGCATCGGGCTGCCGCACGCGCGACAGAGGTCCGAGACGGCTCCCGGCTCCAGCCGCCCGCAATTGGAGCACTCGCTCCCCACTCCCCCGGCGCCGTCCGCGACCACCAGAGTCCAGACCTCACCCAGCCAGAGCGCTTCGAGTGTCGGAGACCAGGCCGCGGGTCGCCCTTCCCGCCGGCTCCCGGTCTCGAACAGCTCCTGGAGCAGCCGCTCCTCTACCTCGCGCTCGACCCTGGCCTCGATCTGCAGCGTCTTCTCCAGGACCTCCCGCTCGTTGGCGTACGTCTCGAGCGGCACGGTGGCGACGACCCGGCGGGCGAGCGGGTCCGGCAGCAGCGGCCGGAGCTCGCTGATAACGTCTTCCGGACCCGCGAGGATCAGCCGATCGAACGGCCGGCTCCGAAACAGCGCGGCCAGCCGCCCCGCCACCCGCTTCAGGTGCCAGAGCACGTGCAGGTCATGGTGGTGCTGGAAGTGCGACTGCGAGACGCCGCCCTGGTCGTGCCTGGGGGGACCTCCTTGTCCCTCAACCCGTCCGCTCTCCTCGATCGCCCCCATGAAGACCTTAAAGCCTCGCCCGGTCCTTCTCCACCAGGGCCACGGCGTAGCGCTCGTACTCGTCGGCCACCTCGAGCAGCGGGGCCACGCCGGGGTGAGATCCCAGGCCAGGTGGTCCTGCACCCCGGATCCGAAGCCAGTGCGCCTGGAAGAACTTTCGCGGCTCCGAGGAGAACAGCGCCACGCCGTTTCCACGCGGCGGGTGCTGGCCCCCGTCCCCGGAGCCATTCCTGCACCCGCATGACGTCGGCCTCGAACGCAGCGCGCTCCTTCCATCGACCCGCCGACCGTATCTCCTTCGCGAGGTCTTGAGGTACGATCGTACGCGTGCCTCCTTGGCGCTCGGTCGCTGATCCAGGTACACGCTGTATACCCGCCCCCCGCCGACATTCGAACGCCTCGAGTTTGGGCGCTAGCGTTCCTGCGTCAGCACGCTCGGCCTATCTTCCTCGGTCGGTGCCGCTGCTGTGCTTGCAGGCTTCATTTCGGGGTCCCTCGAGAGAGAGAGTGCTCACCTGTATGCTCCGCCACCAGGATAAGGGGCGCCCCGCCGGCCCGCCGTCAGGCAAGTGCGAAGCGAGGGGCCCGGCCATCGCGGACCCGGGCCGGTGCGGACGTGCACCGTGTAGATTGGACCTATAGCCATGTTCGTCGGACACTACGGTGTGAGCTTCGCGGCAAAACGGGTCGCGCCCGCGATTCCCCCTTGGGCGCTGTTTGTCGCCGTGCAGCTGCTCAACGTCTTCTGGGCGCCCCCTCATCCTTGTTCGGCATCGAGAAGGTTCGACATCGTCCCCGGCATC
>CAVRRH010000002.1:0-24113 GCA_963723565.1 uncultured Gemmatimonadales bacterium | reverse complement strand
CCTTCATTGACGGAGATGACACTATGGAAACGTTCAACAACGGGTTTTGTCACCGTAATAGACGATGATGGATAATGTGGAAACCGAACATCGGAACACGATGGTGTTTGGACCAGAACGTCCAGGAACAGTTAGGTGAAGAACAGTCTAACGAGTAACCGGATAAGGCAGTATTAATCCCTGACCTCCACAGCCGGTATGTGTTATCACTGGTCACTGTAACACCCGAAACAGAAGAAATCACGATGATATCAGTGAGCTCGACCACGACAGTGACTTGCAGTTATTCACAATTTACTGATAACGGTAAAGGCTTTTCCGATGAAGCGGGAAATGGTCGCTCGAGACTATGGCCAGGAAACTTCATGAAGAACACATGTCACACCCCAACCTGCCTCCCAGAGCCGACAAGGTCCTCCGCTTCGCGCCACGGGCTCCCAGGTCTGATCGCGGCGCGGGCAGAGGCTGGACTGGCCGCACTCGGCCTCCGGGGTATTGCTGAGGAACTCCACTACGATGCCCTCCTTGATCATCTCAACCGCTGTCCTGAAATCGACTCCTCACTGCTGGTGACGAGTGTGTGGGATGTCGTCGGCGCTTCCGCAGGAGGGAGGAGGATGGCCGGGCCCGCCGAGTTTGTCTCCCTTTCCCGCGTACTTTTTTTATTCACTCTGATAACATCGTCGGCGGGCTCCGGAGTCTGAGCTCGGAGGCCTGAGCCAGTCTCCTTGATGACTGCGCGGCCTGGAGCCGGTCGAACTGGCCTAATCTCGAACGCGACCTCGGCCTCCCCGACAGCTCGCCGAATCTGATAGCAAACCATTACTACGTTCGAAGAAAATGAAGGTAAAACGGCCCGGTGGGACTCGGCAGCAGGGGCACCGCGGTGCGGGCGTCGGTTTTTTTCATCTGGGACATGATGTGGAACCTGCTGCAGAGGAATATGACCCTACCCCAAACCTACCAAAAAGCCGCCCGATGACCTTCTACATGGGGATAACTACGCAATCAAGCTCGCTGCAGGCCAAATAAGCATGTGGCTACCACCAGGACCGGAAGTCCTCGGTGTCGTGCTTGGAAAGCACAATGCCTTTGGCGTCAATGGCATCGCTCCCAGATGCCTCGCCCGGTGTTTCATACATTTCCTGCGTTCGATACATTGACGGCGTGACGGATGACTACTGGGACGTCGTCCGATGCAATAGTGACTGCAATCATGCTGATGCGGGCTGGAGACGTGCTGCTGCTACGAGGTACAAACCGCAAGGCAGATTCCAGATTCGGGTCAGCGAACACTGCTTTACCGCAATCCGCTTGGCGAGTGCCCTCGGAATAGCCGTCATCGAGCCCCCCAGAAACGGCGGTATGAAATCTGGACACGGATCAATGGGCGGCCCAGTGGGGTCCAGAGCCGGCCACGTCGCCGGTCCGTGCTTAAGGAGCACTGACGCCGGGCAGCGCGGCCTTTGTCGATTCCGGGGCCATCATGGTGGGTGGGTCGAAGAGCGCGCCTTACTCGTCGGCTCTGCCGCTGGTTTATGGCCGTTGGGTCTCAGCCTCCACAGCAGTTCGAACTATGGCAAGCGGGTGGGGTGTCACTGCAGCTGAGGATAGAGCCGTGTGCCTGGACCGGAAGGAGTGAATGCACTTGGGTTCTGTGGAACGCCGGAGACCCGTTCCGATCTGCAACCGGCAGTACCCCAAAAAGCTTCAATGGGACCAGTATTTCATCAGCCATCGTAGCTTGGGTGGCGGTCTGGTGACGGGAAATGTGCTTGCACGAACTTCCGCGGGCAGCGGCTCATTCCCCCTCGTCTCCCCGCCTGCTGCTGCAATATGGCAAACAGCACCGATGAGGAGCCGGTAGAAAATAAGCAGCAGCCGATCGGGGTCATGCAGGCCTCTTGAGGGTCACGTGGCAACCCAGCTGTCTCCCCAACAAATCCTGTCCAGTAACCTAACCTCCACAATGTGGGCATCATCCCACGACACAGATATGGGAGAGGCCCAGTAAACTTGATCAGATCTCCAGACAATGAGTAAATCACCAATTCACTCTATAGCCAGACAAGTTAAATTTCAGAAATCTACAACAATCCCTGATGCATACATAGAACCGAACACGAAGAGGGACATCATATCACAGCTCTACAAAACCGTGGCGCTGCCAACGCGGCCGCCCACCGTCGCGCGCGTCTCCAATTCAATCACAGCCCTCACACTGGTTTCGCCGCTCCATTGGCAGCCCGTCTTCTGCAAGGAGCGCCACACCACTCTTGTCCCTCCACTCAACACAATTTCTCCATGGCCGGGCCAATTATCTGGAACCGCTCGCTGGGAATTTTCCAGGCACGGGCCATGGCTGCTCGTGGCGGTGGTCCATGATTCCAGCGACCGAGCACCACCACTTCTACCGGCGATCACCCCAGTGGGAACCTTCACCATCGGGTGGTCCGAATTCCTCACTATGTGGGAGCGAACGACAATGCCGCGTACCCCAACTTGACGTGGTGGGAATCGCGGAAGCCGAGGCCGTGGGGGTCCAATTCGTAACTCGGGGTACTCCAGATCTTGGCCGCTGGTTCGATCTGGTGATCGAGCAGCAGCTTCCGGCTGGAGCGAGGGCATGGTTGGTGGTTCCCAGGGATCTCGCCGCGCTCCTGAGTCCGGAGGCGAGATAGTGACCAGCGAGAATGAGGATGGAGCGCTGGTCAACATCTCGCCACGGGTGGAGACTACTCGATTCCGAAGGTCTACCTAGGGCGAAGAGCACGATACTTGTGCGGGCTGAGGTTCGAGCGGCTGCGGCAGGCTGATGGTCCGGCCACAGTCAGCATTCGGCAGTTTTTTGAGGGCATTGAGGTGGGTCGTCTGACCTGGTCCTTCTCGGACGCCGACGATCATGAGTACCCCGGCCATGCGGGACGATAGTCCGGGACGCAGCGATGCGCTGGTTACCGAGTCTCTCGAAGCACTCCAGGAGGCCTTGGCGGGGCGATACGCCATCGAGCGTGAGCTGGGACGTGGTGGCATGGCGATCGTCTATCTTGCGGTCGATATCAAACACGACCGCCGCGTTGCAATCAAGGTGCTCCGGCCTGAGCTCGCCAGCTCGGTAGGGTCCGCCCGCTTTCTCCGCGAGATCCGACTCGAGGCAAGACTCCAACATCCCAACATTGTCTCTCTGATCGACTGAGGACAAGCCGGCAGCTCCCCTACTATGTCATGACCTATCTGGAAGGCGAGTCCCTCCGCGACCGGCTGAGGCGCGAGCATCAGCTCGCGATTGACGATGCGCTGCGCATAACGAAAGAGGTAGGAGGGGCCCTAAGTTACGCCCACAGCCAAGGGGTCATTCACCGGGATATCAAGCCTGCCAACATTCTCTTGACCGGGAGCACGCCTGCGTCACCGACCTTGGAATAGCCCAGGCCGTAGCATCCGCGGGAGGGGACCAGCTTACAGACGCGGGGGTAGCCGTTGGCACGCCCGATTACATGAGTCCCGAACAGGGTAGCGGCGACCCCGGACTCGGCCCGCGGTCCGACCTGTATTCATTGGCGTGTGTGCTCTACGAGATGCTTGCCGGGGAGCCCCCCTTTACCGGACGAACTCCGCAGGCTGTGATTGCCCGGCATTTGAGTGAGCCTCCTCCGACTCTCCGAATCGTACGTCCGACAGTTTCGCCGGGGCTACAGAAAGTCATTGAAAAGGCGCTCGCGAAGGTGCCGGCTGACCGATTCGCTTCCGTAGACGAGTTCCTTCAAGAGCTTGAGAACGACGGGACGGCCGATACCTCCGGCTGGCTGGTTCGTATTCGGAAGCCCGGCGTAGCTGTGGCAGCTGTTGTCCTCGCCGCCATTGCCGTACTGGGCCTGTTTCGGCCCTGGCTCTACCCGAGCGCGAAGCTCGACCCCAACCGCATCGTCGTATTTCCGTTTCGCGACGAGGCGGGCGTCGGATCGTCCGCAGGCGAGGGGGTGGCGACCTACATCGGCTATGCTCTCGAGGGCATTGAGCCGCTCAGATGGCTGGATGGCTGGGACCTGTTAGAGGAGGACCAGTCGACCCTCTCCCGGGTGTCCACTGCGCGCGCCAGGTCGGTGAGCCAGGCGCGGCTGGCCCGGTACTACATCGACGGAGCGATCATCCGCGGAGGAGATTCGGTTACGGTCGTGGCTCGGCTCTACGATGTCGCGGGGGACTCCCTGCTGCAGCGTGCCGGGGCTGCTGCGGCTGCTTCGCAACGATCGCTCCCGCAGCTGGGTCTCCGCGCCGTCGCAGAGCTGCTGCCGGCACTTCTGAACCGGGCCGGTCGGTCGACCTTCGCTCGTTGAGCGAACGGCGACCCGCCGCCATCGCGGCCTTCCTAGATGGGGAGCGTGAGTACCGCCGAATGCACTTCACCCGCGCTCTGGGCCGATACCATGACGCGGTAGCCTCGGATTCAGCGTTTGCATTGGCTGCCCTCAAAGGCGCCCAATCGGCCAACTGGCTCGCGCTGAATGATCAGGCTGACAGCTTGGCGGACGTCGCGCTACGACATCCTGGCTCGCTCTCCCCGCGGTATCAGCAATTCGGCCAGGGCTTGAAGAGCTATCTCCACGGCAGTGCCGACTCGGCCATTAATTCCTTCCGTCGAGTCCTCGAGGTGGATTCCACGTGGAGCGAGGCATGGATGGCGCTTGGCGAGGTCTATTACCACCTTTTGCCTGCGCGGCCGGGGCAAGACTCTGTCGCTGAGGTGGCGTTCCAGGCGGCGCAACACGCCGACTCCGAGTTCACACCACCTCTGTTTCATCTCGCGGAGATCGCCCTCCGACGGCACGACATACCCAGGGCCGAAGCGCTAGTGCAGCGCTTCCAGAAAGCCGAACCCGATGCTTCCCTGGTTAAGCGGATAGCATTGATGTTGAAGTGCGTTCGCGACGGCCCGGGGGCCGTTGATTGGATCGGCGCCGTGCGAAGCGACGCGGCTGACGTTCTAAAGGCCGCCAGGCTACTGTCGGTAGGGGCGAGACAAGCAGCTTGCGCCGGATCCGGATTCTCTGCGGTCTTCTATTCTGATTCTGCCGCCGTAAACCTGCGCTGGGGTGCGCTGCTCGGTCTGCAAGGCTTGCTGGTGGCATCAGGCAATCTGGCGCAGCTCCGGGCATTGCTGGACTCCAAGGCCGCTGAGGGGCTCGCCGGCCAAACCCTCTATCTACCGATTGCAGCGACGGGAGTCCCGCTGGAAAGTCGGGCGGATTCAGCAGCCGAGAATCTGGGTCGGGATTACTCCTCCATGAGCCCGCCTGTTCTATGGGCGTTAGGACTCTGGGCGGCGCACCGCGGCCAAACAGCGGCGCTGACCGGCATCGCTAAGGCCGTTCGGCATAAAGCAGACTCCTCCCAGTCACGCCGCGATAAGTTGATTGCTCGAGTGATTGATGCCCACCTCACCCTGGCCCTAAAGGACACCGCCAAAGCGGTCGAGGAGCTGGCCACTCTCACCCCTTCTGGCGCCCCCCAGGACCTGGAATGGCAACCTTGGGAATCGCTCGGGAGTGAACGGCTTAGTCTCGCCTCTCTGTACCTGAGCAGGCGGGAGTTTGGCAGAGCATACGACGTCGCTGCTCTGCTGGAGGCACCGGAGCCGATCTTCTACCTAACCTACCTGCGCGCCAGTCTCTTGCTTCGAGCAACAGCGGCGGATTCGCTTGGTAAGAGTGAGCTTGCCGATGAAATAAGGCGCCGAACCTCGACGCTTTCCACTCTCGATGTGTCTGGTTTGATCCATTCACCCTAGAGAAGAGGAGGACGGAGTATGGAAAAGCAAACGGGTGCCAAGGGGCGCAAGAAGTACGATCCGGTCGATTGCCCGAAGCTTGGGGGCCAGGATCTCTGTAGCGCGATCAACAAGTGGGCGCAGGAGCTGTATGCGTGGGCTCTGGACGTCGAAAAGGCGATCTGGCCAGGTGGACCTCCCAGTGGCAGCAACCCACCTCCACCGCCGCCATTCAAGTAGTCCGAGAGGCCACTTCAGCAAGGAGGACAATTCATGCCAACAGCCAAGTCCTCCGGTGTATCCGCTGCCGGAGTCCGCGAAACACTACGGGAGCTGTTTAGTGACCGTCTGCCAGAATTATGGGCGCAACAGGCAAAGGGGGGAGCTCCACCGCTCTTTCAAAGCGGGATCGAATTCATCTCCGTGACGGTCAAGAGCACACTGGTTGAGGTTTCATTGACGATAGCCGGGAAAGATTCTCCCAAAATTCTCCAGGGCCCTATGCTGGCCAGGCCGGCGGAGGACCTGGTGGTTCGCGGCAAGGGCCTAAACTAGGTCGCTGAATTCACGGCGCTCAGCTTCCCTCCGGCCCCGCTTGGGAGATCATCTCCAGCAGGCGACCGGCACTCATCGGTCGCCTGCTGGGATCTTTCTCGAGGGCACTAAACACTGCACGCTCTACTGCTGGCGAGAGATGGGGCCGTACAGTGTGCAGTGATCGAGGACGCTCGCCGAGCTGTTTTGCGATGATCGCCTGTGAGCTGGCACCGGTGAAGGGCGGCTCGCCAGACAGCATCTCATAGAGCACGCATCCGAGCGCGTAGATGTCCGAGCGTTGGTCCAGCTCGCCGCTGGTAGCCTGCTCCGGGCTCATGTAGGCGGGCGTCCCCACGATGAAGCCGCTGGAAGAAAGGGATTCGCCCCCGGCCACCTCGATCGCTCGCGCCACGCCGAAATCGCAGACCAGCGCCCGATCCTGGTCGAGCAGCACGTTTCCCGGCTTGATGTCGCGGTGCAAAACGCCCTCGCTATGGGCGTAGTCAATCGCGGCAGCCAGGTCCCGGGCGATCGCCAACGTGCGCTCCAGGGGCAGAGGCCATTCGCGCGCGAGCAGTGTCTGCAGGGAGTCGCCTGCGACGTACGGCATGACGTAGTAGAGAAAAGGGCCCGTCTCACGGGCGTCCAGGATCGGGAGAATGTTGGGGTGCCGAAGCCGGGTCAGGATCTCGATCTCGCGATGGAACCTGGTGGGACCGAGCATGGAGGCCAGCTCCGGCCGCAGCACCTTGATCGCCACTGGCACATCACGCTCCTGGTCCACGGCCAGGTAAACCGTCGCCATGCCACCACGGCCCAACACGCGACCCACTCGATACTGGCCTGTCAGGGCAGCCTGCAAGTCAGCGAGAGATTTTCTCATTCACCGCACCTTCCTGTGCGTGACGACTCGTTGCGACCGCCGTCAAACGCTCCAGATGCTTGTCGTTTTGCGACCGATGTAAAGTACGAAGTCCTCAGAAGTGTGGGGTTTGTTCTGAGTCACCGGCCTCCCAGCCGTTCACCGGAACCAGCTCCGATTGCCATACCTGCTGGGCTCGGCTACAATCCCCACCCGGCAGTCACCGCTGATCACGAATCAGTTGTCACCTGCATTCTGGCTCCTTCGCCTGCTCAGGATGACACAAAAGTTCCAGACCCTGCAAACGTGTGGTCCATGAGCCCGGTTCGCCACTTCCTCGCCATCCCCGACTTCAGCAAACCCGAGCTTCTTGCCGTTTTCGACCTGGCGGCCCGCATGAAGCGGGGTGACTATGGTGAGAAGCCGCTCCTGGGCAAGACGCTGGGGATGATCTTCGCCAAGAGCTCGACCCGCACCCGGGTGTCGTTCGAGGTGGGCGCCTACCAGCTCGGCGGGCATGCGCTGTTTCTTTCATCGCGCGACATCCAGCTGGGCCGGGGCGAGCCGATTCGCGACACCGCGCGGGTGCTCTCCCGCTACCTCGACGGCATCATGATCCGGACCTACGATCATGCCGACGTGGAGGAGTTGGCCCGCTACGGCACCATCCCGGTGATCAACGGGTTGACCGATCTGCTTCACCCCTGTCAGGTCATGGCCGACCTGCTCACCGTCCGTGAGGCGCTCGGCGGCTGGGAGTGCAGAGTCATCGCTTGGGTGGGCGACGGGAACAACATGGCCAACAGCTGGATCAACGCGGCCGGCAGCCTCGGCTTCGAGCTCCGGCTCGCCTGCCCCAAGGGGTACGAGCCCAACCGCGAGATTCTCCAGCGCAACCAGAAGAAGACCACGATCACCCTCACCACCGATCCGAAGCAGGCGGTCCGCGGTGCTCACGTCGTCAATACCGATGTCTGGGCCTCGATGGGGCAGGAGGAGGAGCAGGAGAAGCGCGTCCTCGCATTCAAAGGCTACATCGTGGATTCCGCGCTGATGAAGGAAGCCGATCCCGGCGCCATCTTCCTCCACTGCCTGCCGGCCCATCGGGGTGAAGAGGTGGCTGAGGAGGTGATCGAGGGGCCCCAGTCGCGGGTGTGGGATCAGGCGGAGAACCGGCTCCACGTGCAGAAGGCCATCATGGCGACGCTGATGGGTGGGGAAGCGGGGAAGCGGGGAAGCGGGGAAGCGGGGCAGGAAACGCTGTCACCCAAATGGCTGGAGTAGTCATCGCGAGCGGGCTGTAGGCCCGTGTGGCGATCCGGCAGCCTATTTTGCGGGCGGCTGGATTGCTTCGGACACTGCGCGTCCTCGCAATGACTCCTCCGGTTCAACCACTCACGGCCAACTCAGTGGATAAGACATGACCGGTACCCCGACGCTCAAACGCACCGCTTTGTTCGATGCGCACCGAAGCCTGGGCGGCAAGATGGTTCCTTTCGCCGGCTGGGAGATGCCGGTGCAGTATCCCACCGGCATTCTGGCCGAGCACCACGCGGTGCGCACCGGGGCCGGGGTGTTCGACGTGTCTCACATGGGCGAGATCGAGATTACCGGGCCTGACCGGAATGCCTTCGTGAACCGGGTCACCTGCAACGATATCAGTGCGCTCGAGCCCGGCGGGGTGCAGTACTCGGCCATCCTGACGCCCGAGGGCACCTTCGTTGACGATTGCACCGTATATCGGTTCGAAAACAAGCTGATGATCGTGGTCAACGCCTCGAACACGGCGACTGCCTGGGAGCACATCGTAGACCAGAAGGGTGGTATCAACGTCCGCCTCAAGGACATCTCCAACGACGTGGGGCTCCTGTCGCTCCAGGGCCCTCAGGCCGAGGGGTTGCTCCAGCCGCTCACCCCCACCCATCTCCCCGACATCGCGTACTACCATTTCGTCACCGGCAAGGTGGCCGGCGCCGAGTGCTTCATTTCCCGCACCGGGTATACCGGCGAGGACGGCTTCGAGCTGTACTGCCGGGAGCGCGACACGGTGAAGGTCTGGGAGGCACTCATCGGCGGCGGCGCCAAGCCGATCGGCCTCGGGGCCCGCGACTCGCTCCGCACCGAGATGGGCTACGCGCTCTACGGCAACGAGATCGACGACACCATCACGCCGCTCGAGGCGGGGCTGGGCTGGATCGTGAAGCTGGATAAGGGGTCGCCGTTCACCGGCGACTCGGCGCTCAAGGTGCAGAAGCTCCGCGGCGTCACCCGGAAACTGGTTGGATTCGAGCTTAAGGGTCGCGGCTTTCCGCGCCACGGCTATCCGGTGTACTACGAGGGGCGCGAGGTGGACATTGTGCGCAGCGGGACCATGAGCCCGTCACTTGGGGTGGCTATCGGCACGACATACCTGCCCGCGGCTGCCGCCAAGGTAGGCACGAAGTTCGAGGTCGAGTGCCGGGGCGAGCGGCTTCCAGCTGAAGTCGTGAGCCGGCCGTTCTGGAAGAAGGGAAGCGCTAAGAAGACGGCGTAGATACTCGGAGGGCCTCAGACCGACTATGGATCTGAGGCCAGGTGCCGGAGCACGGATTGAAATCAGGGGCCGGCCACGGCGACCGGCAGCGGGTGGTGGGCTGTTGTGCCGTCGCCGAGCTGACCATCGAAGTTGCCACCCCAGCAATAGGCCTTGCTGCTCGTGGTCACGGCGCAGGTGTGAAGGGAGCCCAGGCCCCCGCCCACGGCGCTGAATTCCAGCCCGCCAACGACCGCTTCGGGCGACAAACGCCGGGTGAAGGTGCCGTTCCCGAGCTGACCGTAGAAGTTCCACCCCCAGCAGTAGGTCCGCTTCCCCGGGGTGACGCCGCAAGTGTGCTGCTCGGCTGGGCTCACCCCGCTGAAGAGGTGCCCACCCGCGACCGCGACCGGGATCAAACGCGGAGTGATAGAGCCGTCGCCCAGCTGCCCCTGACTGTTCGACCCCCAGCAGAAGGCCCGATTGTCCGTGGTCACCCCGCAACTGTGAGCGTATCCCGCGACGACCAGATTAAAGCTGAGCCCGCCAGCAACCGCCCTCGGTGTAAACCGCCTGAAGATCTTTCCGTCTCCGATCTCGCCGTCACCACCATAGCCCCAACAATAGGCTCGGCTGGAGGTGGTCACGCCGCAGGTATGATGGCCACCTGCGATCACGCGGCGGAACCGCAACCCACCGGCCACCCGAACCGGCTTCAGCCGGGGGGCGACCGTACCGTCACCCAGCTGGCCATACTGGTTTGATCCCCAACAGAAGCCTTCATTGGCCGTGGTTGCGCCGCAGGTATGGCGGGCGCCCGGCCGGATCTGACGGAAGAGACGCCCACCCGCAACCGCTACCGGCCTGGAGCGGTTCGTGACCGTGCCATCGCCAAGCATGCCGGAGTCATTCCATCCCCAGCAGTAGGCCTTGTGATCGGTGGTCAGGCCGCAGGTGTACAACTGGCCGGCGCTCACCTGAGAGAAGCGCAATCCTCCCGTGACCGGGACTGGTCTCGTCCGATCAGTCCGCGTACCGTCGCCAAGCCCTCCGTAAAAGTTGTCGCCCCAGCAGTAGGCCCGGTTATCCGAAGTCACGCCACAGCTGTGTGATGCTCCGCTCGTGACCTGGCGGAGCGACAGCGCCTGGGCCGACGTCGCTGCAAAGGTGGGCGCGGGCTCCGGGCCGGTGGGCGACTCGGTGTCCTCCCGGCACCCCAGCGTGGCCACCAGGCTGGCGACGATGAGACTCAGTCTCCGATCGATGTTCTTCATAGCAACCTCTCTATTGGAAGCCAGGTAGCTCGGGTGAGCCCTCCTGGGGGTAGTGCTGGGAAAGCCCGTGGAACTGGTACCGCCAAGGTTCACGCCGTGCTGTCAAGCACGCGTCAAGAGGGAAAGAGAGAAAGAGGGAAAGAGGGAAAGAGGGAAGGAGGGAAAGAGGGAAGGAGGGAAAGAGGGAAAGAGGGAAGGAGGGAAGGAGGGAAAGAGGGAAAGAGGGAAGAGGGAAGGAGGGAAGGAGGGAAGGAGGGAAGAAGAGAAGAGGGAAGGAGGGAAGAGGGAAGGAGGGGAGGCCTGAATTTCTTTCTCCCTACCGCCTACCGCCTACCGCCTACTGCCTACTGCCTACCGCTTACTCCCTACCCGCCTACCCTCTTTCCCTCTTTCCCTCCTACCGCCCCTTCCGGACACGGCCCGCCGGCGGTCGCCCACTGCTTGAACTTGGCGACCAGCTCGTCGTGCGGCACCGGCACCGGCTCGCGCGTGCCGCCTGGATGCCAGCCCCACAGCACCAGGCTGTCCTCGCTCACGTGCTTGATCAACGCCTCGAAGTTGCGGCCGCCGTTCTCCTTCTTGCTCTTGATAGTCTTGCACAGCGCAGCGGGAGACAGGCCGATCCAGGCCATCTTGTGCTTGGGCGGTGGCAACCCCCAGTGCGGTGCGCCTGGCGGAGCATCCGGCCCGTAGCTGGCCGGCGAGTTGGCGTCGCCATGGCAGGTGGAACACGGCAGACCGGGTGCGCCGTGGCCTTCGGGACCGCGCCTCACGTCCATCATATGCGGCAGACCGGCGTCGTACTGCAGCGGCGCGTCGCCTGGGATATGGCAGTTCTGGCAGCGCGGGTGCTGGAACACCTGCTGTACGGTGGCGAAGGCTGTGACAGCCTGGGCCTTCTCCTCCGGGGTAGCGCGCGGGCCGCAGGCGGCGAGGAGGAGCCGGGAGGAAGGGCAACAGCAGGATGTAGTGGCGCATGCCCACCTCCTCAGCTCGGAAGCGTCAGCGGCAGCTCGCGCAGGCGCTGGCCGGTCAGCGCCGCGACAGCATTGGCCACCGCAGGAGCGATCGGCGGCACGCCCGGCTCGCCCACGCCTCCCATCTTCTCCGTGCTCGGCACGATATGCACTTCGACCACCGGCATCTCGTTGAGGCGCAGCACCTGGTAGTCGTGGAAGTTGGACTGCTGCACCCGCCCGTCCTTGAAGGTCAGCTTGCTGTGCAGTGCTGCGCCGAGACCGAAGGCGATGCCCGATTCCATCTGCGCCCGCACGGTCTCGGGGTTGACCGCCACCCCGCAGTCGATGGCGCAGACTACCCGGTGCACCCGGATCGCGTCTTTTTCTACCGAAACCTCCGCCACCTGAGCCACGATAGCTGCCGAACGATTCGTGCACCGCAATTCCACGGGCACGACCCTGGGGCACCGGCGTACCCCATCTTGCCTTTTCGGCCACCAGATTGAGCGCGGCCAGATGCCGAGAGTGCCCCTTCAGCAGGGCGCGCCGGTACTCGACCGGATCCTTGCCCGCGGCGTTGGCCAGCTCATCGATCACGCTTTCCATGACGAATGCGTTATGGCTGTGGCCTACCGAGCGCCACCAGAGCACCGGGATACCGAGCTTGGGTGAATGCAGGTCCACCCGATGGTTCGGCATCGACTTCAGGTAGGCCGAATCGGAAACCCCCTCGACCGAGGTGGCGTCGATGCCGTTCTTCACCAGCATCGGCTCGAACGGGGTGCCGACCAGGATCGACTGGCCGACTATCACGTGCTGCCAGGCGGTCGGCAGGCCGTCGCTTCCGAGCGCCGATACGCACCCGATGCAGTAGGCCGGCCGGTAGTAGCCGCCGCGCATGTCGTCCTCGCGAGTCCACACGGTCTTGACCGGTGCCTTGGCGGCTTTGGCGACCTGCACCGCCTCGCTGACGAAATCGGAGGTCGGCGTGGCCCGGCGGCCGAAGCCGCCGCCGAGGAAGGTGGTGTGAATCTCCACCTGCTGGGGCTTGAGGCCGGTGATCTGCGCGGCCACCTGCTGGTCCATGGTCTGGAACTGGGTGCCGGTCCAGATCTCGCATTTGTCTGCGCTGATCCGCACCGTGGCATTGAGCGGCTCCATCGTCGCATGCGCGAGATAAGGCACGGCGTAGTCCGCTTCGATGGTCTTTTCCGCCTTAGCGAAGGCCCCGGTCACAAAGCCGGCCTGTGCGGCAGTCGTGCCCTTGGTGCCGGCCAGCCTGCTGAACTCCTCCCGCACGGCAGCGCTGTCCCGGCTCGCATTGGGACCCAAGTCCCAGTCGATGTTAAGCGCGTCGCGGCCGAGCTTGGCGGCCCAGAAATGATCCGCCACCACCGCCACGCCGCTGGGGATCTCGCACGACCGACCGCACGCCGGGCACGGCCTTGGCCTTGGTGTCATCCAGCGACTTCACCTTGCCGCCGAACACAGGAGGGCGGGCCACGACGGCGGTGAGCAGGCCCTCGAACTGCACGTCGATGCCGAACTGGGCCCGGCCGGTGATCTTCTCCGGCGTATCCAGCCGCTTGGTCGGCTTGCCGATGAGCTTCCAGTCCTTGGGGTCCTTGAGCGCCACCGTCTTCGGCGCCGGCAGCTTCGCCGCGGCCTCGGCGAGCTCGCCGTAGCGGGCCCGCTTGCTGCCGGCGATGACCACCCCGTTCTCGGTCCGGCAGGCCAACGGCTCGACGCTCAAGCGCTGCGCCGCCGCGGCAACGAGCACCGCTCGCGCCATGGCGCCGGCCTTGCGGCAGCGGTCGAACTCCGACCAGGTGCTGCTCGAGCCACCGGTCATCTGCATACCGAAGGCGGTGTGGGCGTATGCCGGCGCCGCCGGCGCGTGCTCGACCTGGATCTTGCCCAGTCGGCGTCCAGCTCCTCGGCGATCAGCATGGGCAGCGCGGTCCAGATGCCCTGACCCATCTCCGAGTGGGCGAGCATCACGGTGACGCTGTCGTCGGTGCCGACCCGCAGGAAGGCGTTGGGCGCGAAGCGGCGCCGGCCGGAGCGCGTTCCGCCCGGGCGAACCGCCTGGCGCCGGGCACGGTGAAGGCGATGACCAGCCCGCCGGTGACCAGCGCGCCGGTCTTGATGAACTCGCGGCGGGAGGGAGTTGTCGGGGCGCTCATCGCGGAAGCCTCTCAGCTCGGCCGCGCGGTGCATGGCGGCGCGGATGCGCTGGTAGGTGCCGCAGCGGCAGATGTTGCCGCTCATCGCAGCGTCGATGTCGGCATCGGTGGGCTCGGACTTTGCGCTCGAGCAACGCCGCCGCCGACATGATCTGGCCCGGACTGGCAGTAGCCGCACTGCGGCACGTCCAGCTCGGCCCAGGCCCGCTGCACCGGGTGGCTGCCGTCGGGGGACAGCCCTTCGATGGTCGTGACCTTCTTGCCCGCGGCGGCGGACACCGGCGTGACGCAGGAGCGCAGCGGCGCGCCGTCCAGGTGCACCGTGCACGCGCCGCACTGGGCGATGCCGCAGCCGAACTTGGTGCCGGTGAGGCCGAGCAGGTCGCGCAAGGCCCAGAGCAGGGGCATATCGGATGGCGCGTTCACCTCGCGCTCGACGCCGTTGACGGTCAGTTTCATGGCACTCTCTTCTCGCGGATTAAGGACCATAGCTTGGGGTGCTACGCTAAGGAATCGGAAAGAATGCGTCAAGAGAGCGGCCGGAGGCATGAGACGTGCTCACACCTGCTCCAGCGCGTGAAGGAAGTCTGCGGCGCTCGGCCACCGGTCCTCAGGCCGCCGAGCCAGGGCTCGAAGAATGATGCGGGATAACGCGGCCGGCACCTCGGGATTGAGGCTCGAGGGATCCGGCGGCGCATCCTTCAAATGGTGACCAAGCAGCGCCGCCAGGCCCCGGGTCTCGAAAACCGGCCGGCCGGTAACACACTCGAACAGCACGACTCCAGTCGCATAGATGTCGGTCCGTCCGTCCACCGGCTCGCCAAGCAGCTGCTCGGGGGCCATGTACCGGGGCGTGCCGACCACCACCCCTTCCACCGTAAGGGCCTGGGCTCCCCCTGGCGCCCGCTCGGCCAGCCGCGCGATGCCGAAATCCATGACCTTCAGGAACCCGGTCGCATCCACCAGCAGGTTCTGTGGCTTGATGTCGCGGTGCACGATCCCCTCCTCGTGGGCGACCTCGAGGGCCCGGCAAACCTGTTTGCCGATAGTGAGCGCCGCCGGCGTCGCCAGGCGGCCGGCCTCGCGAATCAGGCTGGCCACGGTGGTGCCTTGCACGAACTCCATGGTGATGTAGTAGATCCCGTTTACTTCGCCGAGATCGAAGGTCCGGACCACGTTGCGGTGGGTGATGCGGCGCGCGAGCCGCAACTCCTGCTTGAAGCGCTCGAGGAGGGTGGGATCGAGCGCGCCAAGCTCGGGGCGGATCGCCTTGATCGCGACCATCTCTCCGACCTCGCGATCGAAGGCCCGATAGACTACGCCCATCCCACCGGCGCCGAGCTCCTCCTGCACTCGTAGCGCCCGGCGAACCGCGCACCGACCGCCAGCAGGCCCTCACCCGGCGTGACGGGCCTCAGCCCGCTCAGCGTCCCGCTGCGCCTCCGGTCCGGAGGTATGCCACCAGCCGCTCCTTCTCCCTCAACTCTTCCACCATCGCGCGGAATGCCTCGGCCAGCTCACCGATCTCGTCCCGGCTGGCGACCTCGATGGGACCGGTGTACTGCCCTTCGCTCACCTTGCGGGTGGCATCCACCAACCGCTTCACCGGTCGGGCGATCTGCCTTGCCATCAGAACGGAGAAGGCCAGTGCGAGCAGGAGTCCGGCCAGGAACGACCACCGTATAGTTCGGCTCAGCTGGCGATAGGCGGCGAGATCCCCCTCGCGCGAGTGGAGGCCCACATATCCTCCGATCGGCAATCCGTCGGCGGTACTCAGCAGAGCCGGTAGTGCCCTCGTATCCAACTCCCCCAGCCGATAGCTCGAACCGATTGGAGCTGGTATCGCTGTGGCGGCGGTCTACCGGGAGCCGGCGGATTGCCTCTGCGACGGCACCCCCGTTGAGGGTAGACACCGCCAGCCGCGGGACGCCGAGAGTGTCGAGGGAAAAGAAAACGATCTCGGAGTTGGTGTGCCGGCGGAGCCGCCCCGCCAGCGCGCTGTCGATCTTCAGGGCCGCTGCCACGACGCCAAGCGGGGTCGCGGTGCCGGAGGTCGCCACCGGCACCGCGACCGCCTGATACAGCTCATCGCCGGCCGGACCCGGCTCTATCCACAGCCCGGCGGTGGTCTGTCCTTCCATCGCGCGACCGATGAGCGCGCCACGGGAGAAGTCTTCGTCGAAGAGGTCGCGTTGGGCTGTCCAGGCCTTGAGCACTCCGGCGCGATCGGTGATCAGCACCCAGTCGGCGCCAGATCTGGGCCAGCAGCTCGTCGGCCTGGTCGAGCAGGTCGGCACGATCACCGGTCCGCAGTGACTCACCGATGCGGGAGACGTAGACCGGAACCTGGACCAGCGCTGCCGTGACCTGCCTGAGTCTCTGGCTCCGGCCGTCGAGCGCATCACGGATCGCCGACTGGGTGGCCCGAACCGCGCGGATTGATGCGGAGTCGGCCGCCCGATCCGCCTGGCCTTTGGTCACCAGCAGGGCGCCTCCCAGCACCGCGACGACGACCAGACCGGCGCCGAGGAAGATTTTGGTGCCGAGCGGAAGTCTCACATCAGTACCGCCGCCCCTGCTTCGCGTACGGTTGGCCGAACTTGTTGAGGTGGGACTTGAACTTGTAGCCGCGGGCATCGAGCTGGAGGTCGAGATCCTGGATGCCTTCGACCGGAACCTTGAGCTCGCGGCTGATCTCGGGGGCCCGCTCGTGCCACGCATGAGCTACGTAGTCCCCGGGCGGAACCGCAGGGAGCGAGAACGATCCATCGCTGGACGGCTGACTGAAGTATGGATTATCGCGAACCAGGACGATCGCGCTCATCTGTGACGTGCACGTTGCAGTAAATGCGCATGATCCCGGCACGGTCGAACTTGCACCGACCGGGTCTCCCCTCGGCCGTAGAGACCCAGGTCGAACGGATTCTCCTCCGAGAGCGAGAACACGTTGTGATTGAAGGGATCGTGGTTGGGAAAGGAGACCGTGGACCCGAGAGGCACCACCAATACATGGGGAGAGAACTCCTTGTCCGCGGTACTGATCTCGGCCCGCACCGGAGCGGACGGCGCCGGGGCCGCGGTAGCCAGCCAGATAACCGCCTGTCCCACATCCTGCGCCTGACGTTTGCCCTTGTCCCACATGGTGAGGCGGCCGCTCACCGGCGCCGCGGAAAATTCCAGGGGAACGAGGGGCCATAACGCGGCTGCACCACCGAACAGTAGTATTTTACCTCGCATGCCCGAAGGTTACCGTCCGCTCCACAGAGCGTCAACAAAAATGCAGAGACGCCGACGCCTCGGCGTCGCCCTGGGGCTCTCGGTCACTGTGGTCGCTGCTACGCCTGCTCGGGCCCAGAAGCCCGACATCGAGGCCGCGGTGCACGGGCTGATCCTGATGAACGCCTTCTATACCAGCGACAACGTCAACAACAGCGACGTTCCTCAGTTTGTCATCCCGCCGGCAGGCAACCCGGCACGGAGCACTTCGAGCGCTACCGTACGGCAATCGCGGGTGACGCTTTCGGCGCTGGTGCCGGAGTTCGGGGGAGGTGCACTGGCAGGCGCGCTGGATGTGGACTTCTTCGGCGGGCAGCAGCCATCGAGCGGAGGCCGGACTTTTCCGTTGCTCAGGATCCGCCGCGCGTTCGCCGAGCTAACCTGGTCGCGCTTCGCGCTGCTGGTGGGACAGGAGTCCCCACCGATCGCAGAGGTAAGCCCGTCCTCGCTGGCGAGTATCGGCTTTCCCGGGTTTGCCGGAGCTGGCAACCTCTGGCTCTGGATCCCGCAGCTCCGCATGAGCGCCGACATCAAGTCGACTGGTGGGCTACGGTTCGGCGCCGAGATCGCGGCGCTGGCGCCGACCTCGGGCGAGCCCCAGGGTGCCTTCTTCACCCAGCCCGATCTGGCAGAACGAAGTCAGCGGCCCTACCTCCAGGGACGACTCCGAAGCCGGTGGGGTGAGGCCGACGAACCGGGCGAAGTGAGCTTCGGGGGTCACTATGGATGGCTGGTGGACGGCGCCGGGCAGCGGGTTCCCTCCAAAGCGTTGGCCGCGAGCCTGTGGACGCCGATTGCCGGGGTAGTGGACCTGCGCGCCGAGGCATTTACGGGACAGGCCCTCGCTGGGCTCGGCGGTGGCGGGATAGGACAGAACATGGTGAGCGACGGCGTGCCGGTGCACACCAAGGGCGGGTGGGTGCAACTCAACCTGCGGCCGGCAGCGGGGCTGGAGCTCGGCGGGGGGGCCGGGATCGATGATCCCGACGATGAGGATCTGGCTGCGTCCTCCAGGCTTCGTAACACGGCCGTGGAGGGACACGTTGCCTGGCGCCACGCCCCGGCGGTCGTGGGTCTCGAGGTACGCCGACTACGAACCGAGTACGCGCCGCCGACGGGCACCCGTTCCGCCACCCACGTCAACCTCGCGGCCGGATTCGAGTTTTAGTCGAGCCGGATTCGCCGAAGACCTCGACCAGAAGATCCGACGCACTATCCACAACCGCCGGGTGGTCGGTGAAGTCTTGCGGGGAATTACCATATTGCCAATTAGCCAAGTGACGAATAGCTTGTAAAGCGCCGGCCTGTCAACCTCCACCCTAGAACGGCCGCATGGACCTGGGACTCAACGGCAAGGTAGCGCTGGTGACCGGAGCCTCGTCTGGACTGGGCCTGGCCATTGCCCGCGAGCTGGCCCAGGAAGGGGCGCAGGTGGCCATGGTAGCGCGGCGCCAGGCCGAGCTGGAGCGGCAGGCGGCCGACATCTCGGCCCGCACTCCCGGCCGGGCGGTCTCCATCATGGGCGACGTGGCAGAGCCCGACACCGCTGCCCGGGTGGCCCGTGAAGCCGAGCGAGCGCTCGGGCCCATCGACATCCTGATAGCAAACGCCGGCGGGCCTCCGTCCACCACCTTTGCCAGCACCACCGACGACCAGTATCGCGCCGCACTGGAGCTCAACCTGCTGGCTTCGATCCGCCTGGCTCATGCCTGTGTCCCCGGAATGCGCGCCCGAAAGTGGGGCCGGGTCATCTTCCTGACCTCCATGGCGGCAAAGCAGCCGATGCAAGGCCTGCTGCTCTCCAACACTGCCCGTAGCGGGCTGCTCGGCTTCGCCAAGACGCTGGCCACCGAGGTGGCCAGGGACAACGTGCTGGTCAACACCGTTCTCCCCGGCCATTTCGACACCGCGCGGGCCACCGAGCTGGCCCGAATGCGGGCGGAGCGCGAGGGGAAGGACATGGCCGACCTGCTGCGCCAGCGTACCGAAACGATCCCGCTGGGCCGCGCTGGAGAACCCCGAGAGCTGGCCGCGGTGGTGGCGTTCCTCGCGTCCAACCGGGCGACGTTTCTGACCGGCGCCGCGCTGCAGGTGGATGGCGGCCAGATCCAGAGTCTGCTGTGAGCGTGGTGCACGGCACCATCGACCGGGCCGGCATCGCCGCGGCCCACGATCTGATCCGGCCCCACATCCGGCGCACCCCGGTGATCGTGGTCGACTCGGCCGACTTCGGATTAACCCAGTCCGCCCGCCTCAGCCTCAAGCTCGAGCTGCTGCAGCACACCGGCTCCTTCAAGCCCCGCGGCGCCTTTACCAACCTGCTGCAGCGCCAGGTCCCCAACGCCGGCGTGGTGGCGGCATCGGGCGGCAACCACGGCGCCGCCGTGGCCTTTGCCGCCATGCGGCTCGGCGTACCGGCTAAGATCTTCGTGCCCACCGTCGCTTCGGCCACCAAGGTTCAACTGATCAAGGACTGCTGCGCCGATGTGGTAGTGCAGGGTGACCGCTATGCCGACGCGCTTGCCGCAAGCGAGCGCTGGGCCGAACAGAGCGGCGCCATGCAGGTTCACGCCTACGACCAGCCTGAGACCCTCCTCGGGCAGGGAACGGTGGGCGCCGAGCTGGAGGAGCAGGCTCCGGAGCTCGACACGCTGTTGGTTGCGGTAGGTGGTGGCGGTCTCCTGGGTGGCATCACGGCGTGGTATGCCGGGGGCAAGATGATCAAGCTGATTGCAGTTGAGCCCGTTACCGCGCCGACCCTCACCACGGCATTGGCGGCCGGACATCCGGTCGACGCCGAGGCCGGAGGTATCGCCGCAGACTCGCTGGCACCGCGCCGGGTCGGAGAGCTGATGTTCCCCTTGGCCCAGCGCCACGTCGACAAGGTGCTGCTGGTGTCGGACGATGCTATTCGTGGTGCGCAACAGGAGCTCTGGCGGGTGTTGCGGATCGTCGCCGAGCCCGGCGGCGCGGCGGCGTTCGCGGCGCTGCTGTCGCGCCAGTATGAGCCGCGTGCCGGCGAGCGGGTGGGCGTCGTCATCTGCGGCGGCAACACGACGGCGGTTGCCTTCAACCAATGAGGGGAGGAGCGGCATGGCAAAGGGCGTCATAACTACGGGCAAGATCGCGCCGCCGGTCGGGCCGTTCTCACCCGGTGTGGTGTCCGATGGGCTGCTGTACCTGAGCGGCCAGGTCGCTCAGGATCCGGCAAGCGGCAAGCTCATCACCGGCGATACGGCACGACAGACCGAGCAGATTCTGCGGAATGCGGGAGCGGTGCTGCAGGCTGCGGGAAAGGGCTTCGCCAATGTCCTCAAGGTCGGTGTGTTCCTCACCGAGATGGATGACTTCCAGGCGATGAATGCGGTCTACGGAAAGTACTTCGAGGCTCCCTATCCGGCGCGCACGACCGTCGGCGTGGCGGCCCTGCCGCTGGGCGCGCGGGTCGAGATGGACTTCATTGCCCGATAGCCCGGGGAGCGTCACCATGCGCGACACCTATTCCCGCACCCACGCTTCCTTCGCCGCGCCACAGATAGCCGCGGAGCTCTCCGGCAGCGTCATGGGCAGCGTCATACCGTTCACCTTCGACCCGCGGCTGGAATTGATTGTCGATCCCGCGCTCTTGCGGCAGGGCTAAGATGGAGCTCGACGGTTCGGTCAAGCTCGCGATCTATACCAGTGTGGCAGAGAACGGGAAGATGCCGGTCATAGGGCAGGTGGCTGAGGCGGTGGGCGTGCCGGTGACCGAGGTGAAAGCATCGTACGCCCGCTTGTACCAGAACCGGGTGTTGGTCCTGCAGCCGGACGGGATCTCGATCCGGATGGCGCCGCCGTTTTCCGGCGTGCCAACTCAGCACCTGGTGCGGGCAGGCGGCAAGGAATACTTCGCCAACTGCGCCTGGGACGCGCTCGGCATTCTCGCGGCCTTGCATCGAGGAGGCCAGGTGTTCTCGCGTTGCGAGCAGACCCTGGAGCCGCTGCATCTAAGAGTGAAAGAGAACGGCCCCGACCCAGAGCCCTGTGTCATTCATTTCGCCGTGCCCGCTGCGCTCTGGTGGCGCGACATCGTGTTTACCTGAAGCACCATGCTCTTCTTCCGGTCGGAGGAACAGGTGAATGCATGGTGCGCTGCCAAGGGATTACCCCGACGGCCGCTGGTCAGCCTGTCACAGCTGTGGCAGCTGGCCCAGGCATGGTACGCCGAGCGGCTGAGTCCGACCGCGCGGCGGCCCGGCCCCGACGAGATGCGTGAGATCTTTGCGCGGGTCGGGCTGGAGGGGCCTTTCTGGGATCCCAAGGCGGACTACTTCGGCTGATACGGCCGGTTCAGTCGACAGGAGGAAACCGATGCTCTCCCGCCGCGCCGACGTTTTCTTCTATGGTCTGTTCATGGATCCAGAGCTGCTGCGAGCGGAGGGCTTCGCGCCTCAAGGTGCCGAGCTCGTCCGTCCCGATTCGCCCTTCGAATCTGCAACGCGCAGCACTATTGACACTGCCTCCCGACGGCCGTCCAGGCAATTAGCAAATTGGCAATATGTCCATAGTACAACTCGTCCGTGCGCTCGGCAACGACCGCCGGCTCCAGATCCTGGAGTGGCTCAAGGATCCCCGGGCCCATTTCCGTCCCCAGGTGGACGGCGACCTCGTGCGGGACGGCGTGTGCGGCGTACTGATCGCCGAGAAACTGGGCATCAGCCAGCCCACCGTCAGCGAGCATCTGCGGGTGCTCGCCCACGCGGGGTTGATCCGGGGCAAGCGGATCAAGCAATGGACCTTCTATAAACGGGACGAGGCCAACATCAGGAAGCTGAAGCGGGCACTCCTCGCCAGCATATGAAGACTGCCTCGGGAACCGGTGTTCTCACCTCTCCGTTTATCTTTGGCCACGGTCAGCCCGTCAGGAGAATGGTCCGATGAAGCTCCCTTTCCACTACCCGGCAGTGCTCCTGGCGCTGCTGGCGCCTTCGTCAGTCCCGCCTGCCGCCGTCAGCTCAGGGCGGACAGCCGATCCGTCAGAGGTCGCCGCGGTCATCAAGAAGTTCAAGGAAAAGGATCCTGGTCTGGCCAAGGTATTCGCCGACGCGCACGGCTACGCCGTGTTCCCGACCGTCGGCAAAGGAGGGATGGGTCTGGGTGCGGCTCGGGGCAAGGGCTACGTCTACCAGCGCGGCCGGCTGATCGGGCGCTCCACTCTCACCCAGGTGACCATAGGCCTCCAGCTCGGCGGGCAGGCCTACAGTGAGGTCGTCTTCCTCAAGGACGCGGCCGCGCTCGACAACTTCAAGGGTGGGCGGCTAAAGCTCGACGCCCAGGCGTCGGCGGTCGCGCTCACCGCGCGTGCCTCGGCCGATCTTGCGTACCGCAACGGCGTCGCCATCGTCACCATGGCCAAGGGTGGGCTGATGTACGAGGCTTCGGTGGGTGGCCAGAAATTCTCCTATAAACCCATAGACAAGACCTCCTAGCCTTCGACCCGACCTGCACCGTACAGCACGCCTCCGATGTTGTTGGAAATCAACCACTTATAGTGTCAAACAGCTTGACGGAACCGCAGCCAGCTGCACGCCTTGCGACCCCACTTGTCCCCCCTACGATCAGAGTAGAGCAGGCACCCCGACCAGCGGTCCAGACTCCCACGCTGGTCATAAGCTCTGGGCCGGCGCCACAAGGAGTCCCCCATGCCTACCCGCCTCAGTAAGGCCACGATCCTGGTGGTGGATGACGAGGTCTCGCTGCGCCAACTGCTCGTCCGGCAACTCCGGAGCGAGGGTTACCAGGTACTGGAGGCAGGCTACGGGCTGGAGGCGCTCGATGTCGCCCGCACCTCAGCCGAGCCAATCCACCTGGTACTCAGTGATATCAGAATGCCCGGTATGCCTGGCACCACGCTCGCCAGGCGGCTGGTGGCCGAACATCCGAGCGTTCGGGTGGTCCTCATGTCTGCCCACCCCGTGGATGAACTGACGTCCCTCAGCGATGGCCAAGGCATTATTACGGTGCTTGCCAAGCCGTTCGACGGCCAGACGATGCTCGCGGTGATCAAGCTCGTGCTGGGTACGACTCCCACTCCGGCGGACTCATCCACCGCCGGGCCAGGCCTGTAAGATTACCCGGCCCGCCATCCCTTAGGTGCCTTCGAAGCGCACCAAAAAAGTAGTCGCCACAAAATCACCGTTGCTCTCCACCCAGGGGCACGACGCACCAACGATGTTCGCGGTGAGAATGAGCCGGGCGCGGACCGGCGAAACGCTGTTGCTGGCCACGGCGTCGGCGAACGAGCACTGTGGCAACGCTTCCTCCAGGAACATCAATCCCGTCTCGCTGCCCAGGGTGATGGCACCTCCAGCCCCAATCGTACCGCTAAATGAAAACGCACCTCCCTGCGGGGCTACTATGACGATCGACAGGTTGGACTTCTGCTGCGATATCGTGCCGGTCGCTGGAAAGGTCCCCAGATTCTGATTGGCTACGGCACTCGCAGCCGTGACGGTGAGCTCGCCCTGGTAGGTGCCGGCGACATCCGGAATGGTCGGAGGACCGGTCGAGTCGCCTCCACCGCAGCCAAGCCAGGTTAGCGCCATAGTGCCAAGAAGAGGAAGCCGTTTCATCGGGTCTCCTGAGGAGATTGCCAGCAGGGCCGCCTCACAAAACTACGGGTCCCACCACCGAGCGACAGAGGCCTGGTTGGCTAACCGGCCATTCTCCCTATCTTGAACCATGCCTGTTCGGCTTGCCAT
>CAVRRH010000001.1:0-5644 GCA_963723565.1 uncultured Gemmatimonadales bacterium | reverse complement strand
TCGCCGGCCGCCGGCCCGGGGCGCCTCGCTCCGAGCCTGAAGTGCCCGCTGAACGGCAGTCTCACCTCCGCGGAGCCGATCCGCGGACTCGCAAATTCGACGCGCTGCCCTGTGCCGTTGGTCCTCTATCTCCCGGCGAGCCTCAGGCTACACCTGCAGGCCGCGCCAGCGATCGGTGCCGAAGAATTGGCGGGGGGTGGGGGCAAACGACCGAGCTGTCACTACTTCATTGCCCATCCTGGGCTCGATCCGGAGGCTGCCAACGGCAGCCGCAGGCCACCGGAGGTCAGCCGCAGGCGGCCTGTTGGGGCCAACCAGGACTCTCCTGATCCTTATACCCTGCTCGCCAGCGTGACCGGCTATCGGCGCGGTCCCTCAATCGAACCCTGAACACCGGGGGAAGCCGCACGACGACGATCGCGGCCCAGACGGGAGTATGCTGGCAGGTAGGCCGTCTGCCAGCGCTTGAGGCTGGCAAAGGGGCCGCGGCCGCGCAGAAAGCGGACGTAGAGCACGGTCGACCACCCCAAGTTTCCCGAGCAGGACCACGTTCTCGCCGAGCGCGGCCACACGGTTGGGCGTGAACCCGAACTCCGAGATGCGCGCCCCGATCGCCGCCAGGGCGAAGGCATCGGCGACGAGCGCGCTGACGAGGAGCAGTACCAGCAGCAGGTCGAAGGCACCGGGGCGTCGGGCTCGCCTGGACCCCTTGAGTTCGCAGCCCCACCGCTCCGCTGATCACGGAGCGGTCCACTCCAGGATCACCCTTCAGAACGTGAACGAGACCGCATAGAGGCCGGTAAAGGTCCGAATGCTCACTTCGGTGGTGGCCTCCAACCCGCCGAGTGAGGGGCCAATGGCTCGCTCGGTCGTCGTTCCCCACGAGGAGGTGACGCCGAGCGACCCGGTCAGTCTTCCCGCCCCGAGCGAAACGCCCCCCGACACCCCGGTCAGGTTTACCGCGCGGAAACTGGACTGCGAAGACCCGCTCACCGGGGAAGGATCGGTGAAGGCACCCACGTGCAGCCGGACCGATGGAGAAAGAGAGTAGTTGGCACCCACAGCGAAGCTCACGATCGAGCGTGCCTGGTGCACCACCGGCGTAAAGGCCGGGTTGGTAATCGTCGGCGTCCCGGCGGCATCGGTGGTGATCTGGACGGCGGCGGAGTCGCTGGAGAGAAGGTCGTACTCATCTTCCCCGCCATAATAGCGAACGTCCAGCTCGACCTGGCCCCTGGAATAGCGGAAGGTTGCCCCGGCCGTTGCCCGGAAGGGAATCATGTAGTCGAGCTTGGCATCGGAGTCCCGGAACGCAAGGTCGTTCTCGGGACCGGCCGCCTGGAACACCGTCTGGGAGAACCTGATCGTGCTGCTCCCACCGATGCGGAGGCCGGGGGAGGTGACGAGCGCGCCCAGCGTGAAGGCGGGGGCGAGGTCCCACTGCGCGCCAGCGGTGAGGAGGAGATGCTGAACGCTGCCATCAGTCGAGAACGCGCGTATTGCGGTGGTGACGCCGGTCGGGAGCACCAGGCGGTCGGTGATGGTCTGCTCCTGGCTCAGCTGGGTTATCCCATACCCAACTCCCACCCCCACCCGCACCGTCCGCGACAGCCGGTAGGCCCCATTCAGACTGGGGATGGAAGTCCCGAAGTCCACCGACGAGGTATAACCGAACGCCTCCGTGCCACCTCCTGCCGGCAGGGTGAAGGCTCCGTCCTGGCTGCTGGGCGACCAGGCCACCGGCCTGGTATAGCCGAAGCCGAAACGCAACCGCTGGCTCTTTGCGATCGGCTCTCCCACGACGATCCCGAAGAACCCGCCCACCGGCGAGAATCGGCTGCCTGAAGTTTTCTCTCCGATGCCACTCAGGGTAGTCCTGGTCCATTCGTAGGCATTCGAGCTGGCGTTGAGCGAGGTCTTCTCGCTCGAGGCCAACCCTGCGGGGTTGTACCAGTTGGCCAGCGCGTCGTCAGTCCGGGCTACGTAGGCGCCTCCCTCCAGCGCTTCCCGCTGCCCGACGCTGACTCGGTGGTAGTTGGGCAGAATAGCGCTGGGGGGAATCGAGAACTGCGCCACCTGCGCCGGGAGAGCGGGCGGCAGCAAAAGCACGGAAATCAGAACGAGGCCCCGCGCGGCTCCTGCGAGCGACCTCGCGTTCTGCTCGGATGGTTCCATCGTTCCCCCTTCGAGCCTCGGCGGAGGGTGACGAACCGCCGGATCTGTGGTGTCCTCGACGTCACCATATCCCTCTCCCTCCGAGAACTTCGGGGGGGTCATTGGGGCAGTCTACGGTCTCATGGGCAGAACGGATAGTAGACTTTGGGGCAAGGGTTCCTAATCCCCGTTTGGTCGACTCAGACCTCTCCTGAAAAACGGTCCTCCCCCCCGATGAGCGTCCGAAGCACCCGGACCCTGTGGATCTCCTGCCCTCCTGGGCTCGAACAGAAGGCGACCTTTGGGGGTCAGCCGCAGGCCACGGTACGTGAACCAGGACTCTCCAGATCCAGCGGGGCACCGGAATCAGCTGAATTCCAGCAACTTGCAACCCTTTACGCGAGTTCGCGTCACCCACTGCTGGAGTTTGCTGGCTTCCATGCCGTACATTGCCGTACTTCACTCACTCAAATGCCAGGTTTTGTCGAGTAATGCGTAAGGGCAGGCGTGCCGTCCCGCGCGAAGCGAGGAAGCTGCCCCAAGCTTGCCAAGAGAATCCGCAGTTCCCTCAATCGAACCCGAACACCGGGGGGAAGCCCACCACGACGATCGCGGCCCAGACGGAGTAAGCCGGCAGGTAGGCCGTCTGCCAGCGCTCGAGGCTGGCAAACGGACCGCGGCCGCGCAGAAAGCGGACGTAGAGCACGGTCGACCACCCCAGGTTCCCGAGCAGGACCACGTTCTCGCCGAGCGCGGCCACACGGTTGGGCGTGAAGCCGAACTCCGAGATGCGCGCCCCGATCGCCGCCAGGGCGAAGGCATCGGCGACGAGCGCGCTGACGAGGAGCAGTACCAGCAGCAGGTCGAAGGCGCCGGGCGGCGCCTGCGGGTCGCGTGCGGAGATGGAGTAGAGCAGCAGGCCCAGCACCAGCACGAGCACCAGGTCGAAGGCGATCAGCGCGTTGCGCTCGATGTCGATCCCGCGGCCGGTCCAGACCATCGTCCCCAGAAAGGCGACCAGGGCGAGCGCGAACAAGGGCGTGAAGATCCGCGTCAACACCGGGGCCATGTTCTCGATCACGCTCTGCTTCGCCTCGACCAGCCAGGAGGCGACGATCACCGCCCCGACCACGCCGCACGGCAGCAGCCACTCCTCGACCACCGGCTCGGCGTCGATCGCCGATCGCCCCGAACATCCCCATCGTGAACCCGATGAGAACCCCGCCGCCCAGCGCGATCAGCGCGTAGTAGATGAACAGCTCGCCGGAGAAGCGGACGAAGTCCATGCGCCCGGCGCTCTCCCGCCAGCGCCCCCCGCGTAGGCGATCCCCACCAGCAGCCACAGCGCGATCGGCAGGTGCAACGCAGCGAGCACTTCCGTGTCGGCGCCCGCCTCGAACGGATAGACATTTGCGAAGATGGACCGCGGCTGCGAATCCGCCGCGCGAGCCACATCCAGGTGCGTTGGGTCAAGCCGCCGCTTCCAGACGAAGTAGCCGGCTAGGAGGGGGAGGACGAAGAGGCTGAAGTTGCGCAGGTAGAACCGCTGTCCTCCCCGCCCCACTCCAGCCCGAACAGCGTCGGCACTTGACCGCCAGCGCGGCGACCACGGCGAGCGCGAAGACGACGACCGTCTCGGTCCGCGCCTCGTCCGCCGACTCGGCCGTGCCGGTGGAGGACATGACCAGCTGCTTCCACAGCCGCTCCGAGTGCTCGCGGGCGAACTCGTTCGAGATCGCGTCCAGCGCACCCATCCGCTTCACCGCCACCAGGAATGCCTCGTTCTCCGAGAGGCCGGCGCCGCGCAGCGCAGCCACCTCGCCGCGCAGGTGATCCTCCAGCTCCTCCACGTCCACCGGCCGGATCGCCTGCCGACGGCGAAGATAGCTCCGCCACTGCTCGATCTGTCCCTCGAGCGAGTCGCTCGACCCGGCTTCCGTCGCGGGCTCAGCCATGGGACGGCAGCGGCGAGAGCGCTGACCGCGTCGGAAGCGAGACCGCGGGCCAGATGTTGCGCAGCGCCGCGTCCACCATCTGCCACTGCTGACACTGCTCCGCGAGCTGCGCCTGGCCCCGTGCCGTGAGGTGATAGTACTTGCGCTTCCGGCCCGTCTCCGAGGTGCCCCACTTGCCCTTGATGTGGCCCTGCCGCTCGAGACGGTGGAGCACGGGGTAGAGCATTCCGTCGGTCCATTGCAGCTCCCCGCCGGAAAGCTCGCTCACGCGCTTGAGGATCGCGTAGCCGTAGGAGTCGCCCTCGGCCAGAATGGCGAGAACCAACGGGGTGGCGGAGGCGGCGACAAGGTCTTTGTTGATGTCCATGGTCTCTTCTGCACACGCCGGTGCGAGTACCTAGCTCTACCATACATCATACTTCTATGTATATCAAGGATTCCCTGGTGCCTACTTTACTGGCTTTTCAAACTCATCCTTGGTAACCCGCCCGTGATACCCAAAGATCCAGCCTACGAAGCGCGGGTGCGCGAGAGCTTCAGTCGCCAAAGCCACATGGCCACTCTCGGTGCCGAGATCGTCTTCATTGCCCCGGGTGAAGTGCATCTGGCGTTTCCGTTTGCCGCGCAGTTCTGTCAGCAGAACGGGTTCATGCACGCAGGAGCCATCGCGAGCGTTGCCGACTCGGCCAACGGCTACGCCGCCTACACCCTGGCTCCACCCGACACGGATGTCCTGGCCGTGGAGTTCAAGATCAACCTGCTGGCCCCGGCCCGGGGTGAGGGGTTTCTGGCCTGCGGCCGCGTGCTGCGCGCGGGGCGGACCCTGACAGTCTGTCAGGCCGACGTCTTCACGATCGGTGCCTCCGAGCGGGCCCTCATCGCTACCATGCTCTCAACCATCATCGTGCGTCCGAGGAGCAGCGGTGACCTCACAGCCTACAAATAGTGAAATCGCCGCCACCGGGAAATCCGATGCGGCTCTTTCAGTTGCCCCTCCTAGGCTCGCAGCCGACCGAGCCAAAGAAAACGGCCGGTGCATTTGCACCGGCCATTGCCCCTCCTAGGCTCGAGCCGAAGGCGGCCTTCTGGGGCCAGCCGCAGGCCACCGAAGGTGAACCAGGACTCTCCTGATCCAGAGTCCCCCGCCACGGCAACCATTTTGTGCAACCTGCTGGGAAATGGCCACTTGCCGAGCATCGGTGCCCGCTTCCCTGCCGTAGTTTGCCCGCATTTGGCCGGAGAGGCTACGGCGAAACTACGGCAGTTAGTTGAAACGCGACGCAGCCGCCTTCCTCATTAGGTTAATGGTACGCCGTCGCTTCCTACTCTGTTGAAGCTGCGCATAGCTCGATAGACTGCCGGGCCTCACGGCGGACCGGCGGGGCATGGCCTTGCCTTTACTTGACTTCCAGGACGACGATCTCGGGCTCGACCTTGGGCTCCCATGCCTATGGCCCGCTGGATGTCCGAGACAGCCGGCTTCGGCGAAAGGAGGAGTAACGCTGATTCGCCGGGATTGAACATCTCGACCACCT